>NZ_JAHCLU010000032.1 GCF_018448785.1 Halomonas jincaotanensis | reverse complement strand
TGCTCAAGAAGCTTGTAACGACACGCCCAACCCTGCTCAATAAGGTGAACGTAATCAGGCTTTTCTCCTTCGCTAATAATGTCTTCGACTTTCTCAAAACTAATGCTGCCTTGAGCAGCATTGCTCAATGCCGCTCGTTCTTCATCAGAGAGGGTGATGAAATTACTAAGCTTGTGCAGCAAGGGTTGTATCATTGTTCTCACCGCCTCACTATTGTCAACCATAGCCTTAACAGGATGCTTCACAATTAGCACAGTGTGATGTGACTTGTATATAAGCACTAAGAACTAAGTACTTAGTGCTAGCTATCAGGTGGCTCTTGTAGCATATGTACCAAATTTACTTGGCGTTAGAGTGCACGCTGATTCACTACAAGTATGTTTATCTTCCATCAGCACTAGTTACCAGAAAAGGTAAGACCTCAGTATAAATAAATAAGGTAATCCCCCGGCTTTGCCGGGGGACTACCCGAGGTTTGACCGTGTGATGCGGTCACAGGGAACCTCCAATCTCGGCCAAGAGATAAGATGTTCCCAATGAGAGAGTACCAGAGTCTTTCCCATACGACATGGAAATGCAGGTATCATGTTGTCTTTATACCGAAAAAGCGTAAGAAAATGATTTTCGGAAGGATACGCAAGCACCTTGGTGAGGTGTTCCATGAGCTGGCACGGCAGAAGGAGTGCCAGATCGTGGAGGGCCACCTGATGCGTGACCATGTCCACATGTGCATCAGCATTCCACCAAAGCATTCTGTGTCATACGCTGTTGGCTATATCAAAGGGAAAAGCGCCATTTCGATAGCCAGGAATTTTATGGGTAGAGCGAAAAACTTCACAGGCGAGAGCTTCTGAGCAAGAGGTTATTTCGTTTCGGCAGTCGGGCTTGATGAAGACATGGTCCGTGCCTACATCCGTCACCAAGAAAAATCTGATGAGCATTATGATCAGCTCAGGTTCTTGCCCCTTTGAGGGGCTAACAATATAAAGCCCCGGCTTTGCCGGGGGGGGGTACTTACTTCACCTAATTATATTATATTCATTAGTATATCTATACTATAGTTTATTGATCACATGATAATACCTGAGTGGTATGTATGTTAAACTATAAATATCTGACAAGTCTATTATATATTTCATGTAGAGAGATAGTATTTATCATGCGCATGCCAGGTATTTCTTTAGTTAGCTTGGTTTGTATTATACCTTAAGGTATTAGGCGTGGTAGATTAAAAAAATCCAGATATATGCCACTATATCTATCATGAACTTGAAATACAGTGATTTAATGGATTTGGCCTAGGGAGAAGAGGGTAGGGCAGGGAGAAGGTAAGGAAACCAATTATTCCCCTTTTTTTGAGCTATTGTGAGGCAATTTTGATTTAGTTGAGAGGGTGAATAGGTGATAAAGGGTGCTGTATAAGCAAGTTATGGCCGGACGACAAAGGTGATAGATTTTCTGGCGACTTCAAGAGTCCGTCAAATGGGGTGACCTCCGTGCTCCGTAATGCTTGGGGTCAGTTTTCCATGTGACTTGACAGAGGCTGTGGGTGATGCCTTGGCCTTGCTGTTGAAGTATCGGCACTGCAATGCGCTGGAAATACCAACGGGTGTGCGGGGCAGCCGGCCGACAATCCTTAATTCTGGCACCCTGTGCTGTCACTAAAGGAGGAGTGGGGTCATGGAACGCAGGCTCATGAAAGTGCTATGTATTCGGATTGAGTGGTGTATCCGGTCTTTGACCAACGCATGAACATCCTCTTCTCTCTCCGTATTTTCTGGTTGGCAGTGAAGAAGGAAGAGCGGCCTCAAAGCTGTTGCCGTTTCGCATCTCGTCGAGGGCTCACAAAGGGCTGGAGGAGCATCCGGTCCAGCCGCAGGTCACGCGATTCCCTGAACGCCTCGATGCCGATCGTCATGCCGAGGTGTCCGGCGGCCGGCTGATCTCGGTAAGTACCGAACAGCCGATCCCACCAAGGCAGATTGAAGCCGAAGTTGCTGTCGGTTTCTTGGCGGACAATGGAGTGGTGGACGCGATGCATCTCCGGCGTCACCACGAGCAGGCGCAGCCAGCGGTCGAACTTGGCCGGCAGGCGGACATTGCCGTGGTTGAACATCGAGGTGGCGTTGAGCAGCACTTCGAAAATCAGCACCGCCAGTGCCGGCGCCCCAAGCAAGATCACTACGGCGAGTTTGATCGCCATCGAGATCAGGATCTCCAAAGGATGAAAGCGCAGCCCCGTGGTGACGTCGAACTCCAGATCCGCGTGGTGCATGCGGTGCAGCCGCCACAGCCAGGGGACGGCATGGAAGAGGCGGTGCTGGAAGTAGATGGCCAGGTCCAGCATGACCACCGAGATGACCACTGCCAACCATATCGGGACCGAAACCAGGTTAAAGAGGCCCCAGCCCTGCTCGGCGGCAGCCAGGGCGGCCCCCACGGCGGCCAGCGAGAAGGCCAGACGCACCACCAGGGTGTCGAGAACGACGATCGCCAGGTTGCTGGGCCAGCGTTGGCGGCGATGAATGTGCTGGGGTCGGCGCCTGGCGACGATTTCCCAAAACGCCATCGCCAGCAGCACGAGGGCGAAGACGCCCCCTCGAATGAGCGGCTCATGCGCCAGTAACATCTCGGCCATGGCGGTGCCTCCTATCATGCGACGGGCAGGCCCGCCACTTTCCACTCCGGATAGCCCTCCTCGAAGCGTCGGACGCGGTAGCCGAGCTGCCGCAGGCGCTGTACGGCCTCATGCGAGAGGACGCAATAGGGCCCCCGGCAGTAGGCGACGATCTCCCTGTCCCGGGGCAGCTTGTCCAGCATGTCCTCCAACTGCTCCAGGGGAATGTTGATCGCCTCGGGCAGGTGGCCGGCCTCGAACTCCTCCTCGGGACGCACGTCCAGCAGCGCCACCTTGCCGCTGGCAAGCTCGGCCAGCAGCTCGTCCCGAGTGACCGCCTCCAGGGCTCCATCGGCGTCATCCTCCGCGAACAGCCGACTGACCAGGCGCTCCATCTCGGCCAGGTTGGTTTCGGCCACCTGCCTGAGCAGGCCCAACATCGTGACAATCCGCTCATCGGTCAGGCGGTAGATCATCTGCTTCCCGGAGCGCTGGGCGGTGACGAGACCGGCCCGCCGCAGTTGCTGTAGGTGCTGGGAGGCATTACCGACAGTCAGATCGGCGGTGTAGGCCAGGGTCTCTACCGCAGCGCCGCCCTGAGCCAGGCGCTCCAGCAACGCCAGTCGATGCCCGTTACCCAAGGCGCGGGCGACCTGGGCCAGCACATCGAGCAGATCCTGTTGCGAGGTCATGGGGTCTCTCCGAAGGGCGTCAACAAAACAGCGTGCCACTTGACAGGTGATGATATCTCTATCCATTATTCTATCGTTTTATTGAATGATAACAAGGAGACACCATGAAAACGCTAATCATCATCAACGATCCCCCGTACGGCACCGAACGCCTCTACAACGGCCTGCGACTGGCTCATGCGCTACTGAAGCGCGAGGGGGACGTCTGTGTCTTTCTGATGGGGGACGCCGTATCCGGCGCCAAGACGGGGCAGAAGACGCCAGATGGCTTCTACAACACCGAACGCATGATCAAGCGCGTCACCTCCAAAGGACGGGTGCTGCTGTGTGGCACCTGCATGGATGCCCGGGGCATCACCGAGGAGGAAGTGGTGGAGGGCGCCGAGCGCAGCACCATGGACGCCCTGGCGGAAGCCACCGAGCAGGCGGATAAGGTGCTGGTGTTCTAGTCCCATCCAAATAATCTCAATCCTCACGCCCATGGAGAGCATCGCGATGGAGTCAGCACGCCGGGAAAAGCAGAACGTGGCCATCCTGGTGACCAGCCAGATGCTGTTCATGGTGGCGTCGATCACCGTGATGACGCTGAGTGGGGTGGTCGGTCAACAGCTGAGCCCCGATCCTGGGCTGGCCACGCTGCCCATCGCCATGATGATGCTGGGCACGGTGGTATCAACCTTGCCGGCCTCGCTCTACATGAAGCGCGTGGGTCGTCGACATGGCTTCATCACCGGGGCAAGCCTGGGTGGCGTGGCCGGTGGCCTGCTGAGCTTCGGTGCAATTGCGCTGGGGTCCTTCTGGCTTTTTCTGAGCCGGCAACCTGCTACTGGGGCTCTACCAGGGCTTCGCCATGTATTACCGCTTCGCCGCTGCCGACGTGGCGAGCCCCGCCTTTCGCAGTCGAGCGATCTCCTTCGTCATGGCCGGCGGCGTAGCGGCCGCCTTCCTCTGTCCCTGGAACGCCAGTGCTGGCGCTGACTTGATCGCCGGTGTGCCATCCGGTGGGCCTTATCTGGTCATCGCCATACTCGCCTTGCTGGCCATCAGCCTGCTGATTCAGCTGCGCGTACCGCCCAGCGGCGAGCCACATCCCGGCGAGACGTTCCGCCCCATGGCGACCATCGCTCTCCAGCCGGGATTCCTGGTGGCAGTGCTCGCCGCCGCGGTGGGCTACGCCATCATGGTGCTGCTGGGCATCGGCTGTAACTTCCTGTTTGTGGGCGGCAGCACGCTGCTGTCTTCTAGCCACACTGAGGTCGAGCGGCGATGACAAAGGCTGATCGTCGGCAGCGGCGCCTAGCCGCCCAAGTCGGCCACCGCCAGCAGAAAGGCGCCGCCGTGAAGCCACGCGGGCCAGAAACGATCGGTATGCCGGGCCAGCCAGCCACCCCCATGCAGCCAGAGGGCGGTTCTGATCTCGACCCGAGTAACCGGCAGGCCATGGAACAGGGCAAGGGCCTCGCCCGGTGTCTACCAGCGTGCGCCTCGGTAGGCACCTTGGCCGCAGCCTCTACTCTTTCGCCACCACATAAGGCTTCGCCGGTTCAGGAGGCCGAGTGCAACGCGCCGTCGAGCAACCCTGACCATCTCCCGTACGGCCTGACGCTCATCGTCAACGAAGCACAGCGCGGCGATCGATACCGCCAGGTCAAAACCTTTGTCCTGGAAGGGCAATGCCTGAGCATCGCCGACCAGCCAGTCGATGTCGAGATCCTCCCCTTGTTCGGCAAAAGCCACCCACGCCGGGTCGATGTCGATACCGGACACCGGGCCATCCAGTCGCCTGGTTAAGCCACGGGTAAAATAGCCAGTGCCGCAGCCGACATCCAGCAGGGACTCGCGAGGACCAGGGGCAAGCATGCCCAGAACCAGTTCAAGCTCGCGGCTGCCGATCTATCGACCGCGTGGCGTTTCGTACCATGCGTCGTAGGCCTTTGCATCCATTATGGTAACCCCGTCGAGATCTTGAACCGCGGCGCTCGGGTCGCCGTCGTACCGGGAACGAGTAGGTGCTCCAAGGTTCGACTTTCAACCACCGGGTATCGACACCAGCCGAATCCAGTGCCAGGGAGATAACGATGTCACCATCGAACCCCTCGCATAAACACTATACGCATGGCATCCGCGAGAACCTCTATCAGGTCAGCCATCAACTGGTCCAAGTCTTTCAAGTTGGCATGACCATCGAGATGATGCGTTCCGTGGTTCCGGCGCTGGCCAAGGCGGAGTTCGGCGTCGCCTAGGGCTCCTTTATGATGCTGACGGCCTTCGTGGTCGCCTTCGGCTTCGTCAAGGGCATCCTCACCTTCGTGTCCGGGCGGCTCGCTGAGCGCATCGGGCGCAAGAAGGTCCTGATGATTGGCTGACTATCGGCTATACCGATTGCGCTGCTCGCCCCTTCATGGAGCTGGATCATCGCGACCACCGTGCTGCTGGACATTAACCTATGCCTGTTGAAGCACTTGCACGGTACCGATCACCTGGATAGACGAGCGCTACACCCCGGACAAGAACTTCGAGCATTTCAACGGTAATACGGCGACCTTCATCCCGGAAAAGACTGGCGATAGATAACTCGTCTACTAAGTCGAGAACAAAGAACTCGCTGGTAGGCAATGCTATGTTCTTCGCTGCCATAGAGGATGGCGGCAACCGTATTCTCAGCTGCGCCTGGATGATCGATTCGGATGAGCCTTCCCAGTTCGAAATACGCAAAGCGAAGAAGGATCCCTGGAACGGCGAGTTTTTTCACCTCATTCGGCCCCGATACCCCTGGGAGGACGCTCGGCGCCTCGGCTTCATCTGCGGTGGTGGTGCGGCCTGGTACTCAAAGACGCACTCCGAGGGCGACAGGGTCTGGGTCCATATTCCCAAGACCGGCCTTGTGGGCGTCGATGAGGTAACGGGCGAGCGGTGCCGCGCAGAGTGGTACCGCTTCGAGATGCTGGAAGGCCACAGGACGCTAATGGACATGGAGCTGATCGAAGGTTACTCGCAGCTTGATCCGGGATAAGGACGATGACGAGGCCGAATACCTTGTGCCGGTACGCTGGCTGCATACCGTTAGCTGCAAGGAGGCGTTCAGCGAAGTGGGCCTGTTCGGTAACCAGAAAACCGTGTGCAAGCCCACCACGCCCAAGTGGTCTCACACCGTCAGCCGCCTCAAGCAAGCTTGGCGAATTGACGACGTAGGTCGCTGATCTACACCCATCCAGTCCAGATGCTGGTTCCTGGGCCTACTTTCTCCCCGTTGCGGCTACTTTGTCGTTCCGGGCTTCATCATTCAGGATCGCGAAGGCCGGCGCTACTCAAGCGAGCCCGAATGCTTTACACTACCAATCGACAAAGAGGGCGCCCCGCGAGGCGCCTTTTCTGTGCGCGCAACGCCTGTTTAGGGCAGATAGTTTTGATAATCCGTTGAGCGGATCGCAAGACAGCCGCTCGGTGTTACCCGTAAGCGGCTGTCATATATGATCTTTTTGGTCGGAGCGACAGGATTCGAACCTGCGACCTTTGCAACCCCATTGCAACGCGCTACCAAGCTGCGCCACGCTCCGATGCCGCTTCGATAGTAAGTGATCAGGGTCGACTCTCCCTCGAAGACGAGGCGTATACTAGCGTGTTCTCGACAAAATGGAAAGTCCCATTTGCACTTTTGTATCAATTGGTTGGCTGGTCATCTCAAGGCACTGGGCTGGCAGTGGTCAAGGGGGTTACCTTGTTCAAGGGTTGATTCGCAAGATATGTTCAGAAATGAACTGAGGATAAGAGCATGCCGTTAATCATGGGGATGAGCATGCTGTTGGCATGCCAGTTTCTAGGTGAGCTAATGTCACGTGGGTGGGGCCTACCAGTGCCGGGCCCGGTTATCGGCATGGTGATTCTGCTAGTGGCCTTGCTGGTTATTGGCAACGTGCCGGGGAGTTTGCGTTTGGCAGGTGAGGGTCTGCTTCGCTACTTGACCCTCCTGTTCGTGCCTGCAGGCGTCGGCTTGATAGCGCACTTCGAGCTGATCGGGAATGATCTCTGGCCCATCGTCGTCACGTTGGTGGTTTCCACCGCCGTGACGCTTGCCTTGACGGGAAGGTTGCTCGAGCACCTCAATCGAGGTCGCAAGCGGAGAGTGGAACGATGAATATTGCGGCCCTTGATCAACTTTGGGTCTACCTTTCCGGCAATCCATTGCTGTCATTATTGATGACCCTAGTAGCCTTCGCCGTGGCGGTGCGCATCAATCGCGCCTTGGGGGGAAGTTCGCTTTTTCATCCGGTTACGCTTTCCGTGTCGATGTTGATCGGTTTGCTATTACTGGTAGATATGGACTACGCCACGTATTTTGAAGGTGCCCAGTTCATCCATTTTCTTCTGGGGCCGGCAACCGTGGCGTTGGCGATACCTCTCTATGACCATCGTGATAAGGTCCGCCAATTGCTATGGCCGTTGCTGCTCGCCTGCGTGGTGGGTATTGTCACTGCGGTGGGGTCGACGCTAGGGCTGGCGGCGCTCATGGGGGCAAGGCCCGAAACGCTTCTCTCTCTCGCGCCTCGTTCGGTGACTTCACCCATCGCCATGGGCGTCGCCGAGCAGATTGGCGGTATTCCGTCCCTAGCCGCAGGGCTGGTATTGTTGACGGGATCGATTGGCTGTGTCGTTGCGCCGTGGATCTTTCGTGTCCTCCGGGTACAGGACCCGGCAGTACAGGGATTCACTCTTGGACTTGCGGCTCATGGCTTCGGTACGGCACATGCCTTTGCACGCATCGGTGCAGTAGCTGGCGCGTTTTCCGGCTTGGCGATGGGGCTGACGGGCCTGCTTACGGCTTTCATTCTGCCCCTGCTCGTTCGCCTGGCGGGTATAGGCTGAGGGGGGCTTTGCGTAGTCGGAAGCAGCATGAGCAAGACTCGAATCTTCAGATTTCTTCCCAGATCCTCTTGCGGAAATCATGAGAAAGCGTTGTTGCTTTTTCCATTCTCTCCATGTGGGCGTCGGAAGCATGTTTAAGCAGCTTCTGGTAGCACCGGTGCATCTCAGCTGGGGTGTTGGGCGCTTCTTCTCCCTGGAAACAGCTTGCCAGCTTTAGACTGTTTTCTGCCATGGCAGCAAGAAACTCTGCTTCGAACTGCATAGCCTGTGTCAGACTTTCCATCCAGGCTAGCTGCATGCGAGCGAGCGGGTTAGCATTCTGCGCCCACTGTTCTTGCCACCACTCAAACGGCTGAGCAGGGGAGATGGGGGGATACTTAGCGTCGCTGGGTCGAGCGTTGCTCATGGCTGGACTCCTTTGCTTACCTCGTCTGTTCGACTGGAAGTGATCGAAATGCGTGATCTACACCGATATTGTAGTTGACAAGTCGCCGTCGAGTGGTGCGCAAGGGATGAATTTACGTTCTCCTGACCTCGATCAAGAAGGTCGTGCAGAGATCGAGAACTAGAGGCAGGCGATGGCTTCGACTAAAGCCTCAAGCACATCAGGCCAAGAGAGGGGAATTCTGGCATGTGGAGTGTGATAAAATCGGTTTTGGCAGCTTTTTTCGGCGTTCAGCGTGAACAGCAGCGGCGCGAAGATTTTGAGAACGGTAGGCCCGTCAGCTTCATCGTCGTTGGCATTGCCATGGCCATGTTATTGGTGGCCTTGGTAGCGCTGGTGGCTACACTGGCCGCAAGGTGAAAGCCCCAGAGCGTTGATATGCGCGTTTAGGGTTCGGTATGGTGATGGGCCAACTCGCTGGTAACGCCCCGTATGCTCGACAAAAAATCGATTAGTGTTAATGTGCTACAGCATATGTTCTGCATGGTTCCGGCGCTGGTTGATCGTTACGCCTCGTGTGCTTGCGCCCCGATAACATACTGAATTCATTCATAGACGAAAATAGTCATTGAGGAGGCGCCGATGCGCACGTTGCTCGAGAGGGTGGCAGCAGGTCTAACGCTAGCCCTGATCTCCCCCTTGGTCCTGGCCAATGGTTGGAACATGCCCATCGGGGTGACCGGTCTCAGTCGCGAGATCCACTCGTTGCACATGACCATCTTCTGGATCTGCGTGGCAATTGGTGTAGTGGTTTTCGGGGTGATGTTCTATTCCCTTTTCCGCTACCGTCGCTCCAAGGGGGCCAAGGCAGCCAATTTTCATGAGCATACGGGCGTGGAAGTGCTCTGGACAGCGGTCCCTCTATTGATTCTTGTCGCCATGGCCGTTCCGGCCACCGCTACTCTCAAGAACATGTACGACGTCTCTGAGGCGGAAATCGATGTCATGGTTACCGGGCAGCAGTGGCGCTGGCGTTATGAATATTTGGGCGAGGACATCGCCTTCACATCCAATATGAGCACGCCGCGCGAGCAAATCAGTGGTGAAGCTGAGAAGACGGAGAATTATCTTCTGGAAGTCGACGAGCCTCTTGTGCTGCCTGTTGATACCAAGGTACGTCTCCTGTTGACGGCTGATGATGTCATTCACTCGTGGTGGGTGCCGGAGTTGGCAGTAAAGCAGGACGCCATTCCTGGGTTCGTTAACGAGAATTGGGTGCGCATCGACGAACCTGGCATCTATCGGGGGCAGTGCACCGAGCTTTGCGGCATGGACCATGGCTTCATGCCTGTTGTCGTTGAGGCGATGGAAAAGGACGATTACGAAAGCTGGCTGGCTGAGCGAAAGGAAGCTGCCGAGCAGGAGTCAATGGGGATTGATCGCGAGTGGGAGCTTGACGAACTGATGGAGCGCGGCGAGAAGGTCTACGGAAGTATCTGTGCGTCCTGCCACCAGGTCGATGGCTCGGGAAGTCCGCCTGCGTTCCCGGCATTGGCAGGGAATACCGAAATGCTCGACGACGTGGAATGGCACATCGATACGATCGTCAACGGGGTGTCGGGCTCCGCCATGCCAGCCTTCCGCAGTACATTGAATCCGGTGGAAATTGCCGCGGTGGTCACCTACGAGCGTAATGCCTGGGGCAATGAAGCTGGCGATACCGTTCAACCGTCGGAAATCGTCGAAATGCTGGAAGAATGACAGCTGACGACCTTTCCGTTTCTCTATTGCGATGATAACCAAGGAGATTTCCGATGGCTTTTCATTTTCCCAAGTCGAACCCAGAGCAAAGCACGACCACGGCCGATGCCGGGCTAGCCGATTCACCTCACCATGAGCGCCCTAGAGGGCTTATGCGATGGGTGCTGACGACCAGTCATAAGGAGATCGGCAGTCTATACCTGCTCTTCTCGCTTGCGATGTTCTTTATTGGCGGCATCTTTGCCTTGGTGGTGCGTGCAGAGCTCTTCCAGCCAGGCCTCCAACTGGTCGAACCCGAGTTTTTCAACCAGATGACCACCATGCACGGCCTGATCATGGTGTTCGGTGCCGTGATGCCAGCCTTCGTGGGACTGGCCAACTGGATGGTACCGCTACAGATCGGGGCGCCGGATATGGCCTTGCCCCGCCTCAACAACTTCAGCTTCTGGTTGTTGCCGGTGGCGTTCACGCTCCTGCTGTCGACGTTATTCATGCCTGGCGGGGCCCCGGACTTCGGTTGGACGTTCTATGCGCCGCTTTCCACTACCTATGCACCGCCGTCCACGACCTTCTTCATCCTCTCCCTGCACCTCGCCGGGATAAGCTCCATTCTCGGCGCGATCAACATCATTGCTACGATCCTGAACCTGCGTGCTCCCGGCATGCGCATGATGGATATGCCACTGTTCGTATGGACCTGGCTCATCACCGCGTTCCTGTTGATCGCCGTCATGCCGGTTCTGGCCGGTGTCATCACCATGATGCTGATGGATATCAATTTCGGCACCAGTTTCTTCAATGCGGCTGGCGGTGGTGACCCGGTGCTCTTCCAGCATCTCTTCTGGTTCTTTGGACATCCGGAAGTCTATATCCTGATTCTGCCTGCTTTCGGGATCGTCTCTGCCATTATCCCGACGTTCGCCCGCAAGCCCCTGTTCGGTTATGCCTCGATGGTGTATGCCACGGCTTCCATCGCCATCCTGTCCTTCCTGGTCTGGGCACACCACATGTTCGTGGTGGGTCTGCCGTTGGTCGCCGAGCTGTTTTTCATGTACACTACCATGCTGATCGCCGTGCCTACTGGGGTGAAGGTGTTCAACTGGATCACGACGCTGTTCCGCGGCTCGATTACCTTCGAGCCTCCGATGCTCTTCGCCTTGGCATTCGTGGTGCTCTTCACCATCGGTGGCTTCTCTGGCTTGATGCTGGCGATCGCCCCCGCTGACTTCCAGTATCACGACACTTACTTCGTGGTCGCTCACTTCCATTATGTGCTGGTGCCGGGTGCGGTGTTCGCCATCATGGCAGCTGTCTATTACTGGCTTCCCAAGTGGACAGGCCATTACCCTCACGAGCGCTTGTCCCAGGTTCACTTCTGGCTCTCCGTGATCGGGGTTAATCTCACCTTCTTCCCGATGCACTTTTCTGGATTGGCAGGTATGCCGCGTCGCATTCCCGACTATGCGCTGCAGTTTGCTGACTTCAACATGGTGTCAAGTCTCGGTGCGCTGTTGTACGGCGCTTCCCAGCTCGTCTTCGTGCTGGTGGTTATCAAGTGTGTGCGCGGTGGCAAGAAGGCTCCAGCCAAAGCTTGGGAAGGGGCAGAGGATCTCGAGTGGAGCGTGCCTAGTCCGGCCCCGCTCCATACGTTCGAGACGCCACCTACTTTCGAGCGTCCTGCGCACTGAGCGCCAGCAAGAATCAATCGAGGAAAATTAATGACGCAGCCGAACCGCGACGAACACGGTGCCAACAAGGGAGTGCGACGCACCGTGGTTCGTACGGTGGCGGCTCTGGCCGGCATGTTTGCCTTCGCTTTCGCGTTGGTGCCCCTCTATGACGTATTCTGCGAGATAACAGGCATCAATGGAAAGACAAACGGCAGTGCGCAGGCGGTCATCCATGAGGAGGTGGACGAGTCGCGCATGATTACCGTCCAGTTCATTACGCGTGGCAGCTCTGGTCTGCCCTGGGAGCTTGACGTCGAGTCTCGGCAAGTCCGAGTTCATCCCGGGCAGACCAACGAAGTGAATTTCACCTTCCATAACCGCAGCGACAACAGTAACTGGGGTAGGGCAGTGCCCAGCGTGTCTCCTTCGAGTGCCTCACTCCACCTGCGCAAGGTAACCTGCTTCTGTTTTGAGGAGCAGCAATTGCAGCCAGGCGAGCGAATTGAGGCACCGCTGGTATTCCAGCTGACCCGCGATCTTCCGCCCGAGATCAAGACCGTAACCCTTGTATATACCCTATATCCGGTCGCCAATAAAAATGAGCCACTTCAGGCACAGGTGACTGCTGGCAAAGGAGATGAGGCATGAGTGGTGGCAGCTATTACGTTCCCGAGTCGAGTAAATGGCCAATCTTGGGGTCATTGGCTCTTGGCGTCATGATGCTGGGCACAGGGGTCATGCTGGTATATGGATCTGCTGGTATGCCAGTGATGCTGATTGGTTTGGTCGGCATATTGGCTGTTATGGGGCTTTGGTTCAGGGATGTGATCCATGAATCACGTGGCGGGCTATACGACGATCAGATGGATCGCTCTTTTCGTTGGGGGATGGCGTGGTTCATCTTTTCGGAGGTGATGTTCTTTGCCGCTTTCTTTGGGGCGCTTTTCTATGTGCGCACCTTCGCACTCCCCTGGCTTGATGGCGAGGGAGCCAAGGGCGTGGCCTCATTGCTCTGGCCCGACTTTACCGCCAGCTGGCCATTGTTGAACCCGCCGGATTCGTCAATTGCTGGTCCAACCGATACCTTCAGTCCTTGGCACTTGCCGCTTGTCAATACACTGATTCTGGTGAGTTCCAGCATCACCCTGACGGTTGCCCACGAAGCCCTCAAGGAAGGATTTCGCGAAACGGCTCGCAACTGGCTGGCCGGCACCGTGCTGCTGGGCCTCTGCTTCATCACCATCCAGGGGGTGGAGTACTACGAGGCTTATGCGCACTACGGGATTACCCTCGAGGCGGGTATCTATGGGGCCACCTTCTTCATGTTGACGGGCTTCCATGGTCTACACGTCATCATCGGCACCATTATCCTGGCGGTCATGCTGGTGCGTGTCTTACAGGGCCACTTCACCGGTGAAGATCATTTTGGCTTCGAAGCGGCCGCCTGGTACTGGCATTTCGTCGATGTGGTGTGGATAGGACTATTCCTGTTCGTTTACGTTTTCTAAGAATTGTTGTGGAAGGGGGTAGGCCTAGCCGCCAAGCTTTCCGATGTAAAAACCGTAGAAGAGTAGCGCCAGAAGAGTCGATGCCAGGCTGACCCTAAACTTCAAGGATATCAACAGGCGCCTTGAGTTCCCTTGGTCCCGGATGAGGAAGCCGGCGCCAGCTGCGAGGCTGGCCACCATGGCGGTGAAAACGAGGGCAATCAGGATCTTTAGCAGCATGAAAAACTCCGTAACAGGGGCTGATGGGAAGCAGGCACGTGCCCGGCACCGACGGATATGGCTCTGGTGGTCCTTGTGGACATTGATTGTGTTGCTCGGATTGTGTCTGGGACTATGGCAGTGGGAGCGAGCCGAGGACAAGCGCAATTTCCTGACTGCGCTTGAAGCGGCTCCTCTTATTCAAGAGCCGTCGTCAACGCCACCCGAGGGCGCCACGCTGACTCTTTCTGGTGAGTATCAGGCAAATCATACGTTGTTCCTGGATAACCGCACGCTCGAGGGACGCCTCGGCGTTGCCGTATTAACGCCGCTGCTTGATGAGCAGGGTCAGCACTGGCTAGTGCAGCGTGGTTTTATGGCGACTGACATGGGACGTGGTACGCCGGAAGTGGCGACGCCTGCTGGCAAGGTCACCTTGAGAGGGCAGTGGCAGGCCAAAAACGAAGGGGCTCCCTTGTTTGGGCCCAACCAAGAAGGTTTACGATTGCAACGTATTACATTGGATGCCTGGGACCAAGAGTTCGACTTTTCAGGCTGGCTGCATCTCGAGGAAGGCCCGGGTATGCTTGATGCTTGGTGGACACCCAATGTGATGCCACCCAGCCGCCATTTGGGGTATGCCTTTCAGTGGTGGTCACTGACGCTTGCTGCATTTATAGCCATGTTGATAGGCGGTTTGCGCCTGACACGAGACGCTTCTCGACAGCCTCTTCCCAAACCTGACGAGTAACCTCGCTGATGACCCCCGATCGTGCTTTACGTCATTCCCAAATGAAACTTCTGGCCTTGATTACCGTTTTTGCGCTACCCATGTTGACGGCCTGGGTCATGGTGACTTGGCGGGTAGGCATTCCCGAGCAGCGTACCGCCCACGGCGAACTCTCTCCGCAAGTGCCATTGCTCGCCGATTGGCCGCTGGAAGAATTACCCTCGTCTTTTCAAACCAACGACTGGATACTCGCATTCGATTGTGACACCCAATGCGATGCTCAGGCTGATCAGTGGTGGCGACTCCATCGCGCTCTTGGTCGTGAGGCAGATCGTATCAGCCGCCTGCGCATCGGCGGACAGGCTGCAGAAGCCTTGCCAGGTGAAACTCTGGTTCAATGGTCCGAGGTGCCGGAATGGCGCTCTCCTTCCAAGCTATGGATATTGGACCCCCAAGGAATGGTCGCGGTTTCCTATACTGCAGGGGTAGAAGCCGCCGACGTACTGGATGATCTGCAACAGTTGCTGGACATGAACCCACAACCTCCCGGTATTGATGACGCCGAGGTGGCCAATCGATGAAAGCAAGGCAGGTGGAAAACGCGATGACGAGTTCATGGCAGCAACGCCGCCTTGCCTTGTTGGCCGCCCTGAGTCTGATCGGGGTGTTTTTTACCGTGACAGTGGTGCTGGTGGGTGCCTGGACACGGTTGGTTGACGCCGGGCTGGGATGCCCCGACTGGCCGGGTTGTTATGGTGAACTGGTCGTGCCGGATGCCGAGCGTGCGCTGATCCATAGCCCCGATGCGCCCCTAGAAAATTTCAAGGCCTGGGTCGAGATGACACACCGTTATCTGGCCTCTTCCTTGGGGCTGCTGGTGATTGCCTTATTGTTACTCGGTGCTCGGTTGCGCGGTGTTGCCGGCTATCCGTGGTGCGTTAGCCTCGCCCTTCTGGGCATGATTCTGATTCAGGGCGCCTTTGGTGCCTTCACCGTAACGCTCAAGCTCTGGCCACAAGTGGTGACCCTCCATCTCTTGGGTGGATTATCGGTGATGTTGCTGTTCTTGTGGTTGCACTTGAGGTTGCGCCGATTAGCGAGGGGCGAGCAGCCGATGGTGAGGCCTCGCCGACTAAGCCCTCTTTGGGTAGCGGCAGTGCTGTTGCTGTTTTTGCAATTGGCTCTCGGCGGGTGGGTGTCAAGCAACTACGCGGGCATTGCCTGTCAGGGCTTTCCCGCCTGTAACGGCCAATGGTGGCCGGATACCGATTGGAGCGAAGGTTTTCATCTGACACAAACCGTCGGGCCGAGCTATCTTCATGGACAGTTGCACGCCGAAGCTCGTACCGCAATCCAGATTGGACATCGAGTGGGTGCAGGCGTGTTGGGACTTGCGTTATTGATCCTCGCTTGGCGTCACTGGCAGGAACCTCGTTTGCGTCCCTGGCTTGGTGCCATGCTGGGAGGTTACGCTATGCAGTTTTTCCTCGGTGTCGCCAATGTTTTGCTTTGGTTGCCCTTGTGGTTGGCCTTGGCCCATACCGCGGGAGCGGTGTTATTGGTCATTCTGATGACGCTAGCGGTATGGCATTGGCGGCAGCCGGTAAGAGAACCGAACAGACATTTACAGGCCGAGAAGGAGTGGGTGCATGCCTAACGCGATGGTCGAGCGCGCCGAGTCGATTGAAGACGTTCAATGGAATTGGCGTGACCTGCTGACTTTATGCAAGCCACGAGTGGTCGTGGTCATGCTGGCCTGTGCGTTGGTGGGTATGGCCCTTGCCACCCCATCATTGCCATCGCTGTCAATTGTCGTTTTCGGTCTGCTGGGTATCGGTCTGGCCGCTGGGGGGGCCGCAGCCTTCAATCATGTGGTGGACCGACGTCTGGATGCTTTGATGCTCAGGACATCACGTCGTCCGCTTGCCTCTCAGCGGATGCCGACGTCTGTCGCTTTGGGATGGGCAACATTGCTTTCGGTCGCCGGTATTGCAGTCCTGACATGGCAGGTCAACGTTCTGACTGCCTGGCTGACGCTAGGCTCGCTGATTGGCTATGCCCTCATTTACACAGCTTTTTTGAAACGGGCCACGCCACAGAATATCGTCATTGGCGGCGTCGCCGGAGCAGCCCCTCCGTTGTTGGGCTGGACGGCGGTAACCGGTCAGCTTGGTCCGGAACCCTTATTGCTGCTGTTGATCGTCTTCGCCTGGACACCACCGCATTTCTGGGCCTTGGCAATTCACAAGCGCGATGAATATGCCCGTGCTGGTGTCCCCATGTTGCCGGTAACTCATGGAGATGCTTTCACGCGTCTTCAGGTTTGGCTCTATGGCTGGTTAACTGTGGCAGTGACGCTGATGCCCTTTGTCATTGGCATGAGCGGTGCCATTTATCTAGTGGGCGTGATGGCCCTGAACCTGCGTTTTATGTTCTGGAACTGGAAAGTCTGGCGTGGGCGAGACCTGGAGGCTCCTTTGGCCGCGTTCTGGTTCTCTATTCGCTATATTCTTGGCGTCTTTGGCGTATTGCTTCTTGACCACTATGCGATTCTCTGGGTCGCTTGATCGTTCTTCCTTTACACACTGGTTAACAACCGATATTGACAGGCACCCTGGCGTCCTGCCTGCGATTTACCCAGCAGGCTTTGAGGACGTGAAGCTCCATGATGTATAGTGTTTGTATAACTCAAGGTTTTCACGGAGACGCCCATGTCAACGAACCTCAGTCTTGCGCTTCTTGGCTTGGCCCTAATGCTTGTCATCGGGCTATCGGTCTACGCTTATACCTTACGGCGGGAGGTGCGGCGGCGTAGAGAGTTTCGCCAGGAGGAAGATCAGCGCGCTCGCCAGAATTGCCTGGATAATCTCGAGATAGTGGCTTCGGCGCTAGCACAGGGACAAGTTGATGTCACTGAAGGTTCTTGGCGGTGCAAGGTGTTGCTGGAGATTCTCGATCCCGAACTCATGGAGCGGCCAGTCTTCAGGGCTTTTGGAGAGGTCCATGAGCGAACGCGGCACCTGCATACTCATTCTGCACGTGAGGCCTTGAATGCCCAGGAGCGCCTCAAGGAAGATCGTCAACGGATTGCTGTTGAAGATGAAATGCGCGAGCCGGTACTCGCTGCAGCCATTGCTGTGCTAGAATTGCATCGTCGTTGGCCCGAAAGCCGATATTGATCGTTTCAGGCTATAAATCTCGATTGCATGTTGGGCCAATCTGACCCATGCTGTTCACAGCCGTAGATGACTGATTTTCGGGCAGTGCCCGTTTGCGGTGCGGCGCATGGTTAGGCCATTCAAGTTACGCTTCTTGACATGGCCGGTAAGGAATCAAGGTTTATTAGGTGACTGATTACAGTCGACCAATAAGACACTCCGTATGACATTATCGATAAGCTAGTGGCTTGTCTTGTCATCACTGGGTTAAGGGAGTTTTACATGAAGAAATCAACAACTGGTTTGTTGCTCGGTTCCGCCTTGGTGGTGGGTCTCTCTGGCTGTGCCAGCTCGGCGTCCCAATCTGCTTCCGGTGCATCCGATCGCGCGTGGTATCAGCAGCCAGTCGTCTGTGGTCTCGCGGGTGGCTTAATCGGTGGAAGTATTGGTTATGCTACCAGCAGCGAGTCTGACGAAGAGTCCGGTGTTGCTGTTGGCGGTGCATCCGGTGCAGCTATCGGTGCCTTGATGTGCGCGGACCGTACGCCTGAGCCGCAGCCGGAGCCCGAGCCGATGCCGGAGCCCGAGCCGGAACCCGAGTTTGAGCCGGTGGTTCTCGAAAGTGACGTGACCTTCCCGTTCGACTCGGCTGAGCTGCGTACCGCTGCCGAGAGTGAGTTGAACCAAGTCGCGCGCGCACTTCGCCAAAGCCCCGAAGTACGTGTAGTGATTGCGGGTCATACCGATTCCATTGGCACCGCTGAATACAACCGTGATCTATCGCAGCGTCGTGCCGAGTCCGTGGCTACCTACCTGCAGTCTCGGGGTATTGACGGTAACCGCATGCGTACCATCGGTTATGGTGAAGATCGTCCGGTCGCCACCAACGATACGGATGCTGGTCGTTCGCAGAACCGTCGTGTAGAAATCAACAGCCAGTAATTGGTCAGATTTCTTGCGATATCGCCGGGCCATTTCCCGGTTGTCAGGGGCGCCTTCGGGCGCCCCTGATTTGTTTTAATTGCAATTGACAATTGTAGTAACTGAGGTAATGCCACCTTGGTTATAGCGAAGGCAGCCGCGTTCCGCGTAGCGTGTCATGTCGCTTTACTGTAAAATATCCTCCTACTGCTAACGATGCCAAAACAGTTCACCTGCCCTTGCGAGGTGTGGGTTTTTGCGTCCGCGGCGTTTTCTTCGTTCATCGCGACACGTGGTCTCTCGTATGGGCCACCACTGTGCTCAAGGACTTTTTCATGCCTATCGTGACCCTGCCGGACGGCAGCCAGAAAATTTTCGACGAGCCTCCAACCGTCATGCAAGTGGCGGAAAGCATTGGTCATGGTCTTGCCAAGGCCTGTGTTGCTGGAAAAATCGATGGCGTGCTGGTGG
This sequence comes from Halomonas jincaotanensis, assembly GCF_018448785.1. Taxonomy (GTDB): domain Bacteria; phylum Pseudomonadota; class Gammaproteobacteria; order Pseudomonadales; family Halomonadaceae; genus Halomonas; species Halomonas jincaotanensis. The sequence goes on along the minus strand of NZ_JAHCLU010000032.1, from coordinate 7,081 downwards.
ATGCCGTCGATAGGGTGGACCACGACGCCAAGGTGGCAATCATTACCGCCCGTGATCCAGAAGGGCTGGCGATCATTCGTCACTCTTGCGCCCACTTGGTCGGCCATGCCGTCAAGCAGCTTTACCCTGAGGCCAAGATGGCCATTGGTCCGGTGATCGACGAGGGCTTTTATTACGACATTGACTTTGGCCATTCAGTGACGCCGGAAGATCTCGACGTCATTGAGACGCGGATGAAAGCGCTGATCGATCATGACTACAGCGTGGTACGCGAATATGTAGGCCGCGACCAGGCCCTGCAGACGTTTCTCGAACGAGACGAACCCTACAAGCAGGAAATCGTGCGTGAAATTCCCGAGGGGGAGACCATCCGTCTCTACCATCATGAGGAATATACGGACATGTGCCGTGGACCCCACGTGCCGAATACACGCCACCTCAAGATATTCAAGCTGACTAAGCTGGCAGGAGCCTACTGGCGAGGTGACGCCGAGCGACCGATGCTCACGCGTATCTACGGTACTGCCTGGGGGGACAAGAAGCAGCTCAATGCGTACCTTAAGCGTCTCGAGGAAGCCGAGAAACGGGACCATCGCAAGTTGGCCAAGAAGATGGACCTGTTTCATCTGCAGGAAGAGGCCCCAGGGATGGTGTTCTGGCATCCCAATGGCTGGACGATCTATCAGGCGCTTGAGCAGTACATGCGCCGTGTGCAGATCGAGAATGGCTACCAGGAAATCAAGACCCCACAAGTAGTTGATCTGTCGCTATGGAAGAAGTCCGGCCACTGGGGGCACTACAGTGACCTGATGTTCACTACTGAGTCCGAAAAGCGCGAATACGCCATCAAACCCATGAACTGCCCCTGCCATGTACAGGTATTCAATCAAGGGCTCAAGAGTTACCGCGACCTGCCGTTGCGTCTGGCCGAATTTGGTAGCTGCCACCGCAACGAGCCATCTGGTTCCCTGCATGGGTTGATGCGAGTTCGAGGTTTTACCCAGGATGATGCCCATATCTTTTGCACCGAAGAGCAGATCCAGTCCGAGGCAGAGTCTTTCATTGCCTTGACGCTAAGGGTCTACCAGGAACTTGGCTTTGAGGATGTGGAACTCAAGCTCTCGACCCGCCCAGAGGGCTTCATGGGTGAGCCGGGTCTGTGGGATAGCGCCGAGTCCGGCCTCGAGGCCGCGCTCAACGCCACGGGGCTAGAGTGGGAGCTGCAGCCGGGAGAGGGGGCGTTCTATGGCCCCAAGATCGAGTTTGCCTTGCGGGACTGTCTCAATCGCGTCTGGCAATGTGGTACCCTGCAGCTCGATTTTAATCTGCCGGGACGTCTTGGTGCCCAGTTCGTTGATGAGGACGGTGCGCGCAAGACGCCAGTAATGCTGCATCGCGCTATCCTGGGGTCTTTTGAGCGCTTCCTGGGCATTCTGATCGAGCATTATGCTGGCGCCATGCCGTTGTGGCTGGCACCCCAGCAGGTAGCAGTGTTGACGATCACCGATTCCCAGCGCGATTATGCCGCGAAACTGGAGCGGCGATTGCAGAAAAGCGGTCTTCGCGTCAAGGCGGACTTGAGGAACGAGAAGATCGGCTTTAAAATCCGCGAACATACGTTGCAGAAGGTCCCCTACCTGCTGGTGGTGGGAGATAGAGAAGTCGAGTCCGATTCGGTAGCCGTGCGCACGCGCAGCGGAGAGAATCTTGGTACCATGGCAGTCGATGCCTTCGCCGACTTGATTCAGGCCGAACGGCGATAGCGACATCTTCCCAGGCTATAGTGGAGACGGAACCATCAAGAGAAGCAATCCAAGAGGGCGTGTTCAGGATAAGCGCCCACCAATGAATGAGCGGATTACCGAAGATCAGGTTCGCCTGATTGACAGCGACGGCGAACAGATGGGCATTGTGCCCACCACTGAAGCGCTGGAGCGTGCCGAGACGGCCGGTATGGACCTCGTCCAGATTTCCAATGCCGATCCGATCGTCTGCAAGATCATGGATTACGGCAAGTTCGTCTTCGAGCAGAAGAAGCAGAAAGCGGCTCAGAAGAAGAAGACCAAGCAGATCCAGGTAAAGGAAGTGAAATTCCGGCCTGGCACCGACGAGGGTGACTATCAGGTCAAGATGAAGAACCTGACACGGTTCCTCGAAGGTGGCGACAAGGGCAAAGTGACATTGCGTTTCCGTGGGCGTGAAATGGCCCACCAGGACATCGGTCGTAAGCTGATGGAGCGAATCGCTGCCGATCTCGAGGAGATTGGTACCGTGGAGTCCTTCCCGAAAATGGAAGGTCGTCAGATGATCATGATCATTGCCCCGAAGAAGAAGTGATTCGACGGCCCGTCCAACGGACAGAAGGCTACCTAGACTTTTGTCGGCCCCGAATTTTCTAAAAAACCTCGAGCGGAGTTAACCCTCATGCCGAAAATCAAGAGCAATAGTGGCGCTGCCAAGCGCTTCAAGAAGACGGCCAATGGCTTCAAGCACAAGCAGTCATTTCGCAGCCACATTCTGACCAAGAAATCCACCAAGCGTAAGCGTCAGCTGCGTGGGATGAAACAGATCCACGACGCCGACAAGCAGCTCGTTCAGCGCATGCTGCCCAACCTCTGAACCTTGGTAGGTTTCATTAACGTCAGGAGATTGCTATGACTCGTGTCAAGCGTGGCGTCGTTGCTCGCCGCCGTCACAAGAAGATTCTCAAGCAGGCCAAGGGGTACTATGGTGCCCGTTCGCGCGTCTTTCGTGTCGCCAAGCAGGCGGTTATCAAGGCCGGTCAATATGCCTATCGCGACCGTCGTCAGCGTAAGCGCCAGTTCCGCGCCCTCTGGATCCAGCGTATCAATGCCGGTGCGCGTCAGCACGGCATCTCTTACAGCCGTTTCGTCGGTGGCCTGAAGAAGGCCGGCATCGAAATCGACCGTAAGGTGTTGGCCGACCTGGCCGTAAACGAGAAGGCGGCTTTTGCGGCTATTGTCGAGAAGGCCAAGGCTGCCCAGTAAGTGGCATCGACCGCAACCTTGAATCGGTATTGCCCGATGGGTTGCTGACGTCGCAGGGGAAGAGCCGCCGCTCTTCCCCTTTTTTATGTAATCCCTTACGTCTGCATATTCTGCGAGATCACCGAATTCGGAGCGAAATGGATGGATCACCTTCCCACTCTGGTTACCGAGGCTCGTCAGGCCATCCAAGCTGCCGATAGCATCTCGGCGCTGGACGCGTTGCGTGTCCGCTATCTCGGCAAGAAGGGCGAGATTACTGCCCTGCTCAAGGGCCTGGGAAAGTTGCCGGCCGCGGAACGCCCGGTGGCCGGTGAGCGTATCAACGAGGCCAAGCAGGCCCTGAGCCAGGAGATCGAGGAGCGACGCCGTGCCCTTGAAAAGGCAGACCTGCAAGCTCGTCTGGCGGCCGAACGGCTTGATGTAACCCTGCCGGGGCGGGGACAGGCCAGCGGTGGCCTGCATCCAGTCACGCTGACACTCGAGCGCATCGAGAGGCTCTTCACCCGTATCGGCTTCGACGTGGCGGTAGGGCCTGAGATTGAGGACGATTACCACAACTTCGAAGCGCTTAATATCCCGGCACATCATCCGGCGCGAGGCATGGCCGACACCTTTTATTTCGACGCCACTCGACTGCTGCGGACGCATACCTCGCCGGTCCAGGTGCGCACCATGAAAGAGAGTGAACCGCCAATCCGCATCGTCTGTCCGGGGCGCGTCTATCGAAGTGATTCCGATCTTACCCACACCCCGATGTTCCATCAGGTGGAAGGCCTGTTGGTCGACGAAGACGTGAGCTTTGCCGATTTGAAAGGCACCATCGAGGATTTCCTGCACGCCTTCTTTGAGCGTGGCGATCTCTCGGTGCGTTTCCGTCCCTCCTACTTCCCGTTCACCGAGCCGTCCGCCGAGGTCGATATCCAGTGCGTGATTTGTGCCGGCGACGGTTGCCGGGTCTGCTCGCACAGCGGCTGGCTGGAAGTTATGGGCTGCGGCATGGTGCATCCCGAAGTGTTTCGCCATTCGGGCATCGACGCCGAGCGCTACACCGGCTTCGCCTTCGGTATGGGAGCCGAGCGCCTGGCCATGTTGCGCTATGGCGTCAATGACCTGCGGTTGTTTTTCGACAACGACCTGCGCTTCCTGCGCCAGTTCGCCTGATCGCCCACCGGACAAGCAGAACACAGGATTTGCCATGAAATTTTCCGAACAATGGCTGCGCGACTGGATTTCGCCCGCCCTTGCCACACAGGCCCTGGCCGATCAGCTCACCATGGCGGGTCTGGAAGTCGATGCGATAGCGCCGGTGGCAGCCGCCTTCGGTGGTGTGGTGGTGGCTGAGGTGGTCGGCAAGGAGCCGCATCCGGACGCCGACAAGCTCAACGTCTGCCGGGTTGACGATGGCAGCAGCGAGCTGGTCCAGGTGGTATGCGGTGCGCCCAACGTCGCCGTGGGCCAGAAAGTGCCCTTCGCCCGAGTCGGTGCAGTACTACCCGGGGATTTCACGATCAAGCAGGCCGAGCTGCGAGGTGTCGAATCACGCGGGATGATTTGCTCGGCGTCTGAACTGGGACTTGAGGAGGAAACCTCTTTAGGCATCCTCGAGCTTCCGGCCAGCGCCTCGGTGGGCGAGAGCTTCCGAGACTTCATGGGCCTCGATGACCACACCATTGAAGTGGATCTTACCCCTAACCGAGGCGACTGCTTGAGCCTCAAGGGCATGGCCCGCGAGGTCGGTGTTCTCAACCGGCTGCCGGTCGCAGGGCCTGATATCCCCCCGGTGCCCAGCACCCATGATCACGGTTTTCCTGTCAAGGTCGAGGATGGCGAGCGGTGCCCGCGCTATGTCGGCCGATTGATCAAGGGTGTCGATATCACCGCCGAAACACCGCTCTGGATGGTGGAAAGGCTACGGCGAAGCGGGGTTCGTAGCATCGATCCGGTGGTCGATGTCACTAACTACGTGATGCTCGAAATCGGCCAACCCTTGCATGCTTTCGACCTTGCCAACCTGCACGGTGCGGTAATCGTTCGGCTTGCTCGCGAGGGCGAGCAACTGGTGTTGCTCGACGGTCAGGATATCGCCCTCGACGCTGACACGCTGGTCATTGCCGACGAGCGGGGTCCCTTGGCGATCGCTGGCGTGATGGGGGGGGATCACTCGGGAGTGAATGCCCAGACGCGCGATATCTTTCTCGAGGCTGCGTTCTTTTCACCATTGGCCGTTGCCGGCCAGGCGCGTCGGTACGGTCTGCACACTGACGCCTCGCATCGCTTTGAGCGTGGTGTCGACGCCGAACTCCCCTGCGATGCCATCGAGCGAGCCACGGCGCTCTTGCTTATGATCACCGGCGGTGAGCCCGGGCCTCTGGTGGTCGTCGAAGATGCCGATCACTTGCCCTCGGCGCGCACGGCGACACTGCGTGAGAAGCGCCTTGCGCAAGCCTTGGGCAAGTCCTTGCCTGAGGACGAGGTCACCGAGATACTTGAGCGCCTGGGCATGACGCTGGACAGGCATTCAGGGGAGTGGTCGGTTCGAGTCCCCAGCTGGCGTTTCGATATCGCCATCGAGGAAGACTTGATCGAGGAAGTGGCACGCATCCATGGCTATAATCGCTTACCGGTTCGCCGTCCTGAAGCTCGCCTGGCCTTGCGTGCCGATCACGAAGCCCGGACACCCTTGACTCGGCTGCGTCGGCAGTTGGTTGCGCGTGGCTATCAGGAAGCCATCACGTATAGCTTTGTGGCGCCGGAACTGCAGCGCGCCATGTTCCCTGAGGCGATAGCGCCGGTATTGGCGAATCCCATCTCCAGCGACCTATCGGTCATGCGCGTGAGCCTCTTTCCCGGTCTGGTGCGGGCCATGCAGCATAACCTGAATCGCCAGCAGTCGCGGGTACGACTCTTCGAGACGGGGCTGGTATTCCGCGGCCCACTGGATGCTCTGCATCAGATCCCGATGTTAGGAGCACTGGTCTGCGGGTCACGCGACCCTGAAGGTTGGGCCGGCGATAAGCGACAGGCTGATTTCTTCGACATCAAAGGCGATCTGGAAAGCCTGTTGGCGCTCGGCGAGGTCGATGCCTGGCGCTTCGAGCCGGCTGAACACCCAGCGCTACATCCGGGTCAATGTGCCAGGATACTCCATCGAGGTGAGGAAGCAGGCTGGATCGGTACGCTACATCCGGCGGTTCGGGCCTCTCTGGGGCTAAAGGTAGATACGCTGCTCTTCGAGGTCCGGCTCGATGCCTTGACGCTGGGCCGGGTGCCGGCCTTTACCCCTTTGTCGCGTCACCCCGAAGTACGTCGTGATCTGGCTTTTCTTGTCAATGCGGATCTCCCTGTGCAGGTGCTGCTCGATACCATTAGGCGCCAGGCGGGCGAATGGTTGTCGGAGTCTCGTCTGTTCGATGTATATCAAGGCCAAGGGGTGCCCGAGGGGCGCAAGAGCGTTGCCTTGGGCTTGACCTGGCAGCATCCTTCGCGCACGCTGAATGATGAAGAAATCAATCAGTTGGTTGATGCCATCGTCACCGAGTCTCGACAGCACCTGGGTGCCGAGTTGCGTGGATAACGTCGAGTCGTATCATTTTGAGAACTCCGATGGTATCAGCCAGAGAGGCAGACCCCACCATGAGGAAGTGAACATGGGTGCGTTGACCAAGGCGGAACTGGCCGAACATCTGCACGCCGAACTTGGCTTTTCCAAGCGTGAGGCTAAGTCCATGGTGGAGGCCTTCTTCGAGGAGATTCGCGCCTGCTTACGCGAGAATGAGCAGGTCAAGCTATCGGGGTTCGGTAACTTCGATCTCCGTGACAAGCGCGAGAGGCCGGGTCGCAATCCCAAGACTGGCGAGGAGATCCCCATCTCGGCGCGACGCGTGGTGACCTTCCGGCCCGGGCAGAAACTCAAGAGTCAGGTCGATAATTACCAGGGCGAAGCTCGTTGAAAGGATCTTCCGTCGAGTCCTCTCGATGACAACACTCTTTATAAGATTACCTGATTACGTATATGGCTCAGCCAGCTTCAGGAGCCGGTAAGGCATCGGCGGTGTTTTCGCCGCCACCGTCAG
>NZ_JAHCLU010000031.1 GCF_018448785.1 Halomonas jincaotanensis | reverse complement strand
GCGAACCGCCAGTTGGTCGCCTGACAACCAGGGAAGCTCCACTTACGGTGCTGTCCAGTTTTACGGGTCCATTTCTCAGCCCATGAGCGACCTGACCCCCAAAGATCGTTACGTGGCGTACCTGGTTGCGGATTGGTTGCTGATTGCATGTAACCCATGTAGCTGCTGTAAAGAATGGATGAAGCTAAATGGCTGTTTTCAATTAGAAACCGCATGGCAGGCGCGGCCCTCAACTTTACAAAATTGCACTCATAATCCCTTGGTCGCTGGTTCGAGTCCAGCTGGGCCCACCAATGATTTCAACACCTTAGCCAATACCTCTGTCTTAATTCCTCTGGCTTGGTGTCCGTAACGGGGTCCATAGTGCCAAGGTGGGCGTCTCCCTGCTTTCAGACAGAAGGGCGTCATGACACCCCAAGAAGAATCCAGACTCGCCTATTGCCCCGTAACCGGACACATAGGTACTTAACAACGCCGAAGAGATGACGGTGCTGGGTGATGGTTACCATCAAATCGAGGGCGATTTTGGTACTTCGTCAACTTTATTGCCACCTTGCCACTAGGGCGCCTCGCCGAGACCGGGCAGGTGATCTTCCAGGCGCCTTGATCACCGCCGAGGGAGCCGTCTATGTCAGGGGACCGTTGAACACATTAAGCGCGTGTCTTCCCCATGAAGGCGTGTAGAGCCGCTTGGTCGACCCAAACAGGTTCCTCAGCGGAAAACGACACCATGACGCGGGTCTGGCTGCTCAGGTGCAGCGCCTGGTACTCATCGAGGCGCTGGTAGGCGGCCAAGCCTCGCGCCAGATAGAAATGTCCGCCTGGCGGTACTAGACCGTATGGCATCAGGACCAAGCCTTGCGACCGGTGAATCTCGTGCCAGCCACCTCGTTTGTCGTCCCCGCTGAGCCGATCCGTCACGCTAAGCGGAAGATGAGGTGCATCAGACAAAAAAGGCATACCAAGGGGTGTCATAATATGGTAACTCCCTAAGAAAGTAGTCTATCAAACAGCATAGCCTGGATGCCCAGATGGGCAAGGACCTTTCCGACAAAACCGGGCGGAGTATCCCCCACACATCAGGCAGGTGAGGGCGCGGGCTTAAGGGAGGTCGCCAGCGAGAAGAACAGCGCTCGCATGGTAAGGGGTAGCCAACAAAAGAAACGCACCAGGCGCCTCTTGAGGGGGGGGGTAGCGGGGGTCGACTTCCCCGGTCACGGTGACACTAGTGGTGATTTCCTGCACTTCGTTGCGATAGTCACTACCCGGCGCACTGCTTTTGGCCAATGAATTCAACATCATCGCACTACGGGCCACAGGCGATCCGGACAACGTCGTCGAGGTGGTCTGCGACATGTCTTAGGCCTTCCTGAGAGGTGTTGCCGAGAACCTGCCCAACGCCGAGGTGGCGGTCGATTGGTTCTACATCGTTCAGACCTTCACCAAGGCGCTAGCCGAGTTTCGGAAGAAGGAGCGCCGAGAAAAGGGGCACCCCAAACCGTTGCGGTGGTCGGTTCTAAAGCGCGTAGATAACGACAACATGGGCGGCCACGCAACTGGCGGCACTCCAGGAACTGGTGGCCGATCGTGGGGCCACCGCTGATGCTTGGGTCATCGAGGAGAAGCTGCGCTGGAGCCAGAAGGCCCCGGTGCCGCGAGCCGCCCGGTGGCGCATCACGAACTACCTTAAAATCATGCGCAAGGGGCGCTTCCTTATTATTGATTGCCGGAGACGGCATCCGCGAGGGCATCACCGGCATGGCCGAGTTGATTACCCGCAATGCTTCCCTGGGCTTCAGCTTCGGGCTGGTGGAGGTCGCGCTCTACCAGTTCGGTGAACAGGGTCTGGTGGTCCAACCCCGTGTCGTCGCCAGGACCGAGACCATCGAACGAACCTTAGTACACGTGAAGGAAGGCAGCGGCGGCATCCTCCAAGAATTCATGGATGATGCCGATAGCGAGGTCACGCCACTCACGATGATGGAAGATCGTGCCTGGTGGGAACCGCTCACCCGCATTAGCTTCGATGACCCGGAGCAGGAGTCACCATCGTATCGGCCTCACAATCACGTCAAGGTACAGCTGCCCTACTCCGGCATCTGGATCACGGCCTTTCGATCCAAGGGGAAGGGCAACTGCGGCGTGTTCCTGACCGGCAAGCAGTTGGAGCTGCCCCCCCCCCCCATATCCTCGACAGGCTCAACGAGGAGCGACAGAAGATTCTGGCCGAGCTTCCCGGCGGCAACGTTGAACGTACTCAGATGAACCCCTCTAACCCCAGCTTTGCCAGTTACGCTCGGCTGGCCGACTTCGCCACGGACGACGAATGTCGCGACTGGCTGGCACAGCAACTGAACCACTTCGTCAACGCCTTTCGGCCTCGCTTGAAGGCCTTGGCCAGGTGATCTGGATTCGAAGCTTGAGCAGTTCTTGGGGGAAGTCGATACCTACATTCGCTGGTATAACGAGAAGCGGATCAAAGTCTCACTAGGTGCCCTGAGCCCTCTGGAATACCGAGAAAGCCTGGGGGTCGCAGCATGAAAGAGTCCCAGAAAAACGCCGCACCCCCAAAGCGGACAACCTTCATTGGCGTTGACATATCCTGCCCAACGGCTACAAGGCGCAGCTGGTGGCCTACAGCCGCCGCGCTGCTCTGCGCTATTAAGAGGCTCTCGCGCAGGCCAAAGCCGAACTGCTGGAGGAGGCCATGGCGCTCCCCCCCGAGGACAAGGCACTGGACGACACGCAGCTGCTGATCCGTCCGCCGCGGGTCAAGGCCGCGATCCAGGCCTAGCGCTACCTTCAAAGCTGATGATGGGCGACCTGCTACCAACGGAGCAGGCCGAGGCTGCTGCAGAACGGCTTTTGACTCACCACCAAGGTGAAGGAGCACGCCCGTTGCATGCAGGTCGAGCCCGCCGGTGTCGACACCGGCGTGAGGGTGCAGGACCTCGGCTATCGCTGGGGCTCGTGTAGCAAGAGCAACCGGGTCTACTTCCACTGGAAGACCATCCTGCTGCCGCGTCATATCGCCGAGTACGAGGTTGTCCACGAGCTGGTGCACCTGCATGAGCCCCACCACACCCCCGCCTTCTGGCGCCGCCTGGCGCGCACCATGCCGGACTACGAGCAGCGCAAGACATGGCTCGCTCGGCACGGCATCGAGGTGAAGGGGGTTTAGCTGAAGGCGCGCGCCAGGCAGCCTTTTATCAAGGCGAGCGCCTGCTCAGATAGCAGGGCCCCTCTCTTTTTTTGTTATCGTGGTCAACCATCATTCTGGGAGGAGTCATGGCTTTTCGCTTCCAACGCCGCATCGCCCTGGCGCCAGGGCTGCGACTCAACCTGAGCAAGCGTGGCCTTGGCCTGTCGGTGGGGCCGCGTGGGGCCAGCTCAGGCGTTGGTTCCGGCGGTATGCTCGGTTCCGCCAGTATTCCCGGAACGGGTCTGGCGTACCGCCAGAAGCTCAACACCGCTAACGCTGGTGGGCGAGACGCCAACGGGCCAGCATCGTCAGGCAGCATCGCTGCGTCAGCCCTGGAGGCTTTGCTCGACGCAGGCGCTTCCGTGCCGGTGCGACTTGAGGTGCGCAACAGCGGACAGGTTCGCTACATCCATGGCAATGGTGCCCTGATGACTGATGCGGAGGCACGTGTGCTGCGCCGATATGCGTCAGACGCTCTGCGCGAGCAGCTGGAGGCTCACTGCCAGCGGCTGAATGAAGATCTTGAGCGTCTCGGAAAGCTACATGAACAGACGCCCCATCCCGAGGTCAGCGGCTATATGCCCCGGAGCTTCGAGGAGTCGCCTCCTTCATTACCGGAGCACACCACACTTGCCTGGTGGCATCGGCTCTTGCCACCGGCCAGACAGCGTGTCGAGCAGGAAAATCTTCAGCGTCAGACGGCATTCAACGAGCACTACCGCCAGTGGGAATGGCGCAAGACGAAACATGACGCCGCTGAGTTCGCGCGCCAGCTTCGGGAAGAACAGGGGGTCTGGGGCAATCCTGATGATATGGAGCAAACTCTGCGCGAGCGGCTGGAAGAGATCGAGTGGCCGCATGAGACGCTGATTGATTTTGACCTCGGAGTTGGTGAGACCACGATAGCCGTGGACATCGCGTTGCCCACTGAGGAGGAGATGCCTGACCGAGAGTGGAGGATGCCCGCGAAGCGGCTAGAGCTCATACCGAAAAGACTGAGTGCCACCCGACAGCGCAAACTCTATCGCGACCATGTGCATGGCATTGCCTTCCGGGTGCTAGGCGCGATTTTCGCTCGCCTGCCCACCGTGCGGGAGGCGCGTGTCTCCGGCTACCGCCAAATCAACGACCCCGGCACCAGCGAGCAGCGGGATCAATATCTCTTCAGCGTCAAGGTCTCACGCGAGCAGTGGGGCAAGATCCACTTCGACCAGTTGGATCAGGTCGACCCGGTAGCGGCCATGGAGGCCTTTACGCTGCGACGGGACATGACCAAGACGGGCATCTTCCGCGATATCGAGCCGTTCAAGCTGGTGTGAGGATCAGGTGGTCGGAATCTGACGTGACGTAAAGGCCCGAGACAAGAAGATCCTGCGCTTTTCTGGAAATTCGAACTTCCATGTTGCACTGCACCAATTCCTTTGCTATTGTGCATTGCAACAGAGACGCAGAAGGCATCGGGAGACACCCAGGGCCTTCTAGATATTTAGAACCCTCAGGAGGGTCAATCATGCAAAACTTCGACACCAAGCAGATCACCGAGCAGTTTGAATCCATGTTCTTCGCGCCGGCTCGTGCCTACGCTGAGCTTTCCGTGAATTACACCGAGAAGCTGGTTAACGCCCAGCTCGAGGCTGCCCAAGCCTACACCGACACCGGCCTGTCACAGCTGCGCAGCCTGATGGAAGTCAAGGATGCCGAAGGCCTCAAGAGCTACATGGAAGGCCAGCAGCAAGTCGCCAAGGACCTGACCGAGCGCCTGAAAGGCGATGCCGATAAGGTCGTGGCCCTGCAGCAGGACTTCGCCAAGGACAGCCAGAAGCTGACCGAAGAGAACGTCAAGCAGAGCCAGAAGCTTGTCGAAGAAAACGTCGAGAAGACCCAGAAGGCTGCCGAGAGCAAGGCCAAGCAGGCGACTGATACCAGCGCCAAGAGTGCCAAGTCTGCCTGATCCAGGCGCCGGCCTTGCCGGCGCGCTGAGAGTGTAACGCCAAGGGCCGCCGATCAATGATCGGCGGCCCTTTTACGGGTGAACGAAAATGAGTGATGAAAGTACATTTTCGTCATCGCTCTATACGTCGGTCAGCGCTCGGGAGTACTCTCGCGCTGGTGCTGTTGCCACTCTTTCGCGGTGAAGACTGGCAACTCGGCAGGGGGGAGTGGTTCTCGACCCAGGAGATGGTCGGCGGTCTTTTCGGCAATCATGATCGTCGGAGCGTTGATGTTGCCATTGGTGACGGTGGGCATGACCGAGGAGTCAATCACACGCAGGCTTTCGATGCCGTGGACGCGACACTCGGTATCGACCACGGCCATGGCGTCGCCGCCCATCCGGCAGGTGCCGCAGGGGTGATAGGCGGTTTCCGCGGTGCGCGCGATCCACTCGTCGATCTCGTCGTCGTTCTGGACCGCCTTGCCGGGCGACAGCTCTTCGCCGCGGTAGGGGTCGAAGGCGGGTTGGGCGAAGATTTCCCGGGTCAGTCGAAGTCCATCGCGGTAGGCCTGCTTGTCCTCTTCCTCCTGCAGGTAATTGAACACCAGCTCAGGCGCGGACGCCGGGTCGCTTGAGGTGAGTTTTACCCAGCCGCGGCTCTTGGGCTTGTTGGCGCCCAGGTGCACCTGGAAGCCGTGTCCCTCGGCGGCGCTGGAACCGTCGTAGGCGATGGCGCCGGCCAGGAAGTGGTATTGAAGGTCGGGGTACTTGAGCCCGGCTCGGCTGCGTATGTAGCCGTTGGATTCGAAGTGGTTGGTAGCGCCCAGGCCACTCTTGAACAGCAGCCAGCGTGCGCCGATCAATGCCTGCCCGAACGGATTGAGCCAGCCGTTGAGGGTGATCTTTTGCGTACAACTCTGCTGGACCCAGACCTCCAGATGATCCTGGAGATTCTGGCCCACACCGGGGAGGTCGTGGATCGGCTCGATGCCATGTTCCTTCAAGTGCGCGGCAGGGCCGATGCCAGACAGCATGAGCAGCTTGGGAGAGTTGAAGGCGCTGGCCGAGATAATGACCTCACGGCGGGCCTGAACCCTGACGGTCTTGTCCTTCTGGCGGTATTCGACACCCACGGCGCGCTTGTCCTCCATCAGCACGCGGGTGGTCAGGGCATGCATCTCGAGGTGTAGGTTGTCACGCTTGAGCGCCGGTTTAAGGTAGGCATTGGCGGTGGAGCAGCGCACCCCGTTGCGCACGGTCATGTCCATGCGGCAGAACCCTTCCTGGCGGTAGCCGTTATAGTCCTCGCTTTCGCCATAGCCCGCCTGGCGCCCCGCGTCGATGAAGGCGCGATAGAGCGGGTTCTGCATGTTGTTACCGTTGCACACACCCAGCGGCCCGCCGGCACCGCGATAGTCGTCGTCGCCGTAGAGGCAGTCCTCGGCGCGCTTGAAATACGGCAATACTTCGGCATAGCTCCAGCCCTTGGCGCCGTGTTCGACCCACTCCTCGAAGTCCCCGGCGCAGCCGCGTACATAGGCCATGCCATTGATCGACGACGAGCCACCGATCACCTTGCCGCGGGCCTGGTGGAGGCGTCGGCCCTGGAGGCCGGGTTCCGGCTCGGTATGCAGACCCCAATCGAAGCGCGGCTTGTTAAGCGGGATGGAGAAGGCGGTGGGCATCTGGATGTAGAGGGAGTTGTCCTTGCCGCCGTATTCCAGCACCAGCACTTGGTGGCTTCCATCGGCACTCAAGCGATCGGCCAGCACCGAGCCGGCCGACCCGGCGCCGACGATGACGTAATTGAAAGCGTGATCGAAGTTCGGATCGCTCATTGCATTCCTCCTTTTAGCAGACTGCCGGTTTGGCCCTCGTGCGTCCTAGCTTCCCGCTGTGGCGGGATCGTCGGGCATGACCGCACTCCCTCCAGGTAGCTCCCGTTGGGTGTGGAGGAAAAGGAGATGGCGCTCGTACTGATCGAGGATATCGGCGATCAGTTGCTCCTTGCTGTACCCATAGACGTCATACCCCTGTCCGCCCTCGATGATGTGAACCTCCAGGCGATAGTAGTGGGTGCCGGCATGGGTATCGCGGATCGAGAAGGCCGGCATCGCGCATTGGCGCGGCCATATCTGATAAGTGAAGTCCTGTTCGCCGCCCAGACTGACGTTCATCTCCAGGTGCCTATCCTGATTGTCACCCACGACGATCTCCACCGGATACCCCTCGTCGCTGAGGACATCGTGGATTTCCTGCATGGCGGGTTCGCCCACTTCTTGAAGAAAGCGGCGGGCCTGACTCCCGTTGGGAAAGCTCACGGCTCGCCTCAGGCGATGTCGCCAATTGCGTACCGAGGCTTCCCCGAGGGCGGTGCGCCCCGAGAGATGCCCGGCCATGCTGTTGCGATAGCTGTCCTCCTTGAGCCCCTCCACCTTCAGCGCCTTGAAGAGCCCTAGCATCATCAGGAATAACACGAAGGCGAAGGGCAGGCCGGTGATCACCACCGTACTTTGCAGCGCACCGAGCCCTCCTGCCATCAATAAGGCCAGGGTCAGGACGCCGATGATGGCGGCCCAGAGAACTCGCATCCAGGCCGGGGCGTCATGGTTTGGATCACTGAGAATCGAGGTCAGGTTGGAGAGTACCAGCGAGCCGGAGTCGCCGGAGGTGACGAAGAACACGATCGCCAGGATGGTCACGACCACCGTGGTCATGCCGACCCAGGGCACGTTCTGCAGGAAGAGGTAGATGGCCGAGCCGGGGTTGTTCATGGCCTGCTCGCCGAAGTCGACGACGCCGGTATCGTTCATCACCATGTCGATGGCGCTGTTACCCATGATCGACATCCACGCCATCATGAAGGCCAGCGGCAGGAGCAGCGTGCCGGCGACGAACTGGCGGATGGTACGGCCGCGGGAGATGCGCGCCAGGAACAGACCCACGAAGGGCCCCCAGGCGATCCACCAGGCCCAGAAGAACACCGTCCAGCCATTTAGCCAGTCAGTAGGCGGGTCGAAGGCGTAGGTGTTCATCGACAGGCCGATGAATCCGGAAAGGTAGTCGCCCACGTTCATTACCAGCGCATTGAGCAGGAATAACGTCTTGCCGGTGAACAGCACGAACAGCATCAGCAAGAGTGCCAACAGCATGTTGAATTCAGATAGCCGCCGGATGCCCTTGTCGACCCCGGTCACGGCGGAAATGGCGGAAAAGACCACGATCAGGATCGCCAGGGACGCCTGAGTGAGGGTGTTCTCCGGCACGCCGAACATGTAGTTGAGGCCGAAGTTGAGCTGGATGATGCCGATACCCAGGCTGGTGGCAATGCCAAAGAGGGTGCCGAGCACTGCGGCGATATCCACGGTGTGGCCGATGGCGCCGTGAATGCGTTTGCCGAAGATGGGATAAAGGGCGGAGCGGATGGTGAGCGGGAGGCCATGGCGATAGCTGAAGAAGGCCAGCGACATGCCCACCAGGGTGTAGATCCCCCAGCCGGACAATCCCCAATGCAGGAAGGTCAGCTCCATGGCATGACGCGCCGCGGCAACAGTGGCCGGATCGCCTTCCGGCGGCGCCAGGAACTGGGTGACCGGCTCGGCGATGCAGAAGAACAGCAGGTCGATGCCGATGCCCGCGGAAAACAGCATGGCGGCCCAGGTCACCACGTTGAAGTCAGGCCTGGAGTGGGCCGGCCCCAGGCGCAGCTTGCCGAAGCGCGAAAGGCTGATGGCGATGACGAAGACCAGATAGGCCACTACGGCGATAAAATAGAACCAACCGAAGGTATCTGAAATCCACCCCAGCACGGCATTGATGACGGCGCTGGCAGGCTCAGTGAAGGCCATCGTCCACAGGGCGAAGGCGACAATAGCAATGGCGGAGCCATAGAAGACAACCGGGTTGATGCGATCCTGCTGAGAAGGGTGAGGCGTCGAATCGTCGTGGTCACTCACTATGTACGCTCCTTATGGAGGCGAAAAATCCTGATGGAGGGCAAAAAAGCCTTTGCTTGGGCAGCTTTAGAGATTAGATAGCGTCGATGTGGCTGTCCAGTGAACGGCACGATCAATGCCCTTCGGGATCATCCGCCCAGCGTTCGTCGGGATGCACCTCATTGGTGGGCAGTACTGGATCGTAGCCTTCGGCACGCAGGGCTTCAATGACGTCGCGGGTATGATCGCCGCCCAGGGTTTCCAGCGTCGCTTCCACTTCGGTGGCACGCAGTGACAGGTCGGTAAAGGTTCGCTGATGGGCGATCTGGATGACATTGGCATGCTGCTCGGCGAGCAGTTGGGTGAGTTCGGAGAGCGAGCCGGGCACATCCGAGATGCCAACCCGGACACGCACGATACGACCGGAGCGAACCAGGCCACGCTGGATCACCGACGACAGCGCCAGCATGTCGATGTTGCCGCCGCAGAGAATGAGACCGACCTTGCGGCCGCGATAGCGTTCGGGATCGGTAAGCAGCGCGGCCAGGCCGGCGGCACCCGCACCTTCGGCAACGGTCTTCTCGATCTCCAGGAGCAGAAGAATGGCGCGCTCGATCTCGGCCTCGTCGACTAACGCGATATCGCTGACCAGCTCTCGCACGATGGGCAGGGTCAGCTCGCCGGGCTGCTTGACGGCGATGCCCTCGGCCAGGCTGGCCAGGCCACAACGGATGGTGTCCCCCGCCAGCGCCTGCTTCATGGCCGGGAAGCGGTGAGTCTGCACGCCGATGATCTCGATGTCTGGCCGGATGGCCTTGGCGGCCACCGCGTTGCCACTGATCAATCCGCCACCCCCGATGGGAATCACCAGCATCTCGAGGTCGGGCACGTCCTCAAGCATTTCCAGGGCAATGGTTCCCTGGCCGGCGATGATGCGCTCGTCATCATAAGGGTGCACGAACACCCGGTTGTGCTCGTCGGCCAGGCGGTGGGCATACTCGCCGGCCTCGTCCACGCCGTTGCCATGCAGATGGACCTCGGCGCCGAAGTTGCGGGTATTGCTGACCTTGAGGCTGGGGGTGTGCCGTGGCATGACGATAGTGGCGTGAATACCCAGCCGGGCGGCGTGATACGCCACCGCCTGCGCGTGGTTGCCCGCCGACATGGCGATCACCCCCCGGGCCCGCTCCTCCTCGGATAGCGACAGCAGATGATTCAAGGCGCCGCGCTCCTTGAAGGCAGCGGTGAACTGGTGGTTCTCGAACTTGATATAGAGCTCACAGCCGGTCAGCTTCGACAGCGTTCGCGAGTGCAGGCAACGCGTGTGTTCCACACTGCCGTATATGCGTTCGGCGGCGCGGGTCACGTCGTCGAGGGTGACGGTCATCTCGGCGTCTCCAACGGTGGGGTGGCGGGCAGATGGTGCACCAGTTCACGGATGTGCGGGTCCTCCACGCCCATCGCCTCCAGCGAGGCCGCCAGGTTCAGCAGGTAATCGCGGTTGGGGCCGCTGGGGCCGTGCGCCCGGGCGATCTGTTCGGCGATGACACCATGCGGCGCATCCCCCAGGAAGGCCGCGTTGTCTTGCCCAGCGAGATACACCAGACCCTCGTCTCGCTCGGCCGTCGACGTGTGATGCGTCTCGGCTTGCGACCTGGTCGGCGATGCCGTGCGAGACGACGTTTCCGACGCCGTTGGTAAAAAGTGCAGGGTGACGATTTCACGCAAGTAGCCATTCTTCTCACGCACATCCAGCGAGCCGAGAACCTCGGGACCGATGCGATACGCCATGCCGTAGCAGATGGCGTCGGGCCTGCGGATCAGCGTCACCACACGGCCCGGCGCCTCGGGCGTGCCGCGATGATCATGCGAGCCCTGCCAGAAGCGCCGGTCCCAACCGTAAATATAGGCGGGGCGGCGCTCGTGGTAGGGAAAGTCGGCCTTCCAGATGAGCGAGCCATAACCGAACAGCCAGATCGAGTCATGGCCATCGAAATGGGTCATGCGCCGGTTCGCGTGGGTAGTATCTAGGGACATGCGCCTCAGGTCATCGTCACGGGTCGGGAATCCCCATCATGCGATGTCTGGCATGACTTGTCGAAAACGCAGTGGGATCGACTCACCTTTGTCAAGGTACGCTATCTCCTCCGAATATTTGATGCCGACGCGCTTCAGTCGCACGAGTCGTTTACCGGCGCGACTGTCGCTGGAGACGGGATGGTTTATAATTACAGCGTGTTGGCTTCGGCGCGGCAGTCGAAGCAAGTACGACCGAGGCTGATCCGGTCGCCACTGCCCGCACAATTCATGAGGTGTCATGGTTTTAAAATCCCTTCTCTGGACCGTCCGAGTGCTGACACTGCTGATGGCAGTGGTGAGCGTACTGCCGATGATCCCCAGCGGCCAGTGGTGGGTTCGGCTTTGGGATTTCCCGCGACTGCAGTTGACATGGGCACTGGTCGTGCCACTGGTGCTGCTGGCGGTGCACGCGTGGCGGAAACGTCCGCGGACAGAGCATGCCGTGTGGCTGGCGGTGCTCCTCGCGACGGGGGGATGGCAGTTGTCGCATATCCTGCCGTTCACGTCGCTCTGGTCGACCGAGGTTCCATCCGCCGAGGTTCAGCCCGACGAGGGCCGGTCGACCCTTAAAGTGATGAGCGCGAATGTCGACTACACCAACGACCGCTACGCCGAGCTGTTGGCGACGGTCCGGCGTGAGGATCCGGACGTTTTGCTGCTGATCGAGGTCAATCGCGCGTGGGCCGAGGGGGTGGCGTCGCTGGATCAACATTACGCGCATCGGGTCGGGGAGGTGCGGGGCGAGGGCCTCGGCATCTTACTTTGGTCGAGAATCCCGTTGCTGGAGCAGGAAGTCAAACACTTGATCTCCGACCGCCGGCCATCGATCTTCGTGACTCTGGATGTGCCGGGAGTCGGGCCGGTTCGGTACATTGGCACCCACCCTGTCCCGCCGGGGCTGCGGGACCGGATCAGCCACAACGACGAGACGAGCGAACGTCGGGACAGCCGGGTCCGAGATGCCGAGCTGATGCTCGTTGCCCGCCACGTGGAGAATGACTCGGACAACCGCTGGATCGTCACCGGGGACTTCAACGACGTCGCGTGGTCCGACACCACCCGGCTGTTCGCCGACCTGACCGACCTGAAGGACCCCCGCCGCGGCCGGCGGCTGCTGAGCACCTACCACGCGGAGCGGCCGCTGTGGCGATACCCAATCGACCACCTGTTCGTCTCTGACGGCTTCCATCTGATCGACCTCGACCGGGTGAGGGTGCCCGGCTCCGACCATTTCGCCGTCACCGCAACCCTCGCCGTCGCAATGAAGGACCATGGGAAGCCTGAGGCCTCTGAAAAGGAGGAGGAGAAGGCCCAGGAGATGGTCGAGGAAGGCACCGAAGACGCCGCAGAGCATGATGTTAGCTCCTCGCAGTCGGACTAAGTGAGTGACCTAGTGAGTAGCTCCGGCAGCGGTTAAGCTGGCGCTGACTCGATGCCATACTGCCAATAATCAACCCAAGAAGGACGCTCTTTCCATGACCGTGATGATCCTCGGCCTGCTGCTGTTTCTCGGCGCCCATTCGGTGCGCATTTTCGCCGATGACTGGCGGCAAGAGCAGATCCAACGCCTGGGCGAGATGCCTTGGAAGGCGGTCTATTCGGCGATTTCGATCCTTGGCCTGGCCTTGGCCATCTGGGGTTATGGCCAGATGCGTCTCGACCCGATCTGGGTGTGGTCGCCTCCCGCAGGGCTACGTCACGCCGTGGCGCTGCTGATGATTCCCGCCTTCGTGCTGCTGGTGGCAACATACGTGCCGGGCAATCACCTCAAGGCGAAGCTCGCCCATCCGATGATCCTGGCGGTCAAGGTCTGGGCCCTTTCCCACCTGCTGGTCAACGGCCGCCTCGGTGACATGATCTTCTTTGGTGCCTTCCTGCTGTGGGCCGTACTGGATTTTCGCGCGGCGCGTCGACGCCCACGCCCCGCCATGGCGGTACCACGGCTGATCAATACCGTGGCGACGGTGGTGATCGGGCTGGTGGCCTACTATGTATTCGCGTTTCATCTGCATGTGTGGGTCACCGGTGTGCCGGTGATGTAACGAACGAGCAGCGAGGCGCAGCGCCCGCTGGGTGGCTTTGACACGGTGCGCATGGAAAGTCGCGGAATGGACAGGCGCGCGATGGCCGTGTGCGACAAGGAGAGACGACATGAATGCCAGTAAGATCTTCCAACAGTTGATGCAGCAGGCCGGTGGCAAGTCCGGCGGTAAGTCCGGGTCCGGTGGCGTGGATGTCCAAGGCATGCTGGAGGGGTTGTCGAAGCAGTTCGGCGGCGGCCAGTCATCGCCGGGCAAGGCCGAGGGTTCCTCCGGCAGTTCTGGCAGTTCCGGCTTTGATATGAAGAGCCTGCTTGGTGGCGGAGCGCTGGGCATGTTGGTAGGCTCGAGCCGGGGACGCAAGCTGGGGGGCAAGGCGCTCAAGTATGGTGCCGTGGCCGGTGTCGGTGCGCTGGCCTGGAAGGCCTGGCAGAATTACCAGGCCGATTCTCAGGCGCCATCCCAGAACACAACACCACAAGCCAATCCCACGGCCGATTCAGGCCAGGGCGAGCCGGTGGAACGCCTGGACGGCGAGGCCAGCGAGCAGCGCAGCCTAGAGTTGCTACAGGCGCTGATCATGGCGGCCCGGTCCGATGGACATGTCGACGAACGTGAGCGGGCGTTGCTCACCGATCAGATCGATGCGATGGGCGCCGACCCTGAGTTGCATGCCTGGGTCGAAGAGCAGTTCAAGGCGCCACTGAATGCCGAGGCGCTGGCGCGTCAGGCCGATTCACCCCAGGCCGCGCGCGAGATGTATCTGGTCAGCGTGGCGGTGATCGACGAGCAGAACCCGATGGAGCGCGCCTGGCTGGACCAGTTGGCCAAGGCTTTGAAGCTTGATCCGACCTTGACCGAGGAACTCGAGCGTCAGGCGCGGGACGCCAGTTGAGCCTGGAAACCATCAACCTGTGGTGGGCCACTGGCTTCGGGCTGGGGCTCTCGCCGCTCGCCTCTGGAACGGCGGGTTCGCTGCCGGGCCTGCCGCTGGCTTGGTGGCTGCTGGGTCGTTCAGTGCGCGTTCAGGTGTCTGTCGCCGCCATGCTACTGCTGGTCGCCATTCCGATCTGTCACCTGGCGTCCACTACCCTCGGGGGCAAGGACGACGGGCGCATCGTCGCCGATGAGTACCTGGCCTTTCCCGTCGCCGTGCTTGGCCAGACAGCGGCGCGCCAGCCATTGGTGATGGCGGGCGCCTTCGTCGCCTACCGAGTACTGGATGCCGCCAAACCACCCCCGGCCGCCCAGCTGGAAGGGGTTGCCGGCGGAGTCGGCATCGTACTCGATGATACGGTCGCGGCGTTGTACGCCTGGTTACTGCTGGCCGCTGCGATGGCGCTATGGCGGCGCCGCCAGGCACGTTCCGCGTCTTGAAGGGCGTTTGTTGCATTCCGTTACAAGGCGAGCCCTTGAGAAAGTGATTGGCCAGCCTAATTTCCTAGGTTGTGTAAGAAATGTGGTCTTGCACCACGACATCAGGCAATGAGCCGCAAGGAGGTAGCCATGAGCCAACCCGTCGACGGTAAGCGCGTCGCTATTCTTGCCACCCATGGCTTCGAGGAATCGGAGCTGGCGGTGCCCAAGGGTAAACTCGAACACCAAGGTATCGTGGTAGAGATCATCTCTCCCGATGGCCAAGGCATCCGTGCCTGGGCGGAATCCGACTGGGGAGAGACCTACGAGGCCGATAAGTCCCTCGATCAGGCCTCGCACAAGGATTATCACGCCCTGGTCTTGCCGGGCGGGCTCTTCAACCCCGATACCCTGCGCCAGGATGAACAGGCCCTGAGTTTCGTGCGCGATTTCTTTGAGGCCGGCAAGCCCGTTGGGGCGATCTGCCATGCTCCCTGGATCCTGATCAATGCCGAGGTGGTAAAGGGGCGTACGCTGACCTCGTACCCGTCGGTGACGAAGGATCTCGAGAACGCCGGGGCACGTTGGGTCGATGAGAAGGTGGTGGTCGATAACGGCCTGGTTACCAGCCGCAAGCCTCAGGATCTCGATGCCTTCTGTCACAAGCTGGTCGAAGAGATCCGCGAAGGTCGACATGCTGGCCAGACCTGATGTTCATCCGGTGATATCGGATTAGTCACTGACTGATATCGAAAGCGCGATACGCCTGCCTGGCAAGACCAGCAGGCGTTTTGCGTTTCAGGACCCGCAAGCCGCCGTAGCGTCTATAGGCTTTTGCGGACGTGGGGCGGGGGAAACACCACATCAAAGCCCCGGGCATCGAGCTGGCGAATGTCACTCGGGCATCCTTGCTCGTCGAGATCCACCAGGCCGATGCCGGCGCCGTTCCATAGCCGCTCGCCGGCCTTGGCGCGATCCGGGTCGCGCGGGCTGGTCTCCATGCGACGGCGTTTGGTGAACCAGTTGAGCGGAGAACGAGGCGAATATAGCCAGCGGTTGGCCCGGTCGAACCCGTCCAGTAGCGTGTCGGGAAAGGCGTTCTTGATGCCACTGGAGGTGATCTGCCACAGCTGGGGGCCTTTGCGGTGCTGCCGGATGCGGATGTCGTAGACGAAGGAGTAGTGAACGTCGCCGGAGAGAATCACGTAATGCCCCGGCGTGCGTGAGTGGCGGAAGATGTTGAGCATCACCTTGGCTGCCCCGCGGTGGGCCATCCAGTTCTCGGCATCGACCAGCAGCGGCTTGCCGGCAAGCGTGAAGAGCTTCTGGACTACCTCGATCAGTTTTACGCCGAACATCGGCGCCGGTGAAACGATCACGACCGAGGGAGCATCGATGATATGTTGCTGCAATTCCGACAGCGCTTCCCAGTCCATCAGTCCGGAAGGTCTCCTAGGGCTGCGTTCGCTGCGCCAACGGCGTGTCCGCGTGTCCAGCACGATCAACGGCGGAGAGCCCGGCACCTGATATTCCCAGCCCTCGAAGCGCAACAGCCGCTGGATCAGCGCATCGAGTGGCCCACTGGGCAGCCAGCCCTGCGCTTCCGCTGCCACTTCCAGTAGCCGAGCAGCCTCGTCCACGAGCGGGGAGAGGCGCTCCGGGTCGTTGCCCCAGCCCTGGCAGAGTAGATAGCCGAGCAGGGCATTGCCGATAATGCGCCGCGAGAAGGGGTGGCCATAGGCGGTTTGTTCCCAATCGGCGGTGAGGTTCCAGTCGTCGGTGACGTCATGGTCATCGAAGATCATCAGCGAGGGCAGGTGGGCCATGGCGCGCGAGGCGGCCGGTAGCCCGGCGACGAACGCCTCGATGATGCCCTTTTCGCTGTCGAATCGCTCGCGTTTGTCGTCGTCAAGTACCGGTACGGACACTTCGATCAGCCACCAGGGAACCGGCGACCACACCAGCAGATACATGGCGATGATCTCGGCGAAGCTCATCAGGTGATTGTTGGCATTGGCCGAGGTGAACACGGGCTTGCGTGCCCCGCCGAAGAAGCGATCGCGCAAGTCGTTGCTCGACTCGATGTCGGGCAGCAGGACGTAGCGCCGATAATAGCGAGGGTCCGAGGTATGCAGGGCCTGGCTGGTGTCGACCGTGGCGCCGTCCAGCACCTCGTCGAAAAGACCCAGTCGGCCAATCAGCGAATGGATCGCCACCAGCATGGGACCCGCGACGTCATCGGCATAGACCTGGTCACCGGTCATCAACAACCAGGCGGGCCATTCATCCGGCTGTTCGCGGCGCTCGGCCAACCAGGAATCGGTGCGCACCAGGCCGTCCGGTCCGTCGTAGTGGGGGCGTCGACAGGAGCCGTGCAGCAGGCGATGGTGACGCTCGGCAATCACGAAGGCGGGATGCGTCGCCCCGTCATGCAGCAGGTGAGGGGCCCAAACGGCAATGCCGACGGAGGTGCCGTCGGCGTCGGTGAGCATCAGGTCGTACTCGATGAGGGCCCCGGTCGGCAGCGGCGTGGCCAGGGGCACGTCTATCAGGTGCAGCCAGGCGTGGCGCCCCACTGGCAAGCGCCTGACGCGATCGGCATTGAGCGTCAGCCGGCGGGGCGGGTACCCGGCAGGGCGCAGCATCAGCGTCATGTCGAGGCGGCGCGACCCCACCAGCCAGATTACCAGACGTTGCGGCGTGATACGTCTGAGCAATGGGCCCGCGAGAACGTCCGGCAGCGGCGCGTCGGGGATTACATCAAGCGTCATGCGTTGGCTCCATGAAGGGGCGGTCGGGTCGCCTGACTCGGGCGGCCAGACCCGGGCACAGGGGTCATGGTAGCCTGACACTGAGCCTTGCTCATTTCGACGCGGTCGTCATTGATCAACAAACATTTCTTCTCGTGCCTTTAATTCAGCGTTTCCAATCGGCGCGGATCGCCTATGATTCCGGGTTGAAGGGAGTCGTCGCGGCTCGACCGAACGGCACCGAACGCCCATCCTGAACGCTGTGAGCCTGGCCTCACAAGGTTGGGTGTATCGACTTGCCGGCCGGTCCCGGAAGCGAGCTGACCGTCGTAGAACATCGGGTGGGTATGTGGCTTTTCACGGCAATGGAGTTGCTATGAACCACTTCGAAAAGGCCAAGCATGTGGGACGCCGAAGCCTTTCACTGCTCTCCCTCCTCAACCCTGCCGATCACACCGACCCGCTCGGCCCGAGCTGGGGCTTAAGGCGTACATCCTAGTGCTGGCGATATTGCTCACGCTGCTGGTGGTGGGTACGAGCCGTGTCTACCTCGGGGTCCATTGGCCAACAGATGTCCTTGCCGGCTGGACAGCCGGGGCGGCCCTTTTCTGGCTCGCGATGCGCTGGATGCAGCGGCGGGGGCAGGTGGAGACGGAGGAGAGCCGGTCAGGTACCGAATCGCGTGACCGCCAGCCTGCCGCCTGCTGAAGGGAGAGCAACAGAATCTGAGCCCATCGTCCCGGCACTTCGGAAGGCTCCCCGGCAGCCGGTCATCAAAGGCTGGTCATCCCTCCTCGATCTGTCCCAAAACCTGGCCCTAACGGACGAGCTCTGCTGTGCGCCGTGTGGTCGAGCCGAAGAACATGGGTTTGTCGACGACGAACTTCATCGAACGTTTCACCAGACCTTTGCCGGGGAAGAAGCCGAGATCGAGCCACAACCGGATCACCGCCTGAGCCTCAAGATCGATGGTCTGCTCGAGCGGCACCAGGAAGCCTTCGTAATCACCCGCCGGAGTCGCGTACCGCTCTCGAGTGATGGGCATGACTCGGTGCTGGTACTCACCCGTGTGTACAACCTCTTGCGTTTCTCTGTTCACGATCGTAGCCCTGCCAGAGGCGCTCCATGTCCGGTCGGGCACGATCCTGTTGGGTAGCAGCACCACGGGCGGCTCGTACCGCACGGTCTGGCCTTGCGTCAGTACGTCCAGACCGGTGAGCAACACGCTGCCATCCCGGAGCTTGGAAAGATGGAGGATGTTGTAGTCGCCAAATCGAACTTCCCAGCGGCCTTCACCTTCACCTTCTGCGGAACTCAGTTCCAGCACGACCTGCCGTCCCTTTCCGTCTCCGTCCACCACCTCGAACGTGCTTTCACCAGGGACCAGAGGGAAAAGCTCCCCAGCCTCAACTTCCTGAACCGTCGATGCAGGAGGCGCCGACGTCTCCGCAAGGGTGGCCCCGGGGATGCAGAGGCCGACGCCGATCAGTATCGCTCGCGCGCAAGACAGGTACATTGCATCTCTCCTGGAGACCGTGAGCAAGGTGCGGCACTGCACTCATGCTAGTGAAGCGACGTCAACGAGAGAAACGGCCCCACTGGCTGGGGATGGTGGACGCCTTCCCCTGAAGCGCTTCCTGGCAAAAAAATCGCGACACCCAACCTTCTCCGCCGGAGTATAGACCATACCCGGCGAGCCGCCACCGCGGCCGCGACGTAGACGTCGCATCCCCGGCGGGTAGTCATGGGGTCGTCCCGGTCAATCGAACAGTCCGCGATGCGGCGCCCCGGCCTGGCTGGTCACCCTCGCAGAAGTCGTCGCCGGCTATTGGTCTGCCCCGGAAAGGCTGTTGTCCCCGGGGCATGTTGTTTTCTTTAACGCCATTTGAGCTGCCTGATACTTGTGCTCGATGTCGGCGATGTCGGAGGCTTCCGACGCCCCGCGGCGGCCGGCTTCGGCGATGATGGCGGCTTGATCAAACAAAGCGTCGCGTTGGCTGGACAGCCGGACATTGATCGCGAGCCGCACAATGATGCTGAGCATCTGGATGATGACCGCGGGGTGACTGGCTCCAGCTTGCCGGATCTGGTGGAACGCGACGTCCACGAAACCGCGGAAGCTCGACGCACGACCGACCACGCGCACCACGCTGGCCGCATCGCAAAACACCTCAGTTTGGAGGTTCCGCCGCATCAGTTCGCTGAGTGCAGCACCCAAGCGATCAATAACGGCATTAGCGGTGAAGGGATCGTTGATGCCCGGCGAAAGCGCGCGCACGGCGATTTCAACCAGGTGGCGCATTGAGAACTCGAGATCCTGGACCGGCGTGCGCTCTTCGCCGACCAGAATCGCGCCTTCGATCTCGGTCGCCAAATCCGGCCCGAGCAGACTCGCGGGATAGATATCGGCCTTGTGCGATCCGCGAATGACGAAATGACCGGCACGTAAGTCCAGGCGGACGATCGCCTTGTGCCGGCAGGCGATTTCCACGAGCCGCTCATACTCGATCGCCTGCACATAGCCTTCGCCGGACAGCCACAAAGGGGCCGCACGTTCCTCGAAGTCGGCCGGCAGAGCGTCATCCGCCGTCGGCCGCTCGACGAGCGGTTGGCCGTCGACCACCGTCGGCAGTAGGCGTGAGATCGCATTGCGGAGATCTCTGTCGACACGCCGGATCGCTGTATCGGAAATGATCGACCGAGCCAAAATGTGGATAAAAAACAGCAGCGCGAACAGGTTGATGAGGGCGAGCGCGGTCCCGAGCGTAACCGCTATGTGCGGCACCGCGGAAATGTCGAGTTCACTGTTGAGGGTGCGAAGTACTAGCAGGCAATAAATAATGGTCATAAGGAAGATGCCGAACACGAGCTGTGTGCGGAGATCGCCCATGAAGTTGCGGACCAGTCGTGGTCCGAGTTGACTGGCGGCGAGCGTCAACACCACCATGGTAATTGATATGACGAGTGTCGCCATTGTGACCATTGAGGAAAAGACGGTCGATAGCAAATTGCGGGCGTCCTCCGGCCCGCCGCTGTGGAGCCAGAACTGCCGGGCCTTCTCCTCCGACAGGCCGGCATCGAGGTTGAGGGCGATGATAGCCAGCCCGAACGCGCCGACAGCCATGAGCGTGGGCACAAACCAGAAGCCGGTCCGCAGGGTGGTCCAGAGATTGTAGAGACGGCTCAGCATAATCGCCCTCGCAGGATAGAGATAGAGATAGCTGGGACTTGCGAGTTTCCTTCTAGAACAACGGCTTCTGGCTGTCGCGGGGGCTCTACCAGTGACATCGCTGTCACCATCAGACCTCACTCAATGCCGGCACCATCTTCCATGCCACCCACCTGCCGTTGACTACCTGGTTGCTTGCCATCGGCCCCCTTGCCCAAGGCATCCAATAGTTACTTTATTAATTCAACGATTTCAGAATCTACGTTGTTTTGATGGCCGCCAAAAGTATTTTCATACAGAACCTTTCTTTTAATGTTGAAGCAGACCAGGTAACGCCGCCACCTGACGGGGGAGCAGGTGGCTGACTTCACGCTATACCCGGCGATCTCCGAAATGTTCGGGAGTGAAATGTCATCGGGAGCAATCGCCTGGACAGCACTGAACGTTGTTTTTGCGGTCTGAGCGACAAGAGCGGTGGAGGAACTGATAGCCGATGTTCCAGCGTTGCCCCCCCGAAAGCCACTATGAGTGTGGCCAAAGCCCAGACCGCTACGCCGGCCAGCGCCGCGACCCGCGTATCGTCCGGCGACATAAATCGCGCTGCGGCAAACCCTCCGACGGCAAGCGAAATGATCTGCGTTACGACAATGTAGATCGCCGCGCCGAATCCAAGACCCTGTCCGATCGCTTCAGACTTGCGACGCCGATAGCAAGACCAAGAAGCGTGAACAACACCATCAGACCCAGTGCCACGATTGTTCCGGCAAAAATGGCGGTCAACGTGGGCCGGCCCACATCGTACGGTCCGGCGTGAAGGGTGGTATCGGTCATGTGAAACCTCGTTAGCAGTGCGATGTGAAAAATAGATATGATACGTAGAATAGATATGACACATAGTTTCGCGAAATATCATTCAGTAGAAAGCCATTTTTAATTCAGGTGGTTACTCGACTAGTGCGGTAAAACCGTGGGTTTGGCGAGGCCGCCCGCTCCGTTCACTGCACCACTTGTTCGATCTTGCGCTCCATTTCTGGCGTTATCTCGGTGGAACGAGGGGGAAGTTCCCCCTCTCCTTGTTCTCCATTTTGTTCAATATCATTTATTAGCAGGTTCATTTCGGCTATTTCGCGGACCTGTGCTGCAATGATCTGATCCGCAAGCTGGCGAACGCGTGGATCGCTAATGCTCGCCTTCCGCGAGCTGTTTATGGCAATTGAGTGGTGGGGAATCATAGACTTCATAAAGTAGACATCCCCAATTACCAACTGGCTTCTATTCGCGAACAGAAAAAACACACCTATCAGTAAGGCTAAGACAAGAACCGCGATTTTTGTCCCCACCCCTTTGTACATCGACCACATGAAGGCCAGCATCACAAGGGTCATGACGCACCCCATGACCAACGAGGCGATCACGCGGTTTATACTGAGCATTGCGTGGTCGAATGAATAGACGAGTTGATACATCAAGAAAAACATGATGAAAGTCGATGTCGCGATCATCGCCGCAAATCGACCCCAGCCCATTCCCATCATCTGCTTTTGTTGGTCCATCTTTGGTTCTCCTTCGTGTATACAGATTGTTTCTAAGAGGAGCTAACGTGCGCCAATTACGGAGTCAGTCTCCCAGCGTTCATATTGACTTTGTACTTGTCGTTAGCGAACTCAAACTCTTCCATGAATATAAATTCATCTCTTTTTCGAAGTTTACGCTAATTGATTATGAGTTATGTCAGAATTTCGGGCAGTTCTCTGTGCGCCGCCGCACAAAGTGGTGCCGAGTTGTTTCACAAACCCATTGCTCGAATGAGTATCGCACGCTCATGATGGCCTATCTTATAAAGCAAACAAAGAGCGAAAGGAAGCACTCATGCCTCGTTGTTCCGAAGAACGCCGACAAGAAAAATTAATCACGTGAACTTGAGAAACAGTACACTAGTTAAGGGTGAAAAGTGTGACCTCGGGAGCTGCATTAAGTCTTACGGGAATCATGCTAAACCCAATGCCTCGGTTGACATATAGCGTGTTATCCCGATTTCCATAGCCCTCGATCCAGCCATCGGTATGTACCTCATTGTTATCTAACATGGCCATCCAGCTCCAGTCAGAGGCCCATGGGAGTCTTATCTGTCCACCGTGGGTATGGCCTGCCAAGGCTAACGGTGCTGTTCCTGCGGGGAAGGAGGCAAAGCTATCAGGGTTGTGCATGAGCACAATCCGCGCCGCATCGTCAGGGAGCTGGGCCAAAGCGCGTCGAGGATCGTCATTATTAGCATAATGTGATCCAACGCCTACCAAATATAGCGGGTCGCCTTCGAGTTCCCCTGGAGATACCAAAGCAACGCTTTCATTGACCAGCACAGTTATACCTGCATCTTCCAGGGTGGCCTGCACTTGGTCGGCAATCCACGCGAGCTTGTTAGCATGGGGTTTTTCCATCGCGTAATCATGATTACCCAAGACTGCATAGATAGGAATGTTTAACTCTATTAGCGGCGATAATAGTGACATGACCTGGCGTAGCTCGCTAAGCACTTCCTCTATCTCCTCATCCTCGTGCTCTTCGCGTATTTCCTCTCTGGATTCATCGCCGATAGGGTGATAGATGAAATCCCCTGCGATCAAAACAGCTTGCGGCTTTCTTTGGGAAAGTTGTTCAGCAATCTCTTCTATGACTTCCTTGTTGGAGAGCCACATACCGACTTGAAAATCAGCAATCATCGCTACCTGCTGATTTTTCCATGCTGACGGTAGATTGGGTATTGTGGCCCGCTCTTCTTGATAATCAACCTGGTAGGGCGCACCAAATACACCCCACAGTAACAAGAGTGTGAGGAATGCAGCAAGGAAAAGCAAAGAATACTTGACGAATTTCATTTGGTTTCCTATTTATAGTTGCTTTCATCGCCAGGCGATACGGGAAGAGTATAGCTTGGTTATCTCGAGTTAACTCACATCAAGAAGCAAAGAGCCAAGAGTCGCGAGCGTAAAATATGTAAGGATTGCCAATGCTTCATTGTGTACCATACTAGAAAAATCTAACAAGGTGGGTGCAGGACCTATCTGTCAACTGAGACAACTCTCATGGGAGTTTAGTAATAGCTATTATGACACCCGCGATGGCGGTGGGCGGCCTAAGCATTCTACGAAGCAACCGTAGATGGCCCGTTGTCGGCATTCTTGGCGAGGGGGCGTCTAACTTACACTTAAATGAATCAATTATTCCTTTTTCTGCCAGGGCCAGCGCCCAGATAGTTCAACCTCCAACGTAAAGCTGAGAAAGGTACGTATTAGTACAACAATAGCTAATATACCAACCGTCTCAAAGGTCAATTCAACTGCAACGGTATGAATGATGTCTGCCGCGACGAGGAACTCCAAGCCGAGCAGAATGCCTCGTCCAAGACGCTGGCGGACTTGAAGAAATATAGACTCGACTTTATCCTGCTTTAGCAAAAAAAGCGGCTCAAAGAGTAGCGCATAGCACGCGAACCCGGCGATAATGAAGATGCCAATCACCTCCATAATGGCAACACCCCATTCCGCAATTGGCTTTACAAGATCTAACACATTTCCCCCAAAATGGCATGGCCGATAACAGTGATGAGTCTGTGCCCTCGCTTATTAGCTGGATTACGTAGGTACGTTAAATAAGATTGTCCGCTATCCAGTTAATCAATAAA
Organism: Halomonas jincaotanensis; assembly: GCF_018448785.1. Taxonomy (GTDB): domain Bacteria; phylum Pseudomonadota; class Gammaproteobacteria; order Pseudomonadales; family Halomonadaceae; genus Halomonas; species Halomonas jincaotanensis. Next base: position 3,179 of record NZ_JAHCLU010000031.1, on the reverse strand, counting down.
TCAATGTTATTTGAAATTTTATGCATAGCTAGGTAACTTGGAAAGGATTCGCGCGCCTGCGCATTTTTGCCGGAACAGTGCCGCAGTGGGGCTAAGCCGCTAACGTAAGAGCCAGAGGATACTTTGGCCTTATCATAAGTTAATTAAGGCTGTAGCGTTGAGCGGTTAGGTCAAAGTAAACGTTTGCTTGGTTCGTCAAGAATTCCCGGCTCTTTTGTATTTTTCATACTCGAACACTGGCAATTTCTCAATGTCTTCCTTGGCGAAAGGAAGGATATAATGAGTGTCACCAGGCCGCCAAGCCTCCGGGTACCCATAGAATGGATAGGCTCGTGGACCTTGAACAGTTTCGGTATTAGCCGGTTTGACGATAATGGCTTGGATAACGCCATCCCGTGCAAAAATAGCATCGGTAATAATGCCATAATCCGTACCATCTTTCATCTTCACGTAATCATGCAAAATATCGGTGATCTTCCAAGTTCTCGGACCGACTGCCACATCCTCCTCCACTGCCTTTGTCCGATCAAGCTCTTGTTTGTAGACATAAGCCTCATCGAACTCTCTGAATATATTGAACTCTTCTACATTATCTTGATGAACGGGAACCTTGACGCCATCTTCAGAAACGACAGCTTCATCCCACGGGACGGATACATGCCTATCGCCACTGTCCCACATGCCTCCTACTTCGGCAATGACGCTAAGTACCTGGTTCTTCTGGTCAAGAATAATGTTTCCGATTTCGCCTATTTCGGCTCCCTGAGTGCCGAATACCTTCGCTTCCAGCATTTTCTCGGCGCGAAAGCCTCCTTGTTCATAGATAGGCGCGTAACTCCATTCGTCAATGGAGCGAACATTACTGTCAGGCGATGTTGTATCTATATCACGTTGATTGGTTCGGTCATTGCCTTGTGTCTCCTCTTCTACTGCGTGGACCTGAGCTGTCAGGAACAGGAGAGAGGTGCACACAAATAGCATCAATATGTTGCGATTCAGATTCATTTCCTTACCTCTAGCTGCTTTCCGCTGTCGCCAATGTTAGGTTAGATGAAGTCGGGTTATGCCGCCACTTATTCTGCTCCGATGGAGTATGCAAAAAGCTATTTAAAGTCTTGTCTAATATAAATAACCAGTCTAGAAATGGGTCAGGTCTTGGGGTCGTCGCTATCGCCTGTCTGCATCTTTTTCCTTTCTTGCAATTATTTCCACCTTAGGGAAGCGCTGCAACAATTCCCGCCCCAGCTGCCAACCAGCAGCGTCGAGATTTTGCAGCGCTTCCCTGGTAGCTTATTAAAATGTTTCATTATTAGCTATATTACGGTGGATGCTCATTTCTCTAATCCGAATACGAATCCGACTGCTCGATATCACTCTGCGAGTAGGGCAGAATCATTACCCAATCCTCGTTGATCCAGCCAATATCGGTGGGTAACCAGTAGTTGGCGGTTTCCATGCCATCCGGGTCGATGACCGCGCTAGTGACCTGACCCTGTTCATTCAAGACCAAGTCTTCGATCTCCGCATAGGGTGAACCTTCGACCTGTACGCCCATTCCTAGCATGGTTCTGGCACTGAATTGGTTCTGGCCGAAAAACTCCACCGGCGAATGCGTGACCTGTTGGTTGCCGAATTCCGACGGCTGCTGCCCGATGGACAGCAGGACATCGCTGGGCTCGAAGACCTTCACCGGCCACTCGACGGTACGGAAACCGCGTTCCACCGCGTTGCCGTTGGAGTAGACCACCAGCGACTGGATAGTACCCTGATCGTCGAATATCACATCGGTGACTTCACCGACCTCGGTGTTCTCGCCTGCGATCACGTCATCTCCCAACAACTGGGATATCGTCCAAGTCGATGAGGGATCGCCGCGTTGATCCTGCCAGTCGCTCAGATTTTCAGGCGCTGCCATTGCCGTGAGGGGCAGGGCAGCGATGCAGAGCGGGAATAAGCGATCTAGATATGTCATAACGGTTTATCTCCAACACTCAAGTTAAAAAGAACGCTTGAGATATCTCTGGCCGAGTATGTTGCATACGTACTACCCGTCAAGCCGGTGTTTATTGTATGGGTAACGCGATACAGAGTGCTTCTTTCCGTTGGCTGTGCCGCGTTTCCCACTAATAAGTGCTTAGCTATCAAGAAGGGGAAATGGTATTTCCCCTTCTTGAACACTCGATGAGTTGAGCTCGGTTACCTGCTTCACTCAGGTTTTAGCAGCCATGTATTCAATCCCACAAGCCATCGTACTCGTCGTAGTCAAAGGCTGATACATTGTCCAGATCTGCTTCATCATAGGGAAGCGTGTAGGCACTGTAGCCGGGATCCCATCCAGCATCGAAACCATGGAAGGGGTAGGCATAGGTCTCGCCTCCGTACGCACTGTCGGCTTCAATGACGACTGCCTGGACCTTCCCATCTTCGCTAAACAGCACGTTATCCCGCCTTATTCACCGAGCTGAGATAGAAAAGAAGATGGCGAGCAGTTTCTCTTGTAGAATCAATATGTTCCTGCCAGAACACGATTCAAGAGGACTACTCGCCATGGGTGAAAGCTTATCCACCTGGACTCCCTCCTGCAACGGGTCTATCCGCGTCGAAATGAGCGGTCAGCGCACCACCAGCGACAGCGGTGCCTTGCTGCTGCGCGAAGCCCTCGACAACAGCGGCGTGATCGCCGCCCTTGAGGATCATCTGGTCGACCAGCGCGACCCAGATCGCGTCCGCCACAGCTTGGCCAGCCAAGTGCGTACCATCGTGCTGCAACGGGCCATGGGCTGGATCGATCTCAGTGATACCACCACGCTGCGCCGCGATCCGCTCTGGCAACTGGCCTGTAGCGACGCGCGGGGGACAACGCCCTTGGCCCAGCACCGGCCGTCCCAGGCCACGCTGTCGCGGCTGCTGGCGTGCCTGGGCCGTGACGACAACATCGATATCGTGCATGAGGGCCTGCTACGGCTGGTGGTCTGGCGACTGACCTCGCTGAAGGGCGGCGAACGCCCCACGCATCTGACGCTGGATATCGACGGCCTGCCCATCGAGGTCCATGGCCATCAGGGGGGCTCGGTCTACCACGGCCATGTCGGCGCACGGATCTACTCGCCGCTGATCGCCTCGCTGGCCGAGACCGGCGACATGGTCGGCGGCCTGCTGCGTGAGGGCAACGCCGGCCC
>NZ_JAHCLU010000030.1 GCF_018448785.1 Halomonas jincaotanensis | reverse complement strand
GGCTGTCGGCTTGGGTGCGCAATACCCTCAGCCGCGGCATGGTGGTCTGTACCAGGGCGCACAGCGCATCACGCAGGTCGGCCTCCAGTGGCCTGGCTTCCAGGCCATGACAGGCCAGCAGGCCCCAGAGTCTCCCCCCTCGTGCATGGCCATCGACAGCGAGGCGCCGACGCCCATGTTGGTGAGGTACTCCTGGTGAATCGGCGCGACGGCGCGCAGCACCCCCCGCGACATATCCAATGGCGCTGCCTCGCCAGGGCCACCGGGCGGCACCAGGGGAACCGCCGGTGCCGAGGCATCGGGGATGCTGCGTACCCGGTTCATGTCATAGAGTCGGCGTACCTGGGCAGGAATGTCACTGGCAGGGAAGTGGTGATCGAGGAAGCTCTCTGCCACAGGCTGGCAGGTCTCGGCGACCACGCGGCCGTTCCACTGCTCATCGAAACGGTAGACCATCACCCGCTCGTGGCCGGTGAGCCCCTGCACCCGGCGGGTCAGGGCATCGAGCAGGGTATCAATGTCGTCGATGTTCCCCGCCTCGACCAGCCAGTCGTTCACCTTGTCCAGCAGGCGATGCCCCTCCGGGCACATCTGGAATTCCAGTTCCACGACGACAGCGTCGTCGCCACTGGGATAGGCCACCACGTGGAAGCGTCGTCGTTCGCCCTGCACCTCGCGCTGGGCGGTGAGAACGGAGGCCGAGTTGTCCGGCTTCACCCGTTCAGTGTCCAAAAGATCCATCAACTCGGTGCCCAGCACCGTCCTGGCCTCGCCGGCCAGGGCATCCGCCACGCTGATCCCCAGGAAGGCCTCGATATTGGCGCTGACCTGGCGAATCCGGCTCATGTCGGCATCCAGGCTCACCAGGCAGCCCATCGGCTGGATAGCACCGGGGATATGCACCGGTTCACGGGCACAGGCCTCGAGGGCGGCGGCGATCTCCGCATCACTGTAATGGGTGCTGGGCACGCGCGAGCTCCAGGGAGTGGGTTCAGGGGGTGACCAGGGTAGCAAAGTCCTCCTCAGCGATCTGCTCGTCCAGGAAGTCGCGCAGCGCCCGCACCGCCGGCAGCAGACCTCGCCGCGAGGGGAAGATCGCATGCAAGATCCCACCCCGGGGCTCCCAGCCCGTAATGACGTCGACCAGTCGCCCGGCCTGGATATCCCGAGCGCCCACCAGCAGCCCCAGCTTGACCACGCCTAGCCCTTCCAGTGCGGCGGCATGCAGGGTCTCGGCGCTATCGGTGACCAGCCGCGGCTGATGGGGGATTTGCGCGCTGGCCCCCTCTGGCCTCACCAGGTCCCAGCAGTGACGATGGTCGTACTGTTCGAAGTCGAGGCTTGGCAGCTCAGTCGCACCGTGCCCTGGGGTTCGGCCTGCTGGAAATGGTGCAGCTCTGGGTCAACCTGCCGGCCCAGGACAAGTCCGACCCGCCAGCCTACCAGACCCTTCTCGACAGCGAGATCCCCCGAGTCGACCTGCAGGGAAATGCCGACCAGGTCCGAATAGTGGCGGGCAGCTATATTGACCGGGAAGGCCCGGCGCGCACCTTTTCCCCCTCAACGTCTGGGACCTGCGCCTGGTGGCCGGTGGCGATGTCTGGCTCGACATGCCCGAGGGCCATACCACCCTGGTGGTTGTGCTGGAGGGAACGGTGCTGGTCAACGGTGAACGCATCGTCTGCGACGAGAGCGTCGTCGCCTTCGCGCGCCGCGGTGAGACCCTTCGCCTAGAGGCCAACAACGACGCCAAGCTGCTACTTCTGAGCGGTGAACCCATCGACGAACCGATGGCCGGCCAGGGTCCCTTCGTGATGAATCATGAGGCCGAGCTCCACCAAGCCTTTGCCGACTTTCACGCCGGGAAATTCGGCAACCCGAGGGGCACATGAGTCGACTCATGCCCCACACCTGCTCGGCGATGGTCGCCGGGCACCCCCTGACTGCCAAAGACAGCGAAAGGAGAATGACCATGTCCTTTACCTACCATCGACTCGACAAGGATGACGTGGCCCTGCTGATGGTGGACCACCAGGCCGGCCTGCTCTCCCTGGTACGCGACTTCAGCCCGGACGACTTCAAGAACAATGTCCTGGCCCTGGCCGATATCGCCAAGTTCTTCGATATTCCCACCATCCTCACCACCAGTTTCGAGGACGGCCCCAACGGCCCCATGGTGCCGGAACTCAAGGCGATGTTCCCCGAGGCGCCTTACTTCGCCCGTCCGGGGCAGATCAACGCCTGGGACAACGAGGAGTTCGTCGCCGCCATCAAGGCTACCGGCAAGAAGCAACTGCTGATCGCCGGCGTGGTTACCGAGGTGTGCGTCGCCTTCCCGGCGCTCTCGGCCCTGGAGGAGGGTTATGAGGTCTTCGTGGTCACCGACGCCTCCGGCACCTTCAACCAGACCACCCGGGACGCCGCCTGGGATCGCATGTCACAGGCCGGCGCCCAACTGATGACTTGGTTCGGCGTGGGCTGCGAGCTGCACCGCGACTGGCGTAACGATATCGAAGGCTTCGGCGGCCTGCTGGCCGGCCATCTGCCTGCCTACGCCAACCTGATGCAGAGCTATAACCAGCAAAGCCAGTTGGGCTAAGGCGCCGAACCGATTCGAACCCATGGCGTCGGCTAGGCGGCAAGCCTCGAACAGGCACCGCTGTGCGTCTCGACGCTATCGGTAGGGCGCCGAGGGCCCGGCACCAGGCAGGCTCTTCAGGGCCTATGCCAGGGCCAGGCCCTTCTTCACATCCCAGGAGCGCTAGACCATGAGCAACCTCGTCAACGAACGCGAACTTGCCAGCTCCCTCGACTGCCCCATCGTCGACGGCCAGCGCCAGGTGCAGCATGTCACGCCGCATAGCGCCGAGGTGGGCGGAATCCCCGTCAACCGCGCCCTGCCACGCCGCCAGCGCCGGCTGATTGCCGCCTGGTGCTTCCTCGATCATATCGGCCCCGCCGACTTCGCGGCGGACGATCCCGGACTCAGGGTCGGCCCACATCCGCATATCGGCCTGCAGACCTTCACCTGGATGATCGAGGGCGAGATCCTCCACCGTGACAGCTTGGGCACCGCTCAAGTGATCCGCCCCGGCCAGGTCAACCTCATGACCGCCCCGCCGCTGCCCTGGACGGCCTGATCCACTCTCGCCCTCGGTCAAGGAGGCCCCATGAGCGCTACCCCTGGCCCACGCATCCTGGTCTTCGCCGGCAGCACCCGGCGTGGCTCCCATAACCACCACCTGGTTGCGGCTGCTGGTGGTGCGTAGTGCCTTCTCGGTGAAGGCGGCCTTGAACTGGCGATCATCGGGATAGACGCCACGCGACACTGCCAGCACCTTTGGGAGGTTGCCGATCTCGCCATGCGCCAGCTTCCAGGCCACCTCGTTGTAGGTTCGTTCCTGCTCGAAGAAACGCCGGTGGCAGGCCAGCAGCATGCCCAGCAGTTGGCGCAGGGTCTGGTTGGCCGTATTGAAATTCATCGTCGCCATGGCGTAACGTCGCTGATCATTGGGCTTAACATATCAAGCCCATCGTCCGCTACAGTGTCTGTAGAGCCAGTCAACATCCACCATACAACACGGCAACAACTACCACTCTCACCATGCCTGATATTCGTCTGCGTATCGAACTGCTCGACACCGATCCCCTGGTCTGGCGCCGTGTGCTGGTGCCGGAGCAGATCAATCTGCACCGCCTGCACGAGGTCATCCAAGCCGCCATGGGCTGGGAGGATTGTCACCTCTTCGAGTTCGAGTGCAACGGCCGCTACTACGGCGAGCCGGACGACTGGAGCGACCGACCCATCTCGCTGGCGCGCAATGCCAAGCTCAAGACCATCGCCTCGCGGCTGACCGACAATACCTTTCACTACCGCTACGACTTCGGCGACGACTGGGTGCACCGAATCACGGCCGAAGCGACCGGCCTGACCGAAACCAATCCCTGCCCGCGGCTGATCGATGGCGCCATGGCCTGCCCGCCGGAGGATATCGGCGGCATCGCCGGGTTCGAGGCGCTCAAGGATGCCGCCGCCGGACGCGGCGACGAAAACGGCGAGATGCTGCTGGACGCCGTGGACGGCCACTTCGACCCGGAAACGCTGGACGAGGAGGAGATCGATTTCATGCTGGAGCCGATCCAGGCTGGCTTTCGCCGGGGCGGGCGCGAGGCAGCCGAACGGCGCATGCCGCCGGGTATTGCCGCCAAGCGGGATAGGGAAGCCTCGCTCCACGAGGAGAACCTTCGCACCATCGAGCAATTGAGGCAGGCACTGCAGGCCGAGAGTGACAGGAATCGCAAGGGGTAATCCTCGAATTCTTGCTCCCAAGGACGGGATACTCATTCGGGCGGCACGACCTGACGCACGGGAGCCTGGCCTTCCTTACTCTCTACAGGGACAAGCGCTATGAGCGTGACCTTGCAGGCGCTATAGCCGCATCTGCCGACCACACCCGCCAATGCAGGAAGCGCCCTGCGCATCGATGCCGAATGGTGGGCACACAATCAGGCGCGAGCAGAGCGACAATTTGAACACTGGCTGGCACGTAAGGAGCCTTTCCAGCTCTGGCACGTGCGATGAGGTCGTCCCCCCTTTGCCAATGCTGACCAATGTGTGAGGGAAACTGCTCGCGGCTCTGCACGAGCCGCTGGGCACCTATCCTCCTTGATGTACTGCCCCAATGCCCTGGAACATCTCGCGCAGGTCGACAGTCGAGCGCTCGCCGATGGCGGCGAAGTTCTCATCTAGCCAGCGCGTGGCGGTGTCGCGCCCCATATCGCGCAGCTTGGTGAGAAACTCCCATTCGACGTTCATTTTCGACGAGGCACCCAGCGGTTTCAGCTCCGCCTGATTCTCGATGATGTGCACCCGCACCTGACGGTATTCGTCTGCCGAAAGCTTGCCCTCACGGACCAGCCGGTCGACGAAGGCGATGCCGCGCAATTCCTTGAGCAGGCTGGCGTTGAAGCTGATCTCGTTCACCCGGCTCTGGATCTCCTGGGGCGTCTTTGGCGCGCCCTTGCGCTCGATCGGGTTGACCTGGATCACCACGACGTCGTCGGTGCCGGTCTGGCCGTGAAAGGGGAACAGCGACGGATTGCCCATGTAGCCGCCGTCCCAGTAGGGTACGCCGTCGATCTCCACCGCCTGATAGAGATTCGGCAGGGTGGCCGAGGCCATGACCATCTCGGCCGTCAGCCGCTCGCGCGGGAAGACCCTGACCTTGCCGCTCTCGACGTTGGTGGCCGAGATGTAGAGTTTGAACGCAGTGGATCTGCGCACCATCTCGAAGTCGATGCTCTGCTCCAGCAGATCGCGCAGTGGATTGATATTCATCGGGTTGAGCTGATAGGGCGAGGCCGCGCGCGAGAGCGCATCCATGGCGTGATACATGGGGTTGTTCTCCAGCCCCCAATTACCCATCAACATGTCGATCGGCATCCGTTTAAGGGGGCTGTCCACGCGACACTCAGGCCAGATAGTCGTGCACGACGCGCCCGTAGGGCAGCGACAGGTCGGCGATGATGTGCTGGCCCTCGACGACCCGTCGCACCGGAAGGTCCGCCACCGGCGCGTTGACATGTGGCACAAGGTGCAACCGGGCACGGCCACGCCAAAAGCCCTTGACGGTGATGTCGGTCATCTCGAACGCGACGAGCTCGGCGATCTGCGGCCCACCGGTCACGCTGGGAATCAGCTTCAGGTTCACGGCGGTCTTGGCCAGCTTGGCCGCGCACTCGTCGGGGTCGTCGCAGGCGGTGTCGTGCTTGTAGACCATGGTGCCCATGGCCACCCGCTGGCCGGCATAGGAAAGCGTGCCGGTCAGCGTGTCCTTCTCGACCCGCAGCGAGGGTTCACCCCAGCGCTTGGGGAACCCCCAGATCTCACGCCCCGCGGTGATCGGCGGCTCGATGTTGAGAAACATCATGGCGGTGTAGTTCACCGCCTTGCCGTCCAGCGTGCAGGGGATGACGATGCCCGATTCCTCGTAAGCGCCGAAACCGGAGCTGTCGGGCATCTCGATCCACTCATAGATCACCGTGCCCGAGCCATCGGGTTCCAGCGGCTCGGGCACCATGGCAAGGATCGCGTCGGGATCGGTTTCATAAATGACGTTGAAATATTGCCGGTCAATGAAGCGGTAAGGACCGAAGGGGTAGCTCGGGTTACCTGGCGGCATGCCGGCCAGTGACAGGATGTCGTCCTTGGTCATGGGGTCTTGTCCTTTCCTTAATTGGCGTCAGGCGCCAGGGCCGCAGTCGATGCAGCGCGGCGGATTGTCGATGCGGCGACCCAGATTCACGCTCAGGTCGCGCAAGGCGCTGCGCAGGCCCTCCTCGATCACCGGGTGGTAGAAGGGCATCTCCAGCGCCGTTTCCACATCCATGCCGCCCTGCACCGCCCAGGCCAGCAGATGCGCCAGATGCTCGCCCCGCGGCGCGACCATCTCCGCGCCTAGCAGTCGGCCCGTGCCGCGTTCGCCATAGATGCGTAGCAGGCCACGATTGAGCCGCAATACCCGCGCGCGGCCCTGATCGGCGAAATCCACCTCGCCGGTCGCAAAATCACACGAGGCATCGGAGAGATCGGAAAAGGAGGCCCCCACCGTGGCGATATTGGGATCCGTAAAGACGACCCCCAAAGGCGTGCGGCGGTCATGCGTTCCAAGGTTCGGAAAACGACCGGCATTGTCACCGGCGATGCGGCCATCATCGGCGGCCTCATGCAGCAGCGGTATGCGTGCCGCCACGTCACCCGCGAAGAAGATATGGCTGCCCTGCGCCTGCATCGTCAGCGGATCGACCTCGGGCGCGCCGCGATCGTCCAGCGTCAGCCCCGAGGCCGCGAGGTTGAGCCCACCGAGCGCTGGTGCCCGGCCCGTCGCGGCCAGAAGCCAGTCGAACCGCTCTTCGCGCGCGAGGCCATTCTCGGTGAAGCGCACCACCACCGTGTCACCCTCACGGGTGATCTTCTGCACGTCGGCATCCGGGTCGAAGGGCAGATCGGCACCGATGGCTGCAGCAGCGACATCGCGCACCGCCGGGTCGCTCAGCGGCCCAACGCCGCCGCCCTTGCCAAAGAGCCGCACCCGAACACCCAGACGGTGCAGCGACTGTGCCAGTTCCAACCCGATGGGGCCCCCGCCAAAAACCGCCACGGCTTCCGGCAGATCGGACCAGCCGAACACGTCGTCATTGACGATCAGCCGGTCGCCCACAGCGTCGAATATGCCTGGGCGGACCGGGACTGACCCGGTGGCGATAACGATGCGCTCGGCGTGTATCGCCTCGCCGCTGTCGAGCCGCAGGGTGTGCGCATCCTCGAACCGCGCGCAACCCCTCAGGCGGTGAGATGGATCGATCCCCTCCACCGTGTCGACGACAAAACCGACGAAGCGGTCGCGCTCGCGTCGCACCCGGTCCATCACCTCGGCCCCGTCGATGCGAGGCGCGCGGGAGTGGACCCCGAAACCAGGAGCCTCGCGCACTGCCTCGGCGGCCTCGGCCGCCGCGATCAGCAGCTTCGAGGGCATACAGCCTACCCGCGCGCAGGTGGTGCCATAGGGGCCGCCTTCGATCAGGACGACCCGGTCGGTATGCTTGCGCGCCGCGCGATAGGCTCCCATGCCCGCCGTGCCCGCACCAATGATGGCGATGTCTATGTTGTGCATGGTTCAGTCCATCCTCCAGCCATGGCCGACACATAGATCGCCTTAACGACACCCGTGTGACCGTCGCCGAGCGACTTCGCAGCCTTGTTCGCCGCATCGAAGTCAATGTCGGCGATCGCCACCCTGCCGCCTGCGTCGGCGAAGCACTTGGCGTTTTCGAGGCCGATGCCACTGGCGCCACCGGTGATGACGCAGATCTTGTCGTCGAGTTTCATGGTCGTTTTCGCCTTGTCCTAATCTGGGCTACCGCTAATCAGCCAATACCACGAGGGGGATAGTCCTTTTCCTGGATCACACCTATTCCCATCTTGATCATTTCCAGATCGGGACGACAGAAAGGGGCGCTGGCGATTTCACTGAAATGCAGCCCGCCATCCGGGCGAATGAAAAACAATCCCGGCTCGGCAAAAGGTTGGTCGGTCTCCGTACTATCCAGAGGGCTGGATATATATAGCCCCAAATCTCGCGCCTGGTCGATACTCAGACCATAAGCAACCTCGAAATCCAGGCCCAATTCAGACGCGAACTTTTTGGCTTTTTCCTCAGGGTCGGTGGATACCGCGACGATCTGCACGCTCATTTTGTCGAAGTCCGCCTTCATATCGTTGATCCGACCCAGGTATTTTTTGCAGATGGGGCAATGCAGGCCCCGGTACATGACCAGCAGTTGCCACTGACCCTGCGATGGCCGACCGAGCACCATTGCCTCACCACTGAGGGTTTGTAAGGAAATTTCCGGAAATTGCGCGTCGATTTTTGCCTGTAGTGACATGGTCAGAATCCTGTTTTGAAGCGTTAACCTTTTCACATATCGTAAAAGGTTTAGTGAATGGACACCCCGGGACCTTACATCTACGTCTTGTCACGCACGCATCAAGATGAAACTAAAAGGCCTGAGCCCCGTGCAGTAAAGGGCCCAAGCCTTGAGCGCCAGCTGAATGAACCGTCCAATTATTGGGGGTCCGTTCATCACCGGCTGTGGGGCGTCCTCCCGGCAGGGCGGTCAGCCGGTGGACTACTCGGTCAGTTCGCCGACGCTGACGGTGCCCCGGTCGGCCAGCTGCACGGGACGTTCATCGTCACGGGTCCAGGCGGCCATGGAGCCGTCGTGCATGGTGACGTTCTCCAGCCCGCCGATCTCGCTGAGCTGAAACCAGCCGCTGGCGGCCCAGTGGCCGGTGTTGCAGAAGGCCACGGTGGGTGCCTCGTGGTCGAGCCCGAGATTGTCGATGCGAGCCTTCAGCGAGTCCGGCTGCAGGTAGTAGGCTCCGTCGCGCTCTTCAAAGCTGCCGTCATGGGGCAGGTTTACCGAGCCCGGGATGGTGCCCGGCACGCGAGCGGCGGGTGACTGAGTCTCACCCTTGTAGAAGGCCGGCGGGCGGGCGTCCACCAGTTGTTCGTCTGCCTCACGGGCCGTTGCCACCTCCTCGGTGGTGGCCAGCAGGGATTCGCGCAGACTGCCCTCGAAGGAAGCGGCCTCCGGGGCCTCCACTGGCCCCCTGGCCACCTCAAGGCCTTGCTGCTCCCAGCCGGCGAAGCCGCCATTGAGGATCGTTACCTCGTCGTGCCCCAAGGCCTCGAAGGTCCAGTAGATGCGGGCGGCACTGCCGACGTCGGTGGGACCGGTGCCGGCCGGGACTACGACCATGGTGTCGGCGTTGTCGATGCCCTGGCCCCCGATTAGCACCTCGAGGTCATCGCCTGCGGGCATCAGGCCGGCGACCCCGTCACGTTCCTCCCGCCAGCCTGCATCGGTGTAGCTGCTGTAGCGACTGCCGGGGATGCGGGCGGCCTCGAAGCTCTCGCGGTTGCCGCCGTCATCGATGGCGGAGCGTACGTCCAGCACGACCAGATCGTCGCTGCCGAGTTGCCCCTCGAGCCACGCGGCGTCGACCAGGGGAGAGGGATGCAGGGCATGGGCCGGGCCGGCCAAGGCTGAAGGCAATGGGGCGTCCTCGTGTCATGTCCTAAATTTAGTACCGGTCGTTCCATAAATCAAGTCCGCGACAAATCGCGTTCCGGTTGCTATCGCTGTAAGGAGCGTGTCAGCACGACGACACAGTGAGTACGCGACAACAACCCCACGCCAATCACGATGGCCGGAGAGGAGATGCCGAGCATGACGGAGCCGCATTCGCCGACAAGACGCTTCTGGCTGGGTGGCAAGCGAGCCGACGAGCAGGACCGCTTCTTCCGCGAGGCACTCGGTGAGCTGGCACTGGAGTTCGACGGGGTGATCCGCGAACTGCTGGCTAGCCGCCGCGAGGCCGGCGATGCCGCCCCGGACGACGTCACCACGCGGATCATGAACGAGACGGTGGAGGGACGTGCGCTGACCGACGAGGAAATCGTCAGCATCCTGCGCAACTGGACGGTTGGCGAGCTCGGCACCATCTCGTCGAGCATCGGGATTTTGATGAACTACCTGGCGCTCAACCCGAAGTGGCAGGAGAGGCTTCGTGCCAACCGCAGCTTGCTGCCGGCGGTCATCGACGAGATCCTGCGCCTGGATGCGCCGCTGATGTCCAACCGCCGCATCACCACGCCCCGGTGGAGATCGGTGGCCGTCACCTCGAGGCCGGCGAACGAATGACAATCCTTTGGGCTCGGCCAATCGTGACGAGACGGTGTTCGGTAATCCGGACGAAATACGCCTGGACCGAGACCCCGAAGACAACCTGCTCTACGGTGCGGGCATCCACGTCTGCCCGGGTGCGCCGCTGGCGCGCATGGAGATGCTGTACTTCATGGAGGCACTGCTGGACGCCACCCGGCACATGGGCCCGCTGCCGGAGCGCCCGGCGGTGCGTGCCCACTACCCCGCCGGCGGCTATTCGGAGGTGCCGCTCCACGTCCGCCGGTCTTGAGCGAGCACCGCGATAGACAGGGGCTGGGTGTGCCTCCTCCTCTGCCAAAGGGGTCACCCAGTCACTTCAAGCGCCGACTGGCGAAGCCGGTGCTAAACCTTACCTTCACCATACCGCTGGAGGAGGGCATCGCCCAGGGTCAACTCGGCGACTGGCTGGTTCGACTCGAGCGCTTCGCCGACCGCAAACACTGAGCATCGACCTACAAATTCCAACCGGTACGGGCCATAAAGGACCTTGCCGGGTAGATCACTCCAGCATTTTCAGGTACTGCCTCAGCACCTCGGCATTGTTGTGTCGCTCATCCCGGGAAGAGAACACCAGGGTTACCTTTTCTTCCTTGGCCCGTCGTGCCAGGTCGCGAAGGCTCTCACGAAAGGCGGTCAATTCCGACAGGTAGCCTCGGCGAAAATCGTCCCACTCGAGCGAGCCAACGTGGAAGGCCTTGCGAAGCTCGGTGCTCGGCGCGACTTCCTTGCGCCATTCGTCGATTCTCGACGCTTCCCTGGAGATGCCCCGTGGCCAGATTCTGTCGACGAGGACGCGATAGCCATCCTCGGGATCAGCGGTGTCATAAACGCGCTTCAATTCGATGCTCATTTCTACCTCTGCATTACTCGGGTACTTTCTCCTGACAGCGCAAACTGCCGCTACATGTTCACCGTTGAAGCTTCTTATCGGCCAGCTTAGCTTTTTTCTCCGCAGGTACAGAGCCCTTGACATAAGAAGCATTTTTGATGCTTGTAAAGGAAGATAGGCGTTGAGATCCGAGTGACAGCGGCCCAGTTCATCGGCTGCGTTCAGGGGGCTGGTGCTACAGCCGCTGATTGCCGACGACGTGGGCAGGCATCCTCGGCCGGGCACCGGCGGCCTTCGATCTCTACCGACACGGCATTCGCGCGGATGCGGGAGGTGACGCATGAGGCCCTCGATACGCCGGCTGGGGCGAGCGCTGGCGGTGCTCGTTGGTGTCGCCGTGGGCGTGGCGCTGCTGGTCGTCTTCGTGGCCAACCGCCAGGCCCCCGAGCGTGAGGAGACGGCGGCCCCCGCCACCCCGGTCAGGACCGTCGAGGCCCGACGTCTGGACTTCCGCCTGGAAGCCCGTGGCCATGGAGTGGCGCGCCCCGCCGAGACCTGGCAGGCGGTGGCCAACGTGGCGGGTCGCGTTGTGGAGCGCCACTCGGGGCTGGAAAGTGGCACTCTGTTGCCCGAGGGCACCCTGCTGGTGGCGCTGGACCCCAGCCGTTATGAGTTGGCCATCGCCGAGGCCGAAGCGGAGCTGGCAAGCCTGACCTGCGAGCTGGCCCAGCTCGCCGTCGAGAAGGAGAACAGCGGCCGCCTGCTGGCGCTGGAGCATGAAGCGCTCGGCCTGGCCGAGCAGGAGCTGGCACGCGTCGAGCGCCTGGCGTCCAGCGGCTCGGTGTCTACCTCGCGGCGTGACGAGCAGCGACGCAGCACCCTGGGTCAGCGCCAGGCGGTGGCCGTCCTGGAAAACACCCTGGCGCTGATGCCTGCCAGGCGTGAGGTGCTCGAGGCCCAGCGCGAGCGGGTCGCTGCGCACCTGGCCCAGGCCCGCAAGGACCTGGCGGATACGCGCATCAAAGCCCCCTATGACTTGCGTCTGGGCGAGGTCGCGGTGGAGCGCCACCAGTTCGTCGGCGTCGGCCAACGGCTGTTCGAGGCCGATAGCCTCGAGGCTGCCGAGGTGGAAGCGCATATCCCCATCGCCATGATGCGCCGCCTGCTGGGCGCGATTGCCCCTGTCGAGATTCCTAGGGGCGCCCTGGACCTGAGCGAGCGTCTCGACCTCGCCGCCATCGATGCCGAGCTGGCGCTGGTCGGCGCCGAGGGCGTGGGCTGGTCGGGGCGACTGGTGCGCGTGGCCAGCGGCCTGGATCCGACTACCCGCACGGTACGCGCCGTGGTACGGGTCGATCATCCCTACCGCGACGCCCGGCCACCGGATCGCCCGCCCTTGCAGCGCGACATGTACGTGCGTGCGCGGCTTTCTGTAGCGAGCCCCGAGCCGCGTCTGGCGATACCGGCCAGTGCGGTGCACCAGGGTGAGGTATGGCTCGTGGATGGCGAGTCACGCCTCGCGCGGCGCGCGGTGAGCGTGGCCTTCGAGCAGGGCAACCTGGCGGTGATCGCGACCGGCCTTGCCCCCGGGGAGCGCGTGGTGGTCGATGATCTGCCCGCGGCGATCGGCGGGATGGCCCTCGCCCCGCGTCGCGACGAGGCCCTGGAGACGCGTATCGCTGAGCAGGCACTGGGCGAAGGACACAGGGAAGCTCATCCATGATCCGCTGGTTCGCCGCCCACCCCACCGCCGCCAACCTGCTGCTGGTGCTGCTGCTCGCCGCCGGGCTCTTCACCGCCCCGTCGCTCAAGCGCGAGACCTTTCCCGACTACCGCCCGGTGGAGGCGAGCGTCGAGGTGGTCTACCGCGGGGCCAGCGCCGCCGACGTGGAGGACGCCGTGTGCCGCCGCCTGCATGAGGCGGTGAAGGGGGTGGAGTTCCTCGACGAGTTCGTCTGCGTGGCCGAGGACAACCTGGCCAGCGCCACCGCCACCATGCAGGCCGACGGCGATCCCCTGCGCTTTATCGGCGAGGTCGACACCGAGGTCGGCGCCATCAGCGAGTTTCCGGCACGGGCCGACCCACCGGTGGTGCGCGAGCGGCACCGCAGCGACCCGGTGGCGGCGGTCGCGGTGTCATCCGACATGCCCGCCGGCCAGCTCGAGGAGTACGCTCTGCGCCTGGAGGCGCGCATCATGGCGCTGCCCGGCGTGGCAGACGTGGCGATCCACGGCATGTCCCAGCGCCAGTGGCAGGTGGAGGTACCTGGCGAGGTGCTCGGCCAGCACGGCCTCTCGGCCCGTGAGCTGGCGCGGCGGATCTCGGCCCAGAGCCTGGACCTGCCGCTGGGCACCCTGGAAACGCCTGAGCGCGATATCCTGCTGCGCTTCACCGACCAGCGCCGTTCTCTCTCCGAACTGGAGAGCCTTGTAGTGGTGTCCGACCCCGCCGGCGGCGAGCTGACCCTAGGCGACATCGCCACCCTGACCGAGACCGGCGAGCGCGAGGAGGAGAAGATTCGCTTCAACGGCGAGCCGGCACTGGTGCTGGCGGTGAGCAAGAGCCTGCGCGACGACGCCCTGACGGTGAAGGAGCGCCTCGAGGGGCTGATCGCGGCGGAGCGCCGCCGCTTCGACGATGGCATCACGCTGACCCTGACCCAGGACATGACCGGCATCGTCCGCGACCGCCTGCAGATGCTGATGGCCAACGGTGTCATGGGGCTGGCGCTGGTGGTGCTGGTGATGAGCCTGTTCTTCCGCCCGCGCCTGGCGCTGTGGGCGGTGCTGGGGCTGCCCGCGGCCTTCATGGGGGCCTTCCTGGTGATGGGTCTCGCCGGGCTGTCGCTCAACATGATCACCCTGGTGGCGCTGCTGATGGCCATCGGCATCGTCATGGACGACGCCATCGTGATCACCGACAACATCGCCGCTCACGCCGGGGAGAACGCCACGCCGCTGGAGGCGGTGGTGGCGGGTACCCGTCAGGTGCTGCCCGGGGTGCTGTCGTCGTTTTTGACCACCGCCTCGGTCTTCGTGCCACTCTCCTTTCTGGCCGGCGAGCTGGGCGCGGTGCTGGAGGTGCTGCCGGTGGTGCTGATCGCCGCCCTGGCGGCGAGCCTCATCGAGGCGTTCTGGATCCTGCCCCACCATCTCAAAGGAAGTCTCAAGGGCAGCGTGGCGCACCTGCAGCAGGGCCAGGATTCCCATTTCCGCAGCGCCTTCGACCGCGGCTTCGAGCGCTTCCGCGAGGGCGTGGGGCGGCTGGCCGACCGGGCGATCCGTTTGCGTCATGCGGTACTGGGGCTCGTATTTGCCGTGCTATTAGCGTCTGTCGGCTTTATGGCCGGTGGCCACGTCGGCAGCGAGGCGATGCCCGACATCGACGGCGACGTGCTGGAGGCACGCCTCCTGATTCCCCAGGGCACGCCGCTGGCACGCACCGAGGCGGTAGCCGCGCGGGTCGAGGCGGCGATGCGTGAGCTCGACGCCCGTTACTCTCCTGAGCAACCCGAGGGCGCGGCGCTGGTCGAGGCGATTCAGGTGCGCTTCAACCACAATCTCAGCGCCCGGGAGGCGGGCCCCCACGTGGCCACGGTCAGCGTCGACCTGCTCACCGCCGAGCGGCGCACCCTGACCCTGGACGCACTAATCGCCGAGTGGCGGGAGGCGATCGGCGATATCCCGGGGATGCAGCGCCTGATCATCCAGGAACCCGGTTTCGGCCCCGCCGGGGTACCCGTGGAGGTGCGCCTGACCGGCGAGAACCTCGAGGCCATGAAGGCGGCGGCACTCGAGCTGGCCACGCGGTTGGAGAGCTATTCGGCGGTCTACAACGTCATGGATGACCAGCGCCTGGGCAAGCCCCAGCGCGCCTACTCCCTGGCATCGGGCGCCCAAGGCCTGGGGCTCACCGCCGAGGAGGTGGCGAGCCAGCTGCGTGCCGGCCTGCTCGGCGAGATCGCCGATACCCAGCGCATCGGCGAGCAGGAGATCGAGGTACTGGTGCGCCAGGCCGAGGCCGACCGCGACAGTCTCGACGACCTGGCCGACCAGACCCTGGTGCTCCCCGACGGCAGCCGGGTGCCGCTCTCGGTGGTCACGGACGTCGCCGAGCGCCGCGACTGGGCGCGCATCACCCGCATCGACGGGCGGCGCACCGTCACCGTGGAAGCCAACGTAGACGCCCGCCGGGCCAGCGGCCAGGCCATCGTCGACGACCTCATCGGCAGCGGCTGGCTGGCCGACTTCGAGGAGCACCATCCCCAGGTGGCGGTCAGCTTCGAGGGGCAGGTGGCCAGCTCCGCCGAGACCGGCGGCTCGATCGCCCGCGGTCTGCTGATCGGCCTGGTGGGGATCTTCGTGATCCTCTCCTTCCAGTTCCGCAGCTACGTGGAGCCGCTGATCGTCATGCTCTCCATCCCGCTGGCCTTCATCGGCGCCATCTGGGGGCATGTGATCATGGGCTACTACCTCTCCATGCCCTCGTTGATCGGGGCGGCCTCGCTGGCCGGTATCGTGGTCAACAATGCCATCCTGCTGATCCACTTCATCAAGACACACCGCGAGCGGGGTCTGGACGCGGTAGCGGCGGCGGGTCAGGCCTGCCGCGACCGACTGCGTGCCATCCTGATCTCCACCACGACCACCATCGCCGGCCTCGCGCCGCTGCTGGCCGAGACCAGCAGCCAGGCGGATGCCATCAAGCCGCTGGTGATCGCCGTGGTGTTCGGCCTGCTCAGCGCCACCCTGCTGGTGCTGCTGGTGATCCCGGCGCTCTACGTGCTTTTCGACGACTGGGGCTGGACTCGCGAGGTGGGCACCGAGACTTAGCGACATGGGCCGGCCCCGCCTTGACCATGTGGCGGCACAGGCTATCTTTAAAGATGTACTTTTCTTGCATCTTATAAACCCGGCAAGAGGATGTGACCCATGGATCACTACTTAGGAGGCCGCATGACACCCATCTCCAATCGCCATGTTGCAGGCAAGATCACCGGCGCCCTGATGCTGGCGGCCTCGCTGCTGCTGGGCAGCGTTGCCATGGCGGATGACCATGAAGCGGAGGGTTCCGGCGAGACCTGGCTGCCGAGCCTGATGACCGAGACGCCGCAGGAGGGCTTTGCCCTGGCGGTGACGCTTTCCCAGAAGGGGGTGGCGACCACCCAGCCCGACGCCGAGGTGCGCAAGGCGAAGCGCTCCGACTATGCGGAAGATCCCGACAGTCTGATTGCGGTTTCCCACGTCATTGCCACCCACTTCCAGACCGTTGCCGCGGCCAACGACTACTGGCGTGAGTGATGCGCCTCGAGGCGCACCGACGGCGCATTCAGGGCCATATCAAGGGCCGAAACAAGGAAAGCTTAGATGATCAAGGTGCAGCTCTACCGCTACCATCCTGAACTCGATGAACGTCCCAGGATGGAAGCGCGGGAGGTGGATGAACGCTTCCGCAAGGCCATGGTGCTCGACGTGCTCGAGCACCTCAAACAGCAGGATGCCTACCTGGCCTATCGGCGCTCCTGCCGGGAGGGGGTGTGCGGCTCCGATGGCATGAACATCAATGGCAAGAATGGCCTGGCCTGCATCACCTCGGTGGAGGAGGTGCTAGGCGCTTCGGATACCCTGACGCTGCGTCCGCTCCCCGGCATGCCGGTGATACGTGACCTGGTCGTCGACCAGGCGCTGTTCTTCCGGCAGTTCGAGAAGATTCGTCCCTGGTTGATCAATGATGATCCCCCTACCGCGACGGAACGACGTCAAAGCCCAGAGGACCGCGAGAAGCTCGATGGCCTCTACGAGTGTATCCTCTGCGCCTGCTGCAGCTCGGCCTGTCCCTCCTGGTGGTGGAACCCCGACAAGTACATCGGTCCGGCCGGCCTGATCCAGGCCTACCGTTTCCTGATCGACAGCCGTGACACTGCCACCGACGCGCGCCTGGCCGACCTCGATGACCCCTTCAGCGTGTTTCGCTGCCGCCAGATCGCCAACTGCACCTGGGTGTGTCCCAAGGGGCTCAATCCCATGCGAGCGATTGGCCATATCAAGGCGATGCTGCTGACGCGTGGCACCTGAGCCGATATTCGGGGCCACTTCACATAGGGGTTAATGACCAAAAGGCGCTATTGCTTTCGAACCCAGTTCAGTACGTAAGCATTGGCGGATTCGCATGACCTGGCATATACCCAATAGATGCACGGGTATTCATGCCTGATGAAGGGGTCGTGCCATGCTGCAGTCGATTCTATTGGCCGTCGATAGATCGCCCTTTTCCCGAGTGGCGGCTGCTTATGCAAACTACCTTGCGGTCGAACTTGGCGCCGTCCTGCACGCAGTGCATGTCGACGACACCCGACTGGCCGAAGTCGGCTATTACCGGGCGGAAGGCTTGGGTGCGACTATGGCGGGCGCGGCGTCGCTAAGTGCGCATGAGTCACGACAGGGAAAACGTCGCAATGACAACCTGCTGAGGCCGGTAAGAGTTCGGGCGATGGCGGATGGTGTCAGCTGTCATGTTCGAGTGCTCAGTGGTGTCCCTGCCCGCGAGGTGCTATCGGTAGCCGAGAACAGCGACCTTATTGTGCTGGGGCGTCATGGCGAATCCTGGGTCGCGGGTTCGAAGCGATTGGGGGAGGTGGTCAATACGGTATTGCGCCGTGCGACACAGCCGGTACTGCTTGCGGGGACAGAGTTCGAGAGCTTTCGGCGCGTGTTGCTGGGATTCGACGGTGGCAAGGCGGCGCGCGGGATAATGCTTTACGCCATGGAACTGGCCCAGCGGCTCACATTGCCGATAATGGCCGTCAGCGTAAATGCCAATGAAAGCAAGGCGCGACATCAGCTTGATATTGTCGAGCACTTTGCTGACGCCCATGGGTTGCAGGTGACGACCTGTATCGGATCGGGACATCCCGTTGAAACTCTGTTGGGGATGGCCCAAGCAGATGACCTGCTCACTATCGGCGCCTTTGGTGAAGGACGGCTGCACCAATGGCTGGCGGGGTCGACGACCGCCACCATTCTGCAATCGGCCCCCCAGGCAGTCTTGCTACATCGATGAGTCAGCGGCCTTCGATAAGGCAATCGCTCCTGGGCTCGATATCGCATTATTTGCCGAGCTTATTCATCTGATTTCCGAGTGCCCACTTGATTGCTTCTTCGGCGTGAATGGCCGTGGTGTCATAAAGCGGCACTGCGGTGTGGTTCTGCTGTACCAGCAGGGCGATTTCGGTACAGCCGAGGATCACTGCCTCGGCGCCTTGCTCGCGTAGCGAGTCGATGATCTCCAGGTAGCGCTGCCGCGAACTCTCCTTCAATTCGCCCATACATAGCTCGTGGTAGATCACCTCGTGCACGAGGTCGCGCTGAGACTCGTTGGGTACCAGCACCTCGATGCCGAAGCCTTCTGCGATACGCCCCTTGTAGAAGTCCTGCTCCATGGTGAAGCGGGTGCCAAGCAGGCCGACGCGACGAATGCCATCGGCGGCCATGCGCTGCGCCGTGGCATCGGCGATATGCAGCAAGGGAATCGAGATCGCCTCGGCAACCTGCGGTGCGACCTTGTGCATGGTATTGGTGCCGATCAACAGGAAGTCGGCACCACCGGCCTCCACGCTGCGGGCGGCCTGGCTCAGTATCTCGGCGGTGGCGTCCCAGTCGCCGGCATGCTGCAACCCCTCGATCTCGGCGAAGTCGATGCTGTACAGGCACAACTTGGCCGAATGAAGCCCGCCTAGGGCGGCCTTCACGCCCTCGTTGAGCGCGCGGTAATAGCTGGCGGTGGATTCCCAGCTCATGCCGCCAAGCAGGCCGATGGTCTTCATGTTTATGCATTCCCTCTTGTCGACGTATTCCGACATCATTGTCGTGCCGCACCGCTATGTTTCGTACCCGTCGTGGCGACGGTTCCACACGTAGGGCGGCGTTTGCGGCCAGTCAGACGGTGAGTCCTCCCAGGTTTCCTGGCGACCGAAAGGCGTCAGGTCGGCATTGCCGCCGAACATCAGGTGCGGGGTGACATGATGCGGCATCGGCAAGGCGACGTTGCGTCACGACCAGGCGCACCTGTTCGCCGGCGCGCTGGTCGCGCTGCTCGACTTCTGGCGCTGCGAGGTCATGCCGGGGCGCCGCGACATCCACGTGCTGACCACCGAACGGCGCCTACGCTCACGCAAGGTCCGCGCCTTCCTCGACTATCTGTTCGCGTCGTTGAGTCCCCATCCACCCTGGGATCGCTGGCGCGAGGCAACGCTGACCGACAGCGGACGATCCTCGGGACAGCCCTCCCATTAGCAAGTCGATTATCCCCGGACGTGACCCTTGACGGCTACCGGTCTCGCTGCAGATTGCGATGGCTGGGACTTGGTGATTGGCAGACTTTTCCCGCGGAAGTGCTTGGAACACTCGAGCTGGACGTAGCGCGTTTAGCGAACAGCCGAAGCGCAGACCAGGAAGGCATGCGGCCCGAGCGTGAGGGGGCACGCTCGGGGATAGATACTTGGTTAAGAGGGTTAGGTTGGCATCATGCTCCTGAGTCAGTATCAATCGATATGGCTGCCATGCGAATCAGGCTAGGCACGCATCCGCTGGAAATGCTTCAACAACAAAGGCAACACCAGTATCAGCACCGTGATGCGCAGAAGGTGGTGCGAGGTCACGAAGGCCGGGTCGATGCCCAGCGATAGCGCAACGAGACTCAGCTCGGGCGCGCCGCCTGGCATATAGGCGAGCAGTGCCGCCGCCAGCGAGACCCCGGTCAGTGCGTGGATACCCCATGCCGCCAAGATGGCGATCAGCAGCAGCACCACTGCTTGGAGTGTGGCCATGGTAAGGGTATGTCCCACCTCGGCCAGTGAGGTTCCGGTAAAGCGCACTCCCACCGAGATGCCAATCACGACCTGGGCCATGGCGATAAGGGTGGGAGGGAGCACCGCATGGGTCAGTCCCGACAGGTGCAGGCCTGCTGAGATCAAGGCGGGGCCGAACAGCAAGGCGTTGGGAAGGCGTAGCCGCTGCCCCAGCCAGACGCCGAGTGCACCGGCAACGGCGAGCCACGCCGCATCCGTGAGGCTGGGCAGCCACAACCATTGGTTCAGGCTCATGCCGGTGGGTTGCAGGCTGACATGGCCAATCCACTTTAATACTGGTGGGATGGCAGCCAGCAAGATCAGGATACGCACAGCATGCGTCATGCCAACGACACGCAGGTCGGCGTTCGAGTCCAGCGCCATGCCGGTCACCGCCGAAACGCCGCCGGGCACGCCCGCATAGAGGGCGGTATCCAGCGAATGGTGGGCTATTCGCCGCGAAAACCAGACGGAAAAGCCCATCATCATGGCAGTGGCCAGCAGCATGATGACGAGACTGGCCCCCCATAACGGTAGGTCGCCGGACATATCCGGCGTGAATGCCGAACCCAGCATCACGCCGATTACCACCAAAACGCCCTTGCGGCCCCGTCCCGGCGAGCGCAGCCGGCACCCCATGAGACTCGCGGCCGTGGTGGCGAGCATGGCCCCCAGCAGCCAGGGCAGCGGCATTTGTAGCCAGTAGGCAAGGCCACCACCGGCCAGACCCAAGACCAGGGTCGGCAGGAAGCGGCAAAAGCGGGCCATCAGTTGCGTCATCGTCGAGTTCAAACCATTACCTCCCGTCAAACTTCTGGGCCCGCCACAATGAAGTAGCGGGCCCAGAGCAGAAGCTGATACGCAGCGTGGCCTCAGTCGTCTTCCACATTCTCCTGAGGCTTGTTGTCAGGCAACAGCTTCGGCACAAGCCAGGGTAGAACCAGTAGTGCCGCCGCCGCGATCCATAGCCCCAGTGAAATACCGGATTGCCAGAGGATGTCGACGTCGCCGCCGCTGATCGATAAGGCTCGGCGAAGGTTCTGCTCCATCAGTCCACCGAGCACATAGCCTAGAATCACCGGTGCCAGGGAAAAGCCCAGCTTGCGAAGCAGGTAACCGAACACACCGATGATCAGCATCAGGTAAATGGCCATGAGATCGGAATGCAGCTGATAGACCCCGACGAAGGCGAGAATGGCAATGGCCGGGACCAGGACCCAGCGTGGCACGGTCAGCACCTTGGCGAAGACCCCGGCCAATGGCAGATTCAGTGCCAACAGCACAACGTTGCCAATGTACAGGGACGCGATCAGGCCACCAGCGACCTCGGGCCGCTCGGTAAACATCATCGGCCCAGGGGTGATGTTGTAGAGCATCAGGGCGCCAAGCAGGACGGCAGTGGTACCGGAGCCAGGAATGCCCAGTGTCAGCATGGGGACGAAGGAGCCCGCCGCTGCGGCGTTATTGGCTGACTCCGGGGCGGCCAGGCCACGCATGTCGCCATGGCCGAAGGTGCCATCCTTGTCGGACAGGCGCTTCTCGGTGGTGTAGGACACCGCGCCGGCCACGGAAGCGCCGGTACCGGGTAGCACACCGATGATAAAGCCAATCAGTCCTGAGCGTAACATTGCGCCCTTGCAGTAGAGCACCTCCTTTAGCGTGACGAAGACGCGGCCCAACGGCGGGATCTCCTCGTTTTCGCTATCCGGACGATTAGCGTGTTCCAACATCAGCAGAATCTCGCTGATGGCGAACAACCCGATGATCATTACCACGAAGTCGATGCCGTCGTAGAGTTCGGCCATGCCGAAGGTATAGCGCAATACGCCGGTACCGGAGTCGACGCCTACCATGGCGATCAGTACACCCAGCACCGCACCGATACCGGTCTTGATCGGATCCTTGCCCATCATGACCGCCATCGATGAGAAGGCGAAGACCATCAGCGCAAAGAACTCAGCGGGGCCGAACATCACCGCCACTTTCGCGAGAAGCGGTGCGAATAGCGTCAGACCGATGATGGCGATGGTGGCGCCGACGAAGGAACTGACTGCCGAGAGGCCGAGCGCCGGGCCAGCCAGACCCTTTTTGGCCAGTGGATAACCATCGAGGGTGGTCATGACCGCACCCGCATCACCGGGCACGTTGAGCAGAATGCTCGACATGCGCCCGCCGTACTCCGCACCCGTGTATATACCGGCGAGTAAGATGAGGGCTGATTCGGCCGGAAGGCCTAGGGTATAGGCGAGTGGCATGAGGATGGCGATGCCGTTGATCGGCCCGATACCCGGTAGCGCTCCGAAAAGCGTACCGAGCAGTGCACCGAGGAAGGCCAGCCCCAGATTTAGTGGACTCAGCGCGACGCCAAAGCCCTGTATCAGGAAATCAAACATCTTGGCGTTCCTTTAAGTGATGGCGCTAAGCCAGTACCCGGTGGGAAGCGCGATGCCCAGCGCCTCGGTAAACAGAACAAAACTGCCTACCGCCATCAGTGCCCCAGCGATCAGCGCCTTGCCCCAAGTGGCATCGAACAACCATGCCAAGGCTGCCACTACCATAAACGTCGTGGGTATGAAGCCCAGGCGTGTGAATAGCATGGTGTAAACCAGCAGCAAGCCCAGTACCAGCAACAACTTGAGAGCCAGCGCTCCGTGTGGCCAGTGGCCGTCGGGGCCAGGTTTGAACACTAGCGCCAGCGATAGTGCAGCGAGCAGGATGGCCAGCCCAAGGGGAAAGGCCCGTGGTCCCACGGGCTCATAGTTGAAAGGGACTTCCAGGTTGATGGCCTGGACGGCAACGAACGCCGCCAGACCGATCAGCGCGAATCCCAACAGTCGGTCGGCAGCGATTTTCATTTCAGACCTACTTCTTCGGCCAGTGTCTTGAAGTCAGTGATTTGCTCCTGCACGTAGGTGTCGAAGCTGTCACCGAAGCGTGACATCGGGAAAAGGCCACGCGCCTCGCGGATTTCGGCAAAACCAGGATCTTCCGAAAGGGTCTTCAGACGCTCGACCCATGTCGCGTAGGCCTCATCACTGACCTCAGGGCCCATGAAATAGCCGCGCCAGATCGGCCACTGGACGTCGTAGCCTTGTTCGGCTGCCGTGGGTATGTCGGCATATGGCCCACCCATCCGCTCTTCCGAGAGGGCTGCCAGAACGCGGATATCTCCACCCTCGAGTTGTGATCTGAGCTCGGAGAGATCGCCGGTGAAGACCTGAATATGATCGCCGAGCAGAGCCGCAAGCGCTTCGCCGCCGCCTTCGAAGGCAACATAGCGAAGATCGCGCGGGTTGATGTCCACGGTTTTGGCGGTCAATGCCACCTTCATCCAATCCTGGCTACCTACCGTGCCCCCTGCGCCGAAGGCGATTTCGCCCGGGGTTTCCTGGAGGTCAGCCATCAACTCGTCCAATGACTGCCAGGGTGCGTCGGCGCTGACGACGATGGCCCCATAGTCGACGCCCAGGGCGCCCAGCCAGCGCACCTCGTCGCCGTCGTACTGACCGAACTTGCCGAGTGCCAGGTTGACGGCGGCGCCAGTGCTGGCGGCGACGATCAGGTTGGGGTCATCGGTGCGTACGCCGTTGACGTGGTTATAGGCCACGGCGCCAATGCCGCCCGGCATGTAGGTCACCATCATGGGTGCCTCGATGAGCTCCGCTTCCAGTAGGCCATTGGCCGCCAATCGGCAGGTCAGATCGTAGCCACCTCCGGGCTTGGCGGGGGCGATACATTCCGTATTATCGTTGGCCTGTGCCTGGCCTGTTAGTAGGGCGCCACCCAGCAGGGCGATACCGGAGGCGTGGCGGACGGCTGTGTTGATCCTCATGATGTACTCCTGTTCTCTTGTCGTGAGATGCGAGAAACTTGTCTCGCTTGCCATCCTGTGGATAGCCAGTGCGATGCTAGGCCTGCCACCTTTCATCAACCTGTCATCTTGCTCGTTATTTAGTGAGACTTTGGTCGCATGCGCTTACTTGTTATTGAGGACGATCTGTTAATCGCTCGTTCTCTGGAACGCGCCCTATCTCCCTTGGGCAATACGGTCGAGGCGTTTACCACCCATGCCGAGGCCCATGCTGCACTCAGCCATGACCGCTTCGACCTGGTCCTGCTTGATCTGGGATTACCCGATGGTGACGGCCTCAACTTGCTGGCAGCATTGCGCAATCGTGGCGACACCACGCCGGTACTGATACTCACGGCCCGGGATGGTGTCGACGACCGGGTCAGCGGCCTCGACCTGGGCGCCGATGACTATCTGGCCAAGCCTTTCTCTCTGGCAGAGCTGGAAGCTCGAGTACGGGCGCTGTTGCGGCGTAGTCAGCAGCGCAGTGACAACCGACTACGCTTTGCTCGCCTTTCCTTTGACCCGTCGACAGGCACGGCCGCCCTG
The DNA here is from genome assembly GCF_018448785.1 of Halomonas jincaotanensis. Taxonomy (GTDB): domain Bacteria; phylum Pseudomonadota; class Gammaproteobacteria; order Pseudomonadales; family Halomonadaceae; genus Halomonas; species Halomonas jincaotanensis. The sequence continues at coordinate 8,162 of NZ_JAHCLU010000030.1, read as the reverse complement.
GACGACGTGCCCATAGTGTTGCCGCGCCGTGAACTTCTGCTGGCCGAAGGCCTCTTGCTGCACGCAGGCAGCATCGCCCCTCGGGAGGTGTTGGAACGCCGGCTGTTCGGCTTCGACGAGGTGGGCTCCAATGCCTTGGAGGTTTATGTCAGTCGCTTGCGCAAGCGTCTACAAGGCACGGGACTGCAGATCCGAACCTTCCGTGGACTTGGCTACCGACTGGAGGAAGTCAACGAGTGATCGAGGTAACCGGTTCACTCAAACGCCAATTGGCAGTCTGGTTGCTGGTTACGGTGACGGGGTTGGGTGCGCTACTGATGGTCGAGGCCTGGCGGAGCACGCATCGTGCCGCAGAACGAGCCTTCGACAGCCAGCTTGAGGCTGCGGCGATGACGATCGCCGAAGCTGTTCAATGGGAAGAAGGCGAACCGGTGGTGGAGGTTCCCGCCGCGGCCCTGCAGATCCTGGCCACGCGCCATCAGGAGCGGGTTTTCTACTCCGTACTCGATACTTCTGGTGAGCCGGTGTCCGCCAATATGCCCTTTTCCATTGCCCCCGGGTGGCGCGAGCAGGTCACGAACGAGCCTTGGGCGGTGACGGCGACCCTCGATGACACGTCCTGGCGCTTCTACGGTCGCGAATACGACTCGGCAGGCTGGATCTCCCAGGAGCCGGTGCAGATATGGGTAGGGCACACCCGAGAGGGGCGTAAGGCGCTCGCCGACGAGCTGTTCGAGCGCAGCGTCAGCCACTTCGTGGCCATGGTGCTGCTGGCAGGTACGCTGATGGTCATGACCATGCGCGTGGCCTTGGCTCCGATGCGTCGGCTACGCCATCTCTTGCGACGTCGCGAGGCCGATGACATGCGTCCTCTCGACGCTCGAGTCCCCGAGGAAATGCGCGAGCTGGCCAATACCCTCGATCATCTCTTCGACCGCCAGCGCCAGAGCCGGGAGTCGCTATTGCGCTTCACCGCCGATGCCAGTCATCAGCTCAAGACGCCTCTGGCGGGTCTGCAGAGCACCAGTGAGCTGGCACTGCAGAGCTCGGACCCGGCCCAATGGCATGCTGCACTGGCGACGGTGCATGATGGTGCCGAACGGACGAGTCGACTAGCCGGGCAGTTGCTTAGCCTCGTCCGGCTTCGACACATCGGCGGAGAGGGCATCGCCACGCCTCTGGACATGAATGGTGTGTTGCGCGAGACCCTGCTCGACTGGGCCGGAAGTGAGGCGGCGCGAGAGCATGATCTCGGCCTGGCCGAGTTACCCTCGGGACCGGTGTGGGTGCGCGCTGAAAAGTGGGCGATTCGCGAGTTGCTTGGGAACCTGATCGACAACGCCCTGCGTTATACGCCGCCTGGCAGCGAGATCACCTTGGGTTTGGAACGTCATGACGACGAAACGGTGTTGTTTGTTGAGGACAACGGGCCGGGGGTAGCTGACGAGACTCGTGACCGCCTGTTGCAGCCCTTTGAGCGTGGTGGTCGACAGGGAACTGACGGCTCCGGGCTAGGGCTGGCAATCGTGGATTCTATCGCTCAACGCTGTGGTGCTCGATTGACGCTGGAGAGCCTCAAACCCCATGGCTTGGTGGTAAAGCTCCACTTGCCACTTTGCGAAAATGAGGGCACACCGTGAAAGTGCCATCTCTACCGCCCGTGTCTCGCTTCACTTGGGGGCCGTTGGTTCTGGTGCTTATGCTGGTTCTCGGGGAGCCAGCGCGAGCGCTTGCCAGCCCTCTGGTGGTGGAGGCAGCACTGGATCGCGACGTGGTGGCACCACTGCTCGAAGCTTTCCAGGCGAACCATCCCGACATCGACCTGGACTTTCGTGACCGCTCGACACTAGAGGTTGATGACCTCGTTGTGCAGGGTGATCCGGCGCCGGACGTTGTCATAAGCTCGGCAATGCCGTGGCAAATGGCTCGAGTCAACGAGGGCTATGCGCTCCCACTGGATTCGCCACAGTCCCGAAACTGGCCGGCGTGGGCCAAATGGCGAGACGAAGTCTTCGGCTTCACCTTCGAGCCAATCGTCATGGCCTACCGACTCGACCTGACGAAGCACATGATGCCGCCCCGGACTCACGCCGACCTGCACACCTTGCTGACCACACAGCATGATCTTCTGCAGCAGAAAGTGACCACCTACTCGCCGCTGACCAGCGGCATCGGCTATACCCTGTTTCAGCAGGACGCCCGCTATTCACTTCGCTTCTGGGACCTTGTCGCCGGTATGGGGCGGGTTGATGCGCAATTGGAAGACAACACCCGTGCCATGTTGGAAGGTATCAGTGAGGGCCGCTATTGGCTTGGCTATAACCTGCTTGGCTCCTACGCGATGGTCTGGGCGCAGGACCACCCCGAGGTAATCGTGCAGTTGCCGCAGGATTATTCTCTGGTGATGATGCGTATGGCCTTTGTCCATCGGGCGGCGCCTAACCCGGATGCCGCCAAGGTTTTCGTCAACTTCCTGCTAAGCCGGGAGGGGCAACGGGTCCTGGCCGGTCAGACGCCATTGTTCAGCGTACTTCCCGGCATCATTGGCCCCTACACCGCCCAGCGCTTGCGCGATCAGGTTGGCGAGCGAATCTACCCGATTCCTCTCAACGCCTCTTTGCTAGCTTTCGTTGATCCGCAGCGTCGTAGCGCCTTCCTGGCCCGCTGGAGACGAGAGTTCAGGCGAGAGTTAAGGCTGGATGATTGAGCATGAGAGGGCGATTGGACCGGGCAGTAGAGCCCAGTATTACGTGCACTCTCGGGTGGGATCGATAGCTGGATATCCATAGCCGAGGCAAAGGATGCATCAGCTTTGGCGAGCGGGGTCGAATACCCACATCGCAGAGTCGTCAGCTAGTACTGCTGTGTCCCGGCAAGCTTATCGCGCCGAGTCCATCCCATGAGATCCGCTATGGAGCCCTAGCCGCTAATAGGGATGCGCTAATGTTGAGAGCCGTACTCAGTAGGTGCTATATCGCCAAGGGTCATTTGTTCGCATCTGGACACCTGTAGACTTAACAGTCTGTGCCCATTATCGCTGCTTACGTGTAGGTTAAATGTCCTTAATCGACCACCGCTAAATTAACACTTAGGGCGATAACGATTTTAAGTCGTCGAATTTAAGGCATTAATCTTCTTGCTCCGCCACCAGCAGGAGATATGGTTTTGCAGACGAATTGATCTCCGAAGCCGAGGGTCGCAGGTTCGAACCCTGCCCTCTGCGAGCTTGCCTCTATCCTGCCAAGTCCTCCTTCCTCCCCCTACCATCAAACGTCAACAGGCCTAGTTTCAATGTTTTGAAATGCTCTTCAAGCTATCATAAGCGGTGTCGCTTAAGGCAGGCTTCCACATCCTCCTCCAAACTAAAGAGGGTGGCCGCGCTGCGGGTCTCAGCGGCGTCGCAGGATCCAGTAGCGCCCGCCGATCGGACTGGGACGCTGGAGGATCACTGGCCTTTCGAGATCGGTCTGTCGAATGATCGGCTGGGCGCTGTCTCCCTGAGCATGTTCGTTGATTGCCATCAACCGGCGGGTACGCTGTTCCGTTAGTGGATGGGTGCGCAGCCAGTCGATCCAGGCCGGCTTGTGGCGGCCGAACATCGTCGTCAGCCAGCTGCCTTGATAGCGCTCCAGCAGCTGCAGGGCCGAGGCCAGGGCGAGAGGGTCGCCGGTCAGGTCGGCGGCTTCCATATCGGCGGTATACTCCCGATTTCGCGAAAGCGCGAGTTGCAATAGGGTGCTGATGGTCGGGGCCAGCGCTACCAACAACAGTGCCGCCCAGGGGAAAGTCATCTCACCCATCACAACCTGGGGCAGCATCAACAGCAGGCTGATCTGCACTACGGTGGTGATCCAAACCGTGAGGCGCGTCATGGCGGCCGCCATGGACATGACTCGAGTATCGCCGTGGCGCAGATGGCTCACCTCATGGGCGAGCACGCCGGTCAACTGGCGAAGATCCAGCGTCCTGAGCAGGCCTTCGGTAATGGCGATGCCGCCATCTCGCTGGCTGCCTATGGCGAAGGCGTTGAGGTCCCGCGTCGGGACGTAGTAGAGCTGCGGGGGAATCGTCAGGCCGGCACGCTGGTAGAGGACGTCGAGGATGTGGTAGAGCTCCGGCGCATGAGGCCGTTGCAGTCGTCCTGCACCGGCATTGGTGAGAATCAGTCTGGCCGGCATCCAGCCGCTGATGTACACCACCATCAGGACCACCATCATACACAGCAAAACGCCACCGCTACCGGCGAAGAGATAGCCCGGCACGGAAAGCACCAAGGCCAGGCCGGCAGGATCAGCAGGGTCTGCAGGCCGTTTACCAGTCGGTTGCGCCAGAGATGTCCTCGTCGGAGTGCCATAACGAACCTCATCCACTGCCAGGCTGTGTGCCTGGATGTTGGCGATCCCTGCCACCATATCCATTACCGGGACGGTGAGATAGGCATGGCGACTCGATGAACTGCCTCCCGTTTCGTCAACTCCTGATTTCGGCGATGACCTCGTTACTCCTCGCGCATGCCCGTCTCGGTGAAGCCAAGGCTGGCGTAGAAGTCTCGGGCGACCTGGTTGCCTCCCCATTGGGCTCGAGACTGACTAGGCTTATTGTTAGGTCCTTAAACCACATACGGGAGGATGTTTCCCATGGCCATCGAGCGCGTCAAACACTTTCTCGACGAGAACGGCGTGAAATACGTCATTCAACACCATTCCCCGGCCTATACCGCACAAGAGGTCGCCGAGGCGGCACATGTGCCTGGCCGCCACTTTGCCAAGAGCGTCATGGTAACCGTCGACGGCCGCCTCGCGCTGGCGGTGCTGCCGGCCACTGACCGAGTCGACCTGCGCCGGCTGGCCCAGTCCCTGGGTGCCCAGTCCGTTGGGCTGGCCGAAGAGAGCGAGTTCAGCGATCACTTCCCCGACTGCGAGCCCGGGGCCATGCCCCCCTTCGGCAACCTCTTCGACTTGGAGGTCTTCGTTTCACCGCATCTAACCCAGGCCGACATCATCGCCTTCAATGCCGGCAATCACCAGGAGGTCATGCAACTCGCCTACGATGTGTTCGACCGGCTGGTGAAGCCGGCGGAAGTGGCGATGTAGGACCCGGCCACACGGCAAAGGCCAGGCTGTTTCGTCGTGTTGGGCGCGGACTTCGCAAGGCCGGCTCGCGCCTGCCGAGTATTCGACATCGACGCCGTCCGCCACGGGCTTGACCCTCCGCTCGTGGCGATTTGAAGGGGTCCAGCTGTCGTGGCGGTCTTTGTTGCACTGCACCATTTCCTCTGTTATTGTGCACTGCATCAGAGACGCAGAAGGCATCGGGAGGCACCCAGGGCCTTCTAGATAGTTAGAACCCCCAGGAGGGTCAATCATGCAAAACTTCGACACCAATCAGATCACCGAGCAGTTTGAATCCATGTTCTTCGCGCCGGCTCGTGCCTACGCCGCGCTCTCAGTGGACTACACCGAGAAGCTGGTCAACGCCCAGCTCGACGCTGGCAAGGCCTACTCCGACACCAGCCTGGCGCAGCTGCGCAACCTCATGAACGTCAAGGATGCCGAAGGCCTCCGCGAGTACATGGAAGGCCAGCAGCAAGTCGCCAAGGACCTGACCGAGCGCCTTAAAGGCGATGCCGAGAAGGTCGTGGCCCTGCAGCAGGACTTCGTCAAGGACAGCCAGAAGCTGACTGAAGAGAACGCCAAGCAGACCCAGAAGGCTGCCGAGAGCAACGTCAAGCAGGCGACCGACACCGCCGCCAAGACTGCCAAGCAAGCCTGACCCAGGCGCCGGCCATGCCGGCGCATTGAAAGGGTAATATCAGGGGCCGCCGATCATTGATCGGCGGCCCTTTTTCTTGGTGCGCCAGGCATGGCGCCAGCGCCTGACGGGTGCTGGAGGGTGACATTGGCTCTCGGCGTGGAGCGTCAGTGTCGTGGTCGCTTATTGATACAGCTTGATGTCCATGTCCCTGCTCCCGAATGAACTACGCTATAAGCTCTCTTGCTGCCAGCAAGATAATTCCTATAACTCCTAGAACTCATGTAGCTCATTTGAGACCCTACCGCTACCAAACCGGGTGACATCATGCGTATCAGCCTGTTTTGTCGAAACGCGCTTACGATGGCGCTCCTCGCACTGCCCAGTTTGGCCGTTATAGCTGGCACGACGGAAACGTTCACCTTCCAGGCCCAGGAGTATCCGGGATCACGTGACCGCGAGTACACCATCTATCGCCCGGATGAGCTGGACAGCCCTCCCCCCATGGTGATGGTGCTGCATGGCTGTCGTCAGACAGAAGACGATGTACTCCAGGACTGGGGCCTGACCGCCGCCGCCGACCGCTACGGCTTTATTCTCGTCACACCTTTCATCACCAGCTACGATGGCCTGCGCAATCCTAACTGCTGGGGATTTTGGCTCGACCAGCACCAACACGAAGGCGGGGGTGAACCGGAAGACCTGCACCGCATTGCCCTGGAAGTCGAAGATCGCGTCGAGATCGATCCGGGTCGCCGCTATATTGCGGGGCTCTCCTCGGGCGGCGCGATGGCCGTCGTGGCGGCGATGACCCATAACGAATACTGGGCGGCGGCGGTGAGCGCCGCGGGCCTTCCCTACGGGGAGGATGCCGCATCGGTGTCGTTCCAGTGTCCCGGCACGGCCACCTTTCATTCGGTCAGTCGGGTCGTGAGTGATATGCGCGATGAAGTCGACGATCCTTACCCCATCCCCCTGATGGTGATTCAGAATGAACGGGACTGTACCGTCATCCAGCGGGCCGGGCTCAATCTCCGCGATGCGCACCTCACGGTCTTCGGTAACGCCTCCCGGAACACACCGGCAGACTCACGTCCCTGCACTCCCTTCTTTGTCGAGGACTATGACTGCCGCCATGACATTTTCACCGCGGATGGCGACAGCGGCAGCCGGTCGGTGGTCGAGACCGTGTTTTATGCAGGCCCCCTGGCGACGCCGAACCCCCAGGACACCGATCATGGCCACTACTGGATCGGCGGTGAAGCGGGTAACAATGGCCGGTGGTCGCTGCGACGCGGGCCCAGCCTGCCGGACATCGTGTGGGATTTCTTCGAGCGTCACCCGCGCGACGGCACGGCAGCAACGGGGCCACGCATCACGCTCATGGGCCCGAACCCACTGCAACTGGAGGTAGGACAGGTATTTACCGATCCAGGCGCCACCGCGACGGATCCCGAAGACGGCAACCTGCCAGTCACTGCCAACTGCGACAGCGTCGATACCACACGGGCTGGCCTGTATACCTGCACCTACAGCGCAACCGACAGCGCGGGCAACACGGCATCCGCTACGCGTAGGGTCGACATCATCGAGCCGAATGCGTGTGTCGAGGTGTCTGCTTCCCCCCGGGCGCATGTTACCGCTGGGCGTGCGGTCGTCTTCAGCTGGTATTTCTACCGCCGCGCACTGGCCAGCGGGGATCGTCGGGACATCGGCTTCGCCTGGGATGACGGGTCCAGTGTGACGCTATACGAGGGCGAAACGGCGGGTAAGTGGTTTACACGTCCGGCGGAGGGTTGTGCCGATTAGGGTATGTCTCGTGATCGAGCGTCGGCGGGCTCAAGTCGGTTGAACAACAATATCAGTCAACTTGGCCATCACGCGTGAGGTTGTTTACTGGCCTGTTCGCTCGTCGGCTATGGAGACAGCTTACCAAACAGCGCGTAACGCATCGCCCACTCGGGCGGTGATAGAAGTGCGCATCGCGGTGCCGGTGTTGATGTGGCCACCAACCCCTGATATTTATACAGCATGACGAAGCGCGCCTACAAAGAACGCTTGTACCCCACCGCCGAGCAGGCGGTGCTGTTGGCTCAGTCATTCGGGTGTACACGTTTTGTCTGGAACAATAACTTGGCGTTTCGTACTGAGGCCTATCAGCAGCACGGCGAGTCGGTGTCGCCTTCGGCAGTGGAAAAGCGGCTAGTGGCGCTGAAAGCTGCGAATCCCTGGCTTGCCGATGTGTCCAGCGTGATCCTGCAACAAACCCTGCGTGACCAGAAAGCCGCCTTCGACAACTTCTTCAACCCCAAGCTCAGGGCGCGCTATCCGCGCTTCAAGCGCAAGGATGGCCGACAGTCGATCCGCCTGACGAAGGCCGCGTTTCGCTACCGGGATGGCGAGATCACCAT
>NZ_JAHCLU010000003.1 GCF_018448785.1 Halomonas jincaotanensis | reverse complement strand
CATTCTGGATAACGCCAGCATGCATCGTTCCCATGCCTTTGGGCGAAAGCGGCTGGAGTGGTTGAATCATCGCGTTCATGTCATCCATTTGTCGGCCTACTCGCCGGAGCCGAACCTGATCGAAATCCTCTGGCGTCGGATCAAGTACAGCTGGCTACCACTGACCGCCTACGAGAGTTTTGCCACGCTATGCAGCGAGGTGAACCGAGTGCTTGGTGGCTATGGTAGCGAATACACGATTACTTATGCATAGGCACTTAATAAGCTCGGGATTGGCGGCGCGCCATTCGGCGGTGAGCTCGCCGCGAAAGGCCTTGGCGAGGATGGACTGAGTCATGAGCGGTCCTGATTGAGTATGGAGATGTAGGCTCGGTAGGAGTAGATCCGGTTGCGCTTCTGTCCGGTGACCTCGTAAACGATGCCGAGCATCTCTTCGAGAGAGAGCAGCACACGACCGACGGCGGCCGGCGTCAGTCCTGTGCGTTCACTGAGGTGGGCGACATTGGCAATGGGTTGCTGGAAGAACGCATCGAGCAGCAGCCCCGCCGAGCCGGCCTGGCGCCCCAGCTCACCGAGGCGCGCCTTGTCCTGCTCGCGCAGCTGGTTGAGCCGCCGGGCCATCGCCACCGCCTGGTTGGCGGTATCGGCCACCGCGTCCACGAAGAACAACAGCCAGGCCTCCCAGTCACCGGTCACTCGCACCTGCTGCAGGCGCTCGTAGTAGACCTGGCGATGCCTCTTGAAGAATACCGACAGGTACAGCAGGGGCTCGTGGAGGATGCCTGCCTCGACCAGGATGAGCGGTATCAGCAAGCGCCCCAGACGCCCGTTACCATCCAGGAATGGGTGGATAGTCTCGAACTGCACATGGCTCAGCGCGGCCTTGATCAATGGATCGGTGGCCTCGGGTAGGTCATTGATGAAGTGTTCCATCGCCGACCAACAGTCGGCGATGCATTGATGCGGCCCTGCAGCTTGCCGCCCAGCGCCAGGGGCGGCCGGGGTGGTAGTGGCTCGGGGATGAACGCCTGACAGCGCACGCCGCCGGCGATGCTGTCGACATAGTGGCCTGTGAGTCCACGTTCCATGGAACTCTACCTCACCGCGCGAAAGCGGGTCTGGGTAAAATAGCGTCACGCCTTATTTTAAGTTATGGCCGGAATTAAAATAAGGCTCGGCATTATTTTAACTTCGCCGCTCTAGTCGCTGCCTGACGGTTAGCATTGCCGATTCTTCCTGCATTGCTGTCATTCTTGGGCCTCTACGCCATCACTTTTCCGTACCGGCTCACGCTTCTGAGTTCAAGCCTTAAAGGGCTCATACAACCTCGCCTGAAACCCGATGAAGACCTCGCGGATATTCTCGACGCTGCCGAGTTCGGCGATGGCATCCGTCGGCGTCTGGTACTTGAGTTCGATCAGTCCAGGCAGCTTATTCTGGGCGAGTTCGCCGACGCCGTCCCGAATGTAGTGGTCGAGTACGAAGCTCAGGAACTCGCGCTGGCGATAGTCGTAATCGAAAAAGAGTCGTTCCCGGTGGGTCGCCACGCGCTCCTCTCGGCTGAGCGGCGGCAATGAGAAAGCGATGTAGGCCAACACATCGAAAAGATCGCTCTTCTCGGCGTCGACCATGCGGCCAATGTGCTTGAGCTGTTCGGTCCCGTAGCCCTTCTCGGCCAGGGTATCGAGCAGTGCCTGACGGGTGTTCGGTCGGCTCCAGAGCCGGCGTAGCTCGTCCTCGTCGTGGAAGAGTGCCGGGAGTTCACCGAAAAGTTGCCTGATGAAGTCGGCGGCCGACATCGGCTTACCGTCCGGGCTCCAGAAGGTGGTGGCGCTCATGTGCTGGAGCTGGCGGAACTTGCCGGGCGCCAGTTCGACCTCGACGACAGACTTACCTCCGCCGCACTGACAGGGTGCCTCGCCGCAGACCGGGCAGGGTTCCGGTGGCTCCTTCTCGCAGGTACAGGGGCGATTGCCGCAGGTTTCGCAGGGCTCGGGCGGGCTGACCAGACAGACGCAGGGCGTCTCGCCGCAGCGCTTGCAGGGCTCGGGCGCCACCGGGTCGCCGTCCCATTCCGGGTCGTTGAAATGTTCATAGGCGCGGACGAAGTCGAGGATGGTGAAGTAGTCCTTGCCGTCGAACAGGCGCGTACCGCGGCCGATGATCTGCTTGAACTCGATCATGGAGTTGACCGGGCGCATCAGCACGATATTGCGGATGTTGCGGGCGTCGACGCCGGTGGAGAGCTTCTGCGAGGTGGTGAGGATGGTGGGGATGGTCTTCTCGTTGTCCTGGAAGCGGCGCAGGAAGCGTTCGCCCTCGGCGCCGTCGTCGGCCGTTACCCGCACGCAGTAGTTGGGCTCCGGGCTGGTCTTAAACTGGTTGATCAGGTCGCGCACCGCCAGGGCGTGGGCCTGGTTGGCGCAGAACACCAGGGTCTTTTCCCGCTGGTCGATCATCTCCATGAACACCTGCACCCGGTACTGTTCGCGCTCCTTGATCGTGATGATCTGGTTGAAGTCGGGCTCGGCGTAGTGCCTGCCCTGCTCTACCTCGCCCTGGACCACCTTGTCGTCGGGCGTGTAGACGTAATCGTCCAGGGTGGTGGCGATCTGGCGCACCTTGAACGGCGTCAAGAAACCGTCGTTGATGCCCTCCTTCAGCGAGTAGACATAAGCCGGCTCGCCGAAATAGGCGTAGGTGTCGGTATTGGTACTGCGCTTGGGGGTGGCGGTCAGGCCCAGCTGCACGGCCGGGGCGAAGTACTCGAGGATGGCCCGCCAGCTGCTCTCATCGTTGGCACCGCCGCGGTGGCACTCGTCGATGATGATCAGGTCGAAGAAGTCCGGCGGGTAGTCGCCGAAGCTGGGTGCCGGGTTGCCCTGATCGTCGCGGCCGCTCATGAAGGTCTGGAAGATGGTGAAGAAGAGGTTGCCGTTCTTGGGCACCCGGCCCTGCTTGCGGATCGCGTCCGGCGCGATGCGCACCAGCGCATCCTCGGGGAAGGCGGAAAAACTGTTGTAGGCCTGGTCGGCGAGAATATTGCGGTCGGCCAAGAAGAGGATGCGTGGCCGGCGGCGAGTGTCGTCGTCGCCCTGCCAGGCCGCCAGGTTCCAGCGGCTGTGGAACAGCTTCCAGGCGAGCTGGAAGGCGATGGCCGTCTTGCCGGTGCCAGTGGCCAGCGTGAGCAGCACGCGGAGGCGGCCGGCGGCGATGGCCTCCAGTGCCTGGTTGATGGCGTTGTGCTGGTAGTAGCGCGCCTGCCACTGGCCGCCGTTGTCGTGGAAGGGTATCTCGCCGAAGCGCTCGCGCCAGGAGTTCGGCTCGGGGAAGGTCTCGGCCCAGAGCGCCTCCGGCGTGGGATAGGCGGCAACCAACCCTTCCTCGCCGGTATGCATATCGACCCGGTAGAGCCCGAGGCCGTTGGTGGCATAGGCGAAGCGGGCCTGCAGCCTCTCGGCGTAGCGCTTGGCCTGGGCCAGGCCCTCGGTGACGGGAAGGTCGCGCTTCTTGGCCTCGATCACCGCCAGTTTCTGGCCCTTGTAGAAGAGCACATAGTCGGCGATGTCGCCGCGGGTGCGCTGCCCGGCGCCCTGCAGCCGCCCCAGGGTAATGACCTCGCGCCGCACCCGGCTGCCCGCCACCACGCCCCATCCGGCCTCCTTCAAGGCAGGGTCGATCAGCTCGGCGCGGGTATCGGCTTCGTTCATCGGGTCAACCCTTGTCCGGTCGGTGCACGATCAGGAGTCTTCCGGCTCCATAAACTCCACAAAATATAAGTTTATACTGAACAAAGCCAGTTTCGGTCTTTCTGGACCCACCGATGCTTCTGGCTTCTCAGGGGCTGGCGAGCATGTTCATGATCAGCCGGACCATGGTCTCCTTGTTGGCCGGGTCGGACTCGGCGATCAACAGCGTCAGGGCGGCGAGCCCCACGTCATTGACCACCACCTCGCCATGCGCATTGAGCAGGCGGTCGTTGCGGTAGAGAAAATCAACGAAGAGATAGGCCGCGCTGCGCTTGTTGCCATCGGCGAAGGGATGGTTCTTGACCACGAAGTAGAGCAGGTGCGCGGCCTTGGCCTCCACGGAGGGATAGGCCGGCTCGCCGAAGACCGTCTGATCCAGGTTGCCCAGCAGCGCATCGAGGCCGTCACCGCGCTCCCGGGCAAACAGTTCGGTGGCCTCCCCCTTGGCGATCAGCTCGGCCTTCAGCGAGGCGAGCGCGGCTCGGGCCTCTTTCAGGTTCGGCAGCCGGCCGCCGGCCTGGGCACGGGGTTCGGTTAACAGGCCCTCGTCGTAGCGTTGAAGCAGCAGGAAGGTCTGGGCGTAGCGGGTGACGATATCCACGAGGCCGCGGCCGCTGGCGGCATCCAGCGCAGGGCTGCCGGCGGTCTTGCGCACCAGGGCCATGGCGGCCTCCAGCTCGCGGGCGTTCTCCTCGAAGCGCTGGCGGTTCAGCGTCCAGCCCTGCGTCAAGTGTTCGCGCAGAGTGCGCGTAGCCCATATTCTGAAGCGGGTTGCCCGTGCGGAGCTGACCCGGTATCCGACCGAGATCACCGCGTCCAAGCTGTAGTGTTTGCGCTTGCGTTTAACTTCTCGCTGCCCTTCCTGCTGAACTTGTAAGAAATCCTTACACGTTGCCTCTTCCACCAGCTCGCCATCTTCGTAGACATTTTTCAGGTGCATGGTGATGTTCTGAGGCTTGACGTCGAACAGATCGGCCATTTGTGACTGAGTCAGCCAAACCGTCTCATGCTCGGCATCCAGCCGCACCTCGACCTCCTGATCGGCCTCCTGATAGATAACGATGGGTACCGGGCTGTTGTCGCTCATGCCGTCGCCTCCTCCACCGCCGCCTCGGCCTCCCTGGCCGTCAGCTCGCCGGAGAAGGCCTTCTGCAGCAGGGACTGCTTGAGTTCGGCAAGGGCGGCAAGTTTTTGCTGATAAATTGATTCAAGACGATTCAAGTCTGACAAAAGATTGTCAAGGATGTTTACGATTTTCTTCTGCTGCTTGATCGGTGGAACGCCAATCTTTAAATCTTTAATCATTCCAAGCTTGAGATATTTAGTCCCAACACCAATTGAAACTTCTTTAAGTCCCTTAAGACTTTTTACGAATTGGAAATACAAATATCGATATAATAAAATTTCCTCGTTTTTAATTGTTATTACATATGTGAGCTGATAGGCGTTAAATTTGCCAAAATAGTGCTTTACATTAAAGTCCCCTGATGCATTATTGCCAGCTAGCAAGATCGCCTCACAGTCAAAAGCAATTTTATCAATTTTGAATGTTTCTCGAGAACAAGTGAAAAATGGATACGCACCACCTTTAACCGCAGCATTAGCATTGAGTTTACCAGTTCTTATATCAACGAGATCACCAAGTGATTGCGAGTTAGCCTCAACTGCATTCAGATAACTTTCAAAAAGCTCTCGCACATTGGTGAGATTCTTCTCGGTATTGGCAACAACCGTATCGATTCCCTCTAAAGCCTCATCAAGTAGGGAGACGATACGCTTTTGTTCAGCCAGCTCTGGCAGAGGAAGCTCTAATTCCTCGATAAATTCCTTGGGAACACGTTTGTGCCCCACGGCGCCAGACATGACACGTGCCCCGGCATCCCGCACGCTATCCTGAGAAAGGAAATAAAACAGGTATTCTGCATCCAGCTCTACATTCGGCCGCATCACGATGAATTCACTGGAGCCAAAACCAACCCCATTGCTCAATCCGCTGGCAATCCCCAGCTTTCCATTCTCGAAGCAAGGGGTGATCTTGGCGAGAAGGACATCGCCATCGGCAAAGTAGGTGTAGCCACCTGCCACTTCCTCGAGTGTCCGGTCCTCACCCAGTTCCAGTACCTTCTTACGTACTCCCAGGTTATTCATGGGCACGAACGACACGAGATCATCTGGATTGAGCCTTTGCCTGGCTTCCTTCTTCGGCGGCTTGAAGGTGCAGACTTCTTCGAGGCGCACGCTCTTCCACCCTTCCCTCATAACATCCCCCGAATGCCTTCAAGGATCTCCTCGGCCTCGCGGTCCAGGGTCTCGATCTCGTTGATGATGACCTCGGGGTCGCGCAGCGGCGCTGCCTCGGCCTTGTTGGGGTTCTTCACCGAAAGATCGAAGGTGTCGCGGTCCAGGTCGTCGACGCTGACCTTCCAGGAGTTGTCGGAATCGGCGAAGGTGGCCTGCAGTTCGACGAACTCGGCCAAGTCGTCGTCGTTGAGCGGGCTGGTCTTGCCCAGGCTGCGGCCGGGGTCGAGCTGGTAGTACCAGATATCGCGGGTCGGGACGCCCTTCTCGAAGAACAGCACCACCGTCTTCACGCCGGCGCCGAGGAAGGTGCCGCCGGGGCAGTCGAGGACGGTGTGCAGGTTGCAGCTCTCCAGCAGCTCCTGGCGCAGCGCCCTCGAGGCGTTGTCGGCATTCGACAGGAAGGTGTTCTTGATCACCACCGCAGCGCGACCGCCGGCTTTCAAGCGCTTGATGAAGTGCTGCAGGAAAAGGAAGGCCGTCTCGCCGGTCTTGATCGGGAAGTTCTGCTGGACCTCCTTGCGCTCCTTGCCGCCGAAGGGCGGGTTGGCGAGGATGACATCGAAGCGGTCCTTCTCCTGCAGGTCGGCGAGGTTCTCGGTCAGGGTGTTGGTGTGCACCAGGTTGGGCGCCTCGATGCCATGCAGGATCATGTTCATGATGCCGATGACATAGGGCAGGCTCTTCTTCTCCTTGCCGAAGAAGGTGCGGTTCTGCAGGGCGTCGAGCTGCTCGGTGGTGAGCCGGCGCGGCTCGTCGCTATTGATGCCATAGCGCAGGTAGTCGTGGGCCTCGCAGAGGAAGCCCGCCGATCCCGCCGCGCCGTCGTAGAGGCGCTCGCCGATACGTGGGTCGATCACCCGGATCATGGCGCGGATCAGCGGGCGCGGGGTGTAGTACTCGCCGCCGTTGCGCCCGGCGTTGCCCATGTTCTTGATCTTGGCTTCGTAGAGGTGCGAGAGCTCGTGTTTTTCCGCCTGGGAGCGGAACTGAAGGCTGTCCACCAGTTCGAGGGCGTAACGCAAGCTGTAGCCGCTCTGGAACTTGTTGCGCACCTCCGAGAATATCTCGCCGATCTTGTACTCGATGGTATCCGGCCCGGTGGCGCGTTCGCGGAACCCTTGCAGGTAGGGAAAGAGGTCGCGATTGACGAAGTCGAGCAGGTCGTCGCCGGTCAGGGCGCTGTCGTGGTCGAGGTTGCCATCGCGGTCGCGTGGTGCCGCCCAGCTCGACCATTGATAGGGCGTGGCGATGATGAAGTCGAAGGCCTTGCCCGACAGGGTCGCGTTCATGGCGCGACGCTGCTCCAGGTCGTCCAGGTACTTGAGGAATAGCAGCCAGGAGGTCTGCTCGGTGTAGTCCAGCTCGGTGGCGCAGCCGGCCTCTTTCCACAACACATCGTCGATGTTCTTGAAGGTCTGCTCGAACATGGGGGTTCGCAGGTCCTTATCAAAGGTTGGCATGCAGACGGCCGCCGGGCATTGCCGGCGGCCGCATGAGAATCGTTGGGCTAATGCTACGCTGCAACAGCAGAGGTCGCCAATTGGCACATGTCGATGCCATCGACATATTTACCGGACGTGTCGAAAAAATCGCATTTCTTGAACATGTCGAGGCGACGTGTCGATGGCTGGACATCGCTCACAGCCGAACGCGCTCCATGAAGCCGCCCCAGAACAAGCGCTTGCTGTCGAAGGGCAGGTCGGCCTGGTTCATCATGTCGCTGAGGCGTGGATCGTCCATTACTTCGGCGAGAATGCGATCGCGCTCGTGGCGCGAGGCATAGCGAATCCAGGCGAAGATCACGGTCTCGCCAGGCTGGAGCTTGACACTCTGCGGGAAGGAAGTGTGTTCACCGGGCCGAATGTCGTCTCCCACACACTCGACGTATTCCAGGGCGCCGTATTCCTTCCAGATTTCTCCCGCGCGGCGGGTAAAGCGCAGGTAGTCGTCCAGCAGTTCGAGGGGGACCGGCAGGATAAAGCCGTCGATATAGCTCATGGCCTTCATCTCCAAGAACGCGGTGGCAACGCATCGGCGCTACCCCCTTGCATCGCGTGTCGTTAATGAAGAATGGGCCAGTGCGACCGGGTCCGCCAATCGCCTTTTAAGATCGCAATTGCTCGTCGAATACCGTCATCAGTTCACGCTTGTCCTCGAAGCCGATACCCGGCATTCCGGACATGGCAACGCCGCCCTCCTCGATCGGCGTCGAGTCGGCGAAGCCGCCGAACGGCGCGAAGACCCTCGGGTAGGACTCGTTGCCTCCCAGCTTGAGGCCGGCGGCGATGTTCAGGGCGAACTGGTGACCGCCGTGGGGAATGCATTGTCGTGGTGACCAGCCATGCTGGTTCAGCACCTCGAGCGTGCGCAAATATTCCACCAGGCCGTAGCTGAGTGCCGGGTCCATCTGCAGGATGTCGCGATCGGCGCGCATGCCGCCATAGCGCAGCAGGTTACGCGCATCCTGATGGGAGAACAGGTTCTCGCCGGTGGCCATGGGCGGCGCATAGTGCTCGCCAAGCTGCTGCTGCAAGGCGTAATCGAGCGGGTCGCCGGCCTCCTCGTACCAGCGAACCCCATAGGGGGCCAGGCCCTCGGCGAAGGCCAGCGCCGTCTTGAGATCGAAACGGCCATTGGCATCGACGGCGAGACGCGAGGCATCACCGACGACCTCGATTGCCGCCTCGACCCGCTCGAGGTCTTCCGCCAGGGGCACCCCGCCGATCTTCATCTTGGTGCAGGTGTAGCCCAGGTCGAGATAGTCGCGCATCTCGTCCTTGAGGGCGCTGACCTGTTTGCCCGGATAGTAGTAACCGCCCGCCGCGTAGACCGAGACTTTCGCATCGGTCGTCCCGTCGCCGTGGCGCTCGGCCAGCAGTTGCGCCAGTGATTTGTTTTCCACCTTGGCGACGATGTCCCACACCGCCATGTCGATGATGCCCACCGCCACCGAGCGCTCGCCGTGGCCGCCGGGCTTCTCGTTGGCCATCAACACGTTCCAGACCCGGAAAGGGTCGAGGTTGGTGCCGCTGTCGTCGAGCAGGGCCTGGGGCTCGGCGTCACGAAGCCGGGGCAGGAAGCGCTCGCGCAGCAGGCCGCTCTGCGCATAGCGGCCGTTGGAGTTGAAGCCGTAGCCCACCACCTGGCGGCCATCGACCCGCGCATCGGTGTAGATCGCCAGCACCGACACATCCATCTTGGCGAAGGAGATATAGGCATTGGCGATGTCGGAGGCGATCGACACCCGCGCCTCACGTATATCGGTAATTCTCATGCATGCCTCCTGGTTGGTATTGACTAGAAGAACAGACCCGTGGGCAGGCGCACATTAAGCACCTCCGTGAAGGTCAGGTAAAAACCGCCCACCAGCGCTAGGATGATCGGGGACCACATCAGCATGCGCTGCCAGGTGACTACCGTCTCGACCCTGGCCAGGTACCAAGTGAGCGCAAAGAAGGCGATGAGCGTGGTCAGCAGGAAACCCAGCACCTCGACCAGGCCCCACCAGAGAAAGAACCCGACCATCACCGTGACCAGCCGCCGCGGACTGCCCGTGATCTCGATCTGGCGGCCACTCGGTTTGATGAAGCCCTTGACGATCAGGGCGACCGAGATCAGTGTCAAAATCAACAGGATGGCGCGCGGAAAGATGATGCTCAGCCGACCGATGTCCGCCCGCGGGAACCACAGCACGGCGCCAAACACCAGGCCGAGAACGCCCGCGGCGATATCGGTATTGAGGCGCACAATCATGACGAGCCTCCGCTGTCGCTGTCCTCTTCTTCGACCTTGTCCAGCAACCCCTTGCGTGCCAGCCACATGGGCACCAGCGCGGTAGCTGCGCCCAGCAGCACCATTCCAGCGAGCACCATGGAAAGCGGATTGCTCACCAGCCGCAGCCAGGGAATCGGGTCGACGACCGCCGCCATCAGCGTCTGCACATACCCTTCCTCGGCAATTCCCCCGAGAATCAGCCCAAGCACGATGGGCGCGGCCTGGATGCCGATCAGCCGCAGAAAATAGCCTGCTGTGCCCAGGATCAGCATGATCCCGACGTCCAGCATGCTGTTGCGCAGCGCAAAGGTGCCGAGGATGGTCACCATGGCGATGCTCGGCACCAGGAAATAATAGGGCGTGCGAATCACCACGCGATGAATCACACGGCCACCCAGAAGCCCGACGGGCAACAGCAGCAGCGCCGCCAATCCCATGGAAAGAATGAAGCCGTTGGTCAGCAACCCCGACTGGGTGAAGAGATCGAGTCCGGGTCGCAGACCGTGCATCAGCAACACCCCGAGGATGATGGCATCGGGGGGCGCGCCGGGAATGCCGAGCGTCAACAGTGGCACCATGCTGCCCGCAACCATCACGTTGTTGCTCGACTCCGAGGCCACCACGCCGTCGATGTTGCCCTTGCCGAAGCTCTTGGGGTCCTTGGAGAAACGCCGCGCCTCGTTGTAGGCCACCAGGCTGGTGACATTGCCCCCGGCGCCGGGGATGATTGCAATGACCTGGCCGATCAAACACGAGCGGATCAGATTGGCGGGTTTGCTGAAGATATGCTTCGCGATCTTGGCGATGGAGACCTCTTTCTTGCGCAGCTCGCCACCGCCGGGCAAGGCCCCGCGCCCTTCCGCCGCCATGGTCAGCAACTCGGGAATCACGAACAGCCCGATCAGCGCCACGATCAGCTCGATGCCGCCTTGCAAGGGTGGATATCCAAAAGTGAAGCGACTCTCGCCACCGACCGGCGACACGCCGATCGTACTTAGCAGGATGCCGATACAGCCGCCCAGCAGGCCCTTGAGCAGTGAGTCGCTTGAAAGGCTGGCGACCAGGGTCAGCCCCAGCATCGCCACCCAGAACATCTCGGACGGCCCGAAGGCGACTGCCAACCGTGCCAAGGGTGGGGCGAGGATCAACAGGAAAATGACCCCGACGATGCCGCCCACCACCGAGGCGATGGTCGCCGCGGCCAACGCCTCATAGGCTCGGCCCTGGCGTGCCATGGGGTAGCCGTCGAAGGTGGTGGCAATGGACGAGGGGGTCCCCGGCGTGTTGATCAGAATGGCGGTAAACGCCCCGCCATAGATGGAGCCCATGTAGACCGCGCCCAGCGCGATCAACCCCTGCAGGGCCTCCATCGAGAAGGTGAAAGGCAGCAGCATGGCAAGCGCCATCGTGGCCGTGAGCCCCGGCATGGCGCCGATGAAAAGTCCCGCCGATACCCCTACCAACACTGTGAGAATGCTTTCGAAGGTCAGAAGGGAGGTCAACGCCTCCAGTAACATCTCCATGGATCACCCTCCCTTGTGGCCATGCGCGTGGCCATCATGGTGTCAAGACATGGTGCCAAGAAAAGGGGCCCCGCCCAGGAGCCCCGTGGAGGGAGAGGTGTTACTCGGCGTCTTCGAGGATCGGGCCGTAGGCCTCACGTAGCATGGCCATCACCTCGTCGACTTCATCACCGGTGATGTATTCCATCACGAAGCCCAGCGGCTCCTGCTTCTCGGTGATCTGGCGATTGGCCTCGGCGAAGGCTTCCTCAAGGGTTTCCACCACCTCGTCGGGGGTGTCCTTGGGCACCGCGACACCGCGGTAGGCACCGCCCACGATGTCGTAGCCCTGCTCCTTGAAGGTGGGTGCGTCGGGGAGCGCCTTGACGCGCTCCTCGGCGGCCACGGCCAGTACCTTGACGCTATCGGCCATCTCGGTGCCGAGCATGGTGTAATTGAAGATGCCGGCGACATGGCCGCCTTCCAGCGCGCCCTTCAATGGCCCGGTGCCGGAGAAAGGAATGTAGGTCAGATCGATACCGGCTTCCTTCTCGAAGCGCAGCATGTCCAGATGGTTGGCGCTGTAGGTGCCGCTGCCGCCCAGGGTGATGGCTTCGGGATTCTCCTTGGCGTCCTCGACGAGGTCTTCCAGGGTGTCGTAGGGGCTGTCGTCGGAGACAATCAAGGCGTTGGGCGTGGAGTGGAAGAAGGTCACGATCCGCCAGTTGTCGGTCTCGTAGCCGGCATCGTTACGCTGGATCGGCTGGCCGATGATATGCGGAATATTGACCCCGATGATCTCGTAGCCGTCGGGCTCGGCGCTGTTCTGGAACTCGCTCCAGGCCACGGCGCCCCCGCCACCCGGCCGGTGCGTCACATTGACCGACACGCCAAGCTCCTCTTCCAGGATCGGCTCCTGGAAACGCGCCGTCACATCGGACTCGCCGCCTGGATCGAAGGGAATGATGTAGGTGATGTCTTCTTCGGGGTACTCGGCCTGGGCCAGACCGGCAAGGCCCATGGCGGCGACGGCCGTCACGGACATCGCCAGCGTCTTGTAGGTGAACGTCATGGCATGCTCCGACTTGTTTGTAGTGTGTCGCGTTGTCTTCGTCGTTGAGGGTAGCCGTGCCAGCTTGTTGTCTCTGGCGTGGGTCTACCGAGTCGCACCACCTTCGACCAGCGTGGGTAGCCTCACCCTTCAAGCTAGCCAAGTTGTAAAAGTTGTCAAACGGTTTATCCCTCGAAGACGCGGCGTCGCGAATTGCTCAAGTGACGCTGCATGCAGAGCGCGGCACGCTCGGCGTCTCCGGCGAGGATGGCATCATGGATGTCGCGGTGCTCGACCTGCACCTCCGGCACGTGGTGCTCGGGGCGGCGCAAGCCGAGTCCGCGCGCCAGATTCTGGCCATAGTTGATGGCCGTCTGCAGCGACAGCAGGGTGTCGGAAAAGAACCGGTTATGCGTGGCATGGGCGATACACAGATGAAAACTGAAATCGGCGTCTACCCCCAGCGCATTGTCGCGAATGCGCTGCTCGAGCAGGGCCAGCGCTCGCGTCAATGTCGCCCGATCCTCTTCCGTCGCCTTGGCTGCCGCGAGTCGCGCCGCCTCGGTCTCCACGGCGATGCGAAACTCGAAGCAGCGCTGGATATCCGCCAGGCTTTCCAGCGGCGCGAACTCGAGCATGGCCCGATCGGGCCGGCGTTGCACGAAGCTGCCCGCGCCGCGATGCGAGCGAACCAGCGCGTCATCGCGCAGCCTGGCCAACGCCTCGCGTACGATCGGTCGAGATACGCCGTAGTGGGTGGCCAGTTGCTCCTCGGAGGGCAGGCGCTCACCCTCGTCGAATTCGCGCTGGATGAGCCGATCGACGATATCGCCGTAGACCCGGTCACTTAGCTTTTGTCCCTTGCCGTCCGGTCTTCCGCCAGACGTCTGCGTCGGCAAGCCCTGCTCCATAGATGAACGCATGCGCCTCCCCATGGTGTATGTTCCGTCAGCACCAACCCATCGACAGCATACGCCATCAACGGCTCGGCCTGTGCACGTCTGCCGGGGCATCAGGCATGATAGGCTTTTCAGCAGAACTTCCATCGAGAGCCCAACCATGACCGCTGCACGAATGCTCGAACGCCTGGTGGGTTTCCCCACCGTCTCGCGTGACTCCAACCTTGCCTTGATCGAATGGGTCGAGGCCTATCTCGACGACCACGGTGTCGAACACTGGCGCATCGAGAACGACGATGGCAGCAAGGCCAATCTGCTGGCCCGCATCGGCCCTGCCGTCGAGGGCGGCGTGGTGCTCTCCGGGCATACCGACGTGGTGCCGGTGGACGGTCAGCCATGGACGAGCGACCCCTTCGCCTTGGTCGACAAGGGCGAAGGCCGACTCTACGGCCGCGGCACCTGCGACATGAAAGGCTTCATCGCCTGTGCGCTGTCCGAAGTGCCGTCCTGGGTGAAGTTGAATCTCAAGGTGCCGATCACGCTGGCGCTCTCCTACGACGAGGAAGTTGGCTGTATCGGGGCGCCGCGCATGATCGAGCGCCTACTGGCCGACCATCCGCGGCCTGCCGCGGTGATCGTCGGCGAACCGACGCTGATGCAACCAGTGGTGGCCCACAAGGGTGCCACCAACCTGCGCACGACCGTGACCGGTCGGGCCTCCCACTCCAGCCAGGTGAACCAAGGCATCTCGGCGATTCATGTCGCCGCGCGGCTGGTGACCCGAATCGAGGATGTCATGACCGAGCTACGCGCCGAGGGGCGCGTGGACGAGGCCTTCAATGTGGTCCATTCCAGCCTCCACGTAGGGAAGATCCAGGGCGGCACGGCCATCAACATCATGGCCCGGGAGTGCAGCTTCGATTGGGAGATCCGACATCTGCCCAGCGACCGGTTCGAGGAACTGCTGGGCCGCGTGAACGACACCGCCGCGGAGCTGGAAGCCGAAATGCGCCAGCGTGCGCCGGAGACAGGCATCGTGACGGAGACGCTCAACACCACGGTGCCGGCGCTGGCCGATGACAACAACGCCGAGATACTGGCGATGTGCCAGGCGCTACTCGGCCAAGGGCCCGCCGGTGCCGTGGCCTATGCCACCGAGGCCGGACAGTTCCAGCGTGAAGGATTGCCCACGCTGATCTGCGGTCCGGGCAGTATCGCCCAGGCCCATCAGCCGGATGAGTATCTCGAGATCGCCCAACTCGAGGAAGGCGTGCGCTTCATGCAGGCATTGAGCAAGCGCTTGCAGCGCACGCCCTGAAATCTGGACACTCTTGAACCCTGAACAGTCTTGAACCCTGGACAGCCTTGAACCCTGGACAACACCCACACGCAAAAACCCCCGCACCGTGTTGCTTCGGGGCGGGGGGGTTGACTTTCCGCTCACTCGATACCGGGCCTCAGACTGGCCCGGCCGCGATCAGGCCAGTTCGCGACGACGAATCGGCGCGTCTCCCTCATCACGGCGGCGACGCGGCGCGCGCTCGGCGGAGGCACCGCCATCCTCGCTGATCTCCAGGGGACGTCCGGCCACCCGGGCGCGGCCCATCTTGCTCAGGATGCTGGCCGGCAACGAGCTGGGCAGCTCGACGACCGAAAAGGCGTTGCGAATATCGATACGGCCGATACGCGCGCCCTCGATGCCACCTTCGTTGGCCAGCGCCCCGACCAGTTGGCCCGGCTTGACGCCGTCCTTGTGGCCGACAGCGACACGATAGCGGGTCATGCCCTCGCTGCTACCGCGTTCACGGCGGGCCGGCTTGGCCCCATCACGGTCGGAAGGCGCACGCTCCTTGCGCGGTGCCTGCAGGCGACCGATCGGCGCCTCGTCGGCACGCGCCAGACGAGCAAAGGCGCAGGCCAGCTCGATGGGATCGTGTCCTTCCTCGACCAGACGCTCGACCAGCGCACGCTGTTCCTCAGCGCCCGCTGTCAAGGCGGCAGTGACGCTCAGACGGAAGATCTCGTCGCGATGGGCGCGGATGGCGGCTTCATCCGGCACGGCCATTTCGCTGAGCTTCTGGCCGGTGGCCTGCTCGATCCAGCCGACCTTGCGGCCTTCACGGAACCCAACGAAAGTGATGGCGACGCCCGTGCGGCCGGCACGGCCGGTGCGGCCGATGCGGTGGGTGTAGGCCTCGCTGTCCTGGGGAAG
Organism: Halomonas jincaotanensis; assembly: GCF_018448785.1. Taxonomy (GTDB): domain Bacteria; phylum Pseudomonadota; class Gammaproteobacteria; order Pseudomonadales; family Halomonadaceae; genus Halomonas; species Halomonas jincaotanensis. The sequence goes on along the minus strand of NZ_JAHCLU010000003.1, from coordinate 390,946 downwards.
GTCATAATTGATGATATGCGTCAGGCGTGACACGTCCAGCCCGCGGGCGGCCACGTCAGTGGCGATCAGGATATCGACCTTGCCGCGCTTGAGACGCGTGATGGTGCGCTCGCGCAGGCTCTGGTCCAGATCGCCCGAGAGGCTTGCCACATTCAAGCCGCGAGCCGACAGCTGCTCCATCAGCGTGGTGCAGGCGGCACGGGTCCGCACGAAGACGATGGCGCCGTCGACGGGCTCTACCTCGAGGATACGGGCCAGCGCTTCCAGCTTGGCACCACCGTCTACACGGACCAGGCGCTGCTCGATGCTCGCTGCCGTCCCCACCGCCGAGGCGATGGCGACCTTGACCGGGTCGACCAGGTAGCGATTGACGATACGCTCGATTTCCGCCGGGAGGGTCGCGGAGAAGAAGACGCGCTGCGCCTCCTTGGGGGTGTCGGCGACCACGCGCTTGACGTCGTCGATGAAGCCCATGCGCAGCATTTCGTCGGCTTCGTCCAGCACCAGGGCGGAGAGGCCGTCAAGCTTCAGGCTGCCGCGGTCGAGGTGATCGATCACCCGGCCCGGGGTGCCGACCACGACCTGTGCGCCACGCTTCAGTGCGCCGAGTTGCTCGCGGTATTCCTGGCCACCACACAGCGTCGCCACTTCCAGACCCTTGAGGTTCTGGCCGTACTTGCTGAAGGAAACCGCCACCTGCTGGGCCAGCTCACGGGTCGGCGCCAGCACCAACACCTGTGGCTGACGACGCGTCAGATCCAGACGCGACAGTAATGGCAGGGCGAAGGCAGCGGTCTTGCCGGTACCGGTCTGGGCCTGGCCCAGCATGTCGCGTCCTTCCAGCAGTGCCGGAATGGTCTGCGCCTGGATGGGCGAAGGCACTTCATAGCCTTGCGCCACGACGGCGGAAAGAACATCAGGCAGCAGGGCAAGATCGCTGAAAGTCGGCGAAGCGACGGAAGTCGAGGTCATGAATCACACCTTGGTAAGCCGGTCTATCCGGCATAAAACATCAATGGCATCCCCTGACGCGGTCAATACGGTCAGTTGCCCTGCCAGAGGCAGAGCAGAACATCGGAGTCGGGGACGCCGGTCGCACCTGGCATACGGCACACGCCATCAACGCTGATGGCCCGATACCGCTGTGGCGACCGTCTGCGCCGGTCCTGCGAGAATCGCAAGACATCTAAAGGCGCTCCATCTACACAATTTCGAACGCGCGAAGCGATTAGCTCGGCGTTGCCGCGATCGCCTCTTTCTCGGCGCTGTATCAGCAGGAGAAGAGGCCGCGTCGTCATGATGGCGGGGTCAACACATGCGAGGAGGGCGTATACTACCATCGGCGAATGTTACTGGCCAGCCTTATCTGAACGTGCCTCTCAGTCCCAACCTGCCCTTTAATCTGAAAGCGTCCCGCCACGAATGCCTCGACCCGTCAAACGCTCTCGGTCGTGGGGGCGGTCTAGATCCAACACCGGTCCCTTGGGGACGATTCGCGTCGGGTTGATGGTGTCATGGCTGACATAGTAGTGGCGCTTGATATGGTCCAGCGAAACAGTCTCGGCCACTCCCGGCCATTGATAGAGCTCGCGCAGGTAGTTCGAGAGGTTGGGATAATCCTCGATCCGCCGCAGATTGCATTTGAAGTGGCCGTAATAGACAGCGTCGAAGCGGACCAGTGTCGTGAACAAGCGGATGTCGGCCTCGGTAAGCCATTCCCCGGCCAGGTAACGATTCTCGGCAAGCCGCGCTTCCATGCGGTCGAGTGATTCGAAAAGCGCCACCACGTGCTTTTCGTAGACCGCCTGCTCGGTCGCAAACCCCGACTTGTAGACGCCATTATTGATATGGTCGTAGACATCCGCATTCACCGCGTCGATGGTCTCGCGCAGCGCCTCGGGATAGAAATCGAGGTGGTTGCCGGTGAGCTCATCAAAGGCGCCGTTCAGCATCCGCAACAGTTCGGCAGACTCGTTGTTGACTATGCGTTGCTGCTCTTTGTCCCACAGGGCCGGCACCGTGACGCGACCGGTATAGTGCGGGTCCGTCAGGGTGTAGAGCTGGTGGTGATAGTCCACGCCGTTGATCGGGTCGCCGCTCGATCCCTCCTCGACGTTATAGGTCCAGCCCTTGTCGAGCATCAGGGGGCTGACGTGGGAGACCCCGATCACGTCTTCGAGCCCCTTGAGCTTGCGCATGATCAGCACGCGATGCGCCCAGGGGCAGGCCAGCGAGACGTAGAGATGGTAGCGCCCGCCCTGGGCCGGCAAGCCCGATTGACCGCCGGGGGCGGCGCGCCCATCCGCGGTGATCCAGTCGCGAAGCTTGGAAGATTCACGCACAAACTCACCGCCGTGCTTGGCAGTGTCGTACCACTGGTCGTGCCAGACGCCTTCGATCAACAAACCCATGAGTCGACTCCTCTGGATAAGAATAATGTCGCTCAGGGTAAGCCGAATTCCTCATGGCTCAAGCGCATGTTTTGCGCGCACTCATTCGACCTTATCGAACGAGCTGTCGACGTGGCACTGCTTCACCGCGTCCTTCAACGCCGAGGCCATGGCATGGGTGGCCGGCCCGGCCCTGTCGCGATCACGAAAGATCAGCTGGATCGGCGCCTCGCGGATACCCCCGGCGATAAGCGGCAGCGCCACTAGATGGCCCTTTTCGAGGGCCTCGCTGATGCGGGTTTCGGGAATCCAGGCGAAGCCCAACCCACGCTCGAGCATATCAATGGAGGACTCGAGATGGCTCAACGTCCAGCGCTGCTCCGCCTTGAGCCAGCCGGCATCCATCGACTGGCGCAGCGCTGAGTCCCGCACCACCAGCTGCCGATGCTGTTCCAGGTCGCGCAGGTCGAGCTTGCGCGCCAAACGATGCAAGGGGTGATCGGGGTGCGCCACGGCAATGAAATTGATGGTGACCAATGGCTCGCCCAAAAAGCCTTGGGCGGAGAGTGCCGACACCACCAGGTCGGCGCTGGCGTCGTGGAGCATCTCGATCCCCCCGTTGAGCACCGTCTCGTGAAGCTGTACCCGCACGTAGGGAAAAGCCTCCGAGAAGGTCGCCAGGGCCTGGGCCAGAGCATCGGGAGGAAATATTTGATCGATGGCCAGCACAATCTCGGCTTCCAGCCCCTCCGACAAGCGATTCGCCACCTCTTCCAGTGACGCGGCACTCTCGATCAACTGGCGCGCCCGGCGCAGCAACATCTCCCCCGCCTCGGTCAACCGCACCTGGCGGCCCACAGGCTCCAGTACTGCCACACCAAGCTGCTCTTCCAGTTTATGGACCGCATGGTTGAGGGTCGAAGGGCTCTTGTGAACCACTTCGGCGGCCCTGGCAAAACCACCATGGTCGATCACCGCCGCAAGCATCTGCCATTGGGCCAGGGTGACACGAGACATTTCGATTTCCTCGAATCAGTAAAGCGAAGCATGGGCTTAATCTTCGAGAAATCAGACGTCAGATGCCAGCCATCTCGACCATTTGCCCCCTATCGTCTGTCTGGAGCGAGTGATCTGAAGGCCCTGTTCCAAGCTGAAGGGGGAAAAGTAGCCGAAGGGAGCCTTGCAACCTCCCCTTTATTAGGACTATCATGGTTACGGTTGTTAACAAACACTGTTCATACAACAAGTAACATCACGCAAGCTTGGCGTTGCGTGACGACTTCCTGCTGCCCTGTACATCGGTACAGCCTAGGCATGCCGAACGTCATAGGTTATGGTTCTAGTGCCCTTAGTTTTCTTTCATCAGTCACTGGCCATTACCCCATGTTGCGAATCCTTCATTCGCTGCCCCGCACGCACAAATTTTTATTGTTACCGGTTGCCACCATGGTCACCGTGCTGGGTGCAGAAAAAATCGTCTCATCGCTGCAGGATGCCCAGCGCGAAGTTCAATCGCCTGACAGCGTATTTGTTCCCCTCGCCCCCAATGCTCGCCCTGGCCTTCCCTCTCTGGATCTTGACAGAAGCCCCGTTGCCGACGCCATCGAGATCGCGTCCCAGGCCCTGGACGCCACCCGCGAGCATGTTCCGCTTTCCCGCCTGACGCCCACTGAAGTGGTCGAGCTTTCCTTCATTGAATCGGCCAGTGCCGGCGGTGAAGCTGGCTTGCCGGCAGCGACGGATGAGCCAACCTTCGCTGCCGCCGCAGGCGAGCAAGCCGCCATCGAGGATGGAACGCTGCACATGGCCATCATCGTCGGCACCATCTCCAGCGGCATGCTCGATCAAGACACGCAGGACGTGGCAGCTGCCACTTCGTATGAAGATGTCTCCGAGCAGGAGCTGGATCTGTTTGCGGATGGCCCCATCATTCTCGAGGAAGAAATCGCCTCCAGTGATGCCTTCGTCCCCGAATGGCAGAGTTACGAAGTCAAGCAGGGCGATATCTTTGCCATCCTCGCCCAGAATCGCCTGGGATTGGGCTACAGGGAAGTCTTGAACTTGCTTGAAGCCACCGACGATCCGCGGATATTGACGCATTGGCATGCCGGCAACCACTTCGAGTACCAGCTCGATGAACAGGGTAAGCTATTGACGCTGCGCATGATGAACAATGCTCGCAGTGGCTTGTTGATCGAGCGCGAGCAAGACGCCTTCAAAGTAGCGTCTATCGAGCGCTCTGGCGAACCGACCCAGCGTCTTTTCGCCGGCACCGTCAGCGGCAGCTTTGCACGATCGGCCCAGTCGACCGGTCTCAACAGCACAGAGGTCGCAGAACTGGCCAATGTGCTGGAGAAAAAGCTCGATTTTCGCCGCGACACCCGTCGCGGCGATCGTTTTCAGGTGTTGATCGAGTCCGACATCATTGATGGCGAGACGCTGGATTCGCGCGTGCTGGCGATACAGTACGAAGGCGATCGAATGGACCTGACCGTGGTGCGCAACGCCGAGGACAACCACTTCTACACCCCGGATGGACAGAGTCTCGACCCGGCCTTCAGCCGTTACCCGTTCGAAGGCCGCTACCGGCTAAGCTCCAATTTCAACCCCAATCGCAAGCATCCGGTTACTGGTCGCGTCAGTCCTCACAAGGGAACCGATTTCGCCATGCCCATCGGGTCGCCGGTGCAAGCGCCGGCTAACGGGCGTGTTGAGAAGGTCGGCAACCATCCGTTGGCTGGGCGTTATCTCGTGGTTCGCCACGACAATGGCTACAAGACGCGTTACCTGCACCTTTCCAAATCGCTGGTCAAACGCGGCGAGCGGGTCGAGATGAACCAGCGGATCGCGCTCTCCGGCAACACCGGACGCAGCACCGGTCCTCACCTGCATTACGAGGTCCTGGTCAACAACAGCCAGGTGGACGCCATGAAGGTCGCCCTGCCCGAAAGCCAGAGTCTCGAGGGCGAGCGCCTGATGGCCTTCAAGGGCGAAGTCGAACCGATCCTGGCTGTGCTGGAAAGTGGCGAGACCGGCACCGTGGTCGCAAGCGCTCGCTCCGCCGAGGACGACGACGGCTAAGCGCCCGAAGTAGTAACTCACGACACACCTAGCGCCCCGCTCATCGAAGCGGGGCGCTAGGTGTGTGTTGTCCCTTTAAGCCGGGAGTCTTCCGTTTGGTCTCATCGCACTCGTCCCCTGCCCCACCCGCCGAGGGTGGCCGTCTGGCCCGTTTTCTCGGCGTGTTCCGTTACAGCCGCCGGGCTCTGGGACTGGTCTGGCAGACCTCGCGTCCGCTGACGCTGGGCCTGGCGCTCTGCACGCTGGTCGCCGGCGTACTGCCCGCGGTCGCGGCATGGATTGGGCAGTTGATCGTCGATGCTGTCGTCGCCGCCATGGAGGTGCACCGCGAAACAGGGCAGGTGGAATGGTGGAGCGTGCTGCGTTATGTGCTGGCCGAGGCCGGCGTCATTACCCTGATCGCCCTGGCCCAGCGCGGCCTCTCGGCTCAGCAATCGCTACTGCGCGCCCTGCTGGGTCAGAAGGTCAATGTCATGATTCTCGAAAAGGCCGGCGAACTGTCGCTCACGCAATTCGAGGATTCGGAGTTCTACGACAAGCTGACCCGTGCACGACGCGAGGCCTCGACGCGTCCGCTCGGCCTGGTCAATAAGACCTTCGCGCTGGCACAGAATGCCATCTCGCTGGCAAGCTTCGGCGTATTGCTGGTGGGCTTCTCGCCATGGGCACTGCTGGTTCTGACGATCGGCGCGCTACCGGTATTTCTTTCTGAAGCCAAATTCTCCGGCGATGCATTCCGCTTGTTTCGTTGGCGCTCGCCGCAGACGCGTATGCAGATGTATCTGGAAACCGTGCTGGCCCGCGAGGACAGCATCAAGGAGGTCAAGCTATTCGGCCTGGAGCCGTTGCTGCTGGGTCGCTATCGCGACATCTTCACGACGCTCTACGGCGAGGACCGTCGCCTGACGCTCCGCCGCGAGAGCTGGGGTTTCCTTCTCGGCCTGCTGGGAACCCTAGCCTTCTATGGCGCCTATGCCTGGGTCGTCATCGAGACGGTCACCGGACGACTGACGCTCGGGCAGATGACCATGTACCTGATGGTCTTCAAGCAGGGTCAGGCGGCCCTGTCGGCAAGCCTGACGGCCATCGGCGGCATGTACGAAGACAACCTCTACCTATCGAACCTTTACGAGTATCTCGAGCAGCCTGTGGCAGCGGAGTCAGGCACCCTCACTCATGGCGCCAGGCCCGGCGACGGTATCCGCTTCGAGAACGTGAGCTTCACCTACCCCGGGGCTCAGACCCCCGCTCTCAGACACGTCAACCTTCATCTAATGCCCGGCCACAGCCTGGCGCTGGTGGGCGCCAATGGCTCGGGCAAGACTACCCTGATCAAGCTGCTCACCCGTTTGTACGCCCCCGGAGAAGGCCGCATCCTGCTCGATGGCAGTGATCTTGGCGACTGGGACATCCGCTGTCTGCGTCGACGCATCGGGGTGATCTTCCAGGACTTCGTGCGCTACCAGATGAAGGTGGGCGAAAACCTGGGCGCCGGTGACGTGGAGGCCTTTACCGATGAAGCCCGCTGGAAGGATGCCGCCCAGCGCGGGCTGGCCGATGGCTTCATCAACGCGATGCCCGAGGGCTATCACACGCAACTCGGCCGCTGGTTCAAGGGCGGCCAGGAACTCTCCGGCGGCCAATGGCAAAAGATCGCCCTGTCGCGGGCCTGGATGCGCGACAGTGCCGACATTCTGGTACTCGATGAACCCACCGCCGCCATGGATGCGGCCGCCGAGGCAGCGGTGTACGCCGACTTCCGTGAGCACAGTCGCGACAAGATGACGGTGCTCATCTCCCATCGCTTTTCCACGGTGCGTGCCGCCGATCATATTCTAGTCGTGGATGGCGGCGAGATCCTCGAGCAGGGCGACCATGACCACCTGATGGCGACCAATGGCCGCTATGCACGGCTATTTCGCCTTCAGGCGCGGGGTTATCAATAAGCACCAGGGCAGCGCACGGGCCTGGCTGGCGTGCATCATCTTGCAGCGCAGCAGACCTGCGAGCGCGCTTTACAATAGACGCGCCCGACCATAAAGCCTTACAACATACTGATATTAAATATTTTTCATAAAACTGGCCGAAATACTGCTTAAAAGAAGATACATAACGGTAGGCGTGGACCAGGCTCCCTAGGCGTCGAATGACGGGAGTACGAGTGCGTCGAACCTGACCTTCAACGCTGAAGGACACGTTCTCGGATTCGCTACTCCGCCACGCGAGGCCTGCCCTATGGAAATCCTCAATAAAGCGAACAGGATTCGCCTGTTCAGTTTCAACACACCGCAAATGCGCGCCTTCCACTTCTCGTGGTTCGCCTTCCATATCTGCTTCTTCGGCTGGTTCGGCATCGCCCCCCTGATGGCGGTGGTACGTGACGACCTCGGCCTGACCAAGACCCAGATCGGCAACACCATCATCGCCTCGGTGGCGATCACCATCGTCGTGCGCCTGCTCATTGGCGTGCTCTGCGACCGAATCGGGCCGCGCAAGGCCTACACCTGGCTGCTCTGCCTGGGGTCGCTACCGGTGATGGGCATCGGCTTCGCCGACAGCTTCGAATCCTTCTTCCTCGCGCGTCTGGCCATCGGTGCCATTGGCGCTTCTTTCGTCATCACCCAGTACCACACCTCGATCATGTTCGCGCCCAATGTGGTGGGAACGGCCAACGCCACCTCGGCGGGCTGGGGCAATCTCGGCGGCGGCACCACCCAGATTCTCATGCCGTTGATCTTTTCCGGACTGTTGATGCTTGGCGTCAATGAAGCCTTCGGCTGGCGCCTGGCCATGATAGTGCCGGGCATCGTGCTGTTCGTTACCGGTGTCTGCTACTACCTCTTCACCCAGGACGCGCCCAATGGCAACTTCGAAGATCTACGTGCCAGGGGGGAACTGCCGTCGGCGAGCGGTGACAGCGGCGCTTCCCAGACCTTCATGGCTGCCGCCAGGGATTACCGCGTCTGGGCGCTGTTCGTGGTCTACGCCGCCTGCTTCGGCGTCGAGTTGACCATCAACAACATCGCCGCCATCTATTTCTTCGACAACTTCGACCTGACGCTGGCCACGGCGGGCATGATCGCCGGCCTGTTCGGGTTGATGAACATCTTCGCCCGCACGCTGGGCGGCATCTTCTCCGACCTCTTCGCCAAGAAGGCTGGCCTGAAGGGTCGTGTGCGCTGGTTGTTCATCGCCATGCTTTGCGAAGGCATCGCCTTGCTGTTCTTCTCGCAAATGCATGTGTTGACGCTGGCCATCGCGATCATGCTGGTCTTCAGCCTCTTCGTGCAGATGGCCGAGGGCGCCACGTTCGGCATCGTCCCCTTCATCAACAAGCGAGCATTGGGCGCTGTGGCCGGCATCGTCGGCGCGGGTGGCAACGCCGGGGCGGTGGCGGCCGGGTTCCTGTTCCGCTCCGAGTCGCTCAGCTACCAGCAAGGGCTCTTCTACCTGGGAATCGCGGTGATGATCGCCTCGCTGTGCGTCCTCGTGGTGCGCTTCTCGACGGAAGTGGAAACCGAAGAAGCCAAGGCCTACACAGACGCCGTGGGAGAAGACACCGGTGCCGGCGCCTTCTCGCTGCGCTAACCCGCCTCGCCATTGTTAACAGATCATGGCCAAAGGACTGCCCCGAGGGGCGCTCCTTTGCTTTATGGAATATTTGCGTCACCGACGACGACTGACCATGCTGATAGCTTTAACCCGCAAGAGGAAGGCTTCATGCAGGATCGCGTCTTATTGATCACCGGTGCTTCGAGTGGTATCGGTGCTGCGACGGCTCGCGCCGCCTCTCGTGAAGGCTACCAGCTAGTGCTGGCCGCTCGCTCCAACGACAAGCTCGAGGCACTGGCCAGGGAACTCGGGCCAGAAAATGTGCTTACGGTCAGCGTCGATGTCACCCTCATGGCGCAGCAAGAAGCCATGGTGGAACAGGCACTGGAGCGCTTTGGCCGCATTGATGGCGTTTTTGCCAATGCCGGTCGCGGTGGCTCGCCGGGTGGTTTCAGCAACGCTGATCCCGATGCCTGGCGGGCGATGATCCTGACCAACGTCTATGGGGTCGGACTGACACTGCAGGCCACTCTCCCCGCCCTGCGCAAGAGCCGCGGCCATATATTGCTTACCGGCTCGGCAGCGGGTCGAGCCACCATCCCGGGCTCGATGTACAGCGCCTCCAAGTGGGCCGTGACCGGCATCGGCTACAACCTTCGCGAAGAGCTTCGTGGCAGCGGCATCCGTGTCACGCTGATTGAACCCGGAATGGTCGACACCCCCTTCTTCGACGAGCGACCAAACCACGCTCTTCAGGATCGTGATATCGCCAATGCAGTGCTGTATGCGCTGGGTCAGCCATCTCATGTCGACGTCAACGAAATATTGATCCGTCCGACGCCACCCATCGACTAATACTTTAAAACTTGACCTGCATCAATATATTAGACATTTGACTAGCTCGACTAATTATTTAGTAACTTACGCCGAAAGTTAATGTGCATTAACGTACATAGCCATTATAGCGATCATACTGAAATTCGTTGAGCAAGGAATGCTCATACAGGGAAGATCGGGCCAGGAAGGCCCAGTGTGCCAGGGAGCACGGACAGGATGTCCGCGAAAGGAGGGCAGGGAGGCATGTTGGAAGCGTTGGCCCGGTCTTCCCCGAAGGCCGGGCCTTTTATTGGTTAAACCAAATGCTTTACAACAATGATATAACTTCTTGTTTTCTGTGTAAAAATCTTATTGCCTAGCATCCCCTACGAGTGATTCGTTACGGAAAAATTTCCGAGCCGTCGCGGTGCTTTTACACTATACTATTAACACAGGTTATAATTTTTTACATTTTCACAGTTGATGGAACCAACGTTAAACAAGCAGGTGTTTACATAAACGACTCCATCAAGCCTCTCGTGACAAAGCTGAACAATTTTCAGGCCCATACACCAGAAGATATTAAATTACTTGAAAGTGCAGTGAGCGATGAAAGGTCTTTTGGCAAAGGTGAGGACGTGATCCGGGAAGGTAACAGGACGCATCATGTCTACCTTGTGGTCAAAGGCTGGGCGTGTCGCTACAGGACAAACTCTGACGGAAAGATACAGATACTCAACTACCAGATACCCGGCGATTTCTGCAATCTCCACACGACCCTTACCCAGAAAATCGAATATTCCATCGCCACCCTCGTGCCCTCTGTGATTGCGTATATTCCGCACGGCAGGATTGATGACATCTACACCCACCATTCTCGCCTGACCCGCTCATTCAACTGGCTGGCGCTGAATGAAATCTCCATCCTTCAGGAATGGTTGCTCAACGTAGGCTCACGCCCCTCCCACCAGCGTCTCGCGCACCTGCTCTGCGAGATACTCATACGTGCCCGGGCCGCCGGGCTCACGGAAGATCACCGTTTACATTTGCCACTCACGCAAACCCAGTTGGGCGAGGCTATGGGCATCACCCAAATCCATACCAACCGCGTTCTGAAGCGGCTGCAAGCCGAGCGACTGATCACTTTCGATGACAGAATGTTGACTATTACCGACTGGCAAGGGATCAAGGAATACGCCGATTTCGATGCGCGCTACCTCCATCTAGACAATGCCGAAGCGAGCCTGGTCAATGACCTGTAAACCGCCGGCATGGAGGCCATGTCAACATCTAAACTATCAACAAAACAACAATGACAATCATCAGGATCAAGCAAACACCCTTCCAGAAACTGACCGGATCGCGCTCGATCAAGGGGGGGCGAGTCTTGTTGAGAAATGCCCTGTTGGGATGACGCAGCTCAAAGATAAACGCTGACAGCGCTTCGTATCGTCCGAGGGGGCTCGGATGCACCGCTTTTTTCAGCACCTCATCCAGCCAGGCGGGAATATCTTGATTCGCCGTCAACGCTGATCGATATTTCAACTTATGCTGTGCAGCTCGGGTTTTTGTTTGCGCCACCATGGTGCCATAGGGCAACTTTCCGGTCAGCATCTGATAGGTGATGACGCCCAGGGAGAAGATATCGGAACGGGCCGAGCCACTCTCGCCGAGAAAGTATTCCGGCGCCGAATATGCTGCAGTACCCAGCAGGGTATCCTGATCGAGTGAAGCGGCAATTTCCATGATTCCCGCCACTCTCGTCGCCCCGAAATCGATGAGTTTCACGGTCCCGTTATCATCGATCAGGATATTGCCCGGCCTGACATCCTGATGGACCATCTCCAGGCGATGAAATGCCTGCAAGCCCTTGGCGATCTGCTCCACGATAGCCCTTACCGTCTCGAGCGAGGGCCGGGGATTATCGATCATCCATTGAGTGAGAGTTTGCGCTTCAACGAATTCGGTAACGGTATACAGGTAATGGCGTTGTCGATTGTGGGCAAAGGCCTTCACAACGTGGGGGTTGTCGATTCGCCGGGCTACCCATTCCTCCATCAAGAACCGTTCACGGTAGACCGGGTCGTCCTGCATATCGACGGAGGGCGTCTTGAGCGCGACCTGCGTTTCGCTCGCCTCATCGATGGCCAGATAGACATGGCTGCGGTGACTGACATGCAGTTCCCTGATGATGGTAAAACCATCCAGTGCCATGCCGGCGTTCAATACGGGGGGAGGCGAGAGCTGCATGGATTGCTGATACAGCGCGTGCGCGTCCTGGTCCGGAATATCGTCAATAACAACTAGCTGAACCGTGAGGTTATCGTCGCTGCCGTTCGTGTAGGCATTCTGCACGATGCGTCTTGCTGCAGCATCCAGGTCGTCACGGTTATCGCTAATGGCATTGATTATCTCCCCATGGCGGATATGTTCATAGACGCCATCCGTCGCCAACAAGAAGATATCGCCTCGCACCACCTGGAACGCCTGATAATCGATTTCCACCTGATCGTCGATGCCCAGTGCTCGACTCAGATAGCATTTCTCGGGCGACACGCGAAGACGGTGATCATTGGTCAATTGCTCAAGGGTTTTGCCCTGTAAACGATAGATGCGCGCGTCACCGATATGAAAGCAATGCGCAGTCGTCGACTTGATGATCATGGCGCTCAAGGTGCATACATAGCCCCTGTCCATGTCATAACGATACTGGCTTTGACGGGTCTGGGAATAAAGCCATGAATTGGTGGCCAACAGCACCCGCTGTGCCGACTTTTTCACCGTCCACGTCTCCGAGGTACAGTAATAATCTTCCAGAAAGGCCTTTACCGCCGATTCGCTGGCGATCTGGCTAACTTCGCTACTACTGATCCCATCGGCCAGGGCAATGGCGATGCCCTTGGTGCTCAATAGTGGCTGCTCGGGCATGTACATGCCATGAAAATCCTGATTGATAGCCTTGCGGCCCTTGTCGGAATGCTGCCCGACAGCTATTTGCAGTTGGCTGGACATAGTGACCCCTTGAATAAGCCATGAATCCGCGAGGACGACACCGCCACCCTCCTCATCGCCAGTCAGTATTCTATTTTCCGGGCGAGATTCGGCGTGTTCGTCGAGTTGGCGGATGCTCAAATTTAGCGCAAGACTCTCAACTATTCGCCCATATATGGTGCAAAGCGCGCCGCTTAAATCGCTCATTACCGGCATTTTTCAAAGCAACAGAGAGCCTGACGTCGTGAACAAATAAAAAATAGAATCCTACGGGGAGCGTTGCGTATCTGAAGCGTAACAGTAACAAAAGTTGGCATGAAGAATGCTTATAAATAGTGGCGGCATTCGACATGCCTTCGCTGCCCCAGGATTGCCATCGAAGGTAACAGTGACCGAAGGATTCTGGGGCATTGCGTAAGTTAACCCAACTGAAACAGGAAGACAGCATTATGTCCTATCTTCTGCCCTCTGAATTCGTAACCAAATTGGTAGACCAAGGCGAAGCCAAGGTCTATATGGGCACAAGGGATACGCTCATCCGTGCTTTCATGGCCGGTGCCACCCTGGCGCTGGCGGTGATCTTCGCCGTCACCATCGCCACGAACACCGGGTCGTTTCTCCTCGGCTCACTTCTGTTCCCCGTCGGCTTCTGCATGCTCTATCTCATGGGCTATGACTTGCTTACCGGTGTCTTTACGCTCGTGCCAATAGCGTGGCTCGACAAGCGACCGGGCGTGACCTTGCCTCGAATGTTGAAGTGCTGGGGACTGGTCGGAGTCGGTAATCTTGCCGGCGCGCTGTTCATTGCCGTGTTCGGCTATATGAATTTCACGATGGGGGGGACCGAAGCGATCAACGAGGTAGGCCAGACCATGATGAATGTCGGCGAGAGCCGCACCGTGGGTTATCAGGATGCTGGCGTGGCCGGTTGGATCGTCCTGTTTCTCAGGGGTATGTTCTGTAACTGGATGGTCTCGATGGGCGTTGTCGGTGCGGCCATCTCCACCCATGTCTCGGGCAAGATCATGGCGATGTGGATGCCGATCATCGTCTTCTTTTACTTGGGTTTTGAGCACTCCGTTGTGAACATGTTCCTGTTCCCGATCGGCCTCATGATGGGCGCTGATTTCACCCTGTATCAGTACGTCATGTGGAACGAAATCCCGACCGTGCTGGGTAATCTCGTAGGCGGATTAACGCTGGTGGGACTCGTGCTCTACACCACCCACGTGCGTACCCAGGCCAAGAAGACCTTTGCCTGATCGCCACGTTTAATAATAAATGCATCTCATAAAATACTCGCTGACTCATTATTCCAACATGTCATCAGCGAGTATTTTATTTTGTCTAATCGCCTGTAAAGTAGGCGCCATATCCCGACATAAGGTTAATTTGTAGCCGAGCCTTCGAGTTGGGATGCTTTTTATAACGCCTCCCCGTGCCTCTCGACTACTGCCGCCGCCGGGCCGGTCTCGACCATACCCACAACGCTGCCCACGACGATCAGGCAAGGCGAGGGCAATGGGTAAGCGGCCAGTTTGGCTGGCATGTCGTAAAGCGTGCCGGTCAGGGCTTGCTGCTCCGGCAGGCTGGCATTGGCGACCAGCATGACCGGCCAGTCGTCGGGCAGTCCGGCCGAGCGAAGCCCGTTACAGATGGCCGTCACCTTCGACAGCCCCATGTAGAACACCAGCGTTTCGTCGCGACGGGCCAATGAGGCCCAATCGGGCGCGCCGTCCTCGCGGCATAGCTGGGCCGTCACGAAACGCAGTTGCTGGGCGTGGGCCCTGTCGGTCAGCGGAATGCCCATGGAGGCCGCCGCCGCGGAGGCGGCGGTGATCCCGGGCACGATCTCGGCGGGCACGCCGGCTTCGGCGAGCGCGGCCAGCTCCTCGCCCATGCGGCCGAAGACGCCGGGGTCGCCGCCCTTCAGGCGCACTACCGACTTGCCCTGCCTAGCCAGTTCGACCAACAGGCGGCCTATTTGCGCTTGCGGCACGCTGTGGTGGCCGCGGGCCTTGCCGACGTAGTAGCGCTCGCGGCCATGCGGAATCAGCGCCAGCACGTCATCACCGATCAGGCGGTCATAGACCACCGCATCGGCGCGGGCGAGCAGGCGGGCGGCCTTGAGTGTCAACAGCTCGGCGTCCCCGCTGCCGGCGCCGACCAGATAAACGCTGCCGTGGCGACACTCGCCACGTAGCGCCAGTCTCGGCGGCAGGGCTGGTGTGCCGGCCAGTCCGGCCAGCCAACGACTGGCCCCCGTGGCGAGTCGGGCCAGCCCCGTTCCCAGTCCCCTCGAGGGTTCAAGCGACATCGATGGCTTCGGGCTTCGATTGAGAATGCGCATGACTCCCCTCCTCTTCAGCACTTTCTTCGATAAGGGATTTCAATTCAGGAATACAGCTGCCGCACTGGGTGCCGCAGGCCAGCCGGGCCCCCAGGGCCTCGACGCTTGCGTCGCCGGCATGGATGGCAGCGACAATGGCGGCCTGGCCGACCTGATGGCAGCTGCATACCAGCGGTCCACTATCGGCATTGCCATCGTCGCAGCCGGCCAGGAGCCGACGGCGACGCTCGACACTCAAGGCCTCGCCCTGCTCGGCTTCGGCGAAGCGTTCATCCAGCCAGGCCAGCCCCGGCAGTTCCATAGGGGGGCCGACCATCAACCACCAGCGCAGGCGATCATTGTCGAGGCCGGCGGCGCGTAGCCGGCCACTCGCCGGGTCCTCGCTCCACAGGGCAACGGGGTCGGGTATGTTTTCTTCCAGCCAGGCCAACCAATCACGGGGAGCCTCAGGGGCGCCGGCCAACTGCCAGCGCTGGCAATGCGCCAGCGGGATACGCGCCCAGTAGGCGCTGTGATCGAGGATGGCATCGCCGACCGGCATATCGGTGGCCACCATCAGCGTGGCTTCCCAGTGGGGATGACAGGGCGCGAGCGACACGGCACCGTGCTTGAGCTCCGGCTGACCGGACACCGGATCCAGATGAGCTTCAAGCAGCGCACCCATGCGGGCCATGCCACTGAACTGGTCGGTCCAGTGCATGGGCACGAAGACCTCGCCCCGTCGCTGCCCTTTGGCAAGGCGAACCCGCGCCACATACTCGCCTCCCGCCCCCTGGAGGCGGGCCAGCTGCCGGTTATTGACGCCATGTGCGGCGGCATCGTCCGGGTGCACGTCGATGAACGGCTCGGCCCGATGGTTCATCAGCCGTGGCGCGCGACCGGTGCGGGTCATGGTGTGCCACTGGTCGCGCACCCGGCCGGTGTTGAGGCGCAGCGGGCGCGCTGCGCCAAGCGACTGAACGGGACCGCAGGGACGAACCGACACCAGACGGGCCAGGCCATCCGGGGTGGCGAAGCGGCCATCCTCGAACAGCCGAGACGTACCGCCAGGCGCATCAACCGTTACCGGCCAACGGATGGGTGTCAGGCTGTCGTAGCCCTCACGGCCAAGCCCTTCCAGGCCGGAAATATCGAACAGCCGCGCCCCGTCGCACGGGTTGCCGGATGAGGCGACGGGAGGGTTCTCGAAGCCCGACAGGCGAGCATGCTCGTCGAAGATATCGCCGGGATGGTCATAGGCGAAGGCCTCACCGAAGCCCAGCCGCTTGGCGACCTCGACCATGATCCACCAGTCGTGCCGTGCCTCGCCCGGCGGTGGCAGCAGCCCCCGCTGGCGCGAGATGCAGCGCTCGGAGTTGGTCACGGTGCCATCCTTTTCCGACCAGCCGGAAGTGGGCAGCACGATATCGGCGTAAGGCAGCAGATCGGTCGCCGCCGCACACTCGGAGACGATCACCACCGGGCACTGGGCCAGGGCGCGACGCACGCGATTGCTGTCGGGCAGGCTGACCGCCGGGTTGGTGGCCATGATCCATACCGCCTTCACCTCTCCCCGTTCGATCGCCTCGAAAAGCTCGACGGCCTTGTGGCCGGGCCCGTCGGGCAAGTTCGGCACCAGCGTCGGCGTGGTCCAGAAACGCGTGACCCGGTCGACGGCGCCCGGGGTGTGGTAATCCATGTGCGCGGCGAGCTGGTTGGCAAGCCCGCCGACCTCACGCCCCCCCATGGCGTTGGGCTGTCCGGTAATCGAGAAGGGGCCGGCGCCGGGCAGGCCGATCTTGCCGCCCGCCAAGTGGCAATTGATGATCGCGTTGCCCTTGTCGGTGCCACTCGAAGACTGGTTGATGCCCTGGGAAAACAGCGTCACCACATGCAATTGGCTGGCGAACCAGAAGAAGAAGGTTTCCAGCCGCTCCGGGTCGACATCACAGTCGGCGGCGATGGCCGCCACCGAGGTATCATCTTCGCGTGCCGCGGCCAGCGCGTCCGCCAATCCCCGGGTATGCTTTTCCAGATAGATCGTATCCAGCCGCTTCTTGTCGGCCATCCAGGCCAGCAGGCCATTGAACAGTCGAGCATCGGTGCCCGGCGCCAGGCCGAGGTAGAGATCGGCGATCTCGCAGCTGTCGGTGACGCGAGGGTCGATCACCACCACGCGCAATAACGGATTGCGGCTCTTGGCCGTGCGCAGGCGTTGATAAAGCACCGGGTGGTTCCAGGCCAGGTTAGAGCCCACCAGCACCACCAGCTCGGCTTCCTCGAGATCCTCGTAGCAACAAGGCACGGCGTCGGCACCGAAGGCACGCTTGTGCGCCGCCACCGCCGAGGCCATGCACAACCGCGAATTGGTATCCAGATGCGGCGTGCCCAGAAAGCCCTTGAAGAGCTTGTTGGCGACATAGTAATCCTCGGTGAGCAACTGACCGGAGAGGTAGGCCGATACGGCCTGGTCGCCATTGGCACGACGTACACTCGAGAGGCGTTCGGCCACCGTTTCCAGGGCCGTATCCCAGTCCACTTCCACACCATCGACCCGGGGTTTCAACAGACGGCCCTGGTCGCCAAGCGTCTCGTGCAGGGCCGAGCCCTTGACGCACAGTCGGCCATAATTGGCCGGATGTTCATCGTCGCCGGCGACGCCAGTGATCCGGTCACCGTCGACCTCAGCCAGCACGCCGCAGCCAACGCCGCAGTAGGGGCAGGTGGTTCGGGCCTGATGCATGACGACCTCCTCGAGGTTTTGCAGGGTTATCTTTCCGGGGTGCAAACGACAACGCCCACCACGACTCCCGAAGGAGTCCTGTGGTGGGCGTCATTGCCTGGGAGAGACGACAACGCCTCTCTGATGTACCGCTACTTGAAAGAAAGCAATATATGTGCCAAAAGTGCCCAAACCCTATTCCCAGGCAGTCTTGGTCTCACCAGGGGACCGCCGCCCAACCACCTCTGCATCACAAGCGCCAGCCGTAAGACGCATAATGCACTGCTGCGGTGCAATATTGGCCCGATCAACAACCGACACCCTATGCCAAACCCGCTGGCGGCTGCATAAAGACAACACTGGAATGCATCTTGCAAGCCCGGGAGGCCAAGGACGCAACAACCCGACAAGCGATAAAAGCCCATGCCCACACCCCTGAAGATCCTGCTGGTCGATGATGAAGTCGTCCGCGCCGCCATGGTAGAGGAAGCCTTGACCCATGACGGTCACTCGGTCGTCTGTCGCCTGCAGAGTCCCGCGAGCCTCAATGAGATGGTCGCCCGTCATCAGCCCGACGTGGTGATCATCGACATGGAATCGCCGGACCGCGACACCCTCGACAGCATGGCGCTGCTCAACCGCGAAAACCCCCGGCCGGTGGTTTTCTTCGCTGACCAGCACGACCCCGACACCATGCAGGCGGCATTGAAGTCCGGCGTTAGCGCTTATGTGGTCGATGGCCTGGTGGCCGGGCGGGTCAAGGCGATTATCGAAGTCGCGATCGCCCGTTTCGATGCGTTTCAGTCCATGCGTCAGGAGCTCGACCGCGCGCGTAACCAGCTGGTCGAACGCAAGCGTATCGAGCGCGCCAAGGGCCTGTTGATGAAACATCAGGACTGCGACGAGGAGCAGGCCTACCGCATGCTCCGCAAGCTGGCCATGGACCGCGGCCAGCGCATCGCCGAGGTCGCCGACAGCGTCATCGACATTCTCGAACGCCTGGATCTTCGATCGCCAGAATAAGAGCCCCTATATGACGACTCCATCGCTAGCCGAATCCTCACCCAACGAGACATCACCGCCGGAACTCGAACGTCTGTCCCTGGGTTTCATTCCGTTGCTGGATGCCGCGCTGCCGGTCATCGCCCGCGAGCATGGCTTCTTCGCCGAGCAAGGCCTGGACGTCTCGCTGTCACGCGAAAATGCCTGGTCGACCCTACGCGACAAGGTCGCCGCCGGCCTGCTCGACGGCGCCCATATGCTCGCGCCACTGCCACTGGCCATGAGCCTGGGCCTCGGCCGAGCGCCCTGCGACACCCTGGCGCCCGTCACATTGAGCCGTAACGGCAACACCCTGACCCTTTCGCCGACCCTCGTTGACGCCAGCGGCGCCTTCCTGACCGAGGATCCTGCCAAGAGCGCTCAGGCACTGGGTAACTGGCAACGTCGCACAACCGTTAATCGCGAGTTGCGTCTGGCGATGGTCTATCCCTTCTCCTGTCAACATTATCTGCTGCGCGAATGGTTGGCCCTGGGTGATCTCGACCCCGACGGCGACGCCACCCTGGTCGCGCTGCCGCCGCAACGCATGGTCGATGCGCTCAAGGCGGGGGAGATCGACGGTTTCTGCGCCGGCGAGCCCTGGGGCAGCCTGGCCAGATACCGTGACATCGGACGCATCGTAGCGACAGGTCATCAGCTATGGCCGGATCACCCGGAAAAGGTGCTCGGCGTGACACGCTCCTGGGCAAATCGCTACCCCGCCACCCTCGCCGCCATGATTCGCGCCCTGGTGAAAGCCGCCGAGTGGCTTGCGGCGTCACCCGAGCATTGTCTACAGGCGCGCCACTGGCTCGCCTTGCCGCCTTACCTGGATCAAGCCGTCTCCCACCTGGCGACCTTGCCTCTAGACGCTCCACCGATACATCAACGACTCACCGGCACCACCATGCTGCGCCCCGACGCCCAGTTCACAACGCGATTCTCCGACCCGATCGCTCGGCACATGCTGAGTTATGGCCGGTCTCTGGATCAGAACACCCTGACGGAGTGCTACAGCCCCGTGCATTTCGATGCTGCAACGCACCCATAGCGTGCAAATTAACGTTTTCTAGACAGCGTTGGCGTCAACCATGCAAGTTACAACCAACTGATAATAAACAATAAACCATGGTTTATCGGCGAATGGGCCCGCTTCTTGAATGACTAGTCGGTAACCCGCGATCAACGGCGATCGCATGATCCCCGGATCTCTTATCAAATTGGACAACGACGTCTTGTCTCTCCCTCTCTGCAGGGCAGTGACGAGGCGCCTTTTTGTTCGTGTCAGTTGACTGAAAAGTCGACGGAAAAGTTGACGAAAAAGAGGTGAGCCCAATGCATCACCGACTTCCCAGAGTCGCCGGCGCCCATGAACACCTTGTGATCGTCGGCAACGGCATGGCCGGCCACCGGCTGATAGAAGCATTGCGCAAGCGACTCGATGGCCCGTTGCCCATTACCGTGCTCGGCGATGAGCGCACCGCCGCCTACAACCGCATCATGCTGTCGCCCTTGTTGGCGGGCGAGATGGACCGCGAGGGCGTAGCCCTTAGCGATGACGAGTGGTACGCCGAACAGGGCATCGAGCTGATCCTCGGCGAACGGGTCGCGAAGCTCGATCGCCAGGTTAAATACCTGACCACCGACACCGGCCGCCAGCTCGCCTTTGACCGACTGATACTGGCCACCGGCTCACGCCCATCGATGCCGGATATCGAGGGCATCACCCTTGCAGGCGTCCACGGCTTTCGCGATCTCAAGGACGCTGCCGCGCTGACGGCTGCCGCCGAAAAGGGCGGACATGCCGTGGTCGTCGGTGGTGGCCTGCTCGGGCTGGAAGCCGCCGAGGGGCTGCGTAAACAAGCCTTTCGCAAGCAGGGCTCTCAACAGCAGAACCAGGACACGCAAGGCCTGCAGGTCAGCGTGCTGCAACGCGCCGGCCGCCTGATGAATCGCCAACTCGACGCTACCGCCGCGAGCCTGCTGGAAGCCGAGCTTGTCGGCCGCGGTCTCGAGGTCCACACCGAGGCCCGCCTGGCCGCCCTGGAGGGCGATGCTAACGGTCATGTCGTCGCGGTACGCCTGGAGGATGGCCGGCGCCTGCCCGCCGATTGCGTGGTGATCGCCGCCGGCATTACCCCCAACGACCAACTGGGACGCCAGGCCGGTCTCGATGTCGACCGGGCCATCGTCGTCGACGACACCCTGACCACCTCCGACCCGGCCATCCATGCCCTCGGCGAATGCTGTCAGTTCCAGAGCAAGACCTATGGTCTGGTGGAGCCCATCTGGCGCCAGGTCGAGGTGCTCGCCGAGTATCTCGCGAACAAGGCCACCGGCGCTGACAGTCAGGCCCGCTATGTCGAAAGACCCAGCGCTACCCAGCTCAAGATCAGTGGCATCTCGCTCTATGCCTTCGGCCCGACCGAGCCCGACGACGACCACGACGTCCTCAGCTACCACGACCCCGCCCAGGGCGACTATCGCCGCCTGCTGCTGCGCAATGGCCGACTCGAAGGCGTCGTGCTCTATGGCGACACTGCCATGGGCCCCTGGTACTTCGCCCAGGCTCAGTCGGGACGCGACCTAAGCGCCTGCCGCCAGGCCCTGCTGCTGGGTAGTGCCGATGCCGATGCGCTGCTCGACGCCCACGACACCCGCTTAGACGAACACGCACGCCCTCAGAAGGAGGCCGCATGAACAAGCCCAATCTCATCATCATCGGTAACGGCATGGTCGGCCATCATCTGGTCGAGCAGCTGATCGAGCAAGACGCCACCGAGCGCTACACCATCACCGTCTTCGGCGAGGAGCGTCATCGTGCCTACGACCGTGTCCATCTCTCCGAATATTTCACCGGTCGTGACGCCGACTCCCTCGCCCTCTCTGATGCCGACTGGTACGCCGCCAATGGCGTCGAAATACGCCTGCATGAGGCGGTCACCGCCATCGACCGCGATGCCAGCGAGGTTGTTACCGACCAGGGCCGCTACGGCTATCAGCGACTGGTGCTCGCGACCGGCTCCTACCCTTTCGTGCCGCCGATGCCCGGTAGCGACCGTCCGGGGTGTCTGGTCTATCGCACCCTGGACGACCTGGACGCCATCCGCGAGGCCGCCAAGAGCGCCTCGACCGGCGTGGTGGTGGGTGGCGGCCTGCTCGGCCTGGAAGCCGCCAACGCCCTGCGCGGGCTCGAGCTTGACACCGCAGTGGTCGAATTCGCCCCGCGCCTGATGCCCATGCAGGTCGACAGCGAGGGTGGGGAGCTGCTGCGCGAGAAGATCGAAGCACTCGGCGTACAGGTCCACACCGACCGCGCCACCCAACGCATCGAGGATGGCGTGGACGCCGCGCATCGCATGGTCTTCCAGGACGACAAGGTGCTGGAGACCGACCTGATCGTCTTCTCCGCGGGCATCCGGCCTCGCGACGAGCTGGCCCGTGACAGTGCCCTGGAGATGGGCGAGCGCGGCGGCATCGTCGTCGACGACCAATGCCTGACCAGTGACCCGGCCGTCCTCGCCATCGGCGAGGTGGCGCTATGGAACAACAGCATCTTCGGCCTGGTGGCACCCGGCTATCAGATGGCCAAGGTCGCCGCCGCCACCCTGCTGGAAGGCGGGGAAAGCTTCCGTGGCGCCGACATGAGCACCAAGCTCAAGCTGCTCGGTGTCGATGTCGGCGCCATCGGCGATGCCCACGGCGACCGCACGCCCGGCGCCAAGACGTTCCGCTATCTGGACCAGATCAAGCAGCAGTACCGCAAGCTGGTCGTCTCCAGCGACGGCAGGCGGCTGGTCGGGGCCATGCTGGTGGGCGACAACAGCGTTTACGACACCCTGATGCAGTACTACAGCAATGGCCTGGACCTCCCCGAAGACCCGGCCGCGCTGATCCTGCCCAGCAGCGAAGGAGCGCCGACCCTGGGCCCGGACGCCCTGCCCGAGACGGCGACGATCTGCTCCTGCCACAACGTCAGCAAGGGCGATATCTGCGCCACGCTAGACGCCGGAGCCGAGGACCTGGCGACCGTCAAGTGCGAGACGAAGGCCAGTACCGGCTGTGGTGGCTGCGCGGCGCTGCTCAAGAGTGTGGTCGATCATGAACTGGAAGCGCGTGGCGTGGAGGTCGACCGCTCGATATGCGAGCACTTCGCCCATACTCGTCAAGAGCTCTATGACATCGTGCTTGTCGAGGGCATCAAGACCTTCGGCGCGCTGATCGAGAAGCATGGCAATCAAGACACTCACCAACTCGGCTGTGACATCTGCAAGCCGGCGGTGGCATCGATTCTCGCGTCGAATTTCAACGAGCCGATTACCGACGCCGCGCACATCCCGCTGCAGGACACCAACGACACCTTCATGGCCAACATGCAGAAGAACGGCACCTATTCAGTCGTTCCGCGTGTCCCGGGTGGCGAGATCACGCCCGACAAGCTGATCGTGCTGGGCCGGGTGGCCGAGACCTTTGGTCTGTATACCAAGATCACCGGCGGCCAGCGTATCGACCTGTTCGGGGCCCGCCTGGAAGACCTGCCGGACATCTGGAGCGAACTGCTCGACGCCGGCTTCGAGACCGGACACGCCTATGCCAAGTCGCTGCGTACCGTGAAGTCCTGTGTCGGCAGCACCTGGTGTCGTTATGGCGTTCAGGACAGCGTGGGCATGGCGATCCGTCTGGAGGAGCGCTACAAGGGCCTGCGTTCGCCCCACAAACTCAAGTTCGGCGTATCGGGCTGCACCCGCGAATGCGCCGAAGCGCAGGGCAAGGACATCGGCGTGATCGCCACCGAAAATGGCTGGAATCTCTATGTCTGCGGTAACGGCGGCATGCGTCCGCGGCATGCCGAGCTATTTGCCACCGACCTCGACGACGAGCGTCTCATCCAACTGATCGATCGCTTCCTGATGTTCTATGTCCGCACCGCCGATCGCCTGCAGCGTACCTCGGTATGGCGCGAGAACCTCGACGGCGGCCTGGACTATCTCAAGGAGGTGGTCATCAACGACAGCCTGTCGATCGGCACAGAACTGGAAGCCCAGATGCAGACGGTCATCGACAACTACCGGTGCGAGTGGGCCGATGCGCTGAACGACCCGGAAAAGCTCAAGCGCTTCCGTAGCTTCGTCAACGACAGCCGCCCCGATCCGGACATTATCGTCACCGAAGAGCGCGGCCAACTGCGCCCAGCCTGAACAAGGAGCTTGCCATGACCTCTGCAACCGCCGCCGCGACATCCACGGCTCCCGACTGGCTAGTGGTCTGTACCCGCGCCGACCTGGTGCCCTATTCCGGCGTCGCCGCCTGGGTGGAAACCGCCGAGGGCCCGGCGCAGGTCGCCATTTTCTATATTCCATGCGGCCCGAACACGCCGCGGCCAGCCGGCCCGAACACGCCGGCGCTTTCCCACCATGACCCGGAGCTCTATGCCATCGACCACCACGATCCCATCGCCGGGGCGAATGTCATCGCCCGCGGCATTGTCGGCGATCTCAAGGGCCAGCCGGTGGTGGCCTCGCCGATCTACAAGCAGCACTTTCGGCTCGAGGATGGCCAGTGCCTCGAAGATGAAGCCGTTAAGCTGCGCACCTGGCCATTGCGCTTCGACGGCGAAAAGGTACTGATAAAGGCTTGATGCTGGCCGCTGCCGGTCGCGACCTCTATGCTGGTTGCTCTAATGCATCGCAGCAAATCGCGACCGAGGGTGTGGCATGACCGACAAGAAACGCATCGACCTGGCGCTCCAGGGCGGAGGTGCCCATGGCGCCTTCACCTGGGGCGTCATGGACTGTCTGCTGGAAGATGAACGCATCGAGATAGAAGGCATCAGCGGCACCAGCGCCGGCGCCATGAACGGCGTGGTGATGGCCGACGCCCTGACCCGTGGCGACGAAACCACCGCACGCGAGGCGTTGAAAGGTTTCTGGCGCGCCGTCAGCCAAGCCGGCATGTCTAGCCCTGTCAAGCGCATGCCTTGGGACATACTGACCGGCAACTGGAGCCTGGACACCTCACCTGGCTATATCGCCATGGATTTGATGAGCCGCCTGGTATCGCCTTATCAATTCAATCCGCTCAACCTCAACCCCCTACGCAGCATCGTCGACAACCATGTCGATTTCGCACGGGTACGCGCGTGCCAGGATTTAAAGCTGTTCGTCACCGCCACCAACGTGCGCAGCGGCAAGCAACGGGTCTTCACGCGGGAAGAGATGAGTCTCGATGCGGTCATGGCCTCCGCCTGCGTGCCGACCGTCTATCAGGCGGTGGAAATCGATGGCGAGGCTTACTGGGATGGCGGCTACACGGGCAACCCCGCCCTGTTTCCGTTAATGGAACACTGCGATTCACGCGATATCGTGATCGTGCAGATTAACCCCATCTATCGCGAGGAACTGCCCACCAGCGCCGCGGCGATCATGAACCGCCTGAACGAGATCACCTTCAACGCCTCCCTGATCAAGGAGGTACGCATGGTGGCCATGATGCAACGCCGTCTCGTCGACGCCGACCACGACATCGGCTGTTTCGCCGAGACCCTGTTTCATCGCATCAGTGCCGACGACACCGTGTCGGAACTTTCGGTCTCGAGCAAGCTCAACGCCGAGTGGGCCTTCCTCTGCTATCTTCGCGATCGAGGGCGTGAAGCGACCTCAGCCTGGCTCGATGAGCATTATGCGGCGCTGGGGAATCATTCCTCGCTGGACGTGGAGAGTGTCTATCGGGAAACCGAAACGGGCTAGTCAGTATCAGGCACCGGCCCCACCGCCTGGCGGTTAGCGCATCGTGGAAAAGAAAATCCCCGCACTGCGTTGCCGCATGACAAGTCTGTGTCCATGCTAAGCTCAGAGCCAGGTCAGGAGGTTTCCTGGCTCCCCCGGGGTTGGTTCACAGGGATGGATGACCAACGTTTACCCACCACAGGTTTGACCAAGAAAGGAGGTGAAGACCGCGCCGAGCCAGACGGCACCGTTGGGGCCCCTGTCACCTGCCTGACATCGCGCGCTGACAGTGTCGAATACGAGACGCTTGTGTGACGTCTCCGACGTGAAAATCAGGAGAGCTGCGCCGATGGTACGCATCGACAAGAAAGCCACTCGACTCTACGTGCTGGACACCAACGTTCTGATTCACGACCCCACTGCCCTCTATCAATTCGACGAGCACGAAGTGGTCATCCCCATGACCGTTCTCGAAGAGCTCGACAAGCACAAGAATGGCATCCGCGAAATCGCCCGCACCGCCCGCCAGGTCAGCCGCACCCTGTCGGATCTCACCGCCAATGTCGACATCGAACGGATTCGCAACGGTATTCCCATTCAGCGCATGGCCGGTCCGGACGGCATGCTTCGCCTGCTCTGCTATCGCGACCTCGAGCCTCTCGACCCGCTGGCGGACACCCCCGACAACCGTATCCTCGCCGAGACCTGCCGGCTGCGTGATGAGCGCGTCGACGCTTCGGTGATACTGGTCACCAAGGACATTAATCTCAGGGTCAAGGCCGCGGCCCTAGGCGTACCGGTGGAAGACTACCTCAACGACCGAGTGTTCGATGACTCGGACGCCATGATCGATGGGGCGCGGGTCTACCCGGATGCCGGACACGACGGTAGTGGGCTATGGGACAGCCTGAAGGTGGACGTCCGCGTCGAGCGCCAGGACCATCGCGTCATCTACCGGCTCGCCGGCGACATCCCTCCCGAGTGGCACCTGGGCATGCTGGTCTCCGACAGCGACAACGGCGCGAGTTTCGAGGCCATCGTTCGCGATGTGGGCCCACGCCATGCGCATCTGGAACTGCTGACCAACTACCGGCACGGCGCCAGCGTCTGGGGGGTGCATGCCCACGACAGCCGGCAGAACTTCACACTCAACCTGTTGATGGATGACGATGTCGACCTGGTCACCATCGCCGGCAGCGCCGGTACCGGCAAGACCTTCATGACGCTGGCGGCCGCCTTCCAGCAGACCCTGGACTGCAAACGCTTCGAGCGGATCGTCTTCACCCGGGCGCCGATCACCATGAGCGAGGACATCGGCTTCCTGCCGGGCACCGAGGAAGAAAAGATGTCGCCGTGGATGGGTGCCTTCCACGACAACATGGACAATCTGCTGCGCGACGAGGAAGGAGGCTCCAGCTGGGACAATGGTGCCACTCGTCAACTGCTCGGCTCCCGAGTGCAGATCCGTGCGCCCGGCTTCATGCGCGGACGCACGCTCAACGACACCTTCCTGATCATCGACGAGGCCCAGAACTTCACGCCCAAGCAGCTCAAGTCACTGGTTACCCGCGCCGGGCGCAACACCAAGATCGTCTGCCTGGGCAATGTCGGCCAGATCGATACGCCTTACTTGACCGCCAATACCTGCGGCATGGCGGCGGTGGTGCAACGCTTCCGTGACTGGCCCTACGCCGGTCACGTCACCCTGAAAAGCGTCGAGCGCTCACGGCTAGCACTGGCGGGAGAAGAACTCCTCTAGCGCCCTTCTCTACCACTTCGCCCCCGACCAATCAGGGTGCGACCAGCATGATGATGGCCAGCAGCAGCGCACTGGCCATCATCAACACCGCGCCGTGGCGTCCCAGCCACTGCTCGCCGCGGGCCAACACGCCGAGGCCGTCGACCAGCCAGCGCTCCAGCGCCTGCAGGCGCCTGACGACTGCCGCCACTGACGCGCCGAGTCGCGACACGCCGCGCGCCACTCTGCCCGCTACCGCCTGATAGCCCCGCATCAACGGCCACCAGAGATCGCCCGGTGGCAGCTTTTTGATGACCTCGTGGAGGTGCTGGCGGGCCATAAGGCCGATCGACACGGCCAGCACCACGCCCAGTGCCGCCGGCCACCAGAGCCCGACCAGCTCACCCAGCGGTGGCCAGTCGGGCCGCCCCATGGGCAGCCACCACGGCAACGAGGCCGCCGCCAGCAGGGTACCCAGCCAGGCCACCGGCATCGCGCCGGTCAGCGCCACCGGGTCGTCGTGGCTGGCCTGTCGCGCGGCCCGCCATTGGCACCACAGGGCGCGAGCCATCAGCAGGGTCGTCCCAACTGCCGCCAGGCTGAGCCACAGCACGAGATCCTTGTGATCGGCGTCGTACAGTACCGTCTTGTAGCCCCACTTGCTGGCAAGCCCCGAGCCCAGCACCCCCGACAGCGAGAGCCCCGGTAGCAGCAACAAGGCCCACAGCAGCCAGCTCGGCATGCGCGGCGGGTGCTCACTGATCCCGACACCCAGGAAGAGCGTGCCCTTGGTCAGCCCATGGTGACAGGCAAACAGCACCACCGCCGCAAGCAGCGCCGGCCATTGCTCGGGGACGATCAACCCCATAGCCACCAGCGCCGTGAGCATGCCCATCTGACTGACGCTTGAATAGGCCAGCACCGCCTTGGGGTGCGACTGGCAGGCCCCATAAACCGCCGCGCCGAAGGCTGCCGCCAGGCCGGCCACCGACATTACCCGACCAAGCATGACGAAGGCTTCACCCGGATCGGCATGCCCGAGCGGCAGGGTCATCAGCCAGCCCAGCAGGCCGGCCTTGATCATTACGCCGCTAAGCACGGCGCTGGCAGGCGTCGGCGCCACCGGGTGGGCCAGCGGTAACCAGACATGCAGCCCTACCACCCCCGCCTTGACGCCGAAACCGAGCCACAGGAGAGCGGCCATCCAGACGCCCTGCTCGGCCTCGACCAGACCCTCGCGCAGCTCGTCGAGCATGGTCGTTTCGGCACTGCCCGCGGCCCATAGCAGTCCGGCCAGGATCATGCCCTCCCCCAGCACCGCCATCACCAGATAAGCAAGGCCGCCAGTCTGGGCATCGCGCGTGCCGGCATGTACCACCAAGGCATAGGCGGCAAAGGTCATCGTGCTGAAGCCCAGATAGAAGCTGGCGATATCCTCGGCAACAATCAACAGCAGATTGCCGGCAAGACACAGCGGCCAGAAGAGCGCAAAGCGTTGAAGCCGTCGTGCGGCATTGTCGTCGCCGGCCTCCTGCCGGTGCTGCTCGCTGGCCAGATAACCGCGCGCATAAAGCCCGGCCAGGCCCCACAGCAACACCGTCAGGGCAAGCAGCGAACGGCGCGGGTCATCGAGCGACCAGACACCACCGAGTAGCCACCAGGAGAGCGTTAATGACGGCTCGGACCAGGGCAGCAACAAGGCCAGCGCCGGCAGCGGTGCCGTGCACCACCAGCCGTCCAGCCATACCCGCGACCGGCCCGATGACGACAACCAGCCGCGCACTGGCACGCGCATCGCCAGCCCGAACGGCCAGAGCATTGCAACGATGATAACGCTGGGAAACAGCAAATTGCTCATAGCACGTATTCCTGGGAGGCAACACGGGCCGCCCACTCCAGCGGACTGAACGGCATGCTGGCCAGGAGCCCGGCCAGCAGGCTGAAGGCGGCGGTCGCAAGCGTCGGCCACAGCAGCCAGCCACTGGTTTCCATACGCCCGAGCCGACGCTCATCCGGCCAGTCGCCATAGCCATGTGCCGGGCCCACCCGAA
This sequence comes from Halomonas jincaotanensis, assembly GCF_018448785.1. Lineage (GTDB taxonomy): Bacteria > Pseudomonadota > Gammaproteobacteria > Pseudomonadales > Halomonadaceae > Halomonas > Halomonas jincaotanensis. The sequence continues at coordinate 361,510 of NZ_JAHCLU010000003.1, read as the reverse complement.
ACCACAGACGATGCAGGATGGGCAGGAAATAGGCGGCATTCAGCAGGCTGCTGGTAACCAACACGGCGAGCAGCCAGGGCATGCCAGCCTCGATGGACCCAACTCCGAGATACCATTTGCTGATAAAGCCCACCGTCGGCGGTAGGCCGATCATGCCCAGAGCTCCCACCGTGAAGGCGAAGCTGGTCAAGGGCATTCGCCACCCCGCCCCGTCGAGTTCGTCGATACGATGAATCCCCAGTTCTTCCGCATAATTGCCGGCGCAAAAGAACAGGGTGACCTTCATCAGCCCTTGATGAAGCAAATGCGACAGCGCGGCAACGGTGGCCAGCGGGCCGAACAACCCGACACCCAGCACGATGTAGGAAACCTGGCTTACCGTCGAGAAGGCCAGTCGCGCCTTGAGCTCCTGCTGGGCCAGGGCGCGCAACGAACCGTAAATGATAGTTACCGCTGCGATGGCGACGAGCCCGTGCATCAGTCCCAGTTGGTAACTCAGCTCGATGCCGTAGACATCGTAGACCAGCCGCACAATACCGAAGGCCCCTGCCTTGACCACCGCCACGGCATGCAGCAAGGCGCTGACGGGCGCCGGCGCCACCATGGCCTTGGGCAGCCAGCCGTGCAGCGGCACCAACGCCGTCTTGACGCCCAGCCCCAGGATCATGAGCACGAAAATACTCACCAGGAGCGGATGCCACTCGGCCCCCAGGTCGGCGAGAACTTCACGTTCGCCGAAATGGATGTCGCCGGCAATCACGTGCAAGGCGACCACACCGAGCAACAGCGCCAAACCGCCGCTCAGGGTGTAGCGAAGGTACACGGCCCCGGCAGCCAATGCCTTGGGTGTTCCCCGATGAACAACTAACGGATAGGTCGAGAGCGTGAGCATCTCGTAGAAGATGAGAAAGGTGAAAAGGTTGCCGGCCAGGCTGATCCCGAGCGTGCTGGCGACGCAAAGACTAAAGAAGCCGAAGAAGCGCTTGCGATTGGGGGAATCCTCTAGATAACCGATCGCATAGAGCGTGGTGAATAGCCACAGCAGCGATGAAAGTCCGGCAAACATGATGCCCAATGCATCGGCACGCAGCACGAAGCTCACCCCGGCCACCACCGGAAACTCGACGGCATAGTCGAGCCCACGGTGAAGACCCCAGACCATCCACCCCACCAGACCCAGCTTGATCAATGACGCGCCCAGGTTGAGCGAGGTCCGGGCCCACCAGGCGCGTTCCGGCAAGAGAAAGATCAGTGCCGCCACCAGCAGGGAGCTTGCCAGCGTGGCGATCGGAAACACGGCACCGCTCATGAACTGGCTCCCTGGGCGCTCAGGAAATTCAACGGCAAGTCGGCCACCAGCCCTAATGCCAAAGCCGCCAGCGCGAGCAGCAGGGGCACCAGATCCATACCGGGCGGCAAGCGACGATACGTCAGCGGCGGTGCCTGTTCATCGAATGAGTGACGAAACATCCGGAAGAGATAGGCAGCGGTCAGCATCGTGCCGAGCACCAGCACCAGGATCCAGATCCACTGCTGCCCTTGCATTGCTGCCTGCAACAGTAACCATTTGGCGGTAAAACCGGCACTCGGCGGCAGTCCCATCAAGGTCACGGCCGCCAGGCCGAAGGTCAATAACGGTAGCGGCAGGCGCCGGCTGGTACCGGCCAGCTCGCTCAGCTTGCTACGTCCGGTAGCAAGCACCAGGCTGCCCACGGCCATGAACATGGCGGCCTTGGCCAGCGCGTGCCCCGCCAGATGCAGCCAAGTGCCCCGCCAGGCAAGTGTGGCGACCGCGTCGCTGGTGCCGATCAGCAACGGAAATGCCAGCATCAGGTAGCCGAGCTGACCGACCGTGGAATACGCCACCAGCGCCTTCAGGCCACTGGCGCGCCAGGCCAGTAACCCACCCCACAACACCGCCAGGCTGCCCAGGCCCCCGAGCCCCCAGGCAGCGACCACCTGCCCCGGCACCAGCAGCAACCACAACTTGAGCAGAATAACGAACGAGGCCTTGATCACCAGCGCCGCATGGACCGCACTCACCGGTATCCAGGCCGCACCGTGCACCGGGGCAAGCCAGGCATGCAGCGGAAAGATGGAGGCCTTGAGCAGTAATCCCGCCGAGAGCAGTGCCACGGCGATCGTGGTGACTGTACCGGGCTCGGCCACCGCGGCCAGGCCCGCCAGATCCAGCCGCCCCCAGGCACCCAGCAGCAGCGACACGCCCAGCAGCCAGGCCAGTGAGCCGACCAGCGCATAAAGTAGATAACGCATGCCGGCGGCTAGGGCGTCGGCCTCGCCGGGCAGCAGCATCAATGCCACGGCGCATAGCCCCATCAGCTCGAGCCCCACATAGAGGGAGAGCAGGTCGGCGGCGATCCAGATCAACGTCAACCCACTACTCAACCCCCCCAGCAGCGGCCATAACCAGGCAGCGGGCCGTGACGGAAGCTCGGCCGCACGGCAATACCCGACGGCAAAGACAGCGCTTGCCAGCAGCACCGTTTGCGTCAACAACATCAGCAGGGTGGCGAGACCGTCGAGATACCAGGTCAGGGTCAGCTCGCCGAGGGCAAGGCTGGCATGTCGCGGCCCCGATGCCGCGACCGTGACGATCAGCCAGCCGGTGGCCGCCATCACCGGCAGATAGGCTGCCACTACCGTCAGCATACGACGCGGCGGCCAATACAGCGCCACTAGTCCCAGCAGCAAAGGTCCCCCCAACACCAGCCACACGGCGGCCCATAGCGATGGCGTTAGCTTCAGCGCTTCATCGCCCAGGGCGGCCAAGTCGTTCATTCCGCGCCTCCGGGCCCGCTGCCAAGCGCCAGGCGCCCGTCAAGAAGGAAAAGACGCCGGATGAGGGATGCCCCGAGAAGCGAACCGAGCAGTGCCACGATCAAACCCGCCAGGATCAGGGCCTGGGCCTCTATGCGCGGTCCGGTCACCCCCGCCAACACCAGAAACACGCCAGAGCCCAGCACATTGAAAGCCAGCAGGCGACGCAGCAGGTGACGATGCCGGGTAAACGCCCAGAGCCCCAGTCCGATAATCACCAGTCCGACGATGGTGGGGAGATCGAGTACCATGAGAGCTTCCGAAAAGCTCGTCCCGGCGTCGTCGACAAGTAGCAGCAGGCTGGCTGTGGTGGCCATGACCAGCCAGGCCAGCGGCAGCAGCCATGACTTCAGGCCGGAAGGCGGAGAGCCAGGTAGGGTGTCGCGGCGAGGAAGGCGATGATGCGCGTCGATGCCCAGCGCGAAAAAGAGGCTGAGCCCTGTCAACATAGCCCCCAGCACGGCCTCGACCACGGCCAGCAAGGGCGAGCCAAGCTGCCACCAGGTCAGCGCCATCAGCACGGCAAAGCAGACGAAATTGCGACAGGCACGCCAAAGGCAGCGATCGACAAGACAGGCTAGCGCCATGACCAATAGCAGCACCGCAAGCATGACGTCTAAAGCCACCATCACGGCTTCAGGAAGCATTGCCATGGAAAGAATGGCTCAGCCGGCGAAGCGAGACGCCGCCAGGCTAAGCGTTTGGCTCGACGTGAGGAATACAGCAACCTGGCGCCAAGCCGAGCTGCTGGCTCATATCTGCCGCTCCTCAGTACGGGCGGCCTCGGGGGCGTGGGCGGCGTGCAAACGAGCGATCAACTGATCTTCGAGGCTGAAGCGCTCGGCAAGCCCCTTGGCAAGACGATCGAGCCAGGCGGGAAGCCGCGCCAGATGTTGCTTGCAGCGCACAGGACTTGCGTAGTCAGCGTCGAAATCGAGTACCAACTCGGTCGACATCTCCAGCCGTTCGAGCAGTTTATCGGCCAGCAACAGGCCTTCATGGTCGTCAAAGGCCTTCGATTCCTCGCGTAGTTGCGGATAGACCTCGAAATGGCCTGCACTGATGTAGTCCATCAATAGTTCGCTGAAGGCATCGATGCGTGACTTGCTCACTGCCTCGAGCTCGATATCGCAAGCCTGCTTGAGTTCGACGAAGTCAACCAGTAGTTCGCGCCGCTCATCAAGCCAGCGGTCGATCAGGCTGTGCACGCCACCCCAGCGTTCCAGTGCATTCTTGCAATCTTCCAGCATAGGAGACTCCCTGACTCCATGAGGCCGGCAGCGAAGCGCCTCCCGACCGCGTCCACACAGATTCACCCCTGCCACGAATGGTGTCAATCCTGAAGACGGCTAACCTTCCCAGCGATAGACATACGGCCTGAAGAACACGCGTAGCAGCATACCCAGGGGGGCCAGCACGAGCAGCACAAAGCCCACCAGGGTCCAGCCCGGCAACGAGATGCCGAGCAGTACGAAATCGATCTCGGCGCACTCCCCGGAACCGGTGAACACCGTGGCCAACACCTCCTGCAGCGGCATGATCTCCACCATGTAGTCCAGGCCCGGGCCGCAGGTCGGCACTTCATCCGCTGGCAGCGACTGCAGCCATAGATGGCGTGACACGATGCCGATTCCGCCCAGCACAGCGGCCAGCGACAGTCCGCCATAGATGCCGGCGCCGAGACGGCCCTGGGGGTTGTGAATGGCCGCCACGGCGAACACCAGAGCGGCTGACAGCACGGCAATGCGCTGGAAGATACACAGCGGACAAGGCTCAAACCCGCCGAGATGCTCGAGCCCTAGAGCCACCGCCATCATGACGATACAGAAGGCTAGACCCGCCAGGCTCCATTGCCGAACCGAGACACGTGAAAGGGTCGTCATCAGGAAGCCGCCTCATCGATCAATCGGGCTTGCCGTGCGCGATCGAAATAATCGGCAAGAAAGTCATCGAAAGGTGCCGGATCGGCTGTCTCGATATCCCGCTGCTGCTGGTGGGAGGTGTGGGCGAGCTGGTCGAAGAGTGCCTCCCTTGCAGGGTCCATCGGAGTTTCACGCAAACGGGCGGCCTGCTCGGCAGCGAGCGCAAGCATGTCATCGCTGAATTCCGCACCGCTCTCGCGCAACCGCGCCAGCAGCCGTCCCGAGGGGGTGCGCGAGGGGTCGACGAGCCGTGGCGCCAACGCTGTCAGTGCCGCCTGGTGCGGCTCGCCCGCTTCCAGCAGGTCGAGCAGCGAGGCAACCTGGCCGAACTCGGCGAACATCTCGCCGCCCCAGTCGGCGATGGAGCGAAAGTGGCCATGCTGCTCGAGACGCAGCTCGGGGTCGCGGCCGCGTTCGACCACATGGCGGCGATTGTCATCCAGTCGGTCACACTCCTCATCGGGAATCCACGGGCTTTCCGACAGCAGGCACCACACCAGGAAGGTATCCATGAAACGGATTTGCGTCTCATCGATGCCCAGCGTGAGCAGTGGGTTGAGGTCGAGACAGCGCACTTCGATGTACTCTACCCCGCGGGCCTCGAGCGCCTGGCTGGGCGTCTCGCCGTGACGCGTCACCCGTTTGGGGCGGATATCGCTGTAATACTCATTCTCGATCTGCAGGATGTTGGCATTGAGCTGATGCCAGCCGTCCGGCTCACGGACGCCCAGCGACTCGTAGGGAGGCCATGGCGTGGAAATGGCGTGTCGCAGGGTGTTCACGTAATTGGCAAGCGAATTGAAGCAGATCTTGAGCTGCTCCTGAACCTTGTTCTGGTAGCCCAGATCCGACATGCGCAGGCTGGTGGCATAGGGTGACACCAGCGACTCGTCGGCATGGGCCTCGAGCTTTTTGGGGATCTTGCCGCTAGGCAGGAAACTGCGATCCAGTGCCGGGGACGCGCCAAACAGATAGAGCAGCAGCCAACTATGACGACGAAAATTGCGAATCAGCCCGAAATAGCGCGCCGAACGGTACTCGCTCAACGGTGTTTCGCTCACCCCATCGATCTTCTGCAGGTGGCGCCAGAGGTCATCGGGAAGCGAGAAGTTGTAATGTACTCCCGCAATCGACTGCATGATCCGCCCGTAGCGCACGTCGAGCCCCTTGCGATAGACGCGCTTCATGGTACCCACGTTGGAGTGGCCGAAGTCGGCGATGGCCACACTATCGTTGCCATTCAACCGCGACGGCATGCTGGCCGGCCAGATCAGCTCGTCGCCCAGGTGGCGATAGCTGAAGCGGTGCAGGTCGCCCAGAAACGCCATGGCATCTCGCGGGAGACAGGTGACCGGGGTGATGTACTCCAGCAGTGCCTCGGCATAATCCGTCGTGATATGCGGATGGGTGAGCTTGGAACCCAGAGCGGCGGGATGCGGCGTGGCGGCGATGTGTCCTGCCGGATCGACGCGCAGGCCCTCTTTCTCGATGCCGCGACGCAAGCGACCGAACAATCCCTGTCGTGCCGACGCTTCGAGTCGCTCGATACGGGTGGCGAGTGAGTCTGACAAGATGAACACCCCATGTCGTGGAAGCCGCCAAAGGGCCGTGCTTCACGGTTCGCGTTGAATACGCCCGTCCGGGGCGCCCGTAAAAATTCAGAGTATGGTGCCGTCGGGCACCGATGCAACGTCACCGGCCCTTCTTCGCCTGCAAAAGAGCGGCGCCGAGCGCGCCCATCTGACCGTTCGACTCGCCGTCCGGCTGGCCACGCCGGGTCTTGGATTGACCGCCCTTGCGTGCCGACTTGTCCTGGCCTCCTCGGCGGCCTTCGGCGCTGCCGCGGCGCGGCCGCTCGGCCCCGGCATCGTCCAGTGGATCATCGAGACGCATGGTGAGCGCGATGCGTGAACGTTCGAGGTCCACGCTCATCACCTTGACCCTGACGATATCGCCGGCCTTGACCACCGTCCGAGGGTCCTCGACGAAACGCTCGGAGAGCGCCGAGATGTGTACCAGGCCGTCCTGGTGAACGCCAATATCGATGAAGGCCCCAAAATGCGTGACGTTGGTGACGCCCCCTTCGAGGATCATGCCGGGCTCAAGATCCTTGAGCGTTTCCACACCCTCGCGAAACTCCGCGGCCTTGAACTCGGGACGCGGATCGCGGCCGGGCTTGTCCAGTTCCTTGAGAATATCGCTGACGGTGGGCAAGCCGAAGCGCTCATCGGCGAACTCGACGGGTTCGATCGCCTTCAGGGTGACACTGTCGCCGATCAGGCCGCCAAGGTCGCGACCGCTACGCTTGGCAATCCGTTCCACCAGCGGGTAGGCCTCGGGGTGCACGGCGCTGGCGTCCAGCGGGTTGGACCCGTTCATGATGCGCAGGAACCCGGCGCACTGCTCGAAGGTCTTGGGGCCCAGTCGGCTGACGTCGAGCAGCGCGCGGCGGCTGCGGAATGCCCCTTCGGCGTTGCGACGCGCGACGATGGCCTCGGCTAGCGCCGGGTTGAGGCCGGCGACTCTGGAGAGCAGCGCGCTCGAGGCGGTATTGAGATCCACCCCCACCGCGTTGACACAGTCCTCGATCACCGCCTCCAGACTCTTCGACAACTGTAGCTGGGAGACATCGTGCTGGTACTGGCCCACGCCGATGGACTTGGGTTCGATCTTGACCAGCTCGGCCAACGGATCCTGGAGTCGCCTGGCGATGGAGACCGCGCCACGGATGGTGACGTCGAGATCGGGGAATTCGCGTGAGGCATACTCCGAAGCGGAATAGACCGAAGCGCCCGCCTCGCTGACCATCACCTTGGCCAGCGAGCGCTTGCCATGCTCTTTTTGAGAAGCGAAGCGCTTGACCAGTTCGCCGGCGAGCCGGTCGGTCTTGCGGCTGGCGGTCCCGTTGCCGACGGCGATCAGCGCTACGTCGTGCTTTTCGACCAGCGCGGCGAGCTCGGCAAGCGACGCATCCCAGCGGTTCTGGGGCGCATGGGGATAGATCGTGGCGTTTGCGAGGAACTGGCCGGTCGCGTCTACCACCGCGACCTTGCAGCCGGTGCGCAGGCCCGGGTCGATGGCCAGCGTCGCCTTCTGGCCCGCCGGTGCCGCGAGCAACAGGTCCTTGAGATTGGCGGCGAAGACGTCGATGGCGGCCTGCTCGGCGCGCTCACGCAGGCGACTCATCAATTCAGTTTCGAGCTGGGTATAGAGCTTGACCCGCCAGGTCCAGCGCACCACGTCACGCAACCAGGCATCGGTGGCACGCCCCTCGTCACGGATTGCGACATGGCGGGCGATCATCACCTGGGCCGGATGGATCGGCGTGTCCTGCTCGCCGGGCAGGCGAATCGACAGCGCAATCACCCCCTCGTTGCGGGCCCGGAACATCGCCAGGGCGCGGTGCGATGGCGTCTTGGCCAGCGACTCGTCATGCTCGAAATAGTCGGAGAACTTGGCGCCCTCGCGCTCCTTGCCCGCCAACAACCGAGCGCTCAACTCGCCTTCGCTCCACAGGCGTTCGCGCAGTTGCCCAACCAGCTCGGCATCCTCGGCGAAACGCTCCATGAGGATCTGGCGCGCGCCGTCCAGCGCCGCCTTCGTGTCCTCGACGCCCGGTGTGTCACCCTCTGCCGGGCGCAGGTAGGCTTGCGCCTCGGTCTGCGGGTCGCGGGTCGGGTCGGCCATCAGCGCATCGGCCAGCGGCTCGAGCCCTGCTTCCCTGGCGATCTGCGCCTTGGTACGCCGCTTCTTCTTGTAGGGCAGGTAAAGATCTTCCAGGCGCTGCTTGGTATCGGCGGCCTGCAGGCGCGCCGCCAGGTCGTCGGTCAACTTGCCCTGCTCCTCAATGGCGGCAAGCACAGTGGCGCGGCGCTCCTCCAGTTCACGGAGATAACGCAGGCGTTCATCGAGTTGGCGAAGCTGTATGTCATCGAGCCCGCCGGTCACTTCCTTGCGATAGCGGGCGATGAAGGGCACGGTGGCCCCGCCGTTGAGCAGTTCGACCGTGGCGGTGACCTGCTGAGTCCTGACGCTGAGTTCGTCAGCGAGACGCGTGATGATTCGGTTGGTGGCGTCCATGTAACCCCTGTCGCTGCTTCAGGAAACGAATCGCGACAAGGTATCACAAACCGCCATCAGGCGGGGACGAATGATAGCGCCAGACCGTTGTTGCACCAGCGCAGGCCGGTGGGCTCGGGTCCATCGTCGAACACGTGACCCTGATGACCACCGCAGCGCGCACAGTGGTATTCCGTACGCGGCCAGATGGCCTTGTAGTCGACCTTGCTGAGCAGGTGACCCTCCACGTGCTCGAAGAAACTCGGCCAGCCAGTCCCGGAGTCATACTTCATGGCGCTGGTGAACAGCAGCAGGTCACAGCCGGCACAGCGAAACTCCCCCTCGCGGGTTTCCTTGTCCAGCGGACTGGAGAAGGCCGGCTCGGTGCCTTCCTCGCGCAGAATCTCGAACTGCGCCTCGCTCAACCGCTCCCGCCACTCGGCCTCAGAAAGCTCCAGGGTCTCGATCCCTTCGGCGCGCTTGAGGTCGGGCTTGGGCCTGGCGCTGGCCACGCTGGGCAGCAGGCCCACCAGTGCTCCGGCGCTCAATAACCCTAGAAAATGACGACGCTTCATTGTTGACCTCCCTTGCGTAAATGACATCGAGCGGTAAAGCCGCCGCGATTCTTATATAACTACGCAGTTCCCCGCCTGCTGGATGCATAAAAAAGGGGCGAGTCGCAGGACTCACCCCGTTTCGACCCTGTGTCTGCCACGGGGTTCGCTCATCGATTGAGTGTCAGCTCATCAACGCTGCGGCCCCGCCGCGATAATGGCTGAATCGACACCGGCGAATTTCTGGAAGTTGTCGACAAACTTGGCGGCTAACGCTTGTCGCTGCTGATCATAGGCGGCTGGGTCCTGCCAGGTCCGGCGAGGATCGAGCAAGCTCGCGTCCACACCCGGTACCGCTACCGGCACTTCCAGGTTGAGGCCATCGATGTGACGAGTTTCGACATCGCGCAGCACACCGGCCTGGATCGCGGCGATGATGGCCCGCGTGGTGGGGATCGAGAAACGTACTCCCCCCTCACCGAAGGCACCACCGGTCCAGCCGGTATTGACCAGGTAGACCTGAGCGTCCTGCTTGGCAACACGCTTTATCAGCAAATCTGCATATTCTCGTGCCGGGCGGGGAAAGAAGGGTGCACCGAAGCAAGTGGAGAAGGTCGCTTCCAGGCCGCTCGAAGACCCCATCTCGGTCGAGCCGACCTTGGCGGTGTAGCCGGAGAGAAAATGGTAGGCCGCCGCCTCCTTGGAGAGCACCGAGACCGGCGGTAGCACACCGCTCATGTCGCAGGTCAGGAAGACGATGGCGCTGGGCTCCCCGGCGCGATTCTCGGGCACACGTTTTTCGACGTGTTCCAGGGGATAGGCGGCGCGCGAGTTCTGGGTCAGGCTTCCGTCGACGTAGTCGGGTTCGCGACGATCATCCAGCACCACGTTTTCCAGCACCGTGCCGAACTTGATGGCGCGCCAGATAACCGGCTCGTTCTTCTCGGAGAGTTCGATGCACTTGGCATAGCAGCCCCCCTCGATGTTGAAGACGGTGCCCGGCCCCCAGCCGTGTTCATCGTCGCCGATCAGGTAGCGCGCCGGGTCGGCGGAGAGCGTGGTCTTGCCAGTGCCAGAAAGGCCGAAGAACAAGGTGGTCTCACCATCCTCACCGACGTTGGCCGAGCAGTGCATGGGCAGGACGTCGGATTCGGGAAGCAGGAAGTTCTGCACCGAGAACATGGCTTTCTTCATTTCACCGGCATAACGCATGCCGGCAATCAGCACCCGCTGACCGGCGAAATCGAGAATCACGCAGCCGTCGGCGTTGGTACCGTCGCGCTGCGGATCGCATTCGAAGTAGGGCGCATTGAGAATCGTCCATTCACGCTTCAAGGCAGGATTGAACGGCTCGGGACGCACGAACATGGTACGACCGAAAAGATTATGCCAGGCCGTTTCGGTCGTCACGCGCACGGGCAGATAGTGCTCGGGGTCGCTGCCCACATGCAGCTCCGACACATACTGCTCGCCGTTGCCGAGATACGTTTCGACGCGACGCCACAAAGCCTCGAACTTGTCGGCATCGAAAGGGAGATTGACGTTGCCCCAATCGATCTGGCCGCTGGTGGAAGGCTCATCGACGATGAACCGGTCCTTGGGTGAGCGGCCGGTACGCAGTCCGGTGTTCACCACCAGTGCACCATTGGCGGCCAGGCGGCCTTCGCCATTGATCACGGCGCGCTCAATAAGCTCTGCACTACTGAGATTGACGTAAGTGCGGGGAGTGGCGGCTGGCTGCACGCTGGCAGCCTGGGATGCGGCTTGGGTCATTGTCATATGAATTCCTTGGCCTGGCGGCCGTTCTCTCTCGTGAGCCGGGCGTCGTCGACGCAGCTAAGCTGATGCCTTCGAACCACCAGGTGCGGATCTTCCCGTCTTGTTCCGTGGTGATCGTGTCGGTGTTGTGTCGCGGAAGCGGGGGCCATTATGACAAAAACATCTGTCGCGTGGAACGGCGTTTTTGGACGAAGATCTTGTAGTTTTACTACTACATCGGCGATCTTCGCTTACCTTACAAAGGTTCACAAATGAACATCTTGCGCCTGATGTGTCTCGATGAGAATCAACGACAGAACTAATCAGTGTATGACCGGCGGTTCGTCCTCCGCCGCGACCAGCAGCGCCTCGACATCGGCGGGCGAAAACCGGTAGCGACTATGACAAAAATGACACTGGGTCTCGATACTCCCCTGCTCCGCCAGTACCTCACGCAGCTCCGCTTCGCCAAGCGTCAGAAGCCCCTCGCCGATTCGCCGGCGCGAGCAAGTGCACGCAAAACGCAACGACTTGGGCTCATACACTCTCACCGTCTCGTCGTGATACAGCCGATACAACATGTCGCGTTGTTCGAGACCGAGCAATTCGTCTGTGGTCAGCGTAGCCGCTAGCTGGACGGTCCGCCCCCAGGCATCGTCATCCTGGTTCTGCGAGCCATCGGGCAGGCGCTGCAGCAGCAGGCCCCCGGCATGGCTGTCGCTCGCCGCCAACCACAAGCGTGTCGGCAACTGCTCGGATTGGGCGAAATATGCCTCAAGACATTCCGCCAGGCTGTTGTGCTCCAATGCCACGATGCCCTGGTAACGCTGTCCTTCCGCAGGGTCCAGGGTGATCATGATCTGGCCGTCGCCGATCAGTTCATGAAAGCTCATGTCATTGGCTGGAATCTCGGTGTCGTCGGCCATTCGGGCGATCGCCCGCAATTCCCCGCCGGGATTGGACTCGGCCATCAGCAGCGCCAAGGCTCCCTTGCCGCGCACCTCGATGCTCAAGGTGCCATCGAGCTTCACGGTGTCGGTAAGCAGTGCCACTGCAGCCAGCAACTCGCCCAACAAATGATTGACGACCGACGGGTAGCGATGACGGTCGAGCACGTCCTGATAGGCCTGCTCGAGGCTAACGATCTCGCCGCGCACGTTGGTGCGATCGAATAGGAAACGCTGAATTTGATCTGACATAAAGGCTCTTCACTCTCCATTACTCGTCCCCGCTTTCCTTGAAGCGACGAATATCGCGTCGCTGTTTCTTGTCGGGGCGCTTGAGGGGGTGCTGCATGACCTGATTGGTCAGACGACGCGCCTCGGCCTCACGTTCACGACGCGCGACACTTTCGGTTGTCTCGGCGTACAGGGCCCGGGCTTCGGGGGCCCCGCGTCGCTGATCGGAGAGCGCCAGCACTTCGACCTCGAGGATGTCCCAGCCCTGCGGCACACGAATCAGCGCCCCCACCTCGACGGCCTTGCTGGTCTTCGCTCGGGTGCCGTTGTATTGCACCTTGCCTCCCTCGAGGGCCTTCTTGGCCAACGCCCGCGTCTTGAAGAAGCGTGCCGCCCACAACCACTTGTCGAGACGCACGCTATCCATAGGTGCCGTCTCCCCGGTCATCGTCCACCAGCGGCGGCAGGTTCTGCGGCAAAATCGAGGCGAAACGGTCAAGTACGATGAATTCCTCGAGCTCCTTCTCTGGCCGCGTGCTGTCAGGCTGCTTGATGCCGAGCAAATGGCGAATACCGAACTCGCGTGCACTCTCGAGTACCGACGGGTTGTCATCGATGAACAGGGTACGTTCGGGGTCGAAAGGCTCGATATCCTGCAGGGCGAACCAGAAGGCCTGATCCTCCTTGGGAACCCCCAGATCGGCCGAGGAAACGATGGCGTCGAGATAGGCTTCCAGGCCTGTGAGCGGCAGCTTGAGCTCGAGGCTGGCCCGGTCGGCATTGGTCGCAAGGACCACGCGAGGATGGGCCTGCTGTAGCCACTTGAGAAAATCCAGGGCATCGCCGCGCAGCCCGATCAGGTGCTGGATCTCGCGCTTGAGGGCGAGGATGTCGACATCCAGCTCGCGACTCCAGTACGCCAGGCTGTACCAGTTGAGCGTGCCCTTTTCGTGGATGATTCGCGAGCGTACCTGCGCCTGGGTCGCTTCATCGAGCCGATGAAGTTCGCCATAGCGTCGCGGCAGATGTTCGAGCCAGAAATGGCTGTCGAAGTGCAGGTCAAGCAGGGTGCCGTCCATGTCCAGCAGGACGGTGTCGATGGCGCGCCAGTCGATCATCGAATCTCCGGATGGCATCGTTGAGGGCGTGAAGCGTAATATTGTACTCAAACCGGGACGGCGACGCATGCCGGCCTGTTACCTCATTGACAAGGAGCCATCATGACGAAAACGAGCGGCCCGGAAAGCCAACAAGGCACCGCAAACTGGCTGGAAAAACCCAAGGTCTTGTCGCGCCAATCCGTCGCCCGCAGTCGGCTGTTTCATATCGAGTCGCTGGAACTGCGTTTCTCCAACGGCGAGGAGCGCAGCTTTGAGCGTCTTACCGGCAGCGATCATGGTGCGGTGATGATGGTCGCGATGCCCGACCCCGAGCATGTATTACTGATTCGGGAATACGCCGCGGGCTTCGAGGATTATGTGCTGACCCTGCCCAAGGGGCTGGTCGATCCCGGCGAGGACGTGATCAGCGCCGCCAACCGCGAACTCATGGAAGAATGCGGTTTCGGTGCCCGACGTATCGAGCCGCTGGTGGAGCTGTCCCTGGCCCCCAACTACATGCGCCATCGCATGCAGGTCATGCTCGCGTCCGACCTCTACCCCAAGCGGCTACCCGGCGACGAGCCAGAGCCGTTGATCGTCGAGACCCACGCCATCAAGGAGCTGCCAGCCCTGCTCGCTCGCGAGGACTTCCATGAGGCCCGGGCCATCGCGGCCCTGTACATCGCGCGAGACCGGTTACGCAATGAAGAATCCACTCCGACCCTGTGGTAACGCAGAGTCTTGAATGACATCGACACCGACGCATCGATCGCGTGTCCTGTCCCCGGAAAGTCGCTACTTGAGATTAAGCCAGCGTTTCTGACGGTAGCTGTCCAGCCCCAGTTCGAGCAGCGTCATCACGCCGATGGCGTCATCGATGCTCACCGGGGGTGGGGTGCCCTCCAGGAGGGCCGAGGCGATTCCCGCATAGTAGGCGAGATAATCCCCCGGTGGCGTTGGTGCCCGGCGCTCAATGAAACCGGCCTCGCCATTCTCCAGCATCAAGCGACCCGGCCAGGGGTCGACGCCCCAGTACGTCGTGGGTCTGCGGCCTTCCTTGAGCCAGCTTTCCTGAGGATCGAGACCGAACTTGACGAAGCTGCCGCGGGTGCCGTTCACGCGAAACCGCGGCGTCTCTTCGGCGATCAGGGTGCCCGCCTGGAGCACTACTCGTTTGCGCTCATAAGCCAGCATGGCCAGGAAATCGTCGTCGACCTGGGCGCCATCGCGAAGCGAACCCAACTCCACGAAAATGGCCTTGGGCATGCCGAACAGCAACACTGCCTGGTCGAGCAGGTGGGGGCCCAGATCATACCAGAGCCCACTGCCCGGTTGACGGCGTTCTCGCCATCGATCCGGTACCACAGGGCGAAATCGATCGAAGCGTGATTCCAGACTCGCCACCCGCCCCAGCTCGCCTGAGGCGATCACCTCCTGCAGGGCCAGAAAGTCACTGTCCCAACGCCGGTTGTGAAAGACACTCAGCATCCGTTCGGCGTTGATGGCGAGGCTTTTCAGCAACCTGGCCTCGGACAACGAAATCGTCACGGGTTTGTCGACCACCACATGCTTGCCCGCCCCCAAGGCCGCCTTGGCGAGTGAGAAGTGCGTGCTGTTGGGCGTCACGATCACCACCAGGTCGATGTCCGTTCGGGCGAACAACATGGCCGCCTTGGGCAGCACGTCGACCGATGGCAGATCGGCCTTGACCTTGTCAGCATCACCACTGACGACAGCCGTCAGCTCGAGGGTCGGGGTCGCCTCGATCAGCGGGGCATGGAAGGTCTTCCCCGCCATGCCATAGCCGACCAGGCCGACATTGAGTGTCTGGTTCATCATCGATTCCCTGTGGTTACGCTATCTCGCCGTTGTCAGGCCCCGGGTGACGGCACCCCAACCTGACGAGTGCCGTCATCCGAAGACCACCTTCGCGACATCCGGGTAACGGCCAGCGAAGTGGACCGTCATTCCCTCCTTGAGGTAATCAGGTAGCTCATCGTAATCCCGGCGATTGGCATCGGGCAAAATCAGCTCGAAGATTTCACTGCGTCGAGCGGCGATCACCTTCTCGCGGATCCCTCCTACCGGCAGCACCTGACCGGTGAGTGTCAGCTCGCCGGTCATGGCCAGCGGCCGCTCGATGGCACGATGCAACGCCAGGGAAAGCAAGGCGGTGGTCATGGTGACCCCGGCCGACGGGCCGTCCTTGGGCGTGGCGCCTTCGGGCACATGCAAATGCACGAACGCCGAGTCGAAGAAGTCACTGTCGGCGCCATACTCGCTAAGGTGTCCCAGCACGTAGCTGTGCGCGATATTGGCCGACTCTTTCATGACCTCGCCGAGCTGGCCGGTGAGCTTGAAGCCGCGATCCAGTGAGTGGACCTTGCCGGCCTCGATGGAAAGTGTCGCACCGCCCATCGAGGTCCAGGCGAGCCCGGTCACCACCCCCTGGCCCTTCATCACCTTATCCTTGCGGAAGAGGGGAGCCCCGAGAAAATTCTCGAGATTGTTCACCGACACCCGCACCGACTTCTGATCATTTTCGAGCATCTTGACCGCCGCCTTGCGCACGATGCGATGCAGCTGCTTTTCTAACTGACGCACCCCAGCCTCGCGGGCATAGCCCTCGATCACCTGTTTGAGTGCCGAATCGGACAGATTGATGCGTTTCTTGGGTATCCGGTCGCGCTTGAGCAGCTTGGGCCATAGGTGATTCTTGGCAATGGCCAGCTTTTCCTCGGCGATATACCCCGAGAGACGAATCTGTTCCATGCGATCCAGCAGCGCCGGCGGAATCGAATCCAGCGTATTGGCCGTACACACGAACAGCACCTTGGAAAGATCGAGGCGCACATCCAGGTAGTGATCGAGAAAGTCGATGTTTTGTTCAGGGTCGAGCACCTCAAGCAGCGCCGAGGCCGGGTCGCCCTGGAAGGATTGCCCCATCTTGTCGATCTCGTCGAGCATGATCACCGGATTCTCGACCTCGACCTCCTTGAGGGACTGCACCAGCTTGCCCGGCATGGCACCAATATAGGTGCGCCGGTGCCCCTTGATCTCGGCCTCATCGCGCATGCCGCCCACCGAAAAACGATAGAACCTGCGGCCTAGCGCCTCGGCGATGGAGCGCCCCACCGAGGTTTTGCCAACACCGGGTGGGCCAACCAGCAGCAGGATCGACCCGCCGACATCGCCCTTGAAGGTGCCCTCGGCGAGAAACTCTACAATCCGTTCCTTCACATCGGTCAGGCCGTCGTGATCGCGATCGAGCACCTGGCGCGCATGGGCGAGGTCGAGCTGGTCGACGCTGCGCACGCCCCATGGCATCGACGTGAGCCAGTCGAGATAGTTGCGTGTCGTGCCGTATTCGGGGGAGCCGGTTTCCAGCACCGAAAGCTTGTCGAGTTCCTCTTCAATGCGCGTCAGCACCTTGGGCGGCACCGTCAGCCCCTCGAGTCGGTCGCGGAAGGTGTCGACATCGTTCTCGCGGTCGTCCTTGGAGATACCCAGCTCACGCTGGATGACCCTGAGCTGTTCGCGCAGGAAGAATTCACGCTGGCGGTTCTGCATCTGGGCGTTGACCTGGTCGCTGATCTCGCTTTGCAGCTGAGCGACATCGATCTCCTTGCGCAGCAGCGGCAACACCTTCTGCATGCGCGGCATGACCGCCAGGGTCTCCAGCACATCCTGCAGCTCATGGCCCTTGGCCGAGGTGATCGCCGCGGCAAAATCGGACAAGGGCCCCGGCTCGTGGGGGCTGAAGCGATTGAGATAGTGCTTGAGCTCCTCGCCATAGAGCGGGTTGATCGGCAACAGCTCCTTGATGCCATTGATCAGCGCCATGGCATAGGCGCGGGCCTCGTCTGCCTCGACATTGATCGGCTCGCGTGGGTAGGACACTTCGACCAGGTAAGGGGGGGTCTTGGACAGCCAGCGCTGGATGCGAAAGCGCTGCACGCCTCGGGCGATGAACTGGAACTGCTGATCCTCGGCCTGAAGCTTGTGTACCTTGACCGCTGTGCCGATCTCGGGGAAATCCCCCGGCCCGATCTCCTCGACGCCCGCCTCACCAACGAAAGCGAGCCCGACCACCTGGTGCGGGGTATCGGCGACGCGGCGCATGGTGTCTTCCCAGCGCTCGCGATTGATCACCAGCGGTTGTACCTGGGCGGGGAAGAAAGGCCGATTGTGGATCGGCAGCAGGTAGATACGCTCGGGCAGTGTGTCTCGTGCGGGCACCATGGCTTTACGCTCCTGGGGCCCTTCTCGGTAAGCGAAGTCATCGCCGGTGTCGTCGGACTCCCGAACCCAGTCCTGCCTCTCCGGGTCCTGGAAGCTATCCTGCTCGCCGCTCATAGGCTAATCATCCTAATCCGATGTGACTGCAATTTAGCAAACTAACCAGTCAATGCGGGCAGCCAGTACCGAGTTCAAGCCATACGGCTGTTTTAACAGGGGACATCAACGCCACAGCGGCGGTAAAGGCCGGCCATTGACTCGCACCCTGCCCCGTATCACGTCGATTTCAAGATCGCGGGTATCGAGTGGCAGCCCCAGCCACAGCGCCACCACCGTGGGCACATCAGGCCAGTCGAAGTCGCCGTCCAGACGCGACATCCAGCGCTGCTGCTCCGTCTCGTCAGAAAGTCGCAGCAGACTCAGCTCGCCGAGGTCGCGCGCATCGAAGAACAGGGCACCACTGCCCTGAACACCGATACCGAGCATGGGACTGTCGAGCTCCACCGCCGTGGCATCCAGGCGCGGAGAGTCATGCAGCATGTCAACCAGATACGGCTCGAGCGTTTCCAGCAGCTCGCGCCCCTGCCGAGCCGTGTCCCCCTGTGCCGCCTCGCTGCGCAGGACGCCCAGCGCCTGGCGCAGGGCATCCGCGTTGACTCGCGACAGCGACAACGCCACCCGGCCGGTCAGCAGCACCTCTTCAGCGGCCAGCACCTCCCTGATGGTCAGCTCACTATCGATGCGTAATTCACGTTCATCGAGGGTCATCTGGCTCTGATAGATGAGATCGTGCGCCGTTATGCCGAGGTCTGGCTGTTGCCAGCTGAGCGCTTCGACGCGCAGCAGATCGTGCTGTGTAAAGTGATAAGCCCCCGGCGTATAGGCGTAACGGCTCTCGAGCATGACCGGGCCGATATCGAGCCTTGCGCTGCCGTCGGTGAGCCGCAGGGGAGAAATACGGGCACGTCCGCGCCAGTCGCCATACTCGCCGTTGAAGGCCAACTCACCGCCCTGGAAATCCAGCTCACGCTCGCCCTGGCGGATAAGGAAAGGAGCCAGCTGAATCGAGCCCTCCAGGGTCCCGCTGAGTGTGTGATATAGCGCATGCCAACTCGGCGGATTCGACGGCAGCGCATCGCCAAACACGGGCATCTGATGTGGCCCCATCAGCGGCATCGCCAGCCCCTCGACGCGGGTGCTCAATACCCCGTGGTCGGCCTCATAGCTCAACGCAAGATGCCAGGCATCGCCCAGTACTGGCGCTACATGAATGGTCCCGCGGGACGTCAGCCAGCCGTGTCTGACGTCGCTGCGCTCGACCACCAGCTCACCTCGCGCCTCCAGATCATTGACGGCTCTCTCAAGCTCACGCTCGAACAACAGCCCGGAAAGGTATTGGGCCACAGCCCAAATCATGGCAACGACGATCAAGGCCGGGACGATCAAACGTTCCTTGCGTACCATGCTTTTCCTCATTCTCGACGGCACCGCTTATCGACGGCACCACAACCCTGACATCGCAGTGAGTCATCTAACTCGGCCTGCATTAGCGAAGTCAGTGTAGCCAGAACCAGATATGCATCGTACTCCAGGCATATATGCCTGCAAGAACATCATCGATCATGATGCCGAATCCCCCGGCCACTCGCCGGTCAGCCCAGCGAACCGGCCAGGGTTTGAAGACATCAAAGACCCGGAAGACCACGAACCCCCAAAGTGCCGCCTCCCAGGAAAAAGGCACAGCGGTCATGGTGATCCAGTAGCCGACGAATTCATCCCAGACGATGCCGGAATGATCGTGTACTCCCATGTCCTGAGAGGTCTTTTCGCAAAGCCAGACTCCCCAAACGAAGGTTACGACCAGCAAGGCCATGTACCAGTTGAGCGGTAATTCGGAGATGAGCCAGTAGAAAGGAATCGCCGCCAGGGTACCGAAGGTTCCTGGCGCGAAGGGCACGGCACCGCTGCCCAGCCCGAAGGCGAGAAAGTGGGTCGGGCGATGCCAGACGCTGGCCGGGGCGCGGTTCATGGCGTCACTCCGTCGTCAGCTTGGCCGGAAAAATGCTGCCAACCTCCCCGCACCGCCTCGGCGATGCCGGTGATGCCTGGGGAGGCGCTGATATGTCCGATGATCGACAGCGCAAGGTCGCTCGCCGCCAGCCGCTTGCGTGCCTCATCCAGATGCTCGGCGGGCAAGCTTACCAGTAGTTCATAATCATCGCCGCCGCTCAGTGCCGCGTCTCGTGCACGCGTTTCGCCCAGCGCCTCGACCAGCCCCTCGGCCAGTGGCAATGAGGCGGCTTCCAGCTCGGCACCGACGCCAGAGCTTGCCAGCAGATGCTTGAGATCGGCAAGCAATCCATCGGAGATATCAATCGCCGCCGTGGCAAGCCCTGCCAGCGCTTCGCCAGCGGCGAGACGTGGCTGAGGCAAGAGGTAACGCGCCAGCAGCGGGTGGCCGAGATCGCGCTCGCCTTGTTGCCAAAGGGCAAGCCCCCCGGCGCCCCCACCCAGGGCTCCGGTCACCGCCAGCAGATCGCCGGGCCGTGCGCCATCGCGAGTCAGGGACAAGGCAGGAGACACCTCACCCATGACGGTCACACCGATGGCCAGTTCGCCCTGTGTGGTGTCACCGCCGACCAGCGCTGTCCCGGTGGCATCGCACAGGGCATGAAAGCCTCTGGCGAAATCTTCGAGCCAGTCAGTATCATCCGCAGTCGGTAGGGTCAGCGACATCAAGCACCAACGCGAATGGGCGCCCATGGCGGCAAGATCGCTCAGGCTGACCGCCAGCGCTCGATGACCAATGGCCTCGGCGGGCGCGCCGGCGGGAAAGTGCACATCGACGACCGAGGTATCCACGCTGACCGCCAGGCGCTGGCCCGGCGTCGGTGACAGCAGCGTGCAGTCATCGCCGACACCCAGAGAGACCCCGGCGCCCGCCTGCGGCGACGCGGGAGTCAAGAAGCGCGTGATCAGATCGAATTCGCTGTGCATCAGGTATCACCCATCAGCGGCGACGGGCGGCCACCTCGGCACCACGCAAGCGGCCGGCGAGCTTGTCGAGAATGCTGTTGACGTATTTGTGGCTGTCGGTGCCACCGAAAGACTTGGCCAGCTCGACGCCCTCGTTTATCACCGCACGATACGGCACCTCGAGGCGGCGCGACAGCTCATAAGCGCCAAGGCGCAGAATGGCCAGCTCGATGGGATCGAGTTCCTCGAGTCGGCGGTCGAGCAAGGGCGAAATGTCAGCGTCCAGGTCCGCCTTGAAGCGCACCACGTTATGCAGCAGCTCATGAAACAGCGCCAGGTCGGCGAACTCCATGACCTTGTGCCAGTTCTCGTGGTCTTCCATATCCTCGTCGGCCAGCTGGCTGCGGAATTCCGCCTCAACCGCCGTGATCGACTTACCGGTCATCTGCCATTGATACAGCCCCTGCACCGCCAGCTCGCGTGCGGCATGCCGCGACTGCTGAGCGGCCGAGGGGGCACGGGATTTGTCGCCGCTCATGCCTTGTCCTCTGCGTGCTGATCATGATCGTCATCGTCGCCGAAACAGCGCAGCAGCGAGACCATCTCCATGGCGGCCATGGCCGCTTCCGCGCCCTTGTTGCCCGCCTTGGTGCCGGCACGCTCGATGGCCTGTTCGATGGAATTGACGGTGAGCACCCCATTGGCGATGGGCGTCTCGAACTCGAGCTGCAGGTTGCCAAGCGCGGCGTTGCAGCCACCCGCCACGTATTCGAAGTGAGGCGTGCCGCCACGGATCACCGCCCCCAGCGCGATCACTGCATCCGGATGCGCCACCTTGAGGACCTTCTTGACTGCCAGGGGCAGTTCCCAGGCGCCTGGCACATGAACGATATCAATGTTGTCGCCCTCAACGCCGTGACGCATCAGGATATCCACCGCCCCTTCCACCAGGCTGTCGACCACATGATGGTTGAAGCGGCCCACCACGATCACGTAGCGACCGTCGATGTCGACAAAGGTACCTTCGACTTGGGAAATCGGTTGCATGGTTTCAGGTTCCTCGTGAACTCTGTCCGGCTGAATTCTGGCACGGCCAGGCCATGCCGTTGACATGAGTGAATGTTGCGCTCATCCGCCGGCAGCGGCCTGGTTGACGGGGAGATCCTCGGGGCCCAAGCGCTCGACCACTTCCAGATCGAAGCCAGACAGCGCCGAGAATCTCCAGGGTGAGCTGAGCAGGCGCATCCGGCCCACGCCGAGATGGCGCAGAATCTGCGACCCGGTGCCGATGGTCAGGTAGTTGCCGGCACCATCGGAGTCGCTGCTGCGCGGGGTTCGACGACGTTCCAGGAAAACTTCGAGCTGATCGCGGAAATCCTGATGGGGACGCCCATCATCGAGCAGCACAAAGACGCCCTGGTCGACACGGGCGATCTCCTCGAGGGCCGCGTGGGTCGACCAATGGCCGCCCTCACCTTTCTGCAGTCCGAGCAGATCACGCAGCGTATCGGCCAGGTGCACACGCACGGTGGTCGGTGTCTCGGGTGTCGGTTGTCCCTTGACCAGCGCCAGATGGTGCGCGCCCTGTATGCGATCGCGAAAGACATGCAGCGTCAGTTCGCCGAAGGCGGTCTGGACCGGGGTCGACTCCACCGGCTCCACGGTCTGCTCATTGTGGATGCGATAGTGGATCAGATCGGCGATGGTGCCCATCTTCAGTCCATGTTCGGCGGCGAATTGCTCGAGTTCCGGACGACGCGCCATGCTGCCGTCGTCGTTCATCACCTCGCAGATCACCCCGCTCGGCTCGAAGCCAGCCAGCGCCGCCAGGTCGCACGCCGCTTCGGTATGCCCGGCGCGACGCAGTACGCCGCCCGGCTCGGCCATCAGCGGGAAGATATGCCCCGGCTGAACGATATCTTCGGGCCTGGCATCGCGTGCCACCGCAGCCCGCACGGTGCGGGCCCGGTCGGCGGCAGAAATGCCGGTGGTGACCCCTTCGGCGGCCTCGATGGAGAGCGTGAACTTGGTGCCGAACCCCGAGTTGTTGTCGCGCACCATCAGCGGCAACTGCAGGTACTCACAGCGGCTGCGGGTCATTGGCAAACAGATCAAGCCACGCGCATGACGCGCCATGAAGTTGATGTGCTCGGCCTCGACCCTCTCGGCGGCCATGATGATATCGCCTTCGTTCTCGCGATCCTCATCATCCATGAGGATCACCATTTTGCCCTGGCGAATATCCTCGACCAGTTCAGCAATGGGGGCCATGCCCCCGGAGGAGGTTTGCACCATGGGATCTCCAGTGATTCAGCGTGGCAGGCCTCGCGGCCTGCCTCGAAACGGCGTCAGGGTACCGTGGCGCGGCGGCGGGCGCCAGTGGAGAGCACCGTGGCGCGGCGGCGGACGCCAGTAGAGAGCACCGTGGCACGGCGGCGGGCGCCAGGCTCGTCGCCCACGTTTAACGCGGCAGCGCGGTAATCCGCCAGTCGCGACCCACGGCACGGATATCGAGAATCTCGAGCGGTCGCTGGTGGGCCATCTCCGACAACCCCGGCAACGCGAACAATGGCCGCGCCTCGCCACCCAGCAGGGTGGGTGCGACGAAGAGCTGCATCTCGTCGACCAGGCCGGCATCGAGCATGGCGCCCGCCAGGGTCGCCCCGGTCTCGAGCAGCACTTCGTTGGCGTGTTCGGTCTCGGCGAGGTAACGCAGCAAGGCATGCAGGTCCACCCGTCCTTCCGCCCCTGCCGGCATTTCCAGCACCTCGGCGCCGGCACGCTCGAGTCGCTGGCGTTTGTCGGCATCGAAGCCTGCGCAGGTCGCGACCAGGGTTCGCCCCGGCTCGCTCAGACACGCCGCCGCCTGGGGCAGGCGCAGCTGCGTATCGACCACCACTCTCAGGGGTTGATGCCGGGCAATCTCCTCGGCATCTTCCAGCTCGAGCGCCTCCGGCCGCACGGTGAGCCGTGCGTTGTCGAAGATAACCGAGTCGACACCGGTCAGCACCGCGCTCGACCTCGCCCGCAGGCGCTGCACGTCACGGCGCGCCTGAGGGCCGGTGATCCACTGCGATTCGCCCGATTGCATGGCGGTGCGGCCATCGAGGCTCATCGCCATCTTAAGGCGCACGAAGGGACGGCCATGCTCCATGCGCATCACGAAGCCCGGATTGAGCGCCAGCGCCTGGTCTTCCAGCAAGCCGACCGACACGTCGATTCCCGCGTCGCGCAACATGGCAATACCGCGGCCCGCCACGTCGGGGTTGGGGTCGACCATGGCGATCACCACCGCCTTCACCTTCGCCTCGATCAGCGCCAGCGCGCAGGAGCCGGTACGCCCCTGATGCGAACAGGGCTCCAGGGTGACATAGGCCGTGGCGCTCCGGGCGGCTTCTCCGGCGGCGCGCAGCGCGTGAACCTCGGCATGCGGCTCACCGGCGCGGACGTGATACCCCTCACCGACCACACGCCGGCGCTTGACCAGCACGCAGCCGACCCGTGGGTTGGGATGCGTGGTGTAAAGGCCACGACGCGCCAGTTGCAGGGCGCGGGCCATCCAAGTTTCCGGGGACTGTTTGGCCATTGACTCCCTTTTTGCAAGCGTTGGCATTCAGCGATTGGTCGTGTCGTGAGGGGTTCCCGGCTCTTGAGACAACCGGTCGATCTCGGCACGAAACTCGTCGATATCCTGAAAGCGGCGATACACCGAGGCGAAGCGAATAAAAGCGATCTGGTCGAGGCGCTTGAGTGCGCTCATGACCTCCTCGCCGATAATCCGGGCATTGATTTCCCGCTCGCCGCGAGCCCGTAACGCCTGGCGAATACGCTCCACTGCCGCCTCGATGGCTTCGGCGCTGACCGGGCGTTTCTCGAGGGCGCGCAGCATGCCGGCACGCAACTTGGCCTCGTTGAAGTCCTCTCGCGTCCCATCACCCTTGATCACCCGCGGCATCACCAGTTCGGCTGTCTCGTAGGTGGTAAAACGTTCACCGCATGCCGCGCACTGGCGCCTGCGGCGCACCTGATCGCCCTCGGCGACCAAGCGCGAGTCGGTCACCTTGGTGTCATGGGTTCCACAAAAGGGACAGTGCATCGAAGGATTCCAGAGTCGGCAGGGAGAAGGTGTTGCCACAGTGTAACGTTTCCCTATGTATACGCCCAGCCGACGCCCACTTGGCGCAGGCGAGAAGCCGAGCTGGCACATACTATGCAAGAAAAGCTTCCATGCAAGCCGTGATTGTCCAGACGCCTGACCGGAACCCTCCAATGCCCACGACTCCTACTCTCCCTCGCCATCTCGATCACGATGAGTTCGTCAATCGCGCCCGCGCGCGCCTGGCCCTCATTTACGGCCAACGCGCCGAGGAAGTGCTCAAGCGCCTTCTCACGCTGGTAGCGCACCAGGGCAGTGCACTGCTCGCCCGGCGACCGGACACTCCACCGCCATTGTGGAGCGAGCGAGACCAATGGTTGATCACCTATGGTGACAGCCTGCTCGATGGCGACCGCCCACCGCTGGAGGCACTGGAATCCTTTATTGACACCCGCCTGCCGGATACCTTCAGCGGCGTGCATATCCTGCCATTCTTTCCCTGGAGCAGCGACGACGGCTTCTCGGTGATCGATTATCGACAGGTCGAACCCTCGCTCGGCGACTGGTCGCACATCCGCCGCCTGGCCGAGCACGGCGCCCTGGCGTTCGACCTGGTGCTCAATCATGTATCGCGCGAGTCGCTATGGTTCGTCGATTACCTGAGCGATAGCAAGCCGGGACGCGACTTCTTCATCGAAATGGACCCGGCCACCGATCTCTCGGCGGTCGTACGCCCACGTAACAGCCCGCTGCTGGTACCGGTGGCCACTCGCCGTGGCACCCGGCATCTCTGGGCGACCTTCTCCGATGACCAGATCGATCTCGACTTCGCCAACCCCGACGTGCTGCTGGAGTTCATCGACATCCTGCTTTTTTATCTCCAACAAGGCGCGCGAATCATCCGCCTCGATGCCATCGCCTATCTCTGGAAGGAAATCGGCACCAGCTGTGTTCACCTGCCCCAGACCCACGAGGTCGTGCGCCTGATGCGGGCCATCGTCGACTACCTGGCGCCGGGCACCCTGCTGTTGACCGAGACCAATGTCCCGCATCGCGAGAACATCAGCTACTTCGGTTTGGATCGTCTTTCCGGCCCCGACGACACCCCGGACGAGGCGCACCTGGTCTATCAGTTCCCGCTACCGCCGCTGCTGCTGCATACCCTCACCAGTGGCGAAGCCGGCACCTTGGCGACTTGGCTCTCGAGCCTGCCCGAACTGCCGCCGGGCTGCAGTTATCTCAACTTCACCGCCAGCCACGACGGTATCGGCGTGCGGCCACTGGAAGGCCGGATGCCCACCCACGAGATCGAGGCGCTGACGGAGCTGATGCATCGTTTCGGCGGCTTCGTCAGCATGCGCGCCAACCCCGGTGGCGAGGACACACCCTACGAGATCAACATCACCTGGTTCGACGCCATGAAAGGCACGCGCCGTGGCGCCGATCCCTGGCAGGTCGAGCGTTTCCTGTGCAGCCAAAACCTGATGATGGCGCTGCAGGGCATTCCCGCACTGTACCTCCACTCCCTGACCGCATCGCTCAACGATCACGAAGGCGTCGAGCGCAGCGGACGATTGCGCTCGCTCAACCGACGCCGCTGGCAGCGCGAGGATCTCGACGAGCTGCTCGACAGCCGCAACACGCCGACGCGGGAGGTCTTCATGGCCCTCAAGCGCCGACTGGCGGTGCGCCGTAGCGAACCCTGTTTCCACCCGGATGCACCCCAACGCGTGATCCCTTCACCGCCCGAGCTGCTGGTGCTGGAGCGTGGCCCGCTGAGCGATGGGCGTCGGTTGCTGGCGATCCATAACATCACCGATCGGCGCCAGCCACTGGCCCTGTCCGAACTCGACGCGCGATCTTGGTATGACCTGTTGGAGAAGGCCACCGTGAAGCGGATCGACAGCCTCGCGCCCTACCGCAGCCTTTGGCTAGTCAGCGAGGATCAGTGAGCCTTGCCGTGCGACGCCTGTTGCCGGGTATTTACCGGCAGTACCGGAGCCTCGAAAGACAGCGTCTCGCCGTTGGCGAATTCCAGCGTGATGGCCACCCTCTCGCCTTCGTCCAAGGATTGCGTCAAGTTGATCAGCATCAGGTGTAGGCCGCCAGGGGCCAGCTCGGTGCTGCCACCGGCGGGAATGCTCACCTCGGACACGTGGCGCATCTGCATCACCCCATCCGCGTGCTGGTGCTCGTGCAGCTCGAGCACCTCGGCCGCCGGCGACGATGCCGCGACGATCTCGACGTCCTCGTCCCCGGCATTATGCAGGACCATGAAGGCTGCCGAGGTAGTCGACACCGGGGGCACCGCACGCACCTGGGCATTCTCCACCGTGACCGACTGGGCCACCGCCATGTGACTGGCCAGCGCGAGCATCAACGCTGTCAGGGATGGCAGGAATAACCGCATATCGTTGTCTCCTCAGTACGTGTCAGTCGACTGTTATACCGCACTATCGCCGCGGGGTGCTGGCGAATGCGACGTTTCGTCTCCGGCAACGCCTCTCCCGCCGAGGCCGCCATAGCGATGGCCAGGTTCGTGACAGGACCCGCTTCATGACAGAATCTGACGCTTTTCAATGTCAGAAAACTTTATCGTCAGGAAATCGCCATGTCCTTGCCTGCCCGTTTCTCCCTACCGTCTCCCGTTGCCCTGGTCCTGGCTTGCGCCTTGGCGCTGCCGGTTTCGGCCGATGATCACTGGCCGGGCCCGGTCAAGGCGCTCACCGCCCAGGGGCTGACCATTCATGCCGAGTTCGAGGCGCCCGCCGGGCTGACCGGCTACGCAGCCAGCTACGAGGGTGGCGAGGTTGCCATCTACCTGACCGCCGATGGTCAGCATGCAGTAGTGGGTACCTTGGTGGACGCCGAGGGCACGGATCTCTCCAATGCCGCATTAGATGAGCATATCCGCGCCGCCCAGGACGCCGCCGCCTGGGAAGAGGTCGAGAAGGGGGCGTGGATTCGCGATGGCGACAGCCAGGCACCGCGTGTGATCTACACCTTTTCAGACCCCAACTGCCCCTTCTGCCGGGAACTCTGGAAGGCAACCCGCCTCTGGGTCGACGCCGGCGAGGTGCAGATTCGACATGTCATGGTGGGCATTCTCGCCCAGGATAGCCCCGCCAAGGCCGCCGCCTTGCTGGGCGCCGAGGACCCGGTCGCAGCACTTGACGCTCACTACGCCGGCCGCGAGGAAATCGAGGCCTCCGCCCAGCCCCGCGACATCGAAGAGCAGGTATACGATAACAACCAGCTGTTCGAATCGCTGGGGCTGATCGCTACACCCTCGACCTTTTACCGTGACGGCGAGCGCAGCCGGAGAGTGGAAGGCATGCCGAGCGAGGAGCGCCTGATCGACATGATGGGCGGCGAAGCCCCCTGAAGTTTCTTTACCTCGCTATCCGAAACACGAACCTTCCACCTGGCTTGGCCAGGCGGGAGGTTCGCGTTGCCGCGAAGGCAGCGGGAGTTACTCTTCTTTTAGACCTTCGAAGCGCGATTGGCCGACGTTCCAGGGCGTGACCTCGCCGCCCTTCTCGCCCCAATTGGCGTGGTCGCCCAGCACGTGGCCGTCATGCTCGCGCACCTGACCGTAGCTGGAGTTCTTGTGGAAGGTGGGCCCGAACCTCTCCAGGGTCTCTTCCACATTACCGGTGTAGCGCGGATCCTGCGGGCGTTCCTGCCGGGTCATGTAGTAGGCGATGTCCCACGCCTGCTGGTCGGAGAGTGAGAGCGGCTTGCCCAGCGGCATATTGTTCTTGATGAACCCGGCCGCGGTCTCGGTCCGCACGATCCCCGCCCCCCAGTTATTGGAGCCATCGCCCCAAGGCGCCGGGAAAATGTACTCGCCATCCTGATAGAGGCCGGAACCATTCTCGCTGTGGCAGATCGCGCACTGCGCCTGGTAGAGCTCCTCGCCACGCTGGTAATTCAGCTCGTCGGGACGCTCCGGTGCCGGAAAGCCGCGGCCATAGATCGGCTGGTCGGGATACATCGGCGCGCCCTTGGCCAGCCACTGGTGATAGGCCGACAACGCCAGCATGTCGTCACTGCCGTACTCGGGCGGCACGCCGTTCATGGAATAGGCGAAGCAGCCGGCGATGCGTTCCTCCAGGTTGTTGACGTGGTCGTTCTTGCCGCGATAGCTGGGCAGGGTGACCACCGCCGGCCAGATTGGCGCGCTGAACGGTTGGCGCCCCTCGCCGAGATGGCAACTGGAGCAGTTCATCTCGTTGAAGACATTCTCACCACGCAGCTGCTGGGTGTTGGTGAAGAGATCGTAGCCGCGACGGATGACCTCCTTGGTTTCCGGATGCAGGTCGGCTTTCTCGAGATCTGCCATGGTCGGCGGAACGTGGACAAGCTCGCCCTCCTGAGGTGGCGGGTAACCAAGTTCCACCAACGTCTCAACCGCCGACGGCACAGACTCGGCAAGGGCGGCCAGGCTCATCCCGGCGGTCAGGGCTGCACTGGCCAAGGCCAGGGGTATCTTGTGAGCGGTCATTGGCTTTCCCCCTGTTCGGACGCCACGGACTGGTTGGCCAGCCAGGCGGAAACGGCGCGTATGTCGTCATCGCTCATGCGCTTGGCGATGGCACCCATCAGGTTCTGCGGGTCGTTATTACGCTCGCCTGCCTGCCAGGCATGCAGCTGGCTCTCGATGTAACCGGCGTGCTGGCTGGTGATACCCGGAAAGGTGTCGCCTGCGCCCTCGTTGCGCGGGCCGTGACAACTCTTGCAGGAGACGATGTACTGATTCCAGTCGCCGCGCAGGGCGAGCTGCTCGCCGCGGGACAGCAGCGCCTCGTCGGCATCGCCGCCGCCCTGGGCCGCGGTCACCGGCATCTCGCCGTAGTAGGCGGCCACGTCGGCAATTTGCTGATCATCAAGCATGTTGGCGAAGGGTTGCATGCTGGCGTTATGACGACGGCCTGCCTTGAAGTCGTGGAGCTGCTTAGCGATGTAGTCGGCGTCCAGACCGGCCAGACGGGGCCAGGATTCACCGTCGGGCACGTTCATGCCACTGCCGTCGGCCTGGTGGCAAGCCACGCAGGTCCCCGCGGCTGTCTCGCCACGCTCGACGTTGCCTTCCTGGGCCTCGGCCTTGCCGCCGACCAGGCCGAGGCCCAGCAGCAGGCCGAGCCCACTTATGATGCACTTGCTGATCATCATAGTTACCTCTCTTGTTGTCACCGACCCTTGCGCGGTCAGCTCAACGGCTCACCTGGACCAGGAAAGCCAGGTGGGCTTTCCGTTCGCTCACATCCTGAAGAACAGCTCTCTTCAAGCGACGTAATCTCCTATCGTTATAGGCTATCGTTGGGGAAAAGCCCGGTTATCGGGCGCTGGTGGGCACCGCTCTCGCCAGAAACCAACCGGCGATCATTGCGACAAGCATGGCGGC
Source organism: Halomonas jincaotanensis (assembly GCF_018448785.1). Lineage (GTDB taxonomy): Bacteria > Pseudomonadota > Gammaproteobacteria > Pseudomonadales > Halomonadaceae > Halomonas > Halomonas jincaotanensis. Next base: position 331,383 of record NZ_JAHCLU010000003.1, on the reverse strand, counting down.
GAGCGGCAGCGTTAGACCGGCGATGGAGGCGAAGGCCGGACCCGGGCAATAGCCCGATAGCCCCCAGCCGATGCCGAACAGGGCGGCGCCACCGATCAGGCGGCCGTCCAGGTCCTGCCGGGTGGGCAGTTGGAAGCGCTCGCCGAATAACGGGTTGGGGCGACGCAGCACCAGCCGATAGCCGATAAAGTTGGTGACCACGGCGCCGCCCAGCACGAACACCAGGGTCGGGTCCCAGGCGCCGGCGACATCCAGGAAGCCGAGCACCCGGGCCGGGTCGGTCATGCCAGAGATTGCCAAGCCGAGGCCGAAGATCAGCCCCGCGATATAGCCCGCCAGCGTCTTGAGGTGGGAGGTCTTCATGCGCCACCTCCGATCATATGCCGGACCACGTAGACGGTGACGATCGCCGCCACCAGGAAAGTAATGGTGGCGACCAGGGAGCGCGGCGACAGTCGAGCCAGACCGCACACACCGTGCCCACTGGTGCAGCCACTGCCCAGGCTAGTACCCAGACCCACCAGCAGGCCGGCCACCAGCATCAGCGCTACTCCGCCGGCGGGCTCACCGATCACCTTACCAGGGGCACCGACCACGTTGCCCAAGCCACCGCCGGCGAGCATCAGCACCAGGGGGCCGCTGACCAAGCCGGCCAGGAAGGCCAGCCGCCAGGCGCTGTCGCCCTGAGGGCGGACAGTGAAGAGCTGGCCGAGGATGCCGCTGATGCCGGCGATTCGGCCCAACGTCGCCATCAGCCAGGTGGCGGACAGGCCGATCAGTACGCCGCCGATCAGCCCATGCAGGGTTGCACTCCAATCCACGTTTTTCTCCTTAAGTGAGTCCTTCAGTGCATCCGCAGATGCGGTTTTGGGATGTCATTGATGGGGTCGGGGGGCATCCCGAGCCGCTGCAGCTCGGCGCAGCGCCGCGACAGGCTACCGTCGCTGTGGCCGCGAAGCGCCTGCCAGGCCTCGAAGGTGCTCAGGAAGACGCGCCCAGACAGCTCATGACAGAAATCGGTGTGCTCCAGGCGATCCATCACCGGTCCCTTGACCTCGGCCAGGTGCAGCATCACACCGGCGTCTTTCAGACGGGCATTGATCGCCTCCAGGCTCTCAAGCGCCGAGGCATCGATAACGTTGACCGCCTGGCAGGCCAATACCAAGTGCTCGAGGCAGGGCTGGCGGGTGGCGATATCCATCACGGTGTCCTCGAGGAAGCGGGCATTGGCGAAGTAGAGACTCTCGTCCACCCGCAGGATTGCCAGGCGCTCATCGGTCTCGACGGCATGGCGCTCGACGTTGCGGAAGTGTTCAGTGCCCGGCACCCGGCCGACCATGGCGCTGTGGGGCCGGCTGGTGCGATAGAGATGCAGCGCCAACGACAGTCCCACGCCGACCGTGATGCCGACTTCGACGCCCTGCAGCAGGGTCATGGCGATGGTCGCCAGCATGGCCGCCACGTCGCTTCGCGAGTAGCTCCAGGTCCGCTTCACCGTCCCCAGGTCTACCAGGGAGAGCACCGCCACGATGATGGTGGCGGCGAGCGTGGCAATTGGCAGGTAGGCGATCAGCGGGGTCAGCAGCAGCGCCGCCAAGGCAATACCCACGGCGGTAAAGGCCCCCGCCGCCGGGGTCTCGGCGCCGGCCTCGAAGTTCACCACCGAACGCGCAAAACCACCGGTCACCGGCATGCCCCCGGTCAACGAGGCGGCAATGTTCGAGGTGCCAAGCCCCACCAGTTCCTGGTCGGGGTCGATGCGCTGGCGGCGCTTGGCGGCAAGCGTCTGGCCCACCGACACCGACTCGACGAAGCCGACGATGCTGATCATCAGCGCCGCCACGAAAAGCGCCTGCCAGTGTCCTGTGTCCAGCCCCGGCAGCGTCAACGGCGGCAGGCCGGCCGGTACCTCGCCGACCACGGCCACACCATACTGGTCGAGACCCAGCGCCCAGGTGGCGAGTGTAGTCACCGCCACAGCGAGAATTGGTGCCGCCTTGGTCGACATGTCCGCCGGGCGTGCCGGCATCCCTACGCGCAGCAGGCTCGCTTTGAGCCAGCGCCGCGCGGCATACAGGAAGGCCAACACCGACAGACCGATCGCCAGGGTCGGGAGATTTGCCTCACCCAGGCGGCCCATCAGGCTGGCCAGTAGCTGGGGCAGGTGTTGGCCGTTCGCCTCGATGCCCAGCAGGTGCTTGGCCTGGCCGGCGGCAATGATCAGGCCCGAGGCGGTGATGAAGCCGGAGATCACCGGGTGGCTCAGGAAATTGGCCAGAAAACCCAACCGCGCTGCGCCCATCGCGGTCAGGATCAGCCCCGACATCAGCGTCAGCACCAGCGCCGCACCGAGATACTCAGGGCTGCCTTGGGAAGCCACCTGCCCTACCGCCGCGGCAGTCATCAGCGAGACAACCGCCACCGGCCCCACCGCCAGGGTGCGGCTGGTACCGAACACCGCATAGACCACCAGCGGCGCGATGCTGGCATAGAGCCCCACCTCCGGCGGCAGGCCTGCCAGCATGGCATAGGCCAGCGACTGCGGGATCAGCATGACGGTGACGATTACCGCCGCCAGCAGGTCGCTGGAAAACGTCTCGCGGCCGTAATGCGGCAACCATTGCAGGATCGGCAGGTAGCGCTTCGGGTTCATCGCTCAGCGCTGTCCGGCAGCGGCTTCCAACTGCGGGCGCCGCTCCTCCAGATCATGGCCGGCAGCGCGGGCAGCGGCGAGCAGTGCCGGGATATCGCAGCTCGCTCCTTGGCTGCGAGCATGCGCCCAGAGGTGCACGGCCCGCTTGCCCGTCTTGCAGAAGGCCAGGATCGGTGCAGGTAACTCGTCGAGTTCACGACCGAAGGCATCGATATCGGCGTCGCCGTACTCGCCCGGGGCGACCGGAATACAACGCCACTGTAGGCCGAGCTCAGCGGCCCGAGCTCTCAGCGTGGGGTCGTCGGGGTAGTCCTCGGTCTCGCCGGGACGGCGGTTGCAGATCACCGAGCGGAAGCCGCGACGGGCGACCTCATCAAGGTCGGAGGGTGTCACGGCGTCGGCGATGGCGAAGCCGGGCTCGAGTTCATGGATTTGCATGGTGATCTCTCCCTGGGAAGCGTTGGACCGATTGGGCTGGGTTAGAACTTGTTGATCGGCACCTTGAGATAGACCTGGCCGTTGTCCTCGGCCGGTGGCATGTGGCCGGCGCGCATATTTACCTGCACCGACGGCAGGATCAGCTTGGGCATGTCCAGGGTGGCATCGCGCTCGGTACGCATCGTCACGAACGCGTCCTCACTGACCCCCTCGTGGACGTGGACGTTGTGGGCACGCTGCTCGGCCACACTGGTCTCGTGCAGGTACTCGTCTCGATCCGGCGCCTTGTAGTCGTGGCACAGGAACAGCCGCGTCTCGCTCGGCAGCGCCAGCACCTTCTGGATCGAACGGTATAGGGTGCGGGCATCGCCGCCCGGGAAGTCGCAGCGGGCCGTGCCGTAATCCGGCATGAACAAGGTATCGCCGACGAAGGCGGCATCGCCGATCACGTAGGTCAAGCAGGCCGGGGTATGGCCCGGGGTGTGCAGCACGCGTCCTTCCAGGTTGCCGATGGTGAAGGTATCACCCTCCTCGAAGAGGCGGTCGAACTGGCTACCGTCACGAGCAAACTCGGTGCCGGCATTGAAGGCCTTGCCGAAAATCTCCTGCACCTCGATGATCCTGGCGCCGATACCGGTCTTGCCACCTAGCTTGTCGTGCAGGTAGGGCGCAGCGGACAGGTGGTCGGCGTGCACATGGGTCTCGAGGATCCATTCCACGGTCAGTCCCTCGGCCTTTATGAAGGCAATGATCTCATCGGCGGAGCTCACATCGGTGCGCCCGGCGGCATAGTCGAAATCGAGCACCGAATCGAGGACTGCGCAGGCTTTGCTGTCGGGGTCCTGCACCACATAGCTGAAGGTGTTGGTCGGCTCGTCGAAGAAGTGGTTCACAATGGGCGCGGACATGGGTCTGATCTCCGTGAATTTCGCTGCCTTACGATCTATGCACAGTATAACCCAATAAAGTTCTAACGTTATATTATTTAGAACTATTTGTGCCTGTGGGTATAAACACCTATGGCTATAAGAACCTATTTATATAAAAATATATGGCTATAAAAACCTTTGGAGGCGAGTTCTCCGTTATCGGACCGATCAAAACGCTGCAAGCCCGACACACCACGACCCTGGCGTCTCAGTCCCAGGCGGCCCCTTCCAGCGCATCTAGGGGGATCTTCAGGTAGCGCCTGCCATTGGCCTCGGGCTCGGGAAGGCGTCCACCCCGCGTATTCACCTGCAGGGCATGCAGGATCAGATTGGGCATCGGCAGCCCGGCATCACGCTTGTGACGTAGGGCGACGTAGTCGTTCTCACTTACCCCCGCCAGGTGCGGGTTGTACCGGCGCTGCTCGTCTACCGTACTCTCCCACTCCGGCTCGCGACCGTCCGGCATGTAGTCATGGCCCGTGAATACCCGCGTCTCGCCGGGCAGCGCCAGGATTGCCTGGATGGAGCGCCACAGTTGACGGGCGTCACCGCCCGGGAAGTCAGCGCGGGCGGTACCGAAGTCCGGCTGGAAGAGGGTGTCGTGGACGAAGGCAGCATCGCCGATCACATAGGTGATCGAGGCCAGGGTGTGGCCCGGCGAGAACATCACGCTGGCCTCAAGTTCACCCACCTGAAAGGTATCACCTTCGGCGAACAGCCGATCCCACTGGGAGCCATCCGCCGGGAAGTCCGGCCAGTGGTAGATGCCTTTCCAGAGTTCCTGCACGTCGGTCACGTATTTGCAGATCGCCGTCGTCGCTCCGGTCTTCTCATTCAGGTAGTGGGCCGCGGAAAAGTGGTCGGCATGGGGATGGGTATCGAGGATCCACTGCACCTCGAGCCCCTGTTCGGTTACGTAGGCGAGAAGCTCATCGGCGTGATGGGTGGCGGTAGCGCCGGATTTCTCGTCGAAGTCGTAGACCGGGTCAATGATCGCGCATTTGCTGGTGGCCGGGTCGCTCACCACGTATTGGACGCTAAAGGTGCGCGGGTCGAAGAACCCGGCCACGTCGGGGCTACCGGGGCCTGTGCTGCGGGAAAGTGCAAAGGTCTTCATGCTGACCTCCTGTATTCGGAAGTAAGGCTCGGCGCGGTGTCAACTCGCTGATGGCAGGCGTCAGAAGGTGTATACGGCGACACTCGGATCGCGCATCATTTCCGCCATGGGACCGGGAGCCGCCACACCCACGCCCTCGATCAGGTCGTCCTCGTCGTACTCGCTGTTGGGCAGGTAGATGGCACACACATCTACCTTCGCGCCTTTACCCATGATCATCTGCAGGATGCCTTCCGGCTTGACCTGGCCCGCCGGGTTGCTTGGTGGTGTGTTGATTGCCTCGGCGGTTTCGTAACCGTCGACAGCCAGATCACCCGCGGCATCACAGAGTAGGATATGCAGGTCGGTGCCCTGCTGCTGCATGGCGTTGGAGAGGATCATGGCCATACCTTGGGTCTGCAGCGAGTCGCTGGTGAGGATCACTAGCGCCTGGTCTTTGGCTTCTTCAGCGCCGTGGCTGTCGGCCATGGCGAGGCCGGAGAAACCCATGGCAGTAGTGGCGGCTGCCAGTACCAGGGTCAAGGTTGTCTTGATAGTCATGTGGTCACCTCATTGGGCTTGGTCAATCTCTCTGGCTCCACCAGGCAAGGCTAAAAACCAGGTTTCGGAACATCAGTCTGCTTGGCGCCAGGCTACGTCGGGGTTGATCTCGTAACCCCACGGCAGGCCCGAATTACGCCAGCCATCCAGGGCGCGCACGCCTTGCGAATCACCCTCCTCAAGCTTTCTCCCCTCGAAGCCGTCGGTCATTGAGTAGACTTCGCTGTACCCCATCTCGGTGATCACATCGGCAGCGGGGGCACTGCGGGTGGCGCCGGAACGACACATGACGATGATCGGGTCGTCCTCGGCCACGCCCAGCGCTTCAATCTCGGCCTTCACCTGCGCCTCGAAGTCGGGATTCTTGACCATGGGCCAGGTCTTCGCTTCCTCATCGAAGTTATCGCGGTCAGCCAGCACCCAGGGCACATGGATATCGGTGGGCTCGGCAAAGCCAGTGAACTTGATCTCGACGGGATCGCGTACGTCGATCAGTACGGCGCGATCGTTCTCTTGCATGAGTTCATGGGCCTCAGTGGCCGTGACGTAGAGGCCCAATTTTGTCTCCCGGTAGGCCTCGACCTCCTCGGCAAGGGAAGGGGCGGCTCCCAAGAACATTGAGAGCCCCATTGAGGCCAACAAGGGTATCAAGGTCTTTTTCATAACTTTTGCCTCTAACGTAATAACCATATATCCAATACGCGCAGTATAGCCGTCTTGCCGCCTCATGACACGAGACAAGTGGTCGCAGCTTGATCCATATCAAACCTTTTTCCGAGGACGGGTCGCGGGGGTTGTCGCAGCGCTCGAGGGTGGCCGCCACGCTTGCCAGGCAGGGCGCAGTGTGGCAAGTCGTCGACGGGCTGATAGACTGGCGGGGATAACTTGACGGGGCTTGGTTGTGCTCCGGATCGTCACTTTCAGAGGAAAAGAATGGGCTATCGCTTCGACGACCTCACCACCGCCTGCCGGGACGATTGGCGTGCCTATATCGAGCACGACTTCGTGCGCGGGCTCGGTGCAGGCACCTTGGACCGTGGCGCCTTTCGCCACTATCTGCAGCAGGACTACCTGTTCCTGATTCACTTCGCCCGGGCCTTTGCCCTGGCCGCCTACAAGAGCCGTAGCTTGGCGGACCTGCGTCAGGCCCATGAAGGGCTCAAGGCGATTCTCGATGTGGAGCTCGACCTTCACGTGGGCTACTGCCGCGACTGGGACATCAGCGAAGACGACCTCGCCCGGTTACCCGAGGCGCGGGCCACCCTGGCCTATACCCGCTATGTGCTGGACACCGGCAACCGCGGCGACCTGCTCGATCTGCACGTGGCGCTGGCTCCCTGCCTGGTTGGCTACGGCGAGATTGCCAACTGGCTGGGCACTCAGTCATTCACGCAACGCGGCGAAGCCAATCCGTTCGAGGCCTGGATCGCCATGTACGAGAGCGACGATTTTCAGGACGCCATGCACGCCGAACTCGGCTGGCTCGACGCGCGACTGGCCGACGTCACGCCGGCACGCTTCAATGAACTCGCGACGATCTTTCGCGATGCCACGCGCCTTGAGATCGACTTCTGGCAGATGGGGCTAGAGCAGCGCCTCTGAGGCGATCGGCCCCGGCCAAGCCCTGCGCCTTTTTTGGCCGGCTATCTCCCGCCGACGTTGTCCTGTTCCACGGCTTCAAACAGGCGGGCCGGAAGGTCGGGTATCGCCGCCTTGACCCGGTTCCAGCTGGGGATGAAGGGTCGCTCGCCAGGATTATCCAGGAAGGTATTGCCCGCCTCGAGCAGATTGGCGGCGAACAGCTCCACGGCACGTTCTTCGCCGTGACGGTCCAGGCTCAGGCCGTTCATCACGGCGTCGTGGTCATAGGCTTCGATCAGATCCAGCGCAAGCCGATAGTAGGTGGCCTTCAGGGTACGAAACCCCTCGGCGCTGAAGATGACGCCCTGGGTGGCGAGCTTGCGATAGAGCGCCTTGGCGATGTCCAGGCTCATGCGGTTCAGCCCACCCGAGGGATCGTCTTCCGATACCGGCTGGTGTTTGTGGTCGTAGGTATCGGCCAGGTCCACCTGGCAGAGCTGCTTGATGGAATAATTGCGATGCACTTCGGACAGCACGCCGATTTCCAGCCCCCAGTCGGCGGGGATGCGAATGCCGTCGAGCACTTCGGTGCGCATGGAAAACTCGCCGGAGAGCGCATAGCGATAGCTATCCAGGTATTCCAGATAGGGCAAGGCGCCGTGCATCCGCTTGAGCGCCCGCAGCAGCGGCGTGACCATCAGCCGCGACACCCGTCCGTTCAGCCGCCCCTCCGCGATGCGGGGGTAATAGCCCTTGCAGAACTCGTAATTGAGATGCGGGTGTGCCACCGGATAGAAGAGTCGCGCCAGCATGCCGCGCTCGTAGGTGAGGATGTCGCAATCGTGCAGTGCTACCACGGTACCGCGTCCGGAGGCCTGCACGTAGCCCCCACAGTACCAGACATTACGCCCCTTGCCGGGCTGCTGGGGGGCCAATCCACGCTCATCGAGTTCGGCGTCCAGTGCCCGCAAGCGCCGTCCATCGTTCCACAGCAAGCGGTGATGCTGGGGCAGCCTGGCGAAGAACTCCCGGGCATACCCAAACTGCTCGCGATCGGCACCGTCCAGCCCGATCACCACCTCGTTGAGGTAAGGCACCTGGGCGATTTCGTCGACGATGTGCGACAACGCCGGGCCTTCCAGCTCGGAAAACAGCGAAGGCAAGATGAGACTCATCGGCCGACGAACGGAAAACACCACCAGGTCCGCCTCGAGTTCTTCCACAGGTCGGCGTGTCAGGTTATGGAAGTCGGTGATGATGCCATTCTGGTGAAAATCACTCATGAGCGTCGCTTCCCTGGGTGGCCATGGGCCCCCACCAATACGCCAAGCCCTCGACCCAACCCGCAGGACCGCTCGCCTCGCTGCGATAGAGAGCTGGCTGGTCAGGCGATACCTCAAGGTCATGGCCGCCGCGGATCAATACCGCCTGGTCGACTCGCTCGAGCATCGAGACATCGTTGGGGCCGTCGCCCAGCGCCAGGGTCAAGGGATGATGACCGCGGAGCGCCTCGAAGCGCTCGATCAACCAGCCGACCGCGCTGCCCTTGTCGCACTCCCCGGTGACATGCCAGAAACGCCCACCCTGCACCATTCGCAGGCCATCCCCGCGCAGGCCTTCGCGTAGACGCGCCAGCATGGCGCTATCGTCTTCCCAGATCAGCGGTTCGCTGCCCTCGCGCAGCCGGGCCAGGCGCGCCTCGGGCTCTGTCAGCCCAGTCACCTCTATGACCTGCTCCAATGTCATCTCGCTCATCGTGGAAAACATGGCGTCCAGGCGTTCGCGCCACACGGTAAGCCGCTTGCGGATAAAGCCGATATCCACCCCAAGCGTGCGTATCACCAACCCATCAGGGCCGGCACCTCGGTCAAGCCGGGCGTGGCACCAGGCGGGAGGAAGCCCCACGATGGCCCCGTTCTCGGCAATGAACGGCGCCTCTTCCATCCTCATCGCCTGACGCAGCGACATCAGCTCGCTGCGCGTCTTGCTGGTCACGGGAATCACCGGCACCCCGCAAGCGCACAATTGCTCGAGCCATTCCTTGGCCGGCGACCAGTCGTAGCTGTGATGATCGAGCAAGGAACCGTCCAGGTCGGAGAAGACCAGGCGGGGTCGCGAGGCGGAATCAGGGGAGAGCGGGTCTCGTGAAAGCGGCATGGGCAGGGTCCAGGTAGGAAGCTCGCTATAAGGCTTGCAGCTAACATGCCAAAAGCAGTGTTTGCGTAGGCCAAATCACCCGAGCCCACACAGCCACAACGTAGCAGAGGGCACCGGAAGCGGCGATATCTCAAGGGACGAGGGGGCCTTGATCATCCACGAAAACACTTTGTCGTCAGGCCCCAGCGTCGAACGACTCATATCAGTGCATCACGCGCACCAAACAGGCACATCGTTCCGCTGGCTATTCCCAGCTGGTAACATGCCGGCTTGTTTCGAATGACACGCTGCCTGTTTGAGTCCCTATGCCTGAGCCTAAACGTTTTGCCTTTGTGGTTTCCGATCTCTACGGCGGCGGCGCGGAAAAGTCACTGCTGTACACCGCCGAAGGGCTGCGTCAGCGCGGCAACATCGTGAAGGTCTTCATCCTGCGTGATCGTATCGAGCAGGATATTCCCGCGGGGCTCGAAGTCGGGAACCTTGGCGTTATTACCGACCTGACCAAGGCACTGAACAACGTGTTGGTGGAAAAATGGCAAGCCAGTCGCATCGGCCATGCGCTCAACCAGTTCAGGGCAGATGTCGTTCTTTCTTGTTCGTGTGACAAGATCACACGTCACCTGAAACACCCCAATCTGCATTTCTGGATCAAGAGCGATATTTCGGCTCGCTTTCGAGACTCCCCCAAGCGCGACAGGGTCTTTGCCAGGCAGCGCCGACAGTACGATCATCGCAAGGTCATTGCCGTGTCGCGTGGCGTGCAAGAAAGCCTTTTGAACGAGGTCAGACTCGAGCCCGCCGAAATCCGCGCCATCTACAATCCTTACGAACGTGCACCTTTCCTCGCGCTGGCCCAAGAGAGCGCAGACTTGCCACACGGGGAGTATTTCATACACGTCGGCGCGCTCACTCCGGTCAAGCGTCATGACCGCCTGCTGCGTGCCTATCTCGCCAGTGGCGTGCAAACACCGCTGATCCTGCTGGGGAAAGGCAATCAGGAAGCGGCAATTCGCACGTTGATCGAGGAGCTTGGCTTGCAGGACCGCGTCACGCTGCTCGGCTATCGCGCCAATCCCTACCCCTACATCCAGGGCGCCAAGGCGCTCATCCTGACCTCCGATGCCGAAGGATTGCCGCGTGTATTGATCGAAGCCTTGCTGCTCGGTACCCCAGTGGTGAGTGTCGACTGCCCCAGCGGCCCCAGCGAGATATTGACCCAGGATCTGGCCGACTTTCTCATCTCCCCCGAAAACGAAAAGGGCCTGGCCGATGCGATAAGACGCATGGACCAGGCCCCGGTAACAGTGGAAGCCAAGCATTATGGACAATTTCTGGCTGAGACCGTCCTTCCTCAGTTCGAAACCTTGTGACAGGCCTGCTCAGTGAAGCTTCTCGATATCCCCTTCAATGATCGCCGCCGGCGCTATCTGGTCTTCCACCCGAATCGCCTGCCAGATCGTCTAGCCCTGCAGAGCACCACCACGACCAAGATGTTCGAATCCATCGGCAGCAGCCGGTTTTTTGTGTCCCGGAACCAACGCATCCTCGCCAAGGTGGTGCCGGATAAATTTTCCAAGGCATGCTCGCCCATCAAGTGGTTCCTGCACGACTATCTGGAGAAACGCTGGCTTGGCCAGTCCGATGCCCGCAAGGAATACCTGAGCCTAAATATTCTGCGCCGAGCAGGCCTACAGACACCCGATTGCCTCGGCTGGGGCTTATCGCTTAACCCTGGCAACCGTAACGCCTCGCTACTGCTGATGGAACATGTACAAGATACACGGTCTGGTGGAGAGGTCTTTGATGCCTTGGACGAGGAAGCTCGACTGACGTTCCTGGAGCAACTGTGCCGAGAGGTTATGCAACTCGCCCGTGCCGGCTATGTGCATCGCGACCTGCACTACAACAACCTATTGATCGCTAGCAACGGCGATATTCTCTGGATCGACACGCATGTCCGCCCACTGCCAACGAAAAGTACCGACCAGTGGCCGGCGCTCAAGAAATCTCTGACGGTGAACAAGCTGCGTGGTGAAAAGTACCGCAACATCGTAGAGCAACGACTCCAAGCCGCGTGGCTCATGCCCTCCGACCCACAATCCAAAAACCCGAAACGGTAAAGCTCCATGCATGATCTACAGCCCTCGGTGGCCATCATCATTCCTTGTTTCAATCGGTGGCCCTATGTTGTTGAAGCGATAGATTCCGTGCTCGAGCAGACTTGGCCGAATACACGCTGCATCATCGTGGATGATGCTTCCACCGATGACAGCTACCCCCGTCTCCGCGAACGCTACAGCGGAGTACCAAGGGTCGCGATCCATCAACTGGAAAACAACCAAGGGCAGTCGGCTGCCAGGAATCGCGGTGTAGAACTTTCTGATGCCGATTATATCGGATTTCTCGACTCTGATGATTTGTTGGTAGTTACCGCCGTCGAAAACCGCATGCGGCTTGCTCTGGAACATCCAGCTTTCGAAGGAATCATTTTTAGCGATAAAATCGCTGAAACCACTGGCGCCTCGCTGCTTCCCGGTAAGAAAGTAGTTGGTGCCGAACTACCACTCAGCGAATTCATCGAGAACGGGAACTGGCTGCATACCAACAGTTTTCTCATCAAGCGAAGCACCTTCAACAAATTGAAGGGCTTCAATGAACATCTACGGAAAAAAGAGGATATTGAATTTTTCCTACGTGCACTCGTCGATCAGCCAGCACGGTATGCTGGTGGTTCCTGCTGTATGGTGCGCAGTATGGATTCACAACGGGCGCGACACGACCACCCCCGTATTATCGAGCAAGGGGAGCGTTTTATTGCAGCCATCCAAGCAAATGCCGCACTGACCGAGGTTCTAACCCACGCCCAGCTCACTCGGCTTGTAGAAGACGACACAAAATCGATTCTTCAGTCTCTGTACCGTTTGAAGCGAGGTCAGCAATTTCGGCACACATTGAGAGATGCCATCAGGCAGCGGAAGGTGCAACTCAATCCCCGTCTCGCCAAACGCTACCTGCTATCGTTCTTTAATTAGGCTCTTCGTCGTTTCATGTGGATTTGGCCTGATCAAGCATGCGCCCCACGGAACTACCAATCAGGTAGATCATGGCGATGAAGTTGGCCTCGTTCCGGTAGCCGCGTGCACGTGACCGGGCGGCCTGGAACAGGCCATTCATGCCCTCCAGCCGCGCGTTGGTCAGGCCGGAAACTGGCTATTCAGCCACACGCCGAGCTGTGCCCACGCCAGCGCGGCGATCTACTGCCTGATCGAAACGGTCAAGGCCAACGGCCTCTCGCCCTACGACTACCTTCAGTTCGTGTTCGAGACGCTGCCGATACTGGGCGAAGAAGATGATCTCAACACCCTGCTGCCCTGGCAGTGGAAGGACACCCTACCGGGCTGAGTCAGGCGGGAACAGATGGGGTTCGTGGAGCGTACTTTAAGAATGCATTCGCCACCGTCTCCGGCCGAAAATCATCCAGCCATCTCTCCTTGATGGCCGGCTTCTCGTCTTTCACGGCCGTGCGGATGCCCTCGGCCAGGCTCTCTTCGTCGTGTGGTACTACACAACTCGCCAACTCACCCTTGAGAATCTCGCGAATGCCACCAGGGCAGTCCACGCTTAGCACTGGGGTGCCGCAGGCCAGCGCCTCGAACAGTACGATCCCCATACCTTCGAAGCGCGAGCTGAGCACGAACAGCCGGGCATGATGCAACCAGGGATAGGGATTGGCACGCTGGCCGGCAAAGAGCACCCGTTCGGCAATTCCCAGTTCTCCCGCCAGGGCCTCTAGCGGGCCACGTTCACGGCCATCGCCCACCAGCACCAGTGGCAGGGTAATGCCGGAACGGGCATAGGCGCGCAGCAGCAAGGCATGATCCTTGGCCGGCACCATGCGCGCCACGTTGACGATATAGGGCCCATCAGGCAGATCGGGCTCGGGCTCTCGCATCTGCCGACGAATGCTCTCGACCGGACAGGGATTGACGATCACCTCAAGCGAAGCCGGCTGGAAGTGCCATGCCCTCATCGCCTCCCGCACGCTCTCCGTCACCCCCTCGGTCACCGTCACCAGGTGTCGCCCATGATAGAGGCAGCGCGCGAAAAGCCTGCGTCGCCAATTGGTGCCACGCACGTGTAGGATGTTCTCCAGCACGTAGCGTGCCCGGACATTCCGAAAGCTCCACACCAGTTCGAACGTGCCGATCCCGCGGAAGACGATACGGTCCACCCGACCATGACGCCGCTCGAAGGCACTAAGCCACAGCCGGAACACCACCCCCCCCATGATGCCGGTGCCAAGGAACAGCGAACGCTTCACGATCGGGTTCAGGAACAGCCGGACCAGCAGCTCCAGCACCAGGCCTAACCCGGTCAGCCGTGTCCACCATCGTAACGCCAGATGGTGTTGCTCCACCTCGGGGTGTTCCGGGGCCAAGGGGGTGTTAACTCGACGAAAGCTGAGCAAGTGGCTCTCGTGTCCAGCCTGCGCGAAGGCATCCGCCAGGTTTACCGCTACCCGCTCCATACCCCCCATCTTCATCGAGCGGACCACTACCAGTGTGCGCATCAGGGGGTCACCTTACGTGCCAAGGAGGGAAAGACACGCTGGCCGGTCTCCCGCCGCCAGCGCCAGATATGGGTCACCAGCCCCCCTACCACCAGATTATGTACATAAACCCCCGTCCCAAAGGAGTTATAGGACTCGAACTGGTTGACCACCATCCAGTAGACGAAGAAGGCGGCGCCGAACAGCGCCACGTCGTTGGGCATCACACCGCCGCGCCAGGCCAGCCAGGTACCTCGGCCGATCCATGCCGCCAAAGCAGCGATCACCAGCACGCCGAGCAAGCCGTAGGCCACCCATACCTCGAGCAGGTAGTTATGCAGATGGCCGAATCGCTCCTTCACATCGGCAGGAAGCCATGGAGTGTGATCCATCACCAGCCCACGCCCCTCACTGCCCCACCCCACCAAGGGGCGCTCGGCGATCCACTCCAGGGCCGCTCGCCAGCTATGAATGCGAATTCCGATACTGGTGTAGGGCACGGAGTCGAACTCGCCTTGGGCAACTTCTGCCACTACCGAGCTTTCATGTGACAACCGCTCAGTCAAGGTACCCTGAAAGGCAGCAGCCAGCGCGATGAAAACCACCAGCAGGCCACCGACAGCGAGCACAACCGGTCTGACCAGATGCGCTGCGTTGCCACGCGAATACGTAAGAGTCCATCCCAGCCACAGCACACCCGCTGCCAGCAGTGCCAGTATCAATGCCAGCCATACGGCCCGAGTCTGGCCAATGGCAATGCCAACCAGGCACACACAGATCAGCACCAGGGATATCGCCAACCGCCATGGCACCCAGTGCCTGCCAACACGTCCGAAGCGTGTGGTAAACACGACCAGCCCCAGTAGCGCCACACCAAACAGCATGGAACCATGCTGCAAGTTACGGATACCGAAACCAACACGCTGTCCCTGTAGCCCGGCCGACCACTCCTGCAGCCCATTACCATGGGTGAACGAGGCCATGAGGTACCCCAGCAAGGCCAGCGACCATACCAGCAGGGTGTTGCGGGTACTTCCACCCAACCACCACGCAACCGCGATGAAGATGAACACCTTGGCGAGGCGATCCAGCTTGGGGTTATCTCCCACCCACTCGG
This sequence comes from Halomonas jincaotanensis, assembly GCF_018448785.1. Taxonomy (GTDB): domain Bacteria; phylum Pseudomonadota; class Gammaproteobacteria; order Pseudomonadales; family Halomonadaceae; genus Halomonas; species Halomonas jincaotanensis. The sequence goes on along the minus strand of NZ_JAHCLU010000003.1, from coordinate 316,302 downwards.
GATGGTGCCACACCCCCAGGCCCCAGGAGAGAGTTTGGACAAGCAGTGCAGCGAGGAGCAGCCACATGGGCCCGCTACTCCGGAAACCATTGCCGTACCCCAAGACCACTCCCAACCCGAGCAGTGCGCAAAGGGTTTCTGCCGGACTACCCACCGACGGCATTAAAATGCCGAACCCGGCATACAGCACAAGCGCCCATACGCCGAGCCACGAGAGGACCGCAGGACTCTTCCAGGCAGGGTTGTCCTCCCAGATATCACTGAACCTCATACCGAGCCATTCCTATCCCCGGCACGGTTTGCTACCCGCTCTTCAATACGCATTCGGCCCTTTAAGCCCCTTGATGATCGTTAACGCGATAATCCGATCAATAAGCGTTCGAATTAAAAAACTCATTTCGAATCGTCAGCCCGATAATTCGCAAGTCCAGCCAAAGAGACCAGTTATCAATATACCAAAGATCATGTTCTACGCGTTTTACCATCTTCTCAATGGTATCGGTTTCGCCGCGAAGCCCATTCACCTGGGCCCAACCCGTGATACCCGGCTTGACCTTATGGCGTTTCATATAGGATTCAACCAACTCCTTGTACTGCTCGTTATGTACCAAGGCATGGGGACGCGGGCCGACAATGGACATCCGCCCCTGCAGCACATTGTAGAACTGTGGCAGTTCGTCTAACGAGGTACCGCGAAGAAAAGCACCAAACTTCGTGATCCGCGGATCCCCCCTGCGCGCCTGAGTCACTTTACCCGAGGCTTCATCGTGAACTTCCATCGACCGAAACTTGTAGACCTTGAAATGCCGGCCATTACTTCCCATGCGGTACTGCTTGAACAATACAGGGCCTGAGGACTGGGCTTTCAGAATTACAGCGATGACAGCACAAATGGGCAGCGACACAATCAAGAAAACCGTACCCAACACCAAGTCCTCAACACGCTTGAGAAAGCGTGCCGTCTCGGTCATGGGGGTAACGCTCAGATCAATGGCAAAATGCCCTGCCACTTCACTGATACGATGGTTGAGCAACGTCAAGTCGCGAAACTCAGGAATGTAACGCACTTCCGCCGTCAGATGGCGCAACGCGAACATGACATTACGCACCGTGCCACCCATTTCGAGTGGCAGACAGAGCCAAACCTCGCGTGCCCCAGAAGCCTCAACCCTGCGTGCCAGACAATCGTAGAAATCTGAATCGGGGGCTTCCTTGAGGCGCTGAATGCCTGAAATCGCAAAGCCTTCTCCGGGCATCTTGCGCATCCCCCTGGCTACCTTGAGCAGGTTTTGCGAAGGCCCCACAAGAAAAACACCCCGCAAGTTCTTGCCCAATAGCCTCGCTCGCTTGAGCATAAGCATCACCAGAACACGAAAACCAGCGGCAATACCCAGCGAAAAGAGCAGGGTCATCCCCAACCATAACCGCGAATAGCGTACCGACGCTTCAGCCAGATAGATGATCGATGTAGCCAACAGCGCAACGATGACCCAGACCCCGATCAACCGGAAAAGGATGTTGGAGAGACGTGTGGTACGCCAACGAACGTAGGCACCATCAATGAAATTTGCCATCACCACAAAAATAGCAATGATGACCATACCCAACAGGAAACGATCATGTACTTCCGTTGTACCAAAACGAATGTAATGGGCCAGAAAACCTGAAAAAAGCACGGCCCCGGCGTCGATCAAGGGCACGAATATCTGGGCAGGATAACGGTCTGTAATGTTTCTCTGTTGTCTTGGATCGCTCATCGGCTTGACAGGTGACTCGAGGACAGAAGATTCATACTATTTTAAAAAAGTAAAGCGAAAATCACAAAGACGCAGCCGTCGCCTGCTTAGTCGAACTCCCCAGTAGCTCCACTGCATCATCAGCCATTTTTTCCATAATTTTATCCCGTAGAAAACGCTTGATGAATGGCTCACGCGAACGAGCCGTTAGTTCTAACGATTCGAGCGCATTCACCGCTGCCCCAGAGTCGCAAGGCTCGAATACGCCGACATTCTCGATATGCTGGTTGCAAAACTGTGCGGGAAAGGCTCGCACACCGGCCCAGATAGGCTTTCCCGTCGCGGCATACTCGAAAAGCTTGGAAGGTATCACTCGTGAAAAGCAGAACATATCATTCAAGTGGAGGAACAGAATATCGGCTTTTTGGTATTCCTCATTCAACCGCTCCCTTGCCACTGGTGGCCTGATCTCCACGTTAGGTACCCCTTCTATCCTCAGGGCCGCCTCCAACGCCTCGCGTTTGCCTCCATCACCGATCAAAACGAAATCGGCACGATCTTCCAGGCGCTTCGCCAAGGTCGGCAAGATACGGTCGATGCCTTGGCACGTGCCAATATTGCCTGCATACAGTATGCGTAAACGACGCGACGACTCTCGCGCCCGTTCATTCTGGATCGGCGATTGAAACGAAGACGGTTGGGCTGTGACGTCACCCCTTGTCGAATCGGCAAAGAGCGGATCCACACCATTCGTATGCCAAGTGAACGCTTGCTCGGGATAACGTGGCTTGAAGTAGGCTTCGAAGCCTGGCGATACTAGATTAACCTTGGCGGCGCCGCTAACCGCCCATCGCTCCAGGGCGCTGAAAAAACGGATGCCAAGCCATCGCGCGCCTTTCGGCAGGAGAAAGGGCAAGTTCTCGACAAAAATATCGCGTAAATCGAGATAAAGGCGCGCCGATACACGACCCGCGACATAACGGCCCAGTACGGCGGTCATCAGCCGTGACGACGTCGCTATCACCAAGTCGTAGTGCTGACCTCGTGTGAGTCGCGACACTTGGCGAGCATACGCCGCGAAGGCTCTTGATTGATCCAGTATGCCACTGCGATGACTGGGCAGCTCTATGCGCCGCACAGTGAGGCGCCCTTCGTAGGCAGTCTCGAAAGCGGGCGCCTGGCTGGCATACTGGGCATAGCGATTGGGTGCCGTGGTCATCACTTCAAGCGTATAGCCTGCCGGTAACCGCTTCATCAGCGCCTCGACCAAGGCCTGACTGCGGAATGATCCGGCGCCAAGATCGGGCGGGAAGTAGAAGCTCAGCAGTAGAATTCTGCCATGCTGCCTCACCGGCGAGACTCCGCGACGGCCCGATTCGGCAATACGTTTGCGTAAAGGTCCAGCAATGTCTGCTCCTGAGTTTCCCAATTGAGTGTCTGTGCCGCCTGCTTGGCGTGGGCACGATACCATAAGCGCAACTCAGGATCGCTCACCAGCGAGCGAATCGCCTCTGCCAAGGCCTCGGTATCGCCGGGCGGCACCAGTAACCCCAGGTCGTGTTTGCGCACCACCTTACTGATCTCGGGCAACTGGCTAGCCACTATCGGCAACCCCGCGATCACGTACTCGAACAGCTTGTTGGAGTCCGTCGTGAAATGGTTCAGGCAGGTGTTCTCGATGGGCTGCACACCGATATCCGCCGAGGCTGTGTAAGAAGGCAGCTCGTCCAACGCCACGGTATCGATAAAGCAGACGCGGCCACCCAGGCCCGAGGCCTTGGCCAGCAGCTTCAGCTCATCGGCCTGGCTCCCGCCACCAATGAAGACGAAATAGGCCTCCGGCACCTTGGCAGCCGCCTTGACCAGGCGATCAAGCCCTCTACCCGGCTGCAGCCCGCCCTGATACAGCACGATCGGCCAGGGCTCGCTCAACCCAAGCTCCTCGCGAATGCGATTAGTGACTTCCACCTTCACCAAGCGCGGGCGGTTCTGGAGTACCAGAGGGCGCGCAACCCCATAGGCGCGCGCGAAGAACTTGGCGCGCGCATCCGTCGTGGTGATCATTCCCGCCACGCGGGGCACCAGCTGCTTCTCGATCCAGCCCACCATGCCTCGAAACGACCGATAGCCCTCACGGTCGGTACTGATTTCATGGGCGTCATAGATCAGGGGTGCCTTGACCAGGCGGGCCGCCAGCCAGGCGGTTGGCAGCATGTTCACGTCGTGGGCATGCACGATATCCGGCCGAGCTCGAAATATCGCCCAGGCCATGCTGAGCAGCGCTCTGCCACGAGAGGCCACGAGAGCCAGCACCTCCCGCCTGGAGCGCCCCCCTTTGGTGGCGCCATATGGCTTCGCCGGCTTGGCCTCGCTGGCTCCATGGCGCTGCACCCGTACGCCACTACCCAGCACCTCGGAGCGAGGCGCAACCCCCGGCAAGGCGAGCGCATGAACCGTCACCTGATAGCCGGGTAGCGTCAGGGTCTCAGCCTCCTTCCGGACGCGTGCATCATTCAGAAAGGGATTGCATACCAGCATACTGACGCACACTTCGCGAGCGCGCGTCACAGGGCGATGATTATTCTGCATTGACGGCTCCTGGTCGAACAATCGCTTCCAGAGTGGCTAGCCGCTCCAGTAGACGAGGCAAGAGCTCCAGCGCCTGCACATAGCGCTGCCGGTTGCACTCACGCTCAAGCGCAAACGCCAGAGCAGCCAGCTCTGCCTGCTCGACCCTGATGTCGCCGAGCTCCGCACGCTGCTCGACAGCTAACTGCAGAGCGTCACCAAGTTTAGCCAGCGGTTTTTGAGCTTCGGGCCACCCAGAGCCCACAGGCTCCAGCGACCACCGCCCCCAATTCAGCAAGATAGGTGCCACACTCTGACCAGTATCCGCTGTTGGCACCCAGATAGCATCCTGGTTGATCTCGGGATTGTGCAACACCACGGGGAGCGCTTTCAGCTGCTGCTGCAGCAATGGCAGCTGTTCGAGCAACATAGCCAGATCTTCTTGCTGCTCAGCCGTATCCGCGGCAACTCGCAGCCGTTCAACAAGACTGAGCTCCAGGCGCTGCCACAGCAATGGTCTGGAACGCAGATAGCGCTTTACGGCATCTGGATGTGGCTGAGCGGCCAGCAGCTCCCCAAGCAGCTGCTGGCTTAGCCTCTTCACCTGACGAACCTGCGGTTGTTCACCTTGGGGTAGCTCGAAGATTAGGCAATGGAACTTCTCCACTTGGGTGGCGCCAACCCAACGCGGGGCAGATAGTCGACTGGCAGGCTCGGCCATCAGCGTCGCTTCATGCAGCGCCCAGGAGCTACGGTTAATTTCGAATAGCTTGATGAGGAATTGTCGCTCTCCGCGTTTAACAATTAGCCCCACCACATTGGGGATTCCCAACTGATGCCAACGGCAAACAACGTTACCCTCTTCCGGGCCCACCAGCTTATTCAAGACAGCTGCTACCCAGGCCTGCCGACCTCCGGGAACCAGCAGTGGCCATAGCGACTTTTCCGGGCGCGTCTGCTGGGGCAGCAGCACCTTGCCGTGAAAAAACAATGCATCTAGCTTCAATTGCTGGCGGCGCAGCGAAGCCAGATCTCCAATCATTCCGGAAGCACGCTGCATTATCTGGCGACTAAGCAAAAGCGATACGATCGCAATAATCACTCCGGGAGGAGACCAGAAGATGAAATCCGCCACCAGAAACCCGAAGGCAATGAAAAACCCAACCCCCCCTGCCAAGGTCAGCGTCTGAGGCAATTTCGACTCCAAACGTTCACGAAAGCCGGGGCTTTGCTCATGCAACCCCCAAAATAATACCAATACCATAAAAAAGTAGCTTGTAATGACAAGTGACATCCAAGGGTAAAACCAGCCGAGCCCGAAAAGCGCCAACGCAATGAATACACCACTGGCTAAAGCGCGGGAGTATCGCTGGTAAGAACTGGCAGCCAACTCTTCCTGATTTTCGAACAACACCATCTTTTGACTCATGGCCAACAGCCGAGATGTAGATAACGATGTCACCCAAGCAATCATTCGCTCGGCAAGTAAATACAAAAGGAAGAAACCTACTGTTCCTACACTCAGCGCTGCAATCAACACGTCGCGATCGATTTCAGCGAAAGAGGCAGGGAAATAACGAGGGACCCTATCGGAACCCAGCATGATGACAACTTTAAGGGGAAGGAAAGACGCCAATAGCGTTGACAGTTGAGACACGAGGGTTAGCAACACAATTAGCGCTGTGAAAGCTGGAACAACACGAAAGAATTTGGCACTCAAACTCTTGAACCATTTAAGAGAAATATATAAGTTATTAAACATAGCTATTAAGCATCAAAAAGGTTCTTTGTTGGTTCATGTAATTTGGCGAGATCGCGCATATAACTCATCAGGCGTCTAAATGAGTAAAACCTCATAATAAAGTTCTCCACCTTTACCGTAGGCTTGAGCAAAGACTGATAGGCTACCGACGCTCACACCGTAGGGATCATGTTGAGATAGTTTCCTGAATTCATAAACAATCGCACTGCTCGCGGTGTCCGGTTTTGTACACCATTGTCGGCAAGACCAGCTGGGACCACCAATGGATAGCGATTCGAAACGCGGAAATCCATGCGGTGACAGGTGTTCGAGTTCATCAAGCTGGATTATTAACCCAGCAACCTTTCATGTATGCTCCAAACCCCGTATTTATGGGGCACGCGAAGCATTGCGACTAACCTTTTTGATTGCCGGTTTAATACAAAGGATGGCGCAGCCCCTCCTGCTTTTACCGGGTGACCCAAAGCGCTTCATCTATTCCATGAAACCATAGGTAACAATAATAAATGCATGATCCATATCAAGATTGCAAAAGCCACTCAATAATTATACCCAGCCTTCAAAACAACATTTTTAAGATTTGTTTTTGACATCCGGATATATTCTTTTGGAATTTCTTCTTTAGCTCCAGAGTGCTTATTAGTTTTCTTTCCATTATTAATTGACTGCTCAACCAAAAAAGGAAGTTTTTCTAAGTCTACACGTCCTCCGATTATATTTGCCAAGCTTTTATGGAACCGCTCATTATTCTCTATTATATCTTCAAATTTTATTTTTTCATCATAAGGAAATCTTAGCGCTGAGTTATAAAATCTTTCCGTCTTACGTATATTTTCATTTAGATATTCTTTATTTGATATCCCCTCTGGATGAAGGTATTCCTTATACTCACTCTTCCGGAATGTTCTAGAAATCACCAAATCAACAGGGTTTCTAAGTAAGAAGCACGAATTGTAATGAATTGTCCATTCAGAAAAATATTGTAAGTTAGCTTTATGTGCGGTGTTAATTATAGGCCCGTTGCAAAAGAAATTACTCGCGGCCCCACAATGAATTAAGTGATAGGCCTCCATAAATTTATTTTTGTCACTATCACTTAAATCTTGAACTTTATTAATAATATTTGGTGCTATATACACCTCACCCAAGGGTATCGAGCGCTTAGCTTCCGACATAATACTTTGGAGAAGATGCGATCCTGAAGAACCATAACTTGATATATAAACAGTTTGGTAATTGTTATAAATTCTATTTTTAGCTGCCGACAAAGAAAAAAACACCAGCTCATCTTTAGACCATCCGTAAAAATCATTTATTTTTGAGACCCTATTGGATGTTTTTTTAACTTGGCGGCGATTGCCACACCAGTAATAATCCAGATTTTCCAAAAAATCACTAAGCAAAAATCCTACTTCATCCATACTGCCCCCGAAAGTTTAAATTAGTTGTTATCGACGTAGCCAAAATAATGAAAATCTTTTTCAAATCGTTCGGAGACTAATGATTTTAGAGGTTTTGTCCAATACTGGCTGACTTTATCAGTCGACCCAGTTTTAGATGGAGACATATTTTTTGATCCAAAGTCAGGAATTTTAGACTTAGGGTAAATATTTTTCCATATTTTCAACATATCAACATTAAATGTTTCTTGCTTGCCTATAAATGTATAATTAATTAAACCGCACATTGCATCCGCATATTGTAAACGCCAGTGATTATTTTGTTCGAAATTGCTTTGCTCGCAGATTGCTTCAATAAATTCAGCGAAATGTACATCGTAGCCTATCTCTTTACCAAGATACCTAACCAACTCTTTATATGGAGTGGACTTTTTTGGAACGATCCTATCCAGGTAGCATGAAAGCAATCTTGAGTAAGGGTTACGAACAAATGTAAATTTAAAAAATTTATCACTCGTCAAAACATTGTTTAAGCAATCTTCGGAAAGTTGAAAAGGGGAAATCAGAGGAGAAGCGCGACGATCATGAACGTTATCATATTTCAAACGTGTTCCACGCGACTCTTCAGCGTACAAGAAGTACTTTACAGTGCTATTCGCGGCTTTTCCTACAGAATGAAAAAGGTATCTGTTTTTTAGCGATATATACATATGGCTATTTAAATCATGAACAGGCTTTTCAATATCCATCCAACACCCTCAAAAAATTCCTAAACTATTCAACTTTTCAAACAAAATTTTCCCGACCACTTGACTTGAACCAATTGTTAAATGCAAATCGTCGTAAAAAAAATTACTATCGCAAGCCTGTGACTCCAAGTCGACAAGATCGATATAGTATTTTTTACAAAAATCTCGACAAGCAAGATTCACCAATTTCCTTTGATCAACCTTAGCATTATACCTATTAAATTGGATTCTTGTTTTATTTAGCCATTCATCATTTTCTTCTACGTTATGTCGATGAGGTGTCGTTACAAAACAGTGCGGTATATGGGAACTATCAAGTAAAAAATGAATCGTTTTCAATGCTTTTTCTACGGACTTAAGCCGTGCATTGTTTTTATAATTATCCGTCAGCTCATTTTTTTTCCCAAGAGGCACTAAAGGAGATAGTTTTGGATCTTTATTCCAGTAGCCATTTTCTAAGGATTGAATCCGTTGATCGTTTGTTGGAACAAACACAACAGTATAGTCTGGGGCAAAGGGTATTACTTTGTTAATAATAATATTTATTAAATGTAGTGACGTTGCACCTGAGTAACCGCCGTTCAAAACATTTACATCCGGAACCAGCCTCTCGATTATAGCGTTCAACCTTTTATCTTCATCAACGAACAAAGATTCAACAAATGAATCACCAAGGAGAACTATATGCTTTTTCCTTTGATCTCGCCCGACTAAAAGACTGTTTATTATGAATCCGTTAGAGTCTGTGTTTAGAGCATAGTCTTTATCTTCTAAAGCTGATGTTGCTACTGCAATTTGCTTTTCGCTCGGCCGCTTAAATGTACTCAGGTTGCAACCCCATTCTTTTAACCTGATAACTCTACTCATGATTTTGGCCTACAAACCCGAACTCTATTGAACTTTCCACGCAAGAAGAAAGAGATGAGAGCACTATACGCGGATTACCATTGGCGACATTATACTTGCTCGATGAATAACTGGCCTCAAAGGTTTTATTGCTTTTACCTTGAAAGAACCCATAAAACCTAGCTGTAGATCCGATGTGACAATAAGAGAATGCAAAATCAACCTTGAGATGATTTTTTCTTATGGACTTTACCTCTGCACATTCACCAAAATAAAAATTTAAAAAAAGTGGCTCACCTGATGATTCATCTTTTACTGTAAAAACCCCTTTCTCTATACTTGATACGTCTACTTTTCTTGAAATTTTATCTCCGAACATAAAGCTGTCTGCGTAAATAATATTGCAGTTTTCGTCTAAGCCAATCTTAGGAAATGATTTTAATTTCCATTTATCTCTTACTGGCTTACCTTTAACGTAAGCTACTGTATGCGCCAAGTGAGATCTCATAAACTTTCTTATAGTAGATTTTTCATTATGAGAATATAAACCACCATCCCCGAGAATGACATCACCATTACACCATAGATAGACCATTAAATCGTCATCATGCCTATGGTAGTTAGAGAAGTGGCAGTTTTTTACTAGTAGAAAAAAATCGCCTATGTTTTTATTTTTCCCTTTGATAATCACATAACCAGAATCGCTATAGTTAAAAATTCTAAGGCTCTCTTCACCACCACAATTGTCTGGTAAGCCTGCCTCCCCGCCTTGAGTATCGCCAATCATCGGTAAGTAGCCATCAGGTAATGTAATCGCTCTCAAGAAAGCTTCAGCTGTTTTGATATACCGTTCACCCAGTTCCGATATATCCTTTTCCCCTAAGTGAATAAAAGTACGCAGCTGCTTGAGCCTACCCAGCATCATCTTTTGGTAGCCAGGGCTATTTTCCTTATGCACACCCTCTTCAGTGAAGGCGAATGTCACTTCATCTTTAAGTCGTTCGCGGTTACGCTGCCGATAGGGCTCGAAATCATCACGGGCAAACATCAGTCCTACGGTCAGGGCAATCATCGCCTGGTCGAAGCCATGGTTGGTGTGTTTTGAGTAATGCTTGTCTTCTTGGAGCCATTCAAGGTGTTCGATGACCAAGCTGGCAAAAGGCTCGGCACGTGCTTCTTCACTTATAGTAAGTCCGGCGACATGGCAGAACAGCAGCCAGTTAGTCAGGTTCCGCACACGGAACGCGGAGGCGTGATCGTGCCATGCCAGCGGGGATTCCTCATTGTGCTTGGCATTGTTGGCCCAGCATTGAATGGCATCCAGGCAGTATGTAAAATAACGTGATCTCTCTTCTTCGCTTTGCAGTTCCAGGCTGTTAGAAAACCAGTTGAGAAAAGGTAGGGCCTGCAGTTGCCACCACCAGTTTCGATCACGCTCCAGGCTTTGCCAGTCAAAGTTGAGAATGTCCAGTACAGTATCTTCAAAGTTCCTAGCTTCGAATTGCTGCTCATCAACCAGTTTTTTCAGCTTATAATATTCTTCCTTATTCTTTGATTTAATGTTTTTTTTAATATACTGAATCGCTTCGGGTGTCGTGCAGGCCAACAGCTCTTTAGTGGTCATAGGATCTGCTTAACTCTGTATAATAACTTGTTTCCAACGCTGGCTTATATCTTGCGAAAAAATCGCGCCTTTCATATATGGTGCCAAGCCTTTGGTCGTTTCGCCGCTCACCACGGCCTGCTTGGCATGCTCAAGTGAGCTGACCACCCACGCATCGCCCCAAATCTCTGCCGCCCCATTCCAACCCCAGATGATCGGCGTGGTACCGGTCAATATGCCTTCCCCGATGGCCATATGGAAAGACTCGAAGTCCGATGGCGATAGGATAAAGCCCACCATGGTGAACCAGTCGTTCACGTCGTCACCGGGCGGATCAAAAATTACTTTATGCCGTAACTTTGGGTTGCTATTGATACGCTCGAATACCTGACGGTAGTAGGTCAACTCGTCTTCGCGCTTGAGCAGCCAGCCGTAGTCCAAGGGGTGCTTGCCTTTGATTCGCAGGCAGTAACGATCGTCCTCTTTGAGCAACACTTCGAGGAGGTCAACAGCGCGATCAAGTCGTTTACTCTTGGGGGCTACCCCAACTATGCCTAAGGTATAGGGGGCATCGCCAGTTTTCTTTTTGGGCGTGAACTTCCTGTCGTCCAGGTAATTGGGAATCACCGAGGTCTTGTCAATAGGGAAACCTTGGAAAACCTCCAGCGCCTGGCGGCGGGTGTGCTCGCTAACAAAGCTGACATGATCGATATTGTCCCAGTTGGCCTCGTTCATATAGGGCACACGGGCTTCCTGAGCGTGGAAGCGAGCCACCAAGCGCTGATGGGGCTTCTTGTGGTGGGAGTACCACTTGAGATTACCCAGGCACCATTCGCAGAAGATCACGCCAGCCTGTTCCAGCAAGGCGCGGCTCTGGGTCTCATCGTGCTGGTTGTGGCCCTGCCACTGGTCGATCAGAAACTCGAACTGGCCGGTGGCTTCCAGTTTCTGCTGCAGCGGGGTAAAGAACTTGAGGTCGTGCCCGGCCACTAGCACCTTGGCCTTGGCCTGGAGCTTGGGCGCTTTGGGTGTCTCATCTAGCCACTGGCGCATTTCCCTGACGCGGGTGGAGAAGGTGTGTCGCTCGGCCAACTGTTTGAGCGCATCGGCGGCCTGCCGGGCAATCTCCGGCTCGCTGAGTGCCAAGGTGAGCTGGCGAGCGAACTCCTCGGCGCTGTTGGCAAACAGCGGATAATCTTCTCCCACTAGCTGTTCGTGCAGTGGATTGCGATTGAGGATCACCGCGCACCCTGCCCCACCGTACTCCAGAATCTTGGTGGAGTACTCCACGGTGTCGTTCATACCCTCATCGCGCCAGGAGAGGCCTACGCGGGCCTGCTGCAGCTGCTGCTGAACGGCATCACGCGGCAAAGCACCTAGCCAGCGCAAGCCTTGAGTGGTTTCTAGCGCGTGTCGCATACGCCGTTGATAATCGGGCTGATCCAGCTCGTCATGGATCTTGTCGCCGATCATTACTAGCTCGCTACCGGGCACCTGGTGATGAATGGCGGGCCACTGCTCGGCCATTTCCAGGGTCATCCAGTCGCCCTTGAACTTGCCGGCGTAGATGGCACGTAACGGGCGTTCATCCAGCGGCGGCAGCGCCTTGGTCAGGTCAGGGATCACCGGGGTGTAGAGGCGCTCCTTGGCGGCGTCGAGGTCCGGGACCAGCGCCTGCCACAAGGCCTGAAAGCCCCGTGTCTGACACAGCAGGCGGTGGCAGCCGTGGGCAATACGCTGCATGCCACGGCGCTGATCGTCGCTGTACTCCTCCAGGCGCTGGGGAATATCCGTCAGGTATATCCAAGACTTCGCCAGCACGTCCAGCGCTTCCAATAGCTGGGTGGCGATCTCCAGTCCCCGCACGATGATCACATCGTAGGGGTTGGCGCGGTCCAGCCGGATCGCCAGCTCGGCCATCATCGACGGTGTTATGCGAGCAAAGCCCCTGCCCTTCCAGTATTGACGGTCAGTACCGTCGATAATGGTGAGGTTGTCGACGCCTTTTAGTGGGCCGAAAAGCTCATCGCGCTGCGGGGTGTTCTTGGCCAAAAAGTCGACTTGGGCGCTACCGGTGGCTGCGGTAGCCAAGGCGATGGTTTGCGACCAGATGGAGGAGCCATCGATGAAGTTGAGGTCGGGATTACCGCAGACCAGTACACGCTTGCTCATGGTTCAGCCTCCCGCCACTTGCTTATGTGCAACATCGACGGGCTGGAACTGGTCGCTATCGGCCAGATAAAGGTTGGCGTGGGTAACGCTAACCTCGGGGCTGGTATTGAGATAGTGCTTCAGGAACTCGGCGGTTTTCCACAAGGCGCTGCAGAGGACGGCTGGTTCACCGTACGCAAACCGATCTTGGCCGAGCGCCTTGGCCCAGCCGGCGGCATCGGGCTCGTAGATGCTGGCGTTGGCCAGGTCGCGCAAGTAGTGCTCGCCGTAATGGCTGTGGGGAGTAATCCAGCCCGCGATGGGATGCTCCGCCTGCTGCTCGGTCACCCAAGCGTCTTTCTCGCCTGGCTGCAGCAGCAGTATTTGCTCGGAAAGTGAATCAGCCAGAGTGGCGATGCCCGGCGGGCAGGTGATACCCAGACGGAAGGCGCGGTAGGACTGCTTTTTAGCGAAGTGATCCAGGGCCTCTAACTCCGCCTGGCCGTGGGCATCAGCCATCAGCAGCATCTGCGGGTCGGTGGGCAGGCGGTGTTCGATGCCCATCTGAACGAAGATATCGTTCAAGCGGTGGGCATAGGTGTGTTTAGCGAACACCTCGCGGATACCCGCAAGGCTACGACGCCGCCACTCGGTGTCATCGGTCATCAAGGTTCGGATGGCCTCATCGGCCTCTTCCTGGCTATGCACCATCCATACGGCATCAGACTCGAACAGGTTCTCGATGCCCTTGGCGTAGGTGCTAACCACCGGGGTGCCGCAAGCCATAAGTTCGAACACCCGGCGCGCGAACATGGTGGGCGAGTCGGTCACCGAGTTGACGTTCAGAAATACCCGGTAGCGGCTGTATTCGTTGCACAGTTCTTTATAAGGCAGGCTGCCCTTAATACCGGCCTGATACTCTTCCGGGAAGGGGAAAAGACCTGTGCCGTGGTTGCGGTCGTAGATATCCAGGCCGTGCTTATTAGCAGCTTGTAGCAGCCATTTCATGGCCTGCCCCCGCTCGGCGTGGCGGTTGCCGTACCAACTGCCGGCAAAGCAGGAACGCGGCTTGCGGCCCGCCAGCGGAGCGGGCTTATGCAGCCCAGGCTGAGCGGCAAAAGGTAGCGCATGAACGTTTTGGTTGCCGGTCTTGGCCTGGTAGGAGGCCTTCATGTTGGCGTCGGTGGTAAAGATGTGATCCACCAGTTTGGCGCTGCACATGAACTTGTCGTGGTGGACCGGGTCTTCCTTGTTCCAGAACAGCGTGGGGATGCCCTTCTCGCGGGCGTATTGGCAGATATGCGCCACTTCCTGACCAGGCTTGTTAGAGTAGTCCGCCACTCGGTACTGCCAACTGCCATGATTGCCTCTCCAGGCGCTTTCGATAAAGAACAACGCCGGCCGGTATTTCTCCGCAAGAGCGTACCAGTTGTCAGGGCGAGGCTGGATCAGATTCACCTCCTGCTCGAAGCACCCGGAAGTGAATTCGTCCATGATGCCAATCACATAAGGCTTGTCGTTCGGCGGGTACTCGGGCCAGCCAAGAATACTGATTTCCTGTGCCGCGGAAGAAGGCGGAGTGAATGTTTCGGACTGCGCACTTTCTCCACCGCGTTTTTGATTTTGCTGCTTAACGCCCCCTATGAGGACTTTCATTGACTGAGGGTAACTAAGGTAGGCAACTTTACTATAGGGAACGCCAAACCGTGTTGCGAGGGGAACCACAACCTTCCATTTTACTTTACGCAAGTATTGCTGAAGGTTCATGCGCTGTTTAGGTAGATTTTTTTTCGGCATCTTAAGACGCCACAGTCGTACAGGCAGTTTGACTGCATCAATTACCGAGCCGGAAGCTTTTTTTACATACAGGCCGGCTTTGTAAGTCTGGCTGGATTTCAGAGCCGAGAGCTTGTGACTGAGCTCCCGATACTTTGCGTTAGCGACCCTGTATTTGGCGGACAACTCATCGAATTCCGCTCTCATCTGTTCATGCGTTTTACTTGCGACTAACAACCTCTCTTCAAGACGAGAGACCTGTTGGCGAAGTGTGGGCTCGGAATAAAGAGTTTTTTTGGCACCAGGGCGGGTTAATCGCCCAAGCCCCTTTTCTAATGAAAGAAACTCAACGTCAAATCCATAGACATTGGCCCAGCGTTCGCAGATATCCTTCTCTTCCTGGCGAATAGTGTCATCCATCCACACTTCGGCATTCGGGGAAAGCTTATCGGCCAGCGCAGGTAGAGCCGGGTAACGACTAAATAGGCACGTGATTCCCGGTGGGCCATCTACCCAGATAAGATCAACTTGCTTGACATCTTCCAGCACCGACAACGAATACCATTGCGACGGATTATCGGCATCGTCGGGATTCAGATGCTCACCTTCCCATGCTTCCAAGTCACAAATACGCAGGTCTACCCAGTCTTCTAGGCGCTCAGCTTGCAGAGTGCTCAGGGTCTGCGCGCCATAGTGTTCACTATGTTCAATTGATATCAGCTCACCCACACCGTTTTGACATAAGGCATCAGCGATCACTAGCGTTGAAACTCCGCTGCCGAATTCGACGATCACCTGCGGGCGTGTAGCGATGATGTGAGCATGCAGGCGAAGAAGCACATCAGGCGACGCTGCCCAGCCGCGCAACTGCGGCAAATGGCCCTTGATAGCCAGACGCCGCTGCAGCCACGAGAGGCTCTCCAGCTGGGTGTAGAGACGGTTCTGGACAATAAGCAGGTCGCGAGTCAACTTCCCGGAATTCTCTTTGATTCCTTGGAGAAGCTCTTTTTCCATGGAGACAGGTTCTTTGTCCATATCGGCAGGTTCTTTTGTCATCTTTTCTTTAGCGTTCCCATAGTTTTTAAAAAGGTAGACTGGAATCCTGTCAAGCATAAACTCCTTGAAAGGACTAACTCAAGCCGTCCAAATACCGCGACTGTCCACTAAAAGGTGGTCACTCAGATCATCACGACCGGTCGCCTTGAAGGGCTTATGGTCCACCAAGAGGGCGATCACATCAGCTTTGGCGACGGCCTCGTCCTGGTTCACGAGGCTACCACCTTCAAGATTGCCGGGTGGAAGTTCTAGGATGTTCGGCTCGACCAGGAGCACTTCGCCTGGATGCTCACGAATAACCTGCTCCGCTATTTGTAAAGCCGGACTTTCACGCAAGTCATCGATATCCGGCTTAAAGGCAAGGCCAAAGCAGGCGATGGTCACGTCCTTGGCCGTTTTATCGGGGTTGACACTCAGGAACTTGCCGACGGCTTCGTTAACCTTGTCGATCACCCACTGCGGCTTGCTATCGTTGACTTCGCGCGCGGTACGAATTAGACGAGCCTCATCCGGCGTTTCGCTGACGATGAACCAAGGGTCCACGGCAATGCAATGCCCCCCCACACCGGGGCCGGGCTGCAGAATGTTGACCCGCGGGTGGCGGTTGGCCAGCCGGATCAGCTCCCACACGCTGATATCAATCTTGTCGCAGATGATGGAGAGCTCGTTGGCAAACGCAATATTCACGTCGCGGAAACTGTTCTCGGTGAGCTTGGCCATTTCGGCGGTGCGGGCCGTGGTGGTGATGCATTCCCCTTCGACGAAGATCTGGTAGAGCTCCGTTGCCGCCGCAGAGCACTTCGCTGTCATGCCGCCTATAACACGGTCATTTTCCACCAGCTCACGCACCACGTGACCGGGTAGCACCCGCTCGGGGCAATGGGCAATGCGGATATCCGACCCTTCCCCATGAGTCTGCGGAAAGGTGAGATCGGGCCGCGCGTCGGCCAGCCATGCGGCCACCTGCTCGGTGGCGCCTACCGGCGAGGTGGACTCCAGTATCACCAGGTCGCCCTGCTTGAGTACCGGTGCCACCGCCTGGCTGGCGGCCTTGATGTAGGTGAGATCCGGCACATGGTCGTTGCCATTCTCCGCCTTGAACGGGGTGGGCACGGCGATCAGGAAGGCATCCGCCGGCTCGGGCGTGGTGGTCGCCCGTAGGTAGCCTTCCTTCACGGCAGCATGTACCACGATATCCAGTTCGGGCTCGACGATATGGATATCACCGCGGTTGATGGTATCCACGGCGTGCTGGTTGATATCGACGCCAATGACCTGCTTGCGACGAGAAGCGATAACGGCGGCGGTAGGCAGGCCGATGTAACCCAGGCCGATAACGGAGATGGTGTCGAAGTTCATGGATCCATCCAAAGACAGGTTGAGTTCAAGGAACCTGGAGCTGATGCGATGTCAGCGCGAATGATGCCGGCTCGCTACAGGGTGCTGGCCAGTGTCTCTAGGATCCGCTGGCACGCCTTGCCATCCCCGTAAGGATTATGGGCATAGCTCATGGCTTCGTAAGCGGCGGTGTCGGTCAACAGGGAATGCATCTCGTCGACGATACGCGCCACATCGGTTCCCACCAGCTTGACGGTGCCGGCTTCCACGGCTTCCGGGCGTTCGGTGGTCTCGCGCATTACTAGCACCGGCTTGCCGAGTGATGGTGCTTCTTCCTGCACACCACCGGAGTCGGTGAGAATCAGATGGGCGCGGTTCATCAGGTAGACGAACGGCAGGTAATCCAGCGGTTCGATCAGGTGCACGTTGTCGATATCCGAGAGCAGTCGATTCACCGGCTCGAGGACATTGGGATTCAGGTGCACTGGGTAGACGATCTGGGTGTCGGGGTGCGCAGCCGCCGTATCGTGAAGCGCCCGGCAGATACGCTCGAAGCCACCGCCGAAGCTCTCGCGACGGTGCCCCGTGACCAGGATCAGCTTGCGGTTGGCATCCAGGAAGTCGAACTGCTCGGCGAACTGCTGCCGGAATCGCTCGCTATCCTCGAGCTTGTGAACTACCTCCAGCAACGCGTCGATCACGGTGTTACCGGTGACGTGCACCTTGGCCGGTGCAATGCCTTCTTCCAGCAGATTCTGGCGGGAACGATCGGTCGGTGCGAAGTGCAACTCGGCCAGCGCTCCGGTCAGCTTGCGGTTGGCTTCTTCCGGCCAGGGGGAGTAGATATTGCCGGTGCGCAGGCCGGCCTCAACATGCGCTACGGGTATCTGCTGGTAGTAGGCGGCCAGAGACGTTGCCAGAGTGGTGGCGGTATCACCATGTACCAGCACGATATCGGGCTTAACCTCGGCCAGTACCTTTTTCATGCCCTGGAGGATCCCTGTCATCACGTCGGTGAGGTCCTGCCCCGGGGTCATGATGTTCAGATCGTGATCGGGCTTGAGTTCGAACAGTTCCAGCACCTGATCCAGCATTTCGCGATGCTGACCGGTCACGCAGACCTGGGCATCAAAGCGTTTATCGGCCGCCAGCAAAAGGGCAAGGGGCGCCATCTTGATGGCTTCGGGGCGCGTACCGAACACGCACAGAGTCTTGATCGGCATAGGCAGTTGCCTGTGTCTTGTTGGTGAATGCTTGAACGGTCGAGCAGGCATACAGGGTACCTACCCCGAACCGTTCATCGTGCGTAACGGATGTGGCGAGAAACTGGTCGTCGTGTTTCGTGTTTGCAGCCCTTGTGGTCTGACCCCGCGCCCGCGGGCTGCAGGAAATGCCCTGCTGCCGGAGTGGCAGAGTGAGAGGTGAGAAGCCGCAGCGCCGGTCGGCGGGTATTGGGCTCTCTACCCTTCGCCGAAGACCTCGGCCAGTGACGGGGCGTCTAGCACGTTCTCGGCCCAGCGCTCCAGCTCGTCGGTGGTGGCCTGCTGCAACCGTCGCTGCGTATCGGCATCGAGCGGGCCGAAACGGCGCACCAGTTGCTTGCGCAGCAGGGTCGCTCGCCTTGTTGCATGCCTTGATGCATGCCTTGATGCATGCCTTGTTGTATACCTTGTTGCATACCTTGCTGCATACCTTGCTGAATGCCTTGCTGCATGCCTTGTTGCATGCCCTCAGTCCGTAACCGCTCAGCCAGTCCAGTCATGGCGGTGCTCTCCTTGGGATACCGGGATTCATAGAGGCGTCGTTCGGCGTCGCTCAATCCGGTGTAAATATCGACAAAATCCAAGTATTTGATCTGCTTCTCGATAATCGGTTCCAGCGTCAGCAGCCCCTCGATCGCCTTGGCGTAGATGTCAATCTTCTGCTCCGGCGTCCACTGCTACTGGGCAGGATCAAAGGTCAGGTTCTTGAAGTTCTGGTCGTGACTGACGCGACGAGGCATGGCGCTTGGTCCCTGCTGAAAGATGGGTTGGTCCTCACACTCCGTCAGGGCAGGTGCCACCCTGCTGCCAGGCCGTAGCCCCCTGGGGTCTGGCCCCAAGGGTGCGGCGATTTCATATCTTACAGAACCTTCAACAACCGACTGATGATGTCCTGGTGGCTGAGTTCTTCGGTATTGACCGTGAGCTCGGCCGCTTTCGGCACTTCATACGGGCTGTTGATGCCGGTGAAGTCCTGAAGCTTGCCGTCGCGGGCCTTCTGGTAGAGGCCCTTGGGGTCGCGGCGCTCGCAGACGTCCAGCGGGGTGTCGACATGTACCTCGACGAAATCGTGCTCGTCGAACAGCTTGCGGGCGGCGTCACGGTCGGCGCGAAACGGCGAGATGAAGGCGGTGATGACGATGATCCCGGCCTCGGCGAACAGCCGGGCGACTTCGCCGACCCGGCGGATATTCTCGCCGCGGTCGATTTCGTTCATGCCCAGGTCCTTGCACAGGCCGTGGCGCACGTTGTCGCCGTCGAGCAGCATGGTGTGATAGCCGCGGCGGTTGAGCTCGACTTCCAGGGCGTTGGCGAGTGTCGACTTGCCGGAGCCGGAGTAGCCGGTGAACCATACGCACTTGCCGGCGTGGCCGTTGAGCTGCTCGCGCATGGCCTGGGTGACGCTGGTGCGGTTCCACACCACGTTGGCCTTGCTGTCGTTGTCGCGGTATTCGTAGGGCAGCTCGCTGTCGAAAGGCTGGTGGATCATCCCGGCGCCGACGGTGAGGTTGTTGAGCCGGTCGATGAGGATGAAGCTGCCGGTGCCGGGGCTCGCGCGATAGTCGTCGATGGGTACGGGGGCGGTCAGCTCGACGCGGCAGCGGGCGATGGTGTTGAGGTCGAGATGGTCGGCGTGGCGCTGCTCGAGGATATTGACGTCGATCTGGTAGTCGATGGCGGTGACCTTGCCGGCGATGTCGCGGGTGGCAAGCTTGAGGTCATAGAGCTTGCCGGGCTCCAGCGCGGTCTCGTGCATCCAGACGATGTCGGCCTCGAAGCTGGCGGCCAGCGGCACGGGGTCGTCCGCGGCGACCAGCCAGTCGCCGCGCGAGATGTCGATCTGATCGCTCAGCGTCACGGTGATCGCCTGGCCGGGGTAGGCGACGTCGAGATCGCCGTCGAAGGTGACCAGCCGCTCGACCGTCGAGGTCTTGCCCGAGGGTAGCGCGCGCACCGCCTGGCCGGGGTGCAGGATGCCGGCGGCCAGGGTGCCGGCGTAGCCGCGGAAGTCGAGATTGGGCCGGTTGACGTACTGCACCGGCAGGCGCAGGTCGCGCAGGTTGCGGTCGTGTGTCACCTCGACCGTCTCGAGCAGTTCGAGCAGCGCCGGGCCTGGCTGGCCGTCGACGCGGTACCAGTCCATGGTCTCGCTGCGGTTGACCACGTTGTCGCCCTTCAGCGCCGACATCGGCACGAAGCGAATGTCGCGGGCATTGAGCTTGTCGGCGACGGCCTGGTACTCGGTGACGATCTCGTCATAGCGCGCCTGGGAGTACTCGACCAGATCCATCTTGTTGATCGCCACCACCAGGTGCTGGATGCCCAGCAGGTCGGCGATGAAGCTGTGCCGGCGGGTCTGGGTCTGCACGCCGTGGCGGGCGTCGATGAGGATGATTGCGAGGCTCGCCGTCGAGGCGCCGGTGGCCATGTTGCGGGTGTACTGCTCGTGGCCCGGGGTGTCGGCGATGATGAACTTGCGCTTGTCGGTCGAGAAATAGCGGTAGGCGACATCGATGGTGATGCCCTGCTCGCGCTCGGACTGCAGGCCATCGACCAGCAAGGCGAGATCGACCTCGTCGCCTGTGGTTCCGCTGGTCTTGGACGCCTGGGTGATCGCCGCCAACTGATCCTCGTAGATCATCTTGGAGTCGTGCAACAAGCGCCCGATCAGCGTCGACTTGCCGTCGTCGACGCTGCCGCAGGTGATGAAGCGCAGCAGGTCCTTGTTCTCGTGCTCGTGCAGGTAGGCTTCGATGTCGTCGGCGATCAAACTTGACTGGTGTGACATGGTCCCGCTCCCTTAGAAATAACCTTCGCGCTTCTTCTTTTCCATCGAGCCGGCTTGATCATGGTCGATGGCGCGGCCGCTGCGCTCGCTGGTCTTGGTCAGCAGCATCTCCTGGATGATCTCGGGCAGCGTGGCGGCGTGGGATTCCACCGCGCCAGTCAGCGGATAGCAGCCGAGGGTGCGGAAACGTACCCACTTCTCTTCGGGGACCTCGCCAGGTTCGAGCGGCAGGCGCTCGTCATCGACCATGATCAGCATGCCGTCGCGCTCGACTACCGGGCGGGGGGCGGCGTAGTAAAGCGGCACGAGAGGAATCGATTCCAGATAGATGTACTGCCAGATGTCCAGCTCGGTCCAGTTGGAGAGCGGGAACACACGGATCGATTCGCCCTTGTTGACCTTTGCGTTGTAGACGTTCCACAGCTCCGGGCGCTGGCTCTTGGGGTCCCAGCGGTGGTGCTTGTCACGAAACGAGAACACCCGCTCCTTGGCGCGGCTGGCTTCTTCGTCGCGCCGCGCGCCGCCGAAGGCGGCATCGAAGCCGTACTTGTCGAGCGCCTGCTTGAGCGAGGCGGTTTTCATGATGTCGGTGTATTTCGAGCTGCCGTGATCGAAGGGGTTGATGTTGGCCGCGCGGCCCTCTTCGTTGATGTGCTCGATCAGCTCCATCCCGGAGTCGGCGGCCATCGCATCGCGAAAGGCGATCATCTCGCGAAACTTCCAGGTGGTGTTGACGTGCATCAGCGGGAACGGCGGCACACCGGGGTAGAAGGCCTTGCGCGCCAGATGCAGCATCACCGAGGAGTCCTTGCCGATGGAGTACATCATCACCGGATTGGCGAACTCGGCGGCGACCTCGCGGATGATATGGATCGACTCGGCCTCGAGCTGCTTGAGGTGGGTCGCGCGTTCGGGGGTGATCTCGGTCATAGGATATCCGGGAAGTTCAGGAGTCAGGATAACGGGGGGTCGCGGTAAGCCATACACTGGAAGCTTAACAGTGGCGATGATGTAATCAGCAGGAAAAATATTGGCAAAAACTAGCGCATATATTGTCAAAAATATCTTTTTTCAAAACACCAAACTGGCCGACCACGACCGATTCATTCAGTGTATAAACCTTTCCATATCTGACCCAGCTTTATTTGGGAAGCACGCCATCACTGAAACTGTCGCCGTAAATAGGCACTGATTGTTGATGATTTGATCTTGAAGTAATAGCCAAACAAACCATATCGCCATGGCTATCAGCAGACGTGAAGACGAGTACAGGCCTTTTCTTCGTCGCTTTCAAATCAGAAAATGGGAAAGGGATGAGAACGACATCACCGGACTGGTACATCATTCCAAACCTCATCTTCGTCATTGTCCCATAGCTTTTCCATACTCGTTATTTGGGCCTGAGAAAGACGTTTTAGCTCACTTCTTTCCGCTTTCTGTATCAGAAAATAAGTAAAGTCCAACACTTCTTCCTGAAGTGATTCGGGGAGTCGGTTGATATTGTTGGTAATCTTTTCAGTGGTATTCATGTTCTATGCACCTCGTTAGCAAGGGCGCCCGCATCAATATCGATATGGTCAGCCGCGATACAACGGTTTTCTTCATAGAGCACTACCCTTCTTAGATTAAACCATAGCAAGTGTGCTTGGTGCCGTAAGGGGATTTCTTACAGCTTACCGCTTCAGGCGCGTAGCGCCGTGCTTAAGGCTTCGACCCACCGAGGGTCGCGTTGCCCGGCGACGATGAAGAACGGGTTGAGTACGCTGTCCTGCTGGTTGCACCGCAGCGGCTCGAGGGTCTCGGCGTCGAGCACCTCGCCGCCGGCGGCGGTGACCACGGCCTGGGCGGCGGCGGTGTCCCATTCGCAGGTGGGCGCGAGGCGCGGGTAAAGATCCGCCTCGCCTTCGGCGACCAGGCACAGCTTGAGCGAGCTGCCCATCGACACGCATTCATGCGCCGGCAACCGCGAACAGAAGGCATCGAAGGTCTCGGCGCCATGGCGGCGGCTGCCGACTATCTGCCAGGGCGTCTCGGTGGGGTCGGGCAGCGCGCGCACGCGGATCGGGGTCGTCTCGCCGCCCTTGTGCTTGAAGGCGCCCTGGCCGAGCTGGCCGACCCAGGTGGTCTCGAGCACCGGGGCATGGACGATGCCGAACACCGGCACGCCGTCCTCGATCAGCGCGACGTTGAGGGTGAACTCACCGTTCTTGCCGATGAACTCCTTGGTGCCGTCCAGCGGGTCGATCAGCCAGTAGCGCGACCACGCCTGGCGGGTGGCGAAGGGGATCTCGCCGGACTCTTCGGAGAGGATCGGCACCCCTGGCGAGACGCTCTCCAGCAGCGCGACCAGGGCGTGGTGGGCGGCCATGTCCGCCTCGGTCAGCGGGCTCTGGTCGGCCTTGGTTTCCACCGTGAAGTCACGCTGGTAAATCGCCAGCACCTCGCGCCCCGCGGCGTGTACGCCCTCGAGCAGGCGCGTCGCCATGTCATCTGTCACTGGGTCATCTGTCGCTAATCGCGTCAAAACAGCTCCTTGCAGAAAAATTCACCCTCAGAAAGGCCACACCAGCGGGATCAAGCCGATCGCCGTGCCACCCACCAGCAGGCTTAATGGGGCGCCGAGGCGCAGATAGTCGGTAAAACGGTACCCCCCGGGACCCAGGACCATCAGGTTGGTCTGATAGCCCAGCGGGGTCATGAAGCTGGCCGAGGCCGCGAACATGACGGCAATGACAAAGGGCAGAAAATCGACACCCAGCTGTTCAGCTACGGCGACGGCGATGGGGAACATCAGTACCGCCGCGGCGTTGTTGGTAATCAGCTCGGTGAAGACCACCGTCATCAGGTAGACCAGTGCCAGTGCCGCCCAGGGCGCCAGACCGTCGATCAGCAGCAGCCATTGGGCGATCTGCGCCGCGGCGCCGGTCTTGGTCATGGCGGCCCCCAGCGCAAAGGAGGCGGCGATCACGACCAGCACGGAAAGATCCACATAGCGCCGGGCCTTGCTGGCCGGCACGCAGCGCGTCACCAGCATGGTGCCACCGGCGAGCAGGGCCGCCTCGAGAATGCTGAGCAGGCCGGTGGCGCTGGCGACGACCATGGCGCCGAGAATACCCAGTGCCAGGGGTGCCTTGCGAAAATCCGGCGGTGTCGAGTCGTTCAGCCCGCTGACCAACAGGAAATCCTTGCGGTAGCGATACTGGTCGACGAAGTCCTGGGCTGTCTCGAGCAATAACGTATCGCCCACCTGCAGGCGGATCGCGCCTAGCTTGCCGGGCAGGCGCTTGCCATGACGGGAAATCGAAATGATCACCGCCTGGTAGCGGGAGCGAAAGCGCGATTCGCGTACCGTCTGATTCAGGCCACCGAAGTCCGGGCCGATCACCGCCTCCACCAGGCACCGTCGATGATGGGCGATATCCAGCTTGTGTACATCGCCCCCCGCGGGCTTAAGGCCATGAATGCGCCGAAGCTCGCGGGCACACTCGGGAGCGCCGATGAACACCAGGATGTCGCCGGCCTGGAGCTGCGTATCGGGAGGCACCGCGGTCAGCAACCGGCCCTGACGCTCGATATCGGCCAGATAGCCATGGCTCAGGCTACGAAGCCCGGCACCGGCAATGGTTTTGCCTACCAGCGGCCCCTTGTCATCGACGATCACCTCCACCGCATATTCCCGGGCCTGCTCGAGTTGTTCCAGCACTCCCTGGCGGTTCGGCAGCAACCGGTCGGCGAACAGATAAAGAAAACCGCCCCCGACCAACACGATGGGCGCCCCTATCCAGGCCAATGAAAACATCGTCAGGCTGATGCCCTTTTCGCTTTGCAGCAGGCCGTTTATCACCAGATTGGTGCTGGTGCCGATGAGGGTGCAGGTGCCGCCCATGATGGCGGCATAACTGAGCGGCAGCAGCAGCTTGGAAGGCGGCAGCTTGAGGCGCCCGGCCCACTCCTGAACGGCGGGAATGAACATCGCCACCACCGTGGTGTTGTTCATGAACGCACTCAGCCCGGAGGCCGGCAGTAACACCCGCAGCTGGGCGTACTTCAGCTTTTGCGGCTGACCGAGCAGGCGATGGGCGATCCATTGAATCGCGCCGGTTTCCTTCAGGCCCGCCGCCACTGCATAAAGTACGGCAATCGTCATGACGCCCGGGTTGGAGAAGCCTACCAGGGCCTCGCCAGGGGAGAGAATGCCGGACACTACCAGAAACGCCAGCGCCGCCATCACGATCACGTCCGGGGCGATGCGCGTGAAGGCCAACGTCAGGAGCACCGCCACCACGACTGCCAAGGTTAGATAGGCCGCTAGCTCCATTGAAGTCAAAAAACTCTTTGTTATACATTTGCTTGGCAATCGTTAAATTACGAAAAATCAAACGATAGATGGATTAAAAAATTGACTTATTCTAAAGAAACAAAATATCGTTTCTCAATCTTGGCTCAGCCAATGCATTAAAACGAATATGGCAAAATTCTATACAAAGATGAAACAAAACACACGGGAAGTACAACATTATAGCGCTTTAGGCACGCTACCGCCCGGGGATTGTCCGGGCGCATTCCCTTGCCCTCTATCGAGCATACCGCCAACGATTGAGTTCGATGCCGGTATCGTTTGATGACGGGGTATTCTACGGAAACGCGCCGTCGGTATCCATTCTGACGGTGCTGTTAGCAATTCATTGGTCTGTACCCCGCGGATGGGCTATTGACAAGGCGCCGGGGCCTGGAGCAAGGCGTTCGTAATCTTGCCCGGCAGCAGTGGACACCTCGTCAAGGCAGTACACTGAGACGAGGTGAAACATGGCAAGGCAAGCACCTTCAACGAAGAAGACCCGTCCCCGCCACTCCCAAGACCACAAGGCTTAGGCACTGGCTCTCGCCGACCGCGTAGGCGTCAGCGCGGTCGCGGACGCTCAACAGTATTCACGCAAGGCATGCGCTTATTCGCCTGCATGGCGTAAGGGTTTTGAGAGTCTGCCCCCGATCGATTACTCGATTGGCTAATTCAATAACATGAAATTCTTCAGCCATAAGATGTAGAATCCTCACTGTGTGGCAAGAGAAGCCCAAGCAAACCAACAATAGACAGACCAGGAGATGCACCAATGTGGCTGAAACTGGAACGCTGGGGAATCGAAGCACGTGTATGTAGCATTATCATCAGGCTGGTGATAGGCGATGTCTTCATCCGTGTACCGATAATTGGACAGGTAGCCTGGAACTCGGAAGGGTTGTTCATGGATCGGTGGGCGGACGCTAAGCATGACCCAGTGCCGTAGGCCTAGACGGAGCCTCGGAGTTCGGTAGAACCTCACCGCTCCGCTCGGCCCCTGATGCTCAATCTTAAGGGATGGATCTCCGTCCGTGTCGTTCATCCCGAATGCCCAGGGTCGGTTAGAGAAACTACGCCGCCGCGATGACAAGCCCACCCACCGTGGCGATGAAGCCGTCCTGGCGCAGGTCATCAACGCGCTGCCGGTCAGTAGCCGTGAGGCGATGTAGTGGGCCGAAAGCTCTCGCGGGTGTCGGCGAGCACCGCCACGCTCACCACATCCACTCCGAACGCTCGTCGCAGCCCCGTATCCTCTGGGGCCTTGAGCCAGTCCAACAGATTGCCCAGCAAGAATTCTCGTTACTCGTCCTTGCACGTTATCCAGTGACCCAACCGATGTCTTAGATCGTATAACCTGGCCTCGGACACCGATCCCATCCGACCCAGCAGCAGTGAACCATCAAGCACCGACAAACGAGAAAGTCGGAATACGCTGGTCACCTTGAGCCCAGTCATCATGGAAATGATCAAGATGACGTAGCAGGAGTACCGGCCGCTTCTTGCTATGCGTTAGATCGGTATAGAGAAACGGCATCAGCGCAAGCGGGCCGGCACGCTTCATTACCAGCGTTCCATGAGATCGTCTTCGGAGTAGATCTCCGGCTCGTCGTCCAGCCCACGCATGGCTTGCTCGACACTCATGGCACGAAACTGTTGCTCTGACCAATCGGCCTGCTCAGCTTGCGCTGAATCGCCATGACGTTGTTCCAGAAACGCCACGAAATCCATGACCTCCTGCTGACGGAAGGTCGGCAGTCGGCTGACCTTAGCAATGAGTTCTTCAAGCTGCATTGAACTTACCTCTTGGAAGCCGCCCATGATGGACTTCGGCATAGCACAGCGCCCCCTGGCTTCCGTGGGCTACACTCCGTTAAGCCAACCTGCCGTCAAATAATCGGCACGAACGGCACGCACCCGCCCAGTATGGCGGCCATCAATATCACTGCGCTCAACTTAATCATCGAAATCAAAGCTCAAGTCCTCGTCGCTATCAAAGAAACTATCCAGGTTCTCCGGGGCGGCCACGCTACCGGGGTTCAGCCGTGCCAAGCGGGACAGCAGGTGGGTCTGGGGGAGAAACAGGTTCACCGCGTAGGCGATGAACAGCGCCTGAGCTCTGCGTAACGCCAGAAACGCCTCATCGTCCAATTGGACCACTTCCTTTCCGGTGTTACGTAGGCAACGCACAGATCAGGGCTTAGTCTCTGCCCGTAGCCTGACGACCTCTTTCATGGCAAGCCCTGCAATCTCCGCGACCATCGCATCATTCATCTCGGTACGAACGATCAGGTTCATCTGCAGGATGTTCCCCAGCGACACCTCGGGCTGACGTTAATCACGCATCTCGAATCGCCACACCGTCTGCTGACGCTCGGCCTCTGTGGCCGTGAACAGATCGAAGTCCAGCAGGTGCAGGCCGACCGAGGCCCTGAGTTCCTGGTAGTCCTCTCCGGCGCCAAGCTGAAGGCCCAGCGAATAGCTCAGTCATACTTGAGTTATAATATTTAGTATTTACCGATACACCGGCAAGCGGCGACAAACGACCTCGACCTTGGCTTTCACATCGGCTTCGACGGTGGCGGTATCGGCGCCTTTGGCCATGGCGTCGAGGATGTCGCAGATCCAGCCGACCAGGTCGCGGCACTCGGTCTCACCAAAGCCGCGCGTGGTGACTGCCGGGGTGCCGATGCGCAGGCCCGAGGTGACGAAGGGGCTTTGGGGGTCGCCGGGCACGGCGTTCTTGTTGACGGTGATATGAGCGCGCCCCAGGGCGGCGTCGGCGTCCTTGCCGGTCAGGCCCTGCTTTATCAGCGAGAGCAGGAAGAGGTGATCCTCGGTGCCGCCGGAGACGACCTCGTAGCCGCGCTCGATGAATACGCCGGCCATCGCCTGGGCATTTTTCACCACCTGCTGCTGGTAGGCCTTGAAGCCGGGCTCCATGGCTTCCTTGAAGCAGATCGCCTTGGCGGCGATGACGTGCTCGAGCGGACCGCCCTGCCCACCGGGGAACACCGCGGATTGCAGCTTCTTCTCCAGATCGGCGTCGCCCTCAGAGGAAAGAATCAATCCCCCACGCGGGCCGCGCAGGGTCTTGTGGGTGGTGGTGGTCACCACGTGGGCATGGGGCAGCGGTGTTGGGTAGACACCGGCGGCGACCAGGCCGGCCACATGCGCCATGTCGACCAGCAGGAAGGCGCCCACGTCGTCGGCGATCTCACGGAACTTCGCCCAGTCGATGATTTGTGAATAGGCCGAGAAGCCGGCAATGATCATCTTTGGGTGGTGCTCGCGGGCGAGGCGTGCCACCTCGTCGTAATCGATGTGGCCGCGATCGTCGATGCCATACTGTACGGCGTGGTAGTGCTTGCCGGAGAAGTTGGGCTTGGCGCCGTGGGTCAGGTGGCCGCCGGCATCCAGGCTCATGCCGAGAATGGTGTCGCCCGGCTTGATCAGCGCCTGGAAAACCGCCGAGTTCGCCTGGGAGCCCGAGTGCGGCTGGACGTTGGCGTAGCTGGCGCCAAACAGCTGCTTGGCGTAGTCGATGGCCAGTTGCTCGACCACATCGACGAACTCGCAGCCACCGTAATACCGCTTGCCGGGGTAGCCTTCCGCGTACTTGTTGGTCAGTTGGCTGCCCTGAGCTTCAAGCACGCGGGGGCTGGCGTAGTTCTCGGAGGCGATCAGCTCGATGTGCGCTTCCTGACGCGTGACCTCCTTTTGCATCGCATCGAACAGGACATCATCGAAACCGGCAATCTGCATGTCACGGCTGAACATCGGCGGGTAACCTCGCATCACGAAAGAAATCTGAGGCCTGAATGATACCCCAGCCCCTGGCGCCTTTCACATGAAAGGCCATCACGTACACCTGCATCGTTTCTCATGCAGGGTTCAGTAAGACTGAAACATTGCCGTGCCCGTCGTCGGCCCAAGCGTCAGCGCCACTCAATCTACTTGATCAGCGTGTCTCGACCTGCATGGAAAGCTTGCTCGGCAGCCCCAGGGGGTCGGCGGAAAGCGCGTCGATCTCGCTGTCCGGGGGCAGCGTGAGACGAATCTCGAGCTCGCTGGCGCGCCCATCCATCATGTCCACCAGGCCGGTCAGCACCGCACCGATCTCCGGGCCGAGCATCATGCCGAACCCCTGGGCCTGGGTGCGTGCCTGGGCGATAAAGTCGGCCTCGCTCACGCCCTGGGTGGCGGCCATGATCGGCGCCAGGCGGCCGAACAGCCCCTGGTTGGACAGCACGTTGGTAATCTCCCCACCGAGGATCGTCAGGCCCTCCAGATCGTCGAGACCCTCGATGCCGGCAAGGTAGCGCTCGGGCTCGACGCCTTCGGGCAGCCTGACCGGCAGGTCCACGTCCAGATTCCAGCGGAAGGCGTTGTCGACATCGATGTGGCTGTCGCTGAGCAGGAGCGTCTCGCCGTTGTCGGTTTCCCAGTGGCCAGAGAAGAGGGCGTCCATCAACAGCTCGCCGCTGCCATCGGTCAACACGTTACTGACCATGCGCAACCGAGTGCGCTCCTCGGCCGGTGCAAGCTCGATCATGCGGGCCAGATCCAGCGCCAAGGCATCGAGGCGCATCTCGCCGCCCTGG
This sequence comes from Halomonas jincaotanensis, assembly GCF_018448785.1. GTDB lineage: Bacteria > Pseudomonadota > Gammaproteobacteria > Pseudomonadales > Halomonadaceae > Halomonas > Halomonas jincaotanensis. Next base: position 286,327 of record NZ_JAHCLU010000003.1, on the reverse strand, counting down.
GCGACGCTACCATCTGCCAGCAGCCGTTCGAGGCTGGCGACCAGGTGGTCGGACTCAACATCGAGCTCGCGCAGCTCAAGGCTTTCGAAGCGCTCCTCGCCCTCCTGATCCAGTCCAGCGAGGCCTTCCATCACCAGGCTTGCGACCGTGAAGCGCCCCGTGCCGAGCCCATCGCCCCCATCGCCATGGCCGGCGATGCCGCTGAGTTCCAGGCGACCGATGGTCGAGGGGGTCAGCTCAACGCCATGCAGGCTTTCGATCTCGAGCCGGCCGCTGCCCTGGGCGTCGAGACCGTCATCCAGATAGCGCCGCGCGGCCTCGGTGCTCATGTCGGCCGAGAGGTTGTCGACCTGCAGCTCACCGACGGACACCTCGTCCGAATGCAGCGACTCGTGGAAGGGGAACACCGCCCGGGAGGGCTGCTCCATGACGATGCGCTCGGCCTCGAGCAACGGCAGCTGCGTCAGTTCGTCGAGCACGCTCAGGCCCTCGAGATGCACCGAATCGGGGCTATCGTAGTTGCCGCGCACTTCGTAGCGTTCCAGCAGCAGGCGCTCCCCCGATTCGCTTTCGAAGCGGATCGCCTCGGCGCTGATACGATCGCGCACCGCCGCCTCGGAGACATCGCCGATCTCGAGCTCGCCACGATCGGCAAATAGCGCCCGCAGATCGGCTTCCAGGCGCTGGGCATCGGCCAGCGCCGGCGTAGCTATGCCAAAGCCAAAAGCGAGGCTCAGGGGCAAGGCGAACAGCCCAGCGGTGCGAATGGGGAAAGACATGGATTACCTCCGTTGTGATCGAGGAAGAGGGCCTGATGGGAGATAGCCCCACCCAGACAGCCTATCTCAATTGGCCCAGGCGAGGCGCGCCTCGAGCCGCTCGTTGACGCCTTCCAGCACCGCCAGCCGGGCATGGCGCTTGTCGTCGCAGGCAACCAGCAACCACTCTGCCCCGGGGGCGTGGGTGCGCACAAACATCTCGTCGATGGCCTGCTGGTAATCATCCCAGCGCTCACGGTTGCGCCAGTCCTCGTCGGTGAGCTTGTGGCGCTTGTGGGGAATGGCGGCCCGGGCCTCGAAGCGCCTGAGCTGCTCGTCCTTGTCGATAGAGAGGAACAGCTTGATCAGCACACTGCCGTGCTCCAGGAGCTGCTGCTCGAAGTGGCGGATCTCGCCATAGGCACGCTGCCACTGCGCCTCGCTGGCCAGTCCCTCGACTCGCTCCACCAGCACCCGCCCGTACCAGGAGCGGTCAAAGATGGCGATGCGCCCGTCGGCGGGCAGACGACGCCAGAAGCGCCAGGCCCAGGGCAGCGCCAGTTCCTCGTCACTGGGGGCAGCGATGCGGTGCACGCGGTACTGGCGGGCATCCAGAGCCGCGGTGAGCCGGTGGATGCTGCCGCCCTTCCCCGCCGCATCATGCCCCTCGAGGGCAATCACCACCGGGATGCGGCGCCGCGCAATCTCGCGGGCGTTGTTTGCCAGGCGGGCCTGCTCGAGGGCCAGGCGCTCATAGTAGGCCGCCTTGTCGAGGCGCTCCTCGACTGCGGCATCGACGCGACGCAGCGAGGGAACCCCAGGCGCCTCACCCGCGCGAGTCGCCAGTTGCGATACCGGCGACTCGGGCGGAGCCTCTATCACCGCCAGCAGGGCGCGGGCCACCTGCGGCAGTTGCTCCCCCGTTTCGCGGAAGGGCAACCGCTGCCAGGGGGCATGGGGCGCCTCGGTCCTACGGCGCAGTGTCCTGCCGATCGCCTCGATGGGGGCATGCTGCGCGTGGCGCTGCCATTCGCTGGGGCCGACCTGCCAGGCGCGAGCCGGGTCCCGCTGCAGCTCGACCAGGTAGCGACGCTGCTCTCGGCGGCCGATATCGGTCCACAGCTTGAGCAGCACCACTCCCTCGGCGGCCAGCTCGGCCTCGAAGTTGCGGATCTGCTCAAGGCGGTCCCGAAAGGCACCCGGCGAGAGCCTACGCTCGGCGCGGGCGAACAGCGCATCGCCATACCAGCCGTGGATGAAGATGCCGATGCGGCCGCGATCGGGAATTCGCCGCCAGTAGCGCCACCAGTAGGGACGCAACTGCTCCTCGCTACTCGGACCCAGGGCGTGCACCTCGGTATAGCGGTTCTCCAGCCAGTGGTTGAGCCGATTGACCACCTGCCCCTTGTGGGTCGCCGCATGGCCAGTCAGCAGCAGGATCACCGCCCGCTCCCTGTCTCGGGCCAGGGCGAGTTGGGCATCCATCAGCCGATAGCGCAGGGTATCCGTCTGCATGGCTGCGCTTCAGGCCTCGCCCAGCAGGCCGAGGCTCGCTGCCGGGGCCTGGCGGCGCAGCCCCCGCGACAGCAGCTGGCCGATGGCGCCGATCAGCAGCGCCCCGAACAGCGGCAGCGTCAGCCACATGCCCCAGTGCACACGCGGCACCAGATCGAGCCAGACTATGTAAATGCCCGCCGCGGCAAGCTCCGCGAGCAGCGCGCCCATCAGGCCGCTGGCGAGGCCGAGAATGGCGAACTCGGCTCCCTGAACGCGCGACAGCAGCCGATTGCCGGCCCCGAACACCCGCAACAGGCCGCTCTCGTGGGCACGTACCGGCCGGCTTGCGGTCAGGGCGGCATAGAGCACGCTGACCCCGGCCAGCAGCACGAAGCCGAGCACCAACTCCACGGCCCGCGTCACCTGGGTGAGCACGTCGCGGACCTGGCCGAGGATGGCATCGACATTGAGCAGCGAGACGCCGGGGAACTCCTGCACCAGCCGCCGCTGGGTCTCGCTCTCGCCGTCTTGCAGATGGAAGGCGGTGATATAGCTGTGGCCGAAGCGCTCCAGCACGCCCGGCGGGAAGATCACGTAGAAGTTGGGGCGAAAGCTGTCCCAGTTCAGGCTGCGCAGGCTGGTCAGTTCGCCGACCACCTCGGCGCTGCCGATGGTGAAGGTCAGGGTGTCGCCAAGCGCCAGGCCGAAACGCTCGGCCAGGCCATCCTCCATGGAGATCGGCACCCGCTCGACGCTGGCCTCGGCCTGCACCTCGCTGTACCAGCCGGCGCCTTCCTCCCGCTCGTCGAACCACTCCCCCGCCACCAGACGATTGCCTTCCGGCAGGGTGTCCTGCCAGGTCAGGTTGAGCTCGCGACGCAGGGCATTGTCGCCGCGCGATTCCGCCGGCACCGCCTCGCGGGGTTCCTGGTCGTTGATGGCGGTGATCCGCCCGCGCACCATCGGGTAAAGGGCACTACGGGCATCGGCTGCGCCTTCGAGCACCTCGGCGAACGCCTCGCGCTCGGCGGGCTGGATGTTGATGGCGAAGTAGTTGGGGGTATCTTCAGGCAGCTGGTCCTGCCAGGTGCTGAGCAGGTCGCCACGCACCATGACGATCATCGCCATGGCGAAGAAGGTCACCGAAAACGCCAGCAGCTGGCCGAGGCTGGCACTGCGCCGACGGGCCAGCTGCTGGCCGCCCAGGCGCAACGCCTGTGCCAGTCCGCCATCCTGCCCGCCGCGACGCGGCAAGGCGGAGGCGAGCCGCAGCACACCGCTCAGCAACAGGCTGCCGAGCCCCCAGAGCACGCCCAGCATCACCAGGCCGCCGACCAGCAGCCCGACCGAAAGCCACAGATCGCCGGAGTAGAGCCACAGCAGGCCGCCGAACACCAGGCTCGCCATGGCCAGCACCAGCCAGGCCGAGGCCGGCAGTGGGTCGAGTTCGCGGCGCAGCACCTTGAGGGCGCTGACCTTCTTCAGCCGCAACAGCGTGGGGCCGGCGAAGCCCACCAGCACCGCCAGGGCGGTAAATACACCCATCAGCAGCGGGAGAAACCCCGGGGGCGGCAGCTCCAGCGACAGGAAGGTAGAAAGCAGCTGCAGTAGCGCGGCCTGGCCGATCAACCCCAGCACCGCGCCCACCGCCGAGGCGGCTAGCGCCAGCCACAGCAGTTGCAGCGAGAACAGCCGGACCAGCTCGGCCTGGGTGGCACCGAAACAGCGCATCAGTGCCGCGGTATCCAGGTGGCGATCCACGTAGCGCCTTGTCGCCATGGCCACCGCGACCCCGGCCAGCAGCACCGCTGCGAGCCCGGCGAGGCTCAAGTACTTCTCGGCGCGCTCCAGCGCAGAGCCGAGCTGAGGTCGGTCGCGCGTCACGTCCTGGACTTCCACTCCCTCACGGCGCAGCCGCTCGACCAGCGGCGCCACGCTCTCCACCGCCTCCGCCGAGCCGGCGGCCAGCAGCTCGAACTCGACCCGCGAGCCCTCCTGAATGAGGTCGGTGGCGTCCATGTCGTCGATGTGCATCATCAGCCGGGGATTGAAGCTGCCAAAGCCGGCGGACTGGTCGGCCTCGCGCTCGATCAGCCCGCCAACCTCGAGCTCCGTCTGACCGACCTGGACGCTATCGCCGACCTCTACCTCGAGCAACAACGCCAAGCGCGGCGCCAGCCAGACCTCGCCCGGCGACGGCCCGTGGGCGAGTGGCTCGACGCCCTCGCCAAGGTCGACGCGGTTCCGGCCGTAATGCGGGTAGACGCTGTCGACGACCTTGAGGCTCGCGGGCTGGAAGGCCTGGTCGTGGCGGATCATCGAGACCATGTCGACCTGGTCGCTGAGCGTTAGGCCGGCCTCCTCGAGGGTGCGCCGCAGCTCGGGGTCGAACGGGCGGCTCTGCTCCAGCACCAGGTCGCCGCCGAGCAGCTGTCCGGCCTGGCGGGTCAGGCCTCGGTCGAGGCGGTCGAGAAAGAAGCCGATCATCGTCGAGGCGGCCACCGCCAGCGCCAGCGCCATGAACAGCGCACGCACGTCGGGGGCGCGCAGGTCGCGAATCAGCCCGCGGGCCGAGAGGCGCAGCATTCGCGAGCCTGTGGCCATCCGGGTCGGTTGGCTCATGCGCTGACACCCTCGGGCATCCGCTCGACCAGCCGGCCACCTTCGAGATGCAGGCAACGATCGCAGCGCCTGGCCAGGGCATGATCGTGGGTCACCAGCACCAGGGTGGTGCCCGCCTGGTGGTTAAGATCGAACAGCGCCTCGATGATGCGCTCGCCGGTAGCGGGGTCGAGGTTGCCGGTGGGCTCGTCGGCGAACACCAGCTCGGCACCGGTGACGAAGGCACGAGCCAGCGCGACGCGCTGCTGCTCACCGCCGGAGAGCTGCTTGGGCAGATGGTTGAGCCGCTCGCCGAGCCCCACGCGGGTCAGCCAATCGCGGGCGCGCTGTTCGGCGTCGGGCTGGGGCGAGAGCTCTAGCGGCAGTAGCACGTTCTCAAGCGCGGTCAGGGTCGGCAGCAGCTGGAAGTTCTGGAACACGAACCCGACCCGGCCGGCGCGCAGCCGCGCCCGGCCGTCTTCGTCCAGCGCCGCCAGCGACTGGCCGAACAGCGACAATTCGCCGCGTGTCGGCGCATCGAGCCCGGCCAGCAGCCCTAGCAGGGTCGACTTGCCCGCCCCGCTCTGGCCGAGGATGGCCACGCTCTCGCCGGGGAACACCGTGAGCCTGAGATCACTCAGAATGGTGAGTCGCCGTTCGCCGCTGTCCACCTCCTTGTCGAGATGGTCGGCGTGTAGAATCGGCGTGACATCCGTTCGAGAGGCATTGGTCATGGTGAGAGCATTCCCTGTAGGTCTGGTTGGCGCGGCGGTGACACGAGTGACGGTCCGGTGGCTGGTGGTGGTGCTGGCACTGGTCGCGGTCCCGGCGATCGCCGAGTCGCACCCGGTGATCCTGATCATGGGCGACAGCCTGAGCGCCGCCTATGGCATCGAGCAGGAGGCGGGCTGGGTCAGGCGGCTCGAGGCGCGCCTGGACACCACGGCCGAGGTGGTCAATGCCAGCATCAGCGGCGAAACCAGCAGCGGCGGCGCGAGTCGCCTTCCCGAATTGCTCGGACAGCACGAGCCGGACATCGTTCTAATCGAGCTCGGCGGCAACGACGGCCTGCGCGGCCTGCCCCCGACCCAGTTCGAGGCCAACATGCGCCGCATGATCGAGGCGAGCCTGGCGGTTGATGCCGAGGTGGTGCTGCTCGGCATCGATATTCCCCCCAACTACGGTCAAGCCTATCGCAATGCCTTTGCCGACGTCTTCGCTCGGCTGGCCGACGACTACGATCTCCCGCTGCTGCCCTTCCTGCTGGAAGACATCGCGCTGGTCGAAGAGCTGATGCAGGACGACGGCATCCACCCCACCGCCGAGGCGCAGCCGATCATCCTCGATAACGTCTGGCCGGTGCTCGAACCGCTGCTGGAACGCAATGGCATCGATATCGCCGAAAAGGCGGCCGAGTAGCGAGCGGTCCATTCCTAGTCTATATTCGGACCATTGGATACCCAACAGTGGGGCACGCGCCATGCGCACCGAAACCATCAGCTACTTGAAACAGAACGCCGCGACGCTGGACGTCGAGGAGCCATTAGTCATCACCCAGAAGGGCAAGCCTACCTACGTGGTGGAATCCTATGCCGCCCACGAGCGTCGCGAGCAGGCCATCGCCCTGCTCAAGCTGTTGAGCCTGGGCGAGAAAAGCCGCGAGGAAGGCAAGACCATGACCGCCGAGGAGTTCATGGAACGCGTAAAAGCGCGTCATGCCGCCAGGCGAGGAGATTCGGAGTGACGCCAGACTGGCATGTGGTATTCGAGGATACGGCGACGGCCTCCCTTGAAGCCTGCGAGAACTTCCTACTTGATCGACTCGAGCTTCCCGTGAGCCAGGTCGAAGTCATTGCCATGGGCTTGATCGCCACCAGCCTGGAACGACTAACGCAAAGGCCGGAGGCCTTTCCGGCCTCCCGTCTCGCGCTGGAACTGGGCATCAGTCACTTTCGCGAACTTCTTATCGATAACTATCGCGTCATCTATCGTTATTGGCCCGAGCAGGGTCAGGTATCGGTCTACCTCTTCGCTCATCAGCGTCAGGACTTCAAGCAGCTGCTGTTCGAGTATCAGCTGCTCTCCTGAACGGCTAGTGCCGGACTTTTCTGCCACTGCTGGAGCCCCAGTCCGCCGAGGATCAGCACCAGCCCGATCAGGGTCGAGGGCAGGATCGGCTCGCCGACCACCAAGTACAGCAGCAGCAACGACACTGGCGGCGAGAGGAAGATCAGGTTCGATACCTTGGCGGTGCGCGACACCTTATGGACCGCCAGCTGCCAGAGCACGAAGGCGATGCCCATCTCGAACAGTCCCACGTAGATACCCGCACCGAAGGCCAGCCCGCCATGCCATTGCAGGCCCGGGCCGACCAGCAACAACACCGTGAGCACCGGCACCCCGACGCTGAAGTTCTGCCACTGGGCGACCAGTGGCGAGCGATGGTCGCGCGCGTTGAGCAGCCAATAGAGCGCCCAGAGCAGCGTCGAGGCCAGCGCGCAGGCCACGCCCAACGGGTCGGCGAAGGCCACATCGAACACCTGGCCGCGCGTGGCGATCACCCAGACCCCGGCGTAGGCGACCAGGCCGGCCAGCACGTCCATGCGTGTGAGCCGCTGGCCGAGCAGCGGCACGGCGAGAAAGGCCATGGCCAGCGCCCAGGTGTAGTTGAGCGCCATCGCCTCCTGGCCGGGCAGCCGGTCATAGGCAGCGAACAGCACGAGATAGTAGGCCACCGGGTTCATCAGTCCGGCCCAGGCGGCCGTGCGCCAGCCCCCGCTCAGCGCCTCACGCAGCCGCCCCTGGCGCGCCACTAGCACGCCCATCAGGGCCCAGGACACCAGCGATGCCAGCCACATCAACTCCAGCGGACTCATGTAGCCCAACGCCACCTTGAAGGCGGTGGCCACCGTCGACCAGAGCGCCACTGCGCCCAGGCCATAGAGCATCGCCTGACGGTCCTGATCGGCGAGACCCAGGCTCATCGATCGACATGCCCCAGATCACGCGATGGGTCGAGACGGTCGCGCACCGCCTGTTTGAGAGGCTTGATGTCGGGGAAGCCGCCGTCGCGCTTGCGCTCCCAGAGCGACTCGTCGTCGTAGAAGATCTCGAAGGTGCCGCCGTGGGAGGGCACCAGGGCGACGTCATCGAGCAGTTCACCGAAGGTGGACAGCAGCTCCTGAGCGTACCAGGCGCTGCGCAGCAGCCACTGGCACTGCGTACAGTAGTGAATACGGATGCGTGACATGGCAACCTCCGTGTCGTGACAATGGGCGAGCTAAAACAATCGTTGACCGATGATAGCAGCCAGGACCCGCCGATGGCCTCACCCCCGATCAGTCAGACACGCCTCTATGAGTGGCTTACCGGCGACGAGGACAGCCGGATGTGCCGGGATATCCCCGATGAAGCCTGCGAGGAGCAGCCCCGCCATTTCTTTCTCCACCTGCTGGCGTCGCTGGGCAACAAGCTGGCCGACGAGCTTTCCAGCGCCAGGCTGGTCCTGCCCTGGCTGCTGGGGGTAATCGGCGCGCCGCTATGGATGGTCGGGCTGCTGGTGCCGATCCGTGAGTCCGGCGCGCTGCTGCCGCAACTGTTCGTGGCAGGCTTCATCCGCCTGAAACCGCGGCGCAAGTGGGTCTGGGTCGTCGGTGGCGCCTTGCAGGCCCTGGCTGCGGTCGCCCTTGCCCTGCTGGCGCTGATCGGCCAGGGCGGGCTCGGCGGCGCGCTGGTGTTGTTAGCGCTGGTCATGCTGTCGCTGGCCCGGGGACTGTCATCGATCGCCACCAAGGACGTGATGGGCAAGACGATCGCCAAGCAGCGCCGCGGCAACCTCATGGGCTGGAGTGGCAGCGTGGCCGGTGCGATGACGCTGCTGGCCGGTGCCGTGCTGATGCTGTTCGACGAGCGCCCGGGCGAGTTCGCGCTTGCCGTGCTGCTGGGCGTGGCGGCCGCGGGCTGGACGCTGAATGCCCTGTGCGCGGCGCGCATCCACGAGACACCGGGCGCCGTGGAGGGCGGCGAGAATGTTCGTGACAGCCTGATGCTGGGACTGCGCCTGCTGCGCGACGACCGCACCTTCCGGCACTTCAATGTCGCGCGCGGCCTGCTGCTCTCAAGCGCGCTCGCCCTACCCTACGTGGCCCTGCTCGGCCAGCGGCAGAGCGGTGCCGAACTCGGTGGGCTGGGCCTCCTGATCGTGGTGTCAGGGCTTGCCGGGATGCTGGCTAGCCCACTCTGGGGCAAGCGTGCCGATGCTTCCAGCCGGGTCGTCATGCGCGATGCCGGCCTGGGGGCGGCGGTCTGCTGTTTGCTCGGGGCGGCCGTCGCCTGGTTACCGGGCGCCTGGAGTGAAACGGTGGTGCCATACGCCCTGGTCTATGCCTTGTTGGTGATCGTGCACACCGGCGCTCGCCTCGGCCGCAAGACCTATGTCGTCGACATGGCAGGCAGCGACAACCGGGCGCTCTACGTGGCACTGTCCAATACCTTCACCGGCGTGCTGATGCTGGTGTTGGGCGGTGTCGTCGGGGCACTGGCTCAGTGGCTGGGACCCGCGGCACTGCTGGTATTGCTGGCGATCATGGCGCTGGCCGCAGCGGTGAGTGCCCAGCGTCTCGACGAAGTGGAATAGGCGCGTTGGGCCTTACGCGTTGAAATCCCGCCCGCGCCTCGCCATGATGTGGTAAGACACTGGTATGTGCTGATGTCGTCATCCCTGGCGACCAGAACAGGATTCGCGACAGGAATGCCCAGAATGGAACGTCCAGAATGAAACGATCCCCCTTGATCAGCCCGGAACTACTGGAACGTGTCATCGACGCCTCGGAAGACGGCATCGTGGTTGCCGAGCAGGAGGGCGACGAAAACATCCTGATCTATGTGAACAAGGGCTTCGAACGCCTGACCGGCTATAGCACCGACGAGATTCTCTATCGCGACTGCCGTTTCCTGCAGAACGAGGACCGCGACCAGCCGGGGCTGACGACCATCCGTAAGGCACTTGCCGAGGGGCGTGCCTGTCGCGAGGTGCTGCGCAACTATCGCAAGGACGGCACCCTGTTCTACAACGAGCTTTCGATCACGCCCGTGTTCGACGAAGACGACAACCTTACCTATTACATCGGGGTGCAGAAGGATGTGACCGAACGCGTCGAGGCCCAAATGGAACTTGAGCGTCTCAAGAAGGACCATGGTATTGAGTGAAGCACCCAAGTCAGCAATGCAATAAAAAGCAAGGCTGATAAAAGCAAGGCGATAACAAAAGCGACACGAAAAAAATTGCCGCAAGGTCTTGCCCTCCCCTTCATCTCGCTATATATAGCCAGCAGGCAACGTCAGTTGCCCGATGACGCTTCATGTCCCGGCATTCGGACAAGAAGCGATACGAATGTGCTGGGACGAATATGAATGGGACATGAAGGAGGGCATCGAATGAGCCGCAGTATCTTGGTCAATGAATTGCTGGATGACGAGTTGGACACCCACGATGCGATGAACGACGACGATTATGGTCGCTCACGCCCCAGCAGCAGAGCCGATACCCTGCGCGCGCGACGGCGTGTCGAAGCTTTGCTGGAAGACCGCCGCCTGCGGCGCGCCATCGAGGATGACTGGCGTCTCGAAGAGTAGGCAAGGCGGCTGGCAAGGCAAAAGCCGGGCGAGGCACCACCGGCATCGCGCTGAATTGGCGCGACTCTCCTGTGGCCGGCCGCGATGAGGCTAGCCTTTCCACGGTCCGGCCACTATCATCATGGCCACTGACATCCTCCAACCAAGTGGCATTCCATGGCGCAATACGTCTACACCATGAATCGGGTGGGCAAGGTCGTGCCCCCCAAGAAACATATCCTCAAGGATATCTCGCTGTCCTTCTTTCCGGGCGCCAAGATCGGCGTGCTGGGCTTGAACGGCTCCGGTAAATCGACGCTGCTGCGCATCATGGCCGGCGTCGACACCGAGATCGAGGGCGAAGCCCGTCCCATGCCGGGTCTCAACATCGGCTACCTGCCCCAGGAGCCAGAACTCGACGACGAAAAGAACGTGCGCGAGTCAGTCGAGGAGGCACTGGGCGAGATAAAGCGGGCTCAGGAGAAGCTCGATGCCGTCTATGCCGCCTATGCCGAGCCGGATGCCGACTTCGACGCCCTGGCCGCCGAACAGGCCAAGCTCGAGAACCTCATCGAGGCATCCGACGCCCATAATCTCGAGCGCAAGCTGGAGGTCGCCGCCGAAGCATTGCGCCTGCCGCCCTGGGAAGCCCGTGTCGGCAACCTGTCCGGTGGCGAGCGGCGCCGCGTGGCCCTGTGCCGCCTGCTGCTTTCCAACCCGGACATGTTGCTGCTCGACGAGCCCACCAATCATCTGGACGCTGAATCAGTCGCGTGGCTGGAACGCTTCCTGCACGACTACTCGGGTACCGTGGTGGCCGTCACCCACGACCGCTACTTTCTCGACAACGTGGCGGGCTGGATCCTCGAGCTGGACCGCGGCCAGGGGATTCCCTTCGAGGGCAACTATTCCCAGTGGCTCGAGGCAAAGGAAAAACGCCTCGAGAAGGAAGCCAAGCAGGAGGCCTCCAAGAACAAGGCGATCAAGCAGGAGCTCGAGTGGGTGCGCAGCAATGCCAAGGGTCGACAGGCCAAGAGCAAGGCACGCCTCAACCGCTTCGAGGAGATGCAGTCCGGCGATTTCCAGAAGCGTAACGAGACCAACGAGATCTACATTCCGCCCGGCCCGCGCCTGGGCGACAAGGTCATCGAGTTTCACGACGTGGCCAAGGCCTTCGATGGCCAGCTGCTCTACGAGAACCTGTCGTTCAGCATTCCCAAGGGCGCTCTCGTCGGCATCGTCGGTGGTAACGGCGCCGGCAAGTCGACGCTGTTCAAACTGATCACCGGCCAGGAACAGCCCGATGCCGGCGAGGTGGTTCTCGGCGATACGGTCGAGATCGCCTATGTTGAGCAGCTGCGCGACGCGCTGGACAACAAGCAGACGGTGTGGGAAGCGGTGTCCGACGGTCAGGATATTCTCAACATCAATGGCTACGAGGTATCGTCGCGGGCCTATGTGGGTCGCTTCAACTTCAAGGGCAACGATCAACAGAAGCGCCTTTCTGAGCTCTCGGGCGGCGAGCGCGGCCGCTTGCAGCTGGCCCAGACCCTCAAGCAGGGCGCCAACGTGCTGCTGCTCGACGAGCCGTCGAACGACCTGGATATCGAAACCCTGCGTGCCCTCGAGGAGGCCCTGCTGGCCTTCCCCGGTTGCGCCATGGTGATCTCCCACGACCGCTGGTTCCTCGACCGCATCGCCACGCACATTCTCGCCTTCGAGGGCGAGTCGCAGGTGGAGTTCTTCGAGGGCAATTACACCGAATACGAGGCCGATCATCGCAAGCGCGTCGGTAATGACACCCCGCACCGCATGAAGTACAAGCGTATTGACGCCTGATACCTTGCTGGCCATGCTTGCACAGAAGCCCCGTCTGTTTAAGGCGGGGCTTCTGTTTGTACTAACTACTTATACTATTTACTCCTATGCGCTTGCTCCATTAGCCCAGCCGGCTCGCACTATTCGTTCGTGCTGGCGTGCAAGGATGTGTCGATGATCGCTCTGCTCCAATACCCCCTGCAGGTCACCAAGGCGTTTCGCCAGAGTATCGCCTACCTGCCCAGCCTCCTGGCGCTGGGCTATTTCCTGGTCGGATTGCTCGCGGTAGTGCCGCATGAAGGACTCATCTCAATGCCCGGCTGGCTTGAGTTCGTGCGCTTCAACGACACCGACACCCTGCGCACCCTGCTCTCGACATTGATCGCCGGCATGATATCGCTGGTGGTGTTCAGCTTTTCGATGGTGATGTCGGTGCTGTCACAGGCCGGCGGCCAGTTTTCTCACAAGCTGGTCTTTGGCCTGGTGACCGAGCGCCATCATCAATGGGTGCTGGGCAACTATCTGGGCACCATCCTGTTCATCCTGATGCTCCTGATGGTGCCGGATAACACTGTCACTCCCGATACATGGCGCTCGCTTGCGGCCTATCTGGGGGTGGTCATGGTCATCCACTGCCTCGCCCTGTTCGTCTACTTCATTCACAAGGCCTCCCAGACGGTGCAGGTCAACTCGGTAGTCGCAGGCCTGCATCTGGCAACGAGCCATTCGCTGGCCAGCCTGAAGCATCGTCAGCAATCGCCTCGCTACATGCGGGTGGCTGCCACTATACCTCCGGCGGCACCCACGTCGTGCCATCGTACCGAGATTCGCTCGCGCCAGACAGGCTTCATCCAGAACGCCAACTTTGCCAAGCTTGCCGAGCTTGCCGCCAACATTGAGGGTGTCATTTATTTGAATTTCTCCCCGGGGGATTTCACGCTGGACGACTTCCCGTTGCTGTATGTCGATGCGCCTTCCGGGCTTGATAGCGAGTGGGTCGACGAAGTGCTGGCAAATATGCTGTATGGCGAGGGCGAATCGATCGAGGACATGCATGTACACGGCCTGACGCAGCTGATGGAAATGGCCGTCAAGGCGCTATCGCCCGGCATCAACGACCCGGGCACCGCGCGCCTGTGCGTCAATCAGCTGACCGACCTGCTGCGGCGCCGGCTGGATTTCGACCCCTGTAACGCCCTGGTGGATGAACACAACCGGTTGCGCGTCACCTGGCCGGCGGAAAGCTTCGAGAGCCTGATCTACCGGGTTTTCACGCCGATTCTCCACTACGGCCACGACGACGTGACCATCGGCCTGAGCCTGCTCAAAGCGTTGAAGAGCCTCTCCCTGTATGCCGAAGGCGCGGAGCGAAGGTTGCTGCAGGCCTATGCCGAGCGGGTCATCGGCGCGCTGGCCGACGCCGCCGACCACCGGCTGGATCGCGACTTCATCAGCGCGCGCCTCAACAGCGGCGAGCATCGCCTTGAGCTTCCCGACCACCTCGGCTATCGAGAATAGAACCGCGGCTCGCCTTTGGGGCGGGTCTTGAAGCGTCGATGCAGCCAGAGGTATTGCTCGGGATGCTTGCGGATGGCCGCTTCGATGATGGCGTTGATGCGGGTGGCATCGGCCACCTCGTCGCCACTGGGAAAGTCCTCCAGGGGCGGCAGATACTCCATTGTGTAGGTGCGATCATCGGGGTTGCGATGAAAGATCAGCGGAATCACCGGCGCTCCGGTCATCCGCGCTATGCGCGCCGTCATCCTGACCGAAGCTGCCTGAATACCGAAGAAAGGCGCGAAGACGCTGGCATCGCGACCGAAGTCCTGGTCCGGCGAATACCAGACGCAGTGCCCGGCCTTGATCCGCCTGACCACCCCGCGCAGATCGAAACGATCCAGGGTGGCATCGAAGTAATCTTGACGGGCGCGACCCATGAAGCGGTCGAAGAGCGGGTTGTTGTGGGGGCGGTAGACCGCATCCGCGGAGAAGAACAGCGAATGCAGTGCCGCCCCAAGGTCGAGGGTCGAGAAGTGCATGCCCAGGATCAGCGCGCCCTGCCCTTGGCGCTGCAGACGTTCCATGTGTGCCTGTCCCTTGAAGGTCACCCGATGACGAAGATGTTCAGGGTCGCGACACCAGGCTGTGGCCGTCTCGAGGATGCCGATGCCGTTGGCCCGAAAGGTGTCCTTGACCAACGCCTGCTGCTGCGCCTCGCTCAGCTCGGGAAAACACAGCCGGATGTTGGTCTCGGTGATGCGCCGCCGTCGCCCGGCGAAACGCCGGGCCAGGCTACCGATGAGCGTGCCGATCCACAGCTTGAGCCGCCAGGGCAGCCAGGCGGCGACATGCATCGCGCCGATGGCCAGCCAGGTGGACCAGTAGCAGGGATGGGAAAACGAAGGGGGTCGGTCTTTACGTGGCATGCCCTGGCCCGTGACGTTGGTGACGTTCATTGGAAACGTAAAAGAGTAAGCGCTTAGTCAGCGCCGCCATGATAGCGCCTCGGCACCCGTGGCAGCACTCCGGTGAGCAGGGTGTAGCTGATGGTATCGCAGTGGCGGGCCACCTCGTCGACGGAGAGAAATTCACCCGTCGTGGCACGCCCCCACAACACTACCTCGCTGCCGATATCAGCGTCCGGAATGTCCGTGATATCGACCGTGAGCATGTCCATCGACACCTTGCCGGCGAGGGCCGCGCGCCGGCCTGCCACCAGCACTGGCGAACCGTCTGCGGCGTGCCGGTCGTAGCCATCGCCATAGCCACCGGCCACCACCGCGATTCGCGAGGGACGCGGGGCCCTCCATCGCCCGCCATAGCCCACTGGCTCACCGGTGGCGAGCGTCTGCACGGCGATGATCGCCGAGCGCAGGGTCATCACCGGGCGCAACTGGCGGCTCGTCTCGCTGGACGCCTCCAAGGGGTCGCTGCCGTAGAGCATAACGCCCGGGCGATTCCAGGCACCGTAGGCCTGGGGCCAGGCCAGCGTCGCCGGCGAGTTGGCCAGGCACAGCGGTGCATCGAGCCGCTTGGCCAGCGCGCTCAGCACGGCCATCTGCTGCTGGAAGACGCCGGGGTCCATGGCGTCAGCGGTGGCGAAATGGCTCATGAGGTGCAGATCGCACGCTTGCTCCGGCGATGCGGCCAGCCGTTCCCACACCGTTTCGGCACGCTCGGGGGTAAAGCCGAGGCGGTGCATGCCGGAATCGACCTTGAGCCAGACCGGAATCGGACGAGCGAGACGACGGGCGAGCAGCGCCTCGAGTTGCCAGTCGCTGTGCACGACCATCCACAAGTTCAGCGCCTCAACGTCGCCGAGCTCGACCGCCTCGAAGATGCCCTCCATCAGCACAATGGGGGTGGCGATGCCCGCCGCACGCAGGCTCTCGGCCTCCTCCAGACTGGCCACGGCAAAGGCCGGAGCCAGCCCAGCTAGGGCACGAGCACAGGCAATGGCGCCGTGCCCATAGCCATCGGCCTTGAGCACGGCGAGGGTTCGACTGTGAGGCGCGAGGCCTCGAGCGAGGCGGTAATTGTGCCGCAGAGCGTCGAGATCGATATCGGCGATCAGCGGCCGGCTCATGCCAGGCGTTTGCTCATTCGAAGATCGCGTCCAGCGAGAGCCCTTGCTTGTCGAGGACTCGACGCAGCTTTTTCAAGGCCTCGACCTGAATCTGCCTGACCCGTTCGCGCGTCAGGCCGATTTCCTCGCCCACCTGTTCGAGCGTTGCCGCCTCATGCCCGCGCAGGCCGAAGCGGCGCACGACCACCTCCATCTGCTTTTCGGTGAGCTCGGCGAGCCAGTCATCGACGTGCTGCTTGACGTCGCCGTCGACCAGGCAGGATTCGGGACCCTGATCGTTGTCGTCGGCCAGCGTATCGATCAGGGGCTTGTCGCTTTCGCCGCCCATCGGATAGTCCACCGACGACACGCGCTCGTTGAGCCCCATCATTTTCTTGACGGCACTCACCGGCTTGTCGAGATAGTCGGCAATTTCCTCGGCGGTGGCCTCGTGATCGAGCTTCTGGGTCAGCTCGCGTGCCGCCCGCAGATAGATATTGAGTTCCTTCACGACATGGATCGGCAGGCGGATTGTGCGCGTCTGGTTCATCAGTGCTCGCTCGATGGTCTGACGAATCCACCAGGTGGCATAGGTCGAGAAACGAAACCCGCGTTCGGGGTCAAATTTCTCGACGGCGCGTATCAGCCCCAGATTGCCCTCCTCGATCAGATCGAGCAGCGTCAGGCCACGATTGAGATAGCGCCTGGCGATCTTGACCACCAGGCGCAGGTTGGATTCGATCATCCGTGAGCGACCCATCGGGTCGCCTTGTTGGGAGAGGCGACCGTAGAAGACCTCCTCTTCCGGCGTCAGGAGCGGCGAGAAGCCGATCTCGTTTAGATAGATCTGGGTCGCATCGAGGCTATGATGATGGCGGTCCTCGCGATTCAGTGCCTTCTCGAAGGCCGTCTCGTCGACGCTTGCCACCTCATCGAGCCGTGGTTCGTCGTCATCTCTTTCGATGGCGTCATCATCAGCCTCTTCGATCTTGTCGAGATTCACATCCTGAAGATCCCGTTCAAGCATGCTCATCAATAGCTACCCCGTGGTTGCGTCCAAGAGCCGCTAGTCCCTTGGCGGATGGATCGGCGCAAACATTTTTTTCGGTGTGACTCAGCGGTGCATCGGTCGTATAACCCAAGGCCGGGCATCCTGTATCGCCACACCTGTATTAATTATACTTAAAGAAGCACCTTCAATGCGCCTTACTCGGCTTTTCCTGCCGTCTACCACTGTACCTGTAAGGTAAGTCTGCAAGGTGAAGGGCTCCTATCAATCTCAGCGTGATGGAAGGAAGTCAAGGGGATTTTCGGGCTGGCCGTCCTTGCGAACCTCGAAATGGAGTCGAGTATCCTCGGCGTCACTGTTGCCCATCGTTGCAATGGTTTCGCCGGCCTCGACCACGTCGTTTTCCTTGACCATCAGGCTGTCGTTGTGGGCGTAGGCGCTGAGAAACTGATCGTTATGCTTGAGCAGTATCAGGTTGCCGTAGCCCCTGACGCCGCTGCCTGCATAGACCACGATTCCCGGGCCAGCCGCCTTGACAGGTTGCCCCTTTTGTCCAGCGATATCAATCCCGGCGGTGATGCTTCCACCGTCGCCGAATTGACCGACGACTTCGCCCTCCACCGGCCACTGCCACGGCACTTCATCGACCGGTGTGTAGGTACGGCCGGACTGCTGCTCCGAGGCCGGCTCACCGGCAACCGAGGTGCCGGCATCCGCCTGCCTCGGCGCCGGTTCCTCACGACTTGCTGCGGTGTTCGTCGGGTCTTCTTGTGTCTCGCTGGCCGGCTCCTCCTGGACGGCATCGTCCGCTTCAGACATCGCGACCTGCTGGCTCTCGGTCTCCCGGGTCGCTTCGCTGGCGACACGCTCCGCTTCGAGAGACTCGCGCTCGGCGACATCACGTTCGCTGAGTGAGCCATCGGCCCCGGGGCTTTCGAAATTGTAGACGGGACCGGGACCATCCTTGGAACCGCTCACCGCCGCGGCGCCCAGCATGGCGGTCTCGCTCAGTCCTTCGGCGTCGGGGTCGCCGACGGCATCTTCCAGCGGCCTGGCTGTCAGCCGGCGATTGCGCTCGATGGCATCATCGTCGGGACGCAGCCAATCGACATCCCCGTCCGATTCATCGGCCGTGCCGAGGCCGGTGGCAACTACACCGCGTTGCTCGCTGCCGGCCTCGTCGTCAGCGCCTGAGGAGGCCTGCGCCTGACCGCCGTCACCGTTCAATACCAACCGCTGGCCGGGCTCGATGCGATAGGGAGGCCCGATGCTGTTGCGCTGAGCCAGGTCGCGATGGTCCATATTGTGTCGCCAGGCAATACCGTAGAGCGTATCGCCGGCTTGGACGGTGTAGTCAGAGGAGGACGAGTCCGCACGACTGGCCGACAGGTCGCGGACCTGCACGGATGGCTCTCGAGCCTGCTCGGTGGCGCAGCCGGCCAGTACCAGAGACAGGCTGGAAATCAGCAAAACCTTACGCATCGGAGCCTTCCTCCTTATTTGTCCGTTTAGACGAGCTTGTCCGTTGAGATGAAGATGCATGGTGAGCGACCTCTGACCGGGATGGCGAACCGTCCCGATCGGGGGCTTGCGAAGAGGCGTCATCGGGCCCTGCAGACGGCTGCGTCCGGCCCGTGCGACCCAACCAGAGTACCAGCGTCGAGCCTATCAGGATCAGCACCACGATGCCGCCGAGTTGCGCGCTCTCGCCTGTCAGCAGGGCGTAGTCACCGGGCGTCAGGTAACGGTAATCCAGGGGAATCATCTGTCCCTCGGGGCCCAGCTGGTAGCGTACCAGCTCTCGCCAGGGCCAGAGTACCGGCAGGGAGCCGATGATGAAGCCCACCAGCAGCTGAAGGGTGGCCGTGTGATGATGCTGCAGCAGCCAGGAGAGCAGACGTGAGAAGACGAAAAGACCGAACAGGCAGCCCAGCCCGAAAATGCTCAGCAAGCCGACGTCGAAGCCCCGGATGCCGTCCATGACGGTGCCGTAGAGCCCCATGGTCAGCAGCAGGAAGCTACCCGATACACCCGGCAGCAGCATGGCGCTGATGGCGATCGCCCCACCCAGCAGCAGCGTCAGGTTCTGGCTGCCGAGCAGCCCGATGATCGGCATCAGCGAGGGGAGCCAGTGCGCCATCAGGAGCCCGACGATGAGTGGCAGAATATGCCACCAGCGCCAATCGGCGGGATGCCGGCTCACCACCAGCGCCGAGGCGGCCACCAGTCCGAAGAAGAAGCCGTTGAGCAACAGCGGATGGTCCGCCATCAACCAGACCACCAGATGCGCCACGCTGATCAGGCTGACGGCGACCCCTGCCATCAGGGGCACGAGGAAGGGCAGATTGAGATGCATCGTCAGGCCCGATAGGCCGCCGCGGCGCCAGGCGCCGAAGGCGGAAGGCCCGAACTGCTTGATGCTGTGAATCAGCTCTTCGTAGATACCGGTGACGAAGGCGATGGTGCCGCCCGAGACGCCGGGAACCGCATCGGCCGCCCCCATGCCGGCGCCCCTGAGAAAGATACCGAGAAAACGCTTCACCGAATGACTCCTTCCAGCAGCGGCACGAAGCGTACCGGCTCCAGTCGCTGTGGTTCGAATGCCGAGCCCCGGCGTTGCACCCGGGTCAGCCATTGTTGCCCCTGCGCATCGGCCAGGGGCGTGATTAACACGCCGGCATCTGCCAGCTGAGTCAGCAGGGGTACGGGCATTGCGCTGGCACAGGCCGTGAGCAGGATGACGTCGAATGGCGCCTGTTCCGGCCAACCGTGCCCACCGTCGGCCAAACGCAGTCGAGTATTGCGGGCCTGCAGCCGGCGCAACCGTTGACCAGCACGGTGATGCAGGGCATTGATCCGCTCCACCGACCAGAGTTCCGGCACCAGGCGCGACAGCACCAGGGTCTGGTAACCAGAGCCGGTGCCCACCTCGAGCACGCGTGACGGTTGCGCCTGGATCACCAACTCGGTCATCCGCGCGACGATCCATGGCTGCGACAGGGTCTGGCCATGGCCGATAGGCAGCGAGGTATCTTCATAGGCACGATGCGACAGAGCCTCGTCGAGAAACAGGTGTCGCGGCTCGCGTGCCATGATCTCAAGCACCCGGGGATCGCGTATGCCCTGTTCGGCAAGGCGATCAGCCATTCGGTCGCGGGTGCGTTGCGAGGTCATGCCGATGCCACGCAGCAAGTCGATTCCGGATTCAGGTGAGTGCATTCAGCCAGCCCTGGACATCGTCGATCGTGGCATGCCGCGTCAGGTCGGTCTGCAGCGGGGTAATCGAGACGAAACCCGCCTCAACGGCGGCGAAATCGGTATCCGGCCCATCATCGGCGTTCTCGCCCACCGCGGCAATCCAATAACGCTTGCGCCCCCGGGGATCCAACACCTCGAGCGGTCGCGCAGCGGGGCCGCGGTAGCCCGTACGCGTGACCCGAAAGCCCTGGATCTCTTCCCAAGGGAGGTCGGGCACGTTGACATTGAGCAGGCTGCGTGGCGGCAGGGAGAGCTGCTCCGCCGCCCCGACAAGACTCGCCGCCACTCGGCCGGCGGTGTCGAAGTAACGCGACCCGACCAGCGACATGGCGATGGCCGCCATTCCCAGATTGCGCCCCTCCATGGCCGCGGCCACGGTGCCGGAATAGAGCACATCGTCGCCCAGGTTACCGCCATGGTTGATGCCCGAGATCACCAGATCGGGCTTCTCGTCCCAGACGCCGTTAACGCCGAGATAAACGCAATCGGCCGGAGTACCATCAACACTGTAGAAACCGTTGTCGAGCGCCGACAGCGCCAGCGGCCGACTCAAGGTCAGGGAGTTGCTGGCACCACTCTTGTCCCGATCCGGCGCCACCACGCGCAGCTTGGCATGGGGCATCAGGGCTTCATAGAGGGCGAGCAGCCCCGGGGCGTGCACCCCATCATCGTTGGAAAGCAGCAGTCGTCGCATGGAGTGTCCTCGTTGGCCTCCCGACTCACAGGCCGGGCTGCATAATCAATTCGCGCAGCACCGCGGTGGCGAAGGCGCCTCTGGGCAGGCTGAACGTCAGCAATGCCTCCGCTGCTTCCCCACCTGCAGGGCCGGCGGGGCGCTCGAGCGTGGCGTCGGCCAGCGCCAGGCGCAGCGTCCGGCGCGCGAGTCGCACGCCCGCCTGTTCAAGCCCCTGGCACAGCCCCGGATAGCGCTCGGGGAGCGTCGCCTCGAAGGCGCGCGCCTCGCCCTCGGCCACCGAGTCACCGACGCCCCACAGCACGCCGGTGGGGTGCAGGTCGAGCCGGGCGGCCCGCTGGAGCAGCTCGGCATCCGGCGTCTCGACACTGAACTGGCTGGCCGTGCCGTCGAGCATTACCACATCGCCGGGTAGCGGTATCGACCCGCTGCCGTCGCGGATTCGCGCGGCCAGCAACTCATTGAACAGCAGGCTGCGGGTCGCCGAGAGCAGCATGCCGTCACGATCATCGCGCTTGCGCCATCCACGTGCCAGCAGGGCACGAGCGCGCACCAGGTTGCGCCCGTCGGGACCGAAGCGCTGCGGCCCGAAATAGTTGGCGACACCGTCTCGGCACAGCCGCGCCCAGCGCGCCTCGAGACTCGGATCTGCGGCTGCCGGCCCCGTGATACGCAGGCGAAAGCGATTGGCGCGATGCACGCCACGCTTGAGCTTGCGAGGATGCCGCCCCTGGTCCAGCACGCGGATACCCAGGGCCGCGAGTCGCTCAACCAGGTCGCCGGGCGCCTCTCGCCCCGGCAAGTGGACCGAGAACCACTGCCGCGTCACCGCCACGCGATCCTTCATGCCAGAATAGCCCACCGACCTTGGCGATACCTCGCAGCAGCTGGCCAGTTCGCGGGCCACCATCGCCGTGGTCAGGTCGCGCTTTTCGACCCACAGCCAAAGATGCTCGCCCTCGCCTTCCGGCGCGAAGCCCAGGCATTCCTCGACCCGAAAATCCTCGGGGCTCGCGCGGTACTCACCGGGTAACGGCGGGCCGAATGCCGCGTCCAGCACCCGCGGCCAGGCCGGCGGCCAGTCGATAGCGTCCAGCCCGGCATTATCCACTCGCGGCCTCCGTGTCATGCCGGAGCAGCAGCACCACGGCTTCCGCGGCAATGCCCTCGCCGCGACCGGTAAACCCCAGCCGTTCGGTAGTGGTGGCCTTGACGTTCACCGCCCCTTTCTCGACATCCAGATCCGTCGCAAGATTGGCCACCATCGCGGCAATGTGTGGCGCCATTTTGGGCGCCTGGGCGATCACGGTGGCATCCAGGTTACCGAGCCGATAACCGGCCACCTTTACCCGCTCCATGACCCGACGCAGCAGCATGCGGCTGTCGGCGCCGGCCCAGGCCGGGTCGGTGTCAGGGAAGTGGTGGCCGATATCGCCGAGCGCACAGGCGCCCAGTAGGGCATCACAGACGGCATGCAACAGCACGTCGCCATCGGAGTGGGCGACGAAGCCGTGTTCGAAAGGCAAAGCGACGCCACCGATCATCAGCCGGTCGCCCTCGCCGAATCGATGCACATCGAAACCGTGGCCAATGCGAATCATAGCGTTCTCAACATGGTTGGATGGTGGTCTTTGTCGAGGGTATAGCGGCCTGGGCTGACAGCACCAGCGCGGCCAGCGCCAGGTCCTCGGGATGGGTGATCTTGAGATTGTCGCGACGCCCGGGCACCAGTTGGGGCGACAGGCCGAGGGCTTCCACGGCCGAGGCCTCGTCAGTCACCGCGATGCCACCTGCCCGGGCGTGACGCAGGGCACGGCGCAACAGGCCATAACGGAACCCCTGGGGCGTCAGCGCATGCCAGAGATCGCTGCGCGGCTGCGTTGCGGCCACGCGACCCTCGCCGTCATCGCGCTTCATGGTATCGGCCACGCGCGTGGCCAGCAGACCCCCTACCGGGTCGTCGGCGAGACAGGTCACCAACCGCTGCAGGTCGTCGACGGTGACGCAGGGTCTTGCCGCATCGTGCACCAGTACCAGGTCATCGTCCGCCGCCTCGCCGGCGATCGCCTCCAGGGCATGGATGACCGAGTCGACCCGCTCGGCACCACCGGTCACTCGGCGCCAGCCGGCGAACGGCACCCAGGCGGGGTCGAAGCTACTGCCCTCAATATCGAGGCAAAGGCACAGCCGCGACGCGGGAAACGCCTGATAGAGTCGCGCCAATGTATGCGCGAGCACCGGACGCCCATCGATAGACAGGTACTGCTTGGGGATTTCTGCCCCCATGCGCCGACCCTGCCCCGCGGCAGGCACCACCAGCCACAGCGTCTCGCTCATCGTTCGTCCTCTGGTGTAACGGGGGCGGGTGACGCCTCCATGCGCTCGGCATTGGCCTGGGGAGGCGTCACCTCGACCACCACGCCGGGCACCCAGAAGAACTGCTCGTCGGTACGCACCATGCCCAGGTCGCTGCGCGCACGCTCCTCGATGGCATCGAGGCCGGTCTTGAGGTCGACCACCTCGGCGGCCAGGCGGGCATTGCGATCACGCAACGGCCGGTTTTCCTCCTCGAGAACCGCGACCCGCTGGCGAATTTCCTGCAACTCCCGCACACCGCCCTGCCCTAGCCACAGCCGATACTGCAGCAGGGCAAGCAGGACGACGAGCACGATGGCCAACCACTTGAGCATTCGGTACGTCCGTCTAATACGACAATGGCGGGCATTATGCCACCTTCCCCTGTCAGCCTCACACCCGAAACGGCAATGCCTGCCTCGCCGACTGCGCATAGGCCTCGACATGGGCGCGTTCCTGCACGCAGAAGCGGGCCACGGCGTCACGCAGGCCCGGGTCGTCGATATGATGCAGTGAGGTCAGAAGCCGGGGGGCGAAACCGCGGCTGAGCTTGTGCTCGCCCTGGGTGCCGGGGTCGAAGGTGGTCAACCCCGCCGCCAGACAATGTTCGATTCCCTGGTAATAGCACGCCTCGAAGTGCAGGCAGTCGGCCACTACTTCACTGCCCCAATAGCGACCATAGAGGGTGCGCGCGCCCTGTAGGCAAAGCGCCGCCGCCACTGGTGCGCCATCGAGGCGAGCCTGAATCAGCACCATCGCCTCGGGCATGGCCCGGCGCAGAAGCGTAAAGAACG
Source organism: Halomonas jincaotanensis (assembly GCF_018448785.1). Taxonomy (GTDB): domain Bacteria; phylum Pseudomonadota; class Gammaproteobacteria; order Pseudomonadales; family Halomonadaceae; genus Halomonas; species Halomonas jincaotanensis. The sequence continues at coordinate 262,365 of NZ_JAHCLU010000003.1, read as the reverse complement.
CCTGGTTGAGATAGCCGTGGCGCCCCCGCTCGAGGTAGGTGATCTCGTAGCAGCGAAAGAAATGGGCAAGCGCCACGTCGTCGATCTGCTCACCGGTGAGGCGATGCAGGGTCAGGCCCTGGTCGGCTACGAGTCGGCGCTCGCGACGAATCGCCTTGCGGCGCTTGGAAGTCATCGCCGCCAAAAATCCATCGAAATCGCCATAGTCGCGGTCCTGCCACTGGAACTGCACACCGTAACGCGCCAGCAGGTCGGGGCGCGCACTGCGCCAGGCGTCGACCTCGGCCTGTTCGGCGAACAGCAGGTGCCAACTCGACAGCTCTCCGTCCTCCCAGGCCGTGGCCAACACTTCGCGAGCGGCGCGGGCGTCGACCCCCGGCGCCAGCGACAAACGGGGGCCCGGCGCCGGCGTATAGGGTATGGCCGTGAGTCCCTTGGGGTAATAGCGCCCACCGGCGCGCTCCCAGGCCTCGGCCCAGGCCCAGTCGAACACGTATTCGCCGAAGGAATGATGCTTGTGATAAAACGGCATGATGCCGACCAGAGCAGACCCTTGCCAGAGGATCAGGTGTCGCGGCACCCAGCCGGTCGCCGGGCTTACCGAGCCACTAGCCTCCAGTGCATGCAGGAACTCGTGACGAAGAAAAGGATGGTCGTCACCGATCAGGGCGTTCCAGGCATCAGGCGCGACGACCTCGATGGCAGGCACTTCTCTTACGACCAGCTCGTGCGGACGGCTTGGCGACATGGACGCTCCCGGTGAAAAGATGCGCGGTAGCTGACAAGCCACCGACTTAGCGCCTACATTGTGCGCAGACCCCCGAGCCGATTCCACCCTTCATCCGGGAGATCCGAATGGCCGATGCCCGAGCACTGCAGGCACGACTGGCACTGCAGCGCCACGCTTTCGCCTGCGACCCGTACCCCACGGCGCAGGTCCGTCGCGATCGCCTGGCGCGTCTCGCCACGCTGACCCGGCATCATCGAGATGAGATCATCCAGGCGATCGATCGGGACTTCGGGCATCGCGCCGAGGCCGAGACGCGGCTGGCGGAAATCGCCCCTCTGCTCCAGGCGGTGCATCACGCGCGCCGCTACCTGAAACGCTGGATGCGTCCAGGGCGCGCGCGCGTTCCCTGGCGCCTGAAGCCCGCCAGCGGCCGTCTTCATTATCAGCCCCTGGGTGTGGTGGGCATCATCGCGCCGGCGAACACTCCCTGGCAGCTGGCGCTGCTGCCGGCCGTCGCGGCGCTGGCCGCGGGCAATCGAGTGATGATCAAGCCGAGTGAGCATACGCCCGCCACCAGCGAACTGATGACTCGCCTAATCGCCCGCTATTTCGCCCCCGAGGAGCTGTGCGTGACGCCTGGCGATGCGGAACTTGGCGCGGCCTTCGCCACCCTGCCCTTCGACCACCTGCTGTTCAGCGGTAGTGCCCGAGCCGGGCGTGAGGTGGCCAGGGCCGCCGCCGCCAACCTGACGCCCATCACCCTGGCGCTCGGCGGCAAGTCGCCGGCCATCGTTGCCGACGACGCCGACCTTTCCCACGCAGCCCGCCGCATCGCCTTCGGCAAGTGGTTCAATGCCGGCCAGTCCTGCCTGGCGCCCGATCACGTGTTGATCGATGCCTACCGCGTGCCCGCCTTCATCGAGGCGCTGCGCGAGGCCGTCAATGCCTTCTACCCCGACGGCACCGCCAGCAAGGACTACACCGCGATCCTCGGCGCCTCCCAGCGTGCCAGGCTCCAGGCCATGCTCGAGCAGGCACGCGACCATGGTTGTCGTGTCGTTCCACTTGGCGAGGTGCAAACCCAGCAGGATGCCAAGCTGCCACCTACGCTGATCATTGACCCCAGTGAAGGGCTTGACGTCATGCAGGAGGAAATCTTTGGCCCCTGGCTGCCCATCATCGGCATGCGCGACTTCGAGGCTGCGCTAGCTCATGTAAATGATGGGGCGCATGTCAATGACAGGGCGAACGTCGATACCGGCGCGCGGTCGTTGGCGCTCTACGCATTTACCCGTGACCCGGCCAGACGCCAGCAGATCTTGACGCACACGCAGTCCGGTGGTGTGGTCTTCGACGACACCCTCTGGCCGGGCGCTGCTCCGGCCCTGCCGTTCGGCGGCGTAGGTGAGAGTGGTACCGGCAGCTACCGCGGCGAGGCCGGTTTCCAGCGGTTCAGTCATCAGCGCAGCGTTCTTTCGTCGTCACCTCACAGCGCCACGAAGCGGCTCGTCCCGCCCTGGCGACGCTGGAGATTACGCCTTTTCGGCTTCTGAATTAGCCTAAAATGCACTCGGTAATAAAACTACAAAAAATCCCGACAAACGCGTAAAGTTGCCAGAAAGCCCCTAGCAATTGGTAAGTTTACCAAATAACTGATTCCTGAATTCGAGGTGCCCCATGACTAGCACAACTCCAGAGCTCAATGATACCGTGAAACGTGTTACCGAGCGCATCCGCGAGCGCTCCGCCGAGCGTCGCGCCCTCTACGAGAGCCGCATGGCCGACCAGCACAAGCGCGGCGTGCACCGCGGCGAGCTTTCCTGCGGTAACCTGGCCCACGGCTTCGCCGCCTGCGGCGAGACGGACAAGAACTCACTCAAGCTGATGAACTCGGCCAACCTGGGAATCATCTCGTCGTACAACGACATGCTCTCGGCCCACCAGCCGTTGGAGTCCTTCCCCGCCACCATCAAGGAGGCGGCCCGTGCCATGGGCTCCACCGCCCAGTTCGCCGGCGGCGTGCCGGCCATGTGCGACGGTGTCACCCAGGGTCAGCCGGGCATGGAGCTGTCGTTGTTCTCCCGCGACGTCATCGCCATGGCGACCGCCGTGGGGCTCTCTCACAACATGTTCGATGCCGCGCTGTACCTGGGGGTGTGCGACAAGATCGTGCCGGGGCTATTCATCGCCGCGGCGCGCTTCGGCCACCTGCCGGCAACCTTCGTGCCCGCCGGCCCCATGCCCAGCGGCCTGCCCAACAAGGAGAAGGCACGCATCCGCCAGCTTTATGCCGAGGGCAAGGCCAGCCGCGAGGATCTCCTTGAGGCGGAATCGGAGTCCTACCACAGCCCCGGCACCTGCACCTTCTACGGCACCGCCAACTCCAACCAGCTGATGATGGAGATGATGGGCCTGCACTTACCGGGCACGTCCTTCGTCAATCCGGGTACCGAGATGCGCGAGGCGCTGACGCGCTTCGCCACCGAACAGACGGTCCGCAATACCGAGCCCGGAGGCGACTACCGCCCCTTCTACAAGCAGATCGACGAGCGCGCCATCGTCAACGCCGTGGTCGGCCTGCTGGCCTCCGGCGGCTCCACCAACCATACCCTGCACCTGGTCGCCATGGCCGCCGCCGCGGGGCTGACCCTCACGTGGGAGGACTTCACCGACCTTTCCGCGGTGACCCCCAGCCTGATGCAGGTCTATCCCAACGGCCAGGCCGACATCAACCACTTCCAGGCCGCCGGGGGCATGAGCTATCTGTTCCGTGAGCTGCTGGGTGCCGGGCTCTTGCATGGGAATATTCCGACGGTGTTTGGCACCGACCTGACTGCCTACACCCAGGAACCCTTCCTCGAGGACGGCAAGCTGGTCTGGCGGGAGGGCCCAGAGACCAGCCTCGACGAGGAGGTGCTACGCGGTGTGGCCACCCCCTTCGCTCCCACCGGTGGGCTCACCGTGCTGGATGGCAATCTGGGCCGCGGCGTAATCAAGGTCTCGGCGGTCAAGCCTGAGCACCGCGTGGTCGAGGCACCGATCAAGATCTTCGAGGACCAGAACGACCTCAAGGGCGCCTTCGAGGCCGGCGAGCTGGACCGCGACGTGATCGCTGTGGTGCGCTTCCAGGGCCCCAAGGCCAACGGGATGCCCGAATTGCACAAGCTGACGCCCTACCTGGGCGTGCTGCAGGACCGCGGTTACAAGGTCGCCCTGGTCACCGATGGGCGCATGTCCGGCGCCTCGGGCAAGGTGCCGGCGGCCATCCATATTAGCCCCGAAGCGCTGGATGGTGGCCCGCTGGCGAAACTCAAGGATGGCGACATCGTGCGCCTGGATGCCGACAAGGGCGAACTTTCCGTCAAGATCGATGCACACACATGGGCCGAACGCCCCAAGCACGTCGGTGATCTCGACCATTATCATGTCGGTCTGGGACGCGAGCTGTTCGGTGGCTTCCGCCATCTGGCCATGCGCGGCGAGGAGGGAGCCGGGGTATTCGGTGGCTTCGAGGCTGACGACCTGGCCCGCCAGGCCGGTCAGATTCATGACGAGGATGCTTGAGGCGCTACGCTTATGACACGCCCGGCCCTTATCGGTGATATCGGCGGTACCAATGCGCGCTTCGCCCTGGTGACCCCGGGCGCCTTCGAGCCCCAGCACATGCTGAGCCTGCCCTGTGCGGACTATCCTGGCCTGGTCGAGGCCGCTCGCGACTACCTCGCCAGAGTCGGCTGGGTGGGTGACGACGCGCCTCATGAGGCGTGCCTGGCTTTCGCCTGCCCGATCGATGGCGACCAGATCGCCATGACCAACAATCATTGGCGCTTTTCGCGTCGTGAGGCCGAGCTGGCGCTGGGCCTGTCGCTGTTCAAGGCGATCAACGATTTCACCGCCCAGGCGCTGGGGGTACCTCACGTAGCGGCTGAGGAACTGGTGGAGATACAAGCCGGTGAGTCGGTTCCTAACGCCACCCGGCTGGTGATCGGACCGGGCACCGGCCTTGGCGTCGCCGGGCTCGTTCCGGCCCGGGACGCCTGGATCCCGCTGCCCACCGAGGGCGGCCACGCCACCTTCGCACCCACCGACGAGCGCGAGGAAAACTTGCTGCGTCACTTTCGCAACCGTTACGGGCGCGTCTCGGTAGAGCGCATCCTCTGCGGCCAGGGGCTCGTCGATCTGTACCTGGCCCACTGCTCGCTAAAGGGCGCCCCACCCCGCCACCAGCGCCCTGCGGAAATCACCCAGGCCGCGGAAAGCGGCGACAGCATCGCCCGTGATACCCTGCTGCGATTCCTGAAAATCCTAGGCGATGTCTGCGGCGATGCCGCGCTGATCATGGGGGCACGCGGCGGTGTCTATCTATGCGGCGGCATCCTGCCGCGACTGCTCGACTGGCTACCCCAGAGTCGCTTTCGTGAAGGCTTTACCGCCAAGGGACGAATGGGCGCCTATACCGGCGCCATTCCAGTTCAGGTGGTCACCGCCCCGTGGCCCGGTCTGCTGGGTGCCGCCGAGGCGTTACATAACCATGAAGTGCACTGATTCTTGAAGCCCGCTGAGCCGCGACGCTACTGCATAAACCGCTTGACTGAGGAGCTGGAATGATTCCCGAATCGCTCGCCGCGCTGATCGACGAGACCCATGGCCAGCGCCGTGACAACTGGGCAGGCAGGGAAGTCTGGCTCGCCAACGAAGACTGGGGGCAGCTTGCGGTATCACTGCAGGGCGCCCAGGTGCTGCACTATTTACCAGCGCCCGAAGCCGCGCACGCTGAGGGCTCTTCACCTTCCGCGCCGCTCTCTATCGCGTCCGAAGACACGCGAACGCGCGCCAGCACTTCCTACCCAGATCGGAGCGAAGAAGCCCTGGTACCCGGCGGCTGGCTATGGGTGACGCCGACGCCACAGGACGTGCCCGGGACGATGCGCGGCGGTATCCCCCTTTGCTGGCCCTGGTTTGCCAACGAGAATACCGCCGATGAATCGCCGGACCGGTCCGGACCGATGCACGGCCTGGCACGCCAGGCCGACTGGCAGCTGGAAGCCGTCGACGAGCACGAAGACGGCGTGGAACTGCACCTCTCACCGTCACAGCGACTCCACACCCAGCTGATCCCACGGGTAGTGATTCAGGCCAACGGCCAGCGTCTGCACGTCGAGCTGATTACCGAACACGTCGGTGAAACGCCGATCAAGATCAGCGGCGCTTTGCATACCTACCTGGCGGTGGAAGACGCCTACGCCTGTCGCGTCGAAGGCCTGCCCGGCGCCCGCTTCCTGGACAAGCTGGCCGACTTCGCCGAGCGCGAACAACAGGGCGAGCTGGGCGTACGGGGCGGGCTCGACCGCATCTACCACAGCAACGCCGTGCTGACGCTCGACGATGGCCACCGCCGCCTGTGCATCGCGCGACAAGGGAGCGATTCGGCAGTGATCTGGAATCCCGGCGAAGCCACGCCCGCCGACACCTCGATCGACGCCGCCCGACGCTTTCTCTGCGTGGAGGCCGCCAACACCCGCCTCGACCCGGTATGGCTGGTTCCCGGCGCCCAGCACCTGCTGGGTACCACCCTAAGCCTGGAGAAACCCTCATGACGCCCGTCATCGCCTTCGGTGAAGCCCTCGTCGACATGCTCTCGAGCCGTCTGGGCGATCAGTCCAGTGGCCTGGAAACCTTCACGCCCTATGCGGGTGGCGCGCCGGCCAACGTGGCCGTGGCCTGTGCGCGCCTGGGCGTGCCCAGCCGCTTTCTTGGCATGCTGGGCGAGGATCATTTCGGTGACTTCCTCGCCGCGGAACTCGCCGCCCACGGTGTCGACACCTCGGGGGTCGTGCGCACTCGTGAGGCACGCACCGCGCTGGCCTTCGTGTCCCGCGATGCCGACGGCGAGCGGACCTTCGATTTCTACCGACCACCGGCGGCGGATCTGCTTTATCGCCTGGAGCATCTACCTGCCGGGGTCTTCGCCGAACCGGCGATCCTGCACCTGTGCAGCAACAGTCTTACCGAGCCGGAGATAGCCGAGACTACCCTGGCGATGGCCGACATGGCCCGTCGCGCCGGCTGCCTGGTGAGTGTGGACGCCAACCTGCGTCATAATCTGTGGGCGGAGAACACGGCGGATATCAGCCTGGTCACCCGCCTGCTCGATACGGCCGATCTGCTCAAGCTCTCCGCCGACGAGCTGGATTATCTGCGTGCCGACCACCCCCGCGATGCCTGGTTGGCCGAGCGTCTCGCTGCCGGCGTGAAGCTGGCGGTCATTACCGATGGGCCCGGCGAGGTAACGCTGAAGGGTGCGATTCTGGAAGAGCGCGTCATGCCGCCGAAGGTCACAGCGGTGGATACCACGGCCGGCGGAGACGCTTTCATCGGCGGCCTGCTGGCCGAGCTTGTCGATCTCACCGCACGGACGGGCGTCGACGGGGACTGGTATCACGATCACGACTTTCTGCGGCATGCGGTTCAAACCGCATGCCGCTGCGGCGCTCATGCTGTCACCCTTCCCGGCGCCTATGCCTCCCTGCCGACGCGAGACGACCTGGCAAGGCTCAGGGGATAGCCCCCCGCCCGTTGCGCTTTTATTCGAACAGGACGGGGGGTTGCGGCGCACGGTTCACGCGGAGTTGCAGGACGTCCGGTCGCGCATAGTGGCCTGTGGCATCGAAACGACGTCGCGACGCCTTCACCTCCTCCGGATCGATGTCGGCATAGAGAAGGCCCTTCTCTTCGGACATGGGACCCGCGTGCAGGCCCGCGAAGGGCTTGTAGATGACGGCATCGCCTGGGTTGATCCATTCCTCGGGGTCGGGAAACAGCTCTTCGCGATGCGGAAGGTCTTCGGGGATGTCCGAGACGTGACATGTCGTGGCGCAGCCGACCGTCCAGCAACCGCCCTCACGGGCGATGTGCTGCATGGCGTTGAGCCAGAACGGACCGCTGTCCCAGGTCGGAGCGACATAGATCTCGATGTTCTGGGCATAGAGCGCGTAGCGCGCGAGTGGCATGTAGCTTTCCCAGCAGATCAGCGCCCCGACGCGGCCCACGGCGGTTTCGACGACCTTCAAGGCCGATCCGTCCCCACAGCCCCAGACGGTGCGCTCGGGACAGGTGGGCATTAGCTTACGATGATTGTTCAGCAGGCGGCCATCGGCGTCGATGATCGCCACGCTGTTGTAGAGCGTGCTGCCGCTGAAGGCGCTGTCGATTTCCTGGTGGCCCATGACGACGACCACCCCGTGCTCCCTGGCGGCCTGCTGGACGGGGGTGAGATCGTTACGGCCGAGGTCCACCGAGTTACGCTGCGACAGGGCGTAGAGCGCCTCGGTCTGCGCCTTGTGCCGGCCCGGGGCCAGGCGCCAGATGAACATCGGGTAGCCGGGCAGCCACGTTTCCGGAAAAACGATCATGTCACTTCCGGCCGCTGCGGCCTCGGCGATCAGGTCCAGCGCGCGTGCGAGGGATTTCTCCTTGTTGAGAAAGATCGGGGGATGCTGAACAACGGCGATCTTAGGCATGTCTCTATCCTCCAGGCTCGGACTGCAAGTCGCGCGATTGCGCGGTCTTAACAAGTCTGGCCGGGCGCCGTTCGGGTCGATAGTGTAGAAGATGGAGCGGAAGCGGTACAGAATGTGGACTGGACGCAGGCTGCATCGCGGAGCATCCTGAAGCGGGAGGTGCCCCGTGATGCCGATCAGAAAGACCGCTCTGTTCTGTCCGATGCTGATGGCCTGCGACGTCCTCGAACCGCGATGGACGATGGTCATTCTGACCGAGATGTGGTGCGGCTCCACCCGCTTCAACGACATCCGCCGCGGCGTACCCGGGATATCGCCCACCCTCCTGAGCAAGCGGCTGAAGCAACTCGAAGCGCGCGGCCTTGTCGAGCGGGTCGAGGATCGGGCGAGCGGAGCCGTCGAATATCTGAGAACCGACGCGGCCCGGGAACTCGAGCCTATTCTCGACGCCTTGGGAAAGTGGGCCTACCGGCACACCGACGCCGAAGACCAGCTGTGCTGGCTCGAGCCGAAATTCTTCATGTGGAACGTGCGCCGCGCGATCGAGACCGATGCGCTGCCGCAACGGCGCATCGTCCTGAAATTCTCCTATCCCGCGCAGGCTTGCGAACCAAGGGATTTCTGGGTTGTCGCCCGCCCGGGCACGCCGACCGACGTGTGTTTCATCGATCCGGGTTTCGACGTGGATCTGTTCATCTTTGCCGAGCTGCGGTCTCTGGTCGCCGTCTACTTCGGCCGTGCGCGGCTGGGAGATGAATTGCGCGCGGGCCGCATTCAGCTGATCGGATCGCCCGTGCTCGAGCGCAGTATCGGTGAGTGGTTCGTGCTCAGCTCATACGCGAAGCTGCACGATGAACCGCTTGGGTCTGACGGATTGCCCCCGGCCTGCGACTAAAACGCCCCCAGCCCCAGCTCATTCCGCCAGGAATGGAGCGGTGCGAAACCGACCAAGCGACGGGCTTTCGCATTGCTGTAGAAGGTCTCGAATTCACCCATCTCGCGCTTGACCGGTACGCTTGGGTAGAAGCGTTCGATCACCTGGGCGTTGGTCAGGTCAACCGACAAATCGTCATTGGCGACGTTGAAAACCTCATAGCCCAGGCCATCCGTCTTCAGGCAGCAGTCGACCATCTGCCCCAGGTCGCGGGCGTCGATGTAGGCGAAGATATTGCGACGTCGCATGGCGGGTTGATCCAGAAAGGCTGGAAACAGCTCGGTATACTCGTGCGGTTCGATGACGTTGTTGATACGCAGGCCGTAGATGTCGATCCCCGAGCGCGCCTGAAAGGATCGCGCCGTCACCTCGTTGACCACCTTGCTCATCGCATAGCTGTCCTGTGGCACGGTGGGGTGGTCTTCATCGACCGGCAGGTAGTCCGGTTTCTTCTCGCCATCGGCAAAACAGACGCCGTAGGTCGTCTCGCTAGAGGCGAAGATGACCTTGGGAATGCCCAGCCGGGTGGCGGCATCAAGCACATTATAGGTACTCAGCGTATTGATGCGGTAGGTCTCGTTGTCCGGCCGGTGCAGGATGGCCGGTATGGCCGCGAAGTGGACGATGGCATCGTAACGCGGCACACCGGTGCCCGGTTCCAGCTCATCTAACCCGGCGTAGGCCTGGCAGGCATTAAATACCTGGCCAGCGTCGGTCAGGTCTACCTTCAGAGTTGTGATGCCGGCCACGTCGGACGCTGTCCAATCCAGGTTGGTGACTCTGTGGCCCTGATCGCGCAGATAGGCAGTCGCATGGCGGCCAGCCTTGCCGCTGCCGCCGGTGAACAGAAGACGCATTTGGACTCCTCAATGAACGAAATATAACTAACTATTTCATTTTAGCAAAAAAAACCCGGCCATCGCTGGCCGGGGAAAGACAGCATCCGCTGTCGAGAGAGCTCGGTGTCTCATTGAGCGTCTCGCCGCTCAATGATGAAATCGGTCCGCGGCCTCCTTGGCCAGCAGACGAATGCCGTTCCAGTCCTCGGCCTCGACCAGCGACTTGGGCGTCAGCCAGGAACCGCCGACGCACATCACGTTTTTGAGGGCCAGGTAGTCCTCGGCGTTATTGACGCCGATTCCGCCGGTAGGACAGAAACGCGCCTCGGGAATCGGTCCGGCGAAGGACTTCAACGCCTTGACGCCACCGCTGGCCTCGGCGGGAAAGAACTTGAAACGCCGGTAACCATACTGCCAGCCGACCATCAGCTCGGACACCGTGGCCACGCCCGGCAACATGGGCACTGGGCTCTCGACGCCATAGCGATATAGCGCCTCGGTGGTGCCCGGCGTGACCACGAAGTCGGCGCCGACCTGCTCGGCCTGGCGATATTGGGCCGGTGTCAACACGGTGCCCACGCCGATGCTGGCGTGGGGTAGCGCCGCCTTCATGCGCTTGATCGCCTCGAGGGCGCAATCGGTTCTTAACGTCACCTCGAGCACCGTCAGGCCTCCCTCCACCAGGGCCTTGGCCAGTGGTACCGCATCCTCGAGACGTTCGATCGCCAGTACTGGAATCACCTCGGCCTTGAGACAGATGCTGTCGAGCTCGGTGGTCCGGGTGGATGGTAGCTGCTTGTCGATAGTCATGTTCGTTTCTCCAGACGTTCAGGCGCATTACCGCAAGCGCCGGATCAGATCACGGGGCCCAGTAGATGGCCAGTGGGCAGGCCAGGAAGGCCCGGATGGGCAGTTCGCGGCTGTCATCACCGGTCAGCGCCCGGGCGAGTACGCTGCGTTTTTCCTCGCCGGTCAGGTGCAGGACATGACGGCGCGCCTGATGCAGCCGGTCGGCAGAGAGCGTGATGCGCGGCTGTGGCTGGCTGGGCGTGCGCACGGCGACCACCGGCTCGGCAGTGGCCAGTGCCAGTGACAACTCTTGGCTGTCGGGAAACAGCGAGGCGGTGTGACCATCGCCGCCCATGCCGAGAATCACCACGCTGGCCGGCCAGGCCAGGGGGCGAAGCCGTGCGGCGACCTCGGTGGCACCCTGTTCAGGGGTGGGATGCGAGGAGGTCAGTGACACGAAGGTCGCCTTGGTGGCAGGCCCCTGCAGCAGGTGCTCACGCACCAGGCGGGCGTTGCTGTCCGACGCTGTCTCGGCCACCCAGCGTTCGTCGGCGAGCGTCACGTCGATCCGCTCCCAGGGCAGCTCGACGGCCGACAGGGCATGAAGGAAAGGCACCGGCGTTGACCCGCCGGACACCACCAACAAGGCCCGTTCCTGTGTGTCCAGGTCGTGTCGCAGGGCCTCGGCCACCGCTTCGGCGAGCTGGGCGGCCAATTGGTCGCGCGGTGAATCGCTCATCGGTGCTCTCTCATTTTCAATAATCCTCGCACTTTCAATAATCCTCGTACCAGCTGCGGCCGTCCTGGGTGATCATGGCGATGGAGGCGACTGGCCCCCAGGAACCCGCCGGATACCGCCGTGGCGCTTCGTCGCGGTCTTGCCAGGCGGCAATCAGGCTGTCACACCAATACCAGGCATGCTCGATCTCGTCGCGACGCACGAAGAGGTATTGGCGTCCCTTCATCACCTCGAGCAACAGCCGCTCATAGGCATCGGGAATGCGCGTCTTGGGGAAGGCGCTGCTGAAATCCAGGTGAAGGGGGCCGCGACGCAGGCGCATGCCCTTGTCCAGTCCACTGTCCTTGGTCAGCACTTCCAGGGCCATGCCTTCCTCGGGCTGCAGGCGAATCACCAGCTTGTTGGCGGCCAGATCGCGCTGATCCGGATCGAAGATGTAGTGGGGCTGCTGGCGAAAGTGGATGATGATCTGTGAAAGCTTTTCGGGCATCCGCTTGCCTGTTCTAAGGTAGAACGGCACACCGGCCCAGCGCCAGTTGGCCACTCCGGTCTTCATTGCCACGAAGGTCTCGGTATGGCTGTCGGTGTTGGCGCCCTCCTCGTCAAGGTAGCCAGGCACGCTCTTGCCGTCGATGGTGCCGGCGGTGTACTGGCCACGCACCACATCGCGCCCCAGCATGTTGTCGGTAAAGGGTTTCAGCGCCTTGAGCACCTTGACCTTCTCGTCGCGGATCGCATCGGCGTCGAGGTTAGCCGGGGGGTCCATGGCGATCAGGCAGACTAGCTGCAGCAAATGATTCTGCACCATGTCACGCAGCTGTCCGGCCTGGTCGAAGTAGCCCCAGCGCCCTTCGATGCCGACTTTCTCGGCGACGGTGATTTCCACGTGGGAAATGTTGTTCTGGTTCCACTGGGTGCCGAACAGCGGGTTGGCGAAGCGCAGGGCGATCAGGTTCTGTACCGTCTCCTTGCCCAGGTAGTGGTCGATGCGATAGATGCTCGACTCGGGAAAGACGCTACCGATGGCATCATTGACCCGGCTGGAGGACGGCAGGTCATAGCCGATGGGCTTCTCGACCACCACGCGGCTCGACTCGTCGAGACTGCCGCTGGCCTGCAGATGCGCGCAGATATCGCCATAGAGGCTCGCCCCCACCGCCAGGTAGACCACCATGGGCCGCCCTAGCCCCTCCTGCCGCCAATCGCGAATGGCGGCGTAGCCCTCTTCGCTGGTGAAGTCGAGTTGGCGATAATCGAGGCGTGCCAGAAAGACGTCGAGAACACTACGGTCCAGGTCCTCGGCTTTGACGTAGGTCTTCAGTGTCGCCTTGACCTTGGTCTTGAAGCTGTCGAGGTCAAGGTCCTGGCGGGCGAGCCCCAGCAGGCGCGTGCGAGAGTCGAGCAAACCCTCGCGTTCGAGCTGATAGAGCGCCGGAAACAGCTTGCGCTGCGCAAGGTCGCCGAGTGCACCGAACAGTGCTAGGTCGATTTCCGTACTGACCGCCTGACTGGACCGGCTGGTTTGACTCATATCCGCCCCCACCTAGTTAACTTAGCAAAAAAATACGCAATTGACGCAAAACTGGCAAGTTATTTCTGTAAACTTACAAAAACAATCCTTCTCGCTACTGCCGTGTTCGCATCGGGTATGACGCCACGCTACGATAACCCGCATAAGGTAGTTAAATCACCACATCACCCCTGCCTGGGTTACCTGGATACTGATACTTCGAAGCGCCTCAAGGAGATTGCACGTCACATGGCCAGTCACGACCTGCTCGATCGCATTCGCCAACGCCTCGAGGAACTCAACCGCTCCGAGCGCAAGGTCGCCGACGTCATCCTCACCGACCCGACCGCTGCCACCAGCATGAGCATTGCCACGCTGGCTCAGGCCGCCTCTGTGAGCGAACCCACGGTGAACCGGTTTTGCCGCAACTTCCTCGCCAAGGGCTACCCCGATTTCAAGATCAAGCTGGCCCAGAGCCTGGCAGGCGGCACGCCCTACGTGAGTCGCGCCGTGGAACCCAACGACGAAGCCGCCGATTACACACAAAAGATCTTCGGTGCGACCATCGCCGCGCTGGACGAGGCACGGCGCCAGGCTGATCCGCAACGCATCGAACGTGTGGTGGATTACCTGATCCAGGCCAAGCAGATCCACTTCTTCGGACTCGGCGCCTCCGGTGCCGTGGCCCAAGATGCCCAGCACAAGTTCTTCCGCTTTAACCTGCCGGTGACCGCCTATATCGATGTTCTGATGCAGCGCATGGTGGCCTCGACCTGTCGCACTGGCGATGTGGTGGTGGTGATCTCCTGGACAGGGCGCACCCGCGAGCTAGTCGACATCGCCCGCCTGGCCCGTGAAAGTGGCGCCGTGGTGCTGGGCATCACGGCGCCAAGCTCACCGTTGGCTCGCGAGTGTACCGAGACCCTGGAAGTCGATACCCCCGAGGACACCGACTACTACATGCCGATGACCTCAAGGATGATTCAACTGACCCTGATTGACGTGCTGGCCACTGGTGTGACGCTGCGTCGTGGCGAGGACTTCCTGGAGCACCTCAAGAAAATCAAGGACAGCCTGCTGGAGACCCGCTACCCGGCCCTGGAACGGCTCTGACGCTCAGTGTGAGTGGCTCAGCTCGCGCAATTGATGCACTTGAGCACCAGGGGATCCCACTCGAGACGCTTGGGGCCGATCCACTCGCCACAGTCAATACATTCACCGTAACCTTCCTGCTCGATGCGCGACAACGCGGCGGTGATGCGTTTTAGTGTCAACTGGCGGCGCTCCTCCCCAGCCTTGGCCATCGCCTGCCCCTGCAGGGCGTCCATGCGCGACAACCGCCCCACCGTGGTCTGATCGAGCATGACAGGGTCGCGTGACTCACGGCTCGATTCGCTCTCTTCGAGCAACTCGGCTCTCAAGGTAAAGAGACGCTGGCGAGTCGCCTGCATGTCCAGCTCCGGATGATTCATCATTGTCCTCCCGTACGTCGAGCCTGCGCGGCCCGGCGAGCTGATATCATACCTTCGTGGCAGACTCTATCCCGCCGGGTTCATTTTGCCATCCACCCACTATCACGCCTTCGGAGCGCCTCATGGGGTACCGTACCCTGATACGCGATCATCGCGGCCTGCTGAGTATCGCCTTTCTGGCGATGTTCACCTCCAGCCTTGGCCAGAGCTACTTCATCGGCCTTTTCCAGGCTCCAATCTCGGCCCGGCTGGGGCTTTCCGCCGGCCAGTTCGGCACGGCCTATGCGGTGGTAACGCTGATCGCCGGTTTCATTGTGCTGCGGGTTGGCCCCAGTATCGACTGGGTACCGCCACGCCGTTTCGCTCTGGCGATACTCGGAGGCCTGCTCACCGGCATGGCGCTGTTGACGCTTTCGCCATGGTGGTGGACCGCCCTGCTCGGACTAGGCATGGTACGTCTGTGTGGTCAGGGAATGATGCCGCACCTGGGCAACACTCTAGCGGGCCGGGAGTTCACCAACATGCGCGGGCGGGCCCTGGGGCTGGTCAGCATGGGCATCATGCTCGGGGAGATAACGCTTCCCCCGGTGATGGCCGCCCTGCTGGTGTGGCTCGGCTGGCGAGAACTATGGTGGCTGTTCGCATTGACCCTTGGCGTGTTGTGGGTTCTTCTCTTGCTGCGCGGAGCCTGGCCGAAGGCGCCGGGGACGCGCCCGAAGCCCGGGCAACGCCGCGATGGACCGCGTCCATTTCGCGACAAGCGCTTCTGGCAACTGCTGCCACTGCTGATGATCCTGCCAATCACCATGACCGGGCTCTTCATCTACCAGGCCCGCATGACCGAGGACCTGGGAAGTTCTCTCGGTGTCTATGCGCTGGCCCTGACCGGCATGGGCCTGGCCAAGCTCCCCGGCGCCCTGCTCGGCGGTCGGTGGGTCGATCGCCTGGGTCCGGTACGCATGGCGCAGTGCTACCTGCTGCCCTTCGCGCTGGCACTGGTCCTCGCGCTCACCGTGGGAGGCAATCTCGGTGTCTGGGCACTGATGTTGGGTGGTGGGCTGGCGATCGGTTCTCAGGAGTCCATCGCCACCAGTCTGCTGGTCAAACTGTGGGGCGCTGAACACCTCGGCACCCTGCGCGCCACACTTAGTGCCTGCATGGTGTTCGCGACGGGCCTCGCCCCCGCCCTGCTCGGGATCGCACTGGACCTGGGCGCCGACTTCACGCTGATACTCACCGGCATGCTGGTCTTGCTCGTCACTGGCTGGGGACTGGCCCAGGGCGTACTGGCGAGCCCCAAGGTTAGAGGCGTCTAGCACGATCAGCGAAGCAGCAGCACCGGCACGCTCGCCTTGCGCAGCATCGTGGTGGTGGTGCTGCCGACCAGCAGGTGACGAATCCGCGAATGGCCATAGGCGCCCATCACCAGCAGGTCGATGCCGTTCTCTTCCTGATAGCGACGCAGGGTCTCCTCGACCTCTCCGGCGCGAATCGCTCCTTCGGCTTCATGGCCGGCGTCACGCAGGGTCTTGAGCGCCCAGTCAAGCTGGGAACGGTTGTCGCCGGTGTCACCACCGACGATCACCACGTGACAAGGAATTCCATTGAACAGCGGACTCTTGGCCATCATTTCCACCCCCTTGCGGGTGGTCTTGCTGCCGTCGAAGGCAATCATCACCTTTTGCGGCGTCTTGAATGCCTCGGACACCATCAGGATCGGCCGGTGCAGGGTACGCACCACCCGCTCCAGGTTGTAGCCGAGATAGTCACTGTCTTGTGGCGTCATCTGGCTATGCTTGCCTACCACCAGCAGACGAATCTCGCTCTCGAGTTCCTCCAGGGTCTCCACCAGCGTGCCGTTGCGCTGGCGCGTGGCGGGGTCGGCCACGCCCTTCTCCATCGCCCGTTCCTTGGCCGCCTTGAGCATCAGCCGGCCCTGCTCCTGCGCCACCTTGGCGCGCTGCTCGTCCAGCTGGGACAGCTCTTCGAGCAGGTGCTCGCGGGAGCCCAGGCCGATATTGCCGGAAAGATCCGCCTCGGCGGTCTGCGGATGGTTATCCACCACATGCAGAAGGGTCAGCGGAGCATCCAGTGCCTGGCTGGCCCAGGCGGCGTAGTCAGACACGCCCTCGGAGAATTGCGAGCCGTCGATGGCGGCCATTACCTGATCTGTCATCTTGTCGTTTCCTGAGCTGGCGTCATGTCACAACGGGCGCACGCGGCGAACCCGAAAGCTTTCGATGTTCTACATCATCGAGCCTTCCCGGCACAGGGGAAAAGGCACGAGGGGCGTGGCAGTTCGTCGCTTAATGGCCACCCATCAGTTTTTCGACGGCCGCCGGGTCGTCATGTACGGCATAACGGTCGACGATGGTGGCACTGGCCTCGTTAAGCCCGATCAGTTCCACCTCGGTCCCTTCGCGGCGGAACTTGATCACCACGCGGTCCAGGGTCTGGACAGCGGTAATGTCCCAGAAGTGGGCACGCGACAGGTCGATGGTGACGTTTTCGACCGTTTCCTTGAAGTCAAAGGCCTCGCCGAACCGCTCGGAAGAGGCGAAGAACACTTGTCCCACGACCTTGTAAATACGATGGGCGCCGTCTTCAGCCTCCTCGGAGCCGATATAGAGAATGTTGCCGACCTTGTTGGCGAAGAACATCGCGGCAAGCAGCACGCCGACGAAGACACCGATGGCGAGGTTATGCGTCCCCACCGTGACCACCACGGTGGCGACCATGACGATGTTGGACGACAACGGATGCTTCTTCACATCGCGCAACGACGACCAGCTGAAGGTACCGATCGCCACCATGATCATCACCGCCACCAAGGCCGCCATGGGTATCTGCGAGACCCAGTCGGCCAGAAAGACCACCATCAGCAACAGCACCACACCCGCCATGAGCGTCGACAGGCGGCGCCGGCCACCGGATTTGATGTTGATCACCGACTGACCGATCATCGCGCAACCCGCCATGCCGCCGATTAGACCTGAGCCGATGTTGGCGATGCCCTGGCCCTTGCACTCGTGGTTCTTGTCGCTCTTGGTATCGGTTAGATCATCGATGATGGTGGCGGTCATCATCGATTCCAGCAGGCCAACCACGGTGAGCATCAGCGCGTAGGGCAGGATGATCATCAGGGTCTCGAGATTGAGCGGCACGTCCGGCCACAGGAAGATCGGCAGGCTGTCCGGCAACTCGCCCATGTCGCCGACGCTGCGGATCTCCATGCCGGTAACCAGGTAGACGGCGGTGAGCACCACGATGCAGACCAGCGGCGAAGGAATCGCCTTGCCGATCATCGGTACATACGGGAACAGGTAGATGATACCCAGGCCAGCAAGGGTCATGGCATAGACGTGCCAGGTCACCCCGGTCAGCTCCGGTAGCTGGGCCATGAAAATCAGGATCGCCAGGGCATTGACGAAACCGGTGACCACTGAGCGGGAGACGAAGCGCATCAAATCCGCCAGGCGCAGGTAACCGGCGACGATCTGCAGCACCCCAGTGAGCAGAGTGGCCGCCAGCAGATACTCGAGTCCGTGTTCCTTGACCAGAGTGATCATCAGCAGCGCCATCGCCCCGGTCGCCGCGGAGATCATGCCCGAACGCCCCCCGGTGAAGGCGATGATCACACAGATCGCAAAAGAGGCGTAGAGACCGACTTTAGGATCAACGCCGGCGATGATCGAGAAGGCGATGGCCTCGGGAATCAGCGCCAGCGCCACGACGATGCCCGCCAGGGTGTCGCCCTTGAGGTTGGAGAACCAACTCAGTTTCATTTTTTCGTACATGCTGAGATCCAGTCAGGGAGGGTGAAGAGACACGCGGGAGGGTGCGGTCGCCGACGGCGTGTCATGGGCAATGCAGGGCGAATAATGGCGCACAGAGGCGCCTGAGGCATCAGCGTGATGCCAAGCGAAGGCGCACCGATGACGGTGGCATCGCCGGAGGAAGGGGGTGTAGCGCTAGGGCGGCGTGGCCAGTACTGTCAGGGGGGTCATCACGATCGGTCGTTTCTCTTCTTGCTCTTTGGGGTGGGGCTTGGGGTAGACGAAGGTTTAAGCCCACAATCAGCGCAGGAGTCTAGCAGAGTCGCCGAAACCCTGCACCCCTGGGCCTTGTTGCATCCCAAGGGTCACGACCGGACGGACGTGACCAGCAAGAGCAAACGTCAGGAGGCGTCGCGGTTGCCTGGCGCGGCTGGGTCGGCGCGATCTCGGGATGCGGAGGAAGCCTTCATATGCTTAAAGGCTTCCATAATATCCATGGGCAGCGGGAAGACAATCGTGGAGGCATTCTTGTTGCTCATGTCGCTCATAGTCTGCAAATAGCGTAACTGCAGCGCGGCGGAATTCTCAGACATCACATTGGCGGCCTCGACGAGCTTCTTCGAGGCTTGCAGCTCGCCCTCGGCGTGTATCACTTTGGCCCGCCGCTCACGCTCGGCCTCGGCTTGGCGGGCGATGGCGCGGATCATGCTCTCGTCAAGATCGACATGCTTGATCTCGACGTTGGCAACCTTGATGCCCCAGCTTTCTGCCGAGGCGTCGATGATCTCCTGGATGTCATTGTTGAGCTTGTCGCGCTCGGAGAGCATTTCGTCCAGATCGTGCTTGCCGAGCACCGAGCGCAGTGTGGTCTGAGCCAGTTGGCTGGTGGCATTGGTGAAGTGCTCGACCTGGATGATGGCCTTCTCCGGGTCGACGACGCGGAAATAGAGCACCGCATTGACCTTGACGGTGACGTTGTCTCGCGAGATGACGTCCTGCTCGGGCACGTCCATGGTGATCACGCGCAGATCGACCACCTCCATCTTCTGGATCCCGGGAATGATGATGATCAGGCCAGGCCCCTTCACGGACTGGAAGCGACCGAGAAAGAACACCACGCCGCGCTTGTATTCGGGCAGGATGCGGATCGAGGCCGCAATCAGCATTACCAGCAGGACGATCGGTACGAGATAGGAAATCCACATGGCTTGCTCTCCTTTGAGGTGGCGTCCAGTGGCAACGCCGGTATTCGGGATTCATTGACCGGGCCGAGTCATTTCTCAGTGCGCCTTGTCGAACGGTTCGACGACCAGGGTCAGCCCGTCGACCGCCGTCACCCTAACCACCTGACCCTTGCGCAGCGGTTCACTGCTCCTGGCGTTCCAGCGCTCGCCCAACAGACGCACGTGACCCTGCTCCTCGAACGCCTCCGCCGCCGTGGCCTCGCTCCCCACCATCTCTTCCTGCCCCGTCTTCGCCGGCCGCCGCCGAAGCCCCATGAAGCGAGTCACGACCCACAGCATTAGCCCCGCCGACAGCAGCGCGATCCCCGCAATCATGGGCAACGAGATACGCAAGTTCTCTGCATCCATCAGAATCACCGATCCGATCACGAAGGCGACGATACCGCCGATGCCCAGTATCCCGAAACTGGGCATCAACGCCTCGCCCACAATCAGCCCAAGCCCCACCAGAATCAACGCCAGACCGGCGTAGTTGATCGGCAGCAACTGAAAAGCGAAAAGCGCTAGCAATAGACAGATGATGCCGATGGTGCCGGGAATCAGGCTCCCGGGACTGGACAGCTCGAAGATCAGCCCGTAGAACCCGATGATCATCAGGAAATAGGCCACGTTGGGATTGGTGATGACTGCCAGCAGCTTGGTGCGCCAGTCCGGATCGAGACGCTCGATGGTCAGCTCGGCCGTTGCCAGTGTCCGTTCGCCCTGATCCATTACCACACTGCGCCCGTCAATCTGGCTCAGTAAATCGTCAACGTCACGAGCAACGACATCGATGACGTCTTGCTCAAGCGCTTCCCGAGCGGTGAGGTTGACCGCCTCACGAACGGCCTGCTCGGCCCAGTCGGCATTGCGATCATGGCGTTGGGCCAACGAGCGAATATAGGCCACGGCATCTTCGAGCACCTTGCGCTCCATAGCGGTTTCGCCTCGACGCGGAGGATCTGCCTGCTCTGCTTCATCTCCGCCCGCTTCCGCATCCGCTTCGCTGTCTTGCGCTTCACTGTCCTGGGCAGGCGGCTGCCCGTCATCGGCCCCGCCTCCATCCTGGTCCTCCTCGGCTCCCGGCAGGCCACCCCCGCCCATCTGCACCGGGGTGGCGGATCCCAAATGAGTGGCGGGCGCCATCGCCGCCACATGGCTGGCATACAGCAGGTAGGTACCGGCGCTGGCCGCCCGAGCGCCTGCCGGCGAGACATAAATGGCGACCGGCACGGGCGAGGAGAGTATGGCACTGATCATGTCACGCATGGAGGCATCCAGCCCCCCTGGCGTATCCATCGCCACGATCACAATTTCCGCCTCGCGTTCTTCAGCCAAAGCCAGACCGCGAGTGAAGTAATCGCTGATGGCGGGACCGATGGCATCGTCGACCGTCATGACCAGCGCCAGCCGCTCCTCCTGCTGCGCCTGGGCCTGCCAAGCCAGAAACGTCCCGAGCGCCAGGCACAGCAGACTTGCCAGTATCAAAACTCGCCCGGTCATGCCCCTGCGACATGGATACCTCATTACGTGCCCACCCTGCGGCTGCTGTCCCTGAGAGTCTTGACAGTGCACAGTGGTTCAGTCACTGCCGATATCAGCCTAGGCAGTGGTCCCGAATGCAGCAACCGCCTGCGGCCGCAAGGGTGAGCAGGCGCACAGCTCGCAAGTCCTGCCTCAAGGGCTGTGCTTCAAGGACACTGCGTCAAAGATCATGCGGCTCGCCGGCAAAGCGTTTCTGTACCTCCACCATGTAGGCGGCCAGGGAGGTCAGCTCCTCGCTGCCCCATTCCAACGGCTCGGCCGACATCGGTGCGACCATGCAGACTTGGATCATCTCGTCGACATGGACTTCCGGCATGCCGAACTGGTTATCGGCCATCGCCACCTGATGAGGAAAGGGCTGCTGGAAGGTCGCGTTGTACCCGGTATCCCGACCCTCGCTGCCATGACAGGTCGCGCAGGACAGGCCATTGGTGCTCAAGGTGGTGTCGGAATAAAGCGCTTTGCCACGCCCCAGCATCTCCTCGGGATTGTCACCGCTCTCGCTGTAGCCTGGTGAGTAATCATCGGGTCTTGCCACCGCGGCGTTCGGGCCGCCCTCGGCTTCCGCCTCTCCCTCCGCTTCTCCTTCTCCGTCCGCTTCTCCTTCAGCCTGGGCTTCTCCTTCCGCTTCTGCCTCAGCTTCGCCCTGCGCCTCGGCTTCGGCGTGGTTGCTGGCCAGCAACAGCGATGTCTCGAGCACGGGCGCCATTTCTATCTGCGTCGAAGAGTCGCTTGCCGTGGCCTGCAGGATGGCCCCGCCGGCCACCAGGGCGAGCAGGGGCGCCGAATAGGCAAGTTTTCGATTCAGGCTGCCCAGGAGCTTGCGGCGTTTCTCGTCATGCTGTGACATGATTTCTACCTCCGTGGTGATCCCGTTCCGATGGGATCGGGATGGCTCTTGTTATTCCGCCTTGTCATTCCGCTTTACCTCGGCGGTCTCTTTTCTGTCGGCCAGAGCGAAGAGGGCTTACAACACGTTGCGATACCAATCGCTCGGCATGTGACGATTCGGCTCGCGCCATTGGCAAGGTCACGCCTTGGCAATGTAAGGAATTCACGCCGCGTGCGACCAAGAAGGGTCGTCAGCTCATACAACGAGGAACCTCATGCCGGATACCGCCGCCCGCCCTGCACCGTCGCAAGCCCTAAAGGACCTGTGTCGTCCGCTTGCCATGGCCCTGGCCCGGGCGGGTCATGACGCGGAGATCCGTGCGCTGCATCCGATGGCCGATACGGGCCTGGCCCATCACCATGTGTGGCTTGCGCGCGAACAGATCGACTGGGTGGCAAGACTGCCCAAGCAGAGCCAGATGCGGCTCGACCCCGCCGCCAACCTCGACTATCAGGCGGCTTGCTTCGAGCGTGCCAGTCAGGGCGGCCATGCCCCTTCCCTGCACGGCATCCTTCCGCCTGGCCCGGCGTTACCGCGTGGCGGACTGCTGGTCAGCGCCATCCGTGGCCACCAGGCGCGATTGCCGGACGACCTGCCCGCCATCGCCGAGGCGCTGGCCAGCTTCCACGTGCTCGACGTGCCAGGCGCCGAGGCGCGCCCGCCGTTGCTGTCGCCGGCCGATCCATGGGTGGCGATGCTTGGGGAGGTGAGGGATCAGGCCAGCTTCCTCGATCAGGCCGAGCTTGCCATCGTGGCCTATCGACTTATCGAGGCCGAACTGGACGCCCTGCCCGAGCGACTGCCTCCCGGGCCTGACGCCGAGCCGCGATTGATCAGCTTCGATGCCCATCCCGGCAACTTCCTGATCACCGAGTCCGGGCGTGCGGTGCTGGTGGATCTGGAGAAGTGTCGCTACGGCCTGCCCGGCTTCGACCTGGCCCATGCCAGCCTGTATACCTCCACTACCTGGGACATTCACAGTCGGGCGGTGCTGACTGCCGCCGAAGTGGCGGCCTTCTATCGGCACTGGATCGCCGCGAGCGGCTTCGCGGGCGATGCCGCCACGCTACTGGCGTGCCGGCGAGCCATGTGGCTCTGGTCGCTGACCTGGTGCGCGAAGTGGCGAGTCAGTCATCTTCGCGCCCAGGATGCCCATGCCCGCGGCGAGGACTGGTCCACCGAGTTGAGCGATAAAGCGCTGATCGCCCATGTCCGCAACCGGGTCGACCATTATCTTTCCGTGGCCGCCATCGAGCATGTCCGCGAGGAGTTTCGCGCGCTGGCAAGTGCCCTCGCCGTTGATATTCCTCGATGACCAACTCATTGAATATTCGCTTACGAAGAAGGAAACCCGCGATGCGCGCTTTTTCATCCAGGCTCGCCGACGCCCTGCCGGCACTGCTGCTCACCACCACGGGCTTGCAGGCCGCTCCCGACCCGGCCGATTGGGAGGCCGTACTCGACGAAGCCCGCGGCCAGACGGTCTACTGGTATGCCTGGGCCGGCGAGCAACGCACCAACGACTATATCGACTGGGTGGCCAAGCGGGTCGACGAGCAGTTCGATATCGAGCTCACCCATGTCAAGATCGGCGACACCGCCGAGGCGGTCTCCCGCGTACTGGCCGAGAAGCAGGCCGGCAACCACGACGAGGGCAATGTCGACCTGATCTGGATCAACGGCGAGAACTTCGCCACCATGAAGGACAACGACCTGCTGTTCGGCCCCTTCGCCGAGGCGCTGCCGAACTTCGCGCTCACTCACCCCGAGCACAACCCCGAGGTCGTCACCGACTTCACCCTGCCCACCGAGGGCTACGAATCCCCTTGGGGCCGTGCGCAGATCACTTTCTACTACGACAGCGAGACGGTCGACACGCCACCTGCCAGCATCGTCGAACTGCTCGATTGGGCCGAGGCCAACCCCGGACGCTTCACCTACCCGCGGATTCCCGACTTCACTGGCAGCACATTTCTCAAGCAGGCCCTGATCGCGCTGACCGACGAGGACGAGGCGCTTTACGCCCCGGTCGGGGAGAGCGACTTCGCGGCCGTCACCGCCCCGCTGTGGGACTACCTGGACGCGCTTCATCCCCACCTGTGGCGCAGTGGTCGCCAGTTTCCCGCCACTGGCCCCGAGATGCGCAGCCTGATGGGCGACGGCGAACTGGCGCTGGCCTTCACCTTCACCCCGTCGGAGCCGGCCGCGGCGGTGGCCGACTACGAGCTGCCACCCAGCACGCGCAGCTACGTGCCGGACGGCGGTACACTGGGCAACGTGCACTTCGTGGCGATTCCCTACAACTCGCCCCACAAGGCCGGCGCCATGGCGGTAGCCGACTTTTTGCTCTCGCCCGAGGCCCAGGCGCACAAGCAGGACCTCGCCGTCTGGGGCGACCATACCGTGCTAGAAGTCGGCCGCCTCGACGACGAGAGCCAAGCCCTCTTCGCGCTGGATCAGGACAACCCGGCGATGCTGCCGGCCGATGCGCTGCAACGGACGCTGCCCGAGCCGCACCCCAGCTGGATGACGGCCCTGCAGGACGCCTGGCAGGCCCGCTACGTCGGCAAGTGATGGCGAGGGCCTGCGCCCAAGCCAAGACGCCCAAGATACAAGGCGCCTTCGAGCCGAGGCGCACTGAATGATGCTGCGCCTGGCCCCCGTGCTGCTCGTCATCCTGCTGGTTGCGCCGATCCTGGCCGGCCTGGTCATGGCGTTGCTGCCGGCCTTCGGTTACCTGCCGGCGCTGGGTGGAGAGAGCCCGACGCTCGCCCCCTGGCGGGCGCTGTTCGCCGAGCCGGGAATCTGTCGCTCGGTCGCAGTCAGTCTCGCCAGTGGACTCGTCGCCACCGCCGTGTCGCTGGCAGTGGTATTGCTCTACCTGGCCGCTGTGACCGGCAGCCGGCTCGATCGCTGGGTGCGGCGGTTGGTATCGCCGCTGCTCTCCATCCCGCATGCCGCTGCGGCCTTCGGGCTGGCCTTCCTGATCGCCCCCTCGGGGCTGATCGCGAGGTTGGCCTCGCCGGGTCTGACCGGCTGGGAGCAGCCACCGGACCTGCTGATCGTCCAGGACCCCTGGGGGCTGTCCTTGATCGCGGGGCTGGTAATCAAGGAGATTCCCTTCCTGCTGTTGATGAGTCTTGCGGCCCTGCCCCAGCTCGACCCCGAACGCCGCGTGGCGATGGCCCGCTCGCTGGGCTACCGCCCGACGCTTGCCTGGTGGAAGGTCGTCGCGCCGTCGCTCTATCCGCTGATTCGCTTGCCGGTATTCGCGGTCATCGCCTACGCATCGTCGGTGGTGGATGTGGCGATGATCCTCGGCCCCACCCTGCCACCCACGCTTTCCGTCTCGATACTTGCCTGGTTCAGCGATCCCGATCTGGACATGCGATTCATGGCCTCGGCCGGGGCGATCCTGCAACTCGGCGTCACCGCCACGGCGCTGGCGATCTGGTGGGGGCTGGAGCGACTCGTGGCCAGGCTGATGGGCGGCTGGATCGCGCGCGGCGGACGGCGTCAGGGCGAGACGGGGCTGCGCATCGCCGGCAAGCTGTGGATCCTGCTGGCAACGGCAATCGCCTTCGTCGGTATCGGTGGCCTGGCAATCAACTCCGTGGCCGGCTTCTGGCGATTTCCCGATGCCCTGCCGGGCAGCTTCACGGCCAGCCACTGGGTTCAGGCGCTGCCCTCGCTCGCCGGGCCGATGGCCTCGACGGCGCTGATCGCCGTGGTCTCGACGCTGCTCGCCACTACCCTGGCCCTGGGGGCGCTGGAAAACGAGCAGCGCACCGGCCGACACCCCTCGCGGGCGCTGTGGCTGCTTTACCTGCCGCTCATCGTCCCGCAGATCGCTTTTTTGTTCGGCCTGGTGGTGGTGATGGAACAGCTCGGCACCCGACCGACCCACGCCCTGATCGTCTTCGGCCACCTGCTGTTCGTGCTGCCCTATGTGTTCCTCTCGCTCTCGGAGGCGTACCGGCGCTTCGACCCACGCTGGTCACAGCTGGCGCTGACGCTGGGGGCCACGCGCAATACGCTCTTCTGGCGCGTGCGGCTGCCGATGCTGCTGGCGCCAATGCTCACCGCGATGGCCGTGGGGCTGGCGGTGAGCATCGGCCAGTACCTGCCCACCCAACTGCTGGGGGCCGGACGCGTGACCACTGTTACCACCGAGGCGGTATCATTGGCCGCCGGCGGCAACCGCCGAGTGATCGGTGTCTGGGCATTGGTCCAGGCCTGTCTGCCACTGGCGGGTTTCATCATCGCGATCGGCCTGCCCAAGTTGCTATGGGCGAATCGCCGCGGCATGCAGGGAGTCCCATGACCATTCCCCATCGTCTCGACCTCCGTGACATTTGCATCAGCCTGGACGGCCAGGCGCTGGTGGAACTCGAGGCCCGCATCGGCCCCGGCGAGGTCTTAACGGTCATGGGCCCTTCGGGCTCGGGCAAGTCGACCTTGCTCGCCTATCTCGCCGGCTTCCTGGCACCAACCTTCCGGGCCACGGGCCAGGTACGGCTGGACGGTCGTGATATCAGCGCCCTGCCGGCCGAGCGACGCGGCATCGGCCTGCTGTTCCAGGACCCGCTGCTCTTTCCCCACCTCTCGGTGGCCGGCAACCTGCGTTTCGGCATGCCTCGGGCCACCCCCGACAAGGCCGCTCGGGTCGAGCAGGCGCTGGCCAACATTGGCCTTGCCGGCTTCGGTGATCGCGACCCGGCCACCCTCTCCGGCGGACAGAAAGCCCGGGTGGCGCTGATGCGCCTGCTGCTGTCGGCCC
This sequence comes from Halomonas jincaotanensis, assembly GCF_018448785.1. Classification (GTDB taxonomy): domain Bacteria; phylum Pseudomonadota; class Gammaproteobacteria; order Pseudomonadales; family Halomonadaceae; genus Halomonas; species Halomonas jincaotanensis. The sequence goes on along the minus strand of NZ_JAHCLU010000003.1, from coordinate 235,616 downwards.
CCAGCGCGGTGCTGCTCGACGAACCCTTCTCGAAGCTCGACACCCACCTGCGCCACGAGATGCGCCAGCTGGTGTTCGACCGCCTGCGCGAGGCCGGCCTGCCCAGCCTCCTGGTCACCCACGACCGCGAAGACGCCGAGGACGCCGGCGGACGGATCATCGATCTGGCCCATTGATCCAGGGCATCCGATGGGCAATAGTGGCGGACAGGCCAAAAGATCACGGAACACTAAATTATGCCCGAGAATTCCGGTAAAAGTGGCCACTCATCTCCTCAGCAGGCCCATGAGCTGCTCAGTCTGCACGACGACGCCGAACGCGACGCCGCGGAGCGGCGCAATCGCGAGCTGCTGGTCCGCGAACAAGCCCTCAAGTCGCAGTTTCGCACCATCTTCGAATCCGCCCCGGGGCTCTATCTGGTGTTGACCGCCGACGACTACCGGATTGTCGGGGTCAGCGATGCCTATCTTAAGGCGACCTATACCGACCGCGATGCCATCATCGGTCGCCAGCTGTTCGACGTCTTCCCGGTAACGCCCGACCAATCGAATGCCGGGGGTGTCGAGGAACTCAGCGCCTCGCTCGAGCGCGTCAAGCGCTATGGCCAACCCGACATCATGCCCGTCCTGCGCTATCCGATCCCCGACCCTGAGACGGGCCACTTCGAGGAGCGCTTCTGGAGCCCGATCAATGTCCCGGTCTTCGATGAGCAACGACAGCTGTCGCTGATCCTGCACCGTACCGAGGATGTCACCGACTACCTGCATGGATCGCAGGCCATCGAGCCCATGAATATGGAGCTGATCGCCCGCGCTCGGGAGCTCAAGACCCTTCTCGAACGCCATCGCAGCAGCGAAGAGCGCTGGCGTCGCCTCTTCGCCGAGGCCGCCACCGGGATCGTGCAGGCCGACACCAAAGGCCGCTTCCTGTATGCGAACCGGGCCTTCTGCGACATGCTCGGTTATTCCGAGGAGGCCCTGAGGTCCACCGATATCCTTTCCCTCACTCATCCCGAGGACAGGCAGGCCAATCTCGATAAGTTGAAGCCGTTGCTGGCCGGCGAGACGAACAGCTTCATCATCGAGAAACGCCTGCTGAATTATCAGGGCGACGTTCTCTGGTGCCGGAACAGTGTCTCTGCCCAGCGCGACATGCACGGCATCATCGTCAGCCTGGTCGCCGTGATCGAGGACATCACCGCCCAGCGCGAGGCAGAAGCGAGGCAGCTGTCACTTGCTCAACGGCTGACCCGAAGCCTCGAGAACATGAGCGACGCTTTCTTTCTGCTCGATAAGGACTGGCGTTTCTCCTATCTCAATCACCAGGCGGAACATGTGCTGGAACGATCCGCCGACGAACTCCTGGGACGCAACGTCTGGAATGAATTTCCCGAGGCCCGGGAGAGCGAAGCCTGGACCTGCTATCATCACGCCGCCGAGACCGGTGAGTCAGAGCACTTCACCTTCTATTACTCTCCCCTGGACCAATGGTTCGAAGTCAATGCGTACCCTGGAGAGGAGGGGCTGGCGGTCTACTTTCGCACCATCACCGAGAAAAAACGCCTCGAAGCTCAGCTTCAGGAGGCGCATCGCATGGAGGCCATCGGCCATTTGACCGGGGGCATGGCCCATGACTTCAACAACCTGCTGACCGTGGTGATGGGCAACGCCGACCTGCTCAGCGAGGCACTGGCGGACGACCCCAGACTGGCTCCCCTCATTCAGGCCGTCGCCGACAGCGCCCAGCGGGGCGCCGACCTGACCCAGCGTCTCCTCGCCTTCGCCCGTCGCCAGGCACTGGCGCCAGTACCCACCGATATCAATCGTCTTATTCGCGGGCTGATCGAGCTGCTGCGACGCACCATGGGGGAGCAGATCGAGCTGAGCTTCCATCCGGGTCACGGTCTCTGGTCGGCCAACATCGACCCCTCTCAGCTCGAGAGCGCGGTCCTTAATCTCTCCATCAACGCCCGGGATGCGATGCCAGATGGTGGGCAACTGACCATCGAGACCCGCAACGTGTCGCTCTCGGCGCAGTACGCCAACGATTATCTGGAGTTGATACCGGGTGACTATGTCTGCATTGCCGTCAGCGATACCGGCACGGGTATCCCGCAGGCCATCCGGGAACGTGTTTTTGAGCCGTTCTTCACTACCAAGGAGAAGGGCAAGGGGACGGGGCTGGGGCTGAGCATGGTCTTCGGCTTCCTCAAGCAGTCCGACGGGCATGTCAACCTCTACTCCGAAGAGGGCGAAGGCACCACCATTAAGCTCTACCTCCCGCGTATTCGGCAAGCCCCCGCGGATCCCAAGCCTACGCCAAGGGAAGAGACAAACCTGGAGGGCGACGAGAGCCTGCTGGTGGTCGAGGACGATGACACGGTCAGGGAGTTTGTCGTGGCACAACTCGAGGCGGCCGGGTATGGTGTGCGACAGGCGAAGGATGGACCCAGCGCCCTGGTGATCCTCGCCGATGACTCCCCCATCGATCTTCTTTTTACCGACGTGATGATGCCAGGGGGCATGACCGGAAGAGATCTGGCCATCGCCGCCCACAAGCTCAGGCCCCTCCTCAAGGTGGTCTTCACTTCTGGCTATACCGAGAATGCCATCGCCCACAACGGCAGACTCGACGAGGGCGTCCGCTTCCTCGGCAAGCCCTATCGCCCTATTACCCTGCTGAGAACGATCAGAGAGACCCTGGATGAGGATTGACCCACCCGGAAAGGTAAAGCCACCACGTCTGCTGATCCTCGACGACGAGGCGATGACTGGCGAGACCATTGCGCGTATCGCCGATTTCGCTGGATTCGATGCACAAAACATCACCTCGCCGACAGCCTTTTTCGAACAGGTAACGGCGTGGCAGCCCGATATCCTGGCTATCGATCTGATCATGCCGGAAATGGACGGCGTGGAGGTGATGGCCGAACTGGCCAGGTGTGGCTGTCAGGCCCGGCTAATCATCACCAGCGGCGTGGGAAGTCGAGTACTGGATGCCGCCGCACGCTCGGCAAGCGAGCACGGCCTGGACATCGTTGGCGTCATTGCCAAGCCCTTCTCCGCCGCCAGCCTTCGCGAGCTCCTCCACAAGGCCATAGAAGTGGAGATGAACCCTATCGCCGCCTCGCCAGGCGAGCGATACCCATCCCGGGGCGCCAGCGTCGAGGACCTGGAACAGGCGTTGACCCTTTGCCAGATCCAAATGGCCTACCAACCCAAGGTACGCTGCCGTACCGGCACGATTGTAGGTTTCGAGGCACTGGCCCGTTGGCAGCACCCCCAACTGGGCCATATCTCCCCAGACATCTTCATTCCCCTGGCCGAGGCGAATGGCTTGATCGATCGTCTCACCCGGCAAGTGACGGAAAAGGCGCTCGACTGGCTGGCCGAAATCTCCTCGAGCGATACCGCGCGGCGTGTCGGGCAAAATGTCCTTCAGGACGTTCATCTATCCTTGAACATCTCCGCTCGCTCCCTGGGCAACGGCGCCCTGTTCGACGCCATCCTGCTGCTTTGTCGCGAGCGGGGCATCGCCCCCCAGCGCATCGTGCTCGAACTCACCGAGACCAGCGCCATGCAGGACGCCACCACCTCGCTGGATACCTTGACCCGGTTGCGCCTGCAAGGCTTCCAGCTCTCGATCGACGACTTTGGCACCGGCTACTCCTCGATGGTGCAACTGGTGCGCCTACCCTTCTCGGAGCTCAAGGTCGACAAGCGTTTCGTGATGACAGCCACCCAGTCGGAGGAGTCCCGCGCGGTGATCCGCTCGGTGGTGGAGCTCGGCCACAGCCTGGGCCTGAATACCACGGCCGAGGGCGTCGAGGACCAGGAGTCGCTGGACTATCTCGACGGGCTGAAATGCGATCTGGCCCAGGGCTACCTGATTTCGCGACCCCTACCACCGGATAAGGTCCTCGGCTGGTTTATCACCCGTGAGGCGGAGCGCGAGGAACGCAGACTGGCGGCGCTGTCGAGCCTAGGTCTGCTGGACACACCCGCCGAGGCGCGCTTCGACCGCCTCACGCGGCTGGCGCGACGACTGTTCGGCGTCTCCACCGTGCTGATCAGTCTGCTGGATCGTGATCGCCAATGGTTCAAGTCTCGACAGGGTTTTGATGTGACGGAGACGCCTCGTGACATCGCCTTCTGCCACAAGACACTGGAGCGCGATGAGCTGATGGTGGTTCCCGATACCCATGCTCACTTCCTCTTCCGTGACTATCCAGGCGTAATTGGCTCTCCCTACATCCGCTTCTACGCCGGGCGGCCACTCTACCTGCGCGGCGGCGAGAAGGTCGGCACCCTCTGTCTGGTCGACACCTCGCCTCGAGACTTCAGGGAAGGGGATGCCGAGCTCCTCGACGACCTGGCCAGCATGGTCGAGAACGAACTCGCGCGCGCCTCGTCGGACGGCAATGACCTCCAAACCGGGCTCCTCGACCACGCCACTTTTCGCGAACAGGCCGAAGCGGCCTGTCAGCTATGTCGGCGGGTCGGGCTACCCATGGCCTTGGTGTCGGCGAGGCTTGAAGAGCTCCCCGCCATCAACAAGCGCTTCGGCCGTGACTGTGGCGACCGCCAGTTGAGGGACCTGGCCCACCTGATGACGGAGGTGGCCGAGGAAGCCGACCTCGCCGGCCGCTATCGCGCCACCGAAGTCACCGCCCTGTTGATGGGGGGCAATCTCGAGGCGGCACGAGGCATCGCCGAGCGACTACGCCAGGCCGTCGTGTGCAGCAATGACAACCAGGCTCCCGATCTCGCCAGTCTCTCACCCAGCATCCGGGTAGCAGAGCTGTCGCCTGATGAAGGCCCCTTTGAGCAGCGTCTGGAAGCGGCCTGGCAGTGCCATAGCAGGGTCGAGGCCGACTGAGTCCCTTGGCTGAAAAGGGGAATGAACCTTTCCAGCTCCGTTCACATAGGGGTCCTGGCCCGTTCGTAGATAGCCGCGCCGCCCTCATCCTGATCCTCGTTCTGCTCACTATCATCCTGTCGAGCATCGTTCTGAGCGCCTTCGTTTCCATCTTCACGCGCGTCCAATGTTTCCGACAACGTCTCGATAGGCGAGTTAAGTAAGTTTTCCAGCACTTCACGAATCGCCTGGCCGGCAATACCACCGAAATCGACGGAGGAAGGATCGTCCAGCGGAAAGCTCATGGGAATCTCGAGTTCGATGACGCCATCATCTCCCTGCAGGGCACCTACCAGGGCCCTGATCGGCAGCTCGGTCACCGAATCGTCGACCTGCTCGCCGAGTTCCAGCCGCCGCAGCAACACGTGATTATGGGTCTGCATCTGGCCGTCTTCGAGACGATAGTCGAGATCCAGCGTCACCTGGCCCTGTTCAACCTCGTAGCCGCTGAACTCCCGCACATAAGGGGCAAAGGTGGTCAGCGCCAGACTCTCGAAATGCAGGTTGAGGTTGCCCTGCATGGCATCACCCAACGGGTCGAAGGCGCCCTCGACGCGCATCGGCGAGCCATCGGAGACCTCGCCCCGCAAGGCGAGCTGACCGCCCCCCTCCTGCGCTGAAGAGATGTTGTTCCACTCCCCCTGCAGTGCGGAGAAGTCGATGCGAAACGGCTGCGGCAGATGCCGGTCGGCGAACGCGACGGCGCCATCCTCGATCGCGAGCGTGGCCAAGGAATACTGCATTGACGAATCGTCCGTAGCATCGCCCTCCTGGGAAACATCGTCTTCCTGCTCCGGGGGACGCCATGCCGTCAGGTTGGTCTCGAGTTGCTCATCGATCACCACGTCGATCCAGGGCTCTCGCAAACTGACCTGCTCGGCCTGCAGTTGAGGCTGGCCACTCTCGAATACCAGCCCCTCGATCACCATCTGGTTGGCCGAGGCCATCGGCTCATCGACGTCGGGGGCCAGCATTTCCGGCTCGCTCAGTTCAGCGCTGCCGGTTACGCGCGTGCCGGTATCGCTGGCCGCGCCCGCCTGCACTCTCAACTGGGCCGCCAGCGAGCCTTCATTGACACGGGCGCGTATCACAAGCGCGAGATAGTCCGATAACGTGCCCAGGGGCACCTGTTCGGCGCTCAGCTCAGCATCCACCCGCCACGGTGAAAAGCCCATGTCACCCTCGCCGGACAGGCTGCCGCCGTTCCAATCCGCCTGGCCCTGGAGGGTGAAGGGCTCTTCCGTGGTGCTGTCATAGCCCCGGGCATCGAGCTGGACCTGCTCGAACGTGAGCGTTATCGGCTCGCCCATGCGCCGATCGATCCAGTCGAGGCGACCCTCGCTGACCTGGATCTGCCGTATGCGAATCGGCGTCGACGCCTGGCCATCGCCGCCCTCGCCCCCGAGCAGCTGGACCAGGTTCAATTCACCACCGCTCAGCCAGATCAGCTGCAGGCGGGGAGTCTGGATGGCCAGACTGTCGAGCTGCCATCCCGGCGACCACAGCGACGACCACTCGATTTCCGCCTCGATTCGCTCACTGGAGAAAACCGGGGTTTGTTCTTCGCCGGCAAGGCTGACCCCCCTGAGGGTCACGCCTGCGTTGAGGGGGTCGAGAGCGACGTCTTCGATGGTGACATCGCGACCGGTCATCGACGAGTACGTCTCGACGAGGCGCTTCTCGATGTACCAGGGCAGCGCCCATAGCCAGGCGATCACGACCAAAACCGCCAATGCGAGCGGCACCAGCCACCAGGCTTTCCTCAGCCTGCGTGCGTGACGCGGCGCCTGTTGATGATCCCTCATCATGTCGCGCTCCCGAAAGTGCGGTAAGCTTCAGCATGACAAAGGATGGCCATCCTGACCAATGCAGCTTGTGGGGGTCGCGCAGCGACTCAGCCGAGCCATCATGGCCATGCTCCCCTGTACACCCTTGTGCACGTGGACACCACAAGAACGTCCCCGCCCGGCTGGATGCCTGACGGGGACGAGTCATGTCGGCCTCGGGTCAAATCATGCGGGTGGTAAGACTATAGCGGTTAGCGCCCTCCTTACGGCCTCCGTTCTGAATCCCCCTGAATTCAAGGATATATTCGGTTGTAAGAAGATAAAGGATACGCTCAGTCGTCGGCCGCCTCGGTCGCGATGCTCTCGAGTGCCCCGGCCACCTTGTCGAGCGGCAGCTCACAGTCGCCCAACCCATGACGCTCGGCGAGGTAGTCGGGATGGTTCCACTCCAGCCGGGTGCCTTCGTCCGTCTCGCGGATGACCATCTTCTGCGGCAGGTCGAGGGCCAGGCTGCCCTGGCACTGCATCATCGGGGTGCCCACCTCGGGATTGCCGAACACGAAAGTCCGTGTGGGTGGCAGTGACAGGTCTACCTTGCTGGCATTGGCCGCGTGGTCGATTACCGTGACCAGGGTCATGCCGCGATCGTCCAGTGCGGCTCGCAGCCGCTCGTCGACCTGATCGATGTCATGCTGACTGGTAAGGGACTCGATGCCCGAGGATTGTGCAAGCAACGCTTGAGGCACGGCCAGCAGCGTCCCTATCGCCAGGGCACTCAGAAGAAGGCGGAACGTATGCATGATCAAATCTCCCTGTGTATGTATTAATCAGCATCATGCATGGAAGCCGATCGCGCAAAGGGGAACGCCTGAGTAACGCCTGTAAGGTGGGCTCCTGGACGACGACTCAAACCTGATGACCCATAGCCAAGGTCCACATCGACATGTCACCACCGCGGCTCGACGTGATCATCCCGGTACTCGATGAGGCTGACCAGCTCCCTGAGCTGCTGGCAAGCCTGGCCCCCTTGCGCGTTGCCGGCGCCGAGGTGGTGCTTGTCGACGGCGGCAGTCGCGACGCCACCCTGACCATCGCCGGGGAGCAGGCCTGCCAGTGCCTCTCGGCGCCGCGGGGCCGGGCGCGCCAGATGAACGCCGGGGGGGAGGCTAGCGACGGCGGTCACCTGCTGTTTCTGCATGCCGATACCCGTCTGCCGGCACACGCCGTGAATTTCGTCGCCAAGGCCCTCGCTGGCGAGCGCTGCTGGGGACGCTTCGACGTGCGACTGAGCGGGCACCATCCGCTGTTGTCGATGATCGCCCCCGCCATGAACCTGCGCTCGCGGCTCACCGGCATCGCCACCGGCGACCAGGCGATGTTCATGACCCGCGAGGCCTTCGAGGCCGTGGGCGGCTTCCCCGCCCAGCCCTTGATGGAGGACATCGAGATGTCGCGCCGACTCAAACGACTGTCGCCGCCGGCCTGCCTGCGCGCGAAGGTGACGAGCTCGGGACGACGCTGGGAGCGCAACGGTGTCTGGCGCACGATCCGCCTCATGTGGCGACTTCGTTATCGATACTGGCGCGGGGTCAGTGCCGATATCTTGGCAAGGGAGTATCGCCATGTGCGCTGACGCCCGCGACGACCTGCCACTGGCGATACTCGCCAAGGCGCCGATACCGGGCATGGTCAAGACTCGATTGATACCGACCCTGGGGGCGGAGGGCGCCTGCCGGCTTCATGAAAGATTGCTGCGACAGACACTGGAAGTTGCCTTGGCGACGACATCGCCTCGCTGCATCACCCTGTGGACGGCACTGGACCATGTCCATCCGCTGTTCCTGGCGCTCGCCGACCGACACGGCATCACCCTTCGCGCCCAACCCGAGGTCGACCTGGGAGGACGAATGCATCATGCCCTGCTGGCCATGGGCGAACCGGGGCTGTTGATCGGCAGCGACTGCCCGGCACTCACCCCGGCCCTGCTACGACGCTGCCAGACCGAGCTGGCGTCGGTGGATGCCGTCTTTCTGCCGGCCGAGGATGGCGGGTTTGCCCTGGTCGGCCTGAACCGCCCCGAGGCGCGGCTGTTCGCGGGCATCGACTGGGGTACGGACCGGGTGATGGTACAGACCCGATGGCGCGTCGCCGCGCTAGACTGGCAGCTTGCCTGCCCGGCCGTGGTATGGGACGTCGACCGTCCGGAAGACCTTTCGCGCCTCGCCGACATCGACCGATAACCCATTACCGGAGGTGCCATCCCGTGACCCAAGACACATCCGAGGCGCGTCATCGGCGCCTGACAGAGGTACGCCCGCGACTGGTTTCCTTTGCCCTGATGCATTTACGGGACCTCTCAAGGGCCGAAGATGCCGTTCAGGAAGCCCTGACGGCGGCCCTCGAGAAGGATGGAAGCTTTGCCGGACGCTCAGGTTACGAAACCTGGGTCTTCGGCATCCTCAAGTACAAGATCCTCGATGCCATGCGCGCCCAGAAACGCCAGGGCATATGGCAGCCGCTCGATGATGAGGGGGATGACGAGGCCATAGAACGTCAGTTCCAACAGAACGGGCGGTGGCAGAAAGACGCCCGGCCTTCGAGTTGGGGGAGAGCCCGAGGCGGCTTTCGAGAACGAGCACTTCTGGCAAGTCTTCGATGCCTGCATGATCGCCCTGCCGGACAGCGCCGCCAGGGTATTTTCCCTGCGGGAGCTGATGGGACTCTCCACCGAGGACATTTGCCGTGAGCTCGGCATCAAGGAGAACAACTGCTGGGTGATACTGCATCGCGCAAGGCTTCGGCTCAGGGCCTGCATAGAGAAAGGCTGGCTAAAGGAGACAGCGACATGATGATGTGCAAAGAGGCGACCCGGCTGATGTCGTTGCGGCAGGACCGCCCATTGAGGTTCCAGGAACGGCTGTCGCTGCGGCTACACCTCTCGCTGTGCGGTGCCTGCCGGGAATGCGACAGACAGTTTGCGCTGCTTCATAAGGCCGGCCAACATAAGACCCCCGCGAGCGATGACACGGAGGAGGTGAAAAGCAACCCATGAAGCTCACATGCATCCTGGCAAAGCGCCGCCCCTTGTCGGCCTTCCGCCTTCTTGTCCTTGCGCTGCCCGTCATCTCCTTGGCCGGCATTGCCACTCCGCTTGAAGCAGCGACCTTCTCGGCTCGTGAGATGCACGACTGGCCCACTCGCTCCTTCGCCGACGAGACCGAGTATCGACTCGTCGAGCGCGAAGGCCGCGACGTTCTCGAGGCGCGATCGAAGGGCAAGGCCTCGGCGAAATAACGGGAGCGCGAGATCGACCTGCACGAGACCCCTTATCTGAAATGGTGCTGGCAGGTCTCGGGGATCCATGCGGGGCTCGACGAGACGCGCAAATCCGGGGACGATTACCCGGCGAGGGTCTATGTGGCCCGCAAGACGGGCCTGCTGCCCTGGCAGGTCGAGTCGGTGAATTGTGTCTGGTCCTCGAGCCAGCCGATAGTGGCCCGAGGCCTTCCAGTCGATTCGCTATCCCATCCTGCCGATTTCCGTCGAGGGCCAGACGGCGATGTTCCGGCGGCGCCACCATACCCTGTTCACCCCGCGGGATTTCGATCTGTCTCCCTGGTTCGATGTCGTCAAGCCCCGGCTTCTGGACGGCTTCGACCCTCACGAGCTGCACTGGCAGGAAACGGCCTGATCGGCTGTAGGTTAGGGCCGCCTTGGCTTATCGGCTCGGTGGCCCTGGCTCAGTCGGCCTGCTACTCAGCGGTAACTTTTTGACTCATCGCCTTATAACCCTACTTGGACTGATTAGACCTAAATATAGTGAAACATGGTCTGTGAGCAGCCAACCTCCGCCGTAAGCTCATTGCCGCGCCTTACTATACTAAGGACTGAGGGCGCACGCCGTGTGGCACTCAAATCTTAATCGAATGGGAGGTGTGTCATGAAATCCATAAAGCTGTTTCCCGCTGCGCTGGTCTCCGTTCTTCTGCTCGCTGGCGTGGCTACCCAGGCCAGCGCCGCAGAGTCGGATCAGGTTCGCCTCAAGGGCGGCACCCGGGAAAATACTCATCAATATAGCGTACGCGCAGACCCGCAGGGTGACCAAGCCAGATACCGCACTGCCTTCGAGGTCGACAGCCCGGCACTACGTGGCAATCGCGAGGGGACCCATCGTGAGTATGTTAAGGTCGAGAGTAACCAGGCCGCGCCTCAGCAGGTTAATAAGCCTGGATATACCGACACCAGGGTTGGCAGCCCAAGGCAAGGTACAAGAAGTTGAACTCAGTGCAAACGGCGCATCTTGTGGCTGGACAGCAGATAGCGCGTCACAGAGGTCACGGGCCACCCGGTCGGGTGGCCCGATTACGTGATGTGCCAAGCATAAGCTCCTGTAAGCTCACATATTCTCGCTTCATTCATCGGGGCGATGATTGAGCGTGTAGAACTCAATAGGTACTTGACCGCCGTACTAATTCTCGAGGGGCCTTCCATCAGCAGGATGCTCAGGCTACGAGACCTGGGTCTTCGGCATCCTCAAGTACAGGATCCTCGATGCCATGCGAGCACAGAAGCGCCAGGGCAAATGGCAGCCTCTCGAGGGTGAGAGGGACAACGAGGCCATCGAGCGGCAGTTTGCGCTGCTTCATAAGGCCGGCCAACATAAGACCCCCGCGAGCGATGACACGGAGGAGGTGAAAAGCAACCCATGAAGCTCACATGCATCCTGGCAAAGCGCCGCCCCTTGTCGGCCTTCCGCCTTCTTGTCCTTGCGCTGCCCGTCATCTCCTTGGCCGGCATTGCCACTCCGCTTGAAGCAGCGACCTTCTCGGCTCGTGAGATGCAGGGCTGGCCCACCCGCTCCTTCGCCGACGAGACCGAGTATCGACTCGTCGAGCGCGAAGGCCGCGACGTTCTCGAGGCGCGATCGAAGGGCAAGGCCTCGGCGAAATACCTGGAGCGCGAAATCGACCTGCGCGAGACCCCGTATCTGAAATGGTGCTGGCAGGTCTCGGGGGTCCATGAGGGGCTCGACGAGACGCGCAAGTCCGGGGACGATTACCCGGCGAGGGTCTATGTGGCCCACAAGACGGGCCTGCTGCCCTGGCAGGTCGAGTCGGTGAACTATGTCTGGTCCTCGAGCCAGCCGACAGGCGCGGACTGGCCCAACGCCTTCACCTCACGCGCCCACCTGCTCGCACTGCAGAGCGGTGAAGCAAAGGTGGGCGAGTGGGTGGCGGAAGTCCGCGACGTTCGCGAGGACTATCAACGCTTCTTCGACAGCAGCCCGGACAGCATCGATGGCCTGGCCCTGATGAGCGACGGCGACAACGCCGATGTCGATGCGACAGCCTGGTTCACGCACCTGGCGTTCTCCGCCAGCCCCGAGCCGCCCGAATGCCCGTGATGGACGGATGACCTCGTGACCGCCACCAAAGACGATAATGTCAGACAAGAGCCGCAGCGAGCTGGAAAGATTAGCGCCTGCGTCTCTGACGCCCGCTGCCAATGGCGCAGCGTGGAAGGATGTACGCCGAACGCTTCGGGCAGGCGAATGCCGGCCTGCTGCGCCAGCAGCGCGATGATCGCCATATGATGGATGGTGTGGCTGGTCAGGAAGGCCAGCTCGCGGGCCAGGCTGGACGACACGCCGAGGACATCCCCATCGAGGCGATAGCCCAGGGTCAGCCGTTCCGGCCATGGTTGAGCGGTCAATGATGCAAGCGATGCCTCGCTGCCGGCCAGATGACCCGCTGCTTGTTGCGGCCATTGCTCGAGGGCCTCGTCGCGGCGGCGCCGCTCGTAGTCGATGCCCCCTTCGTCTTTCTCGAGGCCGTCGAGCAGGGCATCATAATGATCGATGATGTGGCGGACGTGCTTGCCGAGCGTGTGACGGCCATGCTCGCCGAAGGCTTGCCGATAGGTGTCGGGGGCAAGGTGGTCGAGCATGCCGCGCAGCTGGGCAAGCGCCAGACGATTTTCCTCGATGAGCCCTTCGGGGCAAGGGGTCGACCTGGAGGGATGACGTGACATGGCAGGTGTCCTGTTGGGTCCGGTGATGGGGGCGGTCTGGGGAAGACCAGGCCGGCACGCATGGCGTCCGGCCCGGCCCTGGCGACGTTCACGGGCTCGGCTCAACCCTCGGCTTCGCCCTCGCCTTCCGCTTCGCCTTCGCCCTCACCTTCCGCTTCGCCTTCGCCCTCACCTTCCGCTTCACCTTCACCCTCGCCTTCGCCTTCCGCTTCCTCCTCATGGGCCTCGGCCAGCATCAGGGGAGCTTCCTGACCGTTGGTGTAGCTGTTGGAAAAGCTTGACTCGGCGGGCGTGTCACTGGCCACGGCCTGGAAGGCCGCCCCGCTTGCGGCCAACAGCAGCGCGGGTGCGGTATAGCCCAGCTGGCGGCTGAGCCGACCCAGCAGGCTACGACGCTTCTCGTCTTGCAGTGTCATGATCATGACCTCCTCGATAAACAATGGGCGACATGCCTCGCATGTCGTCGTGCCGTGAAGTCGGCCTGCGTGGCGCCGGCTTCGTCAGCGGCGCTGTCCCCCGGGGCGACACCGCCGTCTGCTCGTGCCCCCCGTCATCCCTTGGCCATGGCCAGGGCGGATGCCGTGCTCGGGGTAGCGGGTTCGATGTAAGCGCTCAGCCACTCGGCCAGCGAGGCGGACGATGGTGTGTCCTCACCGAGCGCCACGGCGCAATGCGCTAGCCCGGCAAGCCACTCGCCCAGGCTCGACACCTCCTCGGCATCCAGCGCCTCGCCATCGGCGGTGAGGCAACGTGGCAACAGGGCCCCGAGGGCCTCCAGCGTGGTAGCGGCCGTAAGCTCAGCATCGGCACTCCCGCTGTAGGGCATTAGCACGCCTCGGACTTTCAAGGTCGAGGGCAATGCCTCCAGCGCAGTGAAGCCGACACCCGGCACGGGAAACCCCAGCGGCTCGGCGATTTGCGGGTCCGACAGGTCAAGGCGCACGCCGCGGGTCAGCGCTCCCCCCGATGCCGATACCCGTCGCGCCAGCAGGGTGCGGCTCGCCTCGCCCTCGGGGAGCAGACAGAGCACTCCGCTACCGCCTGGCGTGATCAGCAGGCCGGCGTCGATGACCGGCCGTCCCGGCATCGCGGCCTGGCGAATCAGATGCCCCAGCAGGACGGGGCCCAGCTGCGCCAGCGTCAGGCGCGATGCCACGAGTCGGTCGTCGGCGGCCAGGGCGTAACCCAACGTCTCGCGCAGCACGGCCAGGCGTGGCAGCCGTCTCGTCTCTTCACCGCGCTCATCCAGCGGCGCAAGATGCCCCGCCATGAGGGTCGTCAGCCGTGCCTCGGCGGGGCCGCTGGCGATCTCCAGCGCCCAACCCCGGCCGGCGAGGCTCAGTCGCATGGCAGGCCTCGCGGGGGACGCCTTCGCTGATGCCACATGGGTCTCGGGCGCTGTCGGGATCGCCGCCGAGGGGTCGCCCTGCTGGCAGAGCAGGCCTTCACGACACCAGTCCCCAAGCGTGGTCCAGACGTCGCGACGCAGTGCCGCGGCGTCCGGCGGCGTGCCCGTCTCGGCGGTGGCACGCACCAGCTCATCGGCGATGGCATCGGGGGCCAGCCCGTCGGTGGCCAGCAGCCAGATCAGCGCCGCCGTGTCGTTGGGCCGGTAATAGCGACCGCTGCGGGTGGCGTAGAGCGCAAGACGCTCCTCCTCGACTACCTCTGCCACGTGGCGCCGCTGCAACCGCGGACGGGCCAGGGGGCGCCCCGTCAGGCCCTCGGCCAGCTGCAGGTCGGCCAGGCTGGGCAGGGTGAAATAAGGCAGGTAGCGCTCGGGCTCGGCGGCCGGCAGCAGGGGCAGGAAGCCACCGGCGCGGGCCTGCTCGGCCCTGGTCTCGGCGACCAGCCACGCGCTGTCGTCAGGGTCCTGCCCGCTCGAGACGGGCCGGGGCATGGCATGACCGGGAATATCGACCAGCGCGACCAGGTCATGCACCAGCCCGCCCTTGACGGCTTCCTCGACGCGGCCGCCCGTCTCCGGGGCGGCACAGATGCCCAGCGACGGGCTGAGATTGCACTCGAGTAGCCAGGGCGTGAGGGTGTCGTCCACCAGGCAGTCGAGTCCCAGCAGTTCGTAGCAGCCGTGCGGATCGGCGCCGGCCTGTGCCGTGCGGCGGCGCATGGCGTCGACGGCGGAGATCATGGTCAGGGCGATCAGGTCTTCGATCCGCGCGAAGAGCGCCTCATCGTCGTGCCCCTGGTCGCGCAGCCACTGGCGGTAGCGGTCGAGGTCGATAAACTCCACCGGCACCTCGGCGCCGACGTTGAGGGCGTTGATGTCCGGGTTGGTCAGCTGGCTGAAGGGATTGTCGGCATCCTCGGGGTCCCAGGGCTCCGAGGCCAGCTTGGCGAAGCCCTGGCGGTAGCGATAGACGCGCAGCGGCTCGAGCGCGGCGATCAGCACGTAGAGGCGCAGGACATACTTGTGGCCGCGGATAGTATGCGGATTGGCCATGTACTCCTGCACCAGCCAGTCCGGCGCGAGCGGCGCCTCGGCGACGTCCTTCAGCACCCGCACGCCCTTGCCCTTGGAGGCATTGGTGGGCTTGAGGATCTAGCGCTGGTCCGGGTTGGCCAGGGCGGCGGCCTGCAGCGCGTGGTAGTCGCCGGGCATCACGTAGGCACGGGGAAAGAACGCCAAGCGCCGGGCAAGTTCATGGTCGGCGCCATAGCGCTCGTGGATGCGCTCGCGAAGCGTGGCGAGACTATCGTGGAGGCGGCTCTTGACGGTCAGCGCCGCATTGCCCGGGAAGTGATTCATCTTGCGCTTAGGCGAGACGCGCCGGAACTGCGCGGCATCCGGCATGCCGGTGATCCAGCCGGCGTCCCAGTCATGCTCGTCGCCGACCTCCCAGCCCAGGGGCTCGAGTGCCTCGCGGAAGAAGCGGTCCTGCTCGTCGGCTCGCTTGCCACCCAGCCAGAAGCGTCTTGTCGGCGAATGCGGCTCCATCATGCTCGGCATCTCCTCTCCGGCCATCGTGATTGGCGTGGGGTTGTTGTCGCGTACTCACTGTGTCGTCGTGCTGACACGCTCCTTACAGCGATAGCAACCGGAACGCGATTTGTCGCGGACTTGATTTATGGAACGACCGGTACTAAATTGAGGGCATGACACGAGGACGCCCCATTGCCTTCAGCCCTGACGAGGCTGCCAGCGCCGCCATGCAGGTCTTCTGGGCCCGAGGCTACGACAACGCTTCTACCCGGGACCTTCTCGAGGCCATGCGCCTCTCGCGCAGCAGCCTCTACCAGGCGTTCGGTAACAAGGAGCAGCTGTTCCTTGAGTCACTGCGCCGCTATCGCGAGGCCCTGGTCGGCCGACTGGGGCGTCGTCTCGAGGCAGCGCCCTCGGCCATGGCCTTCCTGGAAGACCTCTTTCGCGAAACCGCCGGCGAAGCCGGCAGCGAGCGCGCCGCCCTGGGCTGCCTGATCTTCAATTCGACGAGCGAACTCGGCCAGCGTGGCGACCTGCCCGCCCAACACGCTCGCCAGAGCATTGCCGCCATCACCGCGCTGTTCCATCGGGCGCTGGAGCAGGCTCAGGCAGCCGGCGATATTGCCCCGGATCAGGACACTCGCGCGCTCGCCAGTTATCTGACGATGGGCATGGCAGGACTCAGGACCCTGCTGAAGAGTGGCGCAGATGCCGAGCAGGCCCGCCAAGCGGTGGAACTGCTGCTCGCCGGTTTACGCCGTTAGCGTCGATTGATATTTGCCAAATATGGACCAATCGTTCCATAAATAGCGCAATACGCAAGACCCAATACGAAGAAGGAGATGCATTATGTCGGCCGACTATCAGATGAAACTGGCCCCCCAGACCCTCGACAATGCCGACGCCAAGGCCAAGCCACTGCTCGAGCAGGCCAACGCCAAGCTGGGCTTCGTGCCCAACATGTACGAGGGCATGGCCAAGGCACCGGGTGTGCTGGACACCTACCTGCACGGCTATGAGCTGTTTCGCGAGGACTCCGGCTTTGCGCCACCCGAACAGGAGGTCGTGTTCCTGACCGTCAGCCGCCTCAATGGCTGCGGCTACTGCATGTCGGCCCACAGCATGCTGGCCGAGAAGATGTCTCAGGTGCCCGCCGAGGTCATCGACGCGATTCGCAACGACAAGCCAATCCCGGACGAGCGCCTCGCGGCCCTTGCCGAGTTCACCAAGGTGATGTTCGAGAGCCGGGGCATGCCCCACCAAGGTGACGTCAAGGCGTTCCTCGACGCCGGTTTCGAGGAACAGCAGGTGCTGCAGATCGTGCTGGCCCTGGCGGTCAAGACACTCTCCAACTACTCCAACCACGTCAACCATCCCGAACTCGACGAGGCCTTCGCGGGGCACGCCTGGAAAGGGTAAACGTCAGCCCGACCGATGCCCCTTACGCTATGTATAAAAACGCCCTGTCCGGCCATCGTGGCGCCAAGGTCTACTGTCATCGGCGTTCAGATAACAGCGTTGCCAAGTGAGGATTGAGAATGCCTCACAACAGCCGTTCGGCCAGGCCATCGAGGTCAGACACCGTCATGTCGGGCTCGATGCCCCAGGGGTCGAAGGGTGCATCCAGGCTTCGCCGGACCCAGGCGGCATGCAGGCCGGCATGGCGGGCACCGATCACATCGAAGGGATTGCTGGAAACCAGCCAGGTATCATCGGGGGCGACATCGAGGCGGTTCCTCAAGTGGGCATAGACGGCCGGGTCGGGCTTGAAGCGCTTGACCTCTTCTACGCTGATCACGTCGTCGAAGCGCTCCCGGATACCGGCTTGACTCAGCAGCCCTTCGACCGCGTCCCGGCTGCCGTTGGAAAACGCCACGCAGGTCACGCCGGCCTGCTGAAAGCGCTCAAGTGCCGCCGCTGCGTCCGGGAAGGCCGGCAAGCGGGCATAGGTCGCCATCAGATGATCCTTGTCGGCATCGGAGAAACGCGTCTGCAAGGCGCGATCGGCGAACTCCAGTGCTTCACGCGTGCACTGCGAAAAGTCCACGTAGGCCCCCATCAGACCACGCCGAAAGCTGTACTCCAGTTGCTTGTCGCGCCAGCGACGCGAGAACTCGGGCGCCATGTCTGCCTTGTCGCCTGCTGACAGACGCGTTTCCAGCTCGGCGACCACGCCGTGGGTATCGATCAGGGTGCCGTAGACATCAAAGGCTAGTGCACGTTTCATGGTATCCGTCCTCATTGACAAGCTCATTAGATCGCCTTCCAGACTGGCTTCTTTAACCGGCTTCGGCAAGACGATCGGCTAATATCGGCGCATGGCCAGGTCAGGACCGTGAAAAGCCGTAGGCATGTAGACGGGCATTCAGCAAAGCGATGGCTCAGCCGAGTGGGATACCAATACGGTTCAGCGCCACAGCGTAAGCAGCTCGCCTCCCACCGGGTCGTCGGCGGGAAGCTCCACCCGAGCGACTCGCGCCTGGGCAGCGGCCAATTCGGCGGGATCGCCCCGCTCCACTTCCCAGACCTGGCCCGGCGGATAGGCGCCGACCATTGCGAAATCGTCGCTAGCCTGCAGGCAGGCGTGGCCGGTGCCCGCCGGCAGGATAAGCACGTCACCCGCGGCCACATCGAGTTCATCGCCCTGCGGCCCGCCCAGGCGAATGTGCGCCTTGCCGCTGAATACGCCCAGCGCCTCGTGGGCGGTGGAATGGAAATGATCGAAATCAAAGAGCCCATAGCGCCACTGCGGCGGCCAGCGGTGACGCTCGAACAGCGTCTCGAAGGCCGTTGCAAGTTCATCGCCCGAACCGCCGAACAGCTGGCGGTAGATCAGCACCGGCAACGGCGAGTTGGGGAAACCACCGCGCGCTTCGAAGCGCAGCGTCTGCGGCGCGGGAACTTGTTCGGTGCCGCCAGTCTGCAAGGTCGGCGACGCGGTGAAGGGTGGGGTAGGCTTATGTCGCATCGGGGCTTCCTTGATCCATCGTGCGTTATGACAAGTCAACTGGCTTCAAGCCAGTCGGTCGAGTGCGAAATCGGCAATGGCCGTATCCTGCACGCCGGTGCCGGTCAGATCACAGACCGTAATAGTCGCGTCCGTGAGCCGAAGGCGCTGGCGCTCGGCGATCACGCGGCCCAGCTCGTGGACCTTGAACGGCACTTCCTTGCCGCCGAATGCCTTGAGCTCGCCATTGGCCTCGCTCTGGGTACGCGTATCGCAGACGAAGGCATCGGCGCGGGTCATCACCGAGGCATCGAGCTCGCACTTCGCGGGGCTGTCGGCGCCCATCGCGGTAACATGCACGCCCTCGGGCAGGTCGCGCGCATGCAGCAGTGGTTCCCGGGACGGCGTGGTGGTGACGATGATGTCGGCCATCGCACAAGCGGCGTGGACGCTGTCATGGACCGTCACCGCCAGGCCCCGGCCACGCATCCGCTCGGCGTAGGCCTCGGCACCTTGCCGGCGGCGCGACCAGACATCGATGCTGTCGATGTCGCGCACCAGCCGCAGGGCCTCGATCTGACGCTCGGCCTGTTCACCGGCGCCCAGTACAGCGACGCGGCGGCTGTTCTCGCGGGATAGGTGCTTCGCCGCGATAGCGCCGGCCAAGGCGGTGCGCACCAGGGTCAGGTAGCCCTCGTCGAACAGCACGGCGTCCACCAGTCCGGTCTGCGCCGAGAAGACCATCATCAGCCCGTTGAGGCTCGGCAGGCCGAGCTTGGGATTGTCGAAGAAACCGGGGCTGACCTTGATGGCAAAGCGCGCCGCCCCACGGATATGGGCTGTCTTGACGTCGACTTCACCATTGGCCTCTTCGATGACCATGGAGAGGATCGGCGGCTGGACCACCTCGCCACGCCCCAGCGCCGCGAAGCCCGCCTCCATGGCGGCCAGGGCGTCGTGGTCGATCGTCACGGCCCGTTCGATGGCATCGCGATGATAGAGTTGCATAACGATCTCCAGACGGAAAAAGGAAAAAGGAGGAACAGCCGGTAGCTTATCGCCCCGCCAGGGCGCGCGCATGGTCGAATGTCTCCAGCGAAACGCCGTTGCCGGAGAGGATCAGGGCCACTGTCTGGCCGCGCACGTCCAGTTCGTGCTCGGCGATGGCGGCAAGCCCCACCGCCGCGGCGCCTTCCACCAGCAGCTTTTCATCCGCGAAGATATCGACCATGGCCCCGGCGATGGCAACCTCCGAGACCTGGACATGGTCGTCCATCACCTCTCGGACCAGCGCCAGGGTACAGCGATTGTCGAGTCCGATGCCGCCGCCCAGCGAATCGGCCAGGCTTTCGACCTCCTCGACCTCGACGGGCCTCCCGGCCTGCAGGCTTTCCCACATGGCGGCCCCCCGAGACAGGCTCACCCCGGTGATACGCGTCGCGGGGCGGATTGCCTTGACGGCGGCCCCGATGCCCCCCAGCAGGCCTCCGCCGGAGAGCCCGACGACGACCCGGTCGAGATCGGGCGCGTCCTCCATCAGCTCCAGGCCAATGGTGCCCTGTCCCGCGGCGATCAATACGTCGTCGAAGGGCGGTATCAGGGACATGCCCTCCTCATCGACCAGACGCACTACCTCCTTGAACGCCTCGTCCTGGCTTCGGCCGACACGATGCACCTCGGCGCCCAGCGCCTCGATGGCGGCCACCTTGTTCTCGGGAACCAGTCTTGAAAGGCAGATCACTGCCGGCACACCCAGGCGCGCCGCCGCATGGGCCACCGCCCGGCCGTGATTGCCGGTAGAAGCAGTCGTCACCCCCGTCTGCAGGGCATCACGCCCGTGGCGCTCGATCAGGGCGGCGATCATGTTGGTCGCGCCACGCAGCTTGAAGGCACCGGTCGGTTGGAGCGTCTCGAGCTTGAGCAGGATCTCGGCATCGAAGCGTGCACTAAGCGCCGACGAGCGTATCAGCGGCGTACGGGCCACCTGGCCCAGCAGCCGCTGGCGGGCCAGGTAGAGCATCGCCAGGCTGACACCATGGCCAAGAATGGGCATCACTATCTCCACGGACATGATAAGGATCGCCGCAGGATTCTTACCCACGTCGATCCTGTCAATTACCGGTCGTTCGCGGCCTGCTAAGCTCAGGCAGCCTGGACATCACCACTGACGGCCAGCTCGTCGAGCACGCTGTCCACGGCACGCCTGGCGCGGGTGACGATCTCGTCGACCTCGGCACGGCTGGTGATGAGCGGTGGCGCAAAGCCCAGGATATCCCCCTGCGGCATGGCGCGGGCGATCAGGTTCTCCTGCATCGCCGCCGCGGCAATGCGCGGGCCGACCTTGAGCGCCGGATCGAAATGTACCCGATTGGTCGGATCGGCGGAGAACTCCACTGCCGCCAGCATACCTACACCGCGTACCTGACCGACGATGGGGTGATCCCCGAAAGCCGCCTGAAGCTGCTGCTGCAAGTAAGCGCCAGTTTCGGCGGCATTCTGGGTCAGTCCTTCGCGCTCGATGATCGCCAGGTTGGCCAGGCCCGCGGCACAGCCCAGCGCATGGCCGGAGTAGGTCCAGCCGTGACCAATCGGGCCATACTCGCCAGTGCCCTGCTCGAGCACCTGCCAGACGCGGTCGCCGACAATCACGCCCGAGAGTGGCTGATAGGCACTGGTCAGGCCCTTGGCCACGGTGATCAGGTCAGGCTTGATGCCGTAGAAGTGACTGCCGAATCCGGTACCGATGCGTCCGAAGCCACAGACGACCTCGTCGGCGATCAGCAGAATGTCGTATTTGGCGAGCACGGTCTGGATCTCCGCCCAGTAGCCTTCCGGCGGCGGCACGATGCCCCCGGTACCGAGCACCGGCTCGCCGATGAAGGCAGCCACGGTGTCCGGGCCTTCGGTCTGGATCATCTCCTCGAGCTTCGCCGCGCAGTGCTTCGAGAACTCGCGCTCGGTCGTGCCCTCGAGCTCGGCGGCGCGATGGTAATAGAACGGCGCCTCGGTGTGGCGAATGGTATCGATCGGCAGGTCGAAGTGGTCATGGAACGCCTTGAGGCCGGTCAAGGAGCCTGAGGCGATACCGGAGCCGTGGTAGCCACGCATCCGCGAGATCACCTTCTTCTTCTGGGGGCGACCCAGCACGTTGTTGTAGTAACGCACGATCTTGAGCTGGGTCTCGTTGGCATCACTGCCGGACATGCCGTAGTAGACCTTGGACATGCCCGGGCCATAGAGCTCGAGGATCTTCTCTGAGAGCGCGATCTGAGGCTCGTTAGAATGCCCCACATAGGTGTGGTAGTAGGACAGCTCCAGCGCCTGCTGGTAGATTGCCTCGGCGACCTCGGTACGGCCATAGCCAATGTTGACGCAGTAGAGCCCGGCAAAGCCGTCGATGAACTCGCGGCCATCCTTGTCGACGATATGGATGCCCTTGCCGCCGGTGATCACACGACCCGGGAGATCGCCCTGGGCGAAATTACGCAGGTGGGTGGAGGCGTGGAAGGTCACCTTGCGATCGCGCTCGATCAGGTCCTGGTGCAAGCTCATATCTCTTCTCTCTCAGGTAAACTCCCCGGCTGCACCGGGGAGAAAATCACGATGTTAGTCTTGTGCTGTCAACTGCCCGACACGGAGCCCAGCCCACCCAGGCAGTAATACTTGGTTGAAAGGTATTCATCGATCCCGGTGATGCCGCCCTCGCGGCCCAGCCCCGACTGCTTGACGCCGCCGAACGGCACCGGGGGCCCGGTCATCTTCACCGAGTTGACGCTGACCATGCCGTACTCAAGCGCGCGCAACAATTTCCAGATGCGGCGAATGTCATGGGTGTAGACATAGGCTGCCAGGCCGTACTCGGTATCGTTGGCCATTTCGATCACTTCATTGTCATTGGCGTAGGCGGTGATGCCGGCCACTGGGGCAAAATTCTCCTCGCGCCAGACTTTCATCTTCGGCGTCACGCCGGTCAACAGCACCGGCATGAAGAAATTGGGGCCGGGGGCGGCGCTCTGATCGCCGGCCACCAGGGTGGCGCCCTGGGAAATGGCATCGTCGACGATCGAGGCCGCTTTATCCACCGCCTGGCGATGAATCAACGGCCCCAGGTCGATCTCGCTCTTCAGGCCGTTGCCCACGGTCAAGGCGGACATGCGCTCGGCGAACTGCTCGACGAACGCATCGTGGATCGACTCGTGGACCAGGATGCGATTGGCCGCCAGGCAGTCCTGACCGGCGGTCTGGAATTTGGCCGCGACGGCCGCATAGGCCGCTTCCTTGGGATCCATGTCCGGCCCGACGATAAAGGGCGCGTTGCCCCCCAGTTCGAGCGAGACGCGTTTCACGGTGCTCGCGCTCTGCTCCAGCAGCAACCGTCCCACGCGGGTGGAACCAGTGAAGGAGAGCGCCTTGACCCGCTCCTCGGCACACAGCAGCTTCGATACTTCGGGCGGGTCACCCAGCACCACGTTGAAAACCCCGGCGGGGATGCCGGCACGCTCGGCCAGCTCGGCCAGCGCCAGTGCCGAGAATGGCGTCTCGTTGGCGGGCTTGACGATCACCGTGCAGCCGGCGGCCATGGCGGCCGCCGCCTTGCGGGTGATCATCGCCAAGGGGAAATTCCACGGGGTAATCAGCGCGGCGATACCCACCGGCTCCTTGATCGTGCCCAGTGCCGCATTGGGAATGTGGCTTGGAATGGTCTCGCCGAAGGTGCGCTTGCCCTCCTCGGCAAACCAGCGCACGAAACTGGCGCCATATTCCACCTCGCCACGCGAGTCGGGCAACGGCTTGCCCTGCTCGAGCGTCATGATGGTGGCCAGGTCCTCGCGATTGGCCTGAATCAGGTCATACCAGGCCAGCAGGCGCTCGCAACGCTCGTCGGCACGCAACGCCCGCCACTGCACGAAGGCCATATCGGCCGCGTCCACCGCGGCGAGGATCTGATTGGCCTCAAGCCAGGGGATATGCCCCAGGGCTTCGCCGGTGGCCGGATCGATCACGGTCTCTTCGCGGCCGCCGTCGCCGTGGGTCCACTTGCCGTCGACATAGGCGTACTGGCGAAACAGACGCGGATCTTCCAGAGCATTCAACAAAGTCTTGGACAGTTTCATGGGCACCTCCCCTGATGCCCTGGCAGGGAACGGTTTCCTGCCAGGGCAATAAATGGCCGGGCCGCCTGTTCGTCATAGATCCAGGGCGACTCGATGCAGACAGGGTAAGGGATTCGGCGGGATGGGACTTTTTGTTAACGCCACGCTTGACCAGAAGATTTTTTGTCCTGAGCGGGGAACGTGCGGTTTTTTCTGCGCATGGAAGTTTCGCCCCCGGCTGTGGGGGCGGAACGCTCAACCGGCCGGGGGATCGATCAGCGCCTCCTCGGTGAAGACCAGCAGGCCGAGCTCTGGACGATAGCCATGGATCTCGGTCACATCGAGTGCCTGCAGGAAGTAAAGAATTTCCTCGCTGACCACCTGACCCGGCACCAGCACCGGAAAGCCTGGCGGATAGGGAATCACGAAGCTTGCCGACACCGCATCGCGGCCGGCACGCATCTGCGCCTGCAGCTCACCGTTGTCGAAACGCAAGTACTCGGTGTTTTCCTCGTCGTAGCTCAGGAAGTAGGCACGACGGATATCCCCCTCCGGCGTGTTCCCGCCCGAGTCGGGGCGGAAGGCATCATGGAAACGACTGAAGTCAGGCAGTGGCGGCAGTTCCTGGGTGAGTGAACGCACCCGGTTCTCGATGATCTTGCGCTCGGGGCGACTGCTCTCCTCCCAGCGGTATTCGAACTCCTTGGCCAGCTTGATCAACACATCGAGCAGATACGCGATGGAGCCGCGCGTGGTGCCGATGTTGGTCATGAACAGCACGGTATTGCGCGAGGTCTTGTTGATCTGGATGCCGTACTTGTTCATCAGGTATTCGTTCTTGAAGGCATCGCCGTCGACACCCGTCGTGCCGATGGCGATGGTCACACGGGTAGGATCGACCACGAACTGGTCGCGCGCCCAGGCCTCCTCCATCTGGTTCCAGCCGGTCACTGGGTCGTAGTAGGACTCGACGCCAGACTCGCGGTATTCCTCGGGCACCATGTCGCTGTTCTTGAGCACCCGGAAGTACTTCTGCAGCAGCGGGTGGGTATACAGCTGCTCGCGTAGCGTCAGCGCCGCCTCCACTTGGGAATGTACCAGTTCGAAGCCCTCCATCTCCGCCTGCATCCGTCCGACGTCCAGCGAGGCGATGATCTGATAGTTGGGCGAGGTGGAGGTATGGGTCATGTAGGCTTCATGGAACGGCGCCTCTACCCGCTGGCGATAGTCCTGGTCCCAGACGTGAATCATCGAGCCCTGGCGCAGCGAGGTCAGGGTCTTGTGCGTGGAGTGTGTGGCGTAGGCACGGATGCGCACGGCGTCGGGGTCCGGCATCAGGCGGCGGTCGAGCCAGGTGGCATCATCATCGTGATCGAGCTGGTCGAACTCGGCCTTCCAGATGGCGTACTCATCGCGATAGCTGGCACTGCGGTAGCGATCGCACAGGGTACGCGCGGTATGCATCGCAGTGCGTGGCCGATAGGTCGGGTTGAAGCCCGCGAAGGCGAACCAGGCCTCGTCCCAGAGGAAGACCAGGTCGGGCTTGATCGCCAGACACTCCTCCATCACCCGACGCACGTTGTAGACCACGCCGTCGAAGGTGCAGTTAGTCAGCAACAACATCTTGACCTTGTGAAGCTGGCCGGCACGCTTGTAGCTCAACAGCGTTTTCTTGATTTCATGCAGCGGCACCGCGCCGTACATGGAGTAATCGTTGAGCGGATAGGAATCCAGGTAACTGACATGGGCCCCCGACAGCACCATCCCGTAGTGGTGGGACTTGTGACAATCGCGGTCGATCAAGACGATATCGCAGGGCTTGACCAGCGCCTGGACCACGATCTTGTTGGCGGTGGAAGTGCCATTGGTCACGAAGAAGCTCTGGCGCGCGCCGAAGGCCCGGGCGGCATACTCCTGGGCCTTCTTGATCGGTCCATAGGGCTGCAGCAGTGAATCGAGCCCGCCGGAGGTCGCCGACGTCTCGGCGAGGAAGATGTTGATGCCGTAGAAATCAATCATCTGCCCGGCCCAGTGGGAGCGTGTGATCGACTTGCCCCGCGAGATGGGCATGGCATGAAAGACCCCGGTGGGCTTCTTGCTGTACTCGCGCAGGGCATCGAAGAACGGCGTGCGGTAGCGGTTATCGATGGCCCGCAGAATGGTGTGATGCTGCTCTATATAGTCCGTTTCACGGTAGAAGATGCGGTTAAAGAAGCGGATGTCCTGGCTCGCCGTCGCCTCCACATCGCCGCTGGTGACCAGGAACTGGTCGATCTCAGGACGCAGTTCGTTGATCATCGAGCTCAGCAGGATGCTGCGCTCCGCTTCGGACTGGTTCTCCAGAGACTTCTCCGAGAGACCTTCGAGGTAATTGCGCAGGGCACTGAGGTTGTACTTCGACTTGTACGGAAACTCGTAGCGGATCAGGCAAGCCTGGATATTGGGGTTGACCAGTACCGCGATCAAGGCGTCCTCGAAGCTTCTTACCGTGACCACGTCGTAGACGAAGCGGTCCTCGGGACGGCGCATGTTGTGGAAGGCCTCGCGGACGACCTCTTCCTCCTGAGGAGACAAGTTGTCGACGATCAACAGCTCAAAGTAAGGCTGCGCCGAGCTGTTCGACGCCGGATGGCCCCGCCGCAGCTGGTTCAAGGCGTCAAGGGTCTCGAGGTCCTCGGCATCGGCGTCGGTTTCGCTGAGATCCACGTGCCGCCGGCGGTAGGATTCGCTGATCAGCGCTCGCACGAGGCGCTTGACCACTTTCTCCAGCAGCACGTACTCACCCCGGTTGAACAGCGACCAAAGATGCCGAAAATCCTCCTTGGAGGGAAAGGCGTGGTAGTCCTCGATGATCTCCAGCCGAGTCATCTTGACGTCGATCGCCTTGATGAGGTTCTTGGCGCGGCTTGCGTCGTCCCGGCGAACCAACAGGCCGAGATCGCGCTTGAGTGCGTTCCAGGTATCGGCACGCAACTGCGAGATCTTGTGGTAAAAACCCAGCGCGGTATAAGGCGTTTCGGTATTACTTGTCTCTTGCATAACGACACCCGTGCGTAATGTAGATTATCGAAGGCCTTAGCCAACCCCGGGGCTTCACCCGACGTTCAGGTTGCGCGCACCGTAACGGACTATCAGTTGCTGTTCGGAAAAATCATCGAAGGAGAAGTTGAGCCATTTGCCCGGCCATTTATACCGCGCCTGCCCCGCGTGAGGACGATAGACAGCGGTGTAGATGGTGCCGAGCCCACGAGAATAGTCGTGGCGAAATAATGGCGGAGAAGAAAAGGCCGAGATCAGGCGCTCCTCTGTCGTGGCCTCATCATCCACCAGAATCGACAACTGGCGCTCACGAATCAGGGTTTCAGAGGCCAGGGCGTGGGCATACCACTCGATCTTTTTCTGATGGTTGGTGGCCACAGCAACACGCCGGATGCTGGCTCGCCGGTCCGGCGCGATCATCGCCGTGATGTAGCGTCCAGCCGAATCGGCCACGGTGATGTTGTAGGCCATGTGAGTCGGCACCCGTGCCAGCACTTCGGCCGCCTCGGGCACCGTGTCGCAGAATTCGAGGATATAGCGCAGGATGATCGGCGCCCCAAACCCATCACCCACCGCCTTGCGACCACCGAAGGCCAGAGACACTGCCAGGCCTTTAACGTTCATGCCGTCGAGCACGCCCCAAAGACAGTCGGTCATGGCGATCACCCGACGTCCGTTCCAGTTGGTGTAAAGAATCGTGCCCTCACACAGCTCCGGCGGATAATCATAGTTGCGCGCCAGCACCGTCGAGGACGGGCTTGCCAGGACGGCCTGGGAGCAGCCGGTAATGTACGGTGGTGGCTGGTAGAGACTTAAAAAACGCGAAGCCAGGTCTCCTCCGCCGGCCAGCCCGCACAAGGCCCGGTAAGTCGGCATAAGCTCCGGCATGTGCTTTTTCATCGCGTTGTAGCAGGCTAGATAGCCCGGACGCTCGCGTTCACCTTCGGCCAGATACCACTTTTCATAGGCCGGCCAATGATAGTCGAATAGCGACTGCCACTTTGAGCCCGGAGGCCCCTCGCGCACGGAGCGAAATACCAGAGTCTTTTCCATGTCAGCCCGTCAGGCGCCACCCTGGGTGGCGCCAATCTCCCGTCTTAAAGAGCCTTGCCACCTCAAAGAATCTTGAAGTTGCCGCCGCCGACGGCGTGGCTAACCGCAACCTCCTCAACAACCGGATCCTGAAGTGACTGACCGGCATACTGGCCGCGAATGCCGGCAATCCAGGCATGGGCCCGCTCATTGAGCTGAAAGTCGTCGTCCATCAGCCTGCCGCGGGTTATCAGAATACCCAGATCCGCCCCCTCGTAACGGAAGTCGCCGGCTCCGCTTATGCGCAGGAAGAAGGCTTCGTTCTCGTTCTCGGCAGAGTGGGGATGGTAGCTGTAATGATCGTAGGCGATGACGCCGTCCGAGGTCATGCGCCATAGGCCGGTGCGTGGGGCCTGGGTGAGCAGATCGACACTCTCGTCAGTGTGCTTGATCACCAGCTGACTCCAGCTATCAACGCTGTCCGGGTGCGACCAGCGCTCGTTGATCTCGTCGATGTCAAGATCAAAGTCGAGCCCAGAGAACTCCAGTAGATGGAAGAGAAACAGCGGAATGTCGGAGTGGGCGAAAGCTGCGACGTTGGTCAGCGAGCTGGCGCCGGTAACGCGAGGGTTTAGCTCGCCGAGATAGACTTCCATCGAATCCATATCGATCAGGAAGTCGAGCTCGAAGTACCCATGATAACCCTCCTCGCGCAGCGCCTCACCAAAGAGAAAAGTATATTCGCGCGCCTTGTCACGAACTTCCTGACTGAAGGCCCCGGCAAACATCTCGTTGCCGCACCAACCGCCCTTGTAAGGGGTCAGCGTCTTGAAGCCCACCAGCTCGGTCATCAGCGGCCCCACCACCGTGCCACAGCGGGTGGAGCAGGCCTCGATGGCCGAGCCGCGGCAATTGATGCGCTTCATGATCTTGACCTCGGATTCGGCCTCGATCTCTTCGGCATGCTTGTAGTAATCGTCTTCGCTGGAGATGAAGAAGGTGGTGTGACCGGAATCGCCGAAGGCGGTCTGCACGACCAGGTCGGTGCCCAGATCGCGGCTGACGTCACACAACTCCTGATAGCTGCCGACCTTGGCCAGCACGTTGGGCACGCTGGGTACGCCGACCTTGTTACCGATGCGTACCGTCTCGATCTTGTTATCCATGCGCTGACGCAGCTTTGCCGGGGGGAAGGCGACCTTTAGCCCCAGTTGCTTGCAGATCTCTTCGGTGTGCTCATCGAACATCAGGAACGCGGCCACGCCGGCCTTGTCGCCGTCGGCGCGTGACTGAATGAAGTCGATGACCTCCTTGTGCTCGAGCAGGTAGTTGTTGATGTCCTCAATGCTCTCGAAGTCGCGCGGGAATTTCTCCTTGGGCACGAAGACGTTGCGCTGTTGGCCCTCGAAACAATCGATGTAATTGATGTGGCGGAAGTTGCCCACCCAATCGCCAATGCCGAGCAGGTTGAAATTGGTCGCCGAAATGAAGTAGATCGGTTCCTTGTTGTTCAGGAAGTGTCGGCGGACATCGGCAATGTTTTTTATTTTGCTCATCGGGGTCGCTCCATCGGTCTTGGCAGGCACCGGCCCGGCACCAGCGGGCACGGCAGTGGCAAACACTTGTGTGTATAGCTGGCCAAACAGACGCCGCAGGGCCAGCATCAGGCGATCGAGGATATCGTTCTCCTGGTCGCGTCACCGCCACACGGCGGCATGAGTCAGTCAATAGTCCTCGATGTTGGCACGCAATGGCTTGGCCAGCGGTCCCAGGGTGTCAAGGAACGGTGTGGAACGGTCTTCGCCTTGGTACAGCGAGAAGTCGACATTACGGTCACGGAAACTCTTCAAGGGCTGCCCCAGGCCACGCAGGCCGGTCTCGCGCTCACGCCGCACCCGATTGAGGTCGATCTCGATGGGCATGACTTCCTCTCCCGTGCCGGCCTGATGGATGACGTCTCCTGAAGGCCCGACAACGATGGAGCGGCCATTACCGATAGCCCCGGCGCCGTTGATGTCGAAGAAGTAGCACTGGTTGATCGCGGCATTGGTGCGGGCGATGGCCAGCTCGATGTCACGATCGATGGTATCGGTCATGGTGGGATGCAGGATCACCTCGGCGCCCATGGTGGCAAGGGTGCGGGTCGTCTCGGGGAACCACATGTCATAGCAGATCGAGACCCCGAAGCGCGCCACGTTGGGTACGTCGAAGGTGACGAACTCGCTGCCGCTCTCCACGCCCGCCTCATAGGGGAGGAAGGGGAACATCTTGCGATAGCGGGCCACGACCTGGCCATGCGGGTTGATCACCGAAAGAGTGTTGTAGATTTGCCCATCGACCTTCTCGAACATCGAACCGGGAATCAACCAGATGCGATGCTGCTCGGCGAGTTGGCAGAACATCGCTTCGGCATTGCTGGGCATCGGCTGGGCATGGAGCGGCGAGGCGCCCATCGGCATCAGCTCGCTGAACAGCACCATCTGAACTTGCGGGAAGCGGCTCATCAGCACGTCGACCCGATGGCGCATGGCATCGGTATTATCACCGTGATGGAGGGCGTGCATCTGCACGCCGGCAATCGTGAAATAGGACATATTGATCTCTCTTCGTCAGGCGATCTTCAAATTCTTACAGGGCGCTGTCGACACCGACCGGCACCATGCCGGTGGGATCGCCCGGCGGGGGTGAGCCAAACTCACCCAGATTGTTCAAGTTTAAGCCAGTTCTTGCATCAATGACATCAACGCTGAAGTTTCGCTTGCGTATCAGCGGCGCTGGAAATCCTGCGCCACATCGTCTAACGAGACGCCCGGCGCGGGTCGCTTGACTGTCTTGGTGACGATGTAGGTGAAGTAACGCTCGATGCCTGCTTCGCCCGTCAGCCAGGCATCGATCAAGCGTTGATAGGCATCGATGGAGTCGGCCTCGACCTTGATCAGATAGTCGACGCCACCGCCGACCGCCACGCATTCGGTGACCTGGGGCGTGGCGTGAACCAGCGCCTCGAAACGCGCGAAACTGTCGGCGTTGTGGGCCTTGAGCTCGATCTGCACCCACACCGGCGTACGCCGCGCCACCGCCTCGGCGTTGATGCGCGCACCATAGCCTTCGATGATACCGGCCTTCTCCAACCGGCGGACCCGCTCCCAGCAGGGGCTCACCGAGAGGTTGATCGCCTCGGCCAGCTTCGACTTGGTGATGCGCCCGTCTCGGGACAGTATCTCGAGGATCTTCAGGTCATAGCGATCAAGCTTCATGCGCGTCTCTGGTGGCAAGCTTCATGCGTTTCTCGGGCAGAGATTAGCCCAATGAATCGACGACTTCGGCGATAACAGCGATGGTGTCGCCCATATTGACCTGCGCCGGGAAACGGCGTGCCGCGAGCAGGCCACTGCGCTGCGCGCGATACTCTACCGGCGGTGTGCCGCTGCGGGTCATATCGTAGATCCGAGCGATCACCTCACCCTGCTTTACAGGCTCGCCCAGTGCCAGCGTCAGTTCCAGCAGGCCGGTGTGCTCGCTCTGCACGTAGCAACTGGCGTCGGGCATGTCGAGGTAGACCTGCGGCTCGTTGGGCATTACCACCTCACCCCGGGTGAGCCCGAACTGAATCAGGAAATTGCGAATGCCGCGCTCGGTGATCGCCAGGCTCTGCGGCGTGGAGGTGCCGCCGCCGCCAAGTTCGGTGGCGACGAATACCTTGCCTTGAGACTCCACGACGGTATCGAAGAGTGCCGCGGCGTCAAGTTCGAACATCATCATGGCATAGGGGGCGCCGAAGGTCTTGGCACCTTCCAGCGCCTGGCGCTGCTGCTCGGCGTTGTCCAGCACGTGGGAGGCGCCGAAGGGGATGATGTCCAGGGTGCGCCCGCCGGAATGGAGGTCGAGTACGACATCGCACATCGGCACCATCACGCGAGTGAAGTAATCGGCGATCTTCTGGGTCACCGTGCCATCGGGGTCACCGGGAAAGCTGCGATTGAGGTTGCCGCCGTCCATGGGCGAGGTGCGCCTGCCGACCATCGCCGCGGGGATATTCATCATCGGCACGATGATCACTCGACCGGTCACCTCCTCGGGCTTGAGGTCGCTCGTGAGTTTCATCAGCGCGGTGATGCCCTCGTACTCATCGCCATGGTTACCGCCGGTCAGCAGCGCCGTAGGCCCGGGGCCATTCTTGACCATGGTAACCGGGATCATCACCGCTCCCCAGGCCGACTCGTCGACGGAGATCGGCAGCTTGAGAAAGCCGTGCTGGACGCCATCCGCGTCGAAATCCACGGTTGCGGAAATCGGGCTGGGCCGCATTGGGACGGATCGGTTGGTCATGACAGGTTCCTTCTTGGCATACCGCTTGAGTGCAATGTCACGGGCAAGTGAGTGTTATTTCACGAACAACTGGCGAGGAAAGTCGGCCAGCGTCTCGCAACCGGTCTCGGTGATCAGGATACTCTCGGTGATCTCCAGGCCCCACTCGTCCTCCCACAGGCCGGGCATGAAATGAAAGGTCATGCCTGGCTGCAAAATCGTCTCGTCGGAGGGGCGCAGACTCATGGTCCGCTCGCCCCAGTCCGGAGGATAGCTGATACCGATAGGATAGCCGCAACGGGCACCTCCCCGGTCGAAGCCGTACTTGTCCATCGCCGACCCCAGCGCCATGGCGATATCGGCGGTACGATTACCGGGCCTGGCCACCGCCAGGCCGTTCTCGATGCCCTCGAGCAGCGCCGATTCAGCTCGCACAAACTCGGCCGGCGGCCGGCCCAGGAACACGGTGCGCGACATTGGCGCGTGGTAGCGCTTGAACACCCCGGCGATCTCGAAGAAGGTCCCCTCGCCCTTGCGAAAGGGCGTGTCGTCCCAGGTCAGATGGGGGGCGGCGGCATCCTTGCCGGTAGGCAGCATCGGTACGATGGCCGGATAGTCGCCGCCATGCACCTTGCCGTTGTCGTCGACCCAGCCCTCGATCCCCACCCGATAGATTTCGGACACCAGCTTGCTCTTGGGCAGACCCGGCTCGATCACCTCGAGGATACGCGTATGCATGCCCTCGACGATCTTGGCCGCCACCCGCATGTAGGCGACCTCCTGAGACGACTTGATGGCGCGACACCAGTTGACCAGCGCGTTGGCATCCATGAAGCGCGCATGCGGCAGTTCTCGCTGCAGGCTCAGGTAGGCCTTGGCCGAAAAGTAGTAGTTGTCCATTTCCATGCCCACCACGCCCAGGTGCCAGCCACGGTCGGGCATGATCGACTGGGCCAGGTAGTCCATGGGGTGCATGTCCGGATTCTGCACATAATAATCCGGGTAATAGGTGATGTTGTCGGGATGGATCCAGCAGGTACGCAGCGCCCCGTTGGCGTCCATGCGCCGACCGTACCAGACAGGCTCGCCCTCAAGCCCCACCAGGACGCACTGGTGCACATAGAACGACCAGCCATCATAGCCGGTCAGCCACGCCATGTTCGAGGGATCGCTGATGATCAGCACATCGATGCCACGACTGGCCATCTCGGCACGCACCTTCCATAGTCGGCCAGCATATTCCTCACGCGTGAAGGGCAGGGAAACCTCAGTCATGGGACCACTCACCGTCGCATCATCAAGAAAACCGGCCTTCTCCATAGTGAGAAGGCCGGACCGGGGCGTCATGGCGTCTCTCGGTCCCGAACAGTAGCGAGATGCCGGGCGGCGACGCTCAATTAGCACCCTCATCGAGGGGGAGGTTAATCCCTAGGTACGGTAGGCGGTCAAGCATTTACTTTCCGCCGTCGTGTCTTGCAGCCTGGCCGCGCGGCTTCCATCATGACAGAGAGTTACCAGGGAGAGAGTCCATGAAGGTTATGGTGCATATCGACGACGCTGATCAGTGGCGCCACGCCCTGGCCGAGCGCCTGCCCGAGGCCGAGATCATCACCAGCGAGGCGCCAGCCACAGAACGACGTGGCGTCGACTACCTGGCCGTGTGGAAGCCCTCCGAAGCACTCCTGCGCGAGCCGGCCCGGCTCAAGGGCATCGTCAACCTGGGCGCCGGGGTCGACGCCTTGCTGAGCAACCCCGGACTCCCCGCTGACGTGCCGATCGTCAAGTTACGCGACGCCGGTATGGCCGAGTTGATCGCTGATTACGTGCGCTACGGTGTGCTGCACTTCCAGCGCGACTTCGACCGCTACGCTCGCCAGCAGGCTCGCCGCGAATGGCACGAGCACGCCGTGATCGACAAGGCCGACTGGGCGGTAGGGGTACTCGGCCTGGGCGCCATCGGCGCCAAGGTGGCGCAAATGGTCGCCGCCGACGGCTTTGCCGTGCATGGCTGGAGCCGCTCACCCAAGGCGCTTGAGGGCATCAGCTGCCACCACGGCGACGAGGGCCTTGCCGCGCTGCTGGGCCAGGTATCGACCCTGGTGCTGCTGCTGCCCGACACCCCGTCGACACGTCACGTTATCAATACCGAAACGCTGGCGGCCCTGCCGCCGGGCGCCAGCCTGATCAACCCGGGCCGCGGCACGCTGATCGACGAAGCCGCCCTGCTCGAGGCCCTCGGCCATGGCGACGAGGAAGGCCGGCTGCGTGGCGCCATCCTCGACGCCTTTCCCCGCGAGCCGCTGCCCGCCGACAGCCCGTTGTGGACGCACCCGCGGGTCTGGGTCACCCCCCACATGGCCGGTCCTACGCCTCTCAAGGCGGCGCTGGATCAGGTGGCTGACGCCCTGCGTGCCTTCGAAGCGGGCGAAGCGCTTGACACCGTCGACCGCGACGCCGGCTATTGAATTGCTGTTCGACCTTGGCGTTCAACAATATCTGTCGCCCCTACAATTTGGCCTGGCCAGGTCTTACGCTTAAGACATCGACTGATGAGATGACATCGAAAGATCTCCAAGGAGGGACCAATGGCGATGAATGTGGACTACAGCCCCCGCGATGCCCTGCTGGTCGTGGACATGCAGAACGACTTCTGTGAAGGCGGCGCCCTGGCGGTGCCTGGCGGCAACGCTCTGGTGCCGGGCATCAATGCCGAGATCGAGGCCGCCAGCAAGGCCGGCGCCCTGGTGGTCGCCTCCCGCGACTGGCATCCCATCGATCATGCCAGCTTTACTCATCGTGGCGGCCCCTGGCCGGAGCACTGCGTGCAGGATACCCGGGGGGCGGCCTATCACCCCGACCTGGCCCTGGACGATGCCACCATCCGCGTCAGCAAGGCTACCGCCTTCGATGCCGACGCCTATTCGGCCTTCGACGGCACCGGTCTTGGCGGCTATCTGCACGAGAAGGGCATCGAACGGGTAATCGTCTGCGGCCTGGCGCTGGATGTCTGTGTCCATGCCACGGTATTGGCGGCCGGTCGTGAAGGCTTCACCACTCTGCTGCTGGAGGGCCTTTCTGCCGCGGTGGATCCCGATGCGATCGAGGCATGCCACCGTGACTTCACGGATGCCGGTGTCGAGGTGCGTACATGAGGGAGTCGACCCCACTGCAGGTCAGCGAGAATGAGCTGGCCCTGCTCACCGACCTTTACCAGTTGACGATGACACAGGCCTACTGGAAGGAGGCGATGCACGAGCGCGCGACATTCAGCCTCTTTTTCCGCAAGATGCCACCTTCCCGGCGCTTCATGCTGGCCTGTGGCCAGCAGCATGCGGCGGCGCTTCTCAGCCAGTTGCGCTTCGGCGACGAGGCCCTCTCGCGCCTCGACGGCACCGGGAAGTTTGATCAGGGCTTCCTCGACTGGCTCGGCAAACTACGCTTCAGCGGTGACATCTGGACGCTGCCGGAAGGCACGCCGGTGTTCGCCAACGAGCCATTCCTGGAGGTGGACGCGCCCATCGCCGAGGCCCAGCTGCTGGAGAGTCTGGTGATGAACCTGGTGCAGCTGGAGACGGTGCTCGCCTCCAAGGCGGTACGCCTGGTGATGGCGGCGCAAGGCCGGCCGGTGGTGGACTTCGGCATGCGCCGCATGCATGGCGTGGACGCCGCCGTGCGCGGGGTGAGAGCCTACCGTACCGCCGGGCTGGCCAGCACCAGCAACGTGCTCGGTGGACTGCGCCACGACCTGGCAATCAATGGCACCATGGCCCATAGCTACATCCTGGCCCATGACGACGAGACCGAGGCCTTTCGTGCCTTCGCTCGCCACTATCCCGGCACCACCCTGCTGGTCGATACCCACGACACCCTGGAGGGGGTACGCAAGGTGATCCAGTTAATGCGCGAGGAGCCCGAGGTCGGCGTCAAGGCCATCCGGCTCGACTCCGGCGACCTGGGTGAACTGGCCAAGCAGGCACGCACCCTGCTCGACGAGGCCGGACACCCTGACATCTCGATCGTCGCCAGCAGTGGCCTGGATGAATACAAGATCGCCGTTCTACTGGAGGACGGCGCCCCCATCGATGCCTTCGGCGTGGGGACCGAGATGGGCGTCTCGGCAGATGCACCGGTGATCGATCTCTCCTATAAGCTGGTGGAGTACGCCGGCACGCCAAGGGTCAAGCACTCCACCGGCAAGATCAATTTGCCCTGCCGCAAGCAGCTCTACCGCCGTCAGGATGACCAGGGTCGCTATTTGGGGGATATCGTCGCCCTGCGCGACGAGACGATCGACACCGGCGAAGCGCTGCTACGCCCGCTGGTTCAGGCAGGTCGTCTCAACGAAACCGAGATGAGCCGGGCCGACAACGCCCGAGACCGGGTCGCGGATGCCCTGGCCCGCTTCCCCGAAGATTTCACGCGTCTCGAGGAAGGCGAGAGCGACTATCCAGTCGATCTCAGCCCCGAGCTCAAGCGTCTGCAGTCGCAGACCTAACCCCCGCCCAGACACGACCCCGCCGCGACCGAGGTACCGGTCGCGGCGGGGTCATCGAGCGGGCGAGCTCTCGCCTGTTGAATGAAAGCGCCTGCTTGATTAAAGCACCGGCTCGTCGATTAGAGCGGCTGCTTGGTGGGACGAATGATCAGCTCGTTGACATCGACATCCGCCGGCTGCTCGATGGCGTAGGTGATCGCCCGGGCGATCGCATCGGCATCGATCGCCATCTCGTAGAGCTCATTGACACCTTCGGCGGTCTCGGGATCGCTGATAGTGGACGTGAGCTCGGTGGCGACCGCGCCCGGCGAGATGTTAGTGGAACGGATCTCCTCGCCGCCTTCCTGACGGATGCCCTCGGACAGCGCCTTGACCGCATACTTGGTCGCGCAGTAAACGGCCGCGGACGGAAAGACCACATGTCCGGCGACGGACGAGAGGTTGATGATGTGGCCGGCGTGTTGCTCACGCATGGTCGGCAGCACCGCGGCGATGCCGTAGAGCACGCCCTTGATGTTGACGTCGACCATCTGC
Source organism: Halomonas jincaotanensis (assembly GCF_018448785.1). Lineage (GTDB taxonomy): Bacteria > Pseudomonadota > Gammaproteobacteria > Pseudomonadales > Halomonadaceae > Halomonas > Halomonas jincaotanensis. The sequence continues at coordinate 198,493 of NZ_JAHCLU010000003.1, read as the reverse complement.
TCCCACTCGTCGACCTTGAGCTGATCCAGCGGCGACAGCGGCATCAGGCCGGCGTTGTTGACCAGCACGTCGATGCGGCCATAGGCCTCCTTGGCCGCCTGGGCCAGCGCCTCGACCTGACCCCGGTCGGTGACGTCGGTCACACGGTAGATAGCCTCACCGCCCTGCTCGACGATGGCATCACGCAGCGACTTGAGACGATCCTCGCGACGGGCGCCAAGCACCAACTTGGCGCCACCCTTGGCCAGGCGGTGGGCGGTGGCTTCGCCGAGGCCGCTGCTGGCACCGGTAATGATGACGACCTTGCCATTGATCTCTGACATGGATACTTCTCCTGTGGACATGAATCGAGTGGTGCTGCGAATCGGGTGAAAGGTCACTAGATCGGACTTGCCGGCAGTGGTGCGCTTCCGCGCCTCCTCAATCGCTTCAGCGGAAATGCAGGCCCATGGAGTCGAATTGCGAGCTCAGGGGGCTGGCGATGACCGGGGCAACAACACCCGGTTGAAGAGGACCTCCTCGAAGCACTCCATGGGCTTGAGCGACTTGACAGTCTTGGCGCGCAGGATGGCGCCTTCCCACCCTGCCATGATGAAACTTGCCTGGGCATATGCGTCTAGAGTGGCGTCGATTTCACCTTTGCCCCGCGCCTCATCGAGACAGTCCGCGAGGCGACGTTCCCATGCGCGGAAGACCTGATCCAGACGGGCACGGAATACCTCACTCTGTGCCGAAAGCTCCTGGCCGAGGTTACCTATCAGACAACCTCGCGCATGGTCGCAAGACAGCATGTCCTGCTTGCCTACTGCGAAGTAGTGACGCAGCCTGGCCAATGGCGAGGCACGGGTATCGGTGAAAATCGCGGCTAGCCTCGCATCATATTCCTCGGCGAAGGCATCAATCACGGCCAGGCCGAAATCTTCCTTGCTGGAGAAATAATGATAGAAGGACCCTTTGGGCACTTCGGCGCGCTTCAGCACCGAGTTGATGCCGGTGGCATTGAAGCCATGCTCGGCGATCAGTTCGGCACCGACGCGGATCAGCTTGTCTCGGGTGGCTTGCGTCTTCATACCCGATAAATTAGACCAGTCGTCTAGTTTCGTCAAGTTCGAAGCTTAGCTATCGAGCGATACCCCGTGGGCGCAGGGCCGCTTGGTTCCTGACCAAGCGGCCCTGAGTACTCAATCGAGCAGCGCGTTGAACTGCTTGAGCCACTCCGGATGGGCTGGCCACGCCGGGGCGGACACCATCTTTCCGGAGGTGATGGCTTGGTCAACGCCAATCTCCGCGAAGTCGCCCCCGGCCAGCCGGACGTCCGGCGCGCAGGCGGGATAGGCCGACACTCGCCACCCCTCCAGCGACACGGCCGCCGCCAGCAGCTGGGCGCCATGGCAGATGACCGCGATCGGCTTATCGTGCTCGACGAAGTGGCGCACCATGTCCAGCACCCGCTCGTCGAGGCGCAAATATTCGGGCGCTCGCCCGCCGGGAATCACCAGGGCGTCATAGTCGGCGAGTTCGATTTCAGCGAAAGTCGCGTTCAGGGTGAAATGGTGGCCGGGCTTTTCCGTGTAGGTCTGGTCGCCCTCGAAGTCATGGATGGCCGTCTTGACGCTATCGCCCTCGCGCTTCTCGGGACATACCGCATCGACGCCATGCCCCATGGCTTGCAGAGCCTGGTAGGGCACCATGATCTCGTAATCCTCGACAAAATCACCCGCGATCAATAGCAATCTGGCCATGGGAATCTCCTGGTAGGACTGGCAGGGAAGCCGTCACGTCGTGCACATCGCGACAGGCACTCAAAAGCCTAGCCAAGATCGCTGATAGCGCAAACACAGTGCACTCAGGAACTTGATGGCGGCCGGGGGTTCTCATCCCTGTCACTCCAACAACCCTGTCACTCCAACAACCCTCGGATCCCTATGCTCGGACTTTCCTGGCGCCACTTCCTCACCCTTGCGCTGGCCCTACTCTTCTCGGGCATCGTGACCGGCGATGTCGCGGTCACTCGCCCATTCACCGCCCACTATCAGCTCAGCGTCAGCGGCTGGCCCGACGCCACTATCGAGCACCGACTAAGTCGCGAAGGCAACACCTGGCAAAGCCAGATGCGCGCCCGCATCGCCGTGGCCAGGGGCAACGAGCGCAGCCGCTTCGTCGTGGAGCCCGACGGCATTCGCTCCGTGGTCTATGCCAGCGGCTATTCGCTGCTGGGCATCGGCAAGACGTATCGCCTCGGGGCCGGTGAACTGGCCGCGCTGCCGGATCGACAAGCGGCGCTGTTCGAGCTTTCGCGGCAAGCTGCCCGGGGCGACTGCCAGCCACGCTGTCGACTGCGCTATCAGGACCACAAAGGCGAAGCGGAAACACTGCTGGTGCGTCATCTCGGCCCACGGCAAGTGTCACTGCCTGCCGGTGACTTCGAGGCGGTAGCTGTGGAGGTCACCGAACCCGATGAACCCAACCGTCGCCTGGTCTTCGGCTTCCATCCGACCCTTCCCGGGCTGCTGCTGACCATGGACTATCATCGCGGCGGAGAGCGGCGCAGCCGGTTATCGCTGTCTTCGCTGAACCAGTCTGACCAGCCTTGAGATTGCCTGGACAGCCGTGAGCTCGCCTGGACAGCCGTGAGTCAGTCTCGATCTCGGCACCCAACGCCTGTGCCTTTCTCTGCGTATGACGGGCGCGAGCGACAGCGCCATTTCGTCTAGCCCACGCGTGGGCTAGAGTGAGCCGCTTCGTCCGCCCGGGGTGGTGGTTCGTCCAGCAACGAATAATCAGGGAAGAGCATGCTGTCGGGTCTGTTGATCGTATTATTGCCCTTGGTGCTGGGGTATCTGGTGCCGGTGGCAAGTCCCGAGCTGATGGCCCTGATCAATCGCGGGGTGAACGCGTCGGTCTATCTGATTCTGCTGCTGATGGGCGTCAGCCTGGCCGGGCTAGAGAACCTGAGCGAAGAACTGACGCGCATGGGTGGCCAGGCGCTGATTCTCGTCACGGTGATCTCGACGCTCAACCTCGCCGGCCTCTGGTGGCTATCGCAGCGCCTTGCGCTGCGCGGCGGCATCTCGCGGGTGGTCGAGGGTGCACCCACCAGCAAGCTTGCCGCCATGGCCGGGTCGTTATCGCTGGTCGGCGTCGTGGTGGTTGGGGTGCTGATCGGTCTCGGTGCCGACGCCTTGCTGAAGGGCCAGCCTTCGGCGGGTGCCGACACTGTGTTTACGCAAGCCGATAGCCTGGCCGAATGGGTTCTCTATGCCCTCCTGGCGCTAATCGGCTGCCAGTTGCGTAATTCCGGCATGCCACTTAAGCAGATACTGCTCAACCGCCACGGGCTTGCCATCGCCATGATGCTGGCCGCCACCTCCCTCGTCGGCGGCCTGCTTGCCGCGCCTTTGCTGGGGCTGGCCTGGAACGAGGGCCTGGCCATGGCTGCCGGCTTCGGCTGGTACTCGCTTTCCGGCATCCTCATCGGCGACCAGCTCGGCCCCCTGCTGGGCGGCATCGCCTTCTTCAACGACCTGGCACGCGAACTGATTGCCTTCGTATTGATTCCGCTGGTGATCCATCGTCATGCGGCTCTGGCCATCGGCTACGGTGGCGCCACATCGATGGATTTCACCCTGCCGGTCATCCAGCAGCATGGCGGCGTGGCCTGCGTGCCAGTGGCGGTGGTCAGTGGCTTCATCCTCTCGCTGCTGTCGCCGCCGTTGATCCTGTTGTTTCTTTCGCTCTAACCGGGCCCCCTTCGGTCTTACGTTTCGCGAAGCCAGCGGCGCTTGCACATTGCTTGCATACTTCATGCGCAATCATGGCATGGCCTCCCGCTATGCTCTTCGATGTTCCAGTCCGGTCCCGGCTTACCCGATGACCGACCTGACCCCGCTCAGGAGCCCTTGATGCGCCCAAGCCTGCCCCGCCTCGCCCTGTCTCGTCTGGGCGTCAAATTGTTCGTGACCATCCTGGCAGTGAATGTGGCCATTTCGGGCCTGGTGTTTCTCGCCGTGTCGCGCAGCCTCGACAGCGGCTTCGTCGACTATCTGGATACTACCCAGACGCAACGCGCCGAGACCCTGGCGGAGGGGCTCGGTGAAGAATGGGCGCAGCGTGGCGACTGGCAGTGGCTGCGCGACTCGCCGGACGACTGGGAGCGCGTGGTTCGCCGCCAGCTCTGGCCCGGCGATACGGCGCCTCCCCAGGGCATCGAGCGTCGGCTTGGCCGCGCCCAGGACTTTGTGCTGCACGACGAAAATGGCGTGCCGGTGATTGGGCTGCCACCGGCCCCGTCGGACGAAGAGCAGGACCCGCCCGAGCTGCGCTGGCTATCCATCGACTATGCCGGCGAGTCGGTCGGCACGCTGGGCTATCGTCCGCCCGAGCAGCTAATGGCGCGTATGGATCACATCTTCCTGGCACGCCAGCAACGCAACCTGACGATTATCGTCGGCTCCCTGGGGGTTGCCTCGCTGCTACTGGCCGGCGGCCTGTCCTGGTGGCTGGGCCGACGCACGCGCAGCATGGCGCTGGCCACTCGCCGCCTCACCGGTGGCGACTACAGCATCCGCCTGCATGAAAAGGGCCGCGACGAGCTGTCGCGGCTCGCCGAGGATTTCAATGTGCTGGCCGCGACCCTGGAAGCCAGCCGCGCGGCCCGCTCACGCTGGGTGTCCGACATCGCCCACGAGCTGCGCACCCCGCTGGCCGTGCTGCGTGGCGAGATCGAGGCGATGCAGGATGGTATTCGCAGTCTCAACCAGGACAACCTGCATTCACTGGCCCAGGAAGTCGGACAGCTGGAACGGCTGGTCGCCGATCTACGGCTGCTTTCCCAGAGCGATGCCGGAGCGCTCGATGTCCAGCTCGCGCCGTTGAACCTAGCGGATAGCCTGACCGCGCGTCTGGAAGAAGCCAGCGGCTGGCTCGCCGACAGCGGCATCACTCTCGAGACCGAAATCGCCGGCGAAGCCTGGATCCGCGGCGACCTCCAGCGCCTAAGGCAGCTTTGGAGCAATTTGATCGACAATACCTGCGCCTATACCCAGCCTCCGGGCCACCTGCGCGTAAGCTTGACGCACCGAAGCGATCATATCGAAGTAATTTGGGAAGACAGCGCACCGGGCGTCCCCGACGATCAGCTGCCGCGGCTGACCGACCGGCTCTACCGGGTCGAAGGCTCGCGCAGTCGGGCGAGCGGGGGCAGCGGCCTGGGATTGTCGATCGCCACGGCACTGGTCAAGGCACACGGCGGCCAGATGACCGCCTCGGCTTCGTCCATCGGTGGGTTATGCTGGACACTGAGTTTTCCTACTCTCACGGCCACCGGCACCCTGGAGGCACCTGCATGACACGCCAAGACCGTATTCTCATCGTCGAGGACGAGCCCAAGATCGCTCGCCTGGTGGCCGACTACCTGGAAGGCAGCCGCTTCGCCAGCCACCACCTTGCTCATGGTGACGAGGTGCTGCCTTGGTTGGCCGAGGCCGACGAAGGCACTATGCCCGACCTGGTGCTCCTCGACCTGATGCTGCCCGGTACCGACGGTCTGACGCTGTGCCGGGAAATCCGTCAGCGCTGGCCGCGGATCCCCATCATCATGCTCACCGCACGCGTGGAAGAAGTGGACCGTCTGCTGGGCCTTGAGCTCGGGGCCGATGATTACATCTGCAAGCCCTTCAGCCCGCGGGAAGTCGTCGCCCGCGTCAAGGCGGTGCTGCGGCGCAGCCGTGCGGCCCAGGAACCCACCACCGCCGAAAGCGACCTGGTGCTCGACGACGGTGGTTGGCGAGCGCTGGCCGACGGCCAGGACCTCGGGCTTACCGCGGTGGAATTCCAGCTGCTGCGCGTGATGATGCATGCCCCGGGGAGGATATTTTCGCGTGATCAACTGATGGATCACATGTACCGCGATCATCGCATCGTCTCCGAACGCACGGTGGACAGCCATATCAAGAAGCTGCGTCGCAAGGTCGCCGATATCTGGCCCGACCGCGAGATCATCCGCTCGGTCTACGGCGTCGGCTACAAGTACCAGCCCGAGGAATAACGACCCGTCGATCCAGCCGGAGACGTAATAAAGGCACCTGCATCGGCTTTACACCGTTACTGCATGACGAGCGCACGCCTGTCAACGACACTATCAATGTCACCCGAGGCCTGCTCCCGACCCGAGATCAGACCTTGTATCCCCTCCACCTACAGGAAAGCCGTCATGACGATACCTTTCTCTCGTAAGCTGCTGATGCCCGCCCTGCTGGCTATCGCGATTGCCCCGGTGTCCCTGGCGGCCCTTGCCGGTCAGCACGGCGAAGGCCACAGGAACCCTGGCCACGGAAACCATGGCCACCCCCATGCCCATCATCAGGAAATGCGCCAGGCACTCTATGAACGTGCAGGTATCGATGAAGAGACCCGCGAAGCCCTCAAGCGGGCCCACGAAGAACATCACGAGGCTCTCGAAGAGCTGCACCGCGAGCATCGCGAGCGCATGGACGAGCTACTCGACGACGAACAGCGCTCGGCGCTGGAAGCGGCACGCCGCGACATGCGTGACGAATGGCGTGAAGAACGCCATGCGGCCATGCAGGAGCGTTTCGAGGCCGTCGTCGATGGCTGGGACCTCAGCGAAGAAGATAGTGAGGCCCTGCGCAAGACACGCGAAGCGCTCTACGCCGACATGCAGGCCCTGCGCAAGCAGGATTTCGAGTCCCGGGAGGAGCGTCGCGAGGCCTGGCAGACTGTGCGCAACTCACACTATGTAGCGCTTTCCGAACTGCTTAACGACGAACAGATCGCCGAGCTGAAACAGGCCGCTCGCCCTGACGGCGGCAACTGGCACGGCCATCGTGGGGATAAAAAGAAGCATGGAAAGCAACACGGTCAAGGCCAGGACCGCAACGAAGCTCGTGGCGACACTGAATAGGCGTCTTGCCAGTCGCGATAGCATCCTCCGCTAGCCACTGCTTCATAAGACCGGACCTTTGTGCCGGGCCTTTCGCCGTGAGCCACCTTGCCGGCTACCCACGGGCCGGCGTAACGTGATGCGCTCCCGCGCCATCGAGAATCCGTCATGTCCCGACGATCCACTCCGCGGCAAGCCTATCGTTTCCCCCTGCCCGGTCATGCTCTGATATCCGCCTGGCGAGAGGGCTACGGCCTCGCCGAATTTCGTCGTGATCTGATGGCCGGGCTGACCATCGGAATTGTCGCGGTGCCTCTTTCCATGGCCTTGGCCATCGCGACCGGCGTGCCACCCCAACATGGCCTGTATACCGCCATCGTTGCCGGTGCCATCATCGCCCTGACCGGCGGCTCACGCTTCAATGTCTCCGGACCCACCGCTGCCTTCGTGGTAATCCTCTTTCCCATCGTCGCCAGCCATGGCATCGGTGGATTGCTGCTTGCCACCCTCATGGCGGGGCTGATCCTGGTGACTCTGGGACTGGCGCGACTCGGCAGCCTGATCCAGTTCGTACCCTACCCGGTGGTGCTAGGCTTCACCGCCGGTATCGCCGTGGTGATCGCCCTGCTGCAGCTACCCGATTTTCTGGGCCTGGCCGAAATTGAGCTGGATGACAGCACTCCGCACAACATGGCAACTATCGCACTTGCCTTGCCTACACTCGCCCCTGCCGAACTGGGCGTAGGGCTGGCGACCCTGGCCGCCCTGATTCTCTGGCCGCGGATCAAGCTACCCGTGCCGGCACCGCTGGCCGGGCTGGTGGTCGGCACGCTGGTCTCGCTCGCGATCCATCCGCTGGGCGTCGAGGTCGATACCATCGCGTCGCGTTTTCACTGGGAGTTTCAAGGTCGGAGCGGCGACGGCATTCCGCCCTTTGCGCCGAGTCTGGTCATGCCTTGGCATCTGCCGGGTCCCGATGGTGTCCCGCTCACGGTAAATTTCGCGCTGATCCGCGAGTTGATGGGGCCGGCACTCGCCATTGCCATGTTGGCCGCCATCGAGTCGCTGCTTTGTGCGGTGGTCGCCGATGGCCTGACGCGCACCCGCCACGACCCCAACGCCGAGCTGCTCGGCCAGGGGCTTGGCAACATCGTGGCGCCCTTCTTCGGCGGCATCACCGCGACAGCGGCCCTGGCACGTACGGCCACCAATATCCGCAGCGGTGCCGCCACGCCGATCGCCGCCGTGGTCCATGCGTTAGTGGTGCTGCTTGCCGTGGTGGCACTCGCCGGCATCCTGGGACTGGTGCCAATGGCGGCGCTTGCCGCCCTGCTGTTCGTCATCGCCTGGAACATGAGCGAGGCTCGCCATTTCATTCATACGCTGAAAAGTGCACCACTCAGTGACGTGGCGATTCTGGTGATCTGCTTCCTGCTCACGGTGATCTTCGACATGGTGCTGGCGGTCGCCGTCGGGGTCGGGCTGGCAGCGGCGCTGTTCATCCGCCGCATGGCCGAGCTTACCCATACGCGTCGGCTGGACACGCGCAACGGCGATCTAGCCCACCAGCTGCCGCGCGAAGTCGCGCTCTACGACGTCAACGGCCCGCTGTTCTTCGGCGCCGCCGAGAAGGCCATCGCGTCGTTGCGGGTCATCGACCCCGACATCAAGGTGGTGCTGCTCGACATGCATGACGTGCCAAGCCTCGACGCCACTGCCATTGTCGCCCTGCAAACGTTGGTCGAGGAGCTGCGCGCGCAGCACGTGGGGTTGATCTTCATCGGCATGCCGGCGCGGATGGTGATGAAACTGCGCCGCGCCGGGCTCTACCGCGAGAGCGGCAGGATCGCGGTCGTGCGCCACCTCGATCACGCCTCACGCCTGGCCACGCAATGGTTGGCGGCACGCGACGACTAGGAGCTATTCGCCATACAGTGTGGCCATCATGCGGCGGGTGCCGCCATGGTCGCGATGCTCGCCGAGCCATAGCCCCTGCCAGGTACCCATCGCCAACCGGCCGTCGCGCACCGCCAGGCACAGCTGGGTGCCGAGCAGGCTGGCACAGACGTGCGCCGGCATGTCGTCGGGCCCTTCCAACGTATGGCGAAAATAGGGTAAATCGCCGGGGATGCGCTCACGCAGGAAAGCGTCCAGGTCATGGCGCACATCCGGGTCGGTATTCTCGTTGAGCGTCAACGAGGCCGAGGTGTGGAGAAGCTGCAGATGCAGCAGGCCCTTCGTCACCTCGCGCAGCCAGGGCAGGCCATCAACTACTTCCTTGGTGATCAAATGAAAGCCGCGCGAGCGTGGCGCAAGGGCCAGTTCCTGCTGTTGCCACATGGTGTCCCCCTGCAGGTTTCCGGATTTGCGTGAATATCACCGTTAGCCGACCACGAGGAGACGCCGAGCGACCTGGATCGCTCGGCGTCTCCTCCTGACACATGCCTGCCTCCCGGCAGGCAAGGCGTTAACGGTGTCCTGGTCAGTTGCGCGGGTCATCGGCGGGATCGAGATACTCGATGCCCCAGGGCCCCTCGCCATGCAACTGGAAGACGGTCTCACCCTCGGCATAGCCGAACATCGGCTCGCCCGGGGCCATGATCGCATATCCCCCTTCCGACAACGCCTGGGTGGCGTCTTCATCGTACTCCTCGCCGTGGGCGAAATGCAGGGTGCCGGAAAGGACCGTGACGCGCTCGTAGGCGGGGTGGATATGCGGCTTGATCTCGTAGCCGTCCTCGAGCCTGAGACGCATCGTGAAGGGCGCCTCTTTGCTCAGGTCGCCCTCGATGATGGCCATTTCGGCTCCTTCCCCCATGGAGCCCACCGGACCCCACGACAGGTCGTCAGGGGAGCCGAGCAGATGGCCCTCGCCGTGATAGGGCTCGGCCTGCAAGCCCGCGGCGGCAGTCAACGCCCCGGCCAGCGTGGCAAACGTCAGAAAGCGTAGCGTGGTGTTCATGAGCAGTGTCTCCTCTGTCGTCGTTTCATCACGACACCGAGGTGCCGCGTGCTCTCAAGGACGCGGCACATGCCGATGTTGTTCCCGACATTCTTGCCACCCGACAAGGATTCGTGACACCAGCCAGGGGAACCCGAATCGGGGTTGGTGCGTCCTTGCGGACAACACTCGACTCGCCAACGCGACTTGCCGGCACGACTTGCTAGACATCGGCCACCGCCCCATGCTGAAGAGGGACTCATGCCACTCGCTCACCCAGACACCCAGGCCCCGATGCCGCTACCCCAGGCGACATATCGGGGCGGTTCGGGGATAGGCATGTCAGATCGCGATATCGACAATCGCCAACACTGGTTCGAGCAGCGTCTGTCGCCGTTGCTGGATCGGCTCTACGGCTGCGCCCTGCGCCTGACCCGCGACCCCGACGACGCCGAGGACATCGTCGCCGAGGCGGTAGGCAAGGCCTGGTCACGGCTCGGCGAGCTTCGCGACCCGCAGTGCTTCGACGGCTGGCTCCTGCATATTCTCAACAACGTCTTCATCAGCGAGTGGCGGCGGCGTCAATGTCGCCCCCAGCGTCCCGCGACTGCCGAGGACCCGTCGCCGGACGAGCTCGACTCCAGCACCTTCACTCTCTTCCAGCAGTTGCATCAGCCCTTCCTGCTCTGGTGGGGCAGTCTGGAGGAGCAATTCTTCAACTCGCTGCTCCATGAGGACATCCAACAGGCGATCGACGCCCTGCCCGACCCCTTCCGGGTCACGATGGTGCTGGTGGAGGTACAGGGCTATTCCTACAGCGAAGCCGCCCATCTGCTGGGTATTCCGCTGGGCACCGTGCGTTCGCGGCTGAGCCGGGCACGCGCCCTGTTGCAGAAGACCCTCTGGGAGCAGGCCGGCGACGCCGGCGTCAGGCCCGATGACGGCGGAACCGGGAGGCAGCGGCCATGAGCGCACGCCCGCTTGACTGCGAAGAGGTCATCGAACGCCTCTTCGAGTATCTCGACCGCGAGCTCGACGAACGCCAGATCGCCGACATCGAGCATCACCTGGCCCGATGTCGCGACTGCTTTACCCGCGCCCAGTTCGAAACGCGGCTACGCGCCCGGGTCTCGGCCGCAGGCACGGTGACGGCCCCGCCCCGTCTGCACCAGCGAATCCGGCAACTGCTCGACCGCTTTAATGACGGCGAGGCGAATACCCACCATTAAGCGAAAGGAGGCGATGTGCATGGTCGCCATACTCGGTTACTCACCCCAGCAGATCACCCAGGCCGTGCAGGGCATGTACCGCGCGGTGGCGGACTCGCCCGACGCCGGCTTTCACTTCCCAGTCGGCGTTGATGCCTGTCGACGCCTCGGCTATCCCCCCGACCGCCTCGCCGGGCTGCCGTCAGCGCTGCTGGAATCCTTCGCCGGTGTCGGCTACCCCTTTCGTGCCGACGCCATTCACTCTGGCGACCGAGTGCTCGATATCGGCGCCGGCGCGGGCGTCGACTCGCTGATCGCCGGCCAACGCGTCGGCGCGAAGGGACGCGTCATCGCGCTTGACCTGACCGATGCCATGACGCGCAAGCTATACCGCAACGCCCGCCGGGTCGGCGCCGACAACCTCCGGGTCATTCAGGCGTCGGCCGAGCAGTTGCCCCTGCCCGATGCGAGCATCGACAGCATCACCAGCAATGGCGCCCTCAACCTGGTGCCGAACAAGCGACGCGCGGTGAACGAGATGTTTCGCGTCCTGACACCGGGTGGCCGCCTGCAGCTCGCCGATGTGGTAATCCATCGGCCGGTCTCGGTGGACTGCCACGAGGATCCACGCCTCTGGGTCGAGTGTGTGGTGGGCGCCACCATAAAGGAGAACCTGCTGGCGCTGTTCGCCGATGCAGGTTTTCGCAACATCGAAGTGGTAGGTCAGCACGATTACTTCGCCATGAGCCCCAGCGCCCAGACCCGCGAGGTCGCCGCCAGCTTCGGCGCCTACGCCATCGAGGTCGCCATGCGGCGCGGCGACAAGGCGCCCTCAATGGCACGCCAGTGGCTGCGCCGGCTCGACCCGCGACGCTGGCTGCTCACCTGGCGACGCCGTGGCCTGCTGGGTCTCGTGGCGCTCGGCCTGGCATTGCTGAGCTGTTACGGCACCCTGGCGCTGGTCGGCCTGCTGCCGCTGCTGGGCCTGGGGCTTGCGCTGAACGAAGGCGCCTGGGCCATGACCATTGCCGCCTTCGTGCTGATGACCGTCGTCACCCTGGCCGTCGGCGTGCGCCGTCACCGGCATGTTGGCCCGACCATGCTGGCCGCACTGGGCAGCGCCGTCATTCTCTATGCGCTTTTCGTCGATTACCGGTTCTGGTGGGAATTCAGCGGTTTTATCGCGCTCACCGCCGCCGTGCTCTGGGATCTGCGACGACGGCGACGCCGGGAAGCCGGCCTGCTCGGGCTGGATTAGGCGTCTGGCGGACTTACCCCTTGCGCCAGCGCGAACGTCGCCACCTGGGTGGGCTGGCCGAGGTGGGAGTGCATCTCGCCGACACCCGAGAAGCGCACCCGGTAGCCGTTGCGGCGGGCCACGCCCTGGGCCCAGTCGCGAAAGCGCGCACGGTCCCATTCGAACTTGTGGTCGGGGTCGCGTAGCTCGCCGGGACCCATGTCATAGAGGGGGTTGTACTCGCAATTGGGGGTCGTCATGACCAGCAGCGCGGGACGCAAAGCGGCGAAGATGGCGCGCTCGACCTTCGACAGTCCCTCGGGCGGCACATGCTCGATGGTCTCGACCATGGCGGCCGCCTCGAAACCGACCAGCGAGGGATGGGGGTCGGCATAGGAGCCGCAGATCAACTCCAGGCGCCCCGCCGTCACGGCGGGCAGGTCCTCCAGGCGCAGCTTGGCCTGGGCCAGCAGTTCCCCGGAGAGTTCGAGCCCGACCACCCGCTCGAAGTGGGGATCGCGCAGCAGGTACTGGAGCAGGCCGCCGGAGCCGCAGCCCAAGTCGAGCACGCGGCTGGCGCCGCCGGCCTTGATCAACTGCACCACGCGCTGCAGTCGCTGCTGGTGAAGGTCGGGAGCCTCTAGATGCATGCTGGCAGTGCTCTACCTAGTGTCGCAATCGTGTCGAAACCGCGTATCGAACTCAAAGGCTCAGGGTTGGTCCAGCACGACAAGATGATTGGGCAGCTCATTGCGCTCGTGCGTCGCCGGCACATGCTGCTTGAGGTGCTCGCCGCAGGACTCGATGCAGTGCAAGAATCCCTGCAACGTCTCCCCCGCCTTCACTTCTCGGGTGAAGTTCGCCACGATCGACTCCCAGGTGTCATCGGCCAGGCGGCTGGAAATGCCGCGGTCAACGAGAATCTCCACGTAGCGCTCGGCCTCCGAGACGAAGATCAGCATCCCCGTTCCGCCGTCGGTATGGTGCAGGTTCTGCGCCAGAAACTGCCGCCGGGCGAGGTTGGAGGCCCGCCAATGGCGTACCGAGCGAGGAATCAAGCGCGTCGTGATGCGCGGCAGGCGAAACACCAGCCCCAGCACGATGAAGGTGGCCCACTGCGCCAGGGTCAGTTCGTAGGCATTCAGCCAGCCGGGGAAATAATTCACCGCACCGGGCACCACCAGGGCCAGCAGGCCGGCCCAGAGCAGCGGAATATAGGCGTAGTTGTCCGCCTGGGGGGCAAGCACGGTGACCAGCTCGGCATCGGTTTCACGCTCGACCCGATGGATCGCCTCCGATACCTGCCGTTGCTCGCTGTCGCTCAATAATGCCATGAGGTTCGTGTGCTCCGAATCCTGATTGTCGTACCAGCGGCGCGTTCACCGCTGGGAAGGACGATGCGTTACCAGCCGCCCGACGCGCCGCCGCCACCGAAGCCGCCGCCGCCACCGCCGAAACCACCCCCGCCGCCGAAGCCGCCCCCCGAACCGCCTCGGCCGAGGCCGGCACCCAGCAGCGCACCTGCCAGCAGGCCACCGCGACCGCCCCTGCCGCCGCGCACCAGGGTCATGACGATGATGAACAGCACGAAGAAGATGATCGACGCCGGCCCCTGCGGCTTGTCCTGCTGGGCCGTCGCGGTTGGTGTCGTCTCTGCCATCGGGTCGCCGCCCAGCACCTGGATCATCGCCTCGACGCCTTGGGTGATCCCCTGGGCATAGTCGCCCTCGCGGAAGGCCGGCGTGATGATCTGGTTGATGATCGCCGACGACTGGGCATCGGTCAGGCGACCCTCGAGCCCGTAGCCGACCTCGATGCGCACTTCACGCTCGTTCGGCGCGACGATCAGCAACGCGCCGTTGTCCTCGTCTTCCTGACCGATTCCCCAGTGGCGCCCCAACTGATAGCCGTACTCCTCGATGGCGTTGCCCTGTAGATCCGGCACGGTGACCACGACGACCTGCTCGGTAGTGGCGTCTTCATGCGCCTCGAGCATCCCGCTCAGGCGCGATTCGACGGAAGCCTCGAGCAGCTCGGCCTGATCCACCACACGCCCCGTCAGTTCGGGAAACTCGGGCGTCTGGGCCTGAACGTTGAGCGCGGCCAACAACAGCAGCGCCAGCAGCGGAAGGTGTAAACATTTGGTCATTCGAACTCCACCTGCGGGGCCTGGTCAGCGTTCTCGGTAGTGGCCTCGAAGTTTTCGCGCAGCGGCATGTCACTGTAGAGAATGCTATGCCACAACCGTCCGGGGAAGGTGCGAATCTCGGTGTTGTAACGCTCGACCGCGGTGATGAAATCGCGACGCGCCACGGAAATCCGGTTCTCGGTGCCTTCCAGCTGCGACTGCAGGGTCAGGAAGTTCTGGTTCGACTTGAGGTCGGGATAGCGCTCGGACACCGCCATCAGGCGGCTCAGCGCCCCGGTCAGCTGCTGCTGGGCCTGCTCGAACTGCTGCATCTTCTCTGGGTCGTCCAGCGAATCGGCATCGATCTGGATGGAGGTGGCCTTGGCGCGCGCCTCAACGACTTCGGTCAGCGTTTCCTGCTCCTGACGGGCGAAGCCCTTGACCGTTTCCACCAGGTTGGGGACCAGGTCGGCGCGGCGCTGGTACTGGTTTTCCACCTGCGACCACGCGGCCTTCACCTGCTCGTCATAGGTGGGAATGTTATTGACGCCACAGCCGGTCAACAGCGTGACGACGAACAGTAAAAAGGCCAACCGCCAGACGTGACGGTCGGAAAACAAGGTCTGTCTCGTCAGCATGGGGGCACTCATCCCTGTCGTTACACGTTCGTTGAAAGGTCTCGGGGGCGCTATCGACCCGCCACCCCGAGGATTGACCAAGGTACAGGCCCCGCTCTTCCAAGGGAAGCGATGCCGGGGGTCAGCGGCGGGACAGCAGGTCGTTGTGGCTTGTCACACGAGCGCCAGAGGCCCGACCAACGACCGGACCTCTGACGCTCATGCCTGGGGCGATCACGCGTAGACGCTCAGCCGCCCCCGATGCCTTCAATCACGTAACCGGTGCCGCCGCACTCAGGGCATTCCTCGCCCTCCACGCGACCACTTCCCTTGCAGTTACGGCAAATATCCTCACCGGTGCCCGGCGTGCCGGGTGGCGCATCGTCTCCGGGCTGTTCCGGCCGAGTATCGTCGTTGTCAGGGGTCATGTTCACCTCCCATGTGGATCGGTGGCCCGCCTGGAATTGTCAGGCGGCCGTTGCGTCATCCTTGCCCGTTAAAATTAAGCAGGCCCGGGGGAATCTGGCAAGCCGGGAATGGCCTGGGTGTTTAGGAAAGGCCTCGAGGCCACTGACTCAGTCGGGCGAGCTCAACACGGCTGCAGTATGACCGCTGCCAGCCCCGGCAAGGTCAACGACAGGCTGGCGGACTGGCCGTGCAGCGGCGTATCGTGCGTCGTCAGCTCGCCCGGATTGCCGATGTTGGCCCCGCCATAACGCTCGGCGTCGCTGTTGAAGACCTCCTGCCAGGTACCCGGCAAGGGGACGCCAACGCCATAGTCGTAACGAGTGATCGGCGTCATGTTGGCCATGACCAGCAAGGGCGCGCCCTCGGCGCTCCAGCGCAGCCAGGCGAAGACACTGTTGGCCTTGTCGTCGCCGATCACCCAGGTGAAGCCGCTGCTGTCGGCGTCGCGCTCGTGCAGCGCCGGCAGCTCGCAATACAGGCAGTTGAGATCGCGCACCAGGTCGTGAAGGCCGGCGTGGCGAGGCTCACCGAGCAGCGACCAGTCGAGTTCGCGGTCGTGGCTCCACTCGCGCCACTGGCCGAACTCGCAGCCCATGAACAGCAACTTCTTGCCGGGCTGGGCCCACATGACCGAGAGATACGCCCGCAGGTTGGCGAAACGCTGCCACTCGTCGCCGGGCATCTTGTTGATCAATGAACCCTTGCCGTGAACGACCTCGTCATGCGAGATCGGCAGCACGAAGCGCTCGGAAAAGGCGTAGACGAGCGGAAAGGTCATGTTGTGATGATCGTAGGACCGGTAAAGCGGGTCCGTGGCGATGTACTGCAGGGTGTCGTGCATCCAGCCCATGTTCCACTTGTAGGCAAAGCCCAGCCCGCCCTCCGCAGTGGGCTGGGTGACGCCGGGCCAGGCGGTGGACTCCTCGGCGATCACCACCGCCCCGGGCACCTCCTCGGCGACCACATCATTCAGGTGGCGCAGGAAGTCGATCGCCTCAAGGTTCTCCTGGCCGCCGTACTGGTTGGGAATCCATTCGCCTTCTTTGCGCGAGTAGTTGCGGTAGAGCATCGAAGCCACAGCATCCACGCGCAACGCATCGACGTGGAAATGTCGCAACCAGTGCAGCGCGGAGGCCAGCATGAAACCATGCACCTCCCGGCGCCCCAGGTTGTAGATATAGGTGTCCCAGTCCTGATGGAAGCCCTCGAAGGGGTGCTCGTATTCATAAAGCGCCGTGCCGTCGAAGCGTGCCAGGCCATGCGCGTCGGTGGGAAAATGCGCCGGCACCCAGTCGAGAATCACCCCGAGCCCCGCCAGGTGGCAGGCATCGACGAAGGCGGCGAAATCCTCGGGATTGCCGAAGCGTCCGCTCGGCGCAAACTGACTCAGTGGCTGGTACCCCCAGGAGCCGCCGAAGGGGTGCTCCATGATCGGCAGCAGTTCGACATGCGTGAAGCCCATCTCCACAACATAGGGAATCAGGTACTCGATCAGATCGTGCCAATCATAGAGCTCGCCGTTGTCGCCGCCGTGCTTGCGCCACGAGGCGGCATGGACTTCGTACACCGTCATCGGCCGGGTCGGCTCGTGCAACTCGCCACGCCGGGCGAGCCAGTCGTCGTCATGCCAGCGGAACGGCGTGGGATCGGCCACCACCGAGGCGGTATGCGGCGGCATCTGGGTGGCCAGGGCGACCGGGTCGGCCTTGAGCGCCAGCGCCCCGTGGGCATCGAGAATCTCGTACTGGTAGGCCTCCCCGGGGCCGAGTCGCGGCACGAACAGCTCCCATACGCCGGCCGGATGGCGCAGGCGCATGGGATAGCGTCGCCCATCCCAGCCGTTGAAGTGCCCCACCACCGAGACGCGACGGGCATTGGGGGCCCACACCGCGAAGCGCACCCCGCTGATCCCATCGATCTCCATCGCCTGTGCGCCCAGACAGTGCCCCAGCTGGCGGTGGTTGCCCTCCCCGATCAGGTAGAGATCCATCTCCCCGAGCAGCAGCCCGAAGCTGTAGGGATCCTCGGTGTCCTGCTCGCCACTCGGCCAGCGGATATGCAGACGATAAGGGGCGGTATGCGGCAGCCATGCGACAAACAAACCGGGGATCTGGATCGGCGTCAAGGAGCAGCGCAGTGCGCCGCTACCGCGCTCCACCACGTCGACGCCCAGCGCGCCCGGCAGATACACGCGCAGCAGGCTGCCGTCCTCGAGGTCATGGATGCCGAGCAGCGCAAAGGGATCGGCGTGCGTCCCGGTCGCCAGTGCTTCGGCATCGTCGGCAGAGACCCACAAGGCGCGGTCAACCATGTGTTTGGCGATCCGTTCAGTCATGTGCTCCTCCCGCGTTCAATTGGTCGACGATGGCCGCCAGGTAACGCAACGGCACCCCCAGCCAGGCAGGTCGATTGGCGGCCTCGTAGGCAATTTCATAGGCGGTCTTCTCCAGCACGAAAAGATCCACCGCTGCGGCCGGTCCACTCACCGCCTTCCACTGATGCGCCATGTCGACGGTGGCCAGCCAGTAGGCGTTGAGGAAGGCCTCGCGTCCTCGGGTCAGGAAGTGCTCGGCGACGTCGTGGCCGGTTGCGAGATGGGCCTCGTCGGTCTCCTTGCCGGGGCGGGCCTCCTCGACCTTGGCACAGGCATAATCGAAGGAGCGCAGCATGCCGGCGACATCGCGCAACGGGCTGTCCTTGGCGCGACGCTCCTCGAGGGGCCGGGCCGGTTCGCCCTCGAAGTCGATGATGTAGGCGTCGTCATGCGCGACGAGCACCTGACCGAGATGCAGGTCGCCATGAATGCGCGTCAAGAGGCTGCCCTCGGCGAGTTGCGCCAGGGAGCCAGCCGATTCCAACAGGGTATCGCGTGCGGCGAGGACGCTCTCGGCGAGTTGCTGCTCGGCATCGCTGGCCACGCTCTTGTGGCGTTCGAGCAGCACCAGGGCCTCCTCGATGCGCTCGCGTACGCGCTGGGCCCACAGCGTCACATGGTGGTTTCCTGCGATGCCCGGAGCGAAGGCCGGGTCCTCGCTTGGCGAGGCCAGCACGCCATGCAACTCGCCCACCCGGCGTCCGAGGGTGGTGGCGAAGGCGACCAGCTCATCCAGCGCGCCATAACCGCCGTCTTCGCGGCCAGGTTCGCGCTCGCTGTCACTGACTGCCTCGCGAATCGCCCGCTCCAGGGTATTGCGCGTCCACGACCAGGCATCCCCCTGGTTGTCGATGAAGCCCTGCAGGATCATCAGCGTCTGCGGCATGCCCTGCTCATCAAAGCGCGTCACCTCGCCGTGCAATGGCGCGACATGGGCGAAGCCCCGCTCGCTGAGATAGCGGCCGATCTCGGCCTCGGGATGCAGGCCCGGCTCGAGCCGCCGGAACAGCTTGAGCACCAGTTGCTGGTGAATGATGATCGAGCTGTTGGACTGCTCGGCCGACTGCTGCACCACCTCGGGCTGTTCGGGCAGTTCCATCTCGGCCAGGGTGGCGGTGGGCTCGAAGCGTATCTCGCCGGAAGACGTCTGCAGCGTGGCCTTTTCGCGCAGCGCCTTGAGCACCGCGATGGCGAAGGCATCCAGGGTCGAGGCGTCGGTGAGCAGCCCCACCTCGCGACCGCGACGCACGCGAGCCATCGCCAGCTGGAGTGGCAAGGCACGGGTCGGTTCGTCCTCGCCCAGGAAGGCCAGCGGTAGCTGGTAACGCTCGGTCCCGTGGGTGTGCTGCACCTCCAGCTCGCTGAGCAGCAGCGCATGGTTAGCGACATCCAGACGCGTTACATACAGCAGGCTGACATTGGCAATTTGCGCCTGCTTGGCCGCGAACCAACGCCGCTTGGGGAGATAGCTGGGCAGCGTCTCGCTTTCCAGCAATTGCCGCGGTCGCGCCTCGCCGATTTCTTCCAGGCGACGCTTGATGATCAGGGTGACATAGTCGGGCATCGGCTCGGGCACCGGCACGTGCCATTCCGGCATCGCGGTGGCCGGTGCGAGCATGAACCAGTAGAAACCGTAGGGGGGCAGGGTCAGCTGGTAAGGCAGTTGTCCCACGGGGGGGAAGGCACTGCCACCAACCATCTCCACCGGCACCTTGCCCGCGAACGCCGACAGCTCGAGTTCCACCGCCTGAGCGGTGCGGGCGACATTGGCCACGCAAAGCAGCACCTCGGTCTCGTCGTTGTCGAGCGTCATTTCCCGCAGGTAGGCCAGTATGTGGCGATTGGCGGGATAGAGAAGACGCATGGCGCCACGGCTGAAGGCACGGTGCTGGCTGCGCACCGCCAGCAGCCGGCGCATGCTGTTGAGCAGCGAATGCGGGTCGCGTACCTGCGACTCGACGTTGATCGCCTGGTAGCCGTAGAGCGGGTCCATGATCGGCGGCAACACCAGGCTCGCCGGATCGGCCCGCGAAAATCCGCCGTTGCGATCCACCGACCACTGCATCGGCGTCCGCACGCCGTCGCGGTCGCCGAGATAGATATTGTCGCCCATGCCGATCTCGTCGCCGTAGTAGAGCACCGGCGTGCCCGGCATCGACAGCAACAGGCTGTTGAGCAGCTCGACCCGCCGGCGGTCGCGCTCCAGCAGCGGCGCCAGGCGACGCCGGATACCCAGATTGATACGCGCGCGACGATCGGCGGCGTAGTGGTTCCAGAGGTAGTCACGCTCCTTGTCGGTCACCATTTCCAGCGTGAGTTCGTCGTGGTTGCGCAGGAAGATCGCCCACTGGCAGACGGACGGGATCTCCGGGGTCTGGCGCAGAATATCGGTGATCGGAAAGCGGTCTTCCTGGGCCAGCGCCATGTACATGCGCGGCATCAGCGGGAAATGAAACGCCATGTGGCACTCGTCGCCATCCCCGAAGTAGGGCCGGGTATCCTCGGGCCACTGGTTGGCCTCGGCAAGCAACATGCGGTCGGGGTAGCGCTCGTCGATCACCGAGCGGATCTTCTTGAGCACCACGTGGGTTTCGGGCAGGTTCTCGTTATTGGTGCCCTCCCGCTCGACCAGATAGGGGATCGCATCGAGGCGCAGGCCGTCCACCCCCAGGTCCAGCCAGTACTCCATGACCCGGATGACCTCATTGAGTACCTGCGGATTGTCGAAGTTGAGATCCGGCTGGTGGGAATAGAAGCGATGCCAGAAGAACGCGCCCGCCACCGGATCCCAGGTCCAGTTGGACGTTTCGGTATCGAGGAAGATGATGCGTGTTTCCGGATACTTCTGATTGCTGTCCGACCACACGTAGAAGTCGCGCTCGGCCGAGCCCGGCGGGGCGCGGCGCGCCCGCTGGAACCATTCGTGCTGATCGGAGGTATGGTTGATGACCAGTTCCGTGATCACGCGCAAGCCGCGACGGTGGGCCTCGGCGATGAACCGCCGGGCATCCTCGAGCGTGCCGTAGTCGGGGCTGACATTGCAGTATTCGCCGATGTCGTAGCCGTCGTCGCGGCGTGGCGATGGATAGAACGGCAGTATCCACAGCGTGTTGACACCAAGGCTGACGATATAGTCCAGCTTCTCGATCAGGCCGTTGAAATCGCCGATGCCATCATCGTTCGAGTCGAAGAACGATTTGACGTGCACCTGATAGATCACCGCGTCCTTGTACCATAGCGGATCATCGAGGAAATCCTGGCTCTCGATGGCTTGTGTCTCGCTACTGGCCTCCATCATTGGGTTTCCCTCCCTGCAATGTGTTCAGCGCACCGGATGGATACGCCAGATGGCAAACGGCAGATGCCAGGGCTCGAGCCGCACCGACTGCCACTTGCCCTGCCATGTCCAGCGCTGCCCGGCCATCAGGTCCTCGACGTGCAGCGCGCCATCGTCGGGCAGCTCAAGCTCCCAGAGCGGCAATTCGAAGTCCCCCGCCTGCGCCTCGAACGGGTCGAGACACACGACCACCAGAACGAAGTTGTCGCGCGCCTCGGTACGCTTGCCGAACAGCAGCAACCGCTCGTTATGAATGGGGTAGAAGGCAATGCCCAGATGCGTCTGCAGGGCTGGGTTCTCGCGTCGGATGCGGTTGAGCTGGGCGATCTCGTAGCAGATGTTGCCGGGGGCGGTGTAGTCCCGTGGGCGGATCTCATACTTCTCCGAATCGAGATACTCTTCCTTGCCCGGCACCGGCGCGCCCTCGCAGAGCTCGAAGCCGGAATACATGCCCCAAAGCCCCGAGCCCATCGTCGCCAGCGCCGCGCGCAGCAGAAAGCCCGGCCGGCCGGACGACTGCAGGAAGTAGGGATTGATATCCGGCGTATTGACGAAGAAGTTGGGGCGAAAGCCCTCGCGTAGCGGCGCGGCATTCAGCTCGGTGAAATAGGTCGTCAATTCGCGCTTGGTGTGGCGCCAGGTGAAGTAGGTATAGCCCTGGTTGAAGCCCAGCTTGCCCAGACGCGACATCATCGCCGGGCGGGTGAAGGCCTCGGCGAGGAACAGCACCGACGGGTCACGCCCGCGGATATCGGCGATCAGCCACTCCCAGAATGGCAGCGGTTTAGTGTGCGGATTATCGACGCGAAAGGTCTTGACGCCCTCGTCGACCCAGCCCTGCACTATGTCGCGCAGCTCGATCCACAGCGAAGGGATCGCGTCCTCGGCATAGAAATCGACGTTGACGATGTCCTGATATTTCTTGGGCGGATTCTCCGCATAGCGGATAGACCCGTCGGGGCGCCACGAGAACCAGCCGGGGTGTTCCCTGAGCCAGGGGTGGTCCTGTGAGCACTGAATGGCGAAATCCAGGGCGATTTCCAGGCCGTGGTCGGCTGCAGCGCGCACCAGACGGCGAAAATCTTCTCGCGTGCCCAGTTGGGGATGAATCGCTTCATGTCCGCCCTCCTCGCTGCCGATCGCATAGGGGCTGCCGGGATCATCCGGGCCGGCGACGAGGGCGTTGTTGGGTCCCTTGCGGTGCGTCTTGCCGACCGGGTGGATGGGGGGAAAGTAGAGTACGTCGAAGCCCATGTCGCGGATCATCGGCAGCCGCTTGTGTACGTCGTTGAAGGTGCCGTGCCGGTTGGGATCGTCGGTTTCCGAGCGAGGAAATAGCTCGTACCAGCTGGCAAACCGCGCCTCGAGCCGCTCCACTTCCACGGGATAGCGCGCATCGCTGCGGGTCAGGTGGGGTCGCATGTCCGCCTCGTGCATCAGCTGCGCCGTCTCGCTTTCCAGCAGCACGGCGACACGCTCGACTTCCTGCTCGGCCTGACCGAGTCGCGCAAGGATAGCCTCCAGCCCCTTGCCGAGCGCGCCGTCGCTGTCCTCGGCGGCCCGCTCCACCAGCCGGCGGCCCTCCTCGAGCTCGAGCGTGACCGACACCCCGGCCTGATGCTTCTTGGTCAGCTCGTAGCGGTAGGTGGCGTAGATATCCCACCACGCCTCGATGATGAAGGCATGACGCCCGACACGGCGCGGGGTGAAACGCGCCTCCCAGATATCCAGGCCCAGCGGGCGAACCAGCTGCATCGCCTCGCGCTGCGAATTGCCCTGATCGTCGAACCAGCAGACGGCGGCGGCCAGCACGTCGTGTCCGTCGGCAAAGATCACCGCCCTGACGATCACCGGCTCGTCGACGATGGCCTTGGTGGCGAAACGTCCGTGATCGAGCGACGGCTGCACGGATTCGATGGCAATACGCGGCGCCTTGACGGCCGCCAGCACATCGGCCGGGTCATGCTCTTGCGTCGCGACACTGTCGGCCGCGAACTGCAGCGGATAACTCATCGGCATGCTCCTCTTGCTCCCGCGTTTCCTCCTGAAAGGCGGGCAGTTGAACGACCAGCCTGGGTCAGCGCGTCGGGGTGACGGTCCCGGGCACGTCCTGTACCAGCTCCAGCAGAGTGAGTGAACGCCCCTCCATGTCGTGCACGTCACCGAAGGAGCGATAGACCGGCGCCTCGTCTTGAGCATGGCTGGTGTCGAGACGGCACAGCCAATGGCTGCCGCGGGCGACAACCGGCAGCGCAAACGTCACGCGCTCGTGGTGGGCGTTGAACAACAGCAACAGCGTGACGTCATCGCCGGCGCGGCGGATGCCGGAGGGTTGTGCCCGGCCATCGAGCAGCAGGCCGAGCGTGCGCGCCTCGGGGTCCTCCCAGCGTTCGACGTGCATCTCCTCGCCATCCGCCGCCAGCCAGGTCACCTCCCGCAAGCCCAACTGATCGTTATACTCCCCGCTCAGGAAACGCCCGCGGCGCAGGATCGGGTAGCTCATTCTCAGCGCGATCACCTGGCGCACATAATCGATCATCGCGTGCGCATCGGCGCCCAGGTTCCAGTCGACCCAACTGATCTCGTTGTCCTGACAATAGGCGTTGTTGTTGCCCTGCTGCGTGCGCAGCAGCTCATCGCCCGCGAGCAGCATCGGCGTGCCCTGGGAGAACAGCAGGGTGGCGAAGAAGTTGCGGATCTGACGCAGGCGCAGCGCCTGGATCTCGGGGTCGTCGGTGGGGCCTTCCACGCCATGGTTCCACGACAGGTTGTTGTCATGACCGTCGTTGTTGTCTTCCCCGTTGGCCTCGTTGTGTTTCTCCTCGTAAACCACCAGGTCATGCAGCGTATAGCCGTCATGGGCGGTCACGAAATTGACCGACGCGAAAGGCCGACGCCCGCGGCGGTCAAAGAAATCCGCCGAGGCCATCAGCCGCGTGGCGAACTCGGGCAGCTGCCCTTCATCGCCTTTCCAGAAGGCGCGCACGTTATCGCGGTAACGATCGTTCCATTCCGCCCAGCCTGGCGGAAAACCACCGACCTGATAGCCGCCGGGGCCGCAGTCCCAAGGCTCGGCGATCAACTTGACCTGGCTCAGGATGGGGTCCTGGCGGCAGGAATCGAGAAAGCCGCCGCCCTCGTCGAAACCGTGCGGCTCGCGACCCAGGATGGTCGCCAGGTCGAAACGGAAGCCGTCGACGCGCATCTCGGTAGCCCAGTAACGCAGCGAGTCGGTGACCATCTGCAATACCCGTGAATGGCTCAGGTTGACCGTATTCCCGGTGCCGGTATCGTCGATGTAGTAGCGCCTTTCGTCAGGCATCAAGCGGTAATAGGTAGCGTTGTCGATCCCCTTGAGCGACAGGGTGGGCCCCAGCTCATTGCCCTCCGCGGTGTGGTTGTAGACCACATCCAGGATGACCTCGAGATTGGCCGCGTGGTAGCGCGCCACCATCTGCTTGACTTCGTTGATACTCTCGCCGGAGAGATAGCGCGAATGCGGCGCGAAGAAGCCCAGGGTGTTATAGCCCCAGTAATTGCGCAGCCCCCGCTCAAGCAGGTGTTGATCGTCGATGAAGGCGTGAATCGGCAACAGTTCGACCGACGACACCCCGAGCGAGCGGATGTAATCCACCACCTCGTTGACCATCAGGCCGGAAAACGTTCCCCGTAGCGCCGCCGGCACTGCGGGATGGCGCATGGTGAAGCCCCGGACATGGGTCTCATAGACGATGGTGTGATCCCAAGGCAGCTGGATGCCCCGCGACCGTCCCCAGGTAAAGGCCGGATCGACCACCCGACAGCGGGGCATGAAGGGGGCGCTGTCGCGCTCGTCGAAGCTCAGGTCGCCCTCGGGGTCGCCGATGGTGTAACCGAACAGCGCCTCGTCCCACTGCAATTCGCCGACAATCTGCTTGGCATAAGGGTCGAGCAGCAGCTTGTTGGGATTGAAACGGTGGCCGTCCGTCGGAGCATAGGGGCCATAGACCCGATACCCATAGAGCTGGCCGGGTCGCGCATCCGGCAGGTAGCCGTGCCATACCTCGTCGGTGTATTCAGGAAGTTCGATGCGCTCCAGTTCCTGCTGGCCGTCGGCATCGAACAGGCACAGCTCGACCCGGGTCGCATGGGCCGAGAACAGGGCAAAGTTGACGCCAAGCCCATCCCAGGTGGCTCCCAATGGAAACGGCCAGCCCTCACGCACCCGCGAACGGTTGAGCACTCCCGGTGTTTCTTCCGTCGCGACGCTCGCCTCATTGTCACCTAACGCATCCCGTGTGGTCATTCATCTCGTCCTTGATCGATCCTGATTTGTCTCCTGTCGCACGTGCCCTGACGAAGCCTGCTGGCTTTTCGCCCGTCCCGGCGCCGCCTCACGTCTCTCCAGGCTTGGGCGTCTTGTCACGCAACGACGATCGCATGCGCTTCTTGCTTGGCTCGGGCTTAGTCGTCTCGGCCTGGGCCTTCTGCGTGGTTTTTTGCGTGGTTTTCTGCGTGGCGGGGCTCTTGCGCGCCGAGGTCCCTGCCTTGCTGGTTCCTGTCTTTTCCCCCGTCTTGGCCGCTGCCTTCGATGCCGCCTTGGCGGGCGTCTTCTTGACGTCAACGGTCTTGGGGGTAGCAGGCGTGTCCGGTGCTGGCGCAGGCGCACCCGTCGCGCGGTCATGAACCGGCACGTCATCGACAGATACTTCCTCGGCCGGCTCATCGGCGGCGAAATCGTCGCGGTACGGGCTTTCCTCGAAACCGGGGGCGTCCTCGGGGTCATCCAGGGGCAGGCGGTTTTCCTGGATGCCGATCTCATCCTCTTCCAGGGGAAGATCCTCCTCGAGGATAGGCGCCTCGTCGTGGGGGGCATCCAGCGCATCAAGCTCGGCCTCATGCCGCGCAGCTCGCTCGGCGGCTACGATCTTCCATGCCATGTCCCAATGGCGCTGGGCCTGCCCCTCGGGGCGCCCCTCGGATTCCCAGATGCGATACGCGAGTTGGCGTACCCGCTGTTCGTCGTCAGCCATCCTCATGCCCTCCTTGATGATCAGATACTCCTTGTCGGCCTCGCTATACCGGCCGTTGCTCCGGGCCATTCACCTGGCTACGCACCCAAACCCCGGCGGGGAAATCCGCCAGTAGCTCAGCGGGTGACAGCGCCTCCTCCTCAAGCGACAGCGAAGCGCGGGTGAGCACCTCCTGCCATTGACCTTGCAGGTTTGGCGTCAGATGGATTCGCGTATTTTCCCAGCACGCCGGCGGAATCACCGGATGCGGGGCATCCGCGAGCCATCGGCTGACCAGGCGGGGCACCACGACCAGCACCGCCTGATCCGCATGATGACGAACGAAAGCCACCACCTGGGCGGCTCGGGCGCCATCAATGGCCAGCGACTGGTAGTCGCCGGCCTCGAAGAGGCGCGGCTGCGCCTGCCGCAACGCCATCAAGCGTACCAGCACGGCCTGCTTTACCTGGCCGTCCTGCCAATGTGTCAGGGCATCGACTGGTCCCTCATCCGCCTGCAGAGAGGCGCTACGCGCTGCGTAATCGACCTCCCGACGGTTGTCGGGATCCACCAGGCTGTAGTCCCAGTAGTCGCAGCCCTGGTAGAGATCCGGCACCCCCGGCACCGTCATGCGCAGCACCACCTGCACCAACCCGTTGATCGCCCCGGGCACATCGAGACGTCTTGCCGCCTCGGCAAACTCGGCCCGCCACGCCGGGTCGTGGAGCAGCCTTTGCAGATACGCCTGACAGGCCGATTCGTAGGCCTCGTCGGGCCAAAGCCAGTGGCTGCGCAGCTTGGCCTCGCGCAGGGCCTTGACCTGCCATTGGCTCAGCCGCTGTGAGAACACCTCCATGCCCTCGTCGTCGTCAGCGGACAGCGTGGGCGGCCAGGCGCCCAGCAGCAGTTGGTAAAGCATGAGCTCATCGGCCGGTGACGGTGCCGGCCCCGACGGCAGCGTCTGGCGCCATGACTCGCCCTCGATTCGCCAACGCCGCATGCACTCGGTGAGGTCCTTCGCCTGCTCGCTGATGACCGCCAGCCTCGCCCGCACGTCTTCGCCGCGCTTGTGGTCATGCGTCGCGGTGGCCAGCAACGACGCGGGGAAGCGCTCGCGCCGCTGCCGACAGGCCGTATGGAAGTCGGCGGGGCTATGGCTGAAATGCTCCGGGTCAAAGCCAACATCATTGCGTGAGATCAGTACCGCACTGCGGTAGCCGGCGGTGTCCTCGACCGCCTTGGCGGCCACCGGGGAAGTCAGTTGCTGAAAACGCACGATGGCGCGACGACGCAGCTCGCGCGCCTGGTCGTCGTCGCAGTCATCCGGTGCCTCGCCGCCCAGCCAGCGCTCCAGTTGCTCGAGTACGGCGACCTCGGGGGGCCGTACCTCGCCGCGCGCGCCGTCGAGCGCCTGCTGGAAGAATTTGCCATCCTGCTCGGGGCGCCCACCATCATCGGCATAGGTTCGATAGACCGGGAAATGCACGATGAGCGCCCGCAAGGTTCGCTGGATGGCGCCCAGTGTGATGTCACGGCTGGCCAGCGAATGGCGCGCCACGTCATGTAGCGCCTGGGCGCAGGCCGCGAACTCGCTGGCAAGGACAGTATCGAGTATCTCGCCGCGGGCCAGACGCACCTCGACCAGGAAATCGTCGTCTCGGCCGGTCTCCTCGCGCCACAACGCTTGCAGCGGTGCCGCGCCCGCGGGGTCGTGCTGCAGCCCCGACACCTGGTTCATGAACTCGTAGCCGGTAGTGCCGTCCACGCCCCAGTCGTCATGCAACGCTTCGTCGGCGGCCAGGATCTTTTCCACGTACAGCGCGACACGCCGCGGTACTTCGGTTGGACGCTTGGCCTCGAGGGCATCGAGGCGCGCTCGAAGACGCCGGCAATACCCGGCGGGGTCGGCCAGCCCGTCGACATGATCGACGCGAAGCCCATCGACCCAGCCTGCCTCGACCAGTCTGAAGGCCAAGGCATGGGTGGCCTCGAAGACCTCGGGAAGCTCGACCCTGAGACCGCCGAGCTCGGTGATGTCGAAAAACCGCCGCCAGTTGATCTCGTCGCTTCCCGTGCGCCACCACGCCAGCCGGTAGGACTGCTTTTCCAGCAAGGCGTGCAGCCGCTGCGCACCCTCCGGGTCCTGGCCATCGAAGCGACGCATGGCATGCTCGAGCGAGTCGCGCGCGGCCGGGTCCTTTAGGCGCTCGCGCAGCGTCTGGCGCAACGGCTCGACGGCGGTATAGGCATCGTCGCGCGTGGCAAGCTCGTCGAATCGCCGAGCCAGGTCGCGCAGCGCGCCTTTTCCGGCATTAGGCTCGGCATCATGTTCAGCGTTGTCTTCAGAATCGCGCAGCAGCTCGCCGTAGTGGCGAGGGTCGAGCGGGAAGCGATGCTCGTGATAAACAAGATGGAAGCTGGCGGACGACGGTGCATAACGCAGCGCCAGCTGCCCCGACTGCAGGGCATCGGCGTAGGGCTCGCCCAGGAAGGGCACGAGCAGCTTGCCGTACAGCAGCGGATCGGGCGATGCCCAGTCGATATCGAAGAAGGCGGCAAAGGGGCTCTGCCGTCCCCAGGCCATCACGTCCTGCCACCAGCGATTCTCGGAGCCCCCGACGGCGACATGGTTGGGAACGATATCAAGTATCAGCCCCATCCCCTTGGCGCGCAGGCGCTGGACCAACCGCTCGAGGGCGGGCTCGCCACCCAGTTCAGGGTCGAGGCGGGTCGGGTCGATGCCGTCGTAGCCGTGGGGTGAGCCGGCCCGCGAGGTCTGCAGCGGCGAGGCATAGAGATGGCTGACGCCCAGGGCGGCGTAGACATCCACCCATTCGGCGGCATCATCGAGGGTGAAGCCACGATGAAACTGCAGACGCAGGGTGGCGCGAATGGGATTCATGAGCTGCCCCCTGTCTTCCGGGGGTTCTGGTGGATACTTTCGTCGAAGTTCTCGTCAGCGTTCTCGTTAACGCTCTGGCGAGCCAGACCGCGGGCCTTGGCCAGCGCCGCGAGGCGCTCGGCCACTTCGGGGGACTCCAGCAGCGCCTCTGTCGAGGCGGTCCACCGGCGTCGCCAATTGGGGTGCTCATCCAGGGTGGTCGGCAGGTTGGCTTGTTCCTCGAGACCCAGCGCATCCTCGACCGGCAGCAACAGCAGCGGTGCCGGGGTTCGGCCCAGATGGCACACGCAGGCATCGAGTACCCGCGAGATGGGAAAGTCCGCCGCCTCCAGCGTGGACGGGCCGCGCCGCGAATGCGTCAGGCCGATTGCCGCCGACAGGTTGGCGCGGGCTTCGCGGCGAGCCTGAGACTCGCTTTCGGCATTCTGATCGACCGCGAGCAGCCCCAGCCGGCTGCGCCATTCGATGTCCCGCCCCGCCCACCAGCCGGCGATAGTCGGCAGGTCGTGGGTCGAGGAGGTCGCTATGGCGTCGTCGGTCCACGCCGCAGCGTCCAGAAAGCCGCCCTGTTCGTCCTGTTCGAACCACAGCACCTGCATGCCGAGAATGTGCCGCGAGGCCAGCGCCTCGCGAAACCCGGCGGCCACCGTACCCAGGTCCTCACCGATGACGATGCCGCGATGGCGCCAGGACTCCAGCGCGATCAGCCGCAGCATGTCCTTGAACGGAAAGCGCAGGTAGGCGCCCTGGGTCGGCGGCGCGCCCTGGGGTACCAGCCACAGGCGCAGCAGGCCCAGTGCATGGTCGATGCGCAGGCCGCCGGCGTGAGAGAACCCGACACGCAGCATGTCGATGAAGCTGCGAAAGCCCGAGTGGATAAGACCATGGGGCGAGAACGACGCCAACCCCCAGTCCTGGCCATGCACGTTGAAGGTGTCGGGTGGCGCCCCGATCGAGACGCCCTGGAGCATTTCCTCCTGGCGGCTCCACGTCTGGCTGCCGGCAGCGTCGGCGCCGACCGCCAGGTCGGCGATCAGGCCGATCGCCATGCCGGCCTCACGGGCAGCCGATTGGGCCCCCGACAGGCCCTCGGCCACCAGCCATTGCAGAAAGGCGTGAAAATCCACCTCACGGGCATTGTCGTCGGCGAAGCGTGCCACCTCGGGGCTGTCGGGGCGTCGCAGCGCCTCGGGCCAGTCGTGCCAGCTGACCTGCGGACGGACCGTCTGCAGCGCCTCGAAGCGGCAATGGTCCTCGAGATGCTCGCCACCCTGCTGCCGAAATTGCGCCCAGCGCTGCTTGAGGGCCTGGGTGGTGTCGTCGTCGCGAGTGATGAAGTCATCGAACAGCGCTCGCAGCCAGGTCAGCTTGTACCGCCCGGCCGTCGGCCAGTCGATCAGATCCTCGGGTTCCAGCCGCTGCAGCGCAACCTCAAGGCCGCAGCGCCGGATCGCATGCTTGACCGGTGCCTCACCGAACAGCATCTCGGGCGCGGCATACAGGGCATTGCGTACCAGCCGGCTGGACGGAGCGTAGGGGCTGTAGCGCTCCGGCCAGGCAGTGAACATGGCATGTGTGGGGCTGATGGCGAGCGCCTGCGCGCCGTGTCTTGCCGCGTGCCGCGCCAGGGTCTGCAGGGCCTGCAGGTCACCGATACCGCCATCGCCGTCGCGGCGCAGGGCGTAGAGCTGCGTCGCCAGCCCCCAGGGGCGCGGCGCGGGGTCCGCGGCGGCATCGGCGACCGAGAAGCATTGCCGGGGCGCGACGGCCAGCGTCAGCTCGACGCCACAGACGGCGAGCCGGTGATAACCCGTCTGCGCGACCGCGGGCAGGCAACCTTGCGCATCGATTTCGCCCTCGCGCGCGCCGCCGTGCTCCAGCTGCAAGCGGTACGGCGTGCCAGGTGCCACCGAGGACGGCAGCGTCACGAGGGCATCGCACTCGGCGGTAATTAACGGTGGCCACTGCGCCGGCTCCTGGGGCTGGCGCAGGCGTTGCGCCCGGTCAAGGCTCGCGCGCAGCGTCGGCTCGTCGTTGGTGGGAAAGCCCAGCAGGTCAAGCATCATGCGTTGGATGTCTGTCGACAGGCGGCAGGGCTCGCCGTCGCTGTTTTCCCACTCCAGGATCAGGCCGACGGTTTCGGCGAGAAAGGACAGATCCTTCATATCCTTCATACGCTTACCTCTTCATCGCCGGGGTTGCTGCGATGCCAGGCCACGGCGGTGCGCGCGGGCAACCAGCCGCTCTCGGCGTCCACCGCGGCGTTCTGGCGAGTCTCGTAAAGACAATGCCCGACGCCGAAGCCCGATGTCGCCACCGGCGTATCGCCCAGGTTGAGCGCTATCACCAGATGGCTGGCATCGTTCAGACGCCAGCGCGCCACGACCGCTTTCTCGCCAAGCACCTCGGCACCCAGCGCCACGGCACCTTCAAGGCGGGGCACGATCTCATCACGGCGCAAGGCCAGCAGCGCACGATAGTGCGCCAGCCAGGCCGCATGGGGCGGTGTCTCGCGGGCATCGACGTCGGGGATCGCGTCCGTGAAGGTCTGCGGCGCGTTGGGATCGGGAATCGTCTCGCGCACCGCTTCGTCATGAAAGGCGCTGAAATCGGCGAATTCGGCACGCCGGCCCTGGCGCACCGCCTCGGCCAGCGCGTCGCGATGGTCGGTGAAGAACAGGAAGGGCCGCGTCGAGCCCCACTCTTCGCCCATGAACAGCAAGGGCACCATCGGCGACAACAGCAACAGAACCGTCGCGGCGCTTAGCGCCTGGTGATCGGCCAGGCTGGTCAGTCGCTCGCCGAAGGCGCGGTTGCCGGTCTGGTCGTGGTTCTGCAGGAACGCCACGAAGGCGGTGGGCGGCAGGTGCGCGCTGGGCTCGCCGCGCGTATGGCCGTGGCGTGACCGCTGGCCCTGATAGATGAACCCTTCTCCCAGGCAGCGCGCCAGTTTCTGCGTGGCGTCATCGACAAAATCGCGGTAGTAGCCTTCCCGCTCATCGGTCAGCAGCACGTGCATGACGTTGTGCCAGTCGTCGTTCCACTGGGCGTTGAAGCCTCGCGGCCCGAGCAGGCTTGCGGTGTTGCCTTCGTTTTCCAGCACCAGATGCACATGGCGTGTAGGGTCGATCGTGTCGCGAATCTCGCGGGCCATCTCGACCAGGAAGTCCTTTTCGCTGATCGCGTGGACGGCATCGAAACGCAGCCCATCGAGCCGGTATTCCTCGAGCCACATCCGCGCATTGTCGATGAAGAAGCGGCGCACCGCCGCTTCGCGAAAGTCGATGGAAGGCCCCCACGGCGTGATCAGGTCGTCGCGGAAGAAGGACCCGGCATAGTGGGGGAGATAGTTGCCGTCCGGCCCGAAATGGTTGTAGACCACATCGAGGAACACCATCAGACCCAGGCCGTGCGCCTCATCGATCAACGCCTTCATGTCGTCGGGGCTGCCATAGGAGGCCTCGACCGCATAGGGCAGCACGCCGTCGTAGCCCCAGTTGCGCGCGCCGGGAAACACGGCGACCGGCATCAGCTCGATTGCCGTGATACCCAGCGACGCCAGGTAGGGCAGGTAGCGTCGCACCCCGTCGAAGCCGCCCAGCGCCCCCACATGCAGCTCGTAGAGCACGGTTTCGTGCCACGGCCGTCCCTGCCAGTCGCTGTGCCGCCAGGCATAGCGCTGCGGGTCGATCACCAGGCTCGGCGCGTCGATGTCCCCCGCCTGGGCGCGCGATGCCGGGTCGGGGACCAGCGTGCCATTGTCGTCGCCTTCGAAGAACACGCGGTAACGATAGCGGGCGCCATGCCCGACGGGCGCCTCGATCATGAAGTGCCCGTCATCGCCGGCCTGCATCGTCATGCTCGGCTGGCCCTCGATCTCGACAGCGACGCCCGCTGCCGTAGGTGCCCAGAGGACGAAGCGCGTGGTCGCCTCGTCGATCACCTGGGCCCCGTAGGTCGGCACCGCCATGCGCGGCGCTTGGGTTGGCGGGTTCATGTGGGCCAGTCTCCCTGACGCAACAGCAGGGTCGTGAGGGCCGGCAGCGTCAGCTCCAGCGAGGCGGGATAGCCGTGACTGGGCGTGAGCTGGGCGCCGACGCCGGTGCCATTGCCGACGTTTTCCCCGGCGTAGAAGACGCTGTCGGTGTTGAGAATCTCGCGCCATGTCCCCAGGGCGGGCACCCCCAGGCGATAATGATGCAGCTGCGACGGGCCGAAATTGGTCACAACCAGCAACGGTGCCGTGCCCTCGGCGCCATAGCGCATGAAAACAACCACGCTGTTGGTCGAGTCATCGCCGACCACCCAGGCGAAGCTGTCGGGCTCGCCGTCACGATAATGCAGCGACGGCTCGTTGCCATAAGCGCGGTTGAGGTCGGCGACCAGGCGCAGAATACCGGCATGGCCGGGCCGGTCGAGCAAAGTCCAGTCGAGCTCGCCGCCTTGCTGCCATACGCGATCATTGGCGAACTCGGCTCCCATGCTGAGCAATTTCTTGCCGGGGTGGGCCCACATGAAGCCCAGACACGCACGCAGCGAGGCCAGGCGCTGTTCGGTCGTGCCCGGCATGCAGCCAAACCAGGTCGTCTCGACCGCCCATGCCTCGTCGACCAGCGGCAGGATGAAATGTGAATCGAACGCAGCGGCCATGACGCCGGTCAGGGTATCGTGATGGGCTCCGCGTGCCTCCGGAGGATGGCTCAGGTAAGCCAGGAGAGCCCGTGACCAATGAGTGTTCCAGAGCAGCAGACGCGAGGCAGAAGGGTCGACGTCCGGCGGCGTCCAACGGTATTCGCAGAACAGCACTACATCGGGGACATGGGCGGTAATCGTGGCCATGACCTTGCCGAGGAGCGCGATGCTGGCAGCATCTTCCCGGGGCGAGAGAGGCATCAGGCGCAGCCCGTCGAGATGAAAGCGCTCCAGCCACTCCAGCGCCTGAGCGACAACCTCCTCTTCCGCCATGGGCACGAGTGGAACGGCCAATGGCCATTCCACGATGACCCCGATCCCACCGTCGTGACAGGCATCGACGAAACGCGCGAAGCCGATGTTGGCCTCTGCTTCCTCCAGCCCCCTGAGCTCGACATGGGTAAACCCCAGATCGGCCACATAAGGCACCAACGAAGCTGCCAAGGCAGGCCAGGTCAGGGGCAGGCCTTGGGCGTTTCGTCGCCAGGCCCGGGCCTGCAACCGATAGATAGAAAGCGGCGAGGTCCGTAGGTCGTCGCGCAAGCGCTGCTGCAGCCAGGTGGCATCCTGCCAGCGGTGTTGTGCAAGCTCGTCTTCCGGATGTTGGCTGCCAGGCAGAACGTTGTCGGTATCGCCAGCCCCGCTCATCACCGGTTGTCTTGTCGCCACCTCATCGAACCTCGGCGCTGAAGGGTTCACCGATAACGTGTCACCGAGCGCCTGCCTTGAGGGAAAATGGCTGGTCATCGCGTCCGTCCCTGTTCGTCCTTGCTTCCTTCATACGCCGACCCACTGCCGACCGGCACGCCTTCCCTTTCTTTGCCAACAAGCGCATCGTCATCCTGACGTTGCCATGACGGCCTTCTCGCTGATCTCCTTACCGATTTCTCCACGGGCCTCTTCATCCAGTACCCGTCGGTATAGCTGGGTGTAGGGCTCGATCGACTGACGCCAGTGATAGCGGCCGGCCATGGCGGCCCGGCGCATGGCATAGAATAGATCCGTCGCCTGGAAGACGGTGAAGGCTCGCTGTATAGCCTGCATATAGCTGGAAAGACTCATTTCGTCGAACAGAAAACCCGTTACGCCATCCTCGATGGTGTCGGCAAGCCCCCCGGTGCGATGGGCGATCGGCAGCGAGCCGAAACGCTGGGCATACATCTGGCTGAGGCCACAGGGTTCAAAGCGCGAGGGCATCAGCAGGAAGTCGCTACCGGCATACATGCAACGGGCCTCGCCTTCATCGAAACCGATGTTGACACCAATGGAACCGGGGAAGCGCGCCGCCAGATTGCACAGGGCGTTCTCAACGGGAAGCTCGCCACGGCCGATGAAGACGATCTGGCCACCCGCGCGGACAATCGATTCCGCCACGCCGATGGTCATGTCCAGCCCCTTCTGATGCACCAGGCGTGAGACCACGGCAAACAAGGGGCCGTTGTTGACGGCCAGACCAAACATCTTGCGCACATGGTCGGCATTGGCACGCTTGCCTCGCCAGTCGTTCATGGCGAACGCCTGCGCCAGGTGGGTATCGGTCCGCGGGTCCCAGGAATCATCGATGCCGTTGGGAATCCCCAGCAGACGGCCCTGTTCCGCCTTGCTGGCAAGCAGACCCTCGAGACCACAGCCGAACTCGGGGGTGGTGATTTCACGCGCGTAGGTAGCGCTGACGGTCGTGATGCGTGACGAATAGACGATCCCGGCCTTCAGAAAAGAAAGATTGCCGTAGAACTCCAGGCCTTCGATGGTGAAAGCGTCATCGGGGATCCCCAATGCCTGGCGACGCGACGGGTCGTAGACGCCCTGGTAGGCCAGGTTGTGAATGGTGAATACGCTGGGCGTCGGCTCACCGCGCCAGTGCAGGTAGCCCGCCGCCAGCGCCGTCGGCCAGTCGTTGAGATGCAGCAGCTGCGGTCGCCAGCCGATCCCGGCATTGCCCGAAGCAATCTCGGCGGCAGCCAAGGCCAGCCGACCGAAGCGGATATCGTTGTCATCCCAGCCGATGCCCATCTCGTCGCAATAGGGGTTGCCTTCGCGCTCGTACAACTCGGGGCATAGGAGCACGTAGATGATAAGGCCATCGTGACAGGTGATTTCGCCCACCTCGCAGGCAGGCAGGCCGGCAAAGGCAGGCAGGGTGCCAACGAGCTTGATTTCGTGGCCGGAGGCGAGCATCTCGCGATAAGCGGGCACCAGCACGCGGATATCGTGGTGCGCGGCAAGCGCACGAGGCAAGGCGGACGACACATCACCAAGCCCCCCGACCTTGACGAAATCGGCGATCTCAGAGGTCACGAAGAGAATTCGCATGGATGATTCATTGTCGTTGCCGATGCCCTTCGTTGGCAGGTGCTGTCGAACGACTCTCGCCTGTTCGGGCAACAGGTCAAAGAGCTCACTCCGTGGTCGAGTCACGCCTTTGCCGGCCCTGTAAATGCTCTTATGCATTCTCTCGCTCGTTGCTCCATTCCTTGGTGTGACAGAGTTGAGACTATCTAGCGACTTTAGCTAACGGTATTCAATAACCTTTGTTAAGCAAGTGGGTATGCGACCCGTTTTCGCGCTCTTCCATACGAGAAATGGACACCGGCACCTGTACCCCCCCCATCCCAATTTACGACTGGGTATAGAAGTTTTGGCGTGTGTCGGAGTTATTAATTATGAAGAGTAAAGAAAATTCAGCGGGTGTTGAAAGCTACCTGTCGTTCCTAAACATGCTCTTCTATTCATTCATGTTAATTCTTCATCCTTCGAGACCTTCTCCATTAGTCGTTCAGGATTCCTATTCATCGGCAATAAAATTGATCAAGAACACTGACATCAATCAAAAGCAATAGCTTTATTCAGTTAAACCGATGTCAAGCACTGGCAATTATCAAGGAACTTTATTCATCAATTTAAACCTTGTATAAATAATATGTAACACTTATCAGCCAAGCATTTGCCTAGTAATTATTTACCCGTTTGTCTCGCCTCCCTACAAAGAGTAGCAGCTTATCTGGATTTTGCTATTTCGCTTCACTCGATCAACAAACTATTTATTAGAATTATTTTTATCAAAACAAGCGCAATTACCTCCAGCGATAGCAAGATAGCAAGATAGCAAGATAGCAACGATGATCGCGAAATAGGCGGCCTTTCGGCCGCCTCGGAGGGGGTATCACTCGAAAGGTGTGATGCGTGGTATCAGAAGAAGCCCATCGGGTTGATGTCATAGCTGACCAACAGGTTCTTGGTCTGCTGGTAATGCTCGAGGGCCATCTTGTGGTTCTCGCGGCCGATACCGGATTTCTTGTAGCCACCGAAGGCGGCGTGAGCGGGGTACTGATGATAGCAGTTGGTCCAGACGCGCCCGGCCTGGATGCCACGCCCCATGCGGAAGGCCACGTTCATGTCGCGCGTCCACAGGCCGGCGCCGAGGCCGAACTCGGTATCGTTGGCGATCGCCAGCGCCTCTTCCTGATCCTTGAAGGTGGTCACCGCGACCACCGGGCCGAAGATCTCCTCCTGGAAGACGCGCATCTTGTTGTGACCCTTGAGCAGCGTCGGCTGGATATAGAAGCCACGGTCGAGTGAATCGTCCATGGTTTCCTTGTTGCCACCGGTCAGGAACTCGGCGCCCTCCTCTCGGGCAATCTCCATGTAGGACATAATCTTGTCGAACTGCTCCTGAGAGGCCTGAGCGCCGACGTGGACGTCGGTATCCAATGGATTGCCACGCTTGATCGACAGGGTGCGCTCCATGACCTTGGCCATGAACGCCTCGTACATGCTCTCCTGGATCAGCGCCCGCGACGGGCAGGTGCAGACCTCGCCCTGGTTGAAGAACGCCAGCACCAGCCCTTCCGCGGCCTTGTCGATAAACTCCGGCTCGGCGTTCATGATGTCGGCGAAATAGATGTTCGGCGACTTACCGCCCAGCTCCACGGTGGAGGGGATGATGTTCTCCGCCGCGCACTTGAGTACATGCCCGCCCACCGGAGTCGAGCCGGTGAAGGCGATCTTGGCGATGCGCTTGCTGGTCGCCAGCGCCTGGCCGGCCTCGGCACCATAGCCGTTGACGATATTGACCACGCCCGGCGGCAGCAGGTCGCCGACCAGTTTCATGAGTTCCAGGATCGAGGCCGGGGTCTGCTCGGCGGGCTTGAGCACCACGCAGTTGCCGGCTGCCAGCGCCGGGGCGAGCTTCCAGACGGCCATCAGTATCGGGAAGTTCCAGGGAATGATCTGCCCGACCACCCCCAACGGCTCATGAAAGTGGTAGGCCACGGTATTGTTGTCGATGGCGCCGGAGGTGTCCTCCTGGGCGCGGATACAGCCGGCGAAATAGCGGAAATGATCCACCGCCAGTGGCAGGTCGGCGTTGATCGTCTCGCGCACGGCCTTGCCGTTGTCCCAGGTCTCGGCCACGGCAAGCATCTCGATGTTCTGCTCGATGCGATCGGCGATCTTCAAAAGAATGTTAGAGCGCTCGGTGGTCGAGGCCCGGCCCCAGGCCGGGGCGGCCTGGTGGGCGGCATCCAGTGCCAGCTCGATGTCCTCGAAGGTGGAGCGAGGAATCTCGCAGAACACCTCGCCGTTAACCGGGCTGATATTGTCGAAATACTGGCCCTTGACCGGGTCGACGAACTCGCCGCCGATATAGTTGCCGTAGCGCTTCTGATAGGACACGACGGAACCGGGTTGACCGGGGTTGGCATAGATCATGGCGTGACTCCTGAGTGTTATGGTTGTCGCAATACCCCCTCAGTGTTGGTCAGCGGCGCCTTCTGCGACATACTCCTGTGGCAGGAGAGGGCCTCCTCCTTCGGTAGGAGGCTCAAGAAGATTCCATGAGGGACTGCCCATGCACACTCTGATGATCGCCGATGATCATCCGCTGTTCCGCGACGCCATCGCCGCGGTCATCGATGCCGGCCTGCCCGGCAGCCGATTGCTGCAGGCGGACAGCCTGGCCGAGGTGCTGCGCCAGGCTGAGGCCTTCGAGGCGCTCGACCTGCTGTTGCTGGACCTGGGCCTGCCCGACGCCGAAGGGCTTTCGGGGCTTCAGGCGCTGCGCGAAGCGCTACCCTGGCTGCCGGTGGTCATCGTTTCGGCGAAACAGGAGCGCCATACCATCCTCGAGGCCATCGACCTGGGTGCCGTGGGTTACATCCCCAAATCGACGCCGCGCGAGGCCCTGCTCGCGGCACTTGCCGGCATTCTCGAAGGCCGTATCTACCTGCCGCCGGATATCATGCGACGCCCGCCGGCCACACGCCCCACCCCACCGCCCGCCGACCTCTCGCCGCACCTGGCGACCCTGACCGCCAAGCAACTGGAGGTGCTGGCGCGTCTGAGCCGCGGGGCCTCCAATAAGCTCATCGCCCGCGAGCTCGATATCGCCGAAACCACGGTGAAGACCCATGTCTCGGCGATACTGCGCAAGCTCGGCGTAGCCAGCCGCGTGCAGGCGATTCTCGTCGCCGACCAGGCCGACCTGGCGACTCGCCTGGCGCAACACCGCCAAGACCGCCTGGACGCCTGACGCTTCCATTTACTTTCACCCTCGCCCTTGCCCCTGCGTCGTCACCAGCGACAGAAGCTGCATCCGCAGCCGCAGTGGTTTCACGGGTTTGAGCAGGCAGCCATAGCCCAGCGCACGGCTGCGCGCCTTGATCGCCGCATCATGGTTGGCGGTAATCACCACCACCGCAAGTCCGGGATGACGCTCGCGCAATCGTGCAGCGACCGCGAGGCCATCGCCATCGGCCTCGCCAAGGTGATAGTCGACCAGCAGCACCTCGGCGACCTGCGTCCCGGCCGAGGCCTCCAGGCGTGCCAGGGACGTCGCCGTCCTGACTCGGCACCCCCAGCTCGAGAGCAGCGCCGCCATGCCCTCGCAGATGCCCGCATCGTTGTCGATCACCCACACCCGCGTCCCCGCAAGCTGGTCGCCACTGCCGGAGGGCGCCGCTGTCAGCGCCGACCCCGCAGATGCCGAGGACAGCTGGCCGTAAGGCACCAGCACCGAGAAGCTGGCCCCTTGGCCGCGGCGCGAGTCCAGCCGCAGCGGATGGCCGAGCATGCCAGCGAT
This sequence comes from Halomonas jincaotanensis, assembly GCF_018448785.1. GTDB lineage: Bacteria > Pseudomonadota > Gammaproteobacteria > Pseudomonadales > Halomonadaceae > Halomonas > Halomonas jincaotanensis. The sequence goes on along the minus strand of NZ_JAHCLU010000003.1, from coordinate 158,618 downwards.
GCGATCGACGATAGCAAGCCCCAGGCCCAGACCACGGTCCTGGACATCGCGTGATCCGCCCAGGCGCTGGAATTCCTGAAAGATCGCCTCGTGCTGGGCCTCGGGTATGCCCGGTCCGGTATCGCCGACTACGACCTCAAGCCCCTCGGGGCGCCGCCGACAGCCCAGCAGTATCCGACCGCGCTCGGTATAGCGGATGGCATTGGTCAGAAAGTTACGTATGACCCTCGCCAGCAACGCCAGGTCCGACTCGATCACCGCGCCGCTCGGCACGTAATGCAGCGTGAGCCCCTTGGCGGCGGCCATCTGGCGGTACTCCTCGGCCAGCACATCAAGCATCTGCCCGGCGCGAAAGGGCGCCACGTCCGGCGCCAGTACCCCGGCATCCAGGCGCGAGATATCCACCAGGGTGCCAAGTAGCGACTCCACGTCCTTGAGCGAGCGGCCGATATGGCCCACCAGGCGGTGCGAGGGCTCGGGCAGCGCGTGTTCCTCCAGGGCGCTGGTGAACAGTCGCGCCGCATTGAGCGGTTGCAGCAGATCGTGGCTGACGGCGGCCAGAAAGCGGGTCTTGGAGACGTTGGCCGCCTCGGCCTCACCCTTGGCGGCATGCAGCTCGGCCAGGGTCTGTTGCAGGGTCTCGGTGCGCTCGCGGACCTGCTCGGCGAGCAGCACCGTGTGCTCGAAGGCACTGTAGGGGGCGCTGCCGGCCATGCCCGCCGATTCCACACGTTCCATGAGCGCGGCGCAGATGCGCCGCAGCCTGGCATTCTCATCCAACAGCTCGGCCGGCGACGCCTCAGTGGGCGGCTCGCCAGCACGGGCGAGATCCACTGGCGACCCCAGTGAGGGTCTGGTTGACGTGCCTGCCATGATGCTGCTCCCCATCGATAGTGAAGCCGATCACCCGCGAGCGGGCCAGCAGCCGGGAGGCCCTGTCGTCAGTGATTCTTGACGCGCTGAATCCGCCAGGCCAGCAGTCCGATGATCCCCAGCCCCAGCGGCCCCAGCACGGTGGCGGCGACGACCGGCTCGATCGTCACGCCCAGGGCGTCGAGGCTCTGCAGCCCCAGCTTGAACAGGCTGAAGAGATAGTAGCTGATGACGATGATCGACAGCCCCTCGACGGCCTTCTGGATCTTCAGCTGGCTACTGGTGCGCTCGTTGAGGCTCTGCAGGATCTCGGAATTCTGCGCCTCGATCTCCACCTGGGCGCGGGTCCGCAGCAGGTCGTTGAGCCGCGCCACACTCTCCGCCAGGCTCTCCTGGCGCTGGTTGATCGCGGCGCAGTAGTGCACCGTCGGCCGGAAGCGGCGCAGGATGAAGGTCCCCCACCGCGGACGATCCCCGAGGCGCTCCTCGCGTAGCTCGTCAATGCGGTTGAAGACGATCCGCGCATAGGCCTCGGTGGCGCTGAAACGCTGGCGTGAGCGGGCTCCGGAGCGTTCGAGCCGCGCCGAGAGCGCGGAGATGGCCGCCAGCAGCGGCCGAGAGCCTTCCTCCTCGTCTTCGGTATTGCGTTCCGAGAGCTCGCCAAGCTCGAGCTCGTAGTCACGCAATTCGAGGCTCATCTGCTTGGCCACCGGCAGGGACAGCGAGGCCATCATGCGGTAGGTCTCGATCTCCAGCAGCCGCCGGGTCATGCGTCCCAGGCGAAAGGCGTTAAGGCCACGATTGATCAGCAGCAGACGGTTGACGCCTGCCGCCGTGAGCCGGAAGTCACTCCACACGGTGGCGTCGCCATCGCCCAAGCTGGACCCGGCCGGGTCGCGAAAGCCGTAGGTCTCGGCATCGCCGCCCCAGGCAGCATCGGCCTCCACCAGGATCAGGGTGGCATTGATCAGCGCCCGGCCGTGTTCGGCGGCGATCTCCGCCAGCAGCGGTGGGGGCGAGGGCCAGGGCTCGCCCTGGGCGGGCCTCGGCACCAGCAGGGTCAGGGTGAAGAACTCGGTGTGGCGTTCCCACTTCAGGGTCTGGTCGCCGAGCTCGAGGATCTCCTGAGCTGCCTCGGTATCGAGGCTCCTGCCGGCCACCTCGGCGATCCGGCCGAGGATGTCCGTGGCGATGTCGTCACCGTCGAGGAAGGCATAGTGGTGGAGGTGTGCCGGCTCCTCGAAGTAGATCGAGGGCCGGGCGTGAAGCTCATTGTGCAGTCGGGCGCGCTGTGGGTGCATGTCGGGGCCAGAAAAGGGGGAATCCCCCGAGACTAGAGGGTGGCCGCGCCCAAGCCAAGTGCGACGCATCAACGTGCGGCTTTGGCGGTTGGCGATCTCGGGAGTGTGCACGAAGTCCTTGCAGCGGTGACCACCGTGAGGATGCGCTAGGTGATGTTGAGCTAGCGCGGACGAGAGCCAATGGCGACCCCGGTGAAGGTCTGGTTGATGTGCATGCCATGATGCTGCTCCCCGTAAGTATTGAAGCCAATCACCCGTGAGTGAGCCAGCAATCGGGAGGCCGTATCCACCTGTCCCAGCACTTCGAGTTCCAGCCGACGCAAAAAGCAGTCGCAGCCGATGATCAGGGTCGGCTCACCGAGCCGTTCGGTGAGCCCGGTGAAGACTGCCTCGAGGTCCTCGAGCAGCGGTGCCGGCTGCATCGCCGTCAGCACGATGCCATTTTCCACCGCGCAATAGAAACTCAAGCTGCCGTCGTCATTGACGCCCTGGATGGAGCGCACGTAGTGCGCCTCGCCCAGGCGTACCGCCAAGGGGTGGCGAGCGAACGCCGTTGCGTCCAGTGCCGCCAATGGCACCCCCACCAGCCGGGCATACTCCTCGGCGGCGGGCAACGCGTTGAGCTCCAGCACACGACGACGCGCCCGGTCGGCACGCGTCACAACCAGCTTCTCGGCGCGGGGACGCAGGTGGTGGGTGGTGAAGACTTCGAAGGGCAGCAGTGTGTTGATCATCACTACCACCGCTGCCTGGCCATGGAAGCGACCCTCGGCATGCACATGGGTATGCGCCAGACGATTGTCATCCCCGGCGGAACCGCCAAAGCTGGGAATGCGTCCCAGGGCCGCGTCGAGCGTCGCGAGCACCTGCTCTTCGCTACTGGACAGGCCATCGAGCAAGGTCAGCGCGAAGCTGTGCTCGGCCAGTGGCGCCACCGCCCTGTCGCGGCATTCGGCGAGCAGGCCGTCGACCAGATGCTGAGCGCGGAGCAGGTCGAACCCTTCGAGATCCTCGACCAACGCACAGCTCACGGCGAAGTCGCGACGATCCAGGCCGATGGCAACAATGCAACCGCGCCCGTAGCCTTGCGGGGTGATCTCGCCGGCGGTGGTGCAGCCTGCCACCGGCACCTCAGGAAACGCAGCATTGAGCGCCGCCGACAGCGCCGGTAATGGATATTCTGCGCTGCAGAAGAACAGCACGAAGCCGAGCGTTTCGTGATGCAGCGCTGCGGCGAGCTCATCGGCAGCCGCCCAGGGGTCGCGCTGCCGACTAACCGCGGTGCACAGCGATGCTCCTTCAATGGCTCGCGAAGGACAACCCCTCACGGCAGCAAGCGAATCGAGCATGGCGGTCAACCTGTCATGAGAGCCCGAGGAGTGTAGACCGCTTGCCAGCATAGTCACAACGTCGCAAACGGGATGCTGGGATGCTGGGATGCCCCGTCAGTCAGAAATGAGATGACCTAGTACTTTTGAATACAATTAACAGCCCACGGCGAAAGATTAATCTGCATCAACGCGACAAGGCTAGTGTATGGCTATTTTGTATGAGCAGAGCAAATCGGCCCGTGTAACAAAGGAGAGTCACTCGTGCCATTACCGATAACTACCATCACTGCTGCTAGAGATTATCCTGCGAAAGAACAGCTGATATTCGCTCATGATCTCGAGCGCTACGAGATGCAGCGCTATCGCGGCCTGGCACTCAGTTTCCTGCCCATTCGGCCATCTATCAGTCGCCTGATGGCAGCACTTGGCGTTGAATGCGAGCAACGTCTCATCGCACTGGAAACACTCGCCGAGCGCCTTCATCTGAGAGATTGTCTGCCCGGAGGGCGCCCGACTTGGCCGCAATTGCGGTTTCGACTTTCCCAGGCTCAGCCGCTGTACCGTTTCATCACCGATGAAGCCATGGCCTGTCACACGCTGGCTTATGCCCTGGCCGCCGCCCACCACTCGCGTCAAATAAGCGAACTGGTGGCTCAGTCCAGCCGCACGGCAGAAGTCGAAACACTGGTCGGCCACTTCATCGAACAGAAGCGTAACGAATGCGATTTGCTGGAACAGGCTCAGGACAAGGCATACAACACCATGGTCTAGTAAATGGTCCGCCAGAAGCAACCGCCTACCGACTTCCCCTTGCCAGTGACGGCCGGTATCCCAGGGACACTACCACCCTCCATTTCATGTCGAGAGGCGTGTCTCCACGGCCTTAAGAAAGCCCAGCATGTCGACCACCGTCTCGGCGCTTGGGTCGGTGGTCTTGCCCTTGAGGTCGCCGGTGATGACGCCGTCGCCGACAGTGTCGATCAGCGCCATCTTGAGTCGCCGCGAGTAATCGACCAGGGGCGCATTGTTCTCGCGCTCGCCGAGTGTTTCCAGGGCATTCGCTACGGCGAAGATCAGCGCCGAAGAGTTGAAGTGCGACTCCTTGCCGTCGCTTTCCAGGTACTTCAGGTAGAGGTCGTGGGCGGTGCCGTGGGGCGCCTCGAAGAGCATGGTGCCACTCTTGCTCTCGATGATCGAGCTGGCAGTGGCAAGGCTACCGCCGAGCGCGGCGGAGATGTCCGAGAAGATGTCACCGTCGAGGTTTTGCGCCGGGTAGAGGGCATTGCGCGGTGGGTCGGTGATCATCTTGATGAGCTGGCTGGAGGGCCGCATGATCATGAACGACGGCGGCGGAGTGTCGGCCTGGGCCAGCTCGCGGCGCACGTCGGTGATCACGGTGCTGAACACCTCATCGTAGTCCATGTACTCACGCTTGAGACCGAAGTAGACCTCCTTTTCCTTGCGTGAGGCATCCCGAAACACCTGGCCGACCCAATCCTTGATGGCCTCGTGGTCGTTGGACATCAGCAGAATGGGGTCGCCTTGCTTGACGTGGCGCGCATGCATCTCGTCGCCGTCGACGATCACCTTGAGGATGCCGGCCTCTGCGGCGGGGGCGTTGTAGCTGCCGTACTGGTCGCCGCCGCCGGCACTCATCCGCGACAGCGAGACGTGCGCCTTTCGAGTGGGAATGCCGTGCACCTTGAGCTGCTCAACTAGCTTGTAGAGCTTGCGGCCAGTAGTGTTGTCAGGCACGCCCCACAGCGCCCGCTCCGGCGGATTGGCGACGATGCGCGCGGCCTGGGCGTCGATCAGCTCATAGTGGTAGGCGAGCCCCAGCGCCTCGACCTGCGCGCGATAGTCGCTCTCGTAAATGCCCTCGATGGCGGCGCGCATCACGCCATCGTAGCCGGCGATCACGGTGTCCTTGAGACCCAGGTAGATGTCGCGCTTCTCGTCGATGGCGCGCTGGAAGAAGCGGTGCGCCCAGGCCTTGATCTCGTCGATGTCGTTGGTGGCCAGCAGCCAGGGGTCGCCCTTCTTGACCTCGCGGCGATGCAGTTCCACCGGGTCACCGCTGGCGCCGACGAACATCAGCTTGACGATGCCGGTGGCGCGGGAGAGCTCGTTGTAGCTGTCCTTGCTGCCGCCGGTCGCCATGGTGTCGACCTCTATGTCGCGGCCGATCCACCCCGGTTTGTTGAACTGCAGGTTGCGAAACTGGATGTCCTCGCGGGTGATGTTGCCGCCGATTCCCTTGCGTATGGCGCCGTTGGGCGACTTGGTAGCCAGCGGATGTAGCCTGGTGCCGTCGAGTTCGGGATGGGCGGCCAGCATTTCGCTCAGTTGGGCGCGATTGACTGTCATGCCGGCATTCTTTACGCCCACACCATACTGCTTGAGCGCCTCGACGGCATCGATCACCGCCTGGCCGTTAGTGACCAGGCGGTTCTCAGCGGTCAGGTCGATCTCCACCAGCTCCACGTCCAGCCGAGAGGTCACGAAGGTGTCGAGGATTCTCTCGAAAGCCACCTGAGCCATCTCGTCGCCATGCAGGATAACGAGTGGTGATTCCACTTTAATCTTGCTGTTCATAAACTCCATTTCCTTGTAGCGAGGTGGCCCAGGGTGTCGGGCAACGCAACGTTTCTGACCGAAAGACGCCTACGCGGGGGTGCAATTCGCGCTATCGGTACCGTAACGAACAGTGTAAGAAGCAGGTTGATAGGCACAGGGGTAATTTAACAAAAATCGAGGCACTTTCTCCCTCCGCACTGCGGCTTCTGCACGGCTGGCTTTTACTCGTGACGTCGAACAGGGCGGGATGCGGCTTACTCCTCGGAGGACTTGGCCCAGAGATTGACGCCAGCGTCGACAACAGCGTGATGGTCGATCTCAACGAGTTCTTCGTTGGAGAACTCAAGGTTGTCGAGCGCCGCCACGTTGTCCTCGAGTTGCTCGACGCGGCTGGCGCCTATCAGTACCGAGGTGACGCGTGGATCGCGCAGCAACCAGGCCAACGCCATCTGTGCCAGGTTCTGACCACGACGCTCAGCGATGCTATTAAGCGCCCTCGCCCGGGCCAGATTGTCCTCACTCAAGTGCTCGGGCCGCATGGAACCGCCGCCGGGCTGGTTGATTCGCGCCGAGTCGGGCACCCCGTTGAGATACTTGTCGGTGAGCAGGCCCTGGGCCAGGGGCGTGAAGGCGATGCACCCCATACCTTCGGCTTCGAGGGTGTCGAGCAGTTCCTGCTCCACCCAGCGATTAAAGAGGTTATAGGAGGGCTGGTGAATCAGGCAAGGAACCCCGCGTTCGCGCAGCAGACCGACGATCTCCCGGGTACGCGGCGCCGAATAGGAGGAGATCCCCACATACAGCGCCTTGCCCTGCTCCACCGCGCTGGCCAGAGCCTCGGCAGTCTCCTGCGGTGGCGTCTGTGTATCGACACAGTGGGAGTAGAAAATGTCCACATAGTCGAGTCCCATCCGCGACAGGCTCTGATCCAGGCTGGCCAACAATGATTTGCGTGAGCCACCCTGACCGTGGGGGCCGGGCCACATGTAATAACCGGCCTTGGTCGAGATGATCAACTCGTCGCGATAGGGACGAAAATCCTCCGCCATCAAGCGACCGAAGTTGCGTTCGGCACTTCCCGGGGGCGGGCCGTAGTTGTTAGCGAGATCGAAGTGAATGATGCCCAAGTCAAAGGCGCGGCGCAGCAGACACCGCTGATTATCGAGGGTATCGACATCACCGAAGTTGTGCCATAGCCCCAGCGAGAGCGCGGGCAATTGCAAGCCGCTGCGTCCGCAGCGGCGATAGTGCATGGTCTCGTAACGCGAGGCAGCGGCCTGGTAGCGCATCCTTTTACTCCTGCGGCGTTTTCTTTGCGCGGCGGGACTTGGCAGTTCCACCTCCGTCGTCTTGCGGAGTGGGCGGCGTAAAGTGCCCCCGGACCAAGGCCAGCAGTCCCTGAGTGGACGCATCGAAGTCCTGGCTGCGCGAGTCGATACGCTCGCTGATCTCGCCGGCGATGCGCTTGCCCAACTGCACGCCCCACTGGTCGAAGGAGTTGATGTTCCAGATCACCCCCTGGACAAACACCTTGTGCTCGTAAAGCGCGATCAGCGCCCCGAGGTTCTTGGGCGTCAGTTCGTCGAGCAGCAATACGCTCGAGGGACGATTGCCCGGGCAGCTGTAGGGGTCAAGCCGGCTGCCTTCCTGGCTGCCTTCCATGAAAGCGTTGGCCTGGGCCAGCATGTTGGTCAGCAGCGCAAAGTGGTGATCCTCGACGCCGAACTCGGGCTTGAGCGAGGCGATAAAGTCGATGGGGACGTATCGAGTGCCCTGATGCAGAAGCTGGAAGAAGGCATGCTGGCCATTGGAGCCGGTCTGCCCCCATACGATCGGCCCGGTCTTGTAGTTCACCGGATGGCCGAAGATATCCACCGACTTGCCGTTGGACTCCATGTCGAGCTGCTGCAGGAAGGCCGGCAACTGATGCAGCGCCTGATCGTAGGGCACGATGGCCTGGGTCTCGGCGCCCTGGAAGTTGATGTACCAGATGCCGATCAGCGCCATCAGTACCGGCATATTCTCGGCGAACGGTGCCGAAAGAAAATGCTGGTCCATCTCGTAGGCCCCTTCGAGCAGTTCCATGAAACCCTCGAAGCCGATCGATAGCGCGATCGGCAGGCCGATCGACGACCACATGGAATAGCGCCCGCCGACCCAGGCCCAGAACTCGAAGACGTTCTCCTCACGGATGCCGAATTCCATGGCCGCCTGGCGGTTGGTCGAGGCGGCAATAAAGTGCGCCCCGACATCGGCATCCTCGCCGGCATTATCCAGGAACCAGCGCCGCGCCGTGTGGGCGTTGAGCAGGGTCTCCTGGGTGGAGAAGGTCTTGGTCGAGACGATGAACAGCGTCTTGGCCGGGTCGAGGCCGCTCAGCACCTTCTGGATATGCGCGCCGTCGACATTGGAGACGAAGTGGAAACTGAGCTCCGGATGGCGGTGCTTGAGCAGCGCCCGGCAGGCCATGTTGGGCCCGAGGTCCGAGCCGCCGATGCCGATGTTGACCACGCTGGTGATGCGCTGGCCGTTATAACCCTTCCACTCGCCATTGCGTACCGCTTCCGAGAACTGCTTGATCTGCTCGCGGGTGCGCTGGATCTCCGGCATCACGTCCTGGCCATCGACCTTGAGCGGCCCCTCGCCAAGATTGCGCAGGGCCGTATGCAGCACCGGGCGGTCCTCGGTGACATTGATGATGTCGCCTGAGAACATCTGCGCACGTCGCTGCACCAGCGCCGAGTGGTCGGCCAGTTCGAGTAGGGTCTCGAGCACCTCGTCGGAGAGATGATGCTTGGAATAATCGAGAAACAGACCCCCGACGCGCAGGCTCATCTTCTCGAATCGCTTCGGGTCGGCGGCGAAATAGTCGCGGATACGGTCGTTGGCCGTGGTTTCCTGCAGGCCCTTGAGGGCCTGCCAGGTGACGCTGCGGGTGAGCTGGAACATTGGTTAGCCTCTTGTTATCGGAAAAACCTGCCCGTCCGACGGCTCAGGCGGTGGCACTCACGGGCACCGGCTGGCCGCCGCGCTTGATCGCCGCATACCCCAGGCCGGTGACCAGCGAGCCGATGACGATGGCGCCCAGGTAAAGCAGTACCGGCGAGATGGCATTGGGAATCAGCAGCACGAAGATACCACCATGCGGTGCCATCAGCTTGGCGCCGACCAGCATCGAGAGCGCGCCGGTGATCGCCCCACCGACCATGCTGATCGGAATGACCCGCAGCGGATCCTTGGCGGCGAAGGGAATGGCCCCCTCGGTGATGAAGCAAAAGCCCAGCACGAAGGACGCCTTGCCCGCCTCACGCTCCGGCTCCGAAAACTTCGACCTGGCGACGAAGCTGGCGATGCCCATGCCGATCGCCGGCACCATGCCGGCCGCCATGATCGCCGCCATCGGCCCGTAGGTCTCGGAAGCCAGCAGGCCCACACCGAACGTATAGGCGGCCTTGTTGACTGGCCCGCCGAGATCGAAACACATCATGGCTCCCAACAGGATGCCCAACAGCACGGCATTGGTCGAGCCCATGTTCTCGAGGAAGGTGGTCAAGGCCGAGAGGAGGGCCGCCACCGGCTCGCCGACCACATAGATCATCACCAGCCCCGTGACCAGGCTCGCCACCAGCGGGATGATCAGGATCGGCTTGAGCGATTCGACGCTGGACGGCAGCTTGACGTGCTGGGCCACCGCCTTGGCGACGTAACCCGCCAAAAAGCCGGCGAGAATGCCGCCGATGAAGCCGGCGCCGATCTCGGAGGCCAGCATGCCGCCGATCATGCCCGGAGCGATACCCGGCCGGTCGGCGATGGAATAGGCGATATAGCCCGCCAGCACCGGAATCATCAGCGCAAAGGCCGTGCCACCACCGATCTGCATCAGCGCCGCGGGCAGCGTGCCCTCCTCCTGGAAGGCCTCGATACCGAACACGAACGACAGGGCGATCAGCAGGCCACCGGCCACCACCATCGGCAGCATGAAGGAAACCCCGGTGAGCAGGTGCTTGTAGACGCCCTTCTCCTTGACGCTCTTGCTCGCCTCGCCGCCCGATTGGCTCTTACCACCGGCGCTCTCCACCTCGGCATGCTCCAGGGCCGCCTCGATGGTGGGCTGCGGTTTCTTCAGGGCATTGCCGGTGGAGGTTCGATAGATCCGCTTGCCGACGAACCGGGCCGGATCGACGTCGATATCACAGGCGAGGATCACCAGGTCGGCCTCGTCGATCTCCTCGTCGGTGAGCTGGTCCTGGGCACCCACCGACCCCTGGGTCTCCACCCGAATGGCATGGCCCATCGACTTGCCCGCCTCACTCAGCGCCTCGGCGGCCATGAAGGTGTGGGCCACGCCGGTCGGACAGGCCGTTACCGCGACGATCTTGCGGGCACCGCTGCTGGCGGCCGCCGTCGATAGCGTCTCGGTGGGCGATGTTTCTGTGGGCGGCGTATAGATGCTGGCCTCGCGCTCGGCGCGCTCGAGGAAGGCACCCGGGTCCGGCAATGCCTGGTCGATCGGCGCATGATACAGCCGCTTGCCGGCAAAGCGCTGCGCGGCAGGCACATGATCGGCGGCGACGATGACCAGGTCGGCGGCGTTGATGGCCTCGGCGGATACCGGGGCGAGCGGTTCAAGCTCGCCGTGCATCTCGACATCGACCTGCCAGCCGAGGCGGCCGGCGGCCTGCTCGAGGCGGCGGGCGGCGAGAAAGGTGGTCGCCATGCCACTGGGGCAGGCGGTGATGATGATGGCTTTCATGCGATGGCTCCCCCTGCATCGACGTCGTTGAGACGGCGAACGCGGGTCTGTTGTTGGAGGGTGGAAAAATCGGCGGCGTGGGCATCACCCACCCCGACGTGACGAACGGACTCGGCAGAAAGTGCCGTGGCCAGTCGAAGCACCTGCTCGGGGGGATGCCCCGACAGCACGCCGTGCAGCATGGCGGCGACCAGGGTATCGCCGGCGCCCACGGTACTCGCCACGTCGAGACGCGGTGGCAGCGCCTGCCAGGCACCGCGGCGGCTGACCCAGAGCACGCCCTGGGAGCCGGCGGAAATCAGCGCCTCCTCGACACCGGCACCGTAAAGCTTGAGCGCCGCCTTGAGGCGTGCCTCGGGTGACTCCAGGGCAGTGCCGGCCCAGGCGGCCAACTCATGCTCGTTGGGCTTGACGGCCGTTGGCCGCGACGCGATGGCGGCGGCGAGCGCCTCCCCGCTGGTGTCGACCCAGACCGGCAGCCGGGTGGCGCGCAGCCGGGTGATCAGGTTGGCAAGATCATCCGCCGAAAGGCCTGGCGGCAGGCTTCCGGCGATCACCAGCGCATCGGGTCGGCGAAGCGGGTCGTTGACTCGCGCGTCCAGGCCGACGAGCAGTTTCTGCCAGGCCGCCGCGTCGATGGCGGCCCCCGGGCCGTTGATGTCGGTGACCCGACCGTCGGCTTCGGCGAGCTTGGCGTTGATGCGGGTCTCGCCCGGCACGCGGATGAAGGCATCCTCCACGCCCAGGGTGTCGAAGGCGCGCAGGAAGGGGCCGTCGTTGTCGGCGCCGAGAAAGCCCGAGACGCTGACGTCGTGCCCCAGCTCGACCAGCACCCGCGCCACGTTGACGCCCTTGCCGGCCGCCGCCAGGTGGGTCTCACGAGTGCGGTTGACCTCGCCGAGCACCAGCCGGTCCAGACCCACCGACAGATCCAGGGCGGGGTTGAGCGTCAGGGTGAGGATTCTGGCCATCAGTGCACCTCCAGGGCGTCGCGGGCGGCCTCACTGGTGGCTTGCGTCAACGCCAGCTGTGCCTGGGCACGGGCCTCCGCGAGATCAAACTCACGCAGCCGCGCCTTGACCAGCGGTATCTGGCGGGCGCTGACCGAGAGTTCGTCGACCCCCAGCCCGACCAGCACCGGCACGGCCACGGCGTCACTGGCAAGCTCGCCACAGACCCCCACCCACTTGCCGTGGGCGTGAGCGGCGTTCACGGTCATCTCGATCAGCTTGAGCACCGCCGGGTGCAGGCCGTCGGCCTGGGCGGAAAGTTCCGGATGACCGCGATCAATGGCCAGTGTGTACTGGGTCAGGTCATTGGTACCAACCGAGAAGAAGTCCACTTCGGCGGCCAGGGTCGGCGCCAGCAAGGCGCAGGATGGCACCTCGATCATCACCCCGAGCTGCACGTCGGTGGTGCGCTCGGCCTCGGGAATCGTCTCGAGCAGGTGATCGAATATCCGCTTGGCGGCGCGAAATTCGGCGATATCCTTGACCATCGGCAGCATGATCCGCAGCGGCTGGCTCCGACCTTCGGGTCCCCCAGCCGCAGCCATCAGCATGGCGCGAAACTGGGTCTCGAGCACTTCGGGCTTGGTGAGTGCCAGGCGAATCCCGCGCAGACCGAGGAAGGGATTGTCTTCCTTCGGCACCGGCCAGTAGGGCAAGGGCTTGTCGCCACCGACATCTAGGGTGCGTGCCACCAGCGGGCGGCCGTCCAGGGCATCCAGCGCCTCGCGATACTCGGCGATCTGGGTGTCGAGATCCGGCTCCTGGGCATGCGCCATGAACAAAAATTCGGTGCGCAGCAGGCCGACACCTTCGGCGCCGCGCTCAACGGCATCACCGGCGTGGGCGGTGTTGCCCAGATTGGCGGCCACCTCGACACGGTGGCCGTCGCGGGTCTGAGCCACTTCAAAACGCGCCTCCCAGGCGGCGGCCTCGCGACGCTCGCGCTCGGCCAGGCGCTGCTCGGCACGGCGCAGACGTTCCGGCGAAGGCGCGGGCGTCACCCGTCCACGCTCGCCGTCGAGAATCAGTTCGGTGCCGTTGGCAAGCGTGAGCACGCGCGCCCCGGCGCCGACCACGGCGGGAATGCCCAGCGCACGCGCCAGGATCGCGCTGTGAGCGGTCGCCCCGCCGCGCGCGGTGAGCAGCCCACGCACCCGGGTGGTATCGAGGCGTGCGACGTCGGACGGTCCGACGTCGTCCATCACCAGAATATAGGGTTGCTCCGGCGGCTCGGGCAGCTCGACTCGGCAGAGGATGCCCAGCACCCGGCGGCCCACGTCGCGCAGGTCGGCGGCGCGCTCGGCCAGCAGGCGGTCGGCGAGCATTTCCTGGGCGTGGGCGGCGGTCTCGATGGCGCCCCACCAGGCGGCCTCGGCGGAAAGCCCCTCACCGATGCCCTCGCGGGCGGCCTGATGCAGCTCGGGATCGTCGAGCATTTCCTCATGCATGGAGAGGATCTCGGCGACTTCGCCGCCACGGGCACGCTGCACCAGGGCCTCGAGCTGCTCGGCACCCTCCCTGATTGCGGCATCGAGACGCCGTGACTCGGCGGTGGCGTCGGTCGCCCGCTCGGCATAGTCGAAGCGCGGCGTGCGCATGACGAACACCGGCGCGATGGCCAGTCCCGGTGAGGCGGCAACCGCCAGGTGGGGTTCATCGTCGGGTAATGGTGTGGGGGCCGGCGCGTCCGGCGCCGTCTCCGCCACCGCCTGCTCGCGACTCTCATCGAAGGGGGCCACCTGCTCACCCAGGCCCTCGGCCACGGCGTTGCAGACGGCCATCAGCGCCGCCTCGGCGCCCTGCCCTTCGGCGGAAAACGTCAGCTGCTGGCCACGCCGGGCGCCGAGGTTGATCACCTTGGTCAGGCTGCTGGCCGACACCGCTTCACCGCCACCTTCGGCGAGGCGCACGCGGATCGGCATGTCCTGGGCACGCGCCACCTGGATCAGCTGTTTGGCTGGGCGGGCGTGCAGACCGTGGGCGTTGAGCACGCGGGCCTGGCGGGTGCTGGCGGCGGAGGACTCGCCGGCGAATCGCGCCAGGATCGTCGCGGCATCGGCGTCGTGCAGCCCGCTGGCCGCGTCGCTCTCCAGCAATGAGACGACACGCTCGAGAAGTCCGCGATGGGCGTCGCCCTGGGCGGCGAGGCACAAGACGCCGTGGGTCCTGTCGGTTGTCTCTCTCGTCTCACGGTCCACATCGCCATCGGGCGTCACCAGCGACAGCGCCGGCACCTCGACGCCGCGGTCGCTCGCCACCAGCCAGAGCCCTTGACCGAGGTCCTGCGGCAGGCGCGCGGCTACATCGGCCACAAATTCGTTGGTGACGCAGCCGACCTGGCGCAGTCGTGCGGCGCCGGCCAGGGCCAACTCCTGACGGTCACGGGCGGGGAAGCCCAGGCAGAGGGTTTCGGCATCCAGGCGCGCTTCAATGACGGCTTTCGACAGCAAGCCGGCAATCTCGCTGCGTGAATCGGCGGCGGCCAGACGCTCGGCGACACCTTCCCGGTCCAGCACATGCGTCAGCTGGCGAAGGATGTCCAGATGCTCGTCGCTCTGCGCGGCAATAGTCACCAGCACGTGTACGCGGTTGCCATCATGCCATTCCACCCCAGCGGGAAACTGCAGCACCCGAATGCCGGTTTGCTTGACGTGCTGGCGACTCTCGGGAGTCCCGTGGGGGATGGCAATGGCGTTACCCAGAAAGGTCGAAGACTGGGCCTCGCGGTCGAGCAAGCCATCACGGTAGGCGATATCGACCAACCCAGCCTCGTGCAGAGCGTCAGCGGCCTGGTCCAGCGCCATTCGCCAGTCATCGGCCCGACAGCCCAGCTGAATATCATCCTGGCGTAGCGTCAACATGGTTGTCTCCTGTTCATTCGGGTGACGCGGCGGTGGTCGCCTACTCTCAGCCTTAGGAGTATTGCTGGCAGCCTTCGGAACGCTTCTTGACCTGCGTAACTTGGGGGGCCCGAAATACCTCGCATAAGCGCCGGCTGAATCGTGTCACCTGCTAGATTGCAATGCTGGCTGGATTGCTCGTGGTTGGCAAGGCCGTGGGACTACAACTTTGGCAGGGGGTAGAGAGGCCGGCAGGCTGGTAAACTGCCTTGTTATACGCAGGGGTAACTCATGACACTCGCCGAAATTGCTCGCCTGGCCGGCGTTTCACGGACCACCGCAAGCTACGTCATCAATGGCAAGGCGCGCGAACGACGCATCAGCTCTCATACCGTCGATCGCGTCATGGCCGTGGTGCACAAGCACAGCTTCCGAGTCGACGCGCAGGCCGCCGCCCTGCGACGAGGCGTAAGCCGCCTGCTTGGACTGATCGTTCCCGACCTGGAAAACGCCAGTTATGCACGCCTGGCCAAGCGTCTGGAGCGCGGGGCACGGGAACAGGGCTACCATCTGCTGATCGTGGGTTCCGACGACGACCCGGAAAGCGAACGCGAACTGGCGCTGGCGCTGCGCGCACAACGTTGTGAGGTCATCATCACCGCCAGTTGCCTACCCATGGAAGATGATTTCTATCGCGACATGATGGCCGAAGGACTGCCGATCGTTGCCATGGACCGCGGCCTGGACCCTCAGTATTTCGCCAGCGTGGTAGGCAACGATCGCGATGCCGCCGAGCGGCTGACTCGCTCGGTACTCGATGACTCAGTCAAACGTATCGCCTGGCTGGATGCTGTACCAGCGCTCTCGATCAGCCGGGAGCGCCGGGCCGGCTTCCAGCAGGCGCTGGCCGGCAGTTCCGTGCAGGTGATCGCCAGTGGCGCCAAGCGCTATGATCGCAGCGACGGCGCGCGACTGATGCGCGAGCTCCTTGACCGTCACGACCTTCCGGACGCCTTGATCACGGCCTCTTACACGCTGCTCGATGGCGTGTTCGACGTATTGCTCGAGGACGGGGGCCTGCCGCAATCGCTGCGCCTGGCCACCTTTGGCGACAACCGCCTGCTCGACTTCCTGCCATTGCCAGTCAACTCTGCGGTTCAGGATCATGACCGCATCGCCATGGTAACCCTGGCCTGCGCCTTGGCGGCTTCGCGGGGCGCCTATCAGCCCGGTGAGCATGTTATTCCGCGGACGCATCATTGGCGTCTGCCGGAACGCACAGCTCTCTTTACCACCTGACCCGATTCACCTGAATCGCCTCACTGGATCCACTTCAATCTAACGCCGACCAGGGCTCGAGCCTGTGCAGCGTGACTGCAAGGCATCGCTTCAGGTCCACGAGAATCACGCCGGCCTCGCCCAGTTGCCCCTCCCTGCCCATGCGCTCCAGCAGTGCGGCAATTCCGGCCATCTTCACCGCACCGAGGCTGGACGACTCACCCTTGAGTTGGTGGGCCAGCTGGTTGATGCGCTCCGACGATGCTGCGCCGAGGGCCTGATCCAGCTCGGCAAGGCGTGCCTCGACCTGCTCGCGATAGAGCGCGATCAACAAGGCGAGACCGCGTTTGCCGAGACTCTCACGCAGCGCAGCCAATGTGGCCCGGTCAAGCGGCTGGTCGGTTTCACTCGGCTCGGGGGCCGACGCGAAAATCTGTGCGCCGTCGCCGGTCTTGTGGAGATGACGACGCCACATCGCTTCCAGCGCTTCCTGAAACAACGGCTTGGTCAGATAGCCGTTCATGCCGGCGGCGAGACAACGTGCCTGCTCGCCCCCAGGTCCGCCGGCGGTCATGGCGATGATCGGCACCTCGCCGGACCAGCCGCCGCTCGCGCGCAGTCGCCGCGTAACGTCCAGGCCGTCCATGTCGGCCATCTGAACGTCCATGAAGATCAGATCGAAGCGCATCTGCATGGCTTTTTCCAGACCCTCAGCACCACTCTCGGCGACACTGACACGACAGCCGAAGCGTTCCAGCATCGCCACCGCCACCTGTCGATTGACCGGATTATCCTCGACCACCAGCAATTGCGACTCGTCAAGCCGGACAGGGCAAGAGGCCTTGCGTGTCGCCTCAACCGGGGCGTTGTCCGCAGGCACCAGCGGCAGGTTGAAACAGAAGCGGCTTCCCACACCGGGTTCACTTTGCACCTCCAAGCGCCCCCCGAGGGCTTCCACGAGGCGACGACAAATGGCCAGGCCCAGGCCGGTACCGCCGAAATGCCGGGCGGTAGAGGCGTCACCCTGCTGGAAAGGCTCGAAAAGCCGCGGGAGCTGTTCTGCCGTGATGCCACGCCCCGTGTCGATCACGTCGAAACGCAGATACTCCGGCTCGGGGCCCGTCACCGACAGCAGGATCTCGCCCTGGTCGGTAAACTTGATGGCGTTTGAAACCAGGTTCAACAGCACCTGGCGCAGCCGCACGGGATCACTGAACACGCGTCGCGGAAGCCGTGGGTCAAGATGGCTGGCAAGCCGTACGCCTTGTGATTCGACACGATGGGCAAACAGTGTCATGACCCCCTCGACCAACTCGCTCAGGGGAATGGGGCGCGACTCGAGCTCTAGCCGGTCCGCCTCGATCTTGGAAAAGTCCAGTAGGTCGTTGATCAACTCCAGCAGCAGGCCGGCGCTGTTGTGAATGGTATGAGCATAGTGGCGCGAACGCCCCTCCAGCGGCTGGTCGAGCAGCAGATCACTCATGCCGATCACGCCGTTGAGCGGTGTGCGTATCTCGTGGCTGACAGTGGCCAGGAAGAGCGACTTGCTCTCACTTGCCGTCTGGGCGCGCCGGGCGGTGGCTTCAAGCTCTTGGCTCAGGGTTTCCAGCTTACGCCGGGCCGCGGCATTGTCGCGGGCTTCGCGAAAGAAAAACATCACGACCAGCATCGCTGCCACGCTCATGGCCAGGATAAGCGCCATCAGCAAGGCGTAGAGGGTCTGCAATTGCTGGCGTTCATGCGTCGCGCTATCGGCCAGGTGGCCGTTGATGGCGATGATCAGCGGCTCGGTGCGCCGTCCCAGCGCTTCGAAGTGCCGGTCAAGCGCGAGGCGGCGCTCATCGTCAAGGGCGTCAATCGACTCTAAGTGCGCGTCCAGCTCGTCGAGTCGTGCCTCGATCCCGTCGAGCAGCGATACCGCCACGGGGATGGACGCGATCAGCTCGGAAACCTCCCCACCGCGCAAGAGGTTCAGACGACTATAGAGCAGCTCGAAGCGTAGCCTGGCCCCTGCCAGGCTACGGTCGGGATCGCCGAGATAATTGCGCAACTGTACGACGTCACGATCCATCTTATAAGCGTGCCAGGCGGTGTCGCCGCCAACGCTTTGGGTCAGACTGTCCTGACGCCAAGAGACCAGCCCCACCACCAGCACGGCGGCGGCGAAGAGCACCAGGGCGGCGATAGCACCGAATTTTAGGCGCAGCGGGAGGCGCAACATGGGCGAGGCAGCGTTCAGTCGAAAGAGTGATCAAGGCACATGGATTTTCTCCACCTGCCATACCGAGCGAAAGCGGATCGTCTCATTGTTGAGTTCGGGATGCTCGTCGAAAGGATAGAGCACGAACAGCGGACCGAACTCGCGAATCGGCATGGGCTCGCCGTCGCGATGCAGGGCCAGAATTACCTTATAATCATGCAGGTCCGTGATCGGGATCTCGGCCTCGAAGTCGTTCAGGGCTCGCACCACGATGCGCTCGCCCTCAGCGCCTGCGACCTGCAGAACGGCAAGCAACAACGGCCCCTCATAGCGGGACGAATCGCTATGCCAAGGCGTGTTGGTCTCGACGACGCGCGACTCCAGGGCCATCAGCATGTCCCGGTCGAGATGGGCCTGCGCACCCGCATTGGTATGCGCGATATTCCCGCTGATGGTGAGTATCACCTCCCCCGTGGGAGACGGCAGCGGCTCGGCGACGAGTCGCATGGAAAATAGCAACGAGCCGATGAGCAAGACGACCGACAGGCCGGGCATGATGCGCCTGGGCATTGGCATCGTCCCCCAAGAGATCAGATCGTGGTGGTGGCAGCGACGTGAATACCCGGCAGCACCTTACCCCTCGCGCCTTAATGGCACATCAGGGCGGCGGAATGCGTTCCTCGGGTATCGTGTCGGGGATGTCCTCGAGGCCGGCAAGGAAATTTTCGAGTCGTGAGACACGGATTTCGAGCCCGGCATTACGGTGTATCTGACGCGACAGCATGACCAGCTCAGGGTCGCCGAGTTCAGCTTCCTCGAGTTGGTCATGGTAGGCATCGATGAAGGTCAGGTCGGCGTCATGGCTGGCCCGCCAGGCGAGGTCGGAAGACTCAAGTGCCTCCCTTGCCTCCTCACCCAACACGCTCGACAGTCGCTCGGTCAGACGCTCTACTTCCTCTTCCCAGGCGGCTTCGGCCTCCTTGGCACAGTCCAGCATGCCTCGGGAACCCGACGGGCTCTCCGCCATGCAGCTATCTAGCTGCAAGGCGATGGGATGACTGTTCGATACAGTCTGCCCCCAGGCCTGTGCGGGCAAGGTAACGGCAAGCAGGAAGACGCTACCGGCCCCTTTCCAGCGCTTGGCGAGGACGCCTGTCAACGGCTCAACTCGCTCTCTGAAGGTGCACTGCCCGACGTGTCATCCATCGGCGTGATTCTTACCAGATCCTCGTAGGCATGCCAACTGGCATGACCGAGTACCGGTAGGATCAAGGCCAGGCCGATGTAGAAGGTCATCACGCCGACCAGCACGCAGCCAGTGAGAATCGCTGCCCAAAGCAACATCGGGCGGAAGTTTCGCGCCACGGAGCGAACACTGGCTTCGATCCCCTCCATGAAGGTAAGGTCCTGGTCCATCAAGGTCGGAATGGCCACCACACTGATGGTAAAGGCGCCAAAGGCCAGTATGCCGCCCGCCACGGAACCCACGGCGATCATGCCAAGTCCTTCTGGCGTGGTAAGAAGGGAGGCATAGAGCGTCGCGGGGCTGGGCACTTCGAAACCGAAGAAAAGCGCGAACAGCAGTGTGGCCAGACGAATCCAGGCGAGGAAGAAGATCATCATCATCACGCCCATCATCGCCAGCTGGCCTGTATGACCCTTCCAGGCGCCGAAAGCATCCCCCAGGTGAGGGGCACGATTGGCCTCCAATGCCTGGCTGATGCCGTAGGAGCCCACGGCCACCAACGGGCCGATGAACATGAAGCCGGCCAGCATGGGCAATAACCAGTGCCAAAGCCCCAGCGTCACGGCGGTGAAGGTGATCGCTATGCTCAGGCCCACCCAGAACATACCGTAGGACAGGCTGACTGCCGTGGCCTGCCGAAAGTCTTCGAAACCAGCAGCCAGCCATGCTCGAGGCCTGTCGCTGCCGACTGGATTGATGGTGATCTTGACCCTGGGCGCTGCAGCCTTGTGTTCACCTGTTGTCTTTGCCGCACTCATTGCGTCACCCCTGTTTCTGCCTTGTCGCTTTCCGGACTGACCGGACCTCGTCAGGTGGGATCGGATCCACGCCTAACCCATGATCTTACATTACCTCAGAATGGGGGGACTTGCTCCAGGTCAATACTCACAAGCTAGCCCCCGATCATCGCAACCGGGGGCCGTCTGAAGACACCTCTAGCGCACGATCATCACTGATATCTTGGCATGATGCACCACGTGCTCGGCGTTGGGTCCCAGCACATAATCGGCAAATTTGCGCTTGTTGTGGGAGGCCATGACGATCAGGTCCACCTCGAGTTTCTTCGCTGCCTTGACGATCGCCTCCCAGGGTGAGCCATCGACGATGACACTCTGCACCTGAATGTCCTCGGGCACGTTCGCCTTGATGAAGTCGTGCTGTGCCTGAGTGATCGCCTCATGGGCCTTCTTGGCGAAGCCCTTGGGGAAATAGGACCCGACGATGGGCATTTGGTAGTCCGGCAGCACCGTGACCACATGCAAGGAGGCGTCGAAACTCCGACAGAGCGCCAGAGCCGTCGGTAGCGCTTTCGACCACGACGACTCCTCGTTCAGATCCACCGGCAACATGATCTTGCTGTACATGGCACTCTCCTTCACGCAGTGGCGGTGGCGCCCGTCTTGTCACGACGCCGGCGCTGCATCATTACAATCAGCCCGAAGACCAGGAAGGCCGGAATCCACATCAGCTCCTTGGTCCAGCGATCGACAGGGGCCAGCACCTCGATGATTTCCTGATCGAAGTCGAAGCCGAGATCCGCCGCCTGACTGCCGTAGGCGACCATGTCAACGGTTGCCGTGTCGTCCTCGATCAGCAGTTCCATGCCCAGGTTTTCAAGCCGCTCCTGCCCGGTCTCGCCTTCCGGCACTGGCAGGGTCATATAGGTGGTCATGCGATCACCAAACGCATCGACACCTTCAATCTGCAAGCGCAAGGTGGCGTCTTCATCGACATCGCCCAAAGCCTCGACGAATTGCGCCGGCGGCACGGATTCGTAGGGATCATGGATCATGTCCATCCAGAACCCGGGCCGGAACAGGGTGAACGCAATCAGCAGCAACACGATGGATTCATACCAGCGATTGCGAGTGATCATGAAGCCCTGAGTCGCCGCGGCGAAGATCAGCATGGCGATCGTCGACACCACGAAGATCAGGATCCCTTGCAGAAAGGTCACATCGATCAGCAGCAGGTCGGTATTGAAAATGAACAGGAAAGGCAGCGCTGCGGTGCGCAGGCTGTAGTAGAAGGCCTGGAAGCCAGTACGGATCGGGTCGCCACCCGACACTGCTGCTGCCGCGAATGACGCCAGCCCCACCGGGGGCGTGACATCGGCCATGATCCCGAAATAAAACACAAACAAGTGGACCGCAATCAGCGGTACCAGCAGGCCGTTTTGCGCGCCCAGCTGCACGACAACCGGCGCCAGCAGTGCCGATACCACAATATAGTTGGCTGTCGTGGGAAGCCCCATGCCGAGGATCAGGCTGAGTACCGCCGTGAGCAGCAGGATCAGCATCAGATTGCCCATGGCGAGAGTTTCCACCACCTCGGCCAGGACCAGACCCACGCCGGTCTGCGACACGGCCCCGACGATGATGCCGGCAGTGGCAGTGGCGATGCCAATGCCGATCATGTTGCGGGCACCGGTGACCAGGCCGTTCCACAGATCCATCACGCCTTCGCGCAGGTCTGCGCGCATATCGCTACGCCCGCGGAAGATCGAAGTAATAGGACGCTGAGTGAGAATGATGAAGATCATGAAGACCGTCGCCCAGAAGGCCGACAGTCCCGGTGACAAGCGTTCCACCATCAGACACCAGACCAGCACGATGACCGGCAGGATGTACTGCAGTCCCACCAGCACCGTGGGCTTGGTCTGCGGCAACGAATAGATCGGCTGATTGGGATCATCCAGCTCGAGTTCGGGGTAACCGGCGGCCAGCTTGAGCAGCGCGATATAGATGACTGTCAGCCCCACCGCGACCACCCAGGGCGTCGCATCGCCCAGTACCGGCTTGAGCCAGCCGAGCCCGTAATAGACGGCCAGAGCGGTCACCATCATCAGCAGCAGGCCACCGAGAAAGCCGATCACCTTGTTCAACAGTGGCTTGGGCGGGTTGCTGCTTTGAAGACCCTGCATGTTGGCCTTCATGGCCTCCAGGTGGACGATATAGACCAGCGCGATGTAGGAGATCAGCGCCGGCAGAAAGGCATGCTTGATGACCTCGACGTAGGAAATGCCCACATACTCGACCATCAGGAAAGCGGCAGCGCCCATGACCGGCGGCATGATCTGACCATTGACCGAGGACGCCACCTCGACGGCCCCGGCCTTTTCGGCGGAGAAACCGACACGCTTCATCATCGGTACGGTAAAGGTACCGGTGGTCACGACGTTGGCGATCGACGAACCGGAAATCAGCCCGGTCATGGCAGACGCCACCACGGCGGCCTTGGCCGGCCCACCGCGATAGTGTCCGAGCAGCGAAAATGCCACCTTGATGAAATAGTTACCGGCTCCGGCCTTGTCGAGCAAGGCACCAAACAACACAAACAGGAAGACAAAACTGGTCGAGACCCCCAGCGCGATGCCGAAGACCCCCTGGGTCGTCAACCACTGGTGGTTAATCAACCCAAAGAGGCTAACCCCGCCGTGCGAGAGGATACCTGGCATCCAGGGACCGGCCAGGCTATAAACAAGAAATACCGACGCCACGATCATCAGCGGCGGGCCCAGCGCTCGGCGGGTCGCCTCGAGCAGCAGCAGGATTCCCGCCACCCCGACGATCACATCCTGCAGTATCGGCGCTCCCGGGCGCTGGGATAGCTGCTCGTAGAACATGAACATATAAGCGCCGCAGAAGGCCGCGGCCGCGGCAAGCACCCAATCCTGAATGGGAATGCGATCGCGGGGTGAGCGCTTGAGTGCCGGATAGGCCATATAAGCCAGAAAAAGCGCAAAGGCCAGGTGAATAGAGCGCGATTCGGTGGCGTTGAACACACCGAAACCCACCATGAAGGAAAGTGGGGAGGCAATCCACAACTGGAAGAGCGACCAGACGGCCGCGATGCTCACCAATATTTTCCCGGGCATGCCGGCTGGTTTACGGGCCCCCGTGTCGCTGGAGGCGACCATATCCTCCAGGTCTACTCCGCTTCCCGAAGCCCTGTTGTTATCGTCAGTCATATGCCTGCCCTGCTCCGAGTCGATTGACGCATGATTGCCCTATCGAAATGCCTATCAACATCCTGAACCAGAATGCGCGGCACCCTCGGGTAACCGCGCATTTCTTACCAGGTAGCAACACCTCGGGTTACAGGATTACTCGATCCAACCTTGTTCACGATAGTAACGCGCCGCCCCATCATGCAGCGGAGCGGAAAGCCCCTCGCTGACCATCTCCTCCTGATCGAGGTTCTCGAAGGCCGGATGCAGACGCTTGAAACGGTCAAAGTTGTCGAATACTGCCTTGACGGTCTGGTAGATAACTTCCTCATCGGCCTCGGCGGTGGTCACGAAGGTCGCTGCCACGCCGAAGGTCTCGACATCTTCGTCATTGCCCTTGTAGAGGCCACCCGGTATCACCGACTTGGTGTAATAGGGATATTCCTCGACGATGCCATCGATATCCTCGTCATTCAACGGGATCAGGCGAGAGTCGACGGTCGTGGTTGCCTCCTGGATAGAGCCGTTGGGGTGACCTACGACATAGACCATGGCATCGACATTGTTGTCGGCGAGAGCCGCGGCCTGCTCGGCGGCATCGAGCTGTGATGCCAGAGAGAAGGTGTCCTCGGTCCAGCCCTTGGCCTCCATCACCACTTCCATGGTGTTGCGCTGACCGGAGCCTGGGTTGCCAATATTGACACGCTTGCCTTCCAGGTCATCAAGCGTCTCGATCCCCGAGTCGGCACGCGCCAGCAGAGTCAACGGCTCACCGTGGACGCGGAACACGGCACGTAACTCCTCGTAGGGTTCGCCTTCGAAATTACCGGTACCGTTGTAGGCCTGGTACTGGACGTCGGACTGGGCGACCCCCATGTCCAGTTCACCGGACTTGATGCCATTAATATTGGCAACCGAGCCGCCGGTGGAAGGCGCATTACACTTGATGCTGGAATCTTCCAGACGGTTGACCAGACGACAGATCGACTGACCGACTACGTAATACACACCGGTCTGGCCACCGGTGCCGATGGTGATGAATTGCTCGTCGTCCTGGGCCATGGCCGGTGACGCAAACATAGCCGCCCCCAGCAAGGCACCGGAGAAAGCCGCAGTAGAAAAAGCGTGGCGTTTCATGAACACACCTCAATTGGCATTGTGATCGACATGATGGTGGCAAACCCTGCAAGTGGCAGGCTTACCGACGGTTAAACCGTCATTGGCTACTTTAGCGAAAAAAACGCCTGCTTGATGAGGTCTTTTTTCCATAGCATCCAGTCTAGCCTTGCCTTACGTTTAGTGAACGTTAATTTTTTAAGCATTCCTTCCACGTTGCACCGACATCGTCGAGTCACGCCTTGCCGGAGTCGATCCACCAGCGCCTCCCCCGAGTTTCTAACGCTCTACCGCGGGACTTGTATAACTGCATAGACCTCCTGACGTCATGCAATCGGGCATTAGCCGTTGCCATAACCTTGATGAACTGCCGCCCTGGCGGCCAGACTGAATCCCATCAGCCAGCAGGAGGGAAGCGAGGATGGGAGCCATCGAATGCGTCCAAGGCGATATCGCCAGCCAACCCGATATAGACGCCGTGGTCAACGCTGCCAATGCCCGGCTGGAAACCGGCGGTGGCGTGGCCGGTGCGCTGCATCGCGCCGCTGGCCCGGGGCTCGCGGAGGAGTGCCAGCCACTTGCGCCGATCCGGCCAGGCCAGGCAGTGATTAGCGGTGCACACGATCTGCCTAATCGATACGTTATCCATTGCCTGGGGCCGGTATATGGCATCGACGAACCAGCGGATGTGCTGCTCGCCAGCTGCTACCGTCAAGCGCTCGAGCTGGCCCACCGTTACGACGTTTCCTCGATCGCCTTTCCGGCGATTTCCGCCGGCGCCTTTGGCTATCCTGCCGCCGAGGCGGCGCGCATCGCCCTCTCCACGGTGCTGGAAAGCCTGCCCGAGTTCCCCGGCCTGGAGCTGGTTCGCTTCGTGTTGTTCGACACCGCCAGTACCGAGCTACACCAGCGCACACTCGACACGCTGGCGCCTCACTGACGCTACATCGAGCAAGGCTACAACATCAGAGGTTGTAGCCCAGCACTCGCGGCAGCCACAGGGAGATTTCCGGGAACACCGCAACCAGCGCCAAGGCGCCGGCCATGGCGACGACGAACATCAGCGCCCAGCCGATGGTTTGCTCCAGGCGGATCTTCGCTACCTGGGTGGTGACCATCAGGTTCACCGCCACCGGCGGCGTGAACTGACCGATGGCGATATTCATCGCCATCAGGATGCCGAACCACACCGGATTCCACTCGAAATGCTGCATCACCGGGATCAGGATCGGCATCATGATCAGATAGATCGAGATCGCATCGAGCAGGGTGCCGGCCACCAGGACGGCGAGCATGATCAGCACCAGCATCCAGGTGCCGTTATCGGACAGGCCGATGATCCACTCGGCGAGCTCGCGGAAGGTGCCCAGCATGGTTCCCGCCCAGGCAAAGATGCCGGCCAGCGCGATGATCAGCATCACCACGCCGGAGATTACCGCCGCCTCGCCGAACAAGGCCCAGAGCTCACGAAGCGTGAGCTCTCGCGTCACGAACAGGCCCACCAGCACGCCGTAGGTGACCGCTACCACCGCCGCCTCGGTCGGCGTGAAGAGCCCCGAGCGCAGCCCGCCTAGAATCAGCACCGGAGCGAAGAGTGCCGGCAGCGCCTGCTTGAAGGCCTCCCCCAGCTCGGGGCGATCGGCATTATCGACTGAAGCGTCACCGCCTTCCCGACCACTCCCTTCCCAACCATAGTGTCTCGACACCAGCAGCGCCGGCACCAGCAGCGCCAATCCGGCCAGCAGGCCGGGAAATAGCCCGGCGGCAAACAGCGCCCTCAGGTCGACCCCCGGCACCACGATGGAATACAGGATCAACGCCACCGAGGGCGGAATCAGGATCGCCGTGGACGCCGACGCCGCGATCAGGGTGGCCGAGAATGGCTTGGGATAACCGGCCTTGGTCATGCTCGGCAGCATCACCATGGCCACCGCCGCGGCATCGGCCGGGCCGGAGCCGCTCATGCCGCCCATGATCATGCACACCAGCACCGCCACCAGCGCCAGCCCGCCGTGACGCGGCCCGATCAATGCCTGGGCGAAGCGCACCAGGCGCAGCGCCACCCCCGAGCGTTCGAAGATCAGCCCGGTCAGGATGAACAACGGAATCGCGATCAGCGGGTACTTGGCGATACTGTTGTAGGTGTTGGTGCCCAGCGTCGCCAGCATGGCGGGTGACAGGCCGGTGACAATACCTACCGCACCGGAAAGCCCCAGCGAGAAGGCCACCGGCACCCCGGCCACCAGCAGACCCGCGAAGGCGAACAGCATCCACAGATCAGGACCCATCCTCGAGCCTCCCGCGCAGGCGATCCAGCGTCTGCTGGGCCAGGCGCACCAGCATGGCGGCCGACAGGACCGGCAGCCAGACGACATACCACCACTGCGGCAGGCCGAGCCCCGGCGACAGCGACTCCCACTGATACTCCTGCCAGGCCAGCTTGCCGCCGAACCAGGTAATCAATCCCAGCACCAGGGTGCCACACAGCCATTGAAAGACGATCAGCGCCTTGCGCGGCGCGCCGGGCAGCGCCCGCTCCAGTAGACCAATCCGAATATGGCCGTTACGCCGCAGGGCCACCGAGGCGCCGGCAAACGTCACCACTACCATCAGGAACACCGAGAACTCCTCGGTAAACGCGAGCGATCCCCCGGTGACATAGCGCGTCACCACATTGGTCAGGCTGATCAACGAGATGATCACCAGCGCCAGCGATGCCAGCACGCGCTCGAGGCGCGCATCGGGTAAGCGTTTCATCATGGCCTCAATGCCAAGCGGCCGGCACCTTATAGGTGCCGGCCGATTCACTAGCAGGCTGTGTTCAGGGCGACTCGATGTCGGCTTGGGCCGCCTCGACAAGTGACTCGCCGATCTGCGATACCCAGTCATCGTGAACACTGCGGGTCGCGTCGACGAACGCCTGATGCTGGTCATCGGAGAGCTCCGTCACCTCGACGCCGCGCTCCTGGATCGCCGCTAGACGCTCGCTCTCCTGCTCGCGCGTCATGGCGATTTCCCATTCACCGGCCTCGATGGCGGTCTCGCGCAGAATCGCCTGCTGGGCCTCGTCGAGCGACTCCCAGACCTGGCGATTGACGGCGAAGATCAGCGGATCGTTCATGTAGTTCCAGAGCGTCAGGTGTTCCTGGCCCACCTGGTCGATACGCGCCACATCGAACACCGACAACGGGTTCTCCTGACCGTCTACCGCCCCGCTGGTCAACGCCGGCTTGGCGTCGGCCCAGCTCATCTGGGTAGGGTCGGCCCCCCAGGGCATCGAAGGTGTCCTGGAACAGCGGCGAGCCCACCACGCGGATCTTCAATCCTTCGAGGTCGGCCGGCTCGTCGATGGGGCCCTGGGAGTTGGAGAGCTGTCGAAAGCCGTTCTCCCCCCAGGCCAGGGGAATCACGTCGCGCGACTCGATGGCCTCGAACACCACCTCCCCCGCCTTGCCGCCGGTGACGGCGTCCACCGCCGACTCGTCGGGCATAAAGAACGGCAGCGAGAAGAGGTTGAGCTCCGGCACCTGCGGCGACCAGTTGATGGTCGAACCGACGGCCGCGTCGATCAGCCCCGAGCGCATGGCGGAGAATTCCCGGGTCTGATCGCCGGAGACTAGTTGGGAATTGGGATAGACGCGCAGGGTGAGCTCGCCGTCGGTGCGCTCTTCCACCAGATCCGCCCACTTTTCGGCGGCCTGCCCCCAGGGAAACGCATCGGGGAGCACGGTGGAAACGGACAGCTCGCGGGCCTGAGCGGAGAGCGAGAAAGACAGGACGGCGACACCGGTCAGCGCAGTGGCAAGCCGGGTGACATGGCGGGTGGTGGTCATGGCGTATCCTTGCAGCGGCGGCCCGGCGTGGATCGCGGGCATTTTCGTTATGGCGAGCATGGCAACGCTCAGCCGTTCCATTCTACGAAGTCGCGCGTTGAAAGCCAGCTCGCCGCCATCGGTACCGGCGACGTGCCGAGCACTCCCCTGCCATGACTAGATCGACGCGGACCTGGTGCTGTTTCGCAGCATCGGCGTGACGGGCAGCTTGATATGGTCGGGGCTCGATTCCGTCTGGTTGATCTGGTTGAGCAGCAATTCGGTGGCCTTGACGATCATCAGCTCGATCGGCTGCTGAAGCGTGGTGAGCGAATGGCTCGGCCAGGCGGCCATGGGAATGTCGTCGAAGCCGACGATGGACACATCCTGGGGTACCCTAAGCCCGAGTTCGTGGCGCAGGGTTTCCATGGCCGCAATGGCCATCAGGTCGTTTGCCGCGAAGATCGCGTCTGGCACCCGCCTTGTCGAGAACATCCGCCGCGTGGCAAATCGCGCATCCTCGTAGCGATAATTGCCGACATCCACGCCATGACACGTCATGCCGCGCTCGGCCAGGGCGGACAGCAAACCGGCCTGACGCTGCTCATTGGTGGAGGACCCGATCAGCCCACCGAGGAAGGCGATGCGCTGGTGGCCGGACGCGGCGAGCAACTGGCCCGCCCAGTAGCCACCCTGATGGTTGTCGCAACTGACCTGGCTGATGCCCTCGTAATCGACGGTACGGTTGATGATCACCACTGGCACGCCGACCGCCGCGATCTCGCCGGCCTGGGCGCGGGTGATGGAGATCGCCAGCATCAGCACGCCCTCGACCTGGCTCCTGAGAATATCGTCGATCACCTCGTCGAAGGCCTTGCCGAGCGGGGCCACAAACAACTGCAGATGATAGCCGCGGGCCTGAAAGAACTTGGAGGCCCGCTCCAGGACGCTCGAATAGAAGGGGTTTTCCAGGCTGTAGATCACCACTGCGATGGTCTTGCTCGAGCGCGTGATCAACGAGCGGGCGATGGTGTTCGGCCGATAGCCGAGCTGGCGCGCGGCCTCGAGCACTCGCTTGCGGGTCTTGGCCGACACGCTGGCATTGGAGGAAAAGGAGCGGCTAACCGCCGACTGCGAGACACCGGCCAGCTGTGCAACATCTCGGGATGTCACGGACTTGGTCTTCATCAAGGGAGCTCATGCCGGAGGAAAAGGCCGCACCAAAAATGCCTGCCGAAGCAGGCATTGTTTCGATCATTCAGCTCAAAAGCCTACCTTGTCGCCACCCTTCAGGCCAAGCATGCTGCGCGCCTCGTCGGGGGTCGCCACCGGCAGGGACAATCCTTCGAGAAGCTCGCGAGCCTTGTTCACCTGGCTGGCATTGCTTTCCGCCAGCTTGCCCGGCCCCAGCCACAGCGAATCCTCAAGGCCAACCCGCACGTTACCGCCCATGGCGGCCGCCTGGGAGGCGATGCGCATCTGGCTGCTGCCGGCGCCCAGCACCGACCATTGATAGTCGCTGCCGAACAATCGGTCGGCGGTGCGGCGCATGTGCAGCACGTCCTCGGGATGCGGGCCGATGCCACCGAGAATGCCGAACACGCTCTGGATGAACAGCGTGCCGTCGATAATGCCGCGATCCATGATATTGCGCAGGCTGTAGAGATGGCCGATGTCGTAGCATTCGCATTCGAACCGCGTGCCATTCTTCGAGCACATCGTCATGATCTTCTCGATATCCGCGAAGGTATTCTTGAAGACCAGGTCGTGGCTCTTCTCGAGGTGCTCGCGCTCCCACTCATGCTTGAAGGTATTGAAGCGCTGCAACATCGGAAACAGCCCGAAGTTGATCGAGCCCATGTTCAACGACGCCAGTTCCGGCTGGAATTCGACGGCCGGGCGCATACGTTCTTCCACCGTCATGTGCGGGCTACCGCCGGTGGTGAGGTTGATGACCGCCCCGGTGGCCTCCTTGATCTGCGGCAGGAACTTCTCGAACACCGCGGGATCCTGGGTGGGCTTGCCAGTCTCGGGATCCCGTGCATGCAGGTGCAGGATTGAGGCGCCTGCCTCGGCCGCGGCAACGGCCGACTCGATGATCTCCTCGGGCGTCACAGGCAGATGCGGTGACATAGAAGGGGTGTGAATCGCACCGGTCACGGCGCAGGTGATAATGACCTTTCGCTGGGTCGCCATGGGCGTCTCCTCGCTGAAGTAGCTCGTTTATATAACGCTTGTTGATGTGGCATCAGGCATCGTTGGCCGACTGCTGATGGGCCATCAGCGCCATCAACCGGCGATCCCGCCAGACCTGACGCTCGGCCAGGCCATCACTGGGCAGCAAGGTGCGCCGCTCGGCATCGAGCGCCGCCAGCGTCTCCTCCGCCCAGGGGTCACTGCCATCGCGCTGGGCGTCGACATCGCGATACAGCGGCCCGTAGCGTCGGGCGTAATCGACCACCCCCGCCGGGGCATTCAGATCGATGGTCTCGAGCGGGCCCATGAACGACCAGCGCAGGCCGAGGCCGTGCTTGACGGTCTTGTCGAGATCCTCTGCTGACACATAACCATCGCGGAACAGCCGCAATGCCTCGTTGAGCAGCGCGCCCTGCAGGCGGTTGAGAATGAATCCCTGCACTTCCCGCTTGACCAGGATCGGCTGCTGTCGCACCGCGGTCATGAGTGCCATCGTGCGCTCGACCGCCTCGGCGCGGGTCGCCGGGGTGGGCACCACCTCGACCAGCGGAATCAGATAGGGCGGATTCACCGGATGCGCCACCAGGCAGCGCTCGGGATGGCGCAGGTGATCGGTGAAGCGCGACGCGGCGATCCCCGAGGTCGAACTCGCCAGGATGGCATCGGTAGAGACCACCGCCTCCATCGCGGTATAGATCTCGCGCTTGGCCGCGACGTCCTCGGGGCCGCATTCCTGGACGTAGCCGACGTCGCCAAGCGCCCGGCCCAGGTCCGGCTCGATGCTGATACAGGCCATGACCGCGTCGGGGTCATCGACCAGGCCGTAATTCACCAGGTCCTCGAGCGAGGTGCGAATGGCCCCTCGGGCCTGGGCCAGGGCCGGTTCACTGACGTCGTACAGACACACCGGCGTACCCGCCCTGGCAAAGACGATCGCCCAGGCCCGGCCGATCAGCCCAGCCCCGATCACGGCAACCTTTTTGCTCATGTTCATACTCCCCGCGGTAAGGATTACAAGGTTTCGACATTGCCACAGACACTGAGCGCCTGACCGGAAATATTGCTGCCTCCTGGCGCGGCCAGGAACAGCGCCATGGCGGCAATATCGCTGGCGTTCACCATCTTGCGCATCGAGACCTTGGAGAGATTCTCCTTTTCCATCTCCGCGTAGCTGATCCCGCGCTTCTCGGCGCGGTCGCGGATCACCTGCTCGATACGCGGTCCGCTGACGATGCCCGGCAGGATGGCATTGACACGCACGCCGTCCGGGCCGAGCTCACAGGCCAGGCTCTTGGTAAGCCCGACCACCGCCCACTTGCTCGCGGCGTAGGGAGTGCGGTAGGCAAAGCCCAGGCGACCGGCCACGGACGCCAGGTTGATCAACAGTCCCTGGCTCGCGCGCAGCAGCGGCGCGGCACGGCTGGCGACGAAATACTGGCCATTGAGGTTGATGTCGATGGTCTTCAACCAGTCACTGGAGGCGATCTCGTCGATGC
Organism: Halomonas jincaotanensis; assembly: GCF_018448785.1. Lineage (GTDB taxonomy): Bacteria > Pseudomonadota > Gammaproteobacteria > Pseudomonadales > Halomonadaceae > Halomonas > Halomonas jincaotanensis. Next base: position 126,640 of record NZ_JAHCLU010000003.1, on the reverse strand, counting down.
CGCCGGTCGGGCCGGCAATACCGGCATTGTTGACGACGATATCCAGGCCACCGAGGGCGGCCGCGTCGCCAAACACACGCTCGACCTGATCTTCCTGGCTGACATCCGCGACGCTTGAGGTGATGCTCTCCGGCAGCGCCTTGAGCCCGGTTTCGTCGATGTCGCAGACGTGGACACGCGCTCCCGCCTCGTGAAAGGCCATGGCGATTTCGCGGCCGATCCCGCTGGCCCCGGCGGTGATCAGTACTCTGAGGCCTTGGCGCGGCGCTAGGCTTTCTAAAACGGTCATAGGGTTCTCTCCTTGAATGGTCTTACAGAGAAGGCAGCCAAGTGGACAGGAAGGGAAGCATGCTGATGATCAGCAGGTTGATGAGTACGATGCCGACGAAGGGCATGACGGACCAGGTGAGGCGAGCGATACTAATATCGGCAATCTGGGACGCCACGAAGAGATTGAGCCCTACCGGTGGGGTAAACATGCCCATCGCCAGATTGACCACCATGATGATCCCGAAGTGGACCGGGTCGAAACCGAAGCTGATCGCAATGGGCAGAAGAATCGGCACGAAGATCAGGATCGCAGCCGCCGCCTCAATGAACATCCCTGCAAACAACAGCAGGACGTTGGCCAGGATGATGAACAGGAAAGGACTCTCAATGGTCGAGATAGCGAATTGGGACACCATGTCAGGCACCCTCAACCGCTGAAGGATACGGCCATACAGCCCTGCAGCACCGATGATGCTCAGCACGATGGCGGTCGTTACAGCCGAGTGCTTGAGGATGCCGACCAGGCTGCTCAACTCGATTTCTCGATAGACGACGAAGCCGATCATAAAGGAGTAGGCGACGGCAATGACTGCGGCTTCGGTCGGCGTGAAGATGCCGCCGTAAATGCCGCCCAGGATGATGACCGGCATGAGGATTGCCAGAATCGCCTTGCGCCCGGCACGCAGGACGTCCCCCCAGGAGCTCTTTTCGATACTCCCCCCCAGGCCGTTGGCCTTGGCGAAGAAGTAGGCGAAGATCAGCAGGCTCAGCGTGACCAGAATACCCGGCAGGATGCCCGCGATGAACATGTCCCCAACGGATACATTGGCGGCAATCGCGTAGAGAATCAGTGGGATGCTGGGTGGGATGATGACGCCGAGGGCGCCTGAGGCGGCCTGGTTAGCGGCGGTATAGCCTCCGGGATAGCCCTTGGCCAGCATGGCGGGGATCAGGATGGAACCGATGGCCGCGGTAGTGGCCGCGCCCGATCCTGAGATGGCCGCGAAGAACAGCGAGGTGACGATGGCCACCATCGCCAGGCCGCCTGTCATGCTACCGACCAGCGTGTTGGAGAAATCGACCAGGCGTTGGGATATTCCACCGCTCTGCATCAGGGAACCCGCGAGGATGAAGAAGGGAATCGCCATCAACGGGAAGGAGTTCACCGACGCGATGAGCTGTTGGGGGACAATCAGCATGGGTGACAGGTCCCCATGCCAAATAGTGACGGCAGAGGCCAGTCCGAGCGATAAGGCAATGGGTACGCCGATGATGAACAGCGAAATCAGCAGCAGGAACAAGAGCAGTGCCATCGTCAGTTCACCTCCTGCTTAGGCTGGTTGGGTATGTTGAGTGCCTCATCGAGCAACAGCCCAAGGCTATTGATCATGATGACCACGCCTCCCGCAGGAATGGCCATATAAGGCCACATCATGGATATGCGAGTGCTGGGTGCTGTCTGGCTGGCGACCCGATCCATCAGGTCGTAGCCGTACTTAATCATGATGAAGGCGAAGAGAGTGGAACAGAGGATGACGGCAATCCGTAGCAGGCGAGCCAGCTTTTTGCCGGCGTGTTCCAGCAAGATATCCACGGAGATCAGGGTACCCTTGCGATAGGCATACCCGACTCCGAGAAACGTCAACCAGAGCATCGCGAAGCGGGCGATCTCATCGGAAAAGAACAGTGGGCTGCCCACTACGAAACGAGCGAATACCTGCCAGAAGATGAGCACCGTCATCACTAGCAAGAGCCCGGCCAGCATCCAACCGATCAGACGATTGAATTCATCAATGGCTCTATGGGCCAGCAATAGATAAGACTTCATGGCTGCCTCATGCGTCAGGAAGGCGCCCGCAGGAAGCATTGCCGCCTGCAGGCGTCGTGGGCTCAGTATTCGAAATTGATGGCAGCGTCGACCAGGTCCTCACCGATGGTGGGGGCCCACTCCTCAAGGACGGGTTTGACCGCTTCGCGGAACGGGGCGAGGTCGGGATGGGTCACAGTCATGCCCAATTCCTCGAGTTGCCCGAGGTAACGCTGCTCCAGCTCCTGGCTGGCCTCGCGCTGTACAGGCAGAGCAATTTGGGCCGCTTCCAGGATGATCGCCTGGTCTTCTTCGCTGAAGGAATTGAACAGGTCCAGGCTCATCATCAATGGCGCTGGCGAATAGACGTGCTGGGTCATGTTCAGGTAGTCCTGAACTTCGTAGAAATTCACGTCATAGATGGTGGCCAGGGGGTTTTCCTGGCTGTCCATCACACCCTGCTGGAGGGCGGTGTAGACCTCGGTCCATGCCATGGGTGTGGCGTTGGCCCCCAGTGCTTCCCAGGTATCGACCTGGACGCGGCTTTCCTGGGTGCGGTGGTTAATGCCTTCCAGGTCGCTGGGTTTCTCGATCGGACGCACCGAGTTGGTGTTGTGGCGAAAGCCGTTCTCCATCCACGCCAGGAACTTCACGTTCATGCCTTCCTCGGCCAGCTGGGCGAGCTGCTCGCCATATTCGCTGTCCAGGAAGGCATAGGCATGCTCGTGGTTTTCGAAGACGTAGGGCAGGTCGAAGAGCATGAACTCATCGACGAACCCCCCCATTGGGCCGGTTGAAGAGATGCCGGCATCGATGATGCCGAAGCCCATGCCCTCGACGACTTCGCGCTCGGCACCCAGCGCGTTGTCGTAGTGAGGCTCGATCGAAAAACGGCCCTCGGAGAGTCTTTCGAGTTCCTCGCCGAACTTCAGCACCCCGATACCCTGCTGGGAGTCTGGCCCAAGTGGCAGGCTGACATTGATCACCCGCTCGGTCCCGGCATGGGCCGCCGAGAGGGACGCGGCCATGACAGCGGTGGTCAGTAGGGTCTTTGCGAAGACGGAAACAGTGGCGTTGTGCATCTTGTACTCCTTGTCTGTGCCGGCAAGAACAGTGGCGTCTACCGGTTCAGGTTATTGGTCATCATTCGGCGGCTCTCGAAACCCGCCCGACACATTGGCTGTAATCACGATTGTATGTTCTAGATCAGTATGACTACGTATGCAAACACTGCTGCCAGAAATTTACCCATTTCTTTTTTATCTATTTGATTTATATGCAAATATACTTTAGTCTAAAAAATGACTACGTATTCATAATGGACGACATGTATCGCCGTGATGGCCATCACCACACAAGCAATACGGCTACAGTAAATTCGACCCCGACGGCAAGCCGGGAGCGGGAGGTAGTTCAGCTGGCAGGGGCGTCGGCCGCGCAGAGTTCACAACTGCCCGGCCAGCTCACGCAATCGCCGACCTTGATGCCCTGCTCCTCGAAATACCCGGCATTGACCTCCAGTGCCGCCATGTAGGCGGCCTCCGGCCGAGTGACCGGACACTCGCGAGGACTCGATGATTCGCACGGCTGCATCGTCGCGATCGTCACGATCTCTCCATTCTCATCGATGAAGGCGATATCCAGCGGAATGCGCGTGCGGTACATCCAGAAGCCATTGCGCGACGATTGGGTCCGAGGGTAGAGAAACAGCATCCCGGCCTCAGGATCGAGTTCATCGCGGTCCATCAGGCCCTTACTGCGCTGGGCCTGGGTACGGGCCGTCTCGACCATCAACCGGTGGGGCCCTTGGTCGCTGTGCACCACGACAGGCACCGTTCGCGGCGCTTCTTCGGTAGTCTCGGCCAGCAGGGAGCGCGGCAGCAGTGTCGCGGCTGGCACCAGGACGACCAGGCCCTGCAGGAGTTGACGGCGCGTCGGGTTCATAGCGGCTCTCTCATGTCGGTTCTCGCTCGGGAGTCGTGTGGGCATCCAGGGCGGCGGCACCGGGCATCAGGTGGATGCCCGAGGCCAACAGCGAGACCTGGACGGTTTCGCCGCGCGCCAGGCCATTGCGACGCGCGGCGTGGGTGGCGATCTCGAAACGCAGGATAGCATCGCTATGGTCGACGGCCAGCGATACCGAGGTAATCCCCCCCAGCACGACCAGCTCGACGACGCGGGCCGTGACGGGGTTTTCCCGCTCGCCCTGGGAGGGTCGGTGGCGACGGTGCAGCACCACGTCGGAGTGCGGCAGGTACCAGTCGACCCGCTGCCCCAACGGCAAGCATTCCAGGCCCTGTTCGACCTCGAGATGGTAGCGTCCCCACTGAAGGTATCGCTCACCGCCCTGCTCCACCACCACGCCGGTGAAGACATTATGGCGATCGAGCAGCCGTGCCACTTCCGGGCTCGCCGGCCGGCGAAACAGCGTATCGGGAGAAGATTGCTGCAGGCTGCAACCGGCATGCAGCACACAAATCCTGTCGGCCAGGGCGCAGGCCTCATCCAGGTCATGGGTGACCAGCACGATGGGAATGGAGATCTGTTCGCGTAGCAGCGCCAGCTCGCGTTGCAGGCGTCGCCGGGTGACCTGGTCCACCGCCGAGAACGGCTCGTCGAGCAGCAGCACCCTCGGCTGACGAGCCAGGGCTCGCGCCAGGGCAACCCGCTGGCGCTGGCCACCGGAGAGCTCGGCCGGGTAGCGGTCGGCCAGCCCCTCCAGGCGCACCCGCGACAGCCAGGCAAGCGCCTGTTCGCGACGCCTGGCCGTCGGCAAGTGATCCAGCGGCACCATGATGTTGCGCAGCGCGCTGAGGTGGGGAAACAGTGCATAATCCTGAAAGACCAGCCCCACTCGCCGCCTCTGCGGCGCCAGCGACAGGCCTTGGCCGGCGTCAAACCAGCTCTCGCCGGCACAGCGCACCCAGCCCCCGGCCGGCCGATAGAGTCCAGCAATGGCCCGCAGCAAGGTGGTCTTGCCGCTGCCCGAGGGGCCCACCAGGGCCAGCAACTCGCCGGGCTCGCAGTGAAAGTTAGCGGCTAGCGGTATCGGGCCGGGCTGATAAAGCCCCACGTCGAGACAGGCGGGAGTCGCACCTTCGGGAAGCTCAGACATGTCGCCACCGGCGGTGCCCGGCCAGCCCGTAAACAACCCCAATGGTCAGGAACGACACCAGCAGCAGCATGGCCGACATGATGGCGGCGCCCTGCTCATCGAAGGCCTGCACGCGGTCGTAGATGGCGATCGCCAGGGTGCGGGTTTCACCATCGATGGCGCCACCGACCATCAGGATGACGCCGAACTCGCCGAGGGTATGCGCGAAGGTCAGCGCCAGGGCGGAAACGACCCCCGGCCAGACCAGCGGCAGCTCGATTCGCCGGAACGTCTGCCAGGGCGACAGGCCGCTGCACCAGGCGGCCTCGCGCAGATTGGCGGGTATCGTCTCGAAGGCTCGCTGGATCGGCTGCACCGCAAACGGCAGATTGGCCACCAGCGACGCCAGCAGAATGCCGCTGAAGGTAAAGGTGAGCCCGCCTCCCGTGAGCCGCTGCCACACCGCCCCCACGGGGGCATCGGCACCGAACGACAGCATCAGATAAAACCCCAGCACGGTGGGCGGCATGACCAGCGGCAGGGCCACCAGCGCTTCGCAGAACGGCTTGCCGCGAAAGCCTCCGCGCGCCAGCAAGCGTCCCAGCCAGAGGCCGAACGGTACCAGCAGCAGGCAGGTCGCAACGGCTAGCTTCAACGAGACCGACAGCGCCGTCCAATCCATCAGGGCGAGCGTCCTTCGGCAAGCGACGCATCTGTCGGCAGCGTGAACCCGTAGCGGGACAAAATCTGCCGTGCCTCGTCCTGCTGCAGCCAGTTATAGAAGGCGCGGGCCGTTCCGCCGGCCCCCTCGATCAGCACCATCCGCTGCACCAGGGGTTCGTGCCACGCCTCGGGGATCAACACGTGATCCGTGCGCTCGGCAAGCGCGAGCGCCCGGGCAAGCGAATAGGCGACCAGCCCGCCGCGGGCATCGGCGGAAAGCGCGAACTGGCCGGCCTGGGACACGTTCTCGCCCAGGATTCGCAGCTCGGCAGTGGCGTCCCAGAGCCCGGCGTGCCTCATGGCCTGCCTGGCCGCCACCCCATAAGGGGCGTGCTCGGGGTTGGCCAGGGCGATGCGTGGGCGGTCCTGCCCTTGTTGGTGGGTCTTAATGGCTTCACGAACGCCGGCCAGTGGATCGCCCGCTTCCGGCAGGTCGTCTCGGCCGGCCCGCTGCAACCAGACCAGACGGCCGATGGCATACACCACCCCGGCATCTTCCGTGAGACCCTCCTCGTGTAACGCATGCACATAGGCCTCGTCAGCCGACAGGTACAGCTCGAAGGGCGCCCCCTGGCCGATCTGGCGGCGAAAATTGCCGGAGGAGCCAAAATTCAGCCGCAACTCACGGCCGGTCTCGTCCTGGAAGCGTTGCGCCGCGTCGGTGAGAGCAAACTGCAGGTCCGACGCCGCGGCCACGGTGGGCACGTCGGCGTGCACCGCCGGCATCAGCATCGACAGCAGCCCGAGCAGCGCGATTCGCCATCCTGTTCTCATTCGCTTCCCCGCTGATCCGCTATCTATCGAGACGTTACCTTAGAAGCAGGTCGCCATCACCTCGGTGACCTCGAGCCGCTCGTTGACCAGCAGGATCGTTCGCCACTTGTCGAAGGTCAGACAGGGATGGGAGGTACCGAACGCCACGATATCGCCTACGCGCACGTCGCCTACGCGCACGTCGCCTACGCGCATGTCGCCATCGAAAGCCTCCTCGGAAGTGGTGGGCAAGCGGACGAACGCATGCTGGTCCATCAGCTTGACGACCTCCCAACCCGCCACGCCGAGGTCCTGCCCAGCACTACCGCCCTCGCGGTAGCGACGCAGCGCCAAGGGCAAGCGGTCGCCACCGATATCGCGCTTGCCCATGGCGACGATGGCAAGCCCCGGCTCGGGGAGCGACTGCACCTGGGCGAACACCTCCAGCGCCGGCAACAGGCCTTTCTCGAGCTCGGGGCGGCGTCTCAGCACGCCGTGCTGTGCCTCACGATAAAGGCCATGGTCGTGGACCACATAGCAGCCGGGGCGCAGCACGGGAACGAAGTGTTTACCCAGCCGTGCCTCATGAAACACGCCGGCAATCAGGTCGTACCAGGCGGACCCCGATGCGGTGAGAATCGGCTGGTGGGCCTCGAAGAGCCCGTCATGATCCAGCGCCTGGGCGGCCTCGACCAAGTGCCAGGCGTAAGCCAGAACGTCTTGCTGGGGCTCGTCACTGACCACGACTCCTTCGTAGCCCTCGAGGCCTGCCAGCACCAGCGCCGGCGATTCCTGGATCTGTTCGCCCAGCGCCATGACCTCGTCCTGGTCACGACAGCCGCAGCGCCCACCCATGACGCCCAGTTCGATCAGTACCTTGAGACGTAACCCACGCGCCGTGAAGAAGCGCCCCAGTTGACTCACGTTCTCGCTGCCGTCGACCACACAGTAGACATCCGCCCCCGCCTCAATCAGATCGGCAATGATCGCCATGTTGGCCTCGCCGACCAGCTGATTGGCCATCAGCAATCGCGTGACGCCGTGGGCTAAGGCCGCCCGACACTGCGGGGCCGTTGCCAGGGTAACGCCCCAGGCGCCGGCCTCGAGCTGACGATGGAACAGCGACGGCGCCATGGTGGTCTTGCCGTGAGGCGCCAGGCGCGCGCCATGCGCGTCGGCAAAACGCTGCATCCACGCAAGGTTGTGAGCGAGCGGTCTCTCGAAGACCACCGCTGCCGGCAGGCTGACGCCGGACAGCAGATCCGGTGCCGCCTCCAGCGTGCCCTTATCATGGCTGGGACCATGGCTGGGACCATGGCTGAGTCCATCGCTGAGCCGTTCCCTTCGCGTGTTCATGGCCACCTCGACACCATTGACCTCTCCCCGACTGACCTCACTCTGACGTTCTCGATGTGAGTGCCCGGCAATACCGTGATTAACCGCTTATCCTCGCTTCGAAAGAAGTATACGCATCATTGGGCCAGGGTCGGTTGATGAAAGGCAAGGCACGTGCTCATCCCGTCTTTCGTTCCACCGCTACGCCTGTCGACCCATCGCTACGGCTGTGGGTGAAACGAATCGCTTCTATACTCAAGGCCACCTGATCGAAAGAGACCGGCGGGCAAGCCACGGTCAGGCCAAGGAAGCAAGGGAACTCAAGGATGAGACCTCGCACCAGATGGATACCGCTGCCCTACTCTTTCGCACTCCGCGACTTTAGCCTTCGTGGGGTCAACATGGGTATCGTCTCGATGGCCTGGCCGGCATTCACGCCGGTCAGCCAGGTCAACCACCCGCCGCAACGTTGCGTGCAGTCGGTCGGACCCTATGGCTTCAAGGCATCCCACTGGGCGATTCGGGAACTCCTTAGCCAACAGGTACAGGGCCGGATACCGCCGGAACGCTGGGTGCTGACGCGTTCCTCGCAGGGCCGGCCGGAAGTCGTGGGACCCGAGCCGGGATTCCATGTCTCGATTGCCTATGCTGGCGATATTTGTGCCGTCGCCGCCACGCAACACCGACCGGTGGGAATCGACCTGGAAGCGATTCCTTATTGCGTCGACGATGATCTGCCGACGTATCTACTCTCACAACACGAAACCTGGCTTGTACGCTACGCCCCGGGCATATTCGTGACGATCTGGACATTGAAGGAAGCCCTCGCCAAGGAAATCGGCGAGGGCCTCATGGGGGATGCAACCGCTATAGAAACTGCGTCATACGCCTTGGCGCCATCAGGCACCTTAAAAGACCGCCCCGATGGCGGAGCGGTCTTTCATGACAGCTTTCGTCTCGGCGACAGCGACTATGCCCTGGCGCTCACGCTGGGACCGCCATCGGGGTGAGCGTGTCGATCTGCGAAAGCGCCGCCAGCTCTTCTCCTAACACGGGGCGCGCCGGATTGCCGTGCCAGCGACTGCCGCAGGCCATGCGCTCCCCCTTCATCAGGAAGCTGTCCGCCTCCAGGCGCGAGTCCTCGCCGAGGACCGTGCCATAGTGGACGAACGACTTGACCCCGAGAGTGGCCCCCTCTCCAAGCGTGACATGGTCCGACTTGAAGATGCCGTCCTCGAGCGAGTGGGCCTGGATTGTGGTGCCTGCATTCAGGGTGCAATGATCGCCGATGGTCACCAGGCTCTTCTCGGGCATCCCGCAGCCCTCATCGTAGAGCTTGCGCCCGACACGCACGTTGAGGCCTCGCCACATCAGACCCTTGAAGGGGGTTCCATTGAAAAGGTTCAGGTGGGTCAAGACGTTCATCTTCCAGAACCGTTCGTGCCGCCAGAAATAGTCATCCAGGATCGCGCAGTACTGAGGCGAAAGATCCCTGAAACAAAAGGAGGCCCGCTCGACGAGGACAACATACACGCACGACATGAAAGTCAGGAACATGCCCGTGACGGTCAACTCGAAGGGGCTCTTGAAGCCCATGTCGAAGACCAGCGCATGGCCGACGACCAGCATCAGCGCCAGGAGGACGTAGCGTGCCAACAGGAACAGCGCCATCGTCATGAGGTTGTGGCGGTTTTTCAGCCGCAAACGCGCGGCCAGGACCTCGGGCGCCTTGTAGTGATCGAACTGCCGGTCGCGCATCACCGAGCGGGGAATCTCGAAGGCCGGCGAGCCGAGCAGGCCGGTATTCTCGCGCAGCTCACCGTCGACGGGTACCAGCGTCTTGGTGCCGAACAGGACGTTGTCGCCGGTCCGTCCCCCCGCAGGATAGTGGATATCGTTACCCAGGAAATTGTCGCGGCCGAACCTGACCCGTCCGAGACGAAAGGCGGCACCGGAGAACGTGGCATTCGCCATGACCAGGTTGTCCGAGACCATGGTGTTGTACCCGAACTCACACAGAAACGGTACATCGTGGCGTTGATGCACCCCGAAATTCGAGCCGGACTGCTTCAGCCCGTTGAACCGATAGCCGATCGCGCCCAGGTAATAGACGATATAGGAACTGTCGCCGAAGAGCAGATTGAAGAACTTGGAGTTCGATCCGCCGATGATCATCCGCACCAGGTAATAACGCACCCCATACAGCGGATACTCGCGATCTTCCTGCAGGAACCGCCAGACCAGCCTCGGCACCACCGTGATCACCACCAGCCCCAGCAGCATCGAGCCGACAAAGAAGGCCGCCGAATAGCCCAGTAGCTTGGGCAGCACAGCCAGGGTCTGGCTGGTCAGGCCGACGACCGGCACCGCCCTGAGACCCTCTTCCACGACAGGTCGGATGACCCACGTGAGCATGATGAACAGGGCCGGCCCGAGCCCCAGCACCCAGGTCCCGAGCTGGGCCAGGGTGTAGCCAATGCGGCGGGCCAGCGACGCCGTCCCTGGAGGCAGCACACGGAAGCGTGTGGTGGTCGCCTCCGCCGGGGTGCCATGATAGCTGACACCGGCCCGGCCGACCTGCCCCTCATACAGCGCCGAGGCATGGGCCAGCTCCGCCCCGTCCTCCAGGCGGGTATGGATATCCAGGACCGCCCCGTCCCCCACATAGGCGCGAGCACCGATGTGTACCGGCCCGGTAACGATTCGTCCCGCAACCGCCTTGTAGCCCTGGAGCATCACCTCACGCCCCACCACCGCCTGGGGACCGATCTCGACCAGGTCCGTACACACCGGGGGGTTACACATCACCATGGCGCTCCAGTCCACACGCACACCGAGCGACTTCAGATAGGCGTTGTACAACGGGGTCCCTTTCACCCTGGCCAGGGGCGAGGCCTGGATCAGTGACTTCACGAGCCAGAAGCGGGCATAGTTCACGCCCCAGATCGGGAAGTCGACCTCTTGCCAGCGGCCGATCAGCAACCACTTGGCGGCGATGGGCAGTACCATCATTATCACCAGCATGATCAGGGAAAAGGCTGCGGCCCGGAGGTACAGTTCCACGCCTCGGGTTTCAAGCATCCATGCGATGCTATCGAAGACGATTTCCATCATGCCCCAGCCCACCAGCAGCGCCATGAGCAGCTGGTAGCAGCCGGTGCCCCAGTAGGCCAGATCGCTGGCCACATGCGGTGCCGGCTGGCGCGGTGCTTGCGGAGCATCCACGGTAGCGGACGTCATCAGAGCGCCGACACGGGCCGCCAACTCGCGTACCGTCGGCGCCTGGTAGATGTCCCGCATCGAGATGTCGGTACACGCCATCTCACGGCGCACGCGGGTACAAAAGCGCGCCATGATAAGGGAGTTGGTCCCCAGGTCGGCGAAGAAGTCGTGCGTTACCGAGACCCGCTCGAGCGTCAACAGATCGGCCAGAAGCCCTGCAAGACGCGTCTCGACCTCGCCGTCCGGCGCCACGAACGCATCGCTCCCGCGGACCAGACGCTTGCCGCTCGGCGGTGGCAACAGCCGGCGATCCGCCTTGTCGGAGGGCAACATGGCGATGACCTCGAGCGGCTCGTAGTACGCGGGCACCATGAACGAGGGAAGCTGTTCGCTGAGCGCGTTGGCCACCTGTTCGGGCGCCACCTCCGTGCTGGTGGTGTAGTACGCCACCAGTTCCCGCGTGCCGGGTTCCGGCTCGAACGTATCCACGACGGCCTGCACGATACCGGGCTGCTGCATGATCACCGATTCGATCTCGGTCAGTTCGATCCGGTAGCCCCGGATCTTGACCTGGGTATCGATCCTGCCGAGATATTCGACTTGGCCCGCCCCGTCGATACGTCCCAGATCGCCGGTGCGATAGATCCGCCCAGAGGGATTGTCGGGCAGCCCCAGGAAGTCCTCGATGAACACTTTTTGGGTCAGGTCGTCTCGGCCAACATAACCCGGTGAAAGGCCGATGCCCGCGATGCCGATTTCGCCGACCTCGCCCTTTTCCAAGGCCACGGGGCCGTCGGGGTCGAGGATGACGACGCTGTAGCTGGGCAGTGGGCTGCCGATGGTAATCGGCTGGTTCGGGCGCAATTCCGCCACGGTCGCCGTCACCGTCGCCTCGGTCGGTCCGTAGGCGTTCAGGATCATGCGGTCATCGCGATGCCAACGCCGCACGATATCGACCGGGCAGGCCTCACCCGAGACGATCAGCAAGCGAAGATCGGGCAAGTCCGTCGACTCTTCCTCGATGGTGGAAAGCAGGGTCGGCACACAACAAATAGCCGTGATGCGATGCTCGGTGAGAAAGGCGTGCAGGTCTTCACCCACCAGGCTGCCCTTTGCCTGGCTCGGCACCAGCGTGGCACCTACCAGCAGAGGCACCCATATCTCTTCTACCGAGAAATCGAACGCCAGGGTGAGGCCCTGGTAGACGCGGTCCCCGGGTCGGTAACCATAGGTCTCGGCCGCCACACGCACGAAATTGACGATCGAGTGATGCGTGATTCGCACGCCCTTCGGTTTCCCGGTCGACCCCGAGGTGTAGATGATATAGGCCAGCTCGCCCCTTGCTTCAGGGGCCAGGAAGCTGTCCGGAGAATAGTCTCGTCGCTCGGCGGCCAGCGAGTCGAGGCTCAAGATCGGCAGGTTTGCCGCCTCGGCAAGACTCTTGTGCCTTTCAATGGTCAGGATCGTCGACGCGCCAGCATCGGCGGCGATGTAATAGATCCTGTCAGGCGGAAACATCGGGTCCAGCGGCACATAGACGGCATGCAGCTTGAGGACCGCGAGCAGGGCGATATAGGATTCCAGGTTCCTGTCGAAGAGCAGCGCCACGACATCATTGGCCCCAATGCCGCGATTCTCCAATAGCCTCGCCAGCCGGTTCGCCTCCGTATCGAGCTCGGCAAAGCTCAGACTCGCCTCCGGGGTTTCGACGGCGATCGCGTCCGGCCACTGTTCCGCCACCGCTTCGAACAAGTGGTGAAGTCGCTCGCCCGACTGCCATCGGGGCCTAGTGTCACCATCTCGCGTCAAGGCAACTTCGAGATCGTTCTCCCTCACCAACGGCTCGGAAACAAGAACATCTGCCAAGTTGGCCGCGTAGTCGTTCATGACTGTCCTCCAGATAATAATCCTTTATCAGCCGGGCTGAGTCCTATTTCCGACCCCATATCCATAAACACCTGCAGTCCGATTGCGCGCATGGCAGCACCTTTATTCACGTCATAAACGAGAACTTCTATCGCCTTTTAATTAAAACCAAATGAGAAATAATCTCATAATAAGAACCACTCAAATAACTTGTATTACTCCACTCTTCACTGATTAAAAAAACCAGCTTGCATTACGACTTGTTTAAACAACATCCCGAAACATCAAGTAACATATAGGTCGCATAACCTGTGTTATCAAAGTTTATTTTTGATAATATCAGGCATGATTTTGCCAACCTTTTGATTGATTGGCTAAATAAGGCGGACCGGATTGAAGACACAGCAAATCACCTCGAAAGATAAACACTCACGAGGTGATCCAGATCAAATAATCAGCTAAAAAAGGCTCTTCGTCGTTTAGGTGTGGAATTCGGCCCCGGCGTTGAGCCACGATAGCGCCTTCACGACACAGGAGGCGTGGCATGGAGGGCACCCAGATTCTGACCCTCGGCCTAGGCTTGGAAGTACCCTGGATCCTAAAGGATCAGCATCTGGATACTGCCGTGTCACCCCACCGCCTGTACCTCTACGTCGAGGCCGAGCGAGGTAGCCTCTACCCCTGCCCCGAGTGCGGTAAGGCCTGTCCGGCCCACGACTTCGCCGACAAGATCTTGTGTCTCTCCGGGCTTGTTGATTAGCTACCAGCAGGCCTTGGCATCAGGGTGAGCATCCACAAGACCTGAGGCGGTATAGCCTGGGCGCCAGATCATGCCCCCTGATGCCGCGAGCCGCCCGGTGACGCATCACGAACTACCTCAAGGTCATGCGCGAGGCGATCACAGATCAGCCACTACTCAAGCCGATGGCGAAGACCCTGACCACCCTGCAGCGGCATGCGGAGCAGGTGGTGAGGCGCTGGATCTCCCGCCTGACCAACGCACGACTGGAGGGCATGAACGGTCTCTTTCAGGCTGCCCGATCACGCGCACGCGGCTACCGGAACGAGGCCAACTTCATCGCCATGATCACCCTGATCGGCAGCCCAGTTGGCAGTCTGCCCAACCAGGTCAGATCCACATGAAACGTCGACGAACTCTAAAAAAGTTGATCAGAATATTAAAAAGTATATTCGAACCCAACAACCAACGAATAGGCATCGCTCGCCGAGTTGCCAAAGGCACCTCCCGGCATGAAATAACCGAGTCTTGAACGCAACCTCAGATCCTCGAACGCATGATAACCGAGCACAAGATCGACAGCCTGGCCGACATCCCGGCTTTCCCCATTCGTCGGCACGAGAAGTAGCGACCCCTCGATGAAGTCATCGGTGGCCACGTCCTGTTGATAATGGTGGTAGATGAGGTCGACGGAACTCAGTTCACTGGGGCGAACGCCGATACCTGCGGTCACTATTTCAATGTTGCTCAGATCAGGGTCCAGCGTTTCTCCGTAATAGCTAAAGCCCTGTATCCCGTTGAAACTGCCATGGTTGTCGTGGAGACCGGTCTGCCGGAACTGCCGATCGACATCGCTGTCCGGGTTCGAATCGCCGCTGCCATAGGCGTAGGCAAGGGTCAGCGAAGGTTCTAGCGGCGCAGAGAACTGATAGGTACCGCCAAGATCAACACCATAGCCCCGCAATCGATCCGAGCCATCGCGCCCCCTGACATGCCCCAGTTCGAGCCAGTAATCGAGGGAGTCGGTCACCGCACCACCGGCCCGCAGGCCATAGAAGATCGGGTTGACGGAGCCCAGTTGGTCATCTCGCACCAGGGCATAGGCGCCGGCCTGATGATCATCTGTCAACTGGTAGCTACCAGAAACAATGTAATTGTTGACGCGCTCCTCGGATGCATCATTCTCGAAGATATCCCTGGTGAATTCCCGCTCGCGACTGGCCGACAACTCCAGCGACAGATCGTCGTAGTCATAAAAGGCACGAATGCCATCCAATTCCTCGACGTAGAGCCATTCACGAGGGTCCGCAAACGTCTGACGACCGACTCTGAACGACAATTCATCCGTTATATCGTAAAAATCAAAATAAAGTTCCGACACATTCAAGGAGGACTCGCTTTCCTCAAGACCTCGCTCCCGGCCCCGATCAACCGCCCACCACCCCTCCGCCAGCAGCGACAAATACGCGTCGATAGTGTCACTCACCTCAAAGTCGATACCCAAGCCGAGTTCCGGCACTACCGCCGATAGCCCATCCGATCGTCGACTATCGAGATCCATATTGCCGAGTCGCTCGAAACTGGCATCCACCCAGACCTCGTACTCCAAGCGATCGAGAAACTCCTCGTCGTCTGACGTTTGCGCCAACAAGAATCCCGAAGGGGTGGCTATCAGGGTCAAGGACAACAACCAGGCAGTGTCCTGGCACCATCGACGCGGTCGGCGTCTGGGTATCGAGGCAATACTGGCCTCAACAGTCAGGTTTTGAACATGGGTCATGCTCTGCCACCCCCGAGATGAGAGGCATACGGCTCACGTAAGCTGGATGTACGGGCACGTCTGGGTCGGATAAAAATTGCTCGTCGAAAGTTGCTCGCCAAGTGACGCTTCGATACCAGTCTAGGACAAAGCGTAACGAAAAAACTACTTATCGATTCATGATTACAACATATCATCGAACAGTATGGCTTGGGTCAGTCCGGCCAGTATTAACAAACTCACATAAGAATGAGAACAACATGGAGATGGGCGCTACGCCAGGTTCACCCTCACCCCCAGCGTGAACTCCTCGCAATTGTTGCCCGCCCCGCCCCGATCGACGACCAGGAACTCACCTTCACGCTCCAGCACCGCTTGGATGGCGTGCCAGGTACCAGCCCGGTAGTTGACCCCTTGGCGCCCGTCGGTAACGAAAGCCCGCACCTGGGTGGGGTCGATCTCGTCGCCCGGCGGTGCGACCACGATCACGAAGCGTTCCTGATGAAGCGGCATGAAGGCCTGACTCCCCAGCGGATGACGCTCCAGGAAGTCCAGCTCCAGCGGCAACGCGACCGGTTGGCTGACGAAGATGCTGATCAGTGTCCGTGCATCCTCGCCCAGAGTCTCCACCGTCGCCAGGTCATGATAGCGCCGGGTGCGCCCGGCGTTGATGGGAAAATAGTCGGCGATTCGCGAATCGATGACCTCACCGAACGGGGCAAAGGCCTCGGGTGTCAACGGCTCGGCGTTCAGTTCCAGCATGCAGGTCTCCTTTTTACCTCTCACCTTTCGCCTATCGACCACCGGCCAAGCCGAGCTTCATATGGCGATTCACGTCTTTGTATAACAGATAGCGAAACGGACCCGGCCCGCCGGCATAGCAGGCCTGTGGGCAGAAGGCGCGCAGCCACATGAAGTCGCCGGCCTCGACCTCGACCCAGTCCTGATTGAGGTGGTAGACCGCCTTGCCCTCGAGCACATAGAGGCCATGCTCCATGACATGGGTCTCGGCGAAGGGAATCACCGCTCCAGGCTGCAGGGTGACGATGTTGACGTGCATGTCGTGACGCACGTCGTCGGGCTCGACGAAGCGCGTGGTCGCCCAGCGTCCATCGGTATCCGGCATGGGGCGCGGCGCGATATCGTTCTCGTTGGTCACGAACGCCGCCGGTGGTTTGATGCCATCGACCGCCTCGTAGGCCTTGCGCACCCAATGAAAACGTACCGGCGCCTCACTCGTGTTGAGCACCCGCCAGTCGCTGCCCGGCGGGATGAACGCATAGCCCCCGGGGAGCATGTCATGGCGCTCGCCGCCAAGCGTCAGGCAGAGCTCGCCCTCCACGACAAAGAGCACGCCCTCGGCGGCGGGATCAAGCTCAGGCCGGTCGCTGCCCCCGCCCGGCGCCACTTCCATGATGTATTGCGAAAATGTTTCGGCGAAGCCTGAGAGCGGGCGCGCCAGAATCCACAGGCGGGCCTTCTCCCAGAACGGCAGCTGGCTGGTGACGATGTCGCCGAATACGCCCTTGGGGATGACGGCGTAAGCCTCGGTGAATACCGCCCGGTCGGAGAGCAGCTGAGTCTGGGGGGGATGCCCCCCGGCGGGAGCGTAGTAAGTGCGCGTCTTCATGACATTTCCTGACTGATAGTGCCTGAATGGTATTTTCTGATAAGCGCGAGATTGGGAGTTCTGCCTCAGAGTACCGGTGCCGGATGACGCTTGATCCAGTGGCGGGCAATGTCCACCCGACGGGTCACCCAGACCCGGTCGTGCGCCTCGATATGGTCGAGGAAGCGCTGCAGGGCGCGAAAACGCCCCGGCCGACCGATCAACCGACAGTGCAGGCCTACCGAGAGCATCTTCGGCGCCTCCTCCCCCTCCGCGTAAAGGACATCGAAGGCGTCGCGGAGGTAGGTGAAGAAATGATCCGCGGTATTGAAGCCCTGGGGCGCGGCGAAGCGCATGTCGTTGGTGTCGAGGGTATAGGGCACGACCAGATGCACGTGCTCGCTACCTTGACTGTCCGCCACACGCGTCCAGAAGGGGAGATCGTCGCCGTAGTAGTCGCTGTCGTAGAGAAAACCGCCCTCATCGAGCAGCAGCCGCCGGGTATTAGGGCTGTCGCGGCCGGTGTACCAGCCCAGCGGCTTCTCGCCATAGAGGCGCTGGAAAATCTCCATGGCGCGGACCATGTGCTCGCGCTCGACCCGCTCGGACACTTCCTGGTAATGGATCCAGCGGTAACCGTGGCAGGCAACTTCATGACCCAACTCCTTGAAGGCGTGCGCCAGCTCAGGATGCCGCTCCAGCGCCATGGCCACGCCGAATACCGTTAGCGGCAGGCCCCGGCGCTCGAACTCACGCAGTACCCGCCAGACCCCGGCACGCGAGCCGTACTCATAGATCGACTCCATGCTCAGGTGGCGATCGGGAAAGGAGGGGGCGCCGATGATCTCGGAAAGAAACTGCTCGGAGCCGGCATCTCCATGCAACACGTTGTTCTCGGCCCCCTCCTCGTAGTTGAGCACGAACTGCACGGCGATTCTCGCCTTGTCCGGCCAGGCGGCATGCGGCGGATGGCGACCGTAGCCGATCAAGTCGCGGGGATAATCCGTTAAAGCAGATCCGATCATGACAAGAGCTCCTGGCGGAATGGCAATATGGACTCTGACCGACTCACGAAGGATGGCACGGTCATTGCCTTGAGACTCATGTATACGATAACAACATAAGAACTGCCTGGTCGGTCTGCAAGCTTCGACGACAAGCCCCGACGGCAAGCGATGGGCATAAGACTCGAATTCACGAGAAAAAGCGGCTTGATGCTTACCCGAAATAGAATCATCACCCTTAGTGGGCGTATTTGGTGTCTTGCAGAAGGCAATAAGGATGTCTATTTTGTGTACAAAGACAGATTTTTTGTTCACAACATCGCTCCGGAGCAAGTGCCATGCACATACGTGTCATCAACCCCAACACGACCGGCAGCATGACGTCGACCATTGCCGAAGCGGCACGCCGCATCGCCTCGCCGGGCACTCATATTACAGCGACCCAACCAGATAGCGGCCCGGTCTCCATCGAGAGCCATTTCGACGAGGCCATCAGCGTTGTAGGCATGCTTGAGGAGGTGCTGGCCGGTGAGCGCGAGGGCGCCGATGCCTATGTAATCGCCTGTTTCGGCGACCCCGGCCTGCTGGCGGCACGCGAGCTGACCCGGGCCCCGGTGATCGGTATCGCCGAGGCCGCCTTCCATATGGCGACGCTGATCAGCACGCGTTTCTCCGTCGTCACCACGCTGGGACGCACCGGCATCATCGCCGAGCACCTGCTCGAACAATATGGCTTTGGTCATCACTGCCGCCGGGTGCGCGCCGCGGAGATCCCGGTACTGGACCTGGAGGAGAACAGTGACGCGGCCCTCGTGCGGATCGTTGATGAGTGTCGGCGGGCCCGCGACGAGGACGGCATCGGCGCTATCGTGCTGGGCTGCGGTGGCATGGCCGAACTGACCGACACCATCAGCCGCGAGGTCGGCCTGCCGGTGGTGGAAGGGGTCACCGCCGCCGTGAAGCTTGCCGAGGCCCTGGTCTGCCTGGGGCTGGGCACCAGCAAGCACGGTGACCTGGCCTTCCCCCGACCCAAACCCTTCTCCGGGCGCTTCGAGAGCCTCTCGCAACTCCAGCCCGCCCGATAATTGGCACGCATCCTGCTTAACTTTCTTTGAGTCGCCATCATTACAAGACGCCACGAGCGCACGCCAAGCCGCAAGCCTTCCACGGCAGTACCCCGCCGGAAGACAACCACAAGCACAGAAACGACTTGCGAGGACATCACCATGAGCCATCCCACTCCCGACAGCACTGCAGCGTCCACGGGGGATCCAGCCGTCGCCACGAGCCCGGCCACCAAGGCGCCGGGGCAGGAAAGTCTGGCTCCCCAGCAGACCCGCATCATGGGTCGACCCTCCTACTTCCTGGCCTGGTTCGGCGGCTGCGTGTCGATCGGCACCTTCGCCATGGGCTCGAGCGTCGTGGGCACGTTGAACCTGCTACAGGCGACGCTTGCCATCGCCATCGGCTGCTTCGTGATCGGTATCGCGCTGGCGATCAATGGCGCCGCCGGCTACAAGTACGGCATTCCCTTCATGGTCCAGGCACGCAGCGCCTTCGGTTTCGCCGGCACGCGGGTCCCCGGCCTGGTGCGCGCCGTGCCGGCGGTGGTCTGGTACGGCTTTCAGAGCTGGATCGGCGCCGGGGCCTTGAACATGGTGTCGGCCACCCTGTTCGGCTTCGATAACCTGATCTTCTATTTCATTACTTTCCAGTTCCTGCAGATC
This sequence comes from Halomonas jincaotanensis, assembly GCF_018448785.1. Lineage (GTDB taxonomy): Bacteria > Pseudomonadota > Gammaproteobacteria > Pseudomonadales > Halomonadaceae > Halomonas > Halomonas jincaotanensis. The sequence continues at coordinate 106,732 of NZ_JAHCLU010000003.1, read as the reverse complement.
GGCCTCTCGGTGATGGGCTTTCAGGGCATCAAGTGGCTGGAGAACATCGGCAGCGCCTTCATCCTCGTCTCGCTGATGTACATGTTCTATGCCACCGTTCAGCGCTACGGCGACGAGCTGTCGGCCAGCCTGCTGACCATGGAAGGCTCCTGGGGCATGCCGTTCTGGGGCGCCACCATGCTATTCCTGGGCATCTACAGCACCATGATGCTCAACGTCAGCGACTACGCTCGCGAGCACAAGCACGGCACCGGCCCGGGGCTGATGACCACCATCTACGCCATGTCGATCCTGCCCTGCACCCTGTTCATGGGCCTGATCGGTTACATGGTGTCCGAAGCCACCGGTACCGCGGATCCGATCCAGGTGTTCGCCAACGCCGTGGACAACACCCCGCTGTTGATGACCACCCTGCTGTTCATTGCCTTCGCCCAGGTCACCACCAATGTGCTCAACAACGTGGTGCCGCCGACCTATGTGCTGATGGATGTCTTCAAGATGAAGTTTCCCATCGCCACCGTGATCGTCGGTTTGCTGGCCTTCGCCACCTTTCCCTGGAAGCTGGTGCAGCCGGAATCCGCCGCTGGCCTGCAGCTGTTCGTGCAGACCTACTCCGCCTTTCTGGGCCCGATCTTCGCCGTGCTGGTGGTCGACTACTACCTGATCCGCCGCCGCACACTGGACCTCGACAAGCTGTACGACGAGAACGGCCCCTACCAGGGCGTCAACGCCGCCGCACTGATCGCCACCGCCGTGGGCATCGTGGCTGCGCTCACCTTCTCGGCCGTCTCCTGGTACGCGAGCCTGATCCCGGCCGGCCTCACCTACTTCCTGCTGATGAAGCACTGGGCGCCCTGCCAGCGTTTCCGGCAGTAGAAGAATTGATGAGCCTGATGCAGACGCTTCAGATTCCCCTGCGCCCTAATAATCCCAACGGTGACCGCCATGCATGACAGTGATCTGGATATCCAGAACATCGATCCCTCGCTTTACAACGAGGATCTGGCCCCGCTGAAACCCCAGGACCGCAACTGGGGTGCCTTCGAGATATTCAACGTCTGGTCCAACGACATCCAGAGCCTGTTCGGCTACACCCTGGCCGCCTCACTGTTCCTGAGCTATGGCCTGAATGGCTGGGCGGTGATGGCGGCGATCATTCTCGCCGGCATCATCGTGATGTTCCTGGTCAACCTCACCGGCAAGCCCAGCGTCAAGTACGGCATCCCCTTCCCGGTCATGGTGCGCGCGAGCATGGGGGTACGCGGGGCCAACCTGCCGGCCATGCTGCGCGCCATCGTCGGCATCTTCTGGTACGGGGTCCAGACCTACTTCGCGTCCACCGCCGTGACCCTGCTGATCACCGCCCTCGTGGGCGGTGGCGAAGGCGCCACCTTCCTCGGCCTCTCCGGGGTGGCTTGGCTGTCGTTCGTGATCGTCTGGGTGTTCCAGATCGCGATCTTCTGGCAGGGCATCGAGCGCATCAAGCACTTCCTCAACTGGGCCGGCCCAATGGTCTATGCGGTCATGCTGGTACTCATGGGCGTGGTCTGGTGGCAGGCAGGCGGCGAACTGGTTCCCGCCATCGGTACTATCTTCAGTGGCGACGTCGAGCGCTCCGGCAGTGCCATCGCCGCCTTCATGGCCATCGTCGGCACCATGGTCGCCTACTTCGCGGCCGTGGTGATCAACTTCGGCGACTTCACCCGCTTCGTGAAGACCGAGCGCCAGATGAAGCTCGGCAACCTGCTGGGGCTGCCGCTCAACGTGGCGTTCTTCTCGTTCATCGCCCTGATCATCACTGCCGGCACCCTGGTGCTGTTCGGCGACGCCCTGACCAACCCCTCCGATATCGTCGAGCGGGTCGACTCCCTGCCGCTGACCATCGTCGCCGCACTGACCTTTTTCGCCGCCACCGTGGGCATCAACCTGGTGGCCAACTTCATCCCGCCCGCCTATGACCTGGCCAATCTCTTTCCCAGTCGCATCAGCTTCAAGGTGGGCGGGCTGATCACCGCCGTGATCGCCTTCTTCGTCGGCGCGCTGTGGGTCTCGCTGATCAGCCAGATCGGCGTGCCCGGCTTCGTCAATGCGCTTGGCGCGGTGGTGGCGCCCTTCTACGGCATCATCGTGGTCGACTATTACCTGATCAAGCGCCAGAACCTGGATATGCAGGACCTGTTCTCATCCGATCCGGCCGGCGCCTACCATTATGTCAACGGCTGGAACACGCGGGCGCTGGTCGCCTTCGGCGGCGCCGCGGTTTTCTCGCTCTCCACCGTTCTGGTGCCGGCGCTGGCAAGCCTCGGCGGCTATGGCTGGTTGTTGGGCGCCGGGCTCGGCGGCCTCTTCTATTACGGCCTGATGCACCGCCAGCGCACACCGGCCCCTGCCGTGGGCTGAGGCGTCATTGCCCTATCCAACCCCGCCAACCTCTCACCCCGGGCGCTGATCAGCGCCCGGCTTTCGTGTTCGCTTGCAAAAAGTCTACCCTTGGGTAGATTGAGGAAGCTTCCTGCCTGCCCCTGCACCACGGGCACCACGACCCAGCAACGACGAGGACCCAGAGTGAAGATCACACGACTCAAGACTTGGCAGGTGCCACCGCGCTGGCTGTTCCTGAAGATCGAGACCGACGAGGGCTGCTACGGCTGGGGCGAGCCGGTCATCGAGGGCCGCGCCGCGACCGTGGAGGCCGCCGTTCATGAACTGGCCGACTACCTGGTGGGCCAGGACCCGCATCGCATCGAGCACCTCTGGAACACTCTCTACCGCGCCGGCTTCTACCGTGGCGGGCCGATCCTGATGAGTGCCATTGCCGGTATCGACCAGGCATTGTGGGACCTCAAGGGACGCGATCTCGGGGTGCCGGTCTACCAGTTGCTCGGCGGCGCGGTACGCGACCGGATGCGCATGTACGCCTGGACCGGCGGCGACCGCCCCAGCGACGTAGGCGCCGGCGCCCGATCGCTGGTCGACCAGGGCTTCACTGCCTTCAAGATGAACGGCACGCCGGAAATGCAGATCGTCGACAGCCACCACAAGGTCGACGAGGCGGTAGCGCGGGTCGCCGAGGCGCGCCAGGCGGTCGGCCCCGAAGTCGGCATCGGCATCGACTTCCACGGCCGGGTGCACCGCCCCATGGCCAAGGCCCTACTGCGCGAGCTGGAGCCCTATCATCCGATGTTCGTCGAGGAGCCGGTCGCCCCCGAGCACCTGCCGTGCCTCAAGCAGATCGCCGGTGGGCTCGGCTATCCGCTGGCCACCGGGGAGCGGCTGCATACCCGCTTCCAGTTCCGCGACCTGCTGGCCGACGGCATGATCGACATCATCCAGCCGGACCTCTCGCACTGTGGCGGCATCAGCGAAGGCTTGAAGATCGCCGCGCTGGCCTCGGCGTATGACGTCGCCCTGGCGCCCCACTGCCCGCTCGGCCCGCTGACGCTCGCCGCCTCACTGCACCTGGATGCGGTCAGCCACAACGCCTTCATTCAGGAACAGAGCATGGGCATCCACTACAACAAGGACAACGACGTGCTCGACTATCTGGTCGACAAGTCGGTGCTCGCCATCGAGGACGGCTTCTGCGCCATCCCCTCCGGCCCCGGGCTTGGCGTTGAGATCGACGAGGCCTTCGTCGAGGAGCGCGCCAAGGTCGGACACCGCTGGCGCAACCCGGTGTGGACGCATGAAGACGGCTCCATCGCCGAATGGTAAGGGGGTAGTGATGACCATTAGCCAGACGCCCACTTGGATCGGGGTCGACTGGGGTTCCAGCAACCTGCGCGCCTGGGCCATGAGCGAAAGCGGCGAGGTGCTCGATCGCGGCGGCTCGACGCAGGGCATGCTGTCGCTGACGCCGGCCGACTACGAAGCTGCGCTACTCGCGGTGATCGGCGACTGGCTGCCCGAGGCCGGCGCGCTGGACGTGCTGGTCTGCGGCATGGCCGGGGCGCGTCAGGGGTGGATCGAGGCGCCCTATCGCCAGGTGCCGGCGCGCCTGGACCGACTCGCCGATGGCGCGGTCGCGCCCGCCGTTGAACACACAAGACTGCGGGTCAGGCTACTGCCGGGCCTCTGCCAGCACGAGGACGACAGCAGACACGCCTTCGATGTGATGCGCGGCGAGGAAACCCAGTTGGCCGGCCTCGTAGCCGAAGCGCCGGCTTTCACCGGTACCGTCTGTCTCCCGGGCACGCACGCCAAGTGGGCGCGGCTGGCCGAGGGGGAGCTGACGGGGTTCACGACCTACCTCACCGGCGAGCTCTATCGCCTGCTCGCCGAGCGCTCGGTCCTTGCCCACTCGCTATCGCCTTCTTCGGGAGGCGACGAGTTGGCCGACCCGGCCTGCGCTTCGACCTTTATCGCCGCGGTACAGGATTCCGCCACCGCGCCCGAACGGTTCTCGGCACGGCTGTTTGGCGTCCGCGCTCGCGACCTTCTCGATGACGCCCTGCCGGCCGGTGAGGGCCGCGGGGCTCGACTCGCGGCAAGGCTCTCGGGGCTGGTCATCGGCCTCGAACTGGCCGGCGCCCGAGCCGACCTGGAACGCGACGCTACCGTCACCCTGATAGGTAACGAGGCGCTCTGCGCGCGCTACGCCATGGCGCTCGAGGCGCTGGGTATCGCCAATCGCCGCCTCGACCCCGAACGAGCCGTGCTGGCCGGCCTGGGGCTGGCCAGAACACGCCTTGCGAATTCATGAACGGAGCCCGACCTATGTCACTTCCCCTGATCGGCATCCTGCGTGGCATCACGCCCGATGACGCCGTCGCGGTAGGCGAAGAACTGCTCGCCGCCGGTATCGAGCGCATCGAGGTGCCGCTTAACTCCCCCGACCCGCTGGAGAGCATCCGCCGGCTTGCCAAGGCCCTTGGCGACCGCGCCCTTATCGGCGCCGGCACGGTGCTGACGCCCGGTCAGGTACGCGATGTCTACGCCGCCGGCGGCCGCCTGGTCGTGTCGCCTAACTGCCGTGTCGCCGTGATCGAAGAGAGCCGGCATCTGGTGATGGAGTCCTGGCCGGGTATCGTCACGCCCTCGGAGGCCTTCGACGCGCTGGAGGCCGGCGCCACCGGGCTCAAGCTGTTCCCGGCGGTACAGGTCGGCATCGCCGGCATGCAGGCACTGCGCAGCGTGCTCCCGGTGGGCACTCAACTCTTCGCGGTCGGCGGCATCGGCGAGGACAACTTCGCCGCCTGGCGGTCCGCTGGCATCGATGGCGCGGGCCTGGGTAGCGCGCTCTACTCGCCCGGCATTACCCCGGCAGAGTCCAGCGAGCGGGCATACCGGCTGGTCGCCGCCTGGAACGCGGCGGAAAAAGCTACCATGGGGAAAAAGTGACAGGACGCGTCAACGGGCGAAGATGCGATAGAGATCCGGGGCCTCGGCCGCTTCCTCGATAATCGAGAGAGAGGCCTCGATGGCCTTGAGATGGCGGCTCATGAAGGCCTTGGCGCGCTCGCCGTTATGAACCTCGAGGTACCCGATCAGGTCGTCATGATCGTGTGAATCGCACCCCAGGTGTCCGGCATTACCGTAAACGGCGAGGATCAGCGATGAGCGCGAACAGAGCCTGCCGACGAACTCAGCCAGGGTGGCATTGCCCGACAGACGTGCCAGGCGCTCGTGAAAGGCCGCGGACAGCTTGATGGCGGTGCTCTGCTCGCCGCGCCGCAGCGCTTCACGCTCGCTGCGGGCCATGTCGCGCAGCTCACTGACATCCGCGGCGGCAATGCGCCTGGCCACCTCCGGCATCAGGCCGCACTCGATCATTTGGCGGGCATCGAAGACATCCTTGGCCTCGTCGGCGGTGGGACGCGTCACGCTGGCCCCGCGGCGCGGCGTCAGCGTGACCAGCTGCTCGAGCGCCAGACGCTGCAGGATCTTGCGGATACCGGTGCGGCTGACCCCGAACACATCGGACAGCGCATCCTCGCGTAGCCTGGCCCCGGGCTTGAGGCGATGCTCGATGATGGCATCACTGATCGCGCGATAGATTGCCTCGTGGCGTTCGGCACCGTCACCGTTCTTGCCGATTCGCCTGCCGGCGGGTTTGCGTTCGACCGCTCGCTCTTGCTGGGTCATCGAGTCTCCCTTCCTGCGTCCCTGGATAGCCAACATTGTATACGCCAAGCGTGACAAACCTCGACTGCGGAATAGGACGGACGATCCTCACTCACGCCAGGCGGCGATGGTGTCGCGCTCCTCGTCCGTCATGCCGGTCGTGTTACCGAGCGGCATGTAGCCACTGGCTACGACCTGCTGGATACGCTCGCGCTGGCTCTTGACCTGCTCGGGCGTATCGTAGGCCAGGCCCGCCGGCGGCGCATTGAAGCCCGGCTGGCTCGGCTCGCGGGCGTGACAGGACACGCAGCGCGCCTCGACGATCGCGTGGATCGCCTCGAGACTTGGGCTGCCATCGACGCTGTCGCGGTTGATTGCCGAGGAACTTCCTGGCGAGCCGATCCAGAACGCCAGGGCGATCAACACGACTCCCGCAGCGGGATAGATAGGCTTGAAATGGCCCGAGTGCATCAGCACGAAGAATTGACGGATCAGCGCTCCGGCGAAGATGAACAACGCCATGATCACCCAGGCATAGTCGTGGGAGTAAGCGAATGCATAGTGGTTGCTGATCATCAGCAGCACCACCGGTAGGGTAAAATAGGTGTTGTGTACCGAGCGTTGCTTACCGCGCTTGCCATCCAGTGGATCGGGAGACCGCCCGGCCTTCATGGCAGCCACCATGCGGCGCTGCCCGGGAATGATCCAGAAGAACACGTTGGCCGACATGGCCGTCGCCATTACCGCCCCGGCGAGCAGGAAGGCCGCGCGGCCGGCGAATAGCTGGGTGCTCAGGTAGGCGACCACCACCATCATCGCCGCCACCGCGAGGCTCAGCATGCCGTCGCGCGTCATGTCGGGGCTGATGCGCTTGCACAGCTCGTTGTAGACCACCCAGCCACCGAGCAGAAACAGCAGCGCCAGCACATTGGCCTGCCAGTCGTTCATGCTGGCGGCCCAGGCCCAGTCGGCGTTGGGGTTGACCAGGTAGAAGCTCGGGTTGGCCATGTAGAGCAGCACGAAGAGCGCGAAGCCCGACAGCCAGGTGGTGTAGGCCTTCCAGAACGACCAGTGCAGGTCATCAGGGAGCTTGGCCGGCGCCGTGGCGTACTTCTGGTTGTGATAGAAGCCACCGCCGTGCACCGCCCACATCTCGCCGAAGACGCCCTTGTCGAGGTCCTCGGCAGCCTTGGGCGTGCGCAGGCCGTTATCCAGCATCACGAAATAGATCGATTCGCCGATCCAGGCGATGGCCGCGATAACGTGTAGCCAGCGCAACATAAAATTGGCGAAATCGAGTAGGTAGGCAGGCATGGCAGCGTCTCGCGAAGCCAGATGAACATGAAGGAGCGTCAGCTGCCCCGGTAAGTGGTATAGCCATAAGGCGAGAGCAGCAATGGGACATGATAATGCTGGTCGGCATCGGCCACGCCGAAGCGCAGCGGTATGACATCGAGAAAGCGCGGTTCGATCGCTTCGACGCCCCGCTCGCGCAGATAATCTCCGGCGTGAAACACCAACTCGTACTCACCGGGTACCCAATCGTCGCCCTCGAGCAGCGGGGCGTCACAGCGTCCGTCGTCGTTGGTGACCACCCTCTTGAGGTGGGTGCGAGTCTCGCCCTGCAAACGCAGGACATCGATGCGAATGCCCCGGCCTGGGCAACCCTGGGCGGTGTCGAGAACATGCGTGGTCAGACGCCCCATGAAGCTTCTCCTCTCGGCGATGGTGAGTCCGCCATTGACGCGGCAGGCATGAGCGGAATCGGGCTTTTCGAATCCCTGTGTAGCGTCTCACGCAATACATTTCAAAGCATTTCTTGTATACAGTTGATGGCCACGCTTTGACTGCCAGCCCTGCAGGAGAGCCATCATATGAGCCACCCGACCCTTCACCCTCGACCCAGCCAGATGCCGCAGGCAACCTTCGTCGCCCACTACGGGGATATCTACGAACATTCTCCCTGGGTTGCCGAACGAGCCTGGCAACGGGGCCTCGGCATGCCACAGGATTCGCCCGACGGTTTGGCCGAGCTGATGGCGCAGGTGTTGCGCGACGCCGACCCGGCCAGCCAGCTGGCGGTGATCCGCGCCCATCCCGATCTCGCCGGCAAGGCGGCCATTGCCGGCGGGCTCACTCAGGCCTCGACCCGCGAGCAGGCCGGTGCCGGGCTCGACCAGTGCACGCCCGAGGAGTTGGCGCGTTTCGAGCGTCTTAACACCGCCTATCGGGCCCGCTTCGACTTCCCCTTCGTGATGGCCGTCAAGGGCAGCGATCGTCACGCTATCCTCGACGCCTTCGCGACTCGCCTGATGAATACCCCCGACGAGGAGCGTCGCACCGCCGTCGAACAGATCAACCGCATCGCTCGATTCCGCCTGGAAGCGCGAACTACACTGACCGCAGGTACAGCGGAAGACAGCAGCAAAGGAAAATGAACGACTGGATAGCGTCAATACAGGGAGGAAATGCCATGTTCCGTGACCGTCTCGATGCTGCCCGCCAGTTGGCCGAGCGCCTCGAGCATCTCAAGGAAGAACGTCCGCTGGTGCTGGCCATACCGCGCGGCGGTGTGCCCATGGGCCGTCTGATCGCTGATGCCATTGAGGGGGAACTCGACGTGGTACTGGTGCGCAAGCTCGGTGCCCCGGGTCATCCAGAGTTCGCCATCGGCGCAGTCAGCGAGGACGGTAATGTCCAATTGGAGGAGCAAGCCCGCTCTTACCGTGAAGAGGTATTGGCCAAGGAAGTGGAGCGTCAACGCGAACGGATCGCGGAGCGACGGCGGCGCTATACCCCGGTGCGCCCGCCGATCGATCCTGCTGGGCGCCTCGTGGTAGTTGTTGACGACGGCAGCGCCACGGGCGCCACCATGGCCGCGGCTCTCGCGACGCTGCGCCAACACCAGCCGAAACGGCTCATCGCCGCGATCGGTGTGGCGCCCCCCGATACCGTGTCACGACTCGAGGCGCTGGCCGACGAGGTGATTTGTCTGGCGTCGCCCAGCCGCTTTTATGCCGTGGGGCCATTCTTCGCCGATTTCGCCCAGGTGGAGGATGAGGAAGTCGTCAGGCTACTCGGCGAACGCACGCCTTGACTGTCATGCCAGGAACGTCATTCAAGTAAAGCAGGGCCGGAAGACTGTCACATTAGGCGTCGCCAAACGCCCGCGGGCCGCTTCACTGGATGAGGCGGCCCGCGGGTCAAGCATCGAAGCAATACCGTCGGTCAGACGGGACGAGTCGGCAGCGAGAGCACGTTCTTCTCAACCAGTTTCTGGCCCTTCAGAATATATTCTCGACTCAAGGCCATGATCCTGTCGGCATCGCCCTTGAAGCGCTCGCTGATATCCTCGGTCGTCTTCTGCTGGCTCTCGACGACCAGCTTGAAGGTTTCGGCGTCCCGGGCTTCCAGCCAGGTCCGCGCCTGTGCCATACCGAGATCGGTGCCGGCACGAATGGCGTCATTCTGGGCGGCCGACAGCTTCTGGCAGTATTCCAGCATCAGGTCGGCATAGCTGCGGCAAGGCGCGACGAGACGCTCGAACGACTCGTCGATGTTTGGGGTGGTAGCTTGGCTCATTGGACACCTCCATTATTCAGGGTCATGAATCAAGGCAAAACGCCTTGTGCTGCATTGCAACATAGCAGACAGCATTGTGCAGTGCAACATCCACCGGCCCCTGCGCTCAGTATTGACCGAACAGGTGTTTGCGAGCCTCGTCATCCATTTCCACGTTATTGGCCGGATTAATGTCTTTCACTAGTGCATAGGCACGCTTCACGGCGGGACGCGCGTCGATCTCGCGCATCCAGCGCAGGACGTTGGGATACTCCTCGATGTCCTGCCCCTGCTTGGCATAGGGCACGATCCACGGATAGATGGCCATGTCAGCGATGGAATAGGCATCACCACCCACATAATCGTGATCTTCGAGACGGGCATCAAGCACACTATAGAGGCGTGCGGTCTCCTTGATATAGCGCTCGACGGCGTAATCGATCTTGTGCGGGGCGTAGTTGCGGAAATGATGATTCTGCCCGGCCATGGGCCCCAGACCGCCCATCTGCCAGTACAGCCATTGCAGCGCCACATAGCGCTCACGACCCTCGCGGGCCAGAAAGCGACCCGTCTTGTCGGCCAGATATTCGAGAATGGCCCCGCTCTCGAACAGGGCGAGCGGCTGACCGCCATCCGCCGGCGCACGATCGACGATGGCCGGGATGCGGTTGTTGGGCGAAATGGACAGGAACTCGGACGAAAACTGCTCGCCACGACCGATTTGCACCGGCTTCACGGCGTAGTCGAGTCCCGCCTCTTCGAGACAGATCGAGACCTTGTGGCCATTGGGGGTGGTCCAGTAATAGAGATCGATCATGGCGACTCCTGTGGCGGAAGGGGAAGCGTGGGTTGTCAGCGATAGGCGCCATCGATATCGGTGATACGCATGGCCTGGCGGCCCAGGCCGTCGTGAATATCCAGCATGCGCTCGACCCAGGCGTAGACGGGATCGGCGTTGGAAATCAGGTCGGCACTGGAGACACAGCGCGCCCACATGAAATTGCCGAACACCAGATAGTCGGCCGCGGCCGGCGCCTCACCGTCAATGAAATCGGATTCCTTCAAATGGCCGCGCAGCGGCTCGAGGGCCGCATCGAGTTGGGCAAGCCCCTTGGACGGGGAATGGAATTCCTCGAGCGTGCGACCGAAACGCTTTTCGCGCGTCTCACGAAAGTAGTCGCGGTCGTCGGGATGAACGGCATTGAACAGATCCATGATGATAGTACGCAACATGGCCGGCGCCAGAGCACGCTCGGCGTAATGCTGGATGAAGCGTGCGCGGTCCACGGCAGTGCCCACACCGAGCAGTGGCGCCTCGGGGTAGGTGCGATCCAGGTAGCGAAGGATATCGAAGCTTTCGGTCACCACGTTGTCGCCATCAACCAGCACCGGAACCTTGTCGTGATCGGTGAAGGCGAGAGCTTGCTTGTCGGTGAAGCGCCACGGACGCGTCTGTATGTCCAACCCCTTGTGGGCCAGGGCAAACTTGACGCGCCAGCAGAAGGGGGAGAAGCGCAGTCCTTCATCGACACCACACAGATCATAAAGTACCCGGGCCATGCTGTTTCCTCTCGTCGTCGATTGGTCGTAAGTCGATAGTGACAGGCTTTACCCCTGGCGCCAACGGGATAAGCAAATGCGCCAGCCCATTGTCCATTGGTCTAATGCCAAAGCGATACCTCCACCGCTCTACTATCATAAGTCTGACGCAAGTTAATGAAATTAAACGCATCCAAAGACTCTCTAGCTCAGCTTGCACTAACAAAATATTGGTAATACCAATTATCCAACAATGTTTATGCCGCATATTTACGATTATAGTCGCTGCCTCGCCATGCCCCGCAGTGGCAGCGAAAACACTTGCTTTTCCCTCATACACTAAAAGGACATATTGAAGGGAGTTCTCCATGAACGAAACGACACTCGCATTACTCGCCTTTGTGCCTCTGTTACTGGCTGGCGTGCTCTTGATCGGCTTTCGCATGGCCGCCAAGGTCGCCATGCCGGTGGTCTTCGTGGTTACCGCCATCATTGCCCTGCTCGCCTGGGAGATGAGCTTCAGCCGTGTGCTGGCCTCGACCTTCCAGGGGCTGATACTCACCGTCTCGATCCTGTGGATCATTTTCGGTGCCATTCTGCTGCTTAATACCCTCAAGCATTCGGGGGGCATCAAGGCCATTCGCAACGGCTTCTCGGGTATCAGTCCCGACCGTCGCGTCCAGGCCCTGATCGTCGCCTGGCTGTTCGGCTGCTTCATCGAGGGTGCTTCGGGATTCGGCACACCCGCGGCCGTCGCGGCGCCGCTGATGGTCGCGCTGGGCTTCCCGGCACTGGCGGCCGTGGTGGTAGGCATGATGATTCAGTCTACGCCGGTCTCCTTCGGCGCGGTGGGCACACCCATCGTGGTCGGGGTCAGTGGCGGCATCGACAGAATCGGCATCACCGAGGCACTGGAAGCCGGAGGCGGCACCTGGCAGGAATACTTCCACTTGATCGGCGCCGAGGTCGCCGTGATACACGGCATCGTCGGGGTCTTCATGCCGCTGATAATGGTGGTGATCATGGTGCGCTTCTTCGGGGCGAACAAATCCTGGAAGGAAGGCCTGGACATCACTCCTTTTGCCCTCTTCACCGGTGTTTGCTTCGTGGTGCCCTACATGCTGGCTGGCGTACTGCTCGGACCGGAATTCCCGTCGATGATCGGTGCCGGTGTCGGCCTGGCCATTGTGGTGCCGGCCGCTCGTCGAGGCTTCCTGCTGCCCAGCAAGAACTGGGACTTCCCCGAGCGTACCTCCTGGCCGGACGAGTGGATCGGAAAGCTGGAGATCAAGCTCGATGATATTACTGGCAAGGCGCCGATCTCCACCTTCATGGGCTGGGTTCCGTATGTGTTGCTGGCGGTTATCCTGGTTGCATCCCGGACGATCGATCCATTCCGTGAGCTGCTGACGTCCCTGAGCTTCGGCTGGACTGATATCCTCGGTGAGAGTGGTGTCTCGGGCAGTATCCAGCCTCTCTACTTGCCCGGTGGGATCCTGCTGATGGTGGTCCTGCTGACGACCCTGCTCCACCGGATGAAGCTGGGTGAGCTCAAGGAGGCCTTCAACGAATCGACGCGAACCATCCTGGGCGCCGGCTTCGTGCTGATCTTCACCATCCCCATGGTGCGGATCCTCATCAATTCAGGAGTCAATGCCGCGGATCTGGTGTCCATGCCGGTCGCCATGGCGCGATTGGTTGCTGATGGGGTGGGCGGTGTCTATCCGTTCTTCGCCCCGGCCGTGGGCGGTCTAGGTGCCTTCATTGCCGGCTCAAATACCGTCTCGAACCTGATGCTTTCTGAGTTTCAGTTCAGCATCGCCGAGCAGTTAGGCATCTCTACCGCCTTCATGGTGTCGCTGCAAGCTGTCGGCGCCGCTGCGGGTAATATGATCGCCATCCACAACGTGGTGGCCGCCTCCGCCACCGTGGGTCTGCTTGGCCGAGAGGGCATTACCCTCCGCAAGACCATCCTGCCGACGCTCTATTACCTGATCTTCTCGGGGATCATCGGGCTGGTGGCGTTCTACGTAATCGGCGTTTCCGATCCGCTGATGCAGACGGGCTGAATTCCAGCCGCAAGATGATACCGCCCCCACGGCCAGGCCGTGGGGGCGGTTTTTGTTTGCTTTGCTGGTTTCTCTACTGAAAGGCTGGAGAAGGTGTCAGCCGATGCGTTCGAGGTCTTGGGAATGGTGCCGGCCGTCTCGAACTCTACGATCCCTCCGGCCGCGCCCTTTTCCTTTAATCGCGCCAGTTCTTCCACGGCCATCTCTCAGAAGAGGTTCGTGACCATCTTGACGTCGGTGAGGTCGACGACAGAGGCGCTTATTGAAATTACTTGATGACGCCACGTTCCCGGAGCGCATCGCAACGCGACTTGTCGATGCCCAACTGGTCGAGGACTTCATCGGTGTGCTGAGCGTAGAGCGGGGCAGGTCGACGAATCTGCGCAGGCGTCCGCGAAAGCTTACCGGGAAAGCCAATTGTCTTCATCGTGCCGATGACCGGGTGCTCCATCTCCTGGATCATGCCACGCGCCTGATAGTGAGGATCCTCCATGGCCTGGGCAAAGTTATTGATCGGGCCCGCCGGCACCCCCGCCTTATCGCAAGCCTCCAGCCAGACGTGCTTGTCACGCGTCACGAAGATCTCTTCCAGTATCGTCTCCAGGGCTTCGACGTTCTGACCGCGCAGATAATTGGTGGCAAAGCGTGGCTCGTCGAGTAGGTCCGGACGATGAATCACCTCATGGCACAGGCGCTCCCAGGTGCGCTGATTGGCACAGCCCAGCATGATATAGCCGTCCTTGACCTTGATCGCCTGGTAGGGAGCCGATACCCGGTGACGCCAGCCAGTCGGCTCGGGGATAGTGCCCTCGGCGAAATACGCTGCCGCCTCCCAAGTAAACCAGGGTAAGCCACTTTCGGCGATGGAGACATCCACCAACTGCCCCTCACCGGTGTTCATCTTGTGGATATAGGCCGCCAGAATCGAGTAGGTTGCGGTGATGCCAGCGCCGATATCGTAGACGGCGATACCGGTCTTCAAGGGACGACGCCCCGGCTCCCCGGTCATTGACATCAGGCCCGACATGCCTTGAGCCACGAGGTCGAAACCGCCCTTGTGACTGTAGGGCCCCGTCTGGCCATAACCGGAAATGGAGCAGTAGATGATGCCCGGGTTGAATGCCTTGATGGTCTCGTAATCGACCTTGAGCGACTTGGCGACACCAGGACGGTAGTTCTCGACAATGACATCGGCGGTCTCGGCAAGACGATAGAACAGCTCGCGCCCCTCCTCCTCCTTCAGGTTGAGCGAGATGCTCTTCTTGTTACGGTTGATCTGCGCGAAACAGGTGGACTCATCATTGATATAAGGGCCCATTTGTCGACTATCATCACCGCCGTTCTTCTCGACTTTGATGACCTCAGCCCCCATGTCGCCCAGCACCATGGTGCAGTAGGGACCGGCCATGATCTGGGAAATATCCAGAACTTTCATGTTCGTCAAGGGAAGCATGCTTCAATACCTCTTGTTCAAATAGACGGAATTATCTTCCGCGCCAGGTGTGGGTCGTCTTGTTGATGAACGCATCGACAGCGCCATGGAAGTCCTCACTCGTATAGCAAAGCGCTATAAGGTCCTCATCCTGCCCATCTTCAGGAGAGCGGTACTTCTGACAGCGTCGAATGGCCTCCTTGGAAGCACGAATCGTCAAGGGAGCGAAGCTCTGGAGCTTTTCAGTGACACGCCTGACTTCGTTTTCGATGTCCTGATGGTCGATGACGCCAGTTACCAGGCCTGACTGTTTCGCCTCGTCGGCCTTTATGATGCTGGCCAGCATCAGGACCTCCTTGGCTCTTGCGGGACCTACCAGGTCGACCAGACGCGACACGTTATTCATCGAGACACAGTTACCTAGCGTCCTGGCGATAGGCACCCCGAACTTGAGATCCGGTGTGCAATAACGAAAATCGCAAGCCATGGCGATGGCCGCGCCACCCCCAATACAGAAGCCCTCGATCAGGGCAATCGTTGGCTTTGAAAGCGACTCCAGGGTTGCCATGACCCTATCGATACGATTCTCGTAATCCAGGGCATCCTGTGCCTGAGAAAACGAACTGAACTGCTTGATATCAGTACCCGCGACAAACGCCTCGCCACCACTTCCGCGCAGCACCACGACATCGATCTCGGGATCTTCATTCAACTCGAGACAGATGCGCTCGAGTGAGTCATACATTCCCCAGGTCATGGCATTTCGAACCTTAGGGCGGTTGAAGGATAGCCAGGCAACGCGCCCCTCTCTTTCGTACAACAGCTCATCCGTCGAACTCATCACCCATTCTCCTTATCCGCGAGTCTTGATTGTTGGATGACGAGCACGAAGCGGGGCATCGCATCCACCTAAACGTAATAATGAACTCATAATTCATTTTTTCAATATAGACCTTTGTCTAGACCTTTGCGAGAAAGGCAACATTAAATTTATTTATTTCAGAGAGTTATAACTAGAGATGCTTATCAGCGCGTCACTTTCATTCCATCATTCAAGGAACTGACATCATGCTTCCGACAAGAGAGCTTGGTCTGTCTCGTGAAGTGACCGTCATGGGGGATGGGGATGGAGCGAGGATAAGCATCGTAGGCCTGACCGAGACCTCCGACCTCTGCCACTGCTTGAAGGTTAGCCCCCCCTGGCTTGGCGAGGTAAAACGTCTCGCCACGCCAGGGGCAAAAGCCAGCTCTCGTAATGTACCGGTATCAAGACGCTACTTTGCCGTCTGCCGTTTCTTTACCAATGTCCTGACCAGCTTGGCTATCAAGGGATATAAGAAGAAAAGCAGTGTGATGGACAAAAGTGTTGCCGCAATTGGGCTACCGAGGAAGATCGACAGATCCCCACGCGAAATGTCCAACGCCTGACGAAGGCTAGTTTCCAGCCTGGGGGTCAATACGAATGCCAGCAGTAGCGGCGCTACCGGATACTTTGCGACATTCATGAAGAAGGCGATCACGCCTGCGCCCAGCATGAACCACACATCGAACATGCTGTTGTTGACACTATAGGAGCCCACCACACAGACCACGGCAATGACCGGTATCATGAAGGCCGGGGGAACTCGCAACAATTTTACCAGGAAGGGAATGATGGCGAGTGCTGCCAATACCGCCATGACATTACCCAGATACATGGAAGAAATTAGCCCCCAGACAAAATCCGGGCTGTTCTGAAACAGCATCGGGCCTGGCTGCACTCCCCACATCATTAAACCGCCAAGAAGCACGGCGGCTGTTCCAGACCCAGGAATACCCAAGGAAAGCAGAGGAGCGAAAGATCCGGCGGCGGCAGCATTGTTACCTGCTTCGGAAGCCGCAACCCCCTCGATTCTGCCAGTTCCCATCTCGGCACCGTACCGGCCAACCTTCTTTTCAAGCACATAGGCCAGGAAAGACCCCGTTGTGGCCCCTGCGCCTGGTAGGATACCCACCAGATTGCCCAGCACACCGGAGCGAAGGGACACGGGTATGATGCGGCGCAATTCGCTACGGTCCAATAAGCTCTCGCGAAGCGATAGCTTTGTCATCAAGCCGGCGGCATCCACCCTGTTGACCATCATTTCCAGCACCTGGCTAAAGCCAAACATGCCAATGACCAATGGAATGAAAGAGACACCATTCAACAAATACATCGAATCAAAGGTGAACCTTGGCTGACCAAATGCCAAACCAATGCCTATCATCGACAGCATGATGCCAATGAACGTGGAAATCAGGCCCTTCTTGGGACTGTCCCCCAGCAACCAGCCAATGGAGCACAGAGCAAGAATCACCAGCGCCGCGACTTCCGCAGGGCCAAACATCAACCCGACCTTAGCCAATGCGGCGCCCATGAACGTCAGCATGACGATACCAATGGTCCCGCCAATGAAGGAGGAAATATTCGCGGTAAATAGTGCCTTGCCGGCCTGCCCCTTTTTTGACAGCGGGTAACCATCCAGGGCCGTCACGACAGCCGGCGCATCACCGGGTATATTGAGCATGATGGCACTGTAGGACCCCCCATACATGCAACCGTAATATACGGCACCCAGCATGATAATGCCGGTGATAGGATCCATCTGGAATGTCAGCGGCAACAACAGGGCAACGCCGGTCACGGAGCCCAGACCCGGTATCGCTCCGATCACGATACCCAGGCCGGCCCCGACAAGAGCGGCGAGTATGTTAGAGAAGGTCAGCGACGTCGCGAAACCCGACATCAAGGATTGAAGGATATCCATGGGAGACTTACCTTATTATCGCAACAACTCAAGGAACAAGCCTTGAGGAAAAGGAACCTTCAGCCATAGGCCAAACAGAAGATACAGCGCTACCCCAGCGCCAATACCGGTGAGAATCGATTGTTTCCAGGACTTTTTCTCAACCAGAAGAATCCATAGCAGGATGAAGGCTGACATGGACAGGACCATGCCGAGCAAAGGAATACACAATATCGCCAAGGCCATGGCGGCCGCTGGCCACAGACTCTTCCCTCCAATGGGTTTGGCCCTGACGGGAGAGAAAAAGAATTCATAAATGCCAAGTGAAGCTGCGCCGATGCCTGCTACCGCTGAAAAGAAACCGCCACCGGGACCATTATTCACCCAGACGCCGTACTTGAAGATACCGAATGCTGCCCAACAAAGCCCCATTACCACGATTCCGATAGTGACTAAAGCCGGCAGCCAGGAAAGGCCCTCTCTTTCAGGAGATCGCTTTACTCCCACACTCATTTCTCCCCTAATTTCCATGAAAGCCTAAAGCATTCAAGCGCTTTAACGATACAGAATAAAATGGGCGGCCACTGGCAGTAAAACCACACAGGGCCGCCCGAAACATCACTCGATGATACCCACTTCCTTGAACTTCTCAGAATAGCGAGCCTTCTCTTTACTATAGAACTCGGCGCTCTCCTCGGCTCCCATGAAAGTGCCGATCAAATTATTCTTCTCGATATAGTCCTTATTCCACTGCTCGCTTTCGGACGCCTTTTCCAGAACGCCTTCCCAATAAGCGATGGCTTCGTCCGACATCTCGGGGGGCCCCGCATAACCACGGAATATCATCAGCTGAATATCCGGATGGCCAAGCTCGGCAAAGGTCGGTACGTCATCGTAAGGCGCTTCCAGCCTTTCCTCGGAAAGCGCTGCAAGACTGCGTACCTGACTCGGATCCATACGCGATCCAAGCTTATAGACGGCGGCATCGATATGACCACCCAGCAAGGCGGACGTCACCTCACCCGTGCCTCCAAAGGGAACGTACTGGAAATCGGTTCCCAGAGTGGAATTGATCATGGCGAAAGCGAGATGGTCTTCACCCCCTCGGCCCGCACCACCGATCGAGATACCATCCGAGTCCTCTTCAGCTTTCTTTATCAGGCCCTCGAGGTCTTCGACATCACTATCGGCGGCTACGCCCAGAAGTAGAGTATCGAGCGCCAGGGTGCCGAGAGGTGTCAAGTCTTCCAGTTGAACCTCGGCGTCGTTGGTCACCATGCTCATCATCTGACCACCATTGAAGGTCATGATGGTATGGTTATCGTCACCCTTGTTGTAGGTGTAACTATTGCCAACAGCGCCTGAACCGCCGGGCCGGTTGTTGACAAGGATAGTCTGATCGACGAGATCATTCTGTCGAAATGTTTCCACTAGCATGCGGGCGTTAATGTCACTACCACCACCGGCACTGTAGGGAACGATGAATTCCACGTTACGGTCGGGTTCCCAAGCGTTCGCGCTGCCGCTGATAAGCGTAATACCAACCGCACCTGACAGTGCAACCTTACCCAGCTGTTTCACTATGGTCATTTTTTCACCCAAATTGTCGTTGTGGCTTTTTCATCATATTTAATGACTGCAACAGTCTTACTTCCTGTCCTCACTCTCGATGCCGATGAGTGTGAAGTATAGCAGCTCGCTCACAGTCAGCCCCGCTCACAAAGAGAAGGCTCTTGACCTAGCATACCTTATGCTACCTAGGCTTTGGTAATTTTGAACACATAATGCATTCTTTCAACATAGACTTTAGTCGACGCCTCGTTCCCTACCTCCAGCCATGCCCCTTCCGTGGAGACGGAGACGCCCATGGAATCCTCGTATCAGTGACTTTCAGCCTCCTCAGGAGGGTGATCAATGCCATCCATTGCGCGACGCACGCATTTCTTTCAAGGTTGCCAAAGAAGCACGCCAGCGACGAAAGTATAATACATAGTAATGAATTCATAATGCACATTAAGGTATCAACAGGACTCGCGTAGCCCCGACATTAATGATTAACAGCCCAATGATGGAAAGAGTGTAACCCTTGCCTGACCACTGCCAAGCCTTATCACCCTCACTGGATGGTCTGAGCTCTCATTTAATTTCACCAATACTCATTTAGGAAGAAAAAATGAAGCTGAATGATTCTGCTCTGTTCCGGCAGCATTGCTACATCGATGGGCGCTGGACGGATGCCGAAACGCAAGCTGTCATCGACGTCACCAACCCCGCCACCAATGAGCAATTGGGGACCGTGCCCAAGTTGAGCAAGGACGAGGTTAGCGCGGCAATCGACGCCGCCGATCGCGCCTTTCCCCTCTGGAAAGTCAAGACAGCCAAGCAGCGCGCCTCGATCCTGCGACGCTGGTTCGACCTGTGCATGGAACACCAGGAGGATCTGGCACACATCCTGACTCTCGAACAGGGAAAACCCCTCCAGGAAGCTCGGGGGGAAATCGCCTACGGCGCCTCCTTTATCGAATGGTTCGGTGAAGAGGCCAAGCGGGTCTACGGCGACATCATCCCTGCCCATGCCAATGATCGTCGCATCGTCGTCACCAAGGAGCCCGTCGGCGTGGTGGCCGCCATCACACCCTGGAACTTCCCCAACGCCATGATCACCCGCAAGGCGGCCGCCGCCATGGCAGCCGGCTGCACGGTGGTCGTCAAACCCGCTTCCAGCACCCCCTACTCGGCCTTGGCGCTGGCCGAACTCGCCGAGCGGGCCGGCGTGCCCCAGGGCGTGTTGAATGTGGTGACGGGGAGTGCAAGCGTCATGGGGGGCGAGCTGAGCGCTAACCCACGCGTACGCAAGCTCTCCTTCACCGGCTCCACCGAGGTTGGCAAGGTGCTGCTCGGCGAGTGCGCGAAAACTGTCAAGAAGGTCTCGATGGAACTGGGCGGCAATGCGCCCTTCATCATTTTCGAGGATGCCGACCTCGACCAGGCGGTGGCGGGGGTGATGGCCTCCAAGTTTCGCAATACCGGCCAGACCTGCGTTTGCGCGAACCGGATTTTCGTTCACGACAAGGTCTACGACGACTTTGCCGACCGGCTGGCCAATGCCGTCAGCGCGCAAAAAGTCGGCAATGGCCTCGAGGAGGGGGTAGCGCTTGGCCCCTTGATCAACCCGGCGGCCGTCGAAAAGGTGGAGCAGCATATCGAGGATGCGAAGGCCAAGGGGGCTAGCGTTCACCTGGGCGGGCAACGCCACGAGTTGCAGGGGAATTTCTTCCAGCCGACGATCCTGACGAACGTCTCCCCTGACTCCCTGCTCATGCACGATGAAACCTTCGGCCCCGTGGCCCCGCTGTTGCGCTTCAGCGATGAAGGCGACGTGATTCGCCAGGCCAACGACACCTCCCTGGGATTGGCCAGCTACTTCTATACACGAGACGTGGGGCGCGTCTGGCGCGTTGCGGAAGCCCTGGAGTGTGGCATCGTCGGCATCAACGAGGGCATCATCTCCAGCGAGCTGGCGCCTTTCGGCGGGGTCAAGGAGTCCGGCATTGGCCGCGAGGGTTCCAAGTACGGTATCGATGACTATATCGAAATCAAGTATCTCTGCATGGGTGGTCTTTGAGTTCTGACCGGCCAAACGACACAGGACATAGCATATGAGCAGCAAGCAACAGCGGGTCGGCATGATCGGCGTCGGTTTGATGGGGCACGGGATCGCCAGCAGTCTCCAGCGCCATGACTGGCCCTTGAACTTCCTCGAACATCCCGGCAACCAACCGGTCGAGGATCTGGTCGCCAAGGGCGCGACCGCCTTCCCCAGCGGGGCGGCACTCGCCTCGCACTCCGACATCATCATCCTCTGTGTGACCGGCACGCCCCAGGTGGAAGACGTGTTGTTCAGTGACGGCGGCGTCCTGGAGGGTCTTCGCTCGGGCACGGTCGTCATCGATTGTTCGACCGCGATACCCAGCTCCACCCTGCGGATCGCCGAGGCGGTGGAAGCGGCAGGCGGTCGTTTCCTGGATGCCCCGATGACGCGCACCCCCAAGGAAGCCGCCGAGGGCCGGCTCAACCTGATCGTCGGTGGTGACCGTGAGCTCTTCGAGGCTCAGCTTCCGCTGCTGCAGAGTTATGCCGAAAACATCACGCACGCCGGGCCGGTGGGTGCGGGTCATAAACTGAAGCTGCTGCATAACTTCGTCTCGGTCGGCTTTTCCACGGTACTGGCCGAAGCCGCCGCGTGCGCCGAACAAGGCGGCATCGAGGCCGAGGTACTGGTCGATGTGCTGGCCCATGGTGGCGGCGCGGGCACCGTCCTGGAGCGGTTACGCCCGTACATTATTTCGCGGGATGACAGCGGCTTTCGCTTCAGTATCGCCAATGCGCACAAGGACATGGGCTACTATCTGGCCATGGCTAAGGATACCGGTGCCACACAGGGTGCCGCCGCGGGGATTTACCAGGTACTGGACGATGCCGAATCCTCGGGTCATGCCCAATCGACGGTGCCCGAGCTGGTCAGCATCCTGACAGGCCAGACGCGAAAGTGAGGCCTCGGCAACGGTAGGCGGCTCCCGGAATGGCGACAAGTCAGCATCACCATGTATCCGGAGTCGCTGTCCCGCCATGTGTACCCTGACGGCCACGCCTGGCAGGAAACATGAGCACACCCACAGAGGAGGTTCGTAACATGCCCCAAGTACAACCCTGCATCGCCTTGACTCTCGGCGACCCGGCCGGCATCGGGTCAGAACTGGTGGCCAAACTGCTGGCGGATCGCGACGCGGTGGGTCAAGCCAACATTGTGGTCGTCGGTGACCGTTGGCTATGGGAAGAAGGTCAGCGGGTGGCCGGTACCCGGCATGAGCTACCGGAAATCTCGAGCCTCGCCGAGGCTCGCCATCAGTCAGGCCCGGTATTGCTGCCGACATCGACGGTCAAGCAACAGGATGTCGAATACGCTCGCGTCAGTGGTCTCTGCGGCGCCTCGGTCCTCGAGGTACTGACACTTTGCATGGATGGCGCCAGTGACGGGCATATCGATGCGATCTGTTTCGCCCCGCTTAACAAGCTGGCCATGAAACAGGGCGGACTGAAGCACGAGGATGAACTGCACTTTTTTGTCGACCACCTGGGTGTCGAGAACGCCGTCTGCGAATTCAATACCCTGGGCAATCTCTGGACCTCGCGTATCTCCTCGCATATTCCCCTCGCCGAGGCGGCGTCCCACGTCACCCCGGAACGCATTCTCAGTGCCACCCAACTGATACACGATGCGCTGATTGCCGCCGGCATCGAGCAGCCCCGTATCGGGGTGGCGGCATTGAACCCTCATGCCGGCGAGGGCGGGACCTGCGGCCGCGAAGAAATCGACATCATTGCGCCCGCGATCGACGCCTGCCGTGACGCCGGCTATGCCGCCCAGGGCCCCTTCCCCGCCGATACCATCTTTCGTCGCGCCCGGGACGGCGAATTCGACGGCGTCGTCACCATGTACCACGATCAGGGGCAAATTGCCTTGAAGCTGATGGGGTTCGAACGCGGCGTCACTGTCCAAGGTGGTCTGCCAATCCCCATCACCACTCCAGCTCATGGCACCGCCTTCGACATTGCCGGACAGGGTAAAGCAAACGTGGAGGCCATGCGCCATGCCTTCGACATCGCCTGTCGAATGGGCCGACATCATTTCAGCCATTAGGCCTACGGTTTCCGACGAAAGTGCAACACACAAAAATGAATTATGAGTACATAATAATAATTGATGGGCACTAGTTGAGACGCTGAGCCCAACCAAACCCCGCAAGGAAGCATCACCCCGGGCGATGGGTCTTCTGCCAGGAAAGCCGCCACAACATGGCACCATAACATACGGAGAACAATGATCATGAAAAAGCACGCCACTACACTGTTTCTCGGCCTATCGGCCACTGCATTATTAAGCCCCTTGGCATTAGCACAAACCCAAGAAGCCACACTGGCTCACCCGCACCAGAACTATGGCGTCGAGGCCGCTGAAGCCTTCAAGGCTCATGTCGAAGCCGCGACCGGTGGCGAATTGACCATCAACCTGGTACGCCATGGCGCCTTGGGGGGAGATCGTGAGATCACCGATCAATTACGACTCGGCGAATTGGAATTCAATCTGCCAGGCGCTGGCGGCATTGCCAGTATCTTTCCCCATGCCCAGGTGCACAGCTGGCCGTTCCTGTTTACTGAGCGCAGCGTCTTCTGGGAGTTGCCACAGGACCCTGAATACTTTCAGTTGACACGCGACGAGCTCCTGAAGGAAAGCGGCGACACCATGCGCCTGCTCGCGCTGATGGAGAACTCGGTCCGCCACTTGTATACCACTCGCGGGCCTATCCGCACACCGGACGACCTGGATGAGCAAGCCATTAAGATGCGCACCCAGGCGGTGCCCCTGCATCAGGAGCTGTTCGAGGCACTCGGCGCGGCGCAGATCGTGACGGTCTCGGCACCCGAGCGCTATTCAGCTCTGCAGAGCGGGCTGATCGACGGCATGGAAGGTGGCCTGTCTTCGGCATGGGACGCCGGCCTGATGGAAGTCGCCGACTACGTTTCCCTCACAGGCCATATGTACGAATATCTGTGGCTGGTATCCAACAACGCCTTCTATGAGGGACTCTCCGACGAACACCGCCAGGCGGTGGACGAGGCTGCCATCATCGCGGCCACCACCAGCAACGCGGTCAGCTACCAGGACGATAACACGGCACTGGAGAAGATGGCCGAGGCCGGCAAGGAGATCTATGTGCCCACCGTCGACGAGCTAAGCCAGTGGCAGGACATTGCCATTCCAGCGGCCCGTGAGTTCATCGAAGAAGAGGTGCCCGAATCCTATATCGAGGCGACCATGGCAGCGCTCGAGCGCACCCGGGAACGCATCGCCGGCATCAAGAGCTCTAATTCCAACTAAGTCGTTTCCCATGGCTTTTTACTCCCCTTCCCCGTCGGGAAGGGGATCAGCCTCATGATCGTGGTCGGGAGCTCATGTGATACCACTATTCTTGATTCTGGCCCTCGTCGGGCTCATCGTCATCGGTGCGCCGGTATTCATGGCGATGGCCGGGGCCTCACTGATTCATTACTGGGAAACGGGTCGTGACGCGACAATGAGCATTCTCACGTTGAGAATGTTCGATGGCATGACATCCTTCACCTTTCTCGCCATTCCCCTTTTTCTACTTGCCGGTGAGATCATGTCCCGCGGGGGTCTCACCGATCGGCTGATGGACCTCGCCCGCGCCCTTGTCGGACATTTCAAGGCGGGGCTCGCCCAGGTCAATATCGCATCGAGTCTGTTCTTTTCCAGCATCTCCGGATCCGCCTACGCCGATGTCGCCGCCATGGGGCCGGTGATGATTCCCGCGATGCAGAAGGAAGGCTACCCACGGGGTTTCGCGGGTGCCTTGACCGCCGCCTCGGCGACGCTCTCCCCGCTGTTTCCCCCGAGCATCGTGCTGATTATCTACGGTTCGGCCTTCGGTGTCTCGATCGGTTCCCTGTTTGCCGCCGGCCTGACGATTGCCCTGACGCTGACCCTGCTGTTCTGCCTGGTGACCTATGCCATGGTATGGCGCTACGGCATCCCCTCCCACGAGTGGCTAGGCATGCGCCAACTGGGACGCGCCTTTCTCAAGGCCGCAATTCCCCTGGGCATGCCCATCATCGTGGTCGGCGGTATCCTCGGCGGCTTTTTCACCGCCACTGAAGCGGCTTCGGTCGCAGTGGCTTACGGGTTGGTGGTTACGGTGGCGATCTATCGCACCATTCGGTTTCGCGACCTGATCCCCATCCTTCGTCAAACCGCTATCACTAGCGCCGCCATCACGATCCTGGTGGGCGTCGCGGCGATGTTTTCCTATGTCGTGGTGCGCCGCAACATTCCCACTCAGGTGGTGGACTTCCTGTTGCAGATCACCCAATCGCCGATGGGGATCGTGGCACTGATCATTCTGATCCTGCTGATCGCGGGCATGTTCATCGACCGCAACTCCAATCTGCTGTTGCTGGGCCCGATCATCATCCCGATCTTTACCACGGAGCTGGGGTACAGCGACGTCCAGACGGCCATGATCATCATTTCGGCCCTGGGTGTCGGGCACCTCACCCCGCCGTTTGGTGGCACCCTGCTGACGGCCTCGCTGGTGGGCAATATGTCGGTGGCGGAAATCAGTCGTTACGCCTGGCCCTTCATTCTGGTCAAGGTCCTGTTGACCGGGCTGATCGTAGCGATTCCGGCCCTCAGCGAGGCACTCCCTCGCGCCCTCGGCTTCGGAGGCATCTGATATGAGCCATCAGACACTCAGGTACTCTTTCAAGCGATTCGTACTTGCTGTCGATCAGTTGGCCGGTTGGGTGGACAAGGCCCTGCAAGCCGTCCTGGTCGTGGTGATGTCGAGCATTTTCCTGCTGATGTTCGCCCAGGTATTGTTGCGCTACATCATCCACATGCCCTTCGCCTGGATCGAAGAGGTCGCCGCGTATCAACTGCCGATCCTGGCGCTCTGGGGGGCGGCCGTGTGCATCCGCCACGGCTCGCATCTCAAGGTCGAAATCCTGCTCGATGTAATGCCGAGAGTGCTCAGGAGCCTGTTCGTCATCGCCATCCACCTGCTGATCTTCTATTTTGCCCTCAAGGTCTACCAGTCCGGTCATGCGCTGGTCGAGCTGGGCCGCAACCAGCTGGTCACCAGCCAAACCTTTTCGCTTTATTGGCCACGTATGACCATCGTCATCGGTGGTGCCTTGATCATGTTCCAGTCCGCCGTGATGGTGTTGAGAGAAGTGGCCGACTTGTTCGGGGCAGGACTGACGCCATCGCCGGACGATGCCAGGACGACGTAATCACGGAAAACCTCACAAAGGAGCGACACAATGACTACTACATCCCCTATCGGTTTCATCGGACTCGGCAAGATGGGTGCCGGCTTTACCGCGCGTCTCGTCGAAAGTGGCTATTCCGTTATCGCCTACGACATCGACGACGCCTGCTGCCAGGCCGCCAAGGCCAAGGGCGTCGAGATTGCCGAGTCGCCGGCCAAGGTCGCCGAGCGTGCCGAGATCATTCAGGTGTGCGTGATCTCCACCAAAGCCGTGGAGGCGGTCATCCTTGGTGAGGGCGGTATCGTCGAGATCACCCAGGGACAAGGCAAGACCGTGGTCGACCACTCCACGACCGAACTCGAGACCACCAAGCGCCTGGCACAAACCCTCTTGGAGCGTACCGGCATGCAATTTGTCGACGCCCCGGTTTCCGGCGGCCCCGGCGCCGCCGCCGAGGGGCGCTTGGCCATCATGGCCGGCGGTGAGCAAGCTGCCATCGACGCCGTCGAGCCATTGATGACCACCCTCGGAAAATTCACGCGTATGGGCGAGGTCGGCGCCGGACAAGCCACCAAACTGATCAACCAGGCACTAGTGCTATCCAACTATTGCGTGATCGCTGAAGCCTGCAATCTCGGTAACCAATTCGGTATCGATGTTAGCAAGATCCCCGACGCCCTTTCCTCGGGCTATGCCGGCAGCAACCTGCTCAACGACCTCTTGCCCCGCATGGTGGAGAACGACTTCGAGCCGCGAGGCTACGCTCGGCAGATTCTCAAGGAC
Organism: Halomonas jincaotanensis; assembly: GCF_018448785.1. Classification (GTDB taxonomy): domain Bacteria; phylum Pseudomonadota; class Gammaproteobacteria; order Pseudomonadales; family Halomonadaceae; genus Halomonas; species Halomonas jincaotanensis. The sequence goes on along the minus strand of NZ_JAHCLU010000003.1, from coordinate 79,670 downwards.
TTGCATATGCTGCAGGACGCCGCCAATGCCTTGAATGTTTCCATGCCCATGGCGGGTACCGCCAACTCCCTCTACAGCATGCTGATTTCCCAAGGCAAGGGAGAGCTGGATGGCGCAGCCATCATATCGCTACTGGAAGGTGCCACGCCGGAGCGCAGATCATGACGTCACTCCCCATCATCGATGCCCACCAGCACTTCTGGGACCTCGAGCGCAACTATCTGCCATGGCTTTGTGACGAGCCGATGATTCCGTTTCGCTATGGCGATTACAGCCGCATCCGGCGCAACTACTTGCCGGAGGACTACCGACGCGATACGGCGAATCATCGAGTGGTCGGCTCGGTGTTCATCGAGACGGAGTGGGACCCCAGAACGCCGGTGGAGGAAACCCGTTGGGTCCATGAACTGGCCGAACGTGAGGGGCTGCCCAGTGTGATGGTGGCCCAGGCTCGCCTCGACCAGCCGAATGTCGAGGAGGTATTGGAAGCTCACTGTACCTACCCACGGGTCCGCGGCATCCGCCACAAGCCCCGCGCCGCGTCATCTCCCACCGAGGTGGAGCCCGGCGCGCCGGGTTCCATGGGGGATCCGACCTGGCGTCGCGGCTTCGCTCGGCTGGCTGCCCACGGTCTTTCCTTCGACCTGCAGAGCCCCTGGTGGCATTTCCACGAAGCGGCCGACCTCGCCGCGACCTATCCCGACACCCAGATCATCATCAACCATACGGGGCTTCCGGCGGATCGTAGCGAGGCAGGATTACGCGGTTGGCGTGAAGCGATGTCGGCCGTGGCCCGGCAACCCAATGTCGCAGTGAAGATCTCCGGTATCGGCTTTCCCGATTCCCCCTGGACGGTGGAACTGAATCGTCGCGTCGTGCTCGAGACGATCGACTGCTTCGGCGTCGAGCGTTGCATGTTTGCCAGCAACTTTCCGGTGGATAGCCTGGTCGCCTCCTTCGCCACCCTCTTCGATGGTTTCATGACCATCACCGAGTCGCTCGGTGAGACAGAAAGACTAAAGCTCTTTCATGACAATGCCGTTCGCCTCTACCGTATGGATATACCCCTAGAAAGCGCATGAAAGCTTCTTGTACCTGTTCGGCGTTTGACGCCGAGTAGGCAGGCGCTACTTGGTGCAAGACGGTCTATTCGGCCATATCCTCGAGGGCCGATATCTCCACCTTGTCTCTGAGGTGGCGACGCAGGACGGCCCCCAGCGCTTCACCATCCCTGGCGCGCAGGGCCTCGACCATGGCCTCGTGATCGCCCACTGCCCTCGACCAGTAATCGTTGCTCAACTCGGCGGTAAAGCGGACGCGACGCACCCGATGGTTGAGGTTCTTGTAGACATCGATCAAGACATCATTCTGCGACGCCACCACGATGGCCTCATGGATCTGCTGGTTGATCAACAGATATTCTTGCATGTTGCCGCTCTTGTAATGCGACAGCATCTGATAATGCAGTGCTTCGATATTCGTCAGTTCGGCCTCGGTCACCCGCGCGCCAGCCAACTCGCCTGAAAGCGCCTCCAGGCTCTGCATTACCTCGAAGGTGTTCCGGAGTGTCGCCCTGGTCAGCTTGGCGACACGCGCGCCACGGTTGGGTAGCAGCTCAACAAAGCCTTCGAACGCCAATACCTTGAGCGCCTCACGGAGCGGTGTACGCGAAACCCCCAGCTGCTCGCAAAGCTCTTTTTCCGGCACGCGTATCCCGGGCGCCAGCACTCCCTGGTTAATCATGTCCCGAATACGCTCAGCCACTTCACCATGAAGGGTGTTCAGTTTTATCTTGTCCATAATGAATTATCCAAAAAGGCTTTTTTTCAAACGTTTAGGGGTAACGCGACAATTTGCACTAACGACCTACAGGACAATATTTTTGTTGACGATGTTAATATAATATTATGAATTCACTATAGCAGATGTACAACCCGCGCTCCCCTCAAAACTGGGCCCTGCATACCCTTGCCGAGTACACTAAGCCTGCGGCCCGGCAGCTTCGACCAGCTGGCAAGACAAAGCCCTCGCGTCGGAGGGCTTTATAGTATCCAACATTGAGGCGGGGTCGTTTCAGACCCTGCAAAAGTCGCCAGGCGTCAGCCAATGCGCTCGAGCTCCCGGGCATGCAATCGGCCGCGCTCGACATAGCCTTGGGCGTTCTTTCTCAGCCCTTCCACGGCCTCGGGTGACAGCTCGCGCACGACCTTGGCCGGGGCACCAATGATCAGCGAATTATCGGGGAAGTTCGCGCCTTCCTTGACCAACGCCCCCGCCCCGACCAGGCAGTTCTTGCCGATCACCGCGCCATTGAGAATCACCGCCTGAATGCCGATCAGGCTGCCATCCCCAATCGTGCAGCCATGCAGCATGGCCTGATGCCCTACCGTCACGCCCTTGCCTACCGAAGTGGGAAAACCGGGATCGGCATGCAGCACGGCGCCGTCCTGGATATTGCTCTCCTCACCCACTGAAAGCGTCTCGGTATCGCCGCGCAGCACGGCCTGATACCAGACGCTGGCACCGCGCGCCAGCGTCACCTTGCCGATGACATCCGCCGTTTCGGCGACGTAGACGTCGTCCTGGATGTCGGGCGTCGTGTCGCCATACTTGTAGATCGCCATTTCTGTCTCCTTTTGCTCACTCTGCTGAAACCATCTGCCGCGGCGCCGACCCCTTGCCAGAGTGGACCAGCTATCGTGACCAGTTATTGTAAAAAATAGGCCTCGACGCTTGCCACCGCATGGCGAACGTCGTCATCCGACACGTCGAGATGGGTCACCATTCGCGTCACCGGCGACACCGCCATCAACACGCCGCGGGCCTCGAGAAACTCGCCGAGCCCCCCGCAATGTGCCTCAGGGAAGCTTACGAATACCATATTGGTGTCGCAGGCCAACACCTCGACACCCTCGATATTGGCCAGCCCCGCTGCCAACTGCTGGGCATGACGATGATCATCGGCCAGTCGCTCGACTTGATAGTCCAGCGCATGCTGGCAACCCGCCGCCAGCATGCCGACCTGGCGCATTCCACCACCCAGCGTCTTGCGCCAGCGACGCGCCCGCGCGATAAAGTCCCGACCGCCCAGCAGCAGCGACCCTACCGGTGCCCCCAGACCCTTCGAGAAGCACAGCGACACCGTGTCGAAGCCGCGGCACAGCGATGCCAGCGAGCGTCCGCTGGCGACCGACGCGTTGAACAGCCGCGCCCCGTCCAGATGGGTGGCCAGGCCGTGCGTTCTCGCCACGCCGGTCGCCCGGGTCAGGTAGTCCTCGGGCATCACCTTGCCGCGGAAGGTGTTTTCCAGGGCGATCAAGCGGGTCCGCGCATGATGGATGTCGTGTCCCTTGATCGCTGCACGGACCTTGTCCAACGGCAGGCTGCCGTCCGCGGCATGCTCGATCGGCTGGGAATGGATGCCGCCCAGCGACGCCGCCCCGCCGCCCTCATCGCGATAGATATGCGACCGCTGGCCGCAGATAAACTCGTCACCGCGCTGACAGTGCGTCATCAAGGCGGCGAGGTTGCTCTGGGTGCCCGAGGGAAAGAACAGCGCCGCGGGCAGCTCTGCTTTCTCGGCCACCGTCGCCTCGAACGCGGCCACGGTGGGGTCATCGCCCCAGACGTCATCGCCCACCGGCGCCTGGCTCATGGCCAGGCGCATCGCCGCGGTCGGCCGGGTGACGGTATCACTACGAAGATCGATCATGACAGGGCCTGCTCAAGCACGCGTGCCACATGCACTGCGGTGTGGCCGCTGCCGTCATGGATCTGATGGCGACAGCTGGTGCCGTCGGCGACCAGCAGCGCCTCGTCACCGCGATCGCGAATCGCCGGCAGCAGCGACAACTCGGCCATCTTCATGGAGGCCTCATAGTGCTCCTTCTCGTAGCCGAAGCTCCCCGCCATGCCGCAGCACGACGACTCGATCGTCTCGACCTCGAGGCCGGGAATCCAGCCCAGCACCCTCTCGACCGGACGCAGCGCATCGAAGGCCTTCTGGTGGCAGTGACCGTGCAGCATCGCGCGCCGTTGACCGAGCGACTTGAGTTCCAGCGGCAGCTGGTCCGCTTCGCGGGCCTTGACCAGGAACTCCTCGAACAGGAAGGACGATTCCGAGAGCGCCCGCGCTTGCTCGCCGAAGCCGTACTGCAGGAATTCGTCGCGCATGCTGAGCAGGCACGACGGCTCGAGACCGACGATGGCCACGCCACGCTCGACGAAGGGCATCAGGTGATCGAGGGTGCGCTTCGCCTCGGCCTTGGCCTTGTCGAACTGCCCCGAGGAGAGATAGGTCCGCCCACAGCAAAGTGGGCGCTCGCCCTTTTTGACATTGAGGTGCACCCGATAGCCGGCGGCTTCAAGCACCCGCTTGGCGGCGCGGGCGTTGTCGCCTTCCATATAATTGTTGAAGGTATCGACGAACAGCAGCACCTCGCGACCTGTGGCCGCGGGGCCAGCGGTCTCGCCGGCCCCGGCCAGAAAGTTGCCGTCGAATGCCGGCAGCGAGCGCTGCTCGGCGAGCCCCAGCACCTGCTTGACCTGGCGAGACAGTAACGGCACCCGTTCGACGACCCCCATCAGGCCCGGGAACCGGCTGGCGTAGGGCGCGTAACGCGGCATCTCGCCGACCATGCGATCGCGCAGCGACAGGCCCTTGGCCTTGGCCCGCGCGGTACGCGCCTCGATCTTGAACTTGGCCATGTCGACACCGGTCGGACACTCGCGCTTGCAGCCCTTGCACGACACACACAGGTCCAGCGCTTCCTTGACGTCATCGCCGGCCAGGCCCTCGTCGCCGAGCTGGCCCGAGAGCACCAGGCGCAGCGTATTGGCACGGCCACGCGTCAGGTGCTGCTCGTCCTTGGTAACGCGATAGCTCGGGCACATGGTGCCGGCGTCGAACTTGCGGCAATGGCCGTTGTTGTTGCACATCTCCACAGCCATCGCCAGGCCATGGGTGGCATCGCCGCCGGTGCCCGGCGGCGTCTGCTCGCCGGTCAGGGGGTCGCGCTCGACGTTCCACGCCGACCAGTCGAACACCGGGGTCAGCGGAATCGTCTGGTATTTCTCGGCGAAGCGGAAATAGCGCTTGTCGTCCATCTTCGGCGTGTCGACGATCTTGCCCGGGTTGAGCCGGTTGTCGGGATCGAACAGCTGCTTGATCTCACGAAACGCGTCGTTGACCGTGGGGCCGAACTGCCAGGCCACCCACTCGCCGCGACACAACCCATCGCCGTGTTCACCGGAATAGGCGCCCTTGTACTCGCGCACCAGCGCGGAGGCCTTCTCGGCGATTTCGCGCATCTTCTCGGCGCCGTCGCGGCGCATGTCGAGAATCGGTCGCACGTGCAGGGTGCCGACGCTGGCATGGGCGTACCAGGTGCCCTCGGTGCCGTAACGGTGGAACACCTCGGTCAGCTTGTCGGTATATTCCGCCAGATGCTCCAGCGGCACCGCACAATCCTCGATGAAGGACACCGGCTTGCCGTCGCCCTTCATGCTCATCATGATATTGAGCCCCGCCTTGCGCACGTTCCACAGCGCCTTCTGCTCGGCGGCCTCGGGCATGTCGACGACCGACCCCGGCAATCCCAGCTCACCCATCAATTCGCTGAGCCGACGCAGCGCGGCCAGCTGCGCATCCCGGTCCTGGCCGGCGAATTCCACCAGCAGCACCGCCTCGGGCTTGCCGATCAGCGCTTTCTCGATCACCGGACGGAACGCCGGGTTCTGCAGCGACAGCTCGATCATGGTGTGATCGACGAGCTCCACCGCGGTCGGGCCGAGCGTGACGATATGCTGAGTGAAATCCATCGCCTGGTAGAACGTCGGGAAGTTCACCACGCCCAGCACCTTGTGCTCGGGCAAGGGCGACAGACGCAGCTTGATGCGCCGGCTCATGCCCAGGGTGCCCTCTGAGCCGACCAGCAGGTGCGACAGGTTGGCGCGCCCGTCGGGGTCGTAGGGCTTGGGATTCTGGCAGTTGAACAGATCGAGGTTATAGCCCCCCACGCGGCGCAGCACCTTGGGGAAGTGCTCGCGGATTTCGGGATCGACACGTGCGGCAATCGCCTGGACCTGCTCCGACAGTCGATGCTCGCGCGACCCGGGGGCCAGCTCGTCGACGAAGCCGAAGTTCACCTCACTGCCATCGGCCAGCGTCGCCTCGACGCCGAGCACGTTGTGCACCATGTTGCCGTAGTGAATCGAGCGTGAGCCGCAGGAGTTGTTGCCGGTCATGCCGCCGATGGTGCATTGCGCACTGGTGGAGACATCCACCGGATACCAGAGCCCATAGGGCTTCAGCCAGGCATTGAGATGATCCAGCACCAGGCCCGGCTCGACCACCACCGTGCGGGCCTGGGCATCGAAATCAATGATCTGGTCCAACCAGCGCGAGGTATCGATCACCAGCGCCTCGCCCACCGTCTGCCCGCACTGGCTGGTACCCCCGCCGCGCGGCAATACCGGCACCCTGGCGTCACGGGCGATGTCCAGCGCCAGCGCCAGGTCGCGCTGATGGCGGGGAATGACCACGCCGACCGGCGTGATCTGGTAGATCGAGGCATCCGTCGCATAGCGGCCCCGCGACGCCTGGTCGAACAGCACCTCGCCCTGCAGTTCGCGCTCGAGCCGTGCCGCCAGTGTCGTGACCGGCTTGACCTTGGCATTGCGGGATTGAGTCTTCTCGGTCAGGGACGTCATGCCGCCCTCCTCAGTCGTTCACCTAGGCCAAGCGGTTAACCTGCACGATGCATGGGATTAGCGGCGAAGTAATCGAGCGCCGCGGTCACGCCCGAGCCCTTGAGTGACACGCCGGCAAGCTTCATCCCGGCCTCGCAGCCGCCCAGGGTGGCGATCAGCGTCAGGTCGTTGCAATCGCCCAGGTGACCGATGCGGAACATCGTGCCCTTGACCTTGCCCAGGCCCGTGCCCAGCGACAGGTCGAAACGCTCGTAGATGATCTTGCGCACCTCGTCGGCATCGATGCCCTCGGGCATCACTACTCCGGTCAGCACCGGCGAGTAGACGCTCGGATCCTGGCACTGGGTCTCCAGGCCCCATGCCTCGACGGCACAGCGCACCCCGGCCGCCCAGCGCTGATGGCGAGCGAGCACGTTCTCGAGCCCCTCTTCCTCCAGCATGTCGAGCGCCTCGTTGAGGCCGTAGAGCAGATTGGTGCTGGGCGTGTAGGGCCAGTAGCCATTCTTGTTGGCTTCGAGAATCTCATCCCATGCCCAGAAGCTCTTTGGCAGTTGCGCCTTGGCGCTGGCGGCGATCGCCTTGTCGGAGAGTGCGTTGAAACTGATCCCCGGCGGCAACATCAGGCCCTTCTGCGATCCCGAGACGGTCACGTCGACGCCCCACTCGTCGTGGCGATAGTCGGCGCTGGCCAGGCCGGAGATGGTGTCCACGATCAGCAGTGCCGGATGGCCGGCCGCATCGATGGCGCGACGCACGGCGGCGATATCGCTGGTGACACCGGTCGAGGTCTCGTTGTGCACCACGCACACCGCCTTTATCTCATGCTTCGTGTCCTCCTTCAGGCGTGCCTCGATCATGTCCGCCTGTACACCATGACGCCAGCCTTCAGCGCCCGGCAGGCCCAGGAACTCGGGCTCGAGGCTCAGACGACGCGCCATCTTCTGCCACAGGGTCGCGAAGTGGCCGGTCTCGAACATCAGTACCCGGTCGCCCGGCGACAAGGTATTGATCAGCGCCGCTTCCCAGGCGCCGGTGCCTGAGGCCGGGTAGATGATCACCGGGCTCCCGGTCTTGAAGACCCGCTTGATCTTGTCCAGCAGGTCGCGCCCCAGGGCGCCGAATTCGGGGCCCCGGTGGTCGATGGTCGGCAGGCTCATGGCGCGCAGGATGCGATCCGGGACCGGCGACGGGCCGGGGATCTGCAGGAAATGACGGCCGGACGGATGATAATCGAGCTTCAACATGGTGATCTCTCCAGAGGCAATCTTGTACTTTTGATAATGAATGCAAAATGCGCCAAAAATTTTTTTACTTGATACAGCCCTCGGTCCGCAGCGTTTCCAACTGCTCGGGCGTGAAGCCCAGGGTGTCGAGCACTTCGTCGGTATGCTGACCAAACAGGGGCGCAGGGCTGCGGATCTGCGAGGGCGTACGCGAGAACTTGCTCGGAAAGCCGATGGTCTTCATCTTGCCGATCACCGGGTGATCCATTTCCTGCACCATGCCGCGCGCCAGGTAATGCTCGTCCTGCATGGCCTGGGCGAAGTTGTTGATCGGCCCGGCCGGCACGCCCGCCTTGTCGCAAAGCGCCAGCCAATGGTTCATCTCCCGGTCGACCATGATCGCTTCCAGCACGGCTTCGAGTTCCTCGACATGCTGGCCACGGTCGAAATTGGTCAGGAACCGAGGGTCGGCCATCAGGTCCTCGCGCTCGAGCACGTCCTGGCAGAAACGCTCCCAGGTACGCTGATTGGCGCAGCCCAGCATGATGTAGCCGTCGCTGGCCTTGACCGCCTGATAGGGCGCCGACACGCGATGCCGCCAGCCGGTCGGCTCGGGGACCGTGCCTTCGCCGAAGTAGGCCGCCGCTTCCCAGGCGAACCAGGGCAAGCCGCACTCGGTGATGGCGATATCGATGTGCTGGCCTTCACCGCTGTTGGTCTTGTGGATATAGGCCGCGAGAATCGAGTACACCGCCGTGATGCCGGCGCCGATATCATAAACAGCAATGCCGGTCTTGAGCGGGCGCCGGCCCTTCTCGCCGGTCATCGACATCAGCCCGGTCATGCCCTGAGCGACCAGGTCGAAGCCGCCACGATGGCTGTAGGGGCCGGTCTGGCCGTAACCGGAAATCGAGCAGTAGATGATGCCGGGATTGATCGCCTTGATGGTGTCGTAGTCGATCGCAAGCGACTTGGTCACGCCGGTGCGATAGTTCTCGACGATGACGTCGGCGTCCTTGGCCAGGCGATAGAATATCTCCCTGGCCCGGTCGTCCTTCAGGTTGAGCGAGATGCTCTTCTTGTTACGGTTGATCTGCGAGAAACAGGTCGACTCGTCGTTGATATAGGGGCCCATCTGGCGGCTGTCGTCACCGCCCTGGATCTTCTCGACCTTGGTGACCTCCGCTCCCATGTCGGCCAGCACCATGGTGCAGTATGGCCCGGCCATGATCTGCGAAATGTCCAGCACCTTGACGTTCTGTAGTGGCAGCATTGGCTGTACTCCCTTCTGGATGACTTAACGACCCGACCATTCGAAAGGCGTCTTGTAGACAAACTTGTCGACGGCCGCCTTGAAGTCATCGCTCATGTAGCAGGCGGTGACCCAGTCGTCACCCGCCTCGAGTGACGCACGACGCTGGGCCTGGACGCGTCCCACCAGCGCCTTGCTGGCCTGGAGTGTCAGCGGCGCACGCGTCGCGAATTCATTGGCAATCGCCATGACCTCATCGGCAATGGTTTCGGGCGAGTAGACGTTGTTGACCAGCCCCGCCTGGTAGGCCTCGTCGGCGGTAAACAGCTTCGCCTGCATCAACACTTCCTTGGTGCGTGCGACGCCCACCATATCGATCAGCCGCGATACATTGGTGATCGACAGGGTGTTGCCCAAGGTCTTGGCAATCGGCACCCCGAATTTCAGCGACGGCGTGCAGTAGCGGAAATCGCAGGCCATGGCGATCGCCGCGCCACCGCCGACACAGAAACCCTCGATCATCGCAATCGTCGGCTTGTTGAGGATTTCAAGACCACTCACTACCCGCTCGATGCGACGCTCGTAGTCGAGGGCATCCTCGGGCTTGGTGAAGTCAGCGAACTGCGTGACGTCGGTCCCTGCCACGAAGGCCTCGCCACCGACGCCGTGCAGCACCACGGCATGCACGCTGTCGTCCTCGGCCAGCTGCGAGCAGCTGGCTTCCAGGGCGTTGTACATGTCCCACGTCATGGCATTGCGACTCGCGGGCCGGTTGAAGCCGATCCAGGCGAGATGTCCCTCCCGCCGTAAAATCAGCGCCTCGTCGGACATAAGCGTGTCCTCCTAAGAATCTATCGGGCTCAACGGTAGAATAGTTCCACCAGGCCCATCGGGAAGATCGGCACGTAGGTCACCAGCATCAGCAGCACGAACAGCAGGGCGACGAATGGCAGATTGGTCTTGGACACATCCCAGATGTCCGCCTTGGCCACCGAGCAGGCGGTCATCAGCACGCTTGCCACCGGGGGAGTCTGCTGGCCGATCGCCAGGTTCAGCGTCACGATCATGCCGAAGTGGACGGGATCGATGCCGACCATCATTACCAACGGCATGACAATGGGTACGGTAAGAATGATCGCCGCCGCCGAGTGCAGGATCATGCCGATCAACAGCAGGAAGACGTTGAGCAACGCCAGCACCGCGTACTTGTTGCTGGTGAAGTCGCCGATCATCCCCGCCAACATCTGCGGCAGCTGGGCGCGGGTGAGGAAATCGCCGAGCAATGCAGAACTCGCCACCAACAGCATGACCACGGCGGTCTGAACACCGCCCTCGACCATGGCCGCGCGTAGCTTCTTCCACCGCAGCTCGCCGTAGCGGAAACTGATCAGCAGCGCGGCCAGCACCGCCAGCGCGGCACCTTCGGTGGCGGTCATGAAGCCACCGAAGATGCCACCCAGAATAATCATCGGCAGCAAGAAGGCAAGGCCCGCTGCCTTGAAGGTGGCCCACACCCGGCTCAGCTTGAAAGTCTGCTCCACGGGGAAGTTATAGCGGACCGCGAAGTACCAGGCGAGCACCATCATCAACAGCCCACCGACCAAGCCCGGCACGATGCCGGCAACGAAAAGCTGCACGACCGAGGTATCGGCCATGGCGGCATAGAGGATCATCGGGATCGAAGGCGGGATAATGATCGCAAGCGACGCCGAGGAAGACGTGATGGCGGCGGCGAACGGGGCTGGATACCCCTTGCGCTTCATTTCCGGAATCAGGATGGAGCCAAGCGCGGCCACGTCGGCCACGGCAGATCCGGAGATCTCGGCGAAGAACAGCGAGGTGCCGACGTTCACCATGGCCAAGCCGCCACGAACGAAGCCGAGCAGTGCGGAGGCGAAGTCGATCAGCCGTCGGGAGATGCCGCCGGTGTTCATGATGGCGCCGGCCAGGACGAACAACGGTATGGCGATCAGCGGGAACTTGGTCGCACCCTCGAACAGCACCAGCGGGAAGCCGAGCAGGCTGTTCGTGCCTTGCATCACCAGCATGGCGATGATGGACACCGCCCCCAGGGCCACCGCGATGGGAATATTGATGAAGATCATGGCCAGCCCGGCCAGCAGGATCAAAGCCGTCGTCATTGCATTTCCTCCACAATATCCTGCTCCGAGGGGGGCTTCCGTCCATCCCAGGCTTCACGCAGGATGTCCGGCAGGTTAAGCAGCTCGGCGATGACAAAAAGCGCCGCGCCAATGGGAATAGCCGACTGGGTGAGAGCGATCGGGATCGGTACGCTGACCAGGGTAGAGCCGCCGAGCACGCCGATGACGTGGACGCCATAGATGGCGAGCAGCACGAAGAAGGTAATGGTGATGGCCTCGCCGAGCACGACCAGCACCATGCGCACAGCCCGTGGGCGTGAATAGACAAAACCGGGAACGCTGATATGGGCGCGCTTGAGGGCGGCGAGAGCGGCGCCGTAGTAGGTCACCCATGCCAACATCACGGCGGCGACCTCGTCGTACCACCCCAGGGAATTGCCGGCATAGCGGAAGCTGACGCCGAGCAGCACGACCACCGTCAGGGCAACCACCAGAAACATGGTGATGACCTCGAGCAGCCACTCGAAGCCGGATCGAAGTTTCACAAGGGACATTAAAGCCACTCCGTCGAGCAGAGGAAGGACCGCCCGGCCGGGGCGGTCCATGGGTTGGTTCAGAGGGGTTCAGTCGCCAGAGAGATTCAGCCTTCTTCACCGAGCGCCAGCACACGATCGACCAGGTCGCCGCCGCCTTCGACTTCCTCGTCGAAGAGCTCGTAGACCGGGCCGCTGGCATCGATGAAGGCCTGCTTGTCGGCCTCGTTGATCTGCATGCCGGCCGCTTCCATCTCGCTAAGGAGCTCTTCGTCCTGCTTGGCGGCCGTCTCGTAGACGAAGTCCTGGACTTCCTGGGCCGTCTCCTCGAGCACGTCACGCACGTCTTCCGGCAGGTCTTCCCAATGGCTCTTGGAGACCACGACATAGGCAGGCGTGTAGACGTGGTTGGTCATGGACAGATAGTCCTGTACCTCCTGGAACTTCTGGGAGTAGATCTGCACCAGGGGGTTTTCCTGACCGTCCATGGTACCGGTCTGTAGCGCCGTGAAGACCTCCGAGAGCGCCATGGGCGAGGGGTTGGCGCCGTATTCCTCGAACATGCGCACCCGCCACTCACCTTTCGGTGTCCGCAGCTTCAAACCATCCAGGTCCTCCGGGGTATTGATGGGCCGCTGGTTGTTGGTGATCTGGCGGAAGCCATTTTCCCAGACGGCGAGTATCTTGTAGCCCTCCTCTTCCGCCAGCGGATAGAGGTCGGGCTCGAGAACTTCCTCGATAACCCGCTTCATGTGGTCGCGATCCTGAATCAGATAGGGCATCTCGAACAGACCGAACTCATCTACCACCGAGGACATCACAGTCGAAGGTAGCGTAAAGGTCAGCTGGCCAAGCTTGAGCTTCTGCATCATGGAGCTGTCGCCGCCAAGCTGACTCGAGCCGTAGACCTGCACCTCGTAGTCATCGCCCAGTCGCTCGTTGGCCCGCTTGGCGAACTCATTCGCGGATGTATCGAACAACGAACCGGGGTTGCCCACGTGACCGAACTGCAACTCGGTCTGGGCCATGCCTAGCCCTGGCGTCATGCTCAACGCGAGGGAAGCGGTCACGAATGCTGTCTTGATCATTTTCATTGGATACTCCAGTGCTGGCTTGTTGTTGTGCGCGAGTTGCTCCGGGCGGAAACTGCCCTAAGAGCAGTCTCCCTAACGATGCTATCGCCCGGAGGCTACGCCTACGGACCGAGTCGTCTCCCTTCGTCTGGCGAAGCGGAGAGTCAGACCGTCACGGGTTCAATTTGAATTCAAAATGCAGAATTAGGTATTGAACTTTAGTCGTCAAATTACCGGAAATAATAAACAGTACAGGGGACTCAATGACTTGGGATTACCAGCGAGAAGAAATTAGCCCTAGATCTACGGCTCGACCAACACGACGTTGGCTTTCGTTGCCCCCGTTAGTGGATTTCATTTGTTATCACTCGGGCTCGAGTCCCCAGGCGAGACCAGCGGCCTCGATACCCGCGATCACCGCCCCCTCGTCTTCCGGGGACGAGGCACCGCTGGCCCCCGCTGCACCGATCACTTGATCGTGGGCGTCGAGGATCAGCACCCCACCTGCCACCGGCACGAAACGTCCTCCCGACACCGCAGCCACGCTGGCCAGAAAGGCGGGGCGTTCGGCATTGCGCTCACCGATCACGCCGCTTGCCGCCCCATTGCCCAGCGCGGCAAAGGCCTTGCCTAGGGCCACCGGAAAGCGCAGCGGCGCACAGCCATCCTCCCGTTCCGCCGCGACGATATTGCCGCCGCCATCCAGCACCACGACCGTCAGAGGTTCCGCGCCGAGTTCCCTTGCCTTGAGAAAGGCTCCCTCGAGAATTGCCCTGCCATGCGCACGGGTCAGTTGAACGCTGCAGCGATATACCTTGCCAGCCATCGTGTTGCTCCTTTAGCGGCACCGCTAATGGCGCATCGGGCCCGCTACGCGAGCCATCCATGCCACTGGTCAGTGACCTTGTGAGAATTTTGAATTCATAATACCTTTTGCAGTCATTAATCAATGTCGTCAGACTTGATGTCAATGCTTGTTTTCAGGCAACTCATTGTTTCACGACAACGATAACGGCCAACGCCTCGCTATCGCGGCTCACGCAAGACGCATGGCATCCGGAAGGAACCAGACCATGAGCAAGATCCAACATCGCAATCTTTACCGGGAGGTCGCGGACCGCATCCGGGATCTGATCGAACATGGCGACCTATTACCAGGAGAACGAATCTCCGAAAAGCATCTCTGTGAAACCTTTGGGGTGTCACGCACGCCGCTTCGCGAGGCGCTCAAGGTTCTGTCATCGGAAGGGCTGGTGGAATTGCTGCCCAACCGCGGCGCGCGGGTGGTGCAATTGACGCTCAAGATGGTCAAGGACACCTACGATCTGATGGGCGCACTTGAAGGGCTTTCCGGCGAACTGGCTTGTCAGGAGATCAGCGACGCCGAGATCGAGCGAATATGCGAACTGCACGAACAGATGTTGTCGCATTACCACAAGCGGGAATTGACGCCGTATTTCGAGGTCAATAAACAAATACACGAGCGCATTCTCATGGCCTCGAAAAATGAAATTTTGCAGGAGATGTACAGTAATCTCAGTCAGCGAGTAAAACGCGTGCGTTACTCCAAGAAGATGACCGACAGCTTCTGGCGTCAGGCGGTGGAGGACCACGAGAACATGGTGGCGGCGCTCAAGAAGCGAGACGGTAAACTGCTTGGGCAGATTCTGCGCGATCACCTGTGCAACAAGCTGGAAGTCGCCTCGCTGAGCGGCGTGATTGAAGACGAGGGGAAGCCTATGCGCATGGCCTCCTCCTGAGCCAGCCGGCCTGTTGCGCTAAGCGGCTTTTCGCTACTTCATCCGTTAACCTAATGGGATGGCGATTCGGCACTCCGCCTGCCCTTTTTGCCACCTTCGCCTATCTACCCATCATGCTTTTCAGAGTGTATATTGGAAATACTTTCCAGATTATCAAATCGATACTTGGTTGGGTCGGGGCCGTCAAGGCGAAACAGCGACGCATCCAACCCACAGATTGACAGTCACGGTCACCCATCGCCCGAGTCAGATGACCATGATGTCCGGGGGAATTCCCATGAACATTCTTTACGACGCGGCGCTCGACGGAGTGCTGCCACAGAACGACAAGGCCGAGGTGCTAGCCGATCTGCAAGCGGCGACGCCCGGCCTGACGCTGCTGCATCGCGAGGAAGACCTGCGCCCCTTCGAGTGCGATGGCCTCTCCGCCTATCGGGTACTACCGATGCTGGTGGCGTTGCCCGAGACGCTCGATCAAGTGGAGACGCTACTCAAGCGTTGCCGCGCGCTGGGCGTCCCGGTGGTCACGCGTGGCGCCGGCACCGGCCTCTCTGGGGGTGCACTGCCGCTTGAGCAGGGCGTGTTGCTGGTCATGTCGCGTTTCAACCGCATTCTCGACATCGATCCCGACGCCCGCACCATGCGCGTCCAGCCCGGAGTCCGTAATCTCGCGATCTCCGAGGCCGCCTCCCCCTACGGGCTCTACTATGCGCCCGATCCCTCCTCGCAGATTGCCTGCTCGATCGGCGGTAATGTCGCCGAGAATGCCGGCGGCGTGCACTGCCTGAAATACGGGCTGACCGTACACAACGTCATGAAGGTCGAGGTGATCACCATCGAGGGCGAGCGCATGACACTGGGCTCCGAGGCGCTCGACGCCCCGGGCTTCGACCTGCTGGCGCTGTTCAATGGCTCCGAGGGTATGCTCGGCGTGGTCACCGAGATCACCGTCAAGCTGCTGCCCAAGCCCGAGACCGCCAAGGTGCTGATGGCGAGCTTCGATGATGTGGAGAAGGCCGGTCGCGCCGTGGGCAATATCATCGCCGCCGGCATCATCCCCGGCGGACTCGAGATGATGGACAAGCTGGCCATCCGAGCCGCGGAAGACTTCGTCAAGGCCGGCTACCCGGTGGAGGCCGAGGCCATACTGCTGTGCGAGCTCGACGGCGTGGAAGCCGACGTCGACGATGACTGCGCTACGGTGCGCCGCGTACTCGAGGCGGCCGGGGCCACCGGCATCCAGCAGGCCCGCGACGACGCCGAACGCGCGAAGTTCTGGGCCGGCCGCAAGAACGCTTTCCCCGCCGTCGGCCGCATGTCGCCAGACTACTACTGCATGGACGGTACCATCCCGCGCCGCGAGCTTCCCCGCGTGCTCAAGGGCATCGCGGATTTCTCCGCGGAGTACGGCCTGCGCGTGGCCAATGTCTTCCATGCCGGTGACGGCAACATGCATCCGCTGATCCTGTTCGACGCCAACCAGCCCGGCGAGCTCGAACAGGCCGAGGAGCTCGGCGGCAAGATCCTCGAGCTCTGCGTGGAGGTCGGTGGCAGCATCACCGGCGAGCATGGCGTGGGGCGCGAGAAGATCAACCAGATGTGCGCCCAGTTCAACCCCGGCGAGTTGACCATCTTCCATGCGGTGAAGGCGGCTTTCGACCCCGAGCGGCTGCTCAACCCGGGCAAGAATATCCCGACGCTGGCCCGCTGCGCCGAATTCGGCGCCATGCATGTGCATAACAATCAGCTGCCGCATCCCGACCTGCCGCGCTTCTGAGGACTCAGGATACGATCATGTCCGATACCGCCAACACCGATCACGACGCCAGCCAAGCCCTGGCCGAACGCATCCGCCAGGCCGACGCCGAGGGCACGCCGCTGCGCATCGTCGGCGGCGACACCAAGGCTTTTTATGGCCGTAAGGTCGAGGGCTCAAGCCTCGCCACCCGCGAGCATCGCGGCATCACCTCCTACGACCCGGTCGAGCTGATCGTCTCGGTACGCAGCGGCACGCCGCTGGCCGAGCTGGAGGCCGCCCTGGACGCCAATGGTCAGATGCTCGGCTGCGAGCCGCCCCACTTCGGCGATGACGCCACCGTGGGCGGCATGGTCGCCACCGGCCTCTCCGGCCCGCGTCGTCCCTGGGCGGGCAGTGTTCGCGACTTCGTGCTCGGCACTCGGGTCATCAACCGTGAAGGTATCGAGCAACGCTTCGGAGGCGAGGTCATGAAGAATGTCGCCGGCTATGATCTCTCGCGGCTGATGGTCGGCGCCCAGGGCACGCTGGGGCTGATCACCGAAGTGTCGCTGAAGGTGCTGCCGCGTCCCGGTGCGACCCGCAGCCTGCGCCTGGAGCTACCGTTGCCGGAGGCCTTGGCGAAGCTCGCCGAATGGGGACGCCAGCCGCTTCCCATCACCGCCGCTGCCTGGCACGACGGCGCGCTCGCGCTGCGCCTGGAGGGCGGGCCAAGTTCGGTGGCCGCCACTCGGGAACGACTTGGCGGCGAGGATCTCGAAGACGATTATTGGATAGCGCTTCGCGAACAGCGCCTGGGGTTCTTCTCCCCGGACGACTCGCGGCCGCTGTGGCGTCTCTCGCTGCCACACAATACCCCGGTGATCGACCTTCCCGGCGTCAATGAGAGCGACGTGCTCTACGACTGGGCCAGCTCCCAGCGCTGGCTGCGCAGCGACCTCGACGCCGAGACGATTCGCCTGGCCAGTGCCCGCGCCGACGGCCACGCCACCTGCCTGACGCCAGGCCTGGACTCGCCCTTCACGCCGCTGGCGCCGGTAGTGGAAAAGTATCACCGCAATCTCAAGGCCGAGCTGGACCCTAAGGGCATCTTCAATCCGGGCCGGCTATACGCGGCGTTTTGAGACGTATCGAGGAACTCTGAGATGCAGACGCACTTTACCGAGGAAGACCTCAAGAAGCCGCATATCCGCGAGGCCGACCGCGTGCTGCGCTCCTGCGTGCACTGCGGCTTCTGTAACGCCACCTGCCCTACCTATCAGCTGCTGGGCGACGAGCGCGACGGCCCGCGCGGGCGCATCTACCTGATGAAGGAGATGCTCGAAAGCCAGGACGACGACGCCCAGGTCACCGAGGAGACCCGGCTGCACCTGGATCGCTGCCTGACCTGCCGCAACTGCGAGACCACCTGCCCGTCCGGCGTGGAGTACCACAAGCTGCTCGACATCGGCCGCGCCGAAATCGAGCGCCGGGTGCCGCGCGCCGTCCCGGACCGCGCACTTCGCTACGGGCTGCGCAAGGCGTTGGTCGAGCCCCAGCGCTTCAAGGCGCTGCTCAAGCTCGGCCAGACCTTCAAGCCGCTGGTGCCCGGCGCCCTCAAGGCCAAGATGCCGCCGGCGCCGATCGATGCCGGGGCTCGCCCTGCGACCGGACAACATGCTCGTCAGATGCTGATCCTGGAAGGCTGCGTGCAGCCGGGGCTCTCGCCCAATACCAATGCTGCTACGGCGCGGGTACTCGACCGGCTGGGTATCGGCCTGACACCCGCCCCCGAAGCGGGTTGCTGTGGCGCGATCGACTTCCATCTCAATGCTCAGGACGACGGCCGGGCACGCATGCGCGCCAATATCGACGCCTGGTGGCCGCATATCGAGAAGGAGAACGGCGAAGCGGGTGTTGAAGCGATCGTGCAGACCGCCAGTGGCTGCGGCGCCTTCGTCAAGGAATATGCCGAGATGCTCGCCGACGACCCCGACTATGCCGCGAAGGCCGAGCGGGTCAGCGAGCTGGCCAAGGACCTGGTGGAAGTGTTGCGCGACGAGTCGCTCGACGCGCTCACCGTCAGGGACACGCGCAAGCTCGCCTTCCATTGCCCCTGCACCCTGCAGCATGCCCAGCAGCTCGGCGGCGCCGTGGAAACCGTGCTGACCCGCATCGGCTTTGCGCTGACGCCCGTGCAGGATGCCCATCTCTGCTGCGGCTCGGCGGGCACCTATTCGATCACCCAGCCAGAGCTGGCCACGCAGCTGCGCGACAACAAACTCAACAACCTGGAAGCCGGCAATCCGGAAGTGATCGTGACCGCCAATATCGGCTGCCAGACCCATCTGGCCGGCGCCAACCGTACCCCGGTACGCCACTGGATCGAGATCGTCGACGAGGCCCTGACTCGGTCCACGAGCGACGGGCTACGCGCTGCGATCAGCACGTAGACAAAATACTAACCAAGGAGATTACCATGCAGCACAAACCCGCCCTGACCCTCAGCGATACCAACGTCCTGCTCGACGCCGCCCAGAAGGAAGCCGAGGCCAACGGCTGGTCCGTGACCATTGCCGTCGCCGACGACGGCGGTCACCTGCTCGGCCTGCGCCGCCTCGATGGTGCCGCGCCCTTCACCGCCGATGTCGCTACCCAGAAGGCGCGCAGCGCTGCCATGGGCCGCAAGGAGACCCAGGTCTTCGAAGAAATGATCAACGGCGGACGTACCGCTTTTGTCTCCGCACCGCTTCAGGCCCTGCTCTCCGGCGGCGTCCCGGTGATCGTCGACGGCCAGGTAGCCGGCAGCGTCGGCATTTCCGGCGTCAAGCCCGACCAGGACGTGCAGGTCGCCAAGGCCGCCGTTGCCGCCGTGGCTTGAGGCACTTGCCGCCAAAAAAGACAGGCCCCACCTCGGTGGAGCCTGTTTCGTTATGGTGAAGCATTCGGCGTTTATCGTCCGGGGAGGCGATGCAGCTCGCCATTCAGCGCCTTGATGATGGAGTAGCACATCAGCAGCATCACGACGGAGAAAGGAATCGCTGTGGCCGTCACCCCCGCCTGAAGCGCCGCCAGGCCGCCACCAATCAGCAGCACGATCGCCACCAACCCCTCCACTACCGCCCAGAACATGCGCTGGGGTCTCGGGGCATCGATCTTGCCGCCGGCGGTGATGGTGTCGATCACCAGGGACCCCGAATCCGACGAGGTAACGAAGAAGATCAGCGCCAGGACAATGCCGAGCGTGGACATCAGTCCCGTCAGCGGCAGCTCATTGAGCATGCCGAACAGCGACAGCTCCGGGCTATAGGAGTCGATCACGTACTCCTTGACCAGACTGCTGCCGGGGTCGGCATAGAGCTGATCGAGGGCAGTGGCACCGAAGATGCCCATCCAGATGAAGATGAACAGGCTGGGAATCAGCAGCACGCAGACCACGAACTCCCGAACTGTGCGCCCGCGCGAAACCCGGGCGATGAACATCCCCACAAACGGCGCCCAACTGATCCACCAGGCCCAGTAGAAGATCGTCCAAGACTGGCGGTAGGCGTCGTCCTCACGCCCGAAGGGTGCCGACAGCGCGGCGAACTCCGTCACATAGGTGGTAAGCCCCGTCCAGAACCCGCTCAGGGCGACCAGGGTCGGGCCGGCGAACAGCACGAAGAAGAAGAACAGCACGGCCAGGAACATATTGATCTCGGAGAGCTTCTTTACGCCGCCCTCGAGTCCGCGCCACACGGATACCAGGGCCACTGCCGTCACCAGGACGATAATGATGACCTGAGTGGCGGTGTTCACTTCCAAGCCGAAGACGAAATTCATCCCTGCGTTGGCCTGTTGCGCCCCCAGGCCCAGCGATGTCGCCAGCCCGAAGAGGGTAGAAAACACCGCGAGGATATCGATCGCATGCCCCCACCAACCCCAGACGCGCTCGCCAAGGATCGGGAAGAACGCCGAGCGAATCGAGAAGGGCAGGCCCTTGTTGTAGGTAAAGATACTCAGCGCCAGCGCCATCACGACATATACAGCCCAACCATGGATGCCCCAGTGCAGATAGGTACCGGCCAGGCCTAGGGCGCTGGCATCAGCGATGGCCTGCGGATCGAGCTCCCCGTCGGCCCCGAATGGGGACGTAACCCCCAGCGGCAGGGAGACGTTGGCGTGATAGACCGGCTCCAGCACACCGAAGAACAACAGCCCGATGCCGATGCCGGCGGCGAACAGCATCGCGAACCAGGAGAGGTAGCCGTGCTCGGGCCTGGCATCGGGGCCACCCAGCCTGACCGAGCCGTAGGGCAGCACGACGAGCGCCAGACAGAACAGGATGAAGAAGTCCACCACGATCATGAAATACCAGTCCAGCGTCCCGGTCGAGAAGGCGACGATGGACTGAAACGTGCTCCCGGCCCGCTCGGGGAACAACAGGGTGAGCACGATGAAGACGACAGATGCAAGCGCCGATACCACAAACACCCGGTTGTGGATATCAAAACCGACAGGACCCAACTGGCCCTCGATATTGTCCTGGCCAACGACATAGTCCGTGTCCATGTCGCTGGTTTCGGCATGCGATGAGGAATCGCTAGGATCATTCATGGCAAACTTCCTGTAGCTGGGATGACATGAATCATCAGTTTACCATGCAGGCTCCTCGAGCCTTTGACAGCAAGAGGCCCCTGATTCAACGCCTGCAGGACACGTCATGCCGCTGCTGTATTTTCTGGCCCCGCTGGGTGCCGTAATGATCTGGTCGGGCAACATGACCATCAACCAGCTCACGGTGGGCACCATCGCGCCGAGCAGCATCGCCTTCCTGCGCTGGGTACTGGCGCTTCTCGTGCTTACGCCCTTCGTGCTGCCCGCCGCCGTAAGACACCGCAGCGCCATTCGCCGCCAATGGTACAAGCTGGCCTTCCTGGGGCTGCTCGGCATGGCCATGTGGCAGGGGCTCGCCTATGTCGCCGCGGAAACCACCTCGGCCACCAACATGGGCATTCTCGCCGCCATGGTGCCGCTGCTGACGGTACTGCTCAGCGCGCTGATCCTGCGCGAGGCCCCCAGACTAGGTGGCATTCTCGGTGGCCTGGTGGCATTTGTCGGCGTCACCGTACTGCTCGGCCAGGGCGACCCGTTATCCCTGATCACGCTGGACGTCGCCCTCGGTGATCTGCTGATGGTCATGGCCGCCACCTGCTACGCGATGTACGGCGTGATGCTTAAACGCTGGCCGCTGGATATGCCGCCCTGGGTGGTGCTTTACTTGCAGGCGGTGTTCGCCACGCTGTTTTTGTTGCCCGGCTACCTGCTCGGCCCGATGACGCCCGTAGATGGCCAGAACGTCTGGCTGATTCTCTACGCCGGCATACCCGCCTCGATCATCACCACCTTCCTGTGGATGCGCGCCATCCGCCAGATCGGCGCCAGCCGGGCCAGCATTTTCATCAACCTGATGCCGCTTTTCAGCGCATTGATCGCCATGGCCTTTCTCGGCGAGCGAATCGCGCTCTTCCATCTGATCGGCGGCGCCCTGGTACTGACTGGTGTGATCATGGCGCAACGCCTGACGCGGCCATTGGGGAAGCCTGTCGAAGAGGGCCACCACCCCGGCTAACCTCGACCCGCGGGGTGGTCTTTGGAATAACTGATGAGTCCGCTTACCGTATTCCCGCCCTGAGGAACGACTGCACGAACTGGCGCTGGAAGAGCAGGAAAGCGACCAGTAGCGGCGCGATGCTGAGCAGCGTGGCGGCGCTGACGGTGGCCCAGTTGACCCCCGTTTCCGGCGCCGAGAAGACGCCGAGGCCAACGGTCAACGGACGGCTCTCCACCGAGTTGGTGACCACCAGCGGCCACAGGAAGTTATTCCAGTGGTGGCTGATCGATACCAGGCCATAGGCCAGGTAGGTGGGCTTGGCCAGGGGCACGTAGACCTTGAGGAGGATCGCCATCCAGCCGCAGCCCTCGATTCGGGCGGCGTCTTCCAGTTCGCGGGGGATCGTCTTGAAGGTCTGGCGCAAGAGGAAGATACCGAAGGCACTGGCCACATAGGGCAGGCCGATCCCGGTGATGGTATCGACCAGCCCCAGGCCGCTGGCGATGCGGTAGTTCTCGACGATCAGCACCTCCGGGAAGACGAACAGCTGGATCAGCACCAGCATGAACAGGATGTCCTTACCGGGCACGGGAAAGCGCGCGAAGGCGAAGCCGGCCAGGGTGCAAACCACGAACTGCGCCAGCACCACCCCGGTGACCAGTGCGAAGGTATTGAGGTAGTAGCGGGCAAAGGGCGCCTGCTCCCAGGCATCGGCGAAGTTGTCCAGCGTCAGCGGGGCCAAAAGGTCGAAACGCACCATGAATTCTGACGGGTGAAAGGCCGCCCAGAAGGCGTAGAGCAGCGGGAAGATCCAGATGATCGCCAGCAGCCAGGCGGCCACGGTGTCCAGGCGCGGCAGCGTGAAACGGCGGCTCGGCCGAGCCGGAGAGGCGGTGGAGGTAGTCATTGGTAATGCGTCCTGCGGTCGAGCACGGTGAACTTCACCGTGGCCACCACGGCCAGCACCAACAGGATCACCACGGTGATGGTGGCGGCGTAGGTGCGGTCGAAGAACGAGAAGGCATTCTCGTAGACGTAATAGAGCAGCAGGTTAGTGGCGTTGTTGGGGCCGCCCTTGGTGAGGATGAAGAGGTGATCGACCACGCGCACGGCGTTAATCAGCGCATTGATCAGCACGAACAGCGTGGTCGGCATCAGCAGCGGAAAGGTCACCCGCCAGAAGAAACTCCATCGACTGGTGCCTTCCAGGTTCGAGGCCTCCTCGAGTTCCGGCGGGATGCTCTGCAGCGCCGCCAGGTAGAAGATCATGAAGAAGCCGGCTTCCTTCCACACCGTCATCACGATCACCGAGGCGAGCGCCACGTTGGGGTCGCCCAACCAGTTGACGCCCGGAAGACCCAGCCAACCGAGCATGGCATTGAAAAGGCCGATCTGCGGCGCGTAGAAGAACATCCAGATATTGGCGGCGGCGATCATCGGCAGGATCGTCGGCGTGAAGTAGGCCATGCGCACGAAGCCACGCCCCGGAAGCCTGGCGTTGACGAACAGCGCCATGCCCAGCGCCAGGGCGATGGAGGTGGGAATCGTGCCCAGGGCATAGATGAGGTTGTTGCGCGCGACCTGCCAGAAGGTGTCGTCCTCGATCAACAATTGGTAGTTCTCGAGCCCGACGAATTCGGCGGGTTCACCGCGAAAGCCGGGCAGGAAGAGGCTGTTGAACAGTGTGGCGACGGTCGGCAGGTAGGCGAAGGTTGCCAACAGCAGTGCCGCCGGCAACAGCAAAAGCGCACCATAGACCTGCATGCGTCGGTCGGCGTTTTGAATCACCAGGGCTTGCCTCCTGCGCTATGAACGAGCCGGGGACAGGTCAGTGAGGAGGTCATTTGCCAGGGATGGCAAATGTAGCGTCCAGGGAGGGATTCACAGCGCCTCCTCCCTGACCATTGTCCCCGGCGCTCCCGTCTACATTTCTCCAGATTCTGGCCTTAGCGTTAGCGCGCATAACGGCGCAGTGCGGCATCCGCCTCGCGCTGAGCCTGCGTCAGCGCCTCCTCGGGTGACATCTGGCCGGTCAGCGCCGCCTGCACGGCGTTGTCCAGCGCGCGGCGAACCCGGCCGCCCTGGTAGGTGGCCAGCTCGGCGGTGCCATGCTCCAGCTGGTCCCTGGCGACAGCCGCCGGCGGGAAGGTCTCGATGTAGTCCTGCAGCGCCTCGGTCTCGTAGGCCGCCGGGCTCACGCCCATGTAGCCGGTCTCGATCGACCAGGCGGCGGCGCGCTCGGGGGCCGTCATCCAGCGGATGAAGGTCATGGCGGCCTGCTGCTCTTCTTCGGAACTGTCCTTGAACAGGTAGAAGTTCCCACCGCCGGTGGGGCTGCCGCGCTGCGTCTTCATGGGCAGCATCGCCACGCCGAAGTCGAAATCGGCCTCTTCCCGCACGGCGGTCAGGTTACCGGTGCTGTGCCATATCATCGCCGTGGACTGTTCGAGGAAGTTCTGGCGCAGCGTACCCCATTCGATGGTGCCGTCGGGCATCGCCGCGTGCTCGTCGGCCAGCGAGACCCAGTACTCGAGCGCCTCGATAGCGGCCGGGTCGTCGAAATAGACCTCGGTGCCATCCTCGCTCATCAGGCGATGACCGTTCTGGAAGGCGAACGCCTGGAACATCCAGTAGGGGTAACCGGTGGAAGGCACCATCACGCCCCACTGCTCGCCGTCGGAGGCCTCGCGAACGGCCGCGCCCATCTCGGCCATCTCCTCCCAGGTCTCGGGCGGCTGTTCGGGGTCCAGCCCGGCCGCCTCGAAGGCGTCCTTGTTCCAGTACAGCACGATGGTCGAGCGCTGAAAGGGGATGCCGTAGGTCTGCCCATCGAGCTGGCCGTTCTCCATCAGCCCCGGGTAGAAGCTGTCGAGCCAGGCCTGCTCCTCCTCGGTCTCGACCAGGTCGTCGAAGGCGACGATGGCGTCCTGCTCGATCAGATCGAAAAGGTCGATGGAGAACATCACCGACAGCTGCGGGGCATCCCCCGCCTCGATGGCCGACATGGCGCGCACCCGAGTGTCGTCGTAGTTGCCGGCATAAATGGCCTCGACATCGATATTGGGGTGTTCGTCCTCGAAGTCGCTGACCAGGCCGTCAACCACATCGGTCAGGGCCCCGCCTACGGCGACCGGGTAGTACATGGTCAGCTCGACCGGCTCGTCACCGGTCTGGGCGAGGGCCTGCCCGGCACTCAACAGGCCGGCGGCCACTAGGCTATAGCGCATGGGAAAACGGGATATCAGGGAAAGCATGGGACGACTCCTGGTTTAACGATGACGACTTGGGTTGCGATCTTGGGTGAGATCCGGTGTGTGGTCCGGGGTGTGATCCAAGCCGCGATCTGCAATGCGATTCGACGGGTGCAGGGCTCGCGAGGCGACTCGTCGCACGCCTTCGCCGGCTTGCGCGTTATCGCGCGTGGCGACGGGAAAGCGCGTCAAGTCATCGCGTCGCTGGCCGTCGGCGGCGAACAGATGGGACCTGTCCAGGGACCAGGCAAGCCGGCAGGCTGAGCCCTTGGTCACGACCGGCTTGCCGGCGAGCCGGGCGCGCATGACTTGGCTACCCACAGCCAGGCGCAGAATGGTGTCGGCGCCCAGGTACTCGGCATCGACCACCTCGGCCGGCACGCCCGGTGAGGCTGGTGTTGCCACCTCGATGTCCTCGGGCCGGATGCCCAGCATCCCGCCGACCGCCGCGTGCTCGGCGATCATGACATGGGGCTCACCCTCAATGATGGCGCCATCGGCCCCGGCCGCCAGGCGCACCAGGTTCATCGCCGGGCTGCCGATGAAGCTCGCCGCGAACGCCGAGGCCGGCCGATCGTAGAGCGCATCGGGGGTGTCGTCCTGCACGATGCGCCCACCCTGCATCAGAATCACCCGGTCGCCCATGCTCATGGCTTCGACCTGATCGTGGGTAACGTAGATCACCGTCATGCCCAACCGCTCCTGAAGCGCCTTGATCTCGCGACGCATCTCGCCGCGCAGGCGGGCATCGAGATTGGAGAGCGGCTCGTCCATCAGGCAGATGGGATGCTCGGAGATGATCGCTCGCGCCAGCGCCACGCGTTGGCGCTGCCCCCCGGAGAGCTGGGCGGGCTTGCGATCCAGGTAGGCTTCGAGATCGACGAGTTGCGCGACGCGTTCCAGGCGCTGGCGACGCTCCGGCTTGGGCACCTTGCGGCTGAGCAAGCCAAAGACGATGTTGTCGGCCACGCTGAGGTGCGGGAACAGCGCATAGGACTGGAAGACCATGCTGATGCCGCGATCGCCAGGCGGCAGGTCGGTCACGTCGCGCTCGCCGATATGGATGCGCCCACTGCTGGCCTGTTCGAGCCCGGCGACCATGCGCAGCGTGGTCGACTTGCCGCAGCCCGAGGGTCCGAGCAGGATCACGAACTGACCGGGCGCGACATCGAAGGAAATACCGTCCACGGCGGGCGGATCGTCCCAGCGTTTGGTGACGGTATCCAGGCGGATGCGCTTGTCGTTCTGTGCAACGTCCCGCGTAGCGTGCTGCTCTTGTTGTTGCGGCGTGTGTTGTTGTGGCATGGCTCGTCCGTTGCGGCGTGTCATCTCTCCTTGCCAAGCGTCATTGCCGACAGTGGCGAAGAGTGAGGCATTGGTCTTGATGCATTCTCTCTGATGAGCGTAGCCGTGTTTCGAGGTCATGCGGCCATCCTCAAACGAATGGATGACACGACGATGACAGCCACATGGCATCGACATGACAGCTCGAAGAGGTTGGAAAGACAAAGGGAGACAGCCGGAAAGTCACAGCACGCGTGCTAAACTGCGCTTTTCTCTCTGTTCGGTAAGCGAGGCGCCATGTCACTCGACGATCTGCATCTGAATCTGCGCAACCTGACGCCGGATGACTACCCCCAACTCAAGCTGCTGATGGACAAGGTCTATCACGATATTGGCGGAGCCTGGCCGAAGCCGACCATCGACAAGCTGATCAAGGAGTTCCCCGACGGGCAGATCGTCATCGAGGACGACGAGACGATCGTTGGCGTGGCCCTGACCGCCCTGGTCGACTACGACACCTTCTCGAATCCCCACAAGTACGACGACTTGATCGGCAAGCGCGAGACCATTCTCAACGAGCCGGATGGTGACGCCATGTATGGGCTCGACGTGCTGATCCACCCGGACTACCGCGGCTACCGCCTGGGACGTCGCCTCTACGAGGCACGCAAGGAGCTGTGCCGGTCGCTCAACCTGCGCGCGATCCTGGCCGGGGGCCGCATTCCCCACTACCACGAGCATTCCCATGAGCTCTCGCCCGCCGAGTACCTCGACAAGGTGGCCCGCAAGGAGATCCATGACCCCATCCTCTCCTTCCAGCTGGCCAACGATTTCCAGGTCAAGCGGCTGTTACACAAGTACTTGCCGGAAGACGAGAAATCCAAGGGCTATGCCACCCTGCTGGAGTGGAACAACATCCTCTTCGAACCGGCCGAACGGGTGCTGGAAAATCGCCCTACCCAGGTTCGCGTGGGTGCCGTGCAGTGGCAGATGCGCGAGTTCGAATCCGTCGAGGCCGTCCTCCAACAGGTGGAGTACTTCGTCGACGCCCTTTCGGATTACCAGAGCGACTTCGCGGTCTTCCCGGAACTCTTCAATGCCCCGCTGATGGGCCTCCAGGATCGCGCCGCCCAGCAGGACCAGCAGGCCGCCATCCGCTTCCTGGCCGGCTTTACCGAGCAGTTCAAGACGGAACTGTCGCGCATGGCTATCGCCTACAACATCAATATCATCGCCGGCTCGATGATCGAGGTGGGCGAGGACGACCGCCTCTACAACATCGCCTACCTCTGCCATCGCGACGGCGAGATCGAGCGCCAGGCCAAGCTGCACATCACCCCCCAGGAGCGTCGTGACTGGGTGATCGACGGCGGCGACGAGCTACGCGTCTTCGACACCGACGCCGGCCGGGTGGGCATCCAGATCTGCTACGACGTGGAATTCCCCGAGCTCTCGCGCCTGCTCGCCGACCAGGATATGGACATCCTCTTCGTACCCTTCTGGACCGACACCAAGAATGGCTATCTGCGCGTTCGCCACTGTGCCCAGGCGCGCGCGATCGAGAACGAGTGCTATGTGGTGCTCTGCGGCAGCGTGGGCAACGTGCCTTCTATCGAGAACCTCGACATCCAGTACGCCCAATCGTCGGTGTTCTCGCCCTCGGACTTCGCCTTCCCCCACGATGCCGTGCTCTCCGAGACCACCCCCAACACCGAGATGGTGATGTTCTCCGACCTGGACCTGACACGACTGACCGTGGTGCGCGCCGAAGGCTCTGTGACTAACCTCAAGGACCGCCGCAAGGATCTCTTTGACCTGCGCTGGCGTGACTGGTCATGGAAATCTGGGGGCCTGCCATCAGGGGCCAAGCAGGACGAGGCCTGAGCTAATGCTCGAGCGCCTGCGATACTGGCGTGCGGCGCGCTTCGCCGCTCGCCATCCATTTCCGGAGCATGCCTGGGCCGAATCGCGTGCACGCCTGCCGCTACTGGCTGCCTTGAGTAATGACGACGCCGCGCGGCTGGGCCAGCGTGCCTGGCAGTTCCTGCACACGAAGCGGCTGAGCCTGCACCCCGAGCTCGTCGCGACCACGCCCTTTGACCCGCCCGCTCGGCTAGGCCTGGCGGCCCAGGCCTGCCTGCTGACGCTGGGCTGGAATGACGCCGAACACGAGGAGGCATTCAGCGGACTGCGCGAGATCCTGATCCTGCCCGACGCCTTCACCCGCCAGGTCGAGGAAATGGACGAGGCCGGCGTGATGCATGAATACGTCGACGAGCGGGCCGGCGAGACATCCCACCAAGGGCCAGTGGTCGTCGCCTTCCCCGACCTGATGGACAGCGGCAGCCATGACGGTTTCAACGTAGTGATCCATGAACTCGCGCACAAGCTCGACATGGGCAACTCGCTGGATATCGACGGCTTTCCGCCGCTACCGCGCGGAATCAACCCGAAAGAATGGCATCGGGTGTTCACGGGCGTCTGGGAGGACCTTCAGGCACGACTCGCCCGCGGCGAGCAGACCCCGATCGACGACTACGCCGCCACGCACCCGGGTGAGTGCTTCGCGGTCTGCTGCGAGGTGTTCTTCACCGCGCCGGACAACCTCCATGAGGCCTACCCCGACCTTTACGCCCTGCTCTCGCGCTACTTCCGACAGGACCCGCTGACGCGATTTGGGTCATCCTCCGGTGATGTCTCATGAGACGTCCCTGGGTAATTCCCGCGCTGATGCTGGGCGCGCTGGTGATAATGGGCGGACTCTGGCAGTGGCTTGCCATGCAGGACTTGCTGACGGTAGCCAACCTCAAACGCCTGGCCGCGGGTACCTTGGCCTGGCGCGACTCCCCGCTGGCCTTCGTGGTGGTCATGGGAATCTATGCCACCGCCCTGCTGGTGATGTTTCCGCTGAGCCTGATGGTCGCGGCCACCGGGCTGATCTTCGGGCCAACCTGGGGCTTCGTCTACGCCACCCTGGGGACGCTAGCCTCCTCGGTGGTTTCCTATTGGGTGGGAAGACGCCTGGGGCGAGAGACCCTGATGGCGTATGGCGGTCACCACCTCGAGGGTATGTCGCGTTACCTGGCCAAGCGCGGCATCCGCACTATGACGCTGATCAATCTCCTGCCGCTGGCCCCCTTCACCCTCACCAACATGATGGCCGGCGCCTTTCATCTGCGCTTTCGCGACTATATGCTCGGCTCGCTGCTGGGCATTTTGCCCGGCCTCGGCGCCGTGACACTGCTCGGCAGTCAGCTGGGGGAACTGATCACCGCGGAGAACCGCCAGGAGCTGCTGTGGTCGCTGGGTGGCCTGGCGCTGGGCATCGCCCTGCTGGTCGGCCTCAGGCACCTCTCCTCGCGAACTCGAACCTCTTCCACGCAGCGCCAAGCTTCTCGCCTGCGAGCCCGCTCGGGGCGCTCGTCTGACGCGGCTCATCAGGCTGCTACGGTATCGAGTCATCGAACGTCGTCCGACAACCCCTCGATGAGCCAATCCCAAAGCAGTGACGACTCCTCCCGCGACTGACGTCGGGCGGGGCGCACCAGCCAGAAGCGCTCCGCGCTGGGCACACTCAGGGCGAACGGCGCCACCAGATCAGCGCGGTTCTCGAAGAGGCGTCGATGCGTCAGCGCGATACCACCGCCCTGGCTGGCGAGCGCCAGCGTCATCACCTGATTGTCGCAGGTCAGCGCCGGGCCGCGCTCATCCAGGCCCGCCACGCCCGCCAGTTCCAGCCAGGTAGGCCAGCCCACGGCAAAGCCCGCCGCGTGCAGGAGGGTATGGCCGGCAAGATCCGCCGGCTCACGCAGCGCCGAGGCCACAGACGGGCTGCACACCGGCAGCAGGCTTTCGTCACCCAGGCAGATTCCTTCGACGCCGGACCAGTTGCCCAGTCCGTAGCGGAGCTCGATATCGGCGCCTTCGGGACCGAAGTCATCCGCCCATATCGCGCTGACCAGTCGCACGGCGAGGGCCGGGTGCGCGCGATGAAACGCCATCAGGCGCGGCGCCAGCCAGTTCTGCTGCATCACCGGGGTGGCGCGCAGCGTCACCGTACGCTCCGTCGCGTTGCCGAAGACCTCTTGCGTGCCCTCCCCGATTCGCGCGAACCCGTCGAGGATGCTCGGCAGCCAGGCCTGCCCGGCCGGCGTCAACGAGAGGCTGCGCGGGTGGCGCACGAAGAGTTTCTGTCCCAGCCGGTCTTCGAGCAGGCGAATACGCTGACTGATCGCCGCCTGCGTCACGCCGAGCTCGCGCCCCGCTGCGGTAAAGCTCAGGGTGCGCGCCGAGGCCTCGAAAGCCTGGAGCCATAGCAAAGGGGGTAACGATGACATGAAAAAGCCTGTGATAAGCTGAGCTAGGGCATAGGGGTCAGATTAATCGTTTGTCACTCGCCTGGCCAATCGCCATCCTGATGATGCATTACCGATTGCCCATCAGGAGTTACGCATGATCCAAGCCACCGTTTCCGATCTCACCCCCGCGGATATTGCCCCGGCACCGCCGGTGGACATGCGTGAACTGTCCCCCTACGAGGCAGCGCCGCGACTGCGCGAGGCCAGAATAGTCGGTCATCGGGTCGAGCTCGAATGGCAGGACGGCCAACAGGCCGAATTTCCGCCGATCTGGCTGCGCGACCACTGCCCCTGCTCGACCTGCCGCCATGGCCAGACCTTCGAGCGGCTGGTCTTTCCCATCGAGGGGATCGCCATCGCCCCCGACGTGCAGATCACGGACGGCCACCTGGTAGTGAACTGGGCCGATGGCCACGCAAGCCGTTTCGACGGTGGCTGGCTGCACCAGCGCCGCCCCGGCGAACCCGGCCGCAACGTGCTTCCCGAGCGCCACCCCTGGCGCGACGGCTTCTTTCCCCAGCGTGTCGCCCACGGCGACTTCGTCGCCGGTGCCGATGGCGAGCGTACCTGGCTGACCGCGCTGTTGCGCGATGGCCTGGTACTGCTCGACAACGGGCCGCTCGCCGACGAGGAAGTGAGCCGCCTGGCCAAGCGCATCGGACCACTGCGCTCGACCAACTTCGGCGCGCGCTTCGACGTGCGCTCCAAGCCCAACCCCAATAATGCCGCCTATACCGCCATCGGCCTGGCACTGCATACCGACCTCCCCAACTGGCGCCAGCCGCCCGACATCCAGCTGCTCTACTGCCTGGAGAATGGCGCCGAGGGCGGTGGGTCGCTGTTTGCCGATGGCTTTCAGGTCGCCGAGGTGCTGCGCCGCGAGAACCCCGAGGCCTTCCGCCTGCTCAGCGAGACGTCGATCGACTTCCGCTTCCAGGACGAGACCCAGGACATCGGCGTGCGGGCGCCCATCATCGAATGCGGTGACGACGGCAAGGTGGTGGAGATTCGCTTCAACAACTGGATTCGCGACACCCTGCGCCTGCCGGTGCAGACGATCGAAGCCTGGTACCGCGCGTATTATCGCTTCTGGCAGCTGCTCCACGAGCCGCGTCACCAGCTCGAGTTCGACCTGGCGCCGGGGCAGATGATCGCCTTCGATAACCGTCGCGTGCTGCATGGCCGCGGCGCCTTCGACCCCAACACCGGCGCCCGCCATCTGCAGGGCACCTATCTCGACCGCGACATGCTCGAATCGCGGCTGCGGGTGCTGGCGCGAGAGGACTGAGCCGTTTGCAACACCATCAGATGACCATCACAGAATAAGGACTCATCATGAGCGTATTCCACGACCGCCCCTTACTGACCCGCACCTCAATGGCGATGCCTCTCGCCCTGGGGCTTGCCGGCACCACCCAGGCCGATGACGCCACCCTGGACTTCGGTGTCCCCTCCTGGCCCGGCATCACGGTCAAGACCCAGATCGCCGAGCAGCTGCTTGAGTCCCTGGGGTACGACACCAGCAGCCAAGAGCTTGGTCTTCAGGTGGTCTATCAAGGCATGGAAAGCGGCGATATCGACGTCTTTCTCGGCGGCTGGATGCCCGCGCAGCGCGAGATGTTCACCCCGCGTGAAGAAAGCGGCGCCATCGTCAACGTGGGCAACAACGTCGACGGTGCCCAGATGACGCTGGCGGTGCCCGAGTACCTCTACGACCAGGGCATCCAGAGCTTCGCCGACCTCGACGAAAACCGCGAGATGTTCGATGGCGATATCCACGGCTTCGGCGCCGGCTCGGCGGCCAGCGAGATTCTCAACGCCGCCATCGACGAAGACGCCTGGGGCCTGGGCGACTGGCGCCTGGTGGACACCAGCACCGTGGGCATGCTCAGTGCGGCGCAGGACGCCATTTCCCGCGAGGAGCCGATCGTCTGGGTCGGCTGGACACCGCACTGGATGAACCTCGCCCTGCCGATGCGCTACCTCGACGATCCCAAGGACCTGTTCGGCGAGAACAATGGGGAAAGCGAGGTGCTGACCCTGATGCGCGGCGACTATGCCGAGGCCAACCCCAATCTGGTGACCTTCTTCGAGCAGTTCAGCTTCAGTGCCGAAGAGCAGAGCTGGATGATCCGTGAATTCGGTCAGGAAGAACGCGATGCCGAAGAGGTGGCACGAGACTGGATTAACGAGAACACCGAACGCGTCGAAGCGATGCTCGATGGCGTCACTCACCGCGACGGCGAGGCCGCCTGGCCGATCGTCGAGGCCAGCCTGAACCGCTGAGTTTCACCATACGACGGATCGAACGATAAGCAAGCGCCGTCCCGGCATTCCCCTCAATGGGAATGCCAGGCCAGTCGCGTCATGGCGGCGTCATTTCGGGGGTAACTCGGCTTCGTCGCGATGACCGGGCCACCACGAGGGACGCTCCTGCTCCCACTCTTCATGCACCAAGTGGCGCAACAGCCGTCCGCGATAGCAAAGCATCTGCCACTCGGCACCCAGGCGACCCCGAACACGGTCCCAGCCGCCGTCGTCGGCATGAGTAAACGGTCCCCCTCGCGCGATCGCCCCCTGATAGATCTCGACACATCGCTCGGCGCTGCGGGCTTCATCGAACTGCGCCGCGGTGACCAACGCCTCCCGACTCAAGGGATCGCGCTGTGCCTTTTCGGCAAGCGCGATCAACGCCTCGGCCATCTCCACGACATCATCCGAGACCAACAAGCGGCCATTATCGCCATCGCGCACCACCTCCCTTACCCCCGGAGCCGACACCGCGACCACTGGTAGCCCCGCCGCCATGGCCTCAGCAATGACCATGCCCTGGGTCTCGCTATGCGAGGCGAAAGCGAAGACGTCCATGGCGTGGTAGGCGTCGATCAGCGCCTGCCCCTGCAGACGTCCGGTGAAATGAAAACGCGCGGCTACGCCGTGGGTCTGGGCGATGTCCCGCATTAACCGTCGCGCCTCACCCTCCCCAACCACCAGGAAATGAGCTTCGGGCAAGCTGACCAGGGCTCGGCATACCGCCTCGGCGAGAAACGTCAGGTTCTTCTCCTGGGCCAGCCGGCCGAGGTGGCCGATCACGTAGGCTCCGGCGGGAATGCCCAGCGACTCACGCCACCGTTGACCCTTACCCTCGGCAAAACGCGCGGTGTTTACGCCGCTGGGCACCACGCTGAGCGCGGGATTGGCGTTGCGTTCGAGCAGCAGGTCGCGAATGCTCTCGCTGGGGGCGATCACTTCGTCGCACAGCCAGGTGTACTGGGTCGCCAGGGCGATCGCGAATCGCTGCATGCGCGGGGAGTCGCCGGGCACGTAGTGGGTATAGTGCTCGTAAAGGGTGTGATGGGTGAACACCAGCGGCAATCCATAGGTTTCCGCCGCGCGGGCGGCCGTATCGCCCAGCAGGAAGGGATGGTGTGAATGCACGATATCCGGCTCGAAGGCCTCGATATCGTCATAAAGTTGACCGGGGATGGGTACCGGTAGCGAGAAGTCGCTGCCATTGAAATGCTGAACCGCTGCCACTCGCACCACGTCGGTTTCCTCGCGTGGCTGGCCTTCCAGACGCGGCGCGACGAGCAGCACCCGATGGCCCATCTCCTGTAAGCGCTGCTTCAACCGCTGCACCGACTCGCTGACCCCACCGACAATGGGCAAGTAGGTGTTGGTGAACATCAGCACATTCACAGTGGTTCATCCTTCATGGCAACACTCCTTGTCAGTGGCTCTCCCGAACCGGAAGCCGCGCCATTTTGCAGGGGCGGTACACGGTTGACCATCTCCTGTTCAAGATAGGCCACAAAGGCCCGGAGGCGAGACGGCACATAGCGACGCTGCTGATAGACGGCATGGAAATCGGCCCGCACGCCCTGCCACGCCGGCAGCAACTCGACCAGGTCGCCGCGGGCGAGATGCTGGTGTACGTCCCACCATGAACGCAAGGCGATACCGTGGCCATCCAGGGCCAGTCGCATGATCACCTCGCCATCGTTGCTGGCAAGCGGGCCCGAGACCTTCACCGCCTGCTCCTGCTGAAGCGCATCACGACGGTGGAAACGCCAGACCGCGAAATCGCTGTCGTTTTCGCGAAGCAGCAAACACGCCTGGTGAGAGAGCGCCATGGGCGACTCGAGTGGCCGCATGGTCGCCAGGTAGCGCGGGGCGGCGCATAGTACACGACGGTTGGCGAGGATGCGCCGGGCGATCAAGCGCGAATCCGGTGGCTCTCCCACGCGAATGCCGATGTCGAACGCCTGATCGCCCAGGCTAAGCGGAAAGTTGCTGAGTTCGAGCACCGCCTCGATCCTCGGATGGCGTTCGCAGAACGCCGAAAGCAACGGCGCCACATGCCGCCGTCCGAAGCCGAAGCTGGCATTCACCCGCAGCGGCCCAGAGAGCTCCGCCTGATGGTCGCCCAGTGTCTCTTCCAGTTCATTGAGTTCCTCGAGAATGGTGGAACCACGCGTCAGGTAGCGCTCGCCTTCGGCGGTGAGCGTCAGGCGGCGCGTCGTACGGCTGGCAAGCTCCACGCCCAGGCGCGCCTCGAGTTGCTTGAGGCGCTTGCTCACCGCCGACAGCGACAGGCCCAATTCGCGTGCGGTGGCGGTCAGGCTACCGGCATGGGCCAGGCGCTGGAAAAAGCCCAGGTCGTCGAGATAGGCCACACAACTCTCCACTTCCAGTCAACAATAAATTGAATTATAGACCCATTATCCATCGCCGAAGAAGAGCTAGACTGGGAGCGTTAACGCCAGACACTCAAGCAACGAAACAAGGAGCACCCCATGACCCACAAGATCGCCGTGATTCCCGGTGACGGTATCGGTACCGAAGTGATGCCCGAGGGGCTACGCGCGCTGGAAGCCGCTGCCAAGCAATTCAATATTGACCTACAACTGGAGCACTTCGACTTCGCCTGCTGCGACTATTACCTCGAGCACGGCAAGATGCTGCCCGACGACTGGTTCGACCAGCTCAAGGACTTCGATGCCATCTTCTACGGCGCCGTGGGCTGGCCGGAGAAGGTGCCCGACCATATCTCGTTGTGGGGCTCGCTGCTGCAGTTCCGCCGCCAGTTCGACCAGTACGTCAACCTGCGGCCCTGTAAGCTGCTGCCGGGGATCAAGAGCCCGCTGGCGAATCGCAAGCCCGGTGACATCGACTTCTACGTGGTACGCGAGAACACCGAAGGCGAATACTCCAGCGTCGGCGGCAAGATGTTCGAGGGCACCGATCGCGAAGTGGTCATCCAGGAAACCGTGATGACCCGAACCGGCGTCGACCGTGTGCTGAAATACGCTTTCGATCTGGCCCAGACCCGCCCTCGAAAGAAGCTGACCTCGGCCACCAAGTCCAACGGCATCGCCATTACCATGCCCTGGTGGGATGAGCGTGTGAAGGCCATGTCCGGCAACTACCCGGACGTCAGCGTCGACCAGTTCCATATCGACATCCTGACCGCCAATTTCGTCATGCACCCCGATTGGTTCGATGTGGTCGTGGCCAGCAACCTGTTCGGCGATATCCTCTCCGATCTGGGTCCGGCCTGTACCGGCACCATCGGCGTGGCGCCCTCGGCCAACATCAACCCCGAGGGTAAGTTCCCCAGCCTCTTCGAGCCGGTGCATGGCAGCGCGCCGGATATCGCCGGCAAGGGCATCGCCAACCCCATCGGCCAGATCTGGTCCGGCGCCATGATGCTCGAACATCTTGGTTACAAGGAGGCTGGTCAGGCGATTGTCGACGCCTTCGAGGCGGTACTCGCCGAGGCCGACCCGACAGTGCTCACCGCCGATGCCGGCGGCAAGGGCACCACCGAGAGCCTGGGCAAGGCCATCGCCGAGTGCATCGCTGGCTGAAAGTTGACGGCCTGCCCGCAACGGGCAGGCCGACACCCCGGCTTAGGCCCGGGGTAATCTGCCAATCGCTATATATGACTTTTCAAGGGTTAAGTTCTACGTTTGTTCTGAAGGCACCTTCGGGTTCGCTTCGCTGATCACAACGCCATCAGACAACAATCAGGACAAACTCATGAAACTTGGACGCCGTCAGTTCCTTTCGGCAACGGCCGCCCTGGCCGCTGTCGGCACGTCGCCTCAGCTCCTCGCTTACCAGCGCTCACCAGGCCCCGTTCCTGAGCGATACCCCATCGATGCCTGGAAGGTCGAAGACCCACGCTTCAGTGATTACATGATTTTCAATAGCCCGTTGGAGCGCCACTGGAGCGGGGGACTCTGGACCGAGGGGCCGGCATGGAACGCCGTGGGCCGCTATGTCGTATTCAGCGATATTCCGAGTGCCCGGCAGATGCGCTGGGATGAGGCGACCGGCCAGGTCAGCGTGATGAGACACAATGTCGGGTACTCCAACGGCAATACGTTCGACCACCAGGGTCGACTGATATCGTGCGAGCACTACCCGGCGCGCGTCTTGCGCTACGAATGGGACGGCAGCACCACGGTGCTCGCCGAGCGCTATCAGGACAAGCCGCTGAACGCGCCCAACGATGTGATTGCCCTGCCCTCTGGCGGGGTGATCTTCACCGACCCCGGCTATGGCGCTCACTTCGACTTCGAGGGCAAGAAGCGCGAGCTGGAGCTCGAGACGGCGATCTATTACGTCGAAGACAACCTCGACGAGCCGATCAAGCTGACCGAGGACATCCACAAGCCCAACGGTATCGTGCTGACGCCGGATGGTCGCGGCTTCTATGCCAGCGACAGCGCGCCGACCCATTTCGACGAGCCAGCCCGGATCATTCGCTGGACGCTTGGCGATGACGGTCGTAGCGTCAGCGACCGGCAAGTGATTGTCACCAACGAGGAAACGATCTTCGACGGCATGGCCTGTGACATGGACGGCAATATCTGGTCGAGCGC
Organism: Halomonas jincaotanensis; assembly: GCF_018448785.1. GTDB lineage: Bacteria > Pseudomonadota > Gammaproteobacteria > Pseudomonadales > Halomonadaceae > Halomonas > Halomonas jincaotanensis. The sequence goes on along the minus strand of NZ_JAHCLU010000003.1, from coordinate 41,905 downwards.
CAACGGTGGCGAGGGCATCGATGGCGTGATGGTCTTCTCGCCGGAGGGCGACCTGCTGGGTCGCGTCCTGCTGCCCGAGGTCTGCTCCAATGTCTGTTTCGCCGGCAAGGATCGCAACCGCCTGTTCATGACCGCCAGCCAATCCGTCTACACGATCTACACGGCGGCTCGCGGAGCGTAGCCCTGATCGCCTGGGTGGTTCCGCCTACGCTGAGCTACCTGGCGCTAGGCTAACCTAGCTCGGGGTCCCGCGCCGGAACTGAGGAGCGCCCATGCCACGAGGCCCGCCATGCTCTCCTTTGCAGGACAGCGTGGCGAGGCCTGGATCATGGCAGAAGATCGAGAGAGGGACTTCAGCCGGCCAGCTTCGCGGCAATACGTGCCACGTGTTCGCCCTGGAAGCGGCAGATGGTCAGCTCACGATCATCCGGCTGACGCGAGCCGTCGCCACCGGCCAGGGTCGAGGCGCCATAAGCCGAACCGCCACTGACCTCGGAGATATCGAACAGCTCCTTCGCGCCGTAGCCGATCGGCACGATCACCATGCCGTGGTGCGCCAGGGTATTCCAGAAGGAAGTGATAGTGGTCTCGTTGCCACTACCCGTGCCGGTGGAAGTGAAGACGCTGGCCACCTTGCCGAGCAATGAACCATTGGCCCAGAGACCACCGGTCTGATCGAAGAAGGTGCGCATCTGACCCGACATGTTGCCGAACCGCGTGGGTGTTCCGAAGATCACCCCATCATAATCGGCGAGTTCCTGCGGGCTGGCCTCGAGCGTATCGAACTGCTGGCCGCCGGCCTTGGCGAAGGCCTCGTCGCTCATGGTTTCGGGCACCCGCTTGAGGGTGACCTCGACGCCATCGACCTTTCGTGCACCTTCGGCCACTGCCTTGGCCAGGGTGTCGATGTGACCGTACATGGAATGATAAAGCACGAGGACCTTCGTCATGACTGTCTCCTTGAGGATAATCATCGTATGAATGGGATAACTCCACCAGTGTAGGCGACCCGTGCGTGCAGAAAAGCGAAGGATTTCGTCCTTGCCGATCGATGAAATCGATGCATTGTTGTGTCCATTCCGAATGAAGCGACCACGTATGCGTTTCGTGAAACACCCGGGGAAGGCATCATGGTTCCGCTTTGCCTTTTCAGGAGTCAACGGATGCCCAACCCTTTCCCCCTCACCGGCCTGACGGCATTATTGTTCGACGGTTGCATCGACATTCCCGAAGGCATTCGGACGGTTATCGACTTCGATGCGCAGGAGCCGGGGGCACCGAAGGACTCACTACCTGGCGGCCGCTATCGACTGGCCGCGCCCGGCGTGCTCGAGTTGGTACCAGATGCCGCGGGTCCGCAGGCCCGAGCGGTCGTGCTCTCGGTCGGCATCCACGGCAACGAGACCGCGCCCATCGAACTGCTCGGCGACTGCCTGGCGCGACTCGAGTCGGGGCTGTCGCGTTTGGGTGCCCCGGTGCTAGTGATACTGGGTAACCTTGAGGCGATACGCCACGGGACACGCTATGTCAGCACCAATCTCAACCGGCTGTTCCGGCGTGATCTCGACGAGGTCGGCAGGGAACCGGACCGGGCCCGCGAGCTGATGGTCGAGGTCGATGCCTTCTTCGCCCGCCATCCGGGCCGCGAGAGGCTGCATTACGACCTGCATACGGCGATCCGCGACAGCCGTTATCCGCGCTTCGTGGTCGAACCCTACGGCGAGACGCCAACGCAACCGCAACAGTGGCGCTGGTTGGCGGCGGCCGACATTCAGGCCGTGCTGCACCAGCATCGGCACAGCTGGACCTTCTCCCACTACTCGAAGCACTATCACGGCGCCCAGACCTTTACCCTGGAACTGGGTCGCGCCTTGCCCTTCGGCGCCAACGACCTGCCACCGCTGGCACCGATGAAGCGCCTGTTGGATGCGTTGATCGCGGGACAAGAGCCGCCCTCGGACGACCTGGCCGGCATGGTATTCTTTCGCGTCGAGCATGAATTGCTACGCCAGAGCGAGGCGTTCCGGCTCTGCTTTGACGACGATACGCCCAATTTCACCGAATTCGCCCCCGGTACGCCGCTTGCCGAGGGCAGCGCGGACGATGGCTTTACCGTCGGCCAGCGGCCGTTGCGGGTTGTGTTCCCCAATGCCAATGTCGAGCTGGGCGCGCGGGCCGCGTTACTGGTGAGTCCCGCGCCACTGCCAGACAGCTGACCGGCCGCCTCGAGCCGCGACCGATAGCGAAACACACCCGGTCAGAGCGTCCCTGCCGAGAGCCGGGCGGGCTGGTAGAATCCCTTCCTATTCGCGTCGCGTCTGTCAGAGCGAGGCGCCCATGGCAACCTTATCTCATCCGGAGCCCGTTGCATGGCCGAATCCCCGATCCCGCTGGAAGTGCGCAACATCACCAAGCGCTTCGGCGACACCGAAGTGCTCAAGGGCCTGTCGCTCGAGGCCCGCAAGGGCGACGTGATCACCCTGATCGGCGCCTCCGGCTCCGGCAAGAGCACCTTTCTGCGCTGCATGAACCTGCTCGAGCAGCCCAACGAGGGTGAGCTGATCGTTCACGGCGAGCCGATCATCTTCAAGCAGACCCGCCATGGCCGCGAGCCCGCCGACTGGAAGCAGGTGGTGCGCATTCGCGCGAAGCTGTCGATGGTCTTCCAGAGCTTCAATCTCTGGGCGCACATGACGCTGCTGGAAAACGTCATCGAGGCGCCGGTCCATGTGCTGGGCAAGCCCAAGAAGGCGGCCATCGAGCATGCCCGGGCGCTGCTCGAGCGGGTAGGCCTCGCCGCGCACGCCGACTACTATCCCGCGCAGATGTCGGGCGGCCAGCAGCAGCGCGGTGCCATCGCCCGGGCGCTGGCAATGGACCCCGAGGTGATGCTGTTCGACGAGCCGACCTCGGCGCTGGACCCGGAACTGGTCGGCGACGTGCTCAAGGTCATGCGCGACCTGGCCGAGGAAGGCCGCACCATGATCGTGGTCACCCACGAGATGGCCTTCGCCCGCGACGTCTCCACCCAGGTGATCTATCTGCATCAAGGGCATGTCGAGGAAGCCGGCCCGCCCGATCAGGTGCTGGACAATCCGCGCTCGGAGCGACTCAAGCAGTTCCTGGCGCCCAAGCATTGATCCCCGGGAGGATACGCTCATGATCGATCTGCACGGCTACGGCCCGCGTCTTCTGGAAGGGGCCCTGGTGACCGTCGAGCTGGCCTTGCTGTCGCTGGTGCTTGCCATCTTGCTGGGCCTGGTGACCGCCAGCGCCAAGATGTCGCGCAATTGGTTGGCCCATCGCATCGGCACGCTCTATACCACCACCATCCGCGGCGTCCCCGATCTCGTGCTGATGATGCTGATGTTCTTCGGCGGTCAGATCGGCATCAATCAGATCACCGATTGGCTATATACCCAGTTCGCTATCGATATCTTCATCAACGTCAACGAGTTCGCCGCCGGGGTGATCACCATCGGCCTGATCTTCGGCGCCTACATGGGCGAAACCTTCCGCGGCGCGTTCCTGGCCGTGGATAGCGGGCAGATCGAGGCCGGGCGCGCCTACGGCATGAACCACTGGCTGGTATTCCGGCGCATCCGCTTCCCGCAGATGATGCGCCACGCCATCCCCGGACTTTCCAACAACTGGATGGTCCTACTCAAGACCACCGCGTTGGTCTCGGTGATCGGGCTCTCCGACATGGTGCGCATCGCCACCGAAGCCTCCAAGGCCACCCGTGAACCCTTCACCTTCATGATCATTGTCGCGGCAATTTACCTGCTGATCGCCAGCGTCTCGGAATGGGGCTTCGCGCGGTTGCAGAAGCGCTATAACGTCGGCTTCACGGAGGCGGACTGATGGAAGCGCTGACCACCTGGCTGGACAACCAGCTTGCCGACAACAGCATCTTCACCCTGCAGACCCTCGGGTACTACGGCGAAGGCCTGGCCACCACCGTGCAACTGGTGTTCCTGTCACTGGTCATCGGTCTGGTGTTGGCAGTGCCGCTGGCCATCGGGCGCGGCGCGAAGCGGCGCTGGGTGAGGTTGCCGATCTTTCTTTACTGCTATGTGTTTCGCGGCACGCCGCTGCTGGTACAGCTCTACCTGATCTATTACGGCGTGGTCTTCGTCGAGGGCATCCAGGACACCTGGCTGTGGGTGATACTGGAGAAACCCTTCGTCCCGGCGCTGATCGCCTTCACCCTGAATACCGCGGCCTATACCACCGAGATCTTCCATGGCGCCATCAAGGCCACGGCCAGAGGCGAGATCGAGGCGGCCCGCGCCTACGGCATGTCGCAGTGGCTGATGATGCGCCGTATCATCATTCCCAGTGCCTTTCGCCGGGCATTGCCGGCCTACGGCAATGAGGTGATCTTCATGCTCCACGCCAGCGCCATCGCCAGTGTCGTGACGATCATGGACCTGACCGGCGCGGCCCGCTTCGTCTACGCCCGCTACTACGCGCCTTTCGAGGCCTTCCTGTTCGTGGCGGCCATCTACCTGTGTCTTACCTTCGCCATCCTGTATCTGTTCCGCTATCTGGAGAAACGCCTGCTCGCGCATCTCAAGCCGGCCAGCGGCTGAGGCTACGACCAAGCATAAAACACACGTTGGGTACTAGTGTTTGAAAGCGCGCATGCCGCCCTTCCGCCTTTCCCGACGATCCACTATGGTGGACGGGTCATCGCTCACAAGGCGATACCACCAACAAGCACAGGAAACCCCATGAGATTACGCACCACACTGAGTCTCGGCGTGCTCGGCGCCGCCATGATCGTCGGCACGGTCAACGCCGAGGTCCGCGACATCCGCATCGCCGTCGACGTGCCCTACGAGCCGATGGAATACCGCACCCCCGAAGGGGAACTGACCGGTTTCGATATCGATCTAGGCAACGCCCTATGTGCCGAGATCGGCATCCAGTGCGAATGGGTCGTGCAGGGCTGGGATGGCATCATTCCCGGGCTGATGGCGCGCAAGTACGACGCCATCATGTCCTCCATGACCATCAACGAGCAGCGTCGCGAGCAGGTGCTGTTTTCCGACCCCTACATCACGCCGCCCTCCGCGTGGTTCGCCCCCGCCGACGTCGAGATCGGCACGCCCTCCGAGGAGACGCTGGAAGGCATGACCATCGGCGTGCAGCGCGGCACCCTGCAGGACAACTACGTGACCGACATGTACGGCGACGTGGCGGACGTCAATCGTTACGCCACTGCCGACGACATGGTGCTGGACATGGACTCCGGCCGACTCGACGCCGTCTTCCTCGACTTCCCCATCGGCAAATCCACGCTGATCGACAGCGAGGCCGGCGACTACAAGGTCGTGGGCGAGATGATCACCGAACCGAAGGAATACTTCGGCGAGGGCTTCGGTATCGCCTTCCGTCAGCGTGACCAGGAACTCGCCGATGCCTTCAACGAGGCGCTGGCCACCCTGCAGGAAGACGGCACCTACGACGAGATCCACAGCCGCTACTTCGACGAATGAGACGCGCGTCGCTTGAATGAACCGACAGCCTTGCCCCGTGAGGCGCGATAACGACCGACCCGACCGGGGCCTTCAGGGCCCCGGTCGCGTTCATGGCCGAGCCAGGTGGGCGTTTCGTCGCGTCACGGCCCGGCGCATGAATTCCAGTATCCAGCGCACCATCAGGGCGTCGTCGACCGGCGCCGACAGCGATGCCTCGCCCTGGCGCACCCGATGCTCCCCGACCAGGTCCGCGCGCAGCGCCATGAGATCGCTCGAATAGGCCTTGGTAAACTCGGGATGGCCCTGAACGCCGAGGAAATGCTCGCCGAGCTGCATCAGGTAACTGGGGCAGAACTCACTGCCGGCCAGCACCTGCGCCTGCGGTGGCAACCGCTCCACCTGGTCCTGATGGCTGACCAACAGGTCGAGCCCCGGCTGCCAGGGCATCATCCAGTCGGCGCGCTCGGTGACGCGATTGAACGACAGCCCCACGCCCCAGCCCCGGTCGCTCTTGACCACTTCTCCGCCCAGCGCTCGAGCCATCAGCTGATGCCCGAAGCAGATGCCCACCAGCGGCTTGCCCGCCTCCCACAGCACGCGCACGAAGGCCTCCAGCTCGGCGATCCAGGGCAGGTCATCGTTGACCCCGAACTTCGAGCCGGTGGTCAGCCAGGCGTCCACCGCCTCGACATCGTCGGGAATCTCGCCGTTCAGGCAGCGCCAGACCCGAAACGCGAGCGTGGGGTCGACACGATGGAAGAGCGCCGCAAACATCCCGGGATAGTTGCCGTGGGCCTCGCGCAGTTCCGGCGCCACATCGTCGCACTGCAGAAGGCCGATACGCATGGTCAGATCCGCCCTTTCACTGCCGCCACGAAGATGTCGCGGTACTGGTGGTCATTGAAGGCAGTGGGGTTGGTCCCCGATGAAGGATCGGCCACCGCCATGTGGCCGATCCTGTCGGCCTGGACGGTGTCGATGCCAAGCTCGGCCAGCGTATGCGGTATGCCCAGCCGCTCGCGCAGCGCCAGCACCCAGTCGATCACGGTGGCCGTGCCGGGCTGGCGCAGGTCGAGATAGCGACCCAGACGCACCATGGGTTCGCCGATGGCGCGCTCGTTGGCCCGTAGTACATAGGGCATCAGGATGGCATTGAGGGTGCCATGGTGGGCATCGAATAGCGCGCCCAACGGGTGCGCCAGCGCATGCATCGCCCCCAGGCCACGCTGGAAGGCGGTGGCGCCCATGCTAGAGGCCACCAGCATATTCATGCGGGCTTCAAGATCCTGGCCGTCCGCGAAGGCGCGGGGCAGAAAGTCGCGGACGCGGCGAATGCCCTCCACGGCGATGCCCTCGGCCATGGGATGGTAGCGCGGCGAGCACCAGGCCTCCAGGCAGTGGGAGAGCGCGTCCATGCCGGTGGCCGCGGTGATCGTCGGCGGCAGGCCAACCGTGAGTTCGGGATCGAGTATCACCCGGCGCGGCAGCATGCCGGGGTGGAAGATGATCCGCTTGACGCGGGCGGCCTCGTCGGTGATCACCGAGGCGCGTCCCACCTCGGAGCCGGTCCCGGCGGTTGTCGGCACCGCCACACAGGGCACGAGTGCCTCGGCATCGGCCTGTCGCCAGTTGTCGCCCACGTCCTCGAGCGCCCACAGCGACAGCCCCTCGCGCTGTCCGGCCATCAGCGCCACCGCCTTGGCGGCATCCAGCCCCGAGCCACCGCCGAAGGCGATCACGCCGTCATGGCCGCCGCGATTGAATGCCGCCACGCCATCCAGCACGTTCTTGCCGGTGGGATTGCCCTTGATATTGCTGAACACGGCAATGGCGAGCCCTTCGCTGCTTGCCTGCTCGACGATGTCGCTCACCATCGGCAGGCCCGCAAGCCCGGGGTCGGTGACCAGCAGCGGCGCGGTCATGCCCAGCTCACGGCACAGCCCGGGAAGCTCGCGGATACGCCCGGGGCCGGTGAAAATGGGGGCCGGATAGTTCCAGCCCATGCGATAGCGGTCGGGATCGAAGCTCATGGGGCCTCCGTCGTCAGGCATGCTTGAGATGGAAGGACTTGGGCCGCGTCAGGGTCTCGTAGCCGAGCCGCGACAGCGAACAACCACGCCCCGACTGCTTGACGCCGGTCCAGGCCAGTTCGGGGTCGAGATAATCGCAGCGATTGGTGAAGACCGTCCCAGCCTCGAGCCGGCGCGCAATGGACTCGCCCGCCACCCTGTCGCGCGTGAACACCGCCGCCGTCAGTCCGAAGGCGCTGTCGTTCATCAGCGCCACGGCCTCGTCGTCGTCGGCCACCGGCATGATGCCGACCACCGGGCCGAAGCTCTCCTCGGTCATCACGCGCATCGAGTGATCGACCCCCGTCAGCAGTTGGGGCGCGAGATAGGCGCTGCCCGGCGTGGAGAGCGGATAGTCGCCGGGATCGATCCAGGCCTTGGCGCCGGCCGCCACCGCGTCTTCTATCTGGCCGCGCACGAAGTCCGCCGCTGCCGGCTTGACGAGGGGCCCGAGGGTGGTCGCGGGATCGGTGGGGTTGCCGAGCCTGAGCTGCTTCACCCAGGCCGCCGCGCGGGCGACGAAGGCGTCGAAGATATCCTGTTGAACGTAGATCCGCTCGATCCCGCAGCAGCTCTGGCCGGAATTGAAGAAGGCTCCGTCCATCACGCCGGCCACGGCCTCGTCGAGATCGACATCGGCACGAATATAGGCGGGGTCCTTGCCGCCGAGTTCCAACCCGGTGGTAATGAAGCGACCGGCGGCATTACGCTCGACCCGCTCGCCGCCAGCCACCGAACCGGTGAAGGAGACGTGGTGGATTCGCGGGTCACGGATCAAGGCCTCGGTATCGTCATGAGAGAGATGCAGGTACTGGAAGACGCCCTCGGGCAGACCCGACTCGTCGAAGGCTTCCTGCAGGCGCTCGGCGCACAGCGGTGTCTGCGCCGAGTGTTTCAGAATCACCGTATTGCCGGCCATGATCGACGGGACCAGCGTATTCACCGCGGTCATGAAGGGGAAGTTCCAGGGCGCGACGATCAGCGACACGCCCAGCGGCTCGCGGGTGATGTAGCGGGTGAAACCGGGCTTGTCGGCCAGGCGTATCGGGGAAAGCGCCTTCTCGGCCAGGGCGACCATGGTGCGCGCGCGCCCCTCGAAGCCACCGATCTCGCCAGCCGCCGCCGCGATGGGTCGCCCCATCTGCCAGGTCAGCTCCTCGGCCAGCACATCGCGGCGCGCCACGATCGCCTCGACCATGCGCAGGCAGACGCTTGCGCGCTCGGATATTGCTGTCTCGCGCCAGGCTTGCTGCGCCGTCACCGCCCGCGTCAGCGCCGCCTCGATGGCCGCCGCGTCGGCCTGCTCCCGCTCCACGTAGACCGACCCGTCGACCGGGGAAATCGTCTGCTGTATGGCCATGGTCGCTTCCTCAGATGATCTCGAAATACCGATCCAACTCCCAGTCGGTAATATGGCGCCGAAACTGGCGCTCCTCCCACTCGCGGGTCGCCGCGAAGTGCTCGACGAAGGCGTCCCCGAATAAATCCCGCGCCGGCGCCGAAGACTTGAGTCGCTGTGCGGCATCCCAGAGTGTGCGCGGTAGCGCCTGATGCGCGGGGTGTTCGATCGTGTAGGCATTGCCTTCGATCGGTGCGTCCGGCTCCAGCCGGTGTTCGATCCCGTAGAGCCCCGAGGCGATGGCCGCCGCCATGGCCAGGTAGGGATTGGCGTCGGCGCTGCCCAGACGATACTCGACGCGCTGCGACTTGGCGCTTCCCGGGATCACCCGCAAGGCCGTGGTGCGATTCTCGACGCCCCAGGTGGCATCGGTGGGCGCCCAGAAGCCCGGAATCAGACGGGTGTAGCTGTTGATGGTGGGCGCGAACATCGCCAGCAGCTCCGGCATCAGCTGTTGCTGGCCGGCCACGAAGTGGCGCTGCAGATCACTCATCCCGTGGGGCTTGTCGGCATCGAAGAAGGCCGACTCGCCGCTGTCGGTATGGTTCAGCGACAGGTGGATATGCCCGCTCTGGCCGGGATAGTCTGGCGACCACTTGGCCATGAAGGTGGCCATTAGGCCACGGCGTTGCGCCCATACCTTGGTGAAGGACTTGAACAGCAAGCCCTTGTCGGCAGCGGCCAGGGCCTCGTCCACGCCGATGGCCGCCTCGAGCACTCCGGGGCCGGTCTCGGTGTGCAGCCCCTCGATGGGGAAATCCATCGCCTCGGCGAGCGCCAGCAGGTCGTGATAGAGCTCTCCATGCACCGAGCTTCTGAGCATCGAATAGCCCATCATGTCCGGCGTCAGCGGCTTGAGGTTGCGAAATCCCTTTTCGCGGACCGATTCGGGCGTCTCCTGAAAGACGAAGAACTCATACTCCAGGGCGCCGCGGGCGGCGAACCCCAACCGACCGGCTCGCTCGAGCACGCGACGCAGCAAGCCGCGCGGGCAGATCGCCTCGGCGGGTCCGGTGAATTCGGCGAGAAACAGCAGCATGTCGCCCTCGGCCGGCACGTCACGACAGCTTTCCGGCAGGATGCGCAGCATGGCATCGGGGTAGCCGGTGTGCCATCCGGTGTAACTGACGTTGTCGTAGAGTTCGTCCTTGCTGTCCCAGCCCAGCACCACGTTGCAGAAGGCGAAGCCCTCCTCGAGTGCGTGTAAAAACTTGTCGCGATGCATGTACTTGCCGAGCATCACGCCGTCGATATCGACCATCCCCACCTTGACGTGGCTAAGCCCGCGCTCCTCGACGATGCGTCGCGCGTCCTCGTGGCTCTGGACCTTTCTTGCCTGCAGTCGGCTCATGGCACCTCCCTATCCGGCTTATCCGGCCAGGTTCACGACACCGCCGCCATGGCGGCGGCAACTGGGGGCGGGCGGTCGTCGCCGCGCCGCCCCGTCAACCGGCTCAGGAGTAGCGATAGGGAGGCCCGGCGTCCTGCATGGTCTGGCGATAGTCCTTGAGGATCTGGACCACCCGGGCACTGCGCTCGCTTTCCTGGGCGATCTCGTCCCAGAACTTGAGTGCCTCGTCCTCGATGGTCTGCCACTCCTCCTCGGGGATCGAGGTGAGTTCCAGCTTGCCGCCGGTAGTGCGGTAGTGAGCCTCGCCCCACCAGTACCAGTGCTGGCGATAGTAGTGGGAATTGTCCATGCTCAATCGGAACAACGTCTTGAGATGCTCGGGCAGTTCCTCCCAGCGCTCGGTATTGGCGAAATACGAGCCGGCCCAGGCACCCGAGATATTGTTGGTCAGGTAGTAATTGCTGACATCGGCCCAGCCCACGGTATAGGCCTCGGTGATGCCGGCCCAAGCGATGCCGTCGAGCTCGCGGGTCTGCATGGCGACCTCGATATCCTCCCAGGGCAGGGTCACCGGCACTACCCCAAAGCGACTGAGGAAACGCCCCGCTGTCGGGAAGGTGAAGACCCGCTTGCCCTCCAGGTCCTTGATGCTGCGGATCGGGTCACGGGTAACGAAGTTGCAGGGATCCCAGGAGCCCGAGCCCAGCCAGGTCACGCCCTCGACCTCGCCGTAGGCCTCCTCCCAGATCTCCTTGAGCCCGTAGTGATGGAAGAGCGTTGGCACGTCGAGGCTGTAGCGCGAAGCGAAGGGAAAATAGCCACCGAACACCGAGACGTCCACCGGCGCGTTGATGGAATCGTCATCGCTCTGTACGGCGTCGATGGTGCCACGCTGCATGGCACGAAACAGCTCGCCGGTCGGCACCAGCTGGTCGGCGTAGTAGAGCTCGATCTCCATCTCGCCGTTGGCCGCCTTGTTGAAGGCATCAATGGAGGGCTTGATGACATGCTCGGCCAGCGCCGGGCCGGCGTAGGTCTGCAGGCGCCAGCGGATGGGGCTCGACTGGGCATGAACGTAGGGCGCACCGACGCTGGCGGCCCCGACCGTGGCGGCGGTGGCCACCCCGGCCTTCTTGAGAAAATCGCGACGATTGCGGTTGGTCATGATCTCGACTCCTGCGGTTGTGGTTGTTGTGCAGCCAGGCAGGTCGTCTCTCGTCCTGCCACCTCCGTGAAGACGCTAGGCGTCCCGATGGATTCGTATGCGTGTCGTGGTCAATACCCTCGGTAGAGCTCCGGCAGCCAGAGCGCGAGTTGCGGGAAGGCGGTGATCAGCGCCAGCCCCACCAGCATGATGCCCACGAACGGCCAGACGCTGCGGTAGATATCGCCCAGCGAGATCTCCGGCGGCGCCATGGCGCGCATCAGGAAGAGGTTGTAGCCGAAGGGTGGCGTCATGTAGGCGATCTGCACGGTAATGGTGTAGAGCACTCCGTACCAGATCGGGTCGAACCCCAGGCTGATCACCAGCGGCACGTAGAGCGGCGCCACGATGACCAGCATGGCGGTATCATCGAGAAACATGCCCAGCAGGATATAGGAGAGCTGCATCATCACGAGTATCTGCCAGGGCGTCATGCCGATACGATCTAGGAAGACGTCCTCGATGGCCCGCACCGCGCCCAGGCCATCGAAGACCGCGCCGAAACACAGCGCGGCGAGAATGATCCACATGAACATGCAGCTGATGCCCAGCGTCTGGCGCAGCGTGCTCTCGATCACCGTCAGGTTCAGCCGGCCCTTGGCCAGCGCCGCCAGGGTCGCCGACAGCGCCCCCACCGCCGAACTCTCCACCAGGCTGGTCACGCCCATCAGGAAAAGCCCGGTCATGAAGAAGAAGATCAACAGCGGCAGCAGGCCGGCGCGCAGCAGCTTGAGCTTCTCGGCCATCGACATGTTGCGCTCCTCGGGCGGCAGCGTCGGCCCCAGGTGCGGCTGGAAATGGCAGCGGATGACGATATAGAGCACGAACAGCCCGGCCAGGATCAGCCCGGGAATGGCCCCCGCCAGCCACAGCTGGCTGACCGGCTGGCGGGCGATCATGCCGTAGAGCACCAGCACCACGCTGGGCGGCACCAGGATGCCCAGCGAACTACCGGCCTGGATCACCCCGGTGACCATGATCTTGTCGTAACCGCGGCGCAGCAGCTCCGGCAGGGCGATGGTGGCGCCGATCGCCATGCCGGCCACGCTCAGGCCGTTCATCGCCGACACCACCACCATCAGGCCGATGGTGCCCACTGCCAGGCCCCCCTTCAGCGAGCCCATCCAGACATGGAACATCTCGTAGAGCTCGCCGGCGATGCCCGACTCCGAGAGCATGTAACCCATGTAGATGAACAGCGGCAGGGTCAGCAGCGGGTACCAGTTCATCAGCTGGATGGCCGCGGTGAAAGGCATCTCCACGCCGCCCGTGCCCCACAGCAGCAGAGACGACGCGGCCCCGACGAAGCCGATGACCCCGAACACCCGCTGGCCGGTAAGCAGCAACAGCATCATGGTCGAGAACATCAGCAGGGCAATCGTCTGGTAGGTCATTCGATGACCACCCCGCGGATCCGGGCGATGTCCTTGAAGAAGGTCGAGAGACACTGCAGCAGCATCAACAAGATGCCGGTGGTCATGATGATCTTGATCGGCGCCAGCGGCGGGCCCCAGGTGGAGTAGCTAGTCTCGTCGTAGCGCAGCGCGTAGCCGGTACTGGAGATCCCACCGAACAACAGCGCGCCCAGAAACACGAACAGCAGCAGCATGGTCAACACGTCGATCAGCGCCCGGGTGCGGTCGGACCAGCGCGTATAGAAGAGATCCATACGCACGTGGGAATCCATCTGCAGGGAATAGGCGCCGCCCAGCAGGTAATAGGCCGCCATGAGGAACTGGGAGACTTCGATACCCCAGACCAGCGGGCTATTGAACAGGCTGCGCGAGATCGAGCCGTAAAGCAGCACGCCCATCATCACGAAGATCAACAGCATGACCAGGCGCCCCACCTTGCGGTTGAAGGCGTCCACCCAGCGCACGTAGCAGACGATGACTCTCGGCATGGTGTTGTGCTTGTCCGTTGGCCGACGTTATTCAAGCTATCTGAAGTCTTGGCGGTCCATCGGCAAGACCGCAAGAAGCATCGGTAAAGGTGACGCTTTAACTATCGATAAAATTGATAGTGCCCGCCGACGAGGCAGGCATCGGGCGGCTTGCGCCGTGGGAGGGCAGAACTTGCCGGTGTCAGCCGCCAAGACGCAGGGTATCGGCCAACCAGGGCAGTTCGCGGGTGATCTCGGCGAAGAAGCGTCGCTCCAGCAGGCGACGACTGTCGGCGGCCAGTCTTGCCGGCAGGCCGCCGAGCTCATCGCGGCGCGCGACCAGGGTCAGCTGACGGGCCAACGGTTCGGTGGGCAACGGCGAAATCTTGACACGCAGCCCGGGCAAGCCGGCCTGGTAGAGGCACAGCGGCGTGGTGATGGTCCAGCCTACTCCGGCGCTGACCAGCCGCAACAGTGCGAATGTATTGTCCAGGTGCAGGCGCGCCGGCAGTTCCAACTGGCTGAGCCGCAGGTGCCGTTCGATCGCCTGGCCGATCAGCGACTGCGGGGTATAGCGCACAAAATCGAGCTGTCGGGCCAGCCAGCGCAGGTTATCCAGCGGTCCGGCGAAGCCCTCCGGCACCACCAGCACGAAAGGCTCGCCCAGCACGGCATGGCGTTCCAGGCCATCGTAGTTCTCCAGGCGATCATCGGAAATGATGATATCCACGTGCCGGGTGAGCAGCGCATGGCCATGCATGTGCGAGAGACCGGTGGTCAGGGTGTAGTCGCGGGTGTGACGGCGAATGACCTCGATCAGCGGCTGGCCGACGGCGGTGGCCAGCGAGTCGACCAGCGCCATGCGCACCTGATGCAAGTGGCCGCCCTCTCCCGAGAGCAGCTCGCGGCGTGTGGCCCGGGCCTCATCGAGCATCCGCCTGGCCCGGTCGTGGAACAGGCGTCCGGCGCTGGTGGGCTCCAGCGGTCGGCTATGGCGCTTGAAGAGAGCGACACCCAACGCATGCTCGAGATTCGCCAGGCTCTGCGATACCGACGACTGCTTGAGCCCGAGCCGCCGGGCGGCAGCGCTCTGGCTGCCCTGCTCGAGGGTTTCGACGAAGATTTCCATGCTGCGCAGGTCGAATCCGAAACCATTTCGCATTGTGTCTTCCCGTCTGTTGTTATTCTCCTGCTGGGAACATGCCGTTCGCAGCCGAATGTGGCGATCCCTCGAGTTTATCTGCGTCGGCCAGGCGCGACAGGGAACTTAGTCTCACGTCCTCCGGTCGACCCCTTCCGTCAACATCTCAGTGAGGTTCCGATGACCGACGCGGCACCCGCCCGTGCCAGGGCCGACCGTGCACGCCCCTCCTCTGCCTGGACCGGCTGGGGGCAATGGCTTGCCCTGTTCACCATGACCACGGACCACCTCACTCGCTACCTGCTGCCGGCCAGTTGGGAGCTGGGCTGGGCCGGCGCTTCGATCGGCCGTATCGCCTTTCCGCTGTTCGCCGCCATGGTCGCCTGGCACGGGCTCTTCAATACTCGCAACCCGCTAGGCTACGCACGTCGAATCCTGGTCATCGGCCTGGTCGCGCAACTGCCCTATATGCTGATGCCGCGTGCCTCCGATGCGCTCATTCTCAACATCTGCTTCACCTTATCGCTGGGGCTGACGGGGGGGAGCTGGCTGCAAGCCCTGCCGGCGCGACTCACTGCCGGCTCACTTGGCCAGCTGCGCCTGGCGGCCGAGGCCATGGCGGCGCTGGGTCTCTGGTGGCTGGCCGGGCTCTGGGTCGAATACGGGCACTATGGGCTGCTGCTGATCCCGTTGTACATGCTGGCCATGCAGGGTCTGCATCAGGTGGGCGACGCATTGTCTGAGCGGCTGCAGGCTGCTGCGATGGCGCTTCCTGTGCTGGTCGTCGCCGGCTTGATGAACAGCTCCGACATGGCCAAGTCGTTCACCGTGGCAACCTGTCTGGTCATGCTGTTGCTGGCCGCCGGCGCCCACAAGGCCATGCCTGCCGTACCCACCGCGATGCCACGCCGCCTGTGGCTCGCCTGGTACCCTGCCCACTTCATGGGTATCGCGCTGTGGCTGTGGCTAGTCAGCCAGCTGGGCTGAAAGCACACACCCTCAGGGCAGCCTGACAGCGTCCCTCAGCAGAGTACACGCCTGACCAGCAATGGCCCGAGGATCTCGAAGACCACCGTCGAGGCCACCACCGCCGAGAGCAGCACAGGTCCGTGCTCGGGAAAGCGTTCGGCAGCGAGCAGCGCCATGCCCATCGCGACCCCGGCCTGGGGGGTCAAAGCCAGGCCGATATCCCCCGGCAGCTCGGCCTGACGCTCCCGGGCGAGGCAAACCCCGAGCATGCCGCCCAGGTAGCGCCCCGACAAGCGCAGCAGGATATAGGCCAGGGTCAGGCCGAGCGCTTCATCAAGGTGGTAGAGGTCGACGCTGGCGCCCGAGAGCACAAAGAAGAACACCAGGAAGGGCCACTCGATGTGCTCGATCTCGTTGAACGAGCGGGTATGGTGGGTGGAAAGGTTGGCCACTAAAGTCCCGGCGAGCATGGCAGCCAGCAGCGCCGATACCCCGAGCCAGGAGGAGATACCGGCCAGCAGCAGGATCAGCGCAATGGCCTCGACCTGGGTCGGCTCCCCCTGGCGCAGCCGACCGGTCAGCCAGGCGGCAGGCAACCCGATCGCGATTCCCAGCAGTATTGCTCCGCCCAGTTCCCAGGCCGCTTCGATCAGCGCCAGTTCACCCTCACCGGATAGCATCCATCCCAAGATGGCCATGGCAAGTCCAAAGACCAGGATGCCCCAGCCGTCATCGATGGCGACGATTCCCAGCAGAAGTCGAGCCCGCAATCGAGCATCACCACTGGCACGCACTGTCTCCTGCACGGCCGCAGGATCGGTCGCCACCGAAATGGCCGCCAGTGATACCGCCACCACTATCGGGAACCCCAATGCCAACAGACCGGCACCCACCGCCAAAGCACCCACAACGATCACCGAGATCGAGACAATAAGAATCAAGGGCCCGATGCTGCGCAGACGATCCCGGGTCAGTTCGCCACCCAGCAGGAAGGCGACCATCACCAGTGCCACCTGGATCAGGGGCTCGCTGAGCCCGCCCAGCGGAGCAGCGCCCTCCTCTCCCAGCAGAACCTGCTGGACCACCGCCACGCCGACACCCACAAGCACCAACAGCGAGATGCGCGGCAGGCGGGTTCGGCTGGACAAGACGTCGACCAGAATACTGATGGAGAGGATCAGCCCCAGGAACACCAGCGCACTGGCAGCGGGTGCCATGTGCAACGGGATGGGAAGGCCGGATTCGTTCATGGAACTCGCGTCGAAAGATGGCAGGCGAAGAGACGCCCAGCCTGAAATATCAGGTCATGGCGGTGACGGCTCAGCAAAACCAACACCCCGCTGCCAGCAGGGCTGCTATCCCGGCGATCAACACCGTGAGTCCTATCGATCAAGACTCAGGGCCAGCTGTAGACACCGCGGTTGATAGCGTCGCGGAAAGCCGAGTGGACCTTGTTGCCAGGCAGGGTCGCACCGCTGTAGCCGTCGATATCCTCCGCCAGGCGTTCGGGCTCGTAGAGGGCGAAGATAGAGGTCAACGGCTGGCCCTCGAGGCCATCGATCAGCTGCTGGTGTTGCACCATGACCGGGTAGAGGTCGTCGCCTTCACCGAGCAGGAAGTAGTCGACGCCGCGATAGGCAAGGTGGCGATAGCGGATGTTCGACAGCCGGCCGTCACGCAGGTCGAACTGAACGTTGACCTGCATCTCATCGCTGTCGCTAAACACCCCGCGGTAACGGCCATCCAGGGGCAGGCCCATCAGCGCCTGGTGCAGTCGTTGATCCTCGGCGGGCGAGAGGCGTGTCTCGGCGATATCGGCGTCATCGCCGGCCTTCTCGTCGGTTGAAGAGGTCTCGGCAGCGACAGGCTCAACGGTCTGGTCGACCAAACGCCCGATCAGATAGTCCTCCAGCATTCCCTCGGCACGCGGGCTGTGGGGCACCCCTGGGCGCTTATTGTCCCAGCCCTCGGTGGCCTCGCGGCCACACCACTCGAGGATCACCGACTCCTCGGTGGGATGGTTGGGCACATAGTCGGTAATGTCGTAGACCCGGCCATCGATCGCCTTCCAGCAACTCTCGGCGCTATCGTGCTCGGCCAGCTCGGCCAGGGTGATGGGGTCAAGGCCATCATCATCGATCTCGTCACGGTCACTGCTGGAGAGGGCACTGACCGAAACCAGGGTAATAAGGCTCGCCACGAAGGCGATGAAGAAGGAGTAGGCGATCTTGTGGATGTTCATAGGAAATCGAAGACCTCGCTGTGGATGCGTGACGCGGGAACCCCCTGCTCGGACAGCAGCCACTGCAGGTGGGCGTTCATGGCCGGCGGGCCGCAAAGGTAGATCTCCCGCTCGGTAAAGTCAGGGCAGTGCTCGCGCAGGAAGGCCTCGCTGAGGGGCCCATGGTCGCGATAGAAGTGAAGCGTGAAGGTGAAGACCTCATGGGCCTCGGCGATCCCCTCGAGTTCTTCGCGGTAGTAGGCGCGCTCGGAGTCGTGGGCGAGATAGAAGAGGTGGACATGACCCTCGGCCTCCGCTCCAGTAGCCAGGTCGCGGGCGCCGCCGACGAAGGGGGTGATGCCGATGCCACCGCCCAGCCAGAGCATGTCACGCTCGGGGAAGTGACGCTCGAAGAACTCTCCGTAGGGCCCTTCGACCAGCACCCGGGTCTCGGGCGTCACTGTCTGCAAGGCATGGCTGGCGTCACCCAGGTCCTTGATGCCGATACGCAACCGATCATCCGACGGTGCCGACGAGATGGTATAGGGATGCTCCTCGCCACGCCCGGCGGGAAGCGACTCGTCAAGTGGCGAGAGATAGACGAACTGGCCTGTTTCATAGTGGATGCCACCCCCCTCGGGTCGCAGCACCAGTTCCACCACGCCTCGCGCCAGGGGCTCTACCGTCTCAATGCGATAGGCATGCTGACGCCTCGGCGCCGCTCCCTTGCGCCAGGCAATGGCACTCAGCCCGGCGATACCCAGCAGCCACCAGGGCCAGGCCTCGCCTGCCAGCAACAGGGCGTGCCAGAGTCCCAGCAGCAGTGCCGCCGCCGAGACCAGGTGCAGGCGCTTCCAGCGTTGGTAGTGGGGCTTGCCGAAAAAGTCGAAGGTGGGTGCCAGGAACACCACCAGAGCTACCCAGGCCAACCAGCCAAGCCAGATGCTGCCATGGGAAACCGGCGGGAAGAGGGTCGCCACCGCGGCGTTCAGGGAAGTCGGCACCGACGCCAACCCCAGCGCCAGGGCGTGGAACATCACCAAGATGAAGGCCCAGAAGCCCAGCCAGTGGTGCAGCTTCCAGAGCCGCGTCAGCCCGCCGAAGGGGCGATCGAAACCAGGCACCCGGCAGCTCACTACTGCGGCCAGCAGCATCATAGCCAGCCCCAGGATGCCGGTCACTCGCCCCACCCAGGTCAGCCACAGCTCGGGCGGCCCCCGGGGCCAGCCCAGCCACGGCAACGCCACCGCCAGTGGCAACAAAAGTAGGACGATCAGGGCAATATCGCCCGACCTGATCAGTCGCCGCATTCCCCCTCCCCGCGCCGAATACTGCCTATCAGTGTCGTCGATCGTCATCAGCCTTCAAGGCCGAACACCCATTACTTCGCAATGATTGATCTGCATCAGCCAAGAGTAGAATGGGTCCGCTACTGCCGGGGTGCCTACTCGAAGCTGAAGCGCGGCTCGGGGGCGTCCGGCAGCAGGGCCGCACAGGTGCGAACCCGCTCGAGCAGCTCGGCATGGGTGGGGGCCAGCAGGTTGATGTGAGCCAGCTTTCGCCCGGGGCGTTCGCTCTTGTCGTAGCGATGAAGATGGGCATCCGGCAGCGCAAGGATATCGCTCGCCTCGCCCTCCCGGCCGATCACATTGACCATGCAGGTCGGCATGCGCGCGGCGGTATCGCCCAGCGGCAGCCCCTGGATGGCACGCAGGTGGTTCTCGAACTGGCTGGTCACGGCGCCATCGATGGACCAGTGGCCGGAGTTGTGTACCCGGGGAGCCATCTCATTGGCCAGCAGGGCCCCGACACGGGTCTGGAAGAGTTCCAGAGTCAGCACACCCACATAGTCGAGCGCGTCGAGCAGGGCGCGAATATAACCGTCGGCGACCTGCTGCACGCTCTCGTCGAGGTCCGGCATGGGGGCGACGGAGTAGCGCAGGATGCCATCCAGGTGCTGGTTCTCGGCCATGGGATAGAAGGCTACCTGGCCATCGCGCCCACGCACGGCGATGATCGACACCTCACGCACGAAGTCGACGAAGGCCTCGACGATCAGCCGCGGGTGCTTGATGGAACGCCAGGCGTCTGCTGCTTGCCCAGGGTCGCGGATCACTGCCTGGCCCTTGCCGTCATAGCCCTCGGTGACCGACTTGGCCACCACCGGGCAGCCCAAGTCGCGGGCCGCGGCCTCGAGTTGCTCGGCGCTCTCCACCAGCCGGTAGGCCGGTGTCGGGATGCCCAGGCGATCGAACAGGGCCTTCTCCTCGGCGCGGTTCTGGCAGACGCGGATGGCCTCGCTGGAGGGGTAGACCGGCCTGACCTCCTCGATGGCCTGGACCAGCGAGACCGGCAGATGCTCGAACTCGTAGGTGACGAGATCCACTTTCTCGAGGAAGGCCTCGAGGTGCTTCCTGTCGGTGTCGATCATCACGTCGCCGATGCCGGCGCTGGGGTGGCCGGTCGTATCAAGGAAGGTGAAGCGGTTGGCCAGGGGGTAGCCGGCCAGCGCCAGCATGCGGCCGAGCTGGCCGGCGCCGAGGACTCCAATGTTCATGGTTGATGCCTCACTCGTCTTTCTCGGTCAGGGATTGGGACGCGGGTCAGGCCGGGGATCAGGATGATCCAGCACCGTCTGGGTCTGCTCGGCGCGGAAGGCCTCCACCGCGTCACGCACGGTCGCGTCCTGCAAGCCAAGGATCTGCGCGGCCAGGAGGCCCGCGTTGGTGGCGCCGGCCTTGCCGATGGCAAGCGTCCCCACGGCGACACCGCCGGGCATCTGCACGATGGAGAGTAGCGAGTCCAGGCCCTTGAGTGCCTTGGACTCCACCGGTACGCCGAGCACCGGCAGCGTCGTCTGGGAGGCTACCATGCCAGGCAGATGGGCGGCCCCACCGGCGCCGGCAATGATCACCGAAAGGCCTCGACCGGCGGCGGACCTGGCATAGTCGAAGAGCAGGTCGGGCGTTCGATGGGCGGAGACCACGCGAGTCTCGAAGGCCACGCCCAATCGCTCGAGTATCGACACGGCATGTTCCATGACCGGCCAATCGGATTTCGACCCCATGATCACGCCAACCCGTGGCGCCTGGTGCGACGACTGCATGGACAACTCCCCCCGGTAATGATGTCGCGACACGCAACGACGGCCCGACAACACAAACATAGCCGCCGGAAAACCGCGCAGCATACCGCCTCCAGCGGGTCATGGAAAGTCTCGCTGCATGCCACCGTCGTTGACAGGCGACAACGCTTGCACCCTTGTTGCGCCCTGTCTGGACGACTATCCCTTAGTCTTGGGCAATGAAACGTCGCTCGTGAAACCTCACGAGCCTTATCCCGGGAAGGAGACACAACATGACGCGTTCCATGATCCTGATCGCTGCACTCGCCAGCACCCTGGCGCTGGCCGCCTGCGACAACGCTGACGAAGAGGCGATAGACACCACCGACCAGGCCACCGAGACCACGGACGACGAGCAGGCCACCATGGCCGGCGACGACGAGGCCGGGGCACCGGAGGAAGAGGCGATGGTCGACGACGAAGGGGCCGCGAACGAGGCGGACGAGGACCTCCAGGACTCCCAGGAAGCCATGCTGGAAGAAGAGGCCGAAGCGGGCACCGACACCGCCATCGAGGCCGAGACCGACAGCGCTATCGAGGCCAATGCAGAGGCCACGGAGACCGACGAGATGCCCGAGGAAGGCGACGCCATGGACGCGGAGGACGAGCCCATGGCAGACGACGCGGAAGCATCCGCGGAAACGACCGAAGACGACGTTGAAGACGAGCAGTAAGCGCCTAGACAACCTGACCTCGAAGCCCAGCAGGCCATGCCTGCTGGGCTTCCCTTGCTCAGAGGGCCGCACTCAGCTGACAGGCAGCGCCTGGCGCCGGCTGGCAAGCCAGTTGCCAGCCAGCGCCAACGCCATCACCACCGCGCCTGCGATCTCGATCATCAGGTTGGGGTAGAACACCGCCACGATTGCCGGCAGCAGGACCAGGCGTATCGGTACCGACATGCTAGTAAACAGATACCCCTCGAGCGAAGCGGCGAATGCCCCCAGCGCCAGGAAACCGGTCACCATGGTCCAGACCACCAGCGGCACCGGCCCGCCCACGATCATCTCAGGGTTGTAGACCATGAACAACGGGATCAGATAGAGCCCCTTGGCGAACTTCCAGGCCTGGAAGCCGGTTTCCATGGGCTTGCTGCCGGCAATCGCCGCCCCGGCGAAGGCAGCCAGGGCAATGGGCGGCGTGACGTTGGAATCCTGTGAGTACCAGAACACCACCAGGTGGGCAATCAGCAGCGGCACCCCGAACTCGGCCGTCAGGGCAGGGCCCACCAGCACGATCAGCACGATGTAACTCGCGGTCACCGGCAGGCCCATACCCAGCACCAGGCTGGCCAGCAGTACCATCACCAGCGCGAGCAAGAGGTTGCCGCCGGAGAACGCCATCATCATCGAGGAGAACTTCAGCCCCAGGCCGGTCAGCCCCACCACGCCGACGATGATGCCGGCCACAGCACAGGCCATCGAGACCGCCACGGCGTTCCGCGCGCCCAGCTCCAGTGCTTCCATCAGCTTGATCAGGCCGTTGCGCACGACCAGGCGCAACGAATCGGCGGTGACCGCCTGCCCCTCTCGAGGCGCCATGAAGAAGAACCATACCGCGAAGCGCAGCACCGCCACGGCGAGCATGGTGAGGATCGCGTAGAAGCCCACCCGCATCGGCGACAGGTTCATGACCAGCAACCACACCAACACCCCCAGCGGCAGCAGGAAGTGCCAGCCCGAGCGCATCACGTCGCGCATCTGCGGCAGCTCCGAGCGCGCCATGCCCTGCATGCCCTGCTTGAGCGCGATGATATGCACGAACAGATAGACGGTGGAGAAGTACATCATCGCGGGCACGATGCTGACCTTGACCACGTCGAGATAAGGCATGCGCGTGTATTCAGCAATCAGGAAGGCACCGGCGCCCATCAGGGGCGGCATGATCTGCCCGCCGGTGGAGGCCGCGGCCTCGATGCCGCCGGCTTGATGAGGCTTGTAGCCCAGGCGCTTCATCAAGGGAATGGTGAAGGCGCCGGTGGTCACCACGTTGGCGATGGCGCTGCCCGAGATCGACCCCATACCGGCAGAGGCGATGACCGCCGCCTTGGCCGGTCCCCCGCGCTGACGACCGGTGGCGGCATAGGCCAGCTCGATGAAGAACTTGCCGGCACCGGTGACTTCCAGGAAGGCGCCAAACAGCACAAAAATGAAGATATAGGTCGCCGCGACCCCCAGCGGCAGACCGAAGATTCCCTCCTGCCCCAGATACAACTGCCCCAGCAGGCGGTCGAGATTGTAGCCGCGATGCTCGAGGATTCCTGGCAGGAACTGACTCAGCCAGGGCAACTCACCGCGCGGGCCAGCCAGCGCATAGAGCAGCGCCACCACCCCGATAAGCGTCATTCCCAGCCCCACCGAGCGGCGGGCGGCCTCAAGCACGGTCAGGACGGCGATCCCGCCGACCACGATATCAGTCTGGCTCCAGAAGCCGGCGCGACTGATGATCTCGTCGAGAAAAAGCACCAGGTAGCCGCCGGTGATCAGCGCACCGGCGAAGAACACCAGATCGATCAGGCCGCTGACCGGGCCACGCGTCCGGTGGGGGCCGAGCAGCGGATACATCAGGAAGGCCAGCATCATGATCAACATCAAGTGGATGCTGCGCTGGTAGAAAAGGCCCAGCGGCTGGATACCGGCGGAATAGAGCTGGAACAGCGACAGCCCTACCGCCACCAGGGTGATCAGCCACAACACCGGGCGGGGATGCTTCGCCTGGCTGCCGGGGATCACGGGGG
Source organism: Halomonas jincaotanensis (assembly GCF_018448785.1). Lineage (GTDB taxonomy): Bacteria > Pseudomonadota > Gammaproteobacteria > Pseudomonadales > Halomonadaceae > Halomonas > Halomonas jincaotanensis. The sequence goes on along the minus strand of NZ_JAHCLU010000003.1, from coordinate 18,325 downwards.
AGACTCCCGAATCGCTCATCTTGGTTCTCTCGCAGGGTTGTCGTTCAATCGGATGGGGGGGAAGGGACCGCCAGTCGAATGGTCACGCGACGATCGGCCACCAGGGCACTCAGGCTGACACGCAAGCTATCGGTGACCAGGCGGTGATCGACGCTCATCGACCCGACCCGCAGCCGATAGGCATTGCCCGGCACGGGCTCGTTGATATCCTCGATCCAGTAGCCGCCTTCCCCATCGGAGACCTGGCGGCCGCGCCCGGGGATGTGATCGAGCCCGGCTGCGAAGTCCGGCAGGTGGCTGCGCTGCAAGACCATCCGGCCGGCATAGTGACGATAGCAGTCTAGTACCGCGAAGCCCGCCACGGAATGGTTCCACCCAAGGCACCAGCCGGCGCCTTCCGGCATGGGGATCGCCAGCAGGCGCTCGTCCTGGTCGTCGAGCACTTCGAGAACGGCCGCGTCTTCGGCCGCGAGCAGGCCCGCATGAACGCTGCTCAGAAGTCCCGCACAAAGCAGCAGGGCGGGCAGCAAGGCCCGCCCTGTCATAAGGCGCAAAGGATTCATACGGCCTCAGGGACGCTGGTTGTCACTGACCTCGGCGCCGACTTCCTCGTAGTAGCGCAGTGCGCCCGGATGGAAGGGAATCGGCGTGGAGTTGACACTGAACTCAACGGTAGTGTCCTCAGCCGCCGGATGGATGGCAATCAGCTCATCGATTTCCTCGAACAGCACCTTGGTGACCTGGTAGGCGAGTTCCTCGTCCATGTCGTCATTGACGACCAGCACGTTGGGAATGCCAATGGTCTGCACGCCTTCTTCCATGCCTTCGTAGAGCCCGGCCCGCAGTTCGTAGGCGGCAAACACCGGCTCCTCCTCGCGGGCGTTAGCGATTTCCTCGTCGGAAAGGCCGATCACGCGGATATCGCGAGTGGTCGCCAGGTTGAGGATTGAACTGGTGGGCGGACCTACGCTCCAGATACCGGCGTCGATATCGCCATCACGGATGGCATCGGCGGTCTCGTTGAAATTCAGGCGGCGCGGATCGAAGTCGTCATAGCTGATGCCATTGGCCTCGAGCAGGGCGCGGGCGTTGAGCTCGGTACCGCTACCCGGCGCCCCCACGGAGATCGTCTTGCCCTCGAAATCAGCCAGCGACTCGATGTCGGAATCGGCCAGGGTCACGATCTGCACGGCGTTGGGGTAGATCGACGCCAGGGCCCGTATGCTCTCGAGCTGACGGTCCTCGAAGTCACCGGTGCCGTTGTAGGCCTGGTAGACGGTATCGGCCAGTGCCAGAGCAATATCAGAATCACCGCGCCAGATCAGGCCCATGTTCTCGACTGATGCCCCGGTCACCTCGGCAACGGCGTCGTAGCCTTCGATGTGATTGCCGATCATCTCGGCCAGACCGCCACCGTAGGGGTAATAGGTGCCGCCGGTCCCGCCGGTGGCAATAGAGACTTGCTGGGCGGCGGCCAACGGGGCCGTGACCAGCAGTGAGGCGGCGACAGCATATTTCAGAGTTCGCATGGCATTCCTCCGATCCTGGGAACCAGGTTTGTTGTGTGGTGTAGTGGCGCTCTCTCGCAAGCGAGTGATCGAGCGACTGCGCTTGACGCTATCACGGTCGCTGCGTGAGAGACTAATTGGGCAATTTCTACGTTTTGGATGATCTTCTTCAATCCGCCCATGGTCGACTCCTTCGACGCCCAGCTCGCATACCCGGCACAGACAGCCTATTCCTCGACCAGCGCCGTGACCTTCTCGACGATGTGCGCGCCGATGGGAATCGCGGACGTCGCCGCCGGCGACGGTGCGTTGCCCACGTTCACCGTGCGCGGCGTATTGACGAACAAAAAGTCGTCCACCAGCTTGCCGTCGCGCGACACCGCCTGCGCGCGCACCCCCGCCGGATAGGGCTCGAGGTCCTCGAGTTGCAGGCTAGGACAGTACTTGCGCACCAGTTCCAGGTAACTCTTGCGTGACAGTGAGTGTCGCATCTCGGCGAGCCCGGGCCGCAGGTTCTTGCCCAGCACCTTGAGAATACCCGGGTTGGTGAACATCCGGGACATGTCGAGCAACGAGATATCCCGCTTTCGATAGCCCTCACGCTTGAGCGCCAGCACCGCATTGGGACCCACGGTGACGGAGCCATCGATCATCCGCGTCAGATGCACGCCGAGAAACGGCATGGAAGGATCGGGAATCGGATAGATGAGGTGGTTGACGATACGGTTGTGCCGCTCGGGCAGCTGGTAATACTCGCCGCGAAACGGGCAGATCGTGAACCCGGGTTTCTGGCCGAGCATGCGCAACACTCGATCGGCCATCAGCCCCGAGCAAGTGACAAGATAGCGACTGCTGACTTCGCCCTGGGAGGTCGTCACCACCACTTCCTGGCGGCGCTCCTCCAGTGCGGTGACCGACCACTCGTAGCGGATCTCGCCCCCCATGCGCTCAAACTCGGCGGCCATGGCACGCGTGACCTCAGCGTAGTCGACGATGCCGCTGGACGGCACCAGGATACCGCCAATACCGACGATATTGGGCTCGCGTTCACGCAGTGCATCGGCCGACAGCCACTCTCGCTCCAGGCCGTTGGCCGCTGTGCGTTCCCACAACGCCTCCATGCGTTGCATTTCCTCGTCATCGGTTGCTACCAGCAGCTTGCCGCAGATGTCGTAGGGAATCGCGTGCGCATCGCAGAACTCACGGGTGGCCCGGTTGCCGGCCAGGCAAAAGCGTGCCTTGAGGCTACCCGGGGTGTAGTAGACACCGGCATGGATGACGCCGCTGTTGTGACCGGACTGATGCTGGGCAGGACCCGACTCCTTTTCCAACAGCAGCATACGATGATCGGGGTAGGTCTGCTTGAGCTGCATGGCGGTGGACATGCCAAGGATCCCGCCGCCGATGATGATGAAGTCGTACATGACATGTCCCGCAATCGGTGAAGACGGTCTCGGTGACATCAGCGTGGCCGTCTAGGAACTCTTCACAGCGTAGAATACGCCACTGGCAACATACGCGAAGACCAGCAGTTCAACGTCAGACTGACACAAGTCACCTTGTCGCAAAACATCATAAAATTGCTACTGGAAAACCCACGATAAAGTGACCATGATGTCGGTGTCGCAATCGTTCACTGGAGCCACATGAACACGGCACGCCACACCGCCCACGCGGAATACTTCGATCCTCCGCGAAGCAGCCCTGACCTCGACGTCAGGGATTTGGAAACACGCACACGCCTCATGCGTATTGTCACTCGGTTGATCGCCGTCTCGGATCTTGGCAGCAGAGAGATCGCTCGACGCGCCGGGCTGCCGATGCAGAAGATCAGCGACCTGCTCTCGGGTCGTCTCGAACATCTCACCGTCGACGAGCTACGCCTCGTATACCACAGCATTGAATCGCAGCTTTCGCCGCCATAGCGCGAGTCGATGCGTTGTCAGCTCAATGAGCTGTCACCCCCATGAACAGCAAGCGCCCTCCCGGTCCTCCGGCGGGGCGTTCTCGTATCGGTGACGCCAAGGCTCAGACGAGACGCGAAGGCAAGATAGTCAAAGGCGAGAAACTCAGAGACAAGAAAGATAGTGCACGCTGAAAAGCGCCTGCGGATCGGTCCACACCGCCGTTGGGGCATAGCCGGCGCGCTGTGCCAGCGCCTGGAACCCGTCGATGCTGTACTTGCACGAATTCTCGGTATGCAGCGTTTCGCCCGCCGAAAGCATAAAGTCCCGTCCACCAACGTGGATCGTCTGATCGCGCAGGCTCTCCAGGTGCATCTCGATACGCGACGCCGCCGCGTGGTAAAACGCCAGGTGCCGAAAACCCCTCGGGTCGAGCTCGGCGCCAAGCTCATCGCGCAGGCGCTGCAAGAGGTTGAGATTGAAGTCCGCCGTCACGCCAGCGGCGTCATTGTAGGCCGCCTCGAGGATGTCGTGATGCTTGACCAGGTCGACCCCGATCAAAAGCCCGCTGCCCGTAGGCAGCAGACGATGCAACCCGGCCAGGAAGGCCTCGGCCGCGGCCGGTTCGAAGTTGCCGATGCTCGACCCTGGGAAGAAGGCTACCGCGCGTCCTCCGCTCAGATCCCGGGGCAAGGACAAACGCCGGGAGAAATCCGCCCAGACGGCATGCACCTCAAGCCAGGGATAATCGGCGGCGAGACGCCGCGTGCTCTCCAGCAGGAACTCGCGCGAGATATCGACGCCCAGATAGCGCGCCGGCTGCATCGCCTCGAGCAGCAACCGGACCTTGCGACTCGCCCCGCTGCCAAGCTCCACCAGCAGGGACTCGGGGCCGGCAAGCTCGGCGATCTCGGCGGCGGCCGCAGCGAGAATCCGCTCCTCGGTGCGGGTAAGGTAATACTCCGGCTGCGTACAGATGCGCTCGAAGAGTGCCGAGCCACGCCGGTCATAGAAATATTTCGGTGACAACGCCCTGGGCCGGGCGCTCAGGCCTGCCATCACGTCATCGAGAAAGGATGGACTGGCGTCGTCAAGATGCTGATCGTAAAAGCGCACGGCCTGGGTCATGACGTATCCTCGTGAACTATGTCCTCGTGAACCATGTCCTCGTGAACAATGCTGAGCATGACCCTTCAATCTAGAGAGAGTCTACCCATGCAGCAACCGGATTCCCCGGTATTGCGCGATATCGTGCTGGTCGGCGGCGGTCACAGCCATGTCGGCGTACTCAAGCGCTTCGCCATGCGGCCCGAACCCGGCGTGCGCCTGACGCTGATCTGCCGCGACACCCACACGCCCTATTCCGGCATGCTGCCGGGCTATGTGGCCGGACATTACACCTACGACCAGGTGCATATCGACCTGCGCCGACTCGCCCAGTACGCCGGGGCCCGCTTCTTCAGCGACGAGGCCGTGGGCATCGACCACGACGCGCGAACCGTGCGCTGCCGGTCGCGTCCGCCGGTGCCCTTCGACCAGCTATCGATCAACATCGGCTCGACGCCGCGGGTCGATGCGGTGCCTGGCGCCGGCGAGCATGCGGTGCCGGTCAAGCCGATCCACCAGTTCAACGACCGCTGGCAGACCCTCATCGAGCGACTTACGCACCATCACCCAAGGCACCACCCCGGCAGGACCCGCGTGGCGGTGGTCGGCGGTGGCGCGGGCGGGGTCGAATTGCTGCTGGCCATGCAGACCCGGTTGCGTGGCGAGCTTGCCCGCCTGGGGCGCGACCCCGACGAACTGGTGTTCGCGCTCTATACCCGGGACAGCCAGATCCTGCCGACGCACAATGCCCGCGTGCGGGAGCACTTCCAGCGCACCCTGGCCAAGCGTGGCGTCGAGTTGCATACCGCGACCGAGGTGGTCGCCGTCGAGGCGGGCCGGTTACATAGCGCCTCGGGCGACTGGCACGACGCCGACGAGATCGTCTGGGTCACCAACGCCGGCGGCGCAGCCTGGCTGCGCGAGACGCGCCTGGCGCTGGACGACGAAGGTTTCATCCAGGTCGACGACACCCTGCAGTCCCTGAGCGACCCCGGCATCTTCGCCGCCGGCGATATCGCCAGCCAGGTCAACCACCCCCGCGAGAAAGCCGGCGTCTTCGCCGTGCGCCAGGGCCGTCCGCTGGCCGACAATCTGCGCGCCGCCGTCACCGGCCGGCCACTCAAGCCCTATCGTCCCCAGGCCAGATGGCTGGCGCTGATCAGCACCGGCGACCAGTCCGCGGTGGCCTCGCGCGGCGATCGGTATCTGGCCGGCGACTGGGTCTGGCGCTGGAAGGATTGGATCGACCGACGCTTCATGGCGAAGTTCAACGACCTACCGCCTATGGAAGAACAGCAGGACAAGGCCCCGAAAACCAGCCGGGTGGCGCTCGACGAGGAAGAGAGCGCCCAGGCGATCTCGGCGATTGCCATGCGCTGCGGCGGCTGTGGCGCCAAGGTCGGCGCCTCGGTGCTGTCGCGGGCACTGTCGACGCTTGAGCCCTTCCCGCGCGAGGAGATTCTGGTCGGCCTGCACGCCCCGGACGACGCCGCCGTGGTTCGCGTCCCGCCGGGCAAGGACATGGTGCACACGGTCGACTTCTTTCGCGCCTTCATTGACGATCCCTATGTGTTCGGCAAGGTCGCGGCCAATCATGCGCTGGGCGATATCTTCGCCATGGGTGCCGAGGCGCAGACCGCCACCGCCGTGGCCACCGTGCCGCAGGGGCTCGAGGCCAAGGTCGAGGACACGGTGTACCAGATGATGAGTGGCGCCCTGGAGGTGCTCAACGAGGCCGGCTGCTCCTTGGTGGGCGGACACACCGGCGAGGGTCAGGAGCTGGCCCTGGGGTTTGCGGTCAACGGCCTGATCGATGCCGGCGGCGATAGTGCCCCGAACGATTCCATACTAAGCGATTCCATACTGACCAAGGGCGGCCTGCGCCCCGGACAGGTGCTTATCCTCACCAAGCCCATCGGCACCGGGACCCTGTTCGCCGCCCACGCCCGGCTGGGCGCCAAGGGGCGCTGGATCGACGCTGCCCTCTCGCACATGTGCCAGTCCAATCGCCAGGGCGCGGCCTGTCTGCGTGAGCATGTGGCCACCGCCTGTACCGACCTCACCGGTTTCGGCCTGCTGGGGCATCTGGTCGAGATGACCCGCCCCTCGGGGGTCGATGCCGAACTCGACCTGAACGCCCTGCCGCTGCTGGATGGCGCGGAGGAGACCGTCGCCGCGGGCATCCTCAGTTCCTTGCAGCCGGCCAACGTGCGCCTGCGCCGGGCCATTCACGATCAGGCGGCGTGGGTCGACCATCCCCGCTATCCGCTGCTGTTCGACCCGCAGACTGCCGGGGGCCTGCTGGCCAGCGTACCCGCCGAGCGTGCAGCGGCCTGCCTGAGCGCCTTGCATGCCCTGGGCTACGGTCAGGCCGCGATCATCGGTCGCGTGCTCGAGTCAGGCGAGTCGCTGGAGCCCATCCATCTCCTGGCGCGTTAGTGGGCAGGGGCTGCCCCAGGTGGCGCGTCAGTGACTAAGCCCGCAGGCAGCGATCACCCGCGCCAGCCCAGCGCGCTCGGCATCGGGATGAAACAGCGGCGCACGGGCCAGCACCTGGCGGCGAAGCCCATCGACGAAGTCAGGCTCCGCCTCGGCGCGTAGCAGGCACTCACGGAGCGCCTGGGTATCTTCCACCGCAAAGTAGCCCGAATAGTCCTCGCCGAGCAGGCCGCGGTTGCCGGCAATGTCGGAGGCCAGCACCGGCAGCCCGGCCATGCAGGCCTCGCTGACCACATTGGCCCCGCCCTCCATGCGCGAGCTGATCGCCATCATCCGCGCCCTGGCCATCCAGCGGCGCACCTGCCAGTGGGGCAGATCGCCGAGCCAGCGATAACGCGGATTGCGCGCCATCTCGTCACGGGCGGCATTGGACCAGGCCTGGTCGTGGGCGCCTCCCAGCTGGATGACTCTCAATCGCGACCCCGCCGGTAGCTCGCGTACGGCCAATGCCGCGCGCAGCGAGTCCTTCTCCTCGCGCAGGTGGCCGGCCACCAGCACCTCGTAGTGGCCCTCGACCGGCCCCGGCGCACCTGGCGGCAACGGCAATGCCGATTGATGCACGACATGCAGATACGCATGAAAGCGCGGCGGGATATCCGCTTTCACCTCGTCGTGCAGGCCGATCAGGGCGTCGGCCGACGCGAGGCTCTCTAGAAAGGCCTCGGGGTGACTGTGCTGAAATCGGTAAACATCGGTACCGGTGAGCACCACGACCCGCGGGACATGGGCGAAGGCCTCACGACAGGCGCGAATGGCCGCATGACTGCGAATGGCATGCAAGGCCACGACCAGGTCAGGTGGCTTGCCGCCGAAGCGGCAGGCATCGGTCCCTTCGTCGGAACCAACAAGCCGTACCCGGCAGCCCAGCTCGCGCAGCAGCCCTGCCCAGCGCGTCGCCGTGGCCCGATTGCCGGCACGCGAGCCTCGACCCGCCGGGGTGATCAGCGCTATTTTCAACATAGGCGTTTTTCCTTGACGAGGTCGGCATGCTCTCCACAACACTCACCACACCCCCCACTCCACCGCGAGCGGCCGACGACCTGGCGGCGATGCTCATCGATGCCCGTCAACGCAGCCTGGCGCTGATGCGCGACATCCTGGACGCCCGCGAGCTCGGCCCGCGGCTTGCCATCGTCAATCCACCGCTGTGGGAACTGGGTCATCTGGGGTTCTTCCACGATTATTTCGCCCTGCGTGGACTTTACGCGCTGCCGGACTATCAACTTGCCGATGCCGACCGATTGTTCGACTCGAGCAGCATCGCCCACGACGACCGTTGGGCGCTACCGCTGCCGTCGCGCGAAACGACACTGGATTATCTTGCGCGCGTCGAGCAGGCCATGCTCGAACGGCTGCCCGTGGGCGAGGCGAGCGCCGCGCAGAGCTATGTCTACCAGCTCACTACCCTGCATGAGGACATGCACGGCGAGGCGTTTCTCTACACCCGCCAGACCCTCGGCGACCCCCCGCCGGCGCTGGGCGAGCCAACGCTGGACCAGCGACCCGGCGAGGTGGCCGCCGGCCCGCTGCCCGGCGATGTCGCCATTCCCGGCGGGCGCCACCTGCTGGGTTCCGATGACAGCCTGCCCTTCCGCTTCGATAACGAAAAACCGCCGATGACCGTCGAGGTCGCCCCCTTCCAGATTGCCCGCGCGCCGGTGACCAACGCCGAGTTCGCCGCCTTCGTCGCCGACGATGGTTATGAACGACACGAGCTGTGGAGCGAAGCGGGATGGAAATGGCGCGAGCAGCAGCAACTGGAGGCACCGATCTACTGGCGCCGGGGCGCCACGGGAGACCTTGAGGAACGCCACTTCGATCTCTGGCTGCCCCTGGCGCCGCACCAGCCGGTGGCGCATGTCAGTTGGCACGAGGCCGAGGCCTGGTGCCAGTGGGCCGGGCGACGCTTGCCGACGGAGGCCGAATGGGAAGTCGCCGCCAGCCGCGAGCCGACGGACGAGGGAACATCGCTAGCACCCGGCAAGCGTCGCTATCCCTGGGGCGAGGCGCCACCCGATGCCCGCCGGGCCAACCTGGACGCCTGGCGCCTGGGGCGCGTCGACGTCGCCGCCCTAGCCGAGGGTGACAGCGCCTTCGGCTGCCGGCAGATGCTCGGCAATGTCTGGGAGTGGACGGCCTCGACTTTCGGGCCCTTCCCGGGGTTTTCCCCTGATCTCTACCGTGACTACTCGGCCCCCTGGTTCCCGGAGGGTCGCCGTGTCCAGCGCGGCGGCGCCTGGGCGACACGTTCGCGGCTGATCCATAATGGCTATCGCAATTTCTTTATGCCCGACCGAAACGACACCCTGGCAGGCTTTCGCACCTGCGCCTGCTGACATCGGAAACCCAGCGACTTTTGGGTAACATGTCGGGAATCAGCACTCTCCCCAAGAGGATCACCTCATGCTTGGACGCTTGTCGTTAGCGTTACCGATTGCACTGCTGCTTGCCACATCGCTCGCCAGCGCCAGCCCTTTCGTCTTTACCGCCATTCCCGACGAGGACGAGACGCGGTTGCAGCAGCGCTTCCAGAAGGTCGCCGATTACCTGGAGGAAGAACTCGAGGTCGAGGTGCGCTTCGTACCGGTGAAGTCCTACGCCGCGGCGGTCACCGCCTTTCGCAACGATCAGGTGCAACTCGCCTGGTTCGGTGGGCTCTCCGGCGTGCAGGCGCGCCAGCGCGTGCCCGGCTCGCAGGCCATCGCCCAGGGCGTGGAGGACCCGGACTACAAGAGCTATGTCATCGCCCATCGCGACAGCGGCCTGACGCCGGTCGAGGGCGATACCGCGCCGGAGGGCCTGCGCGGCCTGACGTTCAGCTTCGGCTCCAAGAGCTCCACCTCCGGCCGGCTGATGCCCGAATATTTCCTGCGCAACGACTTCGATGCAGCGCCGGAAGAAATCTTCGAGCGCGTCGGCTTCAGCGGCAACCACAGCCGCACCATCTCGCTGGTCGCCTCCGGGGCCTATCAGGCCGGCGTAGTCAGCTACAAGGCCTGGGAGAACGAGGTCGCCGCCGGCAACGTGGATACCGAGGCGGTGCAGGTCGTCTGGGAGACGCCGCCCTATCCCGACTATCAATGGACGATCCGCGGCGATGTCGACGAGCGCTTCGGCGATGGATTCAGTCAGCGCGTCCAGCAGGCGCTGCTCGATATGGACGATCCCGCGCTGCTCGAGAGCTTCCCGCGCTCGGGCTTCATCCCGGTGGATAACGACGACTACGAGATCATCCGCCAGGTCGGTCAGCAGCTCGATATCCTCGATTGATGACCTCACTCGCCCTCACCGATGTGGTGGCCGATTACGGCGGAGCACGCGTGCTCGGGCCGCTCAACCTGACGCTGGCGCACGGTGAATGTGTCGCCCTGGTGGGCAAGAGCGGGGCGGGGAAATCGACGCTACTGAGCATCATGCAGCAGCGCTGGCAGCGCAACGGCGCTGCTCTGATGCCTCAGGAACTGGGCCTGGTGCCTTCGCTGAGCGTGTTTCACAACGTCTATATGGGTGGGCTGGCCAGGCGACCCAGCTGGTATAACCTGGTCAGCCTGGTGCGCCCCTTCCGCCGCGACATCGACGCCATCACGCCGTTGCTCGAGCGGCTCGGCATCGCCGAGAAATGCTGGGCTGCCACTGGCGAGCTTTCCGGCGGCCAGAGCCAGCGCGTCGCCGCGGCGCGGGCGATGTATCAGCGGGGCGCATTGCTGCTGGCCGACGAGCCGGTCTCGGCCCTCGACGGGCCGCTGGCCGAACTGGTCATGGAAGCGCTGACCGAGGCCTATCCCACCGCGGTGCTGGCCATGCACGACGTGGAACTGGCCCTGCGCTTTACCGACCGGGTCGTGGGCATCGCCGATGGCGCGATCGCCCTTGACGAGCCCAGCCGCCGGCTCAGCGCCCAGGACCTGCTGGTGCTGTACTGACATGTGGCGCTCGGCAACCGTTCGCACCAGCCTGGGTTTCGTGGCGCTGGCCATCGCCTGCCTCTTCCTGGCCGATTTCGAAGTCAGTGCCCACGACCCATGGGCAGAACTGGGTCGCCTGTTCCTGGGGCTGGTGCAGCCGGATTTCGGGGCCGTGGATTATCTGGGCGAGGCGATCGTGCGTACCCTGGCCTTCGCCTTCGTTGGGGTGGGACTGGCGGCGGCGGCGGGCCTGCTACTGGCGCTGGTGTTTCGCCATCTGGTGGTGCGCACCACCTGCGCCTTCGTGCGTGCCATTCACGAACTGTTCTGGGCGCTGATCTTCCTGCAGTTCTTCGGCCTGCACCCGCTGACCGGGGTTCTCGCCATCGCCATCCCCTATGCCGGCATCTTCGCCAAGGTGTATGCCGAAATCCTCGACGAGAGCGATCCTCAGCCTTCGAAGGTGATTCCCCACGGCACCGGCGTGATCTCGGCGCTCGCCTACACCCGCTTCAGCCAGGCCTGGCCGCACCTGGTCACTTATACCGCCTACCGGCTCGAGTGCGGCTTGCGCTCCAGCGCCGTGCTGGGCTTCGTGGGCATGCCCACCCTGGGATTCTACCTGGAATCCTCGTTTGCCCAGGGCCAGTACGCCACGGTGGGCGCGCTATTGCTGCTGTTCTATGCGCTGATCGCCACGCTCAGGCTCTGGGCCCGCCCGCGCCTGCTGCCATTCTATCTGCTGGCCGCGCCCTTCCTGCTCGGCGACGGCCTGCCGATTCGCTGGCAGAACGTCTCGCGGTTCTTCACCGAAGACATTGTTCCCGAACCGCTGCGTCAGGGCGAAGGGCTCGCCGGGCTCGTGCCTTGGCTGGGTGACCTGCTCGCCAACGAGGCGCTGCCGGGCATCTGGAACACCCTGGTACTGACCCAGATCGCGCTAGTGGCGACCGGTATCCTGACGCTCGCGCTGTATCCGCTGGTCTCTCATCATTTCACGGGGAGCCATTTCACCGGCCGGATGCGCGGTGCGCTGGGCCATGGGGTGCTGGTGGTGATGCGCTCGACGCCCGAATACCTGTTGGCCTTCATTCTTTTGCAGTTATGGGGGCCGTCGATGCTGCCGGCGGTGGTGGCGCTGGCGATCCATAACGGCGGCATCATCGGTCACTTGATCGGTCGTCGCAGCAACGAGGTGTCGCTGCGTCCGGATGCGCCAAACGGCATCGAGCGCTATGCCTTCGAGCTTACCCCGCGCCTCTACGGCCCCTTCCTGGCCTTCCTGTTCTACCGCTGGGAAATCATCATGCGCGAGACCGCCATCCTCGGCATTCTGGGCATCGCCACCCTGGGCTTCTATGTCGACAGCGCCATCCAGGAGATCCGCTTCGACCGGGCAATGGTGTTGATCGTGATCACCGCGCTGCTCAACATCGGCGTGGACATCCTCGCTCGCCGCCTGCGTGCCCGGTTGCGGCTACGGCACACCGCGCAGAGCGAACCATGATGGCCAAGTGGGCGATACTACGGGCGAGGGCGTCGTCGGTTTGCTGGAATGATCACTGACCTGAGGACAAGGCGAGCGTGGCGATGCTTTTCGGCCAGTGAACAATGCCTATCTACCAGTGGCAATGCCTATCTACCAAGAGGAGAACATCGTATGGATCTGGGAATCGCAGGACGCTGGGCCGTGGTATGCGCCGCCAGCAAGGGATTAGGCAAGGGTTGCGCCAAGGCATTGGCAATGGAGGACGTCAACCTGGTCATCAATGCCCGTGGGGAGGCAGCGCTGGAAGACGCCGCGCAAGAGATCTGCGCCTGCAACCGCGATATCGAGGTCCGTGTCGTCGCAGGCGATATCGGCACCGAAGCCGTGCGCTCGGCCGTGCTGTCGGCCTGTCCGCGTGTGGATATCCTGGTCAACAACAACGGCGGGCCGCCGCCGGGAGATTTTCGCGACTGGAGCCGCGAGGACTGGCTCAAGGCGGTGGACGCCAACATGGTCACCCCGATCGAGCTCATCAAGGCCACCGTGGACATCATGGCCGACAACGGTTTCGGACGCGTCGTGAACATCACCTCGGGGGCGGTGAAGGCGCCCATCGACATCCTGGGGCTCTCCAACGGCGCCCGCAGCGGCCTGACCGGCTTCATCGCCGGCCTGGCCCGCCAGCCGAGCCTGGCGGCAAACAACGTCACGATCAACAACCTGTTGCCGGGCGCCTTCGACACTGAGCGGCTGCGCAACAACCTGTCCACCACCGCGCAGAAAACCAACCAGGACCTGGACCAGCTGCGCGAACGACGCACTCAGGGAATACCGTCACGCCGATTCGGCTCGGCAGATGAGTTCGGTGCCTTTTGCGCCTTTCTCTGCAGCGAGCAGGCGGGCTACCTGACGGGACAGAACCTGCTGCTCGATGGCGGCAGCTATCCCGGCACGTTCTAGCGAAACGCCACCGGGATAGCGCCTCTCCAGAGCCAGGGAGGCGGACTTGCGCCGACCGACGTCACTCCGGCAGGTCGGTCACCGCCCCTAGTGAAGCGGAGCTGACGGTTCTGGCGTACTTGGCCAGCACGCCGCGGGCGCAGCGCGGCGCCGGCTGCTGCCAGGCCGCCCGACGGCGCATCAGGGTATCGTTGTCGATATTGACCTCGATGATGTCCGCCTCGGCATCGATGGTGATGATGTCGCCATCCTCGACCAGTGCCAGCGGTCCGCCCTCGAAGGCCTCGGGGGTCACATGACCGACCACGAAGCCGTGACTGCCGCCCGAGAAACGACCGTCGGTGATCAACGCCACCTCGCTGCCGAGCCCGCGACCCATGATCGCCGAGGTGGGGGTTAGCATCTCGCGCATGCCGGGGCCGCCCCTGGGGCCTTCGTAGCGGATCACCACCACATCGCCGGCCACCACGGTGCCATCGTTGATGCGCGCCTGGGCCTCCTCTTCGGAGCCGAACACCCGGGCGCTACCGGTAAAATGGGTACCTTCCTTGCCGGTGATCTTGGCGACCGCACCCTCGGGGGCCAGGTTGCCGTAGAGCATGCGCAGGTGGCTTTCTGCCTTCACCGGCGCCTCCAGCGGCGCGATGATCTTCTGCCCATCGGGATACGGGGCTACCTTGGCGAGGTTCTCGGCCAGGGTCTTGCCGGTCACCGTCAGGCAGTCGCCGTGCAGCATGCCGGCATCGAGCAGCATCTTCATCATCGGCTGGATGCCGCCGATCTCGACCAGCTCGCTCATCATGTAATGGCCGCTGGGCCGCAGGTCGGCGAGCACCGGCACCCGCTTGCCGAGGCGGGTGAAGTCCTCGAGCGAGAGCTCCACGTCGATGGTGCTGGCCATGGCAATCAGGTGCAGCACCGCGTTGGTGGAGCCACCGAGCGCAATCACCACGGTGATGGCGTTCTCGAAGGCCTCACGGGTCATGATGTCCGACGGCTTGATGTCGCGCGCCAGCAACTCGAGCACGGCCTCGCCCGCCGCGTGGCAGTCATCGCTCTTGGCCTGGGAGACGGCGTTCTGCGCCGAGCTGCCGGGCAGGCTCATGCCCAGCGCCTCGATGGCCGAGGCCATGGTGTTGGCGGTGTACATGCCGCCGCAGGAGCCGGGGCCGGGGATCGCCGTCTCCTCGATCTGCTTGACCTGGATGAGGTCAAGATCGCCGCGGCTGTGGGCGCCCATGGCCTCGAACACCGAGACGATATCGGTGTGGCCCTTGCCCGGCAGAATGGTGCCGCCGTAGACGAAGACGCTGGGACGGTTCAGGCGCGCCAGCCCCATCATGCAGCCCGGCATGTTCTTGTCGCAGCCGCCGATCGCGACCACCCCGTCGAACCCTTCGCACGCGGTCACCGTCTCGATGGAATCGGCGATCACTTCCCGTGACACCAGCGAGTACTTCATGCCCTCGGTGCCGTTGGCGATGCCGTCGGAAATGGTGATGGTGTTGAAGATGACCCCCTTGCCGCCGGCGGCATCGGCGCCGTCGCTCGCGCGCCGCGCCAGCTCATCGATGTGGCTGTTGCAGGGCGTAAGGTTGCTCCAGGTCGAGGCAATGCCGACCTGCGGCTTGGTGAAATCCTCGTCGGTAAAGCCCACTGCCCGCAGCATGGAGCGGCTGGCGGCCTTGCCTGGGCCATCCACTACCGGGGCCGAATAGCGGCGACGAGAATCCTGGGGGGTGTCGGTCATGGGGCGCTCTCCTCTCTTGTCTTGCAACTTGCAATGACACGGTTACTTGCTAAGACACTGTGGCCTGCAATAACACGGTCACCGAACGTTATAGTGTTGCCGTAATGGTTTTTGCGGTAATAGTTTCGCCATAGAGTACCCGCTGTCGATGCCTGACGGAACGCTTCGGGTGACTCGGCGGCGTGTTAGTGGTTCAAAAAGGCGAGGCGCGGCGCCGATGAACAGCCTGGCCAATGTTCAGCTTGAAATGTTCAACCCGAATAGACGGCGTCGTGAAACGCCCGCTCCTGCGCTACCGTCTCGCGAAAGCGCTCGGTCATCCGAGCAAATTCAGCCTCATCGAGGGTCTCGGCGACCTCATCGAGACGGCGACGCAACCAGGCGACGAAGGCCTGGAAGGCCTGGTTGTCGTGCAGACCGATCCACTCGTCGTACAGCGGATCCAGACTCTTGCCCCGGGTAATGCGCATGGCCCAGCCGAGGTAGAGCCACTCGGTGACCACCAGAACCGCGAGCATCTGCGCGTAGCTGGCGCTGGCCCCCGTCTCGCGCAGCAGATGTAGGAATGACGCAGTGGCTGGCAGATAAGTGGGCGCGTGACGGGTAGCGTCCGGCACACCGAAGGTCTCGAAGGTGCGCTGGAAGACGCTGTCCTCGTCGCTGGTCAGCATCCCCAGGAACTGCCCCAGCACCACGCGGTCCGCCATCCCCGGCGCATGGCCGATGGCATGGCCGAGCAAGGCGGTGAAGGGGTCGACGAAGCCGTAGTCCTGCACCATGTAGTCGGCAAATTCCTCGCCGGGGAGGCTGCCTTCTGCCAGGGCATCGAACAGCGGATGGTTCACCACCGCCGACCAGTCGGGTTCACTGATCTCACGCAGCCAGTCGGTGAGGCGTGGTGCGCTGCGCCCGGCGGCCCAGTCGTGGTACTTCGCAAGCGTGCTCATGATGCGCTCCTAGGCATATCAGAAGAGAGTGCGGGGCGGCGCCAGGCAATCAGCAGACTGACCAGGGTCGAGGCCAGCAAGGCGCCCAGAAACGGCGCCAGCGTCGGCACGCCGGTTGGAAAGCTCGCCGCCAACACGCCGGCGCTAAAGCTGCCCAGGGCGATCCAGCCCGGCAGGATGGCGCCGAGCATGCCCGCCACACCGCCCGCCACCGCGGCCAGCGGGCTCATGCGCGGCCAGAGCCCCAGCAATACCGGCACGATGATGGCGGCACAGAACAGATCGGCGATCAAAAACAGTCGCAGCACCGAGTGGCCCTGCAGCGCCACGATCACCACCGGCATCATCAGCGCCACCGTGGCCAGGCGGGCCGCGGTGATCGACAAGCCACGCTTACCGGAGCTTGCCACCACCAGCGAGGCGATGCCGCTCTGCAGGCTGTCGACGCTCGACACCACCAGCGAGACCGCCAGCACCAGCGCCGGCAAGGCCAGCCACCCGGGCGCGGCGGCCAGCAGGGCGAAGAAGGGAATCGGCGGCTCGCCCGGGGCCAGGCCGCTCATCGCGGCGAGCATGCCCAGGCCCCCGACCACCGCTACTACCACCACGGTGATGCCGCTGCCCAGCCAGGCGCCGCGAGCCAGTGCGCGATCGTCGCGCGCCGCCCAGACGCGCTGCCAATAGCCCTGGTGAAAGAGATTGGCCGCAGTGACGGCGATCACCAGCGTCAGCGCCACGCTCAGCGCGCTGCCCACGGGAATCGACGGCATCGTCACGTCCGCCGGCATCATCGGCAGTCGGGTCAGCGCCACGCCCCCGACCAGCGCCAGCAGGGCCAGCAACAGCCAGGCCTGCCAGCGGTCGGTCGCCAGGCTCGCGCGCAGGCCGCCGATTGCGGTGTACACCAGCGTGGTCACGGCGATCCCGATGACCACCAGCGATGGGGGCACGTCCGAGAGCAGCGCGGTAATCGAGCCGATGGCGGTAAGTTCCGCGGTTAAAAAGCACGCCATATAAAGCACCGAGACCAGCGACACCCAGCGGCGCACGCCGGCGCCATAGCAAGCCTCGGCGAACTCGCCGATGCTGCGCCCTTCGGGCAGGTGCCGGCGAATGGCGGGCCCGTAACGGGCCAGCACCAGCAACGGCAACGCCGAGCCGATGGCATAACCGGCCAGCGCCAAGGGGCCCACAAAGGCACCGATCTCGGGCGGCGCAAAGAGTATCCAGGCCCCCATGCCGGACGCCAGGAACGACAGCCCTAGAGTCGAGGCGGTCTGGGAATTGCGGGCGGTAATGTAATCATCGAGGGGGCCATCGGCCCGACGGGCCCTCAGGCCCAGGAAAGCAAAGCACAGCAGCGCCGCGCCGAGCACGGCAGACGTCAGGTAAGGCATGTCGCACTTCCTCCGCCGGTATGAACCGGATCAGGTTCCAGGGTCGGCGCCTTGCAGCACCCTCTCAGCCCCCTCGTCTTGAAACGAGGCAGGACTCCCCTGGCGACAGTGAATGGATTGTGGGATCGAACCTCACGTTGCGGCCAGCAGAGCCGATATGAGGTGGGATCGAGGGACATGATAGCGCAAGAGCCGCGCTAGAACGATCGCCAGTGTTCATGCATGGGCAATGAATACAGTATGGCGCCTTCAGATGAATCAGCTGCGAAAACACTCCTGAAAGTGCCAGGCAAGATAATCTCGGTTAGGAAAGGTTCTTTCTGAGAGGATTAACATCTGCCCATCCAATTCGGTCAAATGGCCCTTGAGTTGCGCGCCCACATTCTTATCCGAGAGCTCAGGGGAAATACGAATCCTATCTTGGCCATCTATGGCTATAAGTCCCTTATCAAAAGCTCGATCATGTAAAGCGTTAAAGCAGAGCCCATTAGCTGGATCGAGCCGCGACTCGGGTCGGGCCTGCCACGGCACGATATGGCTGGCGATCAGCAAGTCTTCATGACACAACCCTGTGATCACGCAGCGTGTGTCGTAGCGGATCATCACTGCCTTGCGAAACAGAGACTGTCCAACCCGGTGCTTCTGAAAGCCCGTCACCTCTTGCCCCGTGTAATCCGCCTCAGTCCCAGGGTTCGCTTCCGCTTCGCCAAGAGCCAACCAAGCCTCTTCAGATTCGCGGGCCACGGTTTCCGGTGCGACGATAAAGCGTTGCCATAACAATTCCTGATTACGTATATGGCTCAGCCAGCTTCAGGAGCCGGTAAGGCATCGGCGGTGTTTTCGCCGCCACCGTCAGCAA
>NZ_JAHCLU010000029.1 GCF_018448785.1 Halomonas jincaotanensis | reverse complement strand
CAACAAGGAAAGGTCATGCGGGTCGGGGGGACAATCTGTTGTGATGATTTACGGACTTATAGCGCCGGCGTCGACACTCCCGCTCCCCCAGGGCCAAAAGGACATTGCCGAGGCTGTTTTGCAAAGTGGAACGAGTGGCTACTGGGCATCCAGAACAGCTGCGCTGGGCATGTGAGTACGCCCCTCACGCTCCCGCTATTGCGCACGTAATCGGTCGTGCATCTGCTCGAACTTGCCCTGTTGACTCCATCGGCGAAACGTCCGGCACACGTTTTGCCAGGGGAAGTCCTTGGGCAGCATTCGCCACGAGCACCCACTGCGGACCACGTAGCAGCATGCATCAACCAACAGACGCCGAGAATAGCGAGGCGAGGTGCCTCGATCGCCATCACGCTCAAAGAGGTCGCCCGCGAGGCGCCACTCCTCCTCGGTGAGCGAACTGGGTAGCGCTGTTCGGGCTGGTGACGACGGTGGGCCGACTGGTAGCCATAACGCTGTTCCGTCTTGCCTTGAGGGGGTGGCAACGGCGCCTGCTCACGTCGAATGCCCATCTCGTCCAGGCGTCTGCGTACCGTCATGTGGTTGTACGGACAGGCCCGTACGCCTGCAAAAGGTCTCGATGATCTCGTCCAGCGTGGCAAGTGGCGTCTCCTCAACCAACTGGCGTAGTAGGCGCGTCTCGTCGCCACCGATCTTCCTTGGTCGACCGCCTTTCGACATGGATCCCTCCCCTGAAGGTAAGGCCCCATCGTCTTAACCGCCTATTGTTTTTGTAAACACCCTCTTATGGTGAGCGGCTTGTGCTACTCGATGGTTTTTTATATTACTTAACGTTCCATTAATATCGAAAATCAGAATCTTCTTGATAATTCGCAATGTTCGATATGATGGGTGTGTTTTGTCTTCCGCAGGGATGGCGCAGGGTATCCGCATTGCAAAAGCAGTGGCTTCTCAGGTGTTTACGCAGAAACGCAGAACCCGCAGGGTGTTGGGATCGTGGCGAGCGTCGTACCCAACCTTGCACGTATATCAAAATGGGGGCTTGCCAAGCTTCTTGTCAGTACGCAAAACGAAGAATACCTAGGATGATAGAGGCTCGTACCCCTCCCTTGCTTCCCTGCATAGGTCGCCAGACAATTCGTGCTCTTACCCTTTCCTGAGGCTAGTGTTTTCCAGTGGGGGCATATAAGGGGGCATATTGCATAAGTACTCAAGAGAAAACATAACTACAACAGTAGCTTGAAATAGCTTTTTGGGTGAAGCTGGGCCCACCAATATCAGTTGCTTGCAAAGCTTTCCTGCTTTTCCGGATTTCCTTGCGTGAATTTTGCGGGAGGCTAGGACACGCTCAGCCTGCGCAAAACCACCAGTTCCGGTCTCCTGCTTCCTCGTTCGCATACGCTGTCTGCCGCCTCGATCAGGCGGGACAGTTCCGCCGCCGAATAATGCGTCGTGATACGCCCCGCGCGGTGTCCAAGCAAATCCTGACGATCCTCGAAGCTCACGCCGGCCGCCCTGAGACGGCGACCGAAAGTATGCTTGAGATCATGCACACGCACTTGCGGCAGGCCCGCATTGCATCGGGCTCGCTTCCAGCCACTGTTGAGCATCCGTGCCACCGGTTTGCCGCGATACGCAAAGACATGCGTCTCATGCTTGCCCCGCTGTCGTTCGATAACGGACAGCGCGATGCGGTTGAGCACGATCAGACGGTCGTCCGCGTTCTTGACCTGCTGGCCGGGGACGATGAAGACAGACGTGCCAAGAGCAGGAACCGCTACTTCCCAGTCCCAGCGCAGTCCGCAGATCTCGCTATCCCGGCAGCCGGTATTGACCGCAAACAGGCTCATCTCGGCCAGATGCGCCGGCAATCCTGCGAACAAACGTGCCTGCTCATCCCAGGTGAGGGGATAAGGCTGGCGCTTGTTCGTGTCCGGTAGCAGCTTGATTTTCGGGGGAGCGTGAAGCCAGGTCAGCCCGTACTCATCTATCCACTCCGATGCCGCGAGATTCACGATACGCCTCACCACCTTCAAGCCGTGATTGATCGTGCCGGTTGATACACCTTCCTGACGCCGGTGTTCGATCCAGGGCTCCAGCGCGCCGCGGTGCAGTCTATGAAGAGGCAGGTCACCGATCCATGGCATGAGCTGCTTAAGCCGCCCGATGTCGCTATCCAGGCTCCGCTTATGCTGGTTTCCCAGCACAAATTTCGCTGCGGCCTGCTCGAACGTCCGTGTCGGCCTCACACCATAGATTTCTGCCTGTCGGATTTCCTCGCTCAGCCGGGCGAGGTATCGCTCGGCTTCCGCGAGCTCAGCACTCCCAGTGCTTTGGCAAATGCGCCGTCCGCGGATGCGCTTGTCGATGTGCCAGATCCCGCCACGCTTGACGAGCCCCGGCGATTGTTTGCGTCCCATGTCGTATCTCCTCTTGATCGACCGGGACGCCCGTTGCACTGGATATAGTCATCCACCCAGGCGTCCAGTTCAAGCCGGTCGAACGCAATGGCCTGCTTGCCGAGAGGCACCTCCGTTAGATAGGGCCGAACGTCCGCGTTGAACCTGTTACGGTCCATTCCGAGATAGGCTGGCGCGTCACGCAGCCGTATCAGTCGCGGCAAAATGGCAAAGAGTTTGGTCATGCTCACACGATGACATGGCCCGATCTGAGGTCTCCTTGCGCCAACCTCGTCACTACAGGACAGAAAAACAGCCGGCCCCCGGAGGAGGCCGGCTGACTCTAAAGAGGACACTCAGAAGCTGGGTGGCTTGTGAGCGGCGAGGGCGCGGCAGATGTTGTCAAGACTGACAATGGCATTGCGACGCTCTCGCGTGCCCGGTGCATGCTGGGCGGCGTCCTGCGCAACCCGGCAAAACAGAGCGGCGAGCTCACCGGTGCTACGGCGTTCCAGCTCGGATGTTGTAATGATTTTGTCCATCACTGTTCTCCTGTTTATGTTCAGGAGACCCTGACCATCAGGGCCTTTCCGGCCCTGCACCCGATTCATACTCAGTAAGGAAAGCGTCCTGATGGGCTGGCGTGGGAACACAGATCAGGGAGGATAGGTGACAAAGTCAGCACATCATCACGGATGAAGGCGTGGCAGGCAGTGCCCTTGTGGGTAGTGCTCATGATTTGCGGGAGGTAAATTTGGTCTCGGAAAGTGGCGTCACATAAGGGATCAGGAATATAAGTTAAGATGACGTTAATAATTTAGGGGTTATTATAAAAATATAAATTCAACCATAGATTGGTTATGGATATGCAAATTAAAATAAAAGGCGAGATGACAATCGCGGAGATAAGGCAGGCGTTATTCGAAAAGCTGTGTGAGATAGAAACGGATCATGCTGTGCGTTACTCCATGGGCGCGACGCTGTATATCAACCCGACGAATGGGTTCGGGGATAATGTGTATCCGGATGTCTCAAAGGTTTACAGCACGGGGCCATATCGCTCGGCTGCTGATGATTATAAATTGTAAATACAAGTTAACACATATAGGAGGTCTAAGAGCATGAAGAGGACTTGTTATATTGGCTTAAAAGAGGCGCGTAAGGTATTAGCCGATATGGGAGTTTCATTGAGCGATCGGCAGATGAAGCGTGCGGCTGATAAAGATGCAGCTGGGCAGCGGAAGTTGCCCTTTTTTATCGACCCGATTGAAGGCCGGCTGAAAATCGAGAAGGGGACGCTGGTGCGTATATACCAACAGTGTCAGATAGATGCAGAAAACAGTTATTATAATAGAGATAAGCCTTGATTTTCCAGAGTCTTTGCGGAATTATCCTGTTTAATGTCTGATATACGGAAGAGGGTAGGCAGGAAAGGCACGACATACCAAGTACGCTACCCGAGTAAAGCAGCGAAGTCAGGTTATGCCTATGCCTCATTCGATACACGGAAGGAGGCACTTGCTTTCGTAGAAAGTGGAAAGACGAAGCAGGATAAACGCTCTTTTCACAGCGAAATCAAAACTGTCAGGCAAGCCACGGAAAAGTGGCTACGTGTCTGTGAAAAAGAAGGGCTTAATGGCAGAGAGCCTGTGACAGCTTATACTCTAAAAAACTACGAGTATCGTGCCAAGTTTATAACAGAGTACCCTTGGGACAAAGAAATTCAGAACCTGACGGCGCCAGACATTGTAGCGTTCCGCTCATGGCTTTTGCAAAGCGATATAAGCCGTGATCTTGCCGGAAAAGTGCTTTCTTCTTTCCAGTCAGTGATGAAGGAAATGATGATCAGGGGTGTGTTACCACATAATGTCGCCCCTGGAATCTGCATTAGAACGGATGCGCGCTACAAAGACCCTGTGGTCGTGCCGACCAAACAGGACGTCCTGGCCTTGCTGGGTGCGGCCGACAGACTCGCCAACGCCAAGAACCAGACTATAGCAAATGCCTGGGAGCGGTATCGACCAATGCTCTATCTTGCCGCGGACTCAGGCATGAGACCTCAAGAGTATCTGGCGATATCAAAGAATTGCTTAGCAGGTCATGGCGTTCAGGTGGAGCGGGCCATTGAGGGCGGGGGTAAGAAAATCTCAGTCACGAAGACACCGGCCGCGCGTCGATTTATCGAGTTGAGCCCCGAGGTTATCGACATGGTTCAGCATTATGCCGATAACCACGCACCGATAAGCACCCATAACCTCGTTTTTCCGGCGTCTAACGGTGGCTTGCAGTCACGCCGCAACTGGCAGCGCCGAGGGTTTAACGTCGCTTGCGAAGAGGCTGGGTTGATCGAGACAGTAGAAGTTGATGGCAAGCCCGTTGAGCAGCCGAAATACCGACCATATGATCTGCGGCATTTCTTTGCATCGATGTTGATTGATCAAAAGACGAACTTGAAGAAAATCCAGACCTTGATGGGGCACACAAATATCGAAACTACATTAAATGTCTACGGACATTTGTTCCCGGACGATGATAGTGGTAAAAATGAAGATAGGGGAATGATTAATGGCATGCTTAGAAATTCTTGTGGCAATTCTGTGGCGTAAGATCTCTAAAAGGCGCAGAAATCAGCCATTTTTCTTGAATGGGGTGCAAGGGGTCGGAGGTTCGAATCCTCTCGCCCCGACCATAATAAAATCAGTCACTTAGTCGATTTTTTGCCGATAATAATGGCTCCATCAACTTTTTTTGCCACAAAACAACCTCCTTTGAAGCCCGCAGGAATCCTCGACTGCCTTTCTCTGTCTGGTGCGGCTTGTGGCAAGTTTGTGGCAAGAAGCTATGCCGCCGCTCATGTCGCCAACACGCAGTCAAAAAGACGGTCGGCACAACGAGCCCATGTGTATATCTCAATATTTTGCGCTTCGGGGTGATGCAGACCACTACCAGTGTTGCTAGTGTGTGGTCTTCAAAAAGGGAGGCGCAGAGCCGTGAACGCTGTCGAGATCGAAGAAGCTATTTCCGCCTTGGCTGATCAGCCGTTCGAAGCCGAAGAATTCCCGTTCGCGTTCCTGGAAGCGTTTGGCAACAAGGCAACCACAATCAAGCGATTGCGCAGCGGCGCATCGAACAAGTCCGACATCGGCGGCGTCCTTCAGACCAACAACATACACATAAAGGTCTGCGCCGAAGGGCAGGTCTCAGACACGATCCGCGAGCTACAGGAGAGCCCGGCAACGAAGAACGCCCGCAATCGCGTCAAATTCCTCCTGGCGACGGATGGCGTCACCCTGGAAGCCGAAGACCTTGTGTCAGATATCGCGCCGATCGTCTGCCCATTCGAAGACTTCCCCGAGCATTTCGGCTTCTTCCTACCGCTTGCAGGCATCAGCACCGTTAAGCAAATTCGCGAGAGCGCCTTCGATATCAAGGCGACTGGTCGCCTGAACAGGCTTTATGTCGAGCTTTTAAAAGACAATCCGGACTGGGCGACCGCCGAGCGGCGCCATGACATGAATCATTTCATGTCGCGGCTGATCTTCAGCTTCTTTGCCGAAGATACTGATATCTTTGACGGTTCAGGACTTTTCACCACAACGATTGAGCAGATGAGTGCGCGGGACTCATCCAACACCCATGAAGTCATCGGTGAGTTGTTCCGCGTCATGAACACGACGCTCGAAGAAAGGAAAATGGCAAACCTGCCACGTTGGGCGGATGCCTTTCCGTACGTCAATGGGGGGTTGTTTTCCGGCGACACGGACGTGCCGCGCTTCTCCAAGATCGCGCGATCCTACCTTCTGCACATCGGCAATCTCGACTGGAAGAAGATCAACCCCGACATTTTCGGCTCGATGATCCAGGCCGTCGCCGACGATGAGGAACGCGGCGCTCTGGGGATGCACTACACATCCGTTCCGAACATCCTTAAGGTGCTGAACCCGCTCTTCCTCGATGATCTGCGCGAGAAGCTGGAGGAAACCGGGGACAACGCGCGCAAGCTGCTGAACCTGCGCAACCGGATGGCAAGAATCAGGGTCTTCGACCCTGCCTGCGGCTCCGGCAACTTCCTTGTCATCGCCTACAAGGAAATGCGGGCGATCGAGGCCGAGATCAACAAGCGGCGCGGGGAGCCCGACCGTCGAACCGACATCCCGCTGACCAACTTCAGAGGGATTGAGCTGCGGGATTTCTCCGCCGAAGTGGCGCGGCTGGCACTGATCATTGCCGAGTATCAGTGTGATGTGCTCTATCGCGGCCAGCGGGAGGCGTTGCGGGATTTCCTGCCGCTCGACGCAATGAACTGGATCACCTGCGGTAACGCTCTGCGGATCGACTGGCTCAGCATCTGCCCGCCGACGGGGACCGGCGTGAAGATGCATGGCGATGACCTGTTCAGCACGCCGCTCGATCAGGCCGAGATCGACTTCGAGAATGAAGGCGGGGAGACCTATATTTGCGGGAATCCGCCTTATCTAGGTTCGACCTGGCAATCAGCGGAACAGAAGGATGACCTCAAACGCATCTTTGAGGGCCGCGTCAAAAGCTGGAAGTCTCTCGACTATGTAGCTGCTTGGTTCATGAAGGCGGCGGATTTTGCTCTGCACACGCCGACCGTCAGCGCGTTCGTGACGACCAAATCGATCTGTCAGGGAAGGCAGGTGCCCAGTCTATGGACTGCTATCTTCGCTAAAAGGCATGAGATCACATTTGCGCATACGTCTTTCAAATGGGCCAACCTCGCCAGTCATAATGCAGGCGTAACCGTAGCAATCGTCGCGATCACGAACGTTGTAGGGCGAAAGAAACGGCTATTTTCAATAGATGAGAATGGCGAGACCGTTTCGCGTCAGGTTGAACACATAAACGCTTATCTAGTTGACGCTCCGAACGTGATCGTTAGCGGCTTATCGAAGCCGTTTGATGGTCGGCCAGAATTCATTTCGGGTAATGTCGCAGATGATGATGGTGCGCTTCTTGCGTCAATGAAAGAAGAATTTGGCGAGATACCCGAAAATGCCAATCACATGGTACGTTCCTTTCTAGGCTCTAGTGAGCTTATCAATGGCAAGCAAAGGTATTGTCTTTGGGTGGAAGATAGTGATCTACCCGCGGCTTTAGGAATCTCCAACTTTGCCGAGCGTTTCGAGCGCGTCAGAAAGAAGCGAAGCGGCCCGAAGGCTGGACCAAGGGCGAAGGCTTCAATGGATACCCCCCACAAGTTTGCTTTTCGATCCAACCGAGATGACGCTGCCCTCGTAATCCCTAGAGTGTCATCTGAGAACCGTCCGTTCCTTCCGGTTGCGTTGGCCGATCCGACAGTCATCTTGGGCGATAGAAATTTTGCCCTCTACGACGCTCCACTCTGGAACATGGCGCTGATCGCATCGCGCCTACATTGGGTCTGGATAGGCACCGTCTGCGTGCGCATGAGGACCGACTTCTCCTATTCTAATACTATTGGCTGGAATACCTTTCCCGTTCCCAAACTGACAGAGAAGAACAAGGAAGATCTGACGCACTGCGCGGAAGATATCCTTCTCGCGCGCGAGGTCCATTTCCCCGCGACCATCGCCGATCTCTACGATCCCGAGAAAATGCCGGAAAACCTGCGTGTAGCGCATGAGAGCAACGACGAGGTTCTGGAGCGCATCTACATCGGACGCCGTTTCCGCAACGATACAGAGCGCTTGGAAAAGCTCTTTGAGCTCTACACGAAGATGACCAAAACGAAGGGGGCGGCATGAGTAAGTTCAACCGTTTGACCATCGTTGCGGCAGCCGAGGCCATTGCTGCTTTCAACTCGCATGATGATATGAACGTCCTCGAAATTCAGTGGGATATCAACCAGCACGGCATAGAGACATCGAGCAAAGCTGCACGGGTTCGTAGCTGGGCGAAGATTGCTACCGAGCTTGACCCTGAAGTCCTGACGGAGGCCGGCAAAGTCAGCTTGAGCCGTGCCTTTTTAGAAATGGCAATCCAAGGCCCGCCTTATGTGCAGGAAAATTCTACATGGAGGAAGCTCTTAGCGGGCCTTCGTTTTGACGGGTTTGAGATCGTAGAGGAAGAGATAGAGGAACCGAGCGGGCGCCAATCGATTTTCGGTGGTCCCGCGAAGATAAAGGTCAACAGTCTTCGGCGCATGCTGCCTAGCGAGGTACCAAGTCTAGACTTCAGAGAGGCCGAGACGGAATTGGCAGTATTGCTGGAACGAAATAACTTCACAGTGGCTCATGGGCATCTGAAACAAGCAATTTCAGCATTCCAGCGGGGAGAGTGGTCATCCGCCAATGGCGAGCTTCGAAATTTCTTTGAGAGTTACCTCAATGAAATCGCTACCTTTCTTGGTTATGCTGGGAGTGGCGATAGCAAGGCAAAGCGCGACTTCCTTGGCGAGCTTGCTTCGCCGTTCCTGCTCGCTGACTACAACGAGTGGCATGCCAACAATCAGAAGCCTCAATACGTACAAGGGCTGATGAGCAGGATGCACCCTCACGGTGGCCATCCAGGATTGTCTGAAGAAGAGGATGCCACCTTCAGACTTCAGGTGACTTTGATCACAGCACGGTTATTCCTTCGCAGATTTGACAAACGAAAGAGAGTTTAGAGTGACCAATAATGTTCCATCCGTCTCTGTCACCTACGCCCGCAACGGCACTTCGACTAAATCTAACGAGCTTGGCATGCGCCCGATGCAGGAACGCGCCTTTGAGCGGCGAGGTGAGCAGTATCTCCTGATCAAGTCGCCGCCTGCCTCCGGCAAGAGCCGCGCGCTCATGTTCATCGCGCTCGACAAGTTGCACAATCAGGGGCTTCGACAGGCGATTATCACCGTGCCGGAAAAATCCATCGGGTCGAGCTTTGCCGACGAGCCGCTGAGCGCGTTCGGGTTCTGGAAGGACTGGCATGTCGTGCCGAAATGGAATCTCTGCAATGCGCCGGGCGCGGATGGGGGTAAAGCTGACTCCGTGGGCGCGTTCCTGAAAAGCGATGATAGCGTCCTGGTCTGTCCTCACGCGACATTCCGCAATGCCGTCGAAAAATTCGGCGTTGAAGCCTTCGATGATCGTATGATCGCCGTGGATGAATTCCACCATGTCTCGGCCAACCCCGATAACAAGCTCGGTGCTCAGCTCACCGAGCTGATGGCGCGTGACAGGGTGCATATCGTCGCTATGACCGGATCATATTTCCGTGGCGATACCGAGGCCGTGCTCATGCCTCATGACGAGGCGAAGTTCGATACTGTCACCTACACCTACTATGAGCAGCTCAACGGTTATCAGTATCTGAAGACGCTGGATATCGGCTATTACTTCTATTCTGGTGCCTATGCCGACGACATCCTGAAAGTGCTGGACCCAGCCGAGAAAACGATCATCCACATCCCGTCCGTTAATTCGCGTGAGAGCACCAAAGACAAGATCAGGGAAGTCGAGCATATCATTGAGGAACTAGGCGCGTGGCAGGGAACGGACCCCGCCACAGGATTCCAGCTTGTGAAGCGCTCAGACGGGCGTGTCCTGCGGATCGCCGATCTGGTCGATGACGATCCAGCCAAGCGTGAAAAGGTTTCCGCGGCGCTAAAAGACCCCACACAGAAGAACAATCGTGACCATGTGGACATCATCATCGCCTTGGGCATGGCTAAGGAAGGCTTTGACTGGATTTGGTGTGAACATGCGCTGACGGTTGGCTACCGATCGAGCCTGACCGAGATCGTACAGATTATTGGTCGCGCCACCCGTGACGCAGAGGGCAAGACCCGCGCCCGATTTACCAACCTGATCGCCGAGCCGGATGCCGCAGAGGCGGCTGTCACCGAAGCCGTGAACGATACGCTGAAGGCGATCGCCGCCAGCCTACTCATGGAGCAGGTACTCGCGCCGCGCTTCAACTTCACTCCGAAGAAACCGGATAGCGGGCCAGCTCCCGGCTTTGACTACGGCGAGGGCGGATACAAGGAAGGCAAGTGCAATGTTGGGTTCAATGAAGAGTCGGGCCAGTTCCAGATCGAGATTAAGGGGCTTGTCGAGCCGAAGAGCAAGGAAGCTGAGCGCATCTGTCAGGAAGACCTGAACGAAGTGATCGCGGCTTTCGCACAGGACAAAACCACCGTCGAGCGCGGGCTATTTGACGAGGAACTCGTTCCCGAAGAGCTGACCCAGGTGCGCATGGGTAAGATCATCAAGGACAAGTACCCCGAGCTTGACGAAGGGGATCAGGAAGCCGTTCGCCAGCATGCAATCGCGGCGCTGAACCTCACCCAGAAGGCCAAGGAAGCGGCGGTCGAAGGCGATGATTCCGAGAAGAGCGGAAACACCGCCTTGATCGACGGCGTCCGGAAATTTGCGATGGACGTACGCGACCTGGATATCGACCTGATAGACCGGATCAACCCGTTCAGCGAAGCCTATGCCATCCTCGCCAAGACGATGAGCGAGGAAAGCCTGAAGCAGGTTCAGGCCATCATCTCGGCAAAGAAAGTAAAGCTCACACCCGAAGAAGCGCGTGACCTGGCGCGGCGTGCCGTGAAGTTCAAGCAGGAGCGCGGACGGCTGCCTTCGATCACATCCCCTGACGCATGGGAAAAGAAAATGGCCGAAGGCGTGGCCTTCCTTGCCCGCATGAAAGCGGAGGCTGCCAATGGCTAAAGAATTCACAGAAGACGACGATGCACTTCTCGCCGAGCTTGGCGTTGAAGTCGAAGAGAAGAAAGCACAATACCGCACACCCCGCGAAGAGCGCATTATTGCGGGATTCGAAGAAATACAGCGCTTTGTCGAAGAACATGGCCGAGCGCCGGAGCATGGCGAAGACCGTGACATCTTCGAGCGTCTGTATGCCGTTCGCCTTGACCGTATCCGCGAGCAGCCGGATTGTCGGGACTTGATCGAGCCAAAGGATCATCAGGGACTTCTGGCCGGATCAGTGCCATCGTCGTCTTCGGCGACCGACGAGTTGGATGACGATGCGCTCCTTGCAGAGCTTGGTATCGAGGCCGAGGCCCCGCCGATCACTGAGCTAAAATATGTTCGGACGAGCGCCGAAAAAAAGGCTGCCGAGGAAATCGCCAACCGCGAAAAATGCGAAGATTTTGACACTTTCAAGCTGCTCTTTGAGCAAGTGCAGAGCGATTTGGATAGCGGCCTGCGGAAAACTCGGCCGTTTGAGATGAAGGCCGACATACAGCAAGGACGGTTCTTCATTGTCGGCGGCCAGAAAGCCTATGTCGCGGAGATGGGCGAAACGACCATCACAGCACAGGGGCGGACGGATGCGCGGTTGCGCGTGATCTTCGATAATGGCACGGAGAGCAACATGCTCATGCGCTCGCTTCAACGCGCCCTGAATAAGGACGAAGCAGGCAGACGCATTACCGAACCCGTGGCCGGTCCCTTGTTCGCGGAGCATACGATCGACGGCGACGAGGCTAGTGGCACGATCTATGTCCTGCGCAGTAAATCCGATCATCCGGTTGTCGCGGAAAACCGCGATCTTATACACAAGATCGGCGTCACCAATATGAGCGTCGCGAAACGTATCGCTGGCGCGCGGCTCCAGCCGACATTCATGATGGCGGATGTTGAGGTCGTAGCAACCTACGAGTTGTTCAATATCAACCGCACCAAGCTCGAAAACTTAATCCACCGAATTTTTGAACCCGCACAACTCGATATCGAAATCATGGACCGCTTCGGCAATCCCGTTGTCCCGCGCGAGTGGTTCCTCGTTCCGCTATTCGTGATTGATCAAGCGGTCCAGAAGATCAAGGACGGGACGATTTCCGAGTTACGATACGACCCGAAGAATGCGAAATTCGAAAAGGCCAACTAAATGAGAATGCGGGCCCTACATCTAAGGTAAACCCGTTTTCCTGTCAAAGTCCTCGAGTCCGTGCTAAAATATCCTGTACGTAAGTTACTGACGATAAGGCAGAAAAAGAGAGCGAGACGTGTCTAACGCAAGGCAAATACTGGCAATGTTGCGAAGTCGTGCCGATGGCGACGACGAGCAGTTCTATTCCATTGCCTTGCAGATCGCGGCATCTGAAGCGCGGCAAGGGCGCAAGACGACGGCTCAGGAGCTGCGCTCCGCTGTCGACGCGGCTCGGTCTGGCTCAAAGACCAGTGTCCCCATACAGTTTGCCAAGCCACGCGGTGAGCTCGAAAGCATCATCGAGCACCGGGAGCCGCGCTACGTTCTTAAAGACGTTATACTTGACGCTCGTCTTGGCGGAAGGCTCGATGACCTCGTGCGTCAGCAGGTCCGGCGCGATTGGCTGCGTGAGCACGGAAAAGTCCCAAGCCGTCGTGTGCTTTTCCTTGGTCCGCCAGGTTCAGGCAAGACCATGACTGCCGAAGCGCTCGCTGGACAGCTCCGCCTTCCGTTGTTCGTTATTCGACTTGAGACGCTCATTACCCGCTACATGGGCGAAACTGCCGCCAAACTGCGGCTTGTGTTTGACGAGACCGCCAAAAAGCGCGGGGTTTATCTTTTTGACGAGTTCGATGCTGTTGGCGGCAAGCGCAATGCGACGAACGACGTTGCAGAGATGCGACGTGTCTTGAACTCCTTCCTGCAATATATGGAGGAAGAGAATGCAACGGATAGCCTGGTCGTCGGTGCGACGAATTACCCGGAGCTTCTTGACCGTGCACTTCTGCGGCGTTTCGATCTTGTCCTCAGCTTTGACCTGCCGACGGATGAAGACATAAAACGGATCGTAATGATGGGCCTCCGACCATTTAAAACTGGAAGGATGGCTTGGAAAAAAATAATCGTGGCTTCCGCTGGTCTGAGCCAAGCCGAGATAGTAAAAGCAGCTGAAGATGCCGTGAAAGCGGCTATTCTCGACGAGCGAAGCACCGTTACGACCGACCAGATATTACGTCGTTTGGAAGAACGGCAGGAGATGCAGGACGTTTTTTCAAACAATACAAATAACGACTAACGTGAATTCATGCCGTCAGATTTCGACAAGCCGCATTTCGATATTTCCAACTCTGCTGTTCCGGGGCGCTATACTTCTCCCCCACAAAATATCGGCGACGGCAGAGCGCCGCGTATCAGAGCTGCGCACGGGAGTATGCTCCGCCAGCAGCTTCAGGCAACGTTCCGCGAGGGCGTGCAGGAGCGTGAACAGGCCGCTCTTCCCGAGGGCCTAACGCCAAGCACGGGGCAATATTATGAGGTCGAACTTCAAAAAGGCGCGAAAGCTCAGAAGCTAGAACGAAAACGCGAGCATATCGTCGTCGGAGCAACCAAGATCGATGAGGAAAGCGACAGGGTATCTGCTGTTGTCTTCATTCCAGATGAGTCCATCCCGGTTCTTGATACTATCTTCGATGACTATGCAACCGGTGAGCTATCCGGTAGGGGCGAGCCCAAGCGAAAAGATTTTGTCGATCCCGTTGAGACGATTCGTCGTGCCCGGCTTTTTTCATTTTGGACCGACGATCCGTCGAGCCTTCCTGAACATGCTCAGGAAAGTATGTGGTGGGAGGTTTGGTGCGATCCGGATAAGGTTACGGATGTTGCTGCTGTATTCCGGCGTATGGAATGCCGTCCCGCCCATGAGGATCGCTGGCTGCACTTTCCGGAAACTACCATTCTACCCATTCTGGCGAGGCGAGCGGATGTCGAACTTGCCTTGATCGTTGCTGAAGGCATCGGGGAGTTACGCCGCGGCTCCGATACTCCGAACTTTTATCTAGAAGATGAGCGTGAGAATCAGCATGACTGGGCGGACGATCTTGCTGAACGAACGATCTGGCCCGGCACCGATGTGCCCCGCGTTTGCTTGCTTGACACCGGCGTAAACAGAGCGCATGTATTAATTGAGCCGGCGCTCCACGAAGGTGACCTGATGAGTGTCAGTCCCGAATGGCCGGCTACCGACAATATCCGTGGTAGTCACGGTACGTCGATGGCAGGTCTCGCCTTGTACGGCGACCTTTTCTCGCGCCTTCACGACAGAGGAGAGCATGCGCTTACTCATCGTCTGGAATCTGTCCGCATATTGCCGGCTGAAGGTTTTAATCCCAACGACCCCGCACGCTACGGATCGATCACACTGGATGCTGTCTCGCTGGCTGAGGTCCAGAACCCGGAAAGACGACGCGTCTTTTGTATGGCTGTTACAAATGAAGACCGTAGCGGTGATCGCGCTAGTAGCTGGAGCGCATGCGTTGACCGTGCCGCTGGTGGGCATCTTTATGGTGATGAGGAAGATAGGCCTCGGCGGTTAATTTGCATATCAGGCGGCAATGTCCGCAACGCCATGCAGGCTTCGCGTCTCGGTGTCCTTGAAGACTATCCTATCGAAGATCCCGCCCAGGCTTGGAATGCCCTGACTGTCGGTGGCTATACCGATAAGACTGACATCGACCCTGCCGACCCGTATTTTGTAAATCATCGGCCCGTCGCCAACGTCGGCGACATCAGCCCGTTTTCACGAAACTCGACACCGTGGCATCCGGGTAAGTCACCGATAAAACCTGAGGTCGTTTTCGAGGCAGGCAACCGCGCAGTTTCCGGAAACGAGCAGGACCTTGTGGATTGTCCGTCACTTGAGCTACTGACGACGGGCGCAGAGGCAGATCGTCTGCCGATCGTGAACTTTGCGGCTACGAGCGCAGCGACCGCACAAGCCGCCCGTATGGCAGCGCGTTTGAAGGCGGATCACACAGATTTTTGGCCGGAAACCATTCGAGGATTGATCGTCCACAGCGCTGACTGGACGGAGCCAATGGCGCAGCGGCTCTTCTCTGAAAACAGTTTGCGCGCCCGCAAGCAGCTGGTACGGATCTTCGGCTATGGAGTGCCCTCTTATGAGCGCGCCACGGCCTCTGCATCCAGCGATCTTGCGCTTGTCGCCCAGAGAACGATCCAGCCTTACAGGCGAAAACAGAATGGCAGCGTAGTCTTCAATGAATGCCACTATTACTCGCTGCCTTGGCCTCGCGACGTCCTTGAGGAATACGCGGAGCTTGAGTTTAAGCTCAAGATCACCCTTTCATATTTTGTGGAGCCAAACCCCGGTAAATCGGCAGCCATTGATCCTGCGCGTTATCAATCCTTTGGTCTTCGGTTTGATCTGAAGCGTGCGCGGGAAACCGAACGCGCATTTCGTCAAGCAATCAATGCCCAGGAGCGCGAGGACCCAAGACGAGGAGGTCCCCGGCGGGAATCCGATAGCGGGTGGATGCTAGGATCAGACAGCATTTCGGCAGGATCAATTCACAGCGATGTCTGGCGTGGTACGGGTGCGCAGCTTGCTGCCAGAAATACGCTTTGTGTGAAGCCTGTCTCTGGGTGGTGGAAAGAGCGACGCGATCCGCTTGTATGTGAACAGGAAGCTCGCTATTCGCTTATCGTCAACTTGACTGCGCCAGATACCGAGATCGACCTGTATACGCCAATCAGCAATATCATCGAGCCTGGTATCGAGATCGAAATATAAAGGTCGATGCATACTGTATAGCAGGATCGGGCTGTCAGAACCGAGCCCGCCGGTGGCGTCTCGGCCTTCTGGCTTCCATCCCTTGCGCAGCTATAGCCAGCCCTGACGGGCTGATTCTTCTTTCATGAATTGGGGCCTGCGGCTCCATCCTCCATCAAGGCCAAGCCCTTCGCATGTGCTGAAGGCGCAGTTAGCGGTCTCCCCGGTATTCCGCTCTACACTTGTGCTTCGCCGGCTTAGTGTCCCTTTTAGTTTATATATATAACTATTTGTATAGTTTTACTATTCTATTTGCTTTCAAATCAAACTTGTTTTAGTTTGAATAAATGCTATATTGTATAGCATGAGCGAACTAAAAGGTGGAAAGCTAAACCAGTTGGAACGTCTGCTGCCGGATGGGCTGCTGGTCGATGCTGCGTGGCTGGAGGCGCACGGCTATTCGCGGGCGCTGCGCAGCCAGTATGTTTCCAGTGGTTGGTTGGACAGCCCGGTACGCGGTGTTTACTGGCGGCCGCGCGGCGTTTTGCGCTGGGAGCAGGTCGTCATTTCCTTACAGGTTCTGCTGAGCTATCCCGTCTCAGTCGGCGGACGGACCGCCCTGGAGATGCGGGGCTATTCCCACTATCTCTACCAGGCGCAGCAGGCTGTGCACCTCTATACCGACCGCAAACTGCCCTCCTGGCTCGCGAAACTCCCGGATATGCCGGCGTTTGTCGTGCATAACCGGTCACGCTTTTTGCCGGGGCTGACGGATTACAGCGATCAGCTCTCTCTGGACTCGCCAGGGGAGGCGGGGCAGCCTCGGCTGCCGGGCGCGCTGGATGTCGATGAGTGGGGGCCTTGGCGCTGGCCATTGGTGCGCTCCGCTCCCGAGCGGGCAATTCTCGAACTGATCGACGAGCTTCCGAACAGCACGTCATTCGATATGGTGGACAAGTTCATGGAGGGGCTTGTGACGCTTCGCCCGCGCAAGATGCAGGCCTTGCTGGAGGAGGCTGAGAGCGTAAAAGTGAAGCGGCTATTCTGCTTTTTTGCTGGCCGGCATCGCCATCAGTGGCTGGAGATGATCGACCACGACAAAATCGACCTGGGCAAGGGAAAGCGGATGATCGCCAAGGGAGGCACGCTGGACAAAAAATACCAAATCACCGTCCCGGAGAACATGGATGCCCTTTGATCCAACATTCAGGCAGCAAGTACAGCTATTGGTCTCAGTGCTTCCTCTGGTCGCCGAAGAGAACTGTTTTGCCCTGAAAGGCGGGACGGCCATCAATCTCTTTGTCCGTGATTTGCCGCGCCTGTCGGTGGATATCGACCTGACATACCTGCCGGTCGCGGACAGGACGCAATCACTGGAAGAGATTGATATCGCCCTGAAGCGGATCAGTGCCCGCATCGCCAAAGCGTTTCCGGACATGACGGTTCAGGAATCGGCCCCCGGCGGCAAGGGGCCGATCAACAAGCTGGTAGTGCGAACCAAGCATCGCCTCCAAATCAAGGTCGAAGTGACGCCGGTCCTGCGGGGCTGCGTCTATGAGCCGGTAGTGATGCCCGTATCGGAAACGACCGAGGATGAATTCGGCTTTGCCAAGATTCAGGTTCTGTCTTTTGCCGACCTGTATGCCGGCAAGATCATGGCGGCGCTGGACCGGCAGCATCCCCGCGATCTGTTCGACGTCCACCTGCTCCTGGAGGAAGAAGGGATAAGCGATGAGCTGCGTACGGCGCTGATCGTCTATCTGATCAGCCACGACCATTCGCCACATTCCCTGCTAGCCCCGCCCGCAAAAGACATCCGCGCTATATTCGAAACCGACTTTGCCGGTATGACGGAGCGGCCTGTGTCGCTAGAAACGCTTCTGGATGCCAGGGACCGGCTTGTCAGCACGGTCTTGTCCGGCATGCCGGAAGAGCACAAGTCATTTCTGATTTCCTTTTACGAAGGCAATCCGGCCTGGGAGACGCTGGGCATCGAAGGCCTCGAGAGCCTTCCGGCGGTACGGTGGCGCGAACTCAATCTGGAAAGGGCAGGGCCCGGCACGCGTGAGTCGATTATCAAGGCGTTGGAGGAAGTCCTGTCCGCATAAAGCAGGGTGATGGTGGTGCGGCGCATCCCCGCTGGGGACCGGGCTCTCGTGAACCGAACCCCGCGGGGCGGGTTTCCGCCGTTCGGCGTCGATCCCTTGCGCAGACGAGGCGTAGTGATGAGTAAATACAAAAAGCTGAGCGCGTATTTGGATTCGTTGGGTGAATCCGAACGGCATGTCAGTTTCAAGGCGCTGGAATCCATCCTCGGCTTTGCGTTACCGGCAAGCGCCCGGATGTATTCGGCCTGGTGGGCCAATGATGCGCGCCAGGGCAGGCATGCGACAGCCTGGCTTTCAGCGGGCTGGCGAACCGGCAATCTCAACTTGAGCGGAGAAACCGTCACATTCCACCGCGACGCCGGTGCGGGAAAGCTTGTCACTCTGACATGTGGACAGCCTTCACAGCGTACCAGGGCAGTTGCCGGTACGTTCGATGTCAGCGCCTTACCGAAAGCGGACGGCTTCAATCCGTTAGAGCTCGCCATCGGCATGACATGGCGCACGCTGGGTAGCCTGACGCTCGATGAAAGCGGCAAGATCGTTTTTCCACCTGTCCCGGACGTGGCGGGGCTTTATCGCTTGCGCCTGCCGGGGGCGGGCCAGAGCCGCCATTATATTGGCGAAACGGTCCGGCTCCGGCGGCGTTTCTATCACTACGCCAATCCGGGGCCAAGCCAGGCGACCAATATCAGAATCAATGCCTTGCTGCGAGAGCACCTTGAAGCAGGGGAGAGTATCAAGATCGATATCATGACCGACGCCGACAGCATGGTGATTGCCGGTGCCACGATGCCGGTGAATTTTCTGAATAAAGCGACGCGGCGTTTATTCGAGCATGCCGCTATCGTATCTGAAGACGGTGCGGAGATCGAAAGCCTCAATCGCTGATCTTGGGCAGCGAATGCTTGCCTGCTCAATGCCGCTTTTCGTTGACGGCTGCGACGGTCATTGCCTTCACAAGCCTGTCTTCTTTCCCTCGATTCCTTAAGCCTTCCGCGATCCTGACCGAAGAGGCGCCGGTAACACTGGGCATTCACGGCGTCTTTCCGGCGCGCCGCCACCTGCCAGCCAAGATCGAGCGCTTCCTCGACTGGTGGCAAGAAGAACCTGAACGATTTCATGATTACCCGGGCCACTACTTCCCGGGACCATACACCTAGAGCCTGTTCTTATCTTCGAGCCAATTTCAATGTCGTTTCCTCCTTATACGCTCGGCAAAACCACTCAGCCCTAACTAAGACTGGATAATTTGACATACCCATAGTGCCGGTTCAACGCGCACAGGCCAGACACATTTTCACAATACTTGATAGCACCAAGCGGACTACCAGGATAAATGTTAATGGTGGATTTCTCTTCAGATTGGATAGCATAGACAGCGAGTTCTTCAAGGATATACTCCGATTGAACCGCTAGATGGTGCTCTTTCGAATTTGTCGTCCCGCGCCTTTCGTTAAACTGTTGGATGTCGCGATAGACTGCTTCAGCAAACTCAGGATCAGCTGAAAGCGCATCACGAAAGCGCTTGGTTTCATCAAGGAAATTGGGATGAGCTCGCCATTCATCCCAGCGGATTATTCTTGTGTCGATTGGAAGGCTGCCGATCCAAGCGGCATTACTCTCCATCCAGTCGTTTCCAAGGTTTCGGGTGTATTCTTCGGCCATCTCCATTTCTGACCGACCATTTCCGGTTCTCAACTCACCCGCATATACGTTGAACCGATGCAGGGTATCGCCAATTGAGAATTGTATTTCGGACCAGCCTATACCGATCCAATCCAATATTGCTCGGAGATGGTTGCCAGTGCACTTTTCGTTAGCGAGTGATACCTCAACCGATATAATAGTTTCAGCTCTGTTCAGTGAGCTCCAATCTGACCGATTAGTCACACGGACTTCGAGTCCATAGTTCTCAGACTTGTACCTTCTAGGTGGTAGTCTCATAACGTTTCTGCAAATCGAGGCACCCCAACTCTTCCGAATAGTCTTCTCGAAATCTCACAAGAGAATTTTTCTTTTTATCTTAACTATTTGGCACAAGACTGGTGTGCTTAACGTTCATGTATTTGACGAGAGCGTGTGTCGAACGGTCCCTGCCTATCCCGGAATCCTTGAAACCGCCAAACGGGGTAGTGATGTCACCGCCGAATGTCACATTAGTTGCAACAGTACCTGCGTCAATTTGCTTCGCCGACTTCAGAGCTCGATCTAGCGACGTAGTGAAGACGTTCGCCCACAATCCGTAGCGGGAGTCATTGGCCAATTCAATGGCTTCATCGTCAGTCGAGAATGATGTGATCGGCAATATCGGACCAAATATCTCTTCTTGAAAAGCTGGCGACTCTCTTGAGACGTTTGTGAGAACCATTGGGGAAATATAGTATCCCCCAGTCTCTTCAAACATTCTTTCTGTTGATCCATACGCCACATCACAACCCATGTTCACCGCCTGTTCGGTCAGCGAAACGACTTTTTCGTACTGAATTCGATCAACAATTGATCCAACCTTTGAATCTCCGGACAGCGGGTTATTTGGAAGGTACTCTTTAGCCTCCTCAACAAACATGTCGATTACCTGTTCAACGATACTTTCGTGAGCCAATACCCGGGTTGGAGCATTGCAACTTTGGCCAGCATTGTAGAAGATCCCAGCGGCGATCAGTTTGACCGCCTTTTCGACGTTACAATCATCGAAGAGAACTGCGGGAGACTTTCCACCGCATTCTAGTGAAACCGGCTTTAGTCGCCTAGAATTAGCCGCTCCGATTACAACCTTGCCAGTCTCCGAGCTGCCCGTAAAGCCAACCCCGTGAACATCTACGTGCTGGATCAATGCCTGCCCCGTTGTCTCGCCGTCGCCGGTGACAACGTTGAACACTCCCGGCGGCAAATCCGACTCTCTGGCAATTTCCATCAATCGCATCGCAGACAGGGGAGACTGTTCAGCAGGCTTAAGTATAACGGCGTTCCCCGCAGCCAACATCGGCGCGAATTTCCATGCAGCGATCATTATCGGGTAGTTCCAGGGCACCAGAGCGGATACGACACCCAGCGGCTGATAAGAAATCGCATCCAAGTTGTTTGTGGGAGCTAGTTCTCCGTAGAATTTATCCGCGAGTTCTGCATACCACTCTAGACTCCTGGCCGCGCTTTGCACATCCACAGCCCGCGCGATTTGGTAAGGTTTGCCCACATCGATGCAATCGAGCATCGCCAATTCGTCCGCATGCTTCAGAATCCTCAGCCGAAAATCCAGTATCTTGGACTTTCGCTCCAATGCAGACATGGCGGCCCAACCGCCTGAGCCACTCACTGCTTGGTTTGCTTTGTTGACCACTAACTCGATTTCTTTCGGGCCAAACTGAGGTACCGAACAGATTACGCTTTGGTTTATTCCGGAGCGGTTGTCAAAAACCTCACCATCCCACTCGCCGTCAGTCCACACACTATCGAAGCCGGGCAGTTTTAAGCCATCCAAGATCCGTTTTGCTTCGTCTCCGATAGTGGCCCAGCCTTTTATGTTCTCACTTGGAAAACTCTTTGACATCCGTCACCTCCTGATTGTGGGGAAAGCCCGTGCTGTTTAGATGTTGCTTGCCGACAGCATCGAGCCCGCAAGTCTATCTCTTAGCCCGTAAGAAACAATCAGTATCTGTACAAAGATAAGAGTAGCCAATCGGTAATATAGCTCCTTTCCATCTAGCACATAGACCATACATGCAATCGGAGAAATAACATAAATTAAGAAATAATAGCAATATATGTCACGCATCTTAAAAGGTAGTTGGATGTAGTACTTGAAGCCACCCCGTACGACGATGAAAAATCTCTTCACTGGAGCTCGTGACAGCCAATTATCCTCAATGCGCGCCCGGTAGTCAAAGTAGGTGATCGGTTCGCGCACTCTTGGATGCTTCAGCGCCACCGTTTGAAGATAAGAGATCTGAATTGCAATCCATGAATAGACGTTTAGTGCCAAGATCAGAGCAACAAGCGAAAATAGTGGGATGGTTATTGAGAACGTTGAAGCTTTTTCAGCGCCAGTCAACGAATTTCCCCAAGTGGCTAGAAACGCCAACGCCGTAGCGTATGCGGCGACTAGAGTAATCTGGATTTGACCATTGGTGGTCAAAAAAGCAGTTACAATATCGATGTTCTTCTCCCACATGAGGTGGCGCTCATCAAGCTCCATTTCGCTGAGTTCGTCGCTCATGCAAGCTAGCCCCAATGTGGTCTCTCTGTGAAAGTGTGGTCGTTGCGTGGCACACGGTCAAGACAGACGATGATTGATCATCTCCTTCACAAGGTCTCCTATGGTGCGCCCAGCTTCGTTTATGGGATGACGATTGTTAAAGGCGTTGATGAGTGCGGGTTGTACGGTGTTGGTTTCGTTGGGCAGATGCAGGTTCTGATGACCTTTCCCCTGTTTTTGGTCCACTCACAATGCGAGAAACTGTTCCTTTGTGCACACCGCTGGGCATAGGCTATGGGTGGCATATAGCCCAGCGAGCTGTGCGGACTGACATGGTTGTAGTGGGCTCTCCATTGGTCGATTTCATGTCGGGCATCGGTCAGGCTCAGAAACCAGTGCTGATTGAGGCACCCATCGCGGAACTTGTCGTTGAAGCTCTCGATGAAGGCATTCTGTGTCGGCTTGCCCGGCTGGATGAAGGCCAGCGTGACCTTCCTTTCACGCGCCCAGAAGAACGTAGCCTTACTGGTCACCTCGGGGCCGTTATCGCAGACAATCGACGCGGGCAGAGTGCGCTGCTGCGGCATGTCGTCCAGGAACCGAGCCAGGCGCCGGCCAGAAATAGGTGCGCGCGATATCGCAGCGCACATGGGCCGGTGGCTCGAACGTCCGGACGCCGTAGTCCACCTTGGCCTGGCAGTCCCCATACTGATAGGCGTCGCTGCTGACCGCCATGCCGTAACGCATGTTGGAGCGGTCGCCGTTGATCTCGCCGATGGACGGCACCAGGTTGTGCAGGTCGGCTTCAGCCCGCCAAAAGACCGGGTCGTTCGACCGGCAATGTCGGCGGCCGGCGTCCTGCCAGCATTGTCGTTGCCGCCCGAAGTCATAGGCCGGGACCACATGCTCCCACTCGATGCGGCTTGCCCTGTCAGGCTGTTTGCGCACGTCGTACCCGCAGGAGGGAAGGGCGGGCCCATCCTCAAAATCGAAGGTGCACCCGCAATAGAAGGTCTCGTCCCGGTCGTAATAGATATCTTGCTCGGCGATCCTCTTGGCGGCCTAGAATGACGACGGCGGGGCCGATCAGGCCGATGACAAGCGTCCGCATAACGCGCTTCCTGTTTGCGATGCATGCTCGGCATCGGCAAGTGTAGCGAATGTAGAGGCGGCAGGAGTGCTTCCGAGCGCGGCGATTCAGGCTCTCTACGACCGCTTCCTGCATGACCGCTGTATTCTCAGTCCCGGCCCAGCCGCTCATAGGCCCCGTCCGGTCATATCCGTGTCAGCAAGCGCTTACTTGTGTCTCGCTCCGGCTCTTTCTTGAGCGCCTCTGAAGCGGGGGGCTGGGCGGCCTGGACGCGCCTGGCAGAGATCGCCCCGGAGGCGGCGGCAATGCACCAGCGATAGCGCTGCATATATGACATCCGCCCCGGCGGTCCTGTGGTCCGGCCGGCCCATGCTCGTATTGTTGTCGCTGTAGACCCTCATGAAGGGGATACGGCGGTGATTGCACCCGCTGCCCGCTTTGGGCGGTGGGGTTGTATCGCACTGCCCGCGCCCGTCTCCCCCTGATGCGGACAAGCGGGCCGCCTTGCGCCTGTCGGCGTTAATTTCCAGCGCGTGCGCTTTTTCATGTCCTCTGCGGTCCAGAGCCGGATGTTTGCCGGTGACTGGCCGGGCGTCGCGCGATGGCATGCGGCAGGCGGCATGGCGTTCCTTTCCTTTCAAGGAGGCGCATCTTCTCGCGGCGGTGATGATCCGTGATCCGGTTTTGTAATGCGTTTTCGCTGCGTGCGTGGTCGGCGGGCGGTCCCTCCGTTCGGTTTTCCTCAATCCATGACGCTTCAATCTGGCCGGGTGCGCCGTAAAGACAACGGTCTGCCCGCTCCATTCGCCGCCTGCGGCGTCTCCCGTGTTGACCGTTCCCCTCCGGTGTCTTTCCGGCTTTTCCCCCGGCCCGTTTCTTTCAGCGTCGTGAGGAAAACCAAAGAACGGAGGAACGCGCCATGACACGCCATAACGCAACGAAAACCGACATCTACACCCGGATCACCGACAAGATCATCACCGACCTGGAGAAAGGCGTGCGCCCCTGGATGAAGCCATGGAACGCCGAACATGCCGCCGGCCGCATTACCAAACCGCTCCGCTACAACGGCCAGCCCTATAACGGCATCAACATCCTGATGCTCTGGACCGCAGCCGCCGCTATCGGCTACAGCGCACCGATCTGGATGACCTTCCGCCAGGCCAAGGAGCTCGGCGGCCATGTCCGCAAGGGCGAGAAGGGGGAGCAGGTCGTCTACGCCAATACGATCACCCGCACCGAAGTCGATGCGGACAGCGGGGAAGAAATTGACCAGGCCATCCCCTTCATGAAGGGCTACACAGTCTTCAATGTCGAGCAGGTCGAAGGGCTGCCGGACCACTACTACCGGACCGCCGGGCCGGTGCTCGATCCGGTGCAGCGCATCGCACGCGCCGACGCTTTCTTCGCCGCCACCGGGGCCGTTATCTGCCACGGCGGCAATCAGGCCTACTACGCCATCGGCGCCGACCGCATCCAGATGCCGCCCTTCGAGACCTTCCGCGACGCCGAAAGCTACTACGCCACGCTGGCACACGAGACTTGCCACTGGACTCGGCATCCCGAGCGGCTGAATCGCGAATTCGGTCGTAAGCGCTGGGGCGATGCAGGCTACGCGCAGGAGGAGCTGGTCGCCGAGCTCGGTAGCGCCTTCCTGGCTGCGGACCTCGGTATCGAGCTCGAGCCCCGCCCGGATCACAGCGCCTATATCGCGAGCTGGCTGGAAGTCCTGCGCAATGACAAGCGCGCCATCTTCCGCGCCGCCGCGCACGCGCAGCGGGCCGCGGATTACCTTCACGGCATGCAACCCGCAACTTCCGAGGCCGCCGAATAGGCGGCCCCGGCCTGTTAACTATGCCCATTCAGACCCCAGGCTCGATGCCGTAGAAAAGACGCTCGCACCCAAGGCTTGGCCGGGCTGCGTTACCAGTAGAGCTTTTCGCAGCTCACGGAGCTGCGCACTTGGTTCAACAAGTCCCTGAACCAAGTGCGGACAAAATGTGCTCTGGGCAACTCGGTTCACATCAGCTTCAATCGGATAGTGATTGTATCAATTACAATCTGAGTGTCCTGTGATATAAGAAAATCGATTTTGTTGTGTCAGGGTTATGGAGGTGGAAGATCGTGGCATCGAGTATCTGGGCCGGCTGCGCAGTCACTCGAGGCTTCAGGCGCTGGCGGCGCCGTACCTGAAACGGCCTCGAGGCCGCCCGCCCGAGCAACCTCGGGAGTGGTACCACGACCTGACGTACCAGGCGGGGGCGTGGCCGTCGCCGCGACGCGTGGTGCTGGTGGTGCAGGAACGCCTCGATGATCTGCTGCTGCATAGCGTCTTCCTGGTCACCAACCTCGGCAAATTCGACTGGCGGCCTGAGAAGGTCCTGGCGCTGTACCGCAAGCGTGGCAGCGCCGAGGCTCACATGGGTGAGGTGAAATCGGCGCTCGATGTGCACCTCTCGTCGACGTTGATGTCGCAGATGGTCATGTCACCGTATGGCGTGTCGGTTGTTTGGACACACTATGCCAGAGAAATCAGGTGGTTGGCGACCCTCTCGCGAAACCACCTGAATAGTTACAAATTGCGATCTATACTCTAATTTCCTGTTGACGGCTTCAGAAAGATATTACTTCTAGGAATAAGCTTATGCGAGCCAAGGAAGTAAAAGTAAAGTTTGATTGTGCCTACCAGCATTTGTTTGACGTGGTGGAGGCATGCGTCTGGCGAGTCGATCCCATTCGTAAAAAGATTTTGCAGCTTAATGAGCATATATCTTCTCTGAAAGTAGTGAATGTAGAGAAGATAACCTTGCCAGATGAAATCGAGGAAAGGATATCTGTTTTATCTCTTTACGATAAGGAAGGGGCCGATATCGCTGTTAAAGAGATAGTTTTAAGTGAGCTCTTGATCTGGCTGCCGGCAGATGCACATAAAGAAATTC
Source organism: Halomonas jincaotanensis (assembly GCF_018448785.1). GTDB lineage: Bacteria > Pseudomonadota > Gammaproteobacteria > Pseudomonadales > Halomonadaceae > Halomonas > Halomonas jincaotanensis. The sequence goes on along the minus strand of NZ_JAHCLU010000029.1, from coordinate 18,306 downwards.
GACATGTTATCAATGTGGAAGTTGGAGAATCTGATGGCTCTTGCTTGACAAGTGAAAATGTAGAATGTTTACTGAAAGAGATGAGCATGAATAAAGATAAATTCGACGAAGAGGCAAAGCATCGTATAATCGAAAAACCTATTAGAGAAGTTTTTCAACAGTCGCTGTCGCCATCTTTTAACAAGATGCATGTTGGGCAGAGGGAGATTATTTCTCATATTTCGTCTACTTTTAACAAGATGCATGTTGAGCAGAGTGAGATTGTTTCTCATATTTCGTCTACAAGAGATCAAGTTAATCAAATTGATGAAAAGGCCAATAAAATTGATGAAAAGACCAAGCAAATATTAGATTTGCTATCTGCTAAACGGTAAATTTAATTATGCCAAAAATAAGGCGTATTAAGGCTGAGGAGTTAGGCTCGTTTGGCCTTGACGATGCTAACAAGCTTTACTGGAATGGTAAGCCTGTCAAGTCTGAAAATCTTGTCCTTTCTTGGTGGCAAAAGACATTTGGTGCCATAGTCGCGCTCTCGGCAATAGTTGCTAGTTTAACCGCAGTAAATAAAGAATTTTGCATAATTGATCTCGGAAGTTCTTGTACGATTTCAGGAAAGTTGGAGGAGACTCAGGTTTTGTCTTCATGCCCGGTTGTAACTATCGAGCCTTTAAAAGGAGATGAGTCCGGAAAATGAAAATATTGATGGCAGTGCTTTGATATAGTCGTTTGTTTGAAAACTTCCGCAGCAAGTTCCCTCTTCACCGTTTTCTACAAAATTTCTGTCATCCCGCAGATAACAAGAAAAACTTTTTCCACACGCGATTCCTAACATTCGTACCACGCAGCGCCGGGAAGCACCGTTTGATGCAGCGGCCGCTTTGCCGAGCGCTGTTATCCTTTCAAGGTGTTGGCTGTCTCGGTGCGAGAGGACGCTTGCGACAGTCGCGTTGCTCGTCGTCTTCGTGTTGCTGTTGTTTCTTTCGGGCGAGGCGGCGTTTGCGTTCGTGCTGTCTGTTATTCTTTCGAGAGCAATGTTCGGGCAGCGTGTCGTGTGGACGAGACGGTCTTTGTTAGATCGGACTTCGGGTCAGTCATTGGATCTCGCCTCGCAGGCCGTTCCTCTGGTTATCCATGAGTCATGTTGCGAAGGTGTACATCATCTCGCGCGGCGAATATGTCGTTCACAACATCATCATCGAGGCTGACGACGAGGACGCCGCGATTGATATCGCCCAAGACACGTCGATACACGACGACCGCTGGCGGAACTGCGGTCCACTCGGCCACGACATTTTGTGTCAATGCGAGGGCGCGGCGCCCACCTGATGCCGTTGCCCCCTTGCTGCCATTCACCAGTGTTTCTCTTTCGCTCCCACCGAAAACCTGCTATATGTTGTATTGTGTCGATTTTGTCACGCTATATATAGTAGGGAGCCACCAATGGCTGACCGGCGAGTTACGGCGACGGGCAAGGACAGAGATGGCGATATCACCAAGCTTTGCAATAGTACCGAGTCCTGGCCAACGCGATCCAAGGCCGACGCCGTCCGCGACATTGACGGCAAGACCCACAGCTATTATGTGGATCGCGCGGGCCATCGAACGGACGTGCATGTGGTGACCGTGGACGGAAATAAGCATCTGCGCACGACTGCCGACAAGAGTTCGCAGAACAACCTGGACAATCTGCCCGACTGTTAGGACCGGGCAGCGCTTCCATGAACGAGAGGGCCGGATCATGGTGAAGAAATCAGGTGGCGGCGGCCACTACCGCAGCGCAATCAGCGGGCGCTACGTTACCAAGTCGCACGGCAAGCGGAGCCCCGATACAACGGTCTTCGAGAAGACCGGCGGCGGCGCGACCGGTTCGGCACGGAGTGCCAAATCGGGCCAGTTCGTGACCGAAGGCAAGGCCAGCCGAAACCCGCGCACGACGGTCAAGGAGTCCTGATTCCATCCCTCGAGCGCCCGCCGCACTGTGCTTTCATTGACATCGGTCAGTGTGGCGGTCGGACGCTTGCCTGCGTTCCCTTCACAGCTTGCAGCCCGCAACTGCCGAGGTCGCCGAATAGGCGGCCTCGGCCTGATGGGTGCTGATACGCCTCCCGTCCGTCAGGGTGTTGGCGGCTTCGGTGCGGGAGGGCGCTTGCGACGGGCGCGTTGCTCGTCGTCCTCGCGCTGCTGTTGCTGACGGGCGAGGCGGCGCTTGCGTTCGCGCTCTCTGTCGTCATCTGCGGTGATGATCCAGAAGACGATTATCCAGAACAGCCATTGCTCAGACGGCGCGCGCTGCTGCGCCAAGTTGTTGAAGGTGAATGATTGAGGCTGCATTTTTTCCTCCTTGACGTTCTTCAGGCCCGGCCAATCCGCGCCTTTGCAGCGCTGGAGGAAGGCATGCAGCACAGAACCCGCACCCGCGTAGCGGGCCGCAACGCCAGAAGAGGAGTGTTTTCACTTGCGGTTTTGAGGAGCTGTATCGCCAGACCGGAGGAAAAAGGCGCGTATGCCGGCCCTGAAACAAGAATGTAAGGAGGAAAAGACAGCTGCTCACGAAGCATTTATCTGCGTGGCGCGGTGGGTCTGCTAACCTTCAAGTTGGATGATTGGAGGTTGGAGCTGTTCCTGGATTGTGGGAGGAGAAGAGAACATCATGCCCGCCAGTGGCACAGCCACTTGCTTGGGCAAAGACATACACTGCCATGAACGAACGGCTGCCTACCTTTGGGTTTCAGGCCAAATAACGGTAACAAATTGATTAATAAAATTTTATTCGGTCAGTACTTTTGTGTAGCATCGATCATGAGGTTGAACGGTGGTCCTGCGAGGTTGTGTTATCATTAATGCTTAAATGGCGAACGTGAGGAAGATGATATGGTTTCATCGGAATCAGATATAAAAACTGCTGATGCATTGACCAAAATATATCTTTCCGAAGACGAGCTGGAGATGCTCGAGCTTTTTCACTCAAAGAAACGCGTAGAGGTTAAACAAACGGATATACTATGATGGCTCTACTGATTGCAGTCTTTGTTTCTTCAATTGACAAGAGGCAGTCTTAAGTTTACCCCGCAAAATCTTTACAAAGACACGCTATACCTGTTGGCAGTTATGTTAACTCACTCTTGCCATTGATCTCTGTTCCGCATAAGCCGAAGGCAGTACCATTCATTGCGTGCTTCTGGCCACCCTTTCGGCGGGTAGTGTGCGAAGTGAGACGACCACTTTTTAGCCGGCCGTGACCCTGGCACAAGGCAGACCTTTCCGGCGCAGGATGCGCTCCAGTGTCCTCGCTCGGACGAGTCCGGGCTGCGGGCCGCTCCATTCGCGTCTGCGGCCTTGTGCCCTGGTCCCTTCCTGCCGGCTGAAGAAGGGGGCGTGTTCGCACATCAACCCGTAGCCGAAAGGAGATCTTCCCGCCGGCTTTGAAGAGTTGCGCCTATAATCTGCATAAAGATTGCGAGCGTAGGCGATGCATAAGATTCTCGTTTTTCTTACTCTTGCCTTTCTGGCGCTGTTGTTGCCCCTCGATTCTGGTGCGCAGGAGAGGGCCGCTAGCCTTGTGTTGCCGTCGGCGAACGTTCAGTACGAAAGCGTTGCATCTGGCCCGCTGCGTTACGCGGTGGCTGGAAAACGTATGCTTCCCCCTTCGTCCAAGGCAGCCGATAAGGCAAAACCAAGATCAAAGCAATCGGCACTTGGCAAACCGAAGAAAAGTCAGATCGGGGTTGGCAAGATACGACAGAACTTCAAGTCATACGGTCAGAAGGGAGCGAAAATTTCTAGGCCGCCTCTTTCAAAGCCAGAAATACAGGAATTGCGAAAAAGGCTTCACTCTGAACGAGAACTTCGACAAAACAAGCGTTTTCGCTCCAATGATCTTGTATATGGGCCATCCGCAGGGGGTAAGTTACGCGCTTTTCAGCAGAAGTACGGTGGGAAACTTCTAACAGACTTGAGCAAGCCACCAAGTATGAAATGGGAGAAATTTACAACGAATGTTCTTTCGGCTGCTGCCAGGGGTGGAAAACAGGTTCATTTTGATCTGACTCATATGCATAATATTAAAGGTGTGCTGAACAAAAGAGGGCCCTATTCTAGGGATGTAACCGCAAAGGAGTTGAGGTATATTAGGGATAACTGGTCTTCATTCAAGGTGAAGCCGAAATTTTATAGGAACGGAGAGCAGGTAAGTCCGCCATGGAAATAATACAGGAAATCAAAATCCCACTGGATGCTGGCTTTTCAGTGCGGTTAGAGTCTATTGCTCCAGAGTGGGGTAAAGTTTATCTCGTTAACCATGGTGAAGAAACGCTTCTTGGTTGTGAAAAGTTAGAGTTGCTTGTTGAAAAGTTGGCTCGAGCTTTAGTTGATATGCTCGACATGGCAGGTAATGGCTTTGAGACTTCAGACTGGATATGGGTGTGGACACTATTAGAACCAAGAACTTTTTTGTATGCTAGAAATCTAAAAAGCGAAGTTGACCTTTCTTTTAGAGATAAGGATGATACGCTGATCAAGTCAGCGAGACTAAGCATGGATGAGGTTAATCGCATTTTCCGCATATTTGAGAAGAAAGATGGAAAATAGTTTGTGACGTTTAATCCTACTTGTGAGGTATCTTCTTCTTTCATCATTTCCTCTTTTTAACGTATGAGCTCTTGCCTCTAGACCGGTTTGTGAGTAGTGTTCTCCGCACTGCATAAGCCGGGGCTAGGCCATTCATTGCATGCCCATTGTTTCTCTTTTCGGAAGGGTTTCGTGCGAAGCGATACGACCCGCTTTTTAGCCGGGGGTGGCCCTGGCACAAGGCAGACCTTTCAGCCGCAGAAATCGCTCCCGTGTCCTCGCCCGAAACGAATCCGGGCTGCGGGCCGCTCCATTCGCGCCTGCGGCCTTGTGCCCTGGCCCCTTCCTGCCGGCTGACAAAGGTGACGTGTTCGCACATCAACCTCAGCCGAAAGGAGAACCATCATGAACACAGCAAAACAAAACAGCCCGGTCCTGATCGCCTATCACGTGACGGAGAACAACAATAAGACCTACTGGTCGCGGATCGGCGCTGCCTGGCCCAACAAGAAAGGCGGCTTCCAGGTGAAGCTGGAAACGCTCCCCGTGAACGGCGAGCTGGTCTTGCTCCCGCCGAAAGCACAAGGTGAAAACGAGGGGCCGGCGTAAGCCGGCTCCTCGCCATGCAGGGCTTGGCACCGCTGCTCGGGATCAGCCGGAGTCGGTGCGCCTTGCCTTCCTGTCGCGCACATTTTCCATCACGATGATGGCCGCCACCGCGCCGGCAACGAAAATCAGGATGCCGATCCATAGCTCATAGGCAGCGCCTTCGAGGAGCATCAGGGAGAGCGACCGGTGATACAGCAACAGGCACCAGACGCTCACGGCCCAGAACAACTCGCATATAAAGCCTGCTAAAAGCCTCAAAGGGCTTATCGCCAGGCCAGCGTCGGGAAATAACGGCGGAGACGGATTCGTCCACTTCTGTATATTGCAGAAGCCCAAGGTATAGAATGTCGTCGCGACTTCCAGCACCTGTCTTGCAGAAGATAGGCGGCCACTGTGCTGTGTGACGGTCGCGTAGATCATCGCGCTGTTGAACAGCAGTACCGCCCGCACCAGTAACGGTACCCAGAGAGCAAGTCCGGCGATAGCCCAGACCACATAGGCTATGAAACGAACTGTACTGAACAAAATGCCGGGATTAGCGGATTGTTGGTTTAGTACACTCATCACAAACCCTCCTATGTTCAGGAACGATGGCCGGGAAGCCCACCAGGTTGTTTGCTCCATTCTTCTTCGGGGCTGAGGACGTGGCCTTCGCCCATCTTGATCTGGCTGTCCATCATTAGGTCGCAGGCTTGGAGCCGGGCGATGACAGCGCGGGCGCGTTTTTCATCGAACACGGTGGCGATGTCGTGCCTTTGCCCGAAATACTCGAACACCATGTGATAGGCGTCATCGTAATAGCGCCTGGGCGCGCGGAATCGACCTTGCGCCTGGGCGGCGCGGGTGCAGCTTTCCAACTCCTCGCGCTCCCTTCGGGCTTCGTCATGCTTGAGCATGACGAAGCTGTGTTTGAGGAGGCGGTCATAGACGTCCCACCTGCCGCGGCGCAGAACCTTGAAGTCCGTCGGGGTGAAAATGACCCGGGTTTCTATTCGAAGAGACTGATATAGGGATTTTTGTATGGCCGTGCCACTTATCAGGACGACCGGGACGCCCAGGATAAAGAGGAGCGGCTCCTCCAGCGCCATAATGAGAACACCTATGATGGCGAAGATCAGGATTACCGCGGTCAGTGCTTCGGCGCGCTTGGCATTCTCGGGCGTCAACTCTCGAATGCGGACGTCAAACACCTGCCGATGCAGACCATCTTGCCCGTACACGGTGTGTGGCTCGCCTTCGAAAAGCGATACGCGCCTTTCCGGAGTTCTGTTGGCCATTGTCTCGTCCTCCCCCTAGCGCGCCGCAGGGTAGTGCAGCGCTTCTCATCACCTTGACAGAGAGGCGAAAGCGCTGACCTCGCGCTAACCTTTTAGGACGCCAACTGGCCACAGTGAGCAGGGGAGGCAACATGGGAAACCCACAGTCAAGGGAGCCGCAGTTCGGCCTTTTGTCGGGTTGGCAGCTTGGCCGTGTCCGTGAGGCCCTTCGAGCGTATCGACTTTTTGATCAGGGAACAGGGTCACAGCACACCTGGTGCGATGTCCGCGAAGCCATTGCTGAATTTACCGGTGTGGAGATTGGTAGAAATCTGAAAATCGGCGGCGAGCGGCTACGCCAGTTTGTAGAAGGGGTCAACAATAAGGGCAAAGGGCTGCATTTTCCGGTACCACAGCCTGAATCGCTGGCAGCAATTGTCGAATTCATATCGCATGCTGAGATCAATCTTCTCAGCCTGGATGAACTAGAGGAGTACAGGCCTGGCTATCAAGCAGCATTACGATATGCTGAGTACCTGCGTGAGAATTGTGCAGAAGGTTTTAGTATCTCCGCTTCGGATCTCTGCGGGATACTAAGGACGGAGTACAAGGAGCGTGATGTCATTACGGCCTTGAAAATGACGATACAGCGTATTGATGGTGGTGATGCTCTTGGTGTGGTGCATATCGTTGAGGAATGCACACGCTACAGCGCGGATAAAGCTCAGCTAAGGCTTACCTCATCTGACGGCCACGGGCCTACGGGTGATGTGCTTTCGCAAAGTGTGTCGGGTGGCTGGGGGGTTATCACGCCGGAGGACACTCTTGTCGTTTTTCTCAAGAAAAAGAGCTCAGGGATAAATTATTGTTACTATTCGATGAATGATATGGGTGTATGGTTAAAGAATAAAGGACGGTTAATTTATCTTATGAGGCATGCGTATGGTATCGAAGTGATTGAAGTCCTTGGATCGCATTTTTTAGCTGTGAAAAACCAAGCTGTCCAGCAAGTGCTTGAATTCCGTTTTGCTTCCTAAAGAGGGTTGAAGTTATGGCCTCTCATGAACATGAACATGAAGATGAACATAGAGATGAAGAAGAGCTTTGGGCAATGAATTCTATTCAGGCCTTCTTTGATTATTACGCCGATCTTGATTATGGTGATGTTCGAAGAAATGTGAGTAAAGTTATACGAGGCAGGAAGAAACGTGATCCTATAGCTTATAAAATGCTCGGTCGTGAATTTTTGCAAACGGTTGAGCGCGGGAATCCTAAAACCGTTGATGCCTATCTAGAGGCCGGAATGCCCATCAACTATCAAGACCCGGTAACCAAGCAATCAGCGCTGCACGTCGCCGCCGCGGCCAGGGCGCGTGAGGCGATTCGCGTGCTGGCCAAGTACCCGGACTGTAATTACATTCTTCGGGATCGGCATGGCCGCCTCCCCTCGGAACTGGCATATGTCTTTGGAGGTGACACTGCGCTTTCCCGCTATCTTACGATAAAAGAGTTCAAGCAGGCGAAATCGGAAAGATGCATACTAAAATACCGAGAAACCTTACCGCTCAAATAGCGGTCGTATTGCTTAGTGATTACTAACTGTTTGCTCATCAGGATGAAACTTCTTGCAAAGTTCCCATAAAAAATATAACGGATGGGGACATTTTTAATGTGAAGAAAAGGATCGTTCCTGATGATCAATTATGATGAAAGGGAGATGAAGCTGCTTGGCCGTGCTTTTTTTCAAGCCGTTGAGCGTGGAAACCCCGATACGGTTGCATCCTATCTTGAAGAAGGGATGCCAGTAAACTACCAGGACCCGGACACTAAGCAAGCGGCGCTGCACGTCGCTGCTGCTTGTAAAGCGCGGGAGGCGGTCCGCGTCCTGGCCAGACAACCGGACTGTAATTTCATTCTTCGGGATCGGCGTGGACGTCTCCCCTCTGAGATGGCTTATGCCTTTGGTAATGATCCCGCACTTGCCCGCTACCTTGGTAACAAGGAGCGTACACAGGCCGAAGCGCAAGGCCTGAAATTGACGTACCGTCGCACCTTACCAGTGTTAACCGTGATTACGCCTAAGTAAGTCGGAAATACGGCGCGACCTGGCTGTGCCGGTCGAAATACTCAACCCGTTGCAGGATCATCGGATGGTAGCCTGCCCAGAGCACAAGCTGACGCTTGTGCCGGTCGTTACGCGCAAACTGGCGACTGATCTCCTCCGGGCTCAGCAGGTCGTGTAACTCGGTCACGCTGGTCTTGCCGCTCAGGCCTAGTGCAGCCTGTTCGGGCGCGACCTCGCCACTACGTGCCACCTCCACCCGTGTCTTTCCAAGCCGCTTCGACAGATACTCTGTCGTCGCGACGTCGTTATTACCGAAGAATTGCAGGACGCCGGCATTGGCCGCAAAGCTTTCCCAGCGTTCGCCATACAGTGCTTTTCCCTGTCCCCAGTCCTGTAGCACGACCCAGAGCTTCACGCCGAAGGAGGCGATCTGCCCGGCGGCATTCTCCATCTGTTTCATGTGGCCGAGCACCGGAAATTCATCGAGGCAGACGAGAACCGGGGAGGTGGTAGCGGCGGGGCTTTGCTCCATCGCCTGGAGCAACTGGTTGATGAAAATCCTCAGCCATCGCCCGGCGATGTCGATCCGCGTTGCCGGAAAGCAGAGATAGACCGTCAGGCCATGCGGGTTCGATTTGAGCTCCTCCAGGCTGAAGTTGCTGCGACCCAGAACCTTGCGAAACGACGTGTAGTCCAGAAACTTGGTATGTCGCCGAACCGTCGAGAGCACGCTGTCGCGCTCACGGTCGCTCTTCTCGTAGAAATCTCGCGCCGCTCCCTCGATCGCACCGCCGACATCGGCGCTGCTGCGGCGCCCCTGCAATTGCAGGGCATTTTCGAGCATTTCGCGCTCCAGGAAGCAAAGCGCTTCCTCTTCGTCCGCCGCTTCGCTTTCCTCTGGCTTCATCGCGGACTTGATCAGCTCGCGCACGGTGAGCAGCGTCTTTACCTTGCTATAAACCGGGCAGGTAACCACATGCAGGATGACGCCCTCGATGAAGTTTTTTGCGCTCTCGTCCCAATGCGGATCTTTGCCTTGCGCACCCTGCACAACCATCGCATCGGCGATGAGATTTGCGTCTTCGATGATCGTCCGGCTGCTCAGCGTCAGGACGCTTAGCGGGTTGTAGGAGGCGCGCAGATGTGACAACCGGGCCGGCGCGTTAGCGAACGGATCGAGGATACAGACTTTCTGCCCGAGCGCTGTCCGGCGCTCGGCGGTGATGGCAGCCAGCTCACCCTTGGGATCAAGGGCGAGGACGCTGCCCTGGTAGAAGAGCAGGTTGCCTATCAGGGTCACGGATTTACCTGCGCGGGAGCCCGCCACGGTCAGGACGTGGCGGTTGTCTTCGATGCCGATCAGACGCGTGCCCAGCGCGCCGATCAGAATCTTTCCGCCGGGATTGTCGGGATCATACTGAAGTGCCGGACTGGCCAGAATATCTTCCGGGAGCTGCCAGCGGGCCTGCGGTACGCTTTGTTGCCGTAAATAGCGGCTGGCGACGCCGCGCGGAATGTCGTTCATGAAATCGTTCATAACAACGGCTCCTCAGCTTTACTGGTCACGGTTTTTTGGCGGTCGACCACGCCGCTTTGGTGCTTTGTCCTTCACCGTGACAGCCAATCCGGCTGCCTCGGCAAGGGCCTTGATGTGTGAGGCCGCTTGCTGCTTGCATTCTTTCTCGCGCCGGGCCAGCTCGGCCCGTCCGCCTGCGATTAATTGCTTGAGTCGCTCATCACTCAAGGACGCCAGGTCTAAGGTGGTCAGGTCGTCGTACATGTCGCCCTCCGTTGCTTCGCATTGCCGGTCTCCGGCGGGCCTGGGAAATACGTCGTCGAGGCGCTGTGTTTTTTCCATAGTGCCGGTGTGTTTTTTTCTTTTCCTTTTCCCAACCTCGCGCTACAAAAAGAGCGAGGCATAACGCGACAAGCGCGTTAATCAATTCTTAAGACAACCTGCGGTAGCATTTAAAGATGGGCCGAAGGTCAGCTGCGTTACCGATTAGTACAAGGTGTGCGCGGTAGTACCACTTCGTGGTCTCCACCGCGCCCACCTTGCGGGGGGATTTCACATCCCCCGCGGACCCCCCTGTGACTCAGCTAGGCTCAGAAGATTTTTTGAATCTTCTTCGCCAAGTGAGTGGGCTCAGCCCGCTACGCATTAAAGCGGCGTGCCGGGCTGAGGCAACGTTTCGGCGTTGCATCACGACCAGGGAGGAGATTTCGCTCTCCCCCTGGCCCCCCATCGAGCAAGGGGATTTCAGCGCCCCTTGCAACCCTCGACCAGGGCTTTCGCGCCCATGGACCACGACCGGTGTTTCGGCACCGGCTTCGACCAAGGGAGATGCCGACTCTCCCTTTGGAAACCCATCGGGCCGGGGGTGCCCCGGTCCCCAGGAGCGCGTGCCTGTGCGTGGGCCCCAGACAGGCCGGCAAGGTTTGCGCGAGGAGGGAGAAGCTGAACGCGTGCATAACTTGAAGCATGAAAAAACATGACCACAAAAAGCGCGAAGCGCCCATCTCCTACCGTCCGCCCCGGGAGCTGCGGGACGAGTTTCATGCCCGCGTCCAAAAATCCGGCCTGTCGGTGTCCGCCTTTATCACGAAATCCGTCTTCGATTGTCCGCCGCCGCGCCAATCCCGCCGTCCCCCCGTTGAGGAAAAACAGCTCGCCAGGCTGCTGGCCGAAGCCGCCCGGATTAGAACCCAACTTCACGAGTTCGAGCAGGCCGGCCAGGATAGCGACTATGCGAACGTGCTGGATAACATCTCCCGCTCCCTTGCGGATATTCGCACGCTGCTGCTCACGGCCATGGGACGGTCGCCATGATCCCGTTCGGCAGCCAGCGGGGTCTCGGCCAGGATCTCGCCACCCACCTGCTCAACGCCCACGATAATGAGCGCGTCGAGGTGATCGAGGTTCACGGTGCGATTGCCGATGATCTGCATGGCGCCATGACGGAGTGGGAGGCCCACGCGCATGCCCTGACGCGTTGCCGTAATTATCTCTACAGCCTGTCCATCAATCCCGATCCGGCGCAGGGACCGCTCACCCGTACGCAATATGCCGACTACATCAACCGGGTCGAGGAGAAGCTTGGCTTGTCGGGGCAGCCGCGCGCGGTCGTGTTCCATGTCAAGTACGGGCGGGAGCATTGCCATGTCGTCTGGTCCCGGATTGACACCGAAAAAGAGCGGGCCGTCCCCATCGCGTTCGATCATGAGAAATTAATGATGGTTACGCGTGATTTTGCCCGGGATCACGGGCTGGATCTGCCGCGCGGGTATTATCAGGACGGCAAGGGGCCGCAGCTCTCGCTCTATGAGCTTCACCAGGAGCGTGTCACCGGCCTGTCGAAAGGCGATCACAAGGCGCAGGTCACCGAGGCCTGGCAGCACAGCGACAATGCGAAATCATTTGTGAACGCGCTGGCCCAGAAAGGCTACATGCTCGCGACCGGCAAGCGCCCCTATTTGCTGGTCGATCTTTACGGTGGCATGCACGCCCTGCCGCGACTGATTGATGACAAGACGGTGCGCACCAAGGATATTCGCGCCTTTCTGGAGAAAGATTTCCCGGCGGAGTCATTGCCCTCCGCCGAAGATGCGAAAGCGCTCGTCACCACTCACCGCAAGGCCATCGAAACCCATCGCCTGGATGAGCAGCGGGCAGAAGAAGCGGCGCAGCTCAAACGGCAGCAAGCGGAGCGGCGTCGGAAACTGGGACAGCAAGCCGCGGATCTCCGGCAGCAACAGCATCGTGACCGATTGTCGCTGACGACAGAACAACGCGCGTCACGTCACTCTTTGAGGGCGGCGCATGACACCGATATGCAGCGCATCAGGCGCGAACGAGATCGGAAACGGCCGCGTGGTCTGGCGGCGTTTCTTGGGCGGGCGACCGGTATCGAGATCGTGCGCAAAAAGCTCTACGCTTATCGGGACCGCAAGCGGGAGCAGGCATACCTCACAGAGCGTCAGGCGCTGCGCGAGCGGCAGGCGCAGGAGCACCGGGATCTCGTCTTACGTCACGGACTCCAGATGCGCGATCTCCAGCGCCGGCTGGATTCGCTCGCCCGTGTCGAAAAACGTGAGCTAAAGTCCCTCGAAGAGGCCTTTCAGCGGGAGGAAAGCACTGCTGGTAGAGGCGGAGATAACCGTATGCCGTCACTGCCGGACTGGTTGCTGGGTAAAGGGCGCGACATCGACACGCCCGGTCGGAAAGCCGAAGCGGCGAAGAAGGCGCGCCAGTCCTTTGAAAAAGCGGCGTCGCGGCATGCCGTGTCTGAGCATGAGGGCGGCGGCGAGTCAGAGCAAAGCGCTGGCGAACCTGCGCGCCCCGATAGGCCAAAGGTTCGGCGTTACCGGCGCAAGCGGCGACATGATCGCGATCCGGACCGCGAACGATAGTATTGCGATCCCGCCGCGATATGTCCTATATGCTCCTGAGACGGCCTTTACATGCTCATGCTGGCCTGTTCCGGGGGGGCAGCCATGGCCCGTGCACCGCGCCAAAAGAAGAAGGCGGCAACAGAGCAATACACGCTGCTGGGCATTCTAATCAACCGCTACGAATACCGGGTGGAGGCCGGAATCAATACGTATTTAAAGATGCGGCCGGGCATGGCTGGGACCAGTGATCCCCTCTACACCTACAGGACCGTGCTGGATATCGAGGGGAACTGTATCTATCCCGAAGAGCGCGAAGGAGAGCACTTCGGTATCCTCCTTGTTGGTGATGCACACGCAGTGGAGCTTCAACGTACCTTGGCGGACATTCAGGAACGTGATGCATCTGGCCACCCGCGTTATCGCACCTACCGTGGTGATCATGTGCCTGCCTATGAGCGGCCCAAAGGGATCACCCCGCTTTTTCGAAGCGGTGGCGCTCGCTCCTGGGGGGCTTACCTACCGGTGCCGCCAAGGCTCACCAGCGATTTCCTGATCGCCCTGAAGACCGAGGCCACACCCTTCCTGTCCCTTCAGGAACATAAGGTTGGGCGCGACCGGTGGATTGACTCGCTTGCCCTACAGAACACGCATCCGGGGTATGAGTGAGTTTTCAAAGGCTAGCCATGACCGTGAGGGAATACTCAGCAATCAAGCGGTGAGTTCGAAATTGCACAATTCGAGACTGAGGCTGCTCTATAGCGATCAATAAGGTAAGTACGCAGCGATGTGAAACCCGTGCTATCTATGTATGTATGGTTAAGGATCGGCAACGAGGATGTGTATGGACCGTTTGATCTAGGGTGCGCATATTGCCTGGGAGGCGAGATGTTTGTTCGATATTATACAAGGGCTGTGCTTTTCGCCGCTATGCTTTTTATCGCCGTGTCTCTAATATTTTTGTTGAGCGCGAGTGTTTCACCTACTTTCGCGGCTGATCCGAGTCCTGAGCAGTGTACCTGTAACTTGCAGGGGTTTGACGAAAAGACCGGTGCGGAGGTTATCAACGCTGCCAGCTGTATCTTGGCATTAAAACATCCGTGGTGTGATATTTTTCTGGCTTCGACAGAGGATAGTGAGGCGCATGAAACGTTTGTCTCTGAACTAAGTCAAGTTCCTGAATTTTGGGAGTTGCAAGAAATACTCATGCCGATGTTCGAGCGATTTATCGAGGCGGTTGGACGAGCCCGTCCCGAATTGGCGAGCGAGCATGCAGCGAACGCAAATATAATAATCGATCTAATACAAAAATCTTTCGATGAATTCTCTTACTGTTTAGAAGCCTTCCAGTACGGGGAGCCCGTAACAGAATCCACAGCCACAACATCATGCGCAGTTGGCTCACAGAGTGGGTGGCTTCAGCTAGAGTTTAGGGTTGATGGTCGTCGTTATCTGTTCTTGTTCGCCCCGCAGGAGTGAACAAGATGACGGATAATGAGGGTGCTTCAGGTAAGAGTCCAAAGGGCATTGGATCACGGCTGAAAGTCTTATTCAGAAAGCCTCTTGTGCAAGCAATAGGCGGCATTGGAACAGGGCTTGCGCTGGTTGTTGGTGGTATTTTAGGGGAGTTCGGAAAAGATATATATTCGTCTCTCATAGCCATCTTAAAAGATGATCAAAAAGCTCCTCATTGGGATTATCCCATGTCATTGGAGGCAGGTCATTGCCATATGGGAAATCTGTCGGTGATGTTTCGCGACTATCAGCCGACGGTTAACTGGCGTGGCGGAGCGGACCGTCTGGTAATTTGTGCAAGTGCTCATATAAAAGGGGTAAAAGAGAAATTTCCGCTGTTGCTTGAAGAGGAGTTCCCTGAGTGTCTTTCAGTTTCTGAATCATCAGGACGTTTTACCATCGCGACCAATCTGGGCAGTCCCGCTGTATGCCGTGCTCCTTATCGGTATGATGGAGCCTCGATTGTAGAAACCAGCTTGCCCGGAGGTGTCTTTGTTTGCATGCCAGGTCATAAGAAAGAGGAGGCTCAGGATAATTATCGGCAGGATGGTGTGGAGGTGCCGGTATGCAAGGAAGAAGCTCTAAAAGAACGTAATTTCCTCTAATTTGGTTGACTGCGGTTATTTTGCGACTCCATGTCGCAGCGCCTCCCTGAGGCGACTAATGTTATCCTTGTGCAGCTCAGGGCTGACTTCCACCGGGGGAAGTCATGTCACAGAACTCGGTGGAGGAAGGCGGTATCACCGCCTGATGCCGTGGATTGCTATGGCCGGTGATACCAGCCTTCGCAAGACCTGCGGGCATTTTGCGGGTATGAGTCCCGCACGGTCCTGCGTAGTGCTGCTGGGTCACGCAACGAGCGTCCCGTAAGTTATTGAATACACTTTTTATTGGTGAACTTCGCCGGCCTCATAATCCCTTGGTCGCTGGTTCGAGTCCAGCTGGGCCCACCAATAAAAACAAGTGGTTACGTGACCAAGGCTCACTTTCCATTAACGTGTGGTTGCGGTTTGGTTGCTGATCCGCGGCAACTTTGCCACCACGCTTTCCCACCGTGCCGGATCTGCATGAGCATAGCGGCTCGTCACCGTCAGCGACGAATGGCCCAGTAGATCCCTGATGCTCGTCAGCGCTTCACCCTTGCTGGCCAGCAGCGAAGCGTAGCAGTGCCGCAAATCGTGAAAGCGGATATCAGGGCGACCAATCTTCTCCCTGGCTTTCTCGAATGCGCCACGCACCCTGTCACCAGTCGTATCGAACGGCAAGCCTTCCACCAGCGGTAGAGCTTCCTCCGTCAAGGGGATAATCCTTGGCTTCCCGCTTTTCGTCTGGTTGGGCTTGAGCACGACGCGGCCGTTGAAAATGTTTCCCGGCTCGAGTCCCATCAGCTCTCCCCGCCTCATGCCGGTCAGCATAGCTAGCAAAATCACCTTGCGTTCGGTCCTAAAGCGCTCCGGGACTGCTTCCAGCAGCTCAGCAAGCTCCAACTCGGTCAGGTAGATGTGGCGCTCATTCTTGGGTGAGGGCTTACGCAGTTTGCCGTCGAGCGGAAGATCAATCCAATCCCATTCACGGTACGCCAGTGAAAGCACCCGCTTCACCACCTGAATCCTGTTGTTGGTGGTCGACTGTGCCAATCCCCTTTCCTTTAGAGCTTTCTGCATCCTGCGGGCTTCATCCAGCAGCTCCTGACCGATGATGACGCCGGGAGCGTGCTCGTCCATCCACCTGGCGACCAGCAAGATGTGTTGCTTCTGGGAGCGAACATCATATTCACTTACCATCCGCGTGCGCCAGGCAAAGTCTGGTCATCCGGGAGCAGGCACCCAGTGCTCGCAGAAAGGATGAAATGAATCCCAGTGGGTGCAATTCCCACCCGGCCAAGGGTAGCCGCCAGCCGGTAGCGAGTCTTGCGCAGCGTCGGGTAACCGCCGCTGTGAAGCGTAGGCAGCAAGTGAGTAGGCCGTGTCATTGAGCCCCGAAATTAAAATGCTGCGATCGCCGACGTTCTGCGGATAGCGGAAGGCAACACGAACTCACTGAATAGGCTTGGTGAGGAAGGATCGCCGGGGTCATTAGAGCAGGGCATGTTCACACAGGGGGTTCCCAGGAACCTGGGAGGCCCATTTCCCTCCTTCGATTCAACAACGCCAGGTACGGGAGCCACCTGACCCGAAGGCCCCTGGCCCAGCGCTGTAGTGACCGGCGGTGATGGGAGCGAAATAACAGTCACTCAGAAGGTATGGCACGGCAAGGGCAGCGAGCCTGCCAGATGGGGGAATGGGAGTCGGAGCCACCCATAGTACTCATGAAGGCGGGGAACCGGCTCGACGGGACCCGGTGGAGGGAAGGGGTGGCCAATCAACAGAACCGCAAGAGGGAAACATGGCAGGTGCACAGGAACCTGTGTCCATGTACACGTCACAATTGCGGATAGCAGCGCTGGCAGAGCGCTTCCCGCAGCGTGCCTTCACGTCATTGGCGCATTATATCGATGCCCAATGGCTGAAGACGGCCTACCTGATGACGCGCCGTGACGGCGCTGTTGGGATTGATGGCCTGACGGCGGACGACTTCGTGCGCGACTTCGAGGCCAATATCCAGCAGTTGCTGGAGAATGCCAAGAGCGGTCGCTACCGGGCACCGCCGGTGCGGCGCGTCCATATTCCCAAGGGAGATGGGCGCACCACACGGCCGATCGGCATCCCCACCTTCGAAGACAAGGTCCTGCAACGTGCCGTGGTGGCCTTGCTGGAACCGCTCTACGAGCATGACTTCATGGAGTGCTCGTATGGTTTCCGGCCGGGGCGCTCGGCGCACCAGGCGATCAAGACAGTGTGGGATGGCCTGTCGACGATGGGCGGAGGCTGGGTCATTGACCTGGACATTCAGGCCTTCTTCGACACGATCGACCATCAGCACCTGCGCGCGTTTTTGCAGCAACGAGTGAAGGACGGTGTCATCCTCCGCCTGATCGGCAAGTGGCTCAAGGCTGGGGTATTGGAGGCCGGGCAGTGGCAGAAGGGCGAGATAGGAAGCCCACAAGGGGGTGTCATTTCCCCAATGTTGGCTAACGTCTACCTTCACTACGTGCTGGACGAGTGGTTTGAGAAGGACGTCAAGCCGCGCCTACAAGGACGGGCATTCTCGGTGAGGTTTGCCGATGATGCCGTACTGGCGTTCAGCAATGAAGCCGATGCCCGCAAGGTGATGGAGGTATTGCCCAAGCGCTTCGCGCGCTTCGGCCTCACCCTGCACCCGACCAAGACCCGGCTGGTGAGGTTCCGGCCGCACCGCGAGCAACGCGCCGAGACCTTCGATTTCCTGGGGTTCACCCACTACTGGGGTAACTCTCGCCGTGGGCGCTGGATCATTAAGCGCAAGACGGCAAAGGACAGGTTTCGGCGTGGGCTCAAGCGTATCGCGCAATGGTGCCGGTGGAACCGCCATCTGCCGATTCGGGAACAGCACAGAAAGTTGTGTCGTAAGGTCCAAGGCCACATTGCCTACTACGGTATTCGCGGCAACATTCGGTCTGTGCAGCTATTCCGCCATCGGGTGGAGAGATGCTGGATAAAATGGCTGAGTCGACGATCCCAGAAGGCTAATATTGTGTGGCAGAAGGCCTATCAGCTCTTCAAGGTGCTGCCATTCCCCAAGGCTCGGATCGTGCACCAATGCTGATCCTTCAGCGAAACTGGTGGTTGAAGAGCCGGATGCGTTAATTGCGCACGTCCGGATCTGTGGGGGGCCGGGACGAGCAATCGCCCGGTCTACCCGACTATCTTCGTTTTCACCTCTGCCTCATGAATATTCCGGGATATAAGTGTACCTGATTACTCATGTTGATCAGCCATCGCGCCAACCTGAGGGCTATACTGGATTTACATGGGTCGACAAGGAGTG
>NZ_JAHCLU010000028.1 GCF_018448785.1 Halomonas jincaotanensis | reverse complement strand
TTGCTGACGGTGGCGGCGAAAACACCGCCGATGCCTTACCGGCTCCTGAAGCTGGCTGAGCCATATACGTAATCAGGTAAGTGTAAGAGAGGTTATCATGGATCCTACTATTTTATCAGCCCTTGTCGGGCTTGTTGGCGGCCTAGCTGGCGTTGTGATTGGCTCGAATTTACAAAAGCGATTCGGCTATGACCAGCTTCGGCGTCAGCTAACACTATCCCTTTACGATCGTTATGATGACCAAGATTTGCTTGAGTCCCGAATTCAGGCCGACCGTCTTTTGTTCAATAATTCGAATTCTCCCACGCCTAAGTCTTTTTCAGAATTATATAATTATCTTCCATCCGACAGTTGGGGTCATATTTCCAGAACAAGACACTTCCTAGATCAGATTGGGCTTATGAAGCGTCTCGATTACCTAGATAATGACATCGCTGAGCCAGCTTTCGCTGACCATGTCAGTTACTGGATTGATAGATACTTTGATAATATTGAGAGGCTTGAACGTATCTTTTGTGAACGAGAAGGCAAGGAACCAATGGAGTGGAGGGTAAGCTGTGACGAACTCAAGCAGCTCTTTCTTTCTCCCAATAAACGTAGGCGATGCATCTGCACCTTACCTGATGAACATGATAAAAAACCAAGTTAAACAGGCGCAGAGTAGTCCTCGGCTCTCGCACTGGCCGCCTTTCTTGCCAAGTTGATTGAGGTGAACGCTTGGTTCCAGGCCTGGGCGGTCGAGGCAAGTTCCTTCAGTAAGATGGGCCACTCTATGCCGGCGGCACGCTGAGGTGCACGGTGGAGCGCTGTCTAAGCCTCTCGGACGCCCCCGCCGGCTCGTGCCTCGCCCGCGGGTCGGGCTGCTCCGTACTTCGGCCCTTCGGGCTGGCTTCGCCCCCTGCGCATCCCTGGCGATGTTGTGTTTACGCGGAACTGACGTTAGGGGTGGAACGCTATCGACCATCGCAACGCCCAGTCGCGGGCCGCGTTGTTTGCCAAACTCTTTGGTGGTGCCTGGTGTTGACTATGCGGGAGTGCCTTGTGCCTTTCGTGGGAGCGATTTCCCAGACCTCGCCCATCATCCTTTCCAATCTTTGGTACCAAAGCTCAATGTCTTTTCGACGGTTCTTTCTCTTCCAATTCAGCCTGTTGCTTGATGCTGATCAAGAGTCCGATCAAGGCGATGCCGATAAATATAAAGGCTCTCAACATACTCGTACCTTCAACGAGAAGGTGGGCAAAGGGGACAATGACGATGATCAGCACGCAGACGCGATTCACGGCTTCCCATGCGTATTTTTTCATGTAGTGGTGCCTGTTCATCAACAGCTCCCAAGCTGTTATGTAAATCCCTGCCATGATGGAGGAAAAAATGGCAGGACGGGGCGGTGAATTTTCGGTGCCTTTCAACGCTGGGGGGAGCACCTTCTGCGATCGCCCTGTTTCTGGATGCTTGTCCAGGGCGCTCCGCCGGCTGCTCGACAACCGTTACGTCTACCAGCCCTACTGGGATCACCAGAACGGACTCGCCGGCAGCGACGACTGGGAAGCGCGCTTCGCCACTGCCCGCAAGGCCTCGCATGCCGCCTTGGCCAGCCACGCGACCGGCACGGTGTTGAGCATCGTATTCCAGCGGCTCTATACCCCCCACTGCCAGGATGAGCGTCGCACCCTCTGATACGCTGTTCTTATTGTAAGGTAACTGTTCAGCTCACGCCGCCTGATCCAGTTCATCCTGTCGCATGAAGTCCGGCACTTCACCAGCAAACAGTTGCTCCAATGCCGTGTGCGCGGCCAGGCCCTGCTTGACCGCAGTCGAGAGAAAGCTGCGCATCCGGCAGAAAATCTCGGCGCCCTCCCAGGCGCGAAAACAGCCCGAGATCTTCTGCTGCACCTTGGTCATCCGCAGGTCCCGCTCCCCTTGGTTGTTGGTGAAGGGGGCGGCGGGATCCTCGAGAAAACGCAGCACGTCGTCCTCGTAGGCCTGGAGGCGTTCCAGCAGGTTGCGCGCTTTGGTGCGTTTGGCTCGGCCGCGTGTCCCGGGTGGTGGTTGGGCCGGTGGCGGGCACTCGGCGTCGCCATTGGCCAGACAGTGTCGATATCGCGCCCGCCAGCGCTGGGCCTCATCGGCAGAGAGGCTGCCGCCGGCGGCATCAACGGCGTGGTGCATGTCCAACAGCAGGTCATGCAGCGACTTGGCCCACGCCTGGCCCTCGTTCTCCCAGGCCGCTGTCAGTTCCCGCAGGTGGTGGGCATTGCACAGGGCGTGCCGGCAGTCCGAGTAACGGTAGTAGGGCTTCCAGTGGTCATGCACCAGCACGCCACGCACGAAGGGCAACACGCCGATGGCGTCCATCGCCTCTTGGCCACGTTTGGGGTGTGGCGCCAACCAGGTCAAGGCGTCATTGGAAGCGCTGTGTAGCCAGTAACGTTTGCCGCCAACCTGCATCCCGGTTTCATCGGCATGCACGGTGGGGGCTTCACGTAGCGCCGGGATCACCCACTTGGCAAACGCCTCGGCCCGCTGGTAGGCCTCCTGATTGAAGGCGAACAGCGTGCCGGTGCTCAGCGACAGGCCGCACTGCGAGTCCAGCAACGCCCGAATACGCGCATAGGGCAGCAGCTGGTACTGGGAGAGGTAGACGACATGTGCCTTGAGGCGCGGGCCGTACTGGATCGGGCGCGTCACGCCCTCGGGAAAGGGTGCGACGTAGCGCTGCCCCTGATCATCTTCGAGGATCTCGGCCTGGTACTCGGTGACCACGGCCTGGATCACGATGTCCTGCACCTGACGCGTCTCAACGCCAACCGGGCGGTCAGTGCGCTCCTTGGGGAGTTGCCGATGATCGACACGAAGCCTGACCACCTCGTCGGGATCCGTCACCGGCGCCAACGTCTTACCCTCGTGCCCTGGCTGTCCGCCTGGGCGCCGCTCGCCGTTAGCGCGCGAGCGGCGCTGGCGATTGGGATCCTGGGACGGTGGCTTGCTGCTGTTGCGGCTACTGGTGGCCAGGCGATCGGCCATGAGCTTGACCAGCAGCATCAGCACATCAATGGCCGCGCACAAGGACGGTGAGACCGTGCGGTCTTCCTTGAGCTACTGCCGGACCCGTTCCAGGGCATCGTCGACGTTGATAACGCTGAGGGTCATGTCACCGCAGCGTGCCGAGTGTTTGGACACACTATGCCAAAGGAAACAGGGGGTTGGCGATACCCTCTTTGAAGCCACCTAAACAGTTACAGAAAACCAAGATTTCACTCAAAAAAATACAAATTAGACGAGTCCATTTATAGAACTTACCACCCGCGTCAAAGTCCATTTCCTTGGGCATAGTGCAGCATAGTGCCACTAGTAATAAATAATTTACACTGGAATGCCTGCTCTTATTGCATCGTGACTTAGGGGAGGTGCGTTGCATGGTTATTGAAATTTTGTTCAGAAACCTCATAAAATTAACTGCAAAAATGCAGAATAAGGCATTGACTGACGAAGCGCTGCAAGTATTTGATGATAGGCTACAAATGATGCGTATAAATCAGCTAAAGGAGAAATGGCCTGAGCTCTGGGAAGATTTTAAAGAGAGATATAATGTAGTTAAGGAGCAGCTCAATGATGGAGATGAGCCTGAAGTACTTCTCTCTCAAGTCTATCCTGGAGGGATCACTCACTATCCTGAGACATTTGAATACTTTCGACTACGGCTGTATGAGCAACCAGAGCTATTCCCTGCTGCTTCAGTCCTTGACACCCCTGTACCAGACTTTGTTGTAACCGAACCACCTTATAATGCACCCAATGAACCTCCTGATGATTTCATAGAATCTGCTATTGGCTTTCTATTTAACCTACTTCAAAACTAACGTGCAATGAGTGAAAAGAAGCATTGTCCTTACCCCACCTTATTTTTGAGGCAGGCCTGAAAACGGAGATGGCGAGTAGTTTACTCTTGTAGAATCAAGATGTTCCTGCCAGAACACGGCTCAAGAGGACCACTCGCCACAGGTGAAAGCGTAGTGCGCCAGGCGAAGCTTGGTCGCTCGGGAAGCCACGCAAAGTGCGTGACCGAAAGGGCGAGATGTAACCCAGTTGGTGAAAGTCCCACCTGGCCAAGACTATGATCTTACCCAGCAACAAGGGACACCATTGGCCACGCGGCTTGGCCGCCAGGCCAACCCTTGGCCCGAACTGCTGACGCCATGCTGGTGCAGTGCCGAATTACGCTGTCGACGCCGGCGCTATAAGTCCCAATCATCTCAATAGATCGTCCCCCGACCCGCATGACCTTTCCTTGTTGTTGACCAGGCCTTCAAAAGATCGCGCCATGCTAAGCCGAGAGGACTATCTCATGATAAAACAACTCCACCAGCGAGGCGCCCACCTCGTAGACATCGCCCATCAGAGCAGCTATTCGAAACGTACCGTACGGCGCCCTCTGGCCCGCGAGGACGCACCAACCGGGAGGGCTGCCAGGCCACGAGCGAGCATGCTGGATCCCACAAGCCAGTCATCGACCAGCTGCTGGCGGATAACGTCTGGAACACCGAGGTGATCTTCCAGTTGATCCGTGCTCAGGGTTACACTGGCTGTTCCACGGCGGTTTCAATGTTCAGGTGTGAACCGTACCGAGATTCCTGCAGGCCTCGGCGATAACCTTGGGGAACGTGACCCCGGAGGTTCAGTCTATAGTGCGGACCGTGCTGCCGAAGGGCCTGGACCTATTAGGCAGCACAAACAACTTACCTCAGCGTCCGAAAGTCTCTGCTCATCGGAGTCGACACTTGGTTCGGCAGTCGCAGCGATTCATCGATCGCCTCTGGATGGCGCCACGGGCACAAATCCAACTTCACGGCCGTAGATGCGAGCGCGATTCGTGCTCCGGGACGGTGCGAGTTGGCGTCCCCCATAATATGGGGCCGCACGGCCCCTTCGAGGATGAAGGCTGTCTCTCTATGACTCGACCATCCAATAACGTGAACGCCATTTCCGGCACTACACCGCGACTGCATGTGGGTCACCGTACACCGCGTAGGCGAGCCAGGTGGCTTCCCGGCGGTACGTGCGGCCCTTCGAGCGGCTGTCGTCGCCTGGGCAAGCGTTTTCTCGTCAAGGAGCGCTTCGTAGAACACGCGGGTGAAGGTTGCCGCTGGTGCATCGCCAACCGCCCAAAGTGAACTGACGAAGGTGCCTGCGCGCTTGCGGAGGAAAGCCTGTGCGAAGCCGCCGAGGCCGTTGAGCTGGTACCCTGCGCGGCCAACCTGGCACGCGTTGAGAAACACAAGCGGCCGGGAGCCATCGTGGCCAGCCAGGTTGGCGAAGGCTTCGACGGTGGTGGCACTGAGTTCGGAGGGTATCCAAGCGCCGTTTTCGACGCGGCCTTCCAGGATGAGCTGAGAGTTCGCGATATTGTCCGCGGCAGCAACGCCGTGGCCGGCAAAGTGAAGGACGTCAAAGCTTCCCGGCGTGCGAAGAAGGCGTATCAAGTCAGCATGTTGGGCCGGAACCTGTTCGCCTCCCAGTCTCTGCTGCACAAATGCCAGCTCGTTCATCGTCGCCGGGAGCTCCATGCCCGAACCGGCGGGATAGTCGGGTACGACCGCCTTCACCGTCGCGTCTTTTAAGCGGATCTGCGGCCGGGGAAGGCCTGCCCCGTGCAGCCATCGCACCAATCCCATTAGACCGAAGAACCGCTCCCTACCGTCAAGACCGAGCCCATCGGGGTCTTTTAGATGCACGAGTTCCCATGGGATGAAGGGTTCCGTGCTCACGACCTCGATCGACTCGATCGTGTCCCGTCCTTTCCAGAGTGCGTGTTGGATGGACAGAGGAATGAGCCGAGTAAACATCTGTACCCCCATCGCCTGGAGGTCCAACGCAAACGCCTCGACATCCGATTGACTGCTCACCCAGCGGCTTTCGATGTCGCGGTAGAGATCTGCGACATATTCTGCAGGGTCCATGTCGAGGGGGGTCTTGTCGAATTCCAAGCAATCAAGCTTCTCGGAGCGGAACTCGAAGTCGAACGACGTCCTGTCTCCGTGCCGCTGCTCGACAATGCGGAGCTGGTTGCGCGGCCTCGTTTGCGAGACCAATGGCACGACTGCATCGCTGACGGTGTCTCTGCGGCGGGCACCGCTTCTTGCAGGGACGACCACGGGGTGCAGCTCAAGTGTCACCAGCGGTTGCGGCCCTTGCTGGGCGATGACCCACACCTCGCCATCGCCCTCATCCGTCCCGCGCACGTTGAAGAAGAGGCGGTGGGGCGCTCCCGGCGCTGCAGGGTCGATGTCAACGCGGCTGTCGCCATCGACCACGACGTTCTTGCGGCCCAGGACCGCAAGACTGATCTTCCGCGATGGATTGACGTTCGCACCGCTGCCGGCTTCGGTGCGCCCTGCAGCCATGGGCAACTCCTCGGCGGAAAGTTCGACCATGAGCGTTACTGGTTGGTCGATGACTATCTCGCCGTCCATCTGGGCTCGGAAGAACTGGCGCAGCGTCTTGGATTCAGTCGCTGGTGACGCTGAAGTCTCTCCCTTATTACCATACGTTTTACGATACGCAGCATTGTAATCGTTACTACCTAACCGCTGCCTCTCAACGAACCGCTCTGCCCGCCGCATCAGCAGCCGTCGCTGCCGCCGGGACATTGGTTGCGTGTAGGCATATTCCACCATCACGGAGGAAGACGCCTCATCATGGGGCTCGGCCCCTTTCATGGAAACCTCGCTGGCGTGGGGTATCACGCCGACAGGCCACCCGCCGGACAAGGCGATCTCCCGGCGGCCCCATGGTGTGCTCGCTTCAGCCGTAGAGAAGTCTTGCAGCCTGCCGGAGCCGATTTCGGGCGATGCCTCGGTCTCATGGAGGATGCCAAGCCCGTTCACGATGCCTTCGGGGTCGACGGCTGTGAGGATTTCGTCGAATTCCCCGCGCGTGAAGCCGTAGTGATACACCTTGCGTTCGGACGGCTCGAAGCGGCGGACCACGACAAATCGGTTGGTCGACGCGTCCACCAGTGCGCGTGCTTCTGCCGCGGGCATGGCGGCATCGACTGCGACGAAGTCGGGATCGGCAACCGACGGTAGATCTTCAACGATGAGGCCGGGTTCGCTGCGGGTGACGCCTCGGTCGTCACGCGCAAATGGCAGGCCAACCCCCAGCCAGCGCCGGAGTGCGATAAAGGTCTCGGGCTGGAGGAAGTAGTTCGTGTGGTATACGCGCGGCTTCGTGCCAAAGTTGTGGATGTCCCGGATGAAGCCTTTCGGATGGTGGAATTCGGGGTCGAACCAAGTCATGGAGTTGACGTTGACCACGAGGTCGTTCTTCGTGCCCATGAGCTGGTCGACCAGGCGGTCGGCGAGTGCTTTCTTGAGCCGGCTGGGGAGCCCACTAAGCTTGTGGAAGGGTCCGGCGGAATCGAAGTCGGAGGTGATGGCAAAGACATCGAGGTCGGAAGGCGTGGGCTGGCCGGGCTGGGTCCGGTTGAGTTCGCGGACGAACGGTTGGGACGAATCCATGGCGGCCAGGCCGGGGACTCGCCCGGAATCAAGCCCTGCCACGGTGATTGCCTTGGCGAACTGGGCGAGGCCCCGGAGTGCAGCCCGCAGCACCCCTCCAGCGGCATCACCTTTTGGGCCCAGGAACGAGAGTACACGTGACGTCCCGACTACAAGGTTGGTGTAGAGATCGATCATAGTATGCCAGTTCGATGCCCTGGCAAGCTCGGTGCCGTTGTTTGGTCCGCCGACGAGGACCAGTCTGCGGATGTGGCCTTCCCATGTGGAGGCCGGCCGGCTGCAGATGCTCGACCAAGCTGCGGATGACCAGAACCCCACGGCTGTGTGCGATGACGTCGATGTTCGGCGGGTGGGGGCCTTCGTCCGCTTGTAGCAGTTCGAGCAAGTGCTCGGCGTTTTCGACTGGGTCCTCGCTCAGGGTGGCATGATCGAAGCCAACGATGGCGTCATAGGCGTCGCGTGCATCATCAAGGAAAGCCTTGCCCGCCTGCGTCAAGCCGACGACCCCGAAGCCGCCGAGTGTGGAGCTGAAGGTGCCGTGAACGAAGAGGAGGATGCGTGGTGCTCGGTGTATTGGCAGGTTCAGTTCAAGGATGCTGTCGCAGCGCCTCCACGTTACCGGTTCGGGACCGGTGATTTCGACAAGCCCGCGTTCAACATCCCGCTCCAGCCGTTTCACGACTTGGCCTACGACGACGTTCGCCGTGAACTTGAACACCGCGGCTTTGGCAGGGCGGAGCAGCAGATTGCTGATAAAGCCGAACCTTGTGCGGCGGCGTGCCGCCGTGCCGCGCACGTGCAGGTCGACGTGGAAGTGCGCGACGCGTCCGGTGGCGCGGGGCGCTCCCCGGCGCACCGAGGCGTCCTGGCTGGTTGGCTCCGGTGGTTGTTCCTCGACAGCGCCGAAGTCCCAAGCAAAGATGCCATCTTGCTCGATAAGCAGCACGGCCCATTCGCCTGCTTCGAGGGGCACATCGACGTCTACGCCTTGGGTTGCAGGTATCGATTCGGCGCTGCGGCTACGTGTGCCCTCAGCAGATGTCGGTGTTACCGTTGGCTCGAGCGGAATGATGTCGGTCAGTTCCAGCTCGTCGGTGAGGCTTGCGAAGATCCGGGTAGCCTCGTCTTCTTCGTCCGTTGGGGAGGTGAGGGGGATTGGCCCGCGCGGCCGTTCGGTCGCGCGCCTCCCGCGCCGCAGCGCGGAAATTCCTGAGCCAGGGTCATCTTCCGGAACAACCCTGACTGTATTAGTTGTGATTACGCGGATACCGCTCGAACGCGTCACGGTTGCCATCGGTCTCACTCCTGTACTGATTGACGACCCTCGGGCTTGAATTCAGGGAGCGGTCCCAATGACCAAGTGCAACACCTGAACCATCCGATACCATGGTTCCATAAGTGTAGCTCCGAGTATCAGCAGTATGGCCGCCCCCGCCGGCTCGTTCCTCGCCCGCGGGCCGGGCATCTCCGGGCTTCGGCCCTTCGGGCTGGCTTCGCCACCCTGCGCATCCCTGGCGCTCTTGCGCTCCGCGCGCTGACGGTTCCGCCTGTTCGTTCCTCACACGCTTCGCCTCTGCGGGGCCGGCTCGTGCCTCGCCTGCCCCTCGACCCCCGCCATGCCGGCTGAAGCCCAGATGGCCATGGGCCCTACTCCTACCTGAAGGAAGTGCTGGAGCGGCTCCTGATTCACAAGGAAAGCCATTTCCATGAACTCTTGCCGCAGTACTGGTAAAAACCGGACTGATCATGCGCCGGCGGTGTACGTCAGCCGCTTACTGCCTATCGCCGACTGGCGTGCGTTCTGGGTGGGAACCGCAAGCCGATCCAGCGCATCCTGAAGCTCAAAGGCTGGCAGGTGCGCAAGCGGCCTCAGGGCTTCCGCCCTCGTGCCAGGAGTCTGCCATCCGTCGCCTTGAGGTCTCATGAACGATGGGCGACCGATCTCACCCACGTGTGGTGTGGAAAGGATCGACGAGCCAGCCTGGCGGTGATCATCGACTGCTGCACACGAGAGATCCTCGGCTGGCGATTATCGGACAATGGCAGCAGCAAGACCGCGAAGGAAGCGCTGGTCTATCGGCTGGGGGCGCTGGGACGCGTTCAACAACCGTTAGTTCTTCGGTCAGATAACGGGCTCGTTTTCAGCAGTCGCCACTATACGGGAACCGTGAAGGCCTATGGCCTTCCGCAGGAGTTCACGACGCCATATTCACCGGAATAGAACGGGCTCGTGGAGCGCTTCTTCCGCACCTTGAGGGAGGAGTGCATCTGGTTTCATCGCTTCGAGTCGCTGGGATAAGCCAGAGTCGTGATCGATCGCTGGATCCGGTACTACAACGAAGAGCGGCCATATCAGTCCCTGGGCTATGTGGCACCCCGAGCACACCCAGCATTAGCTGCGTAGGGTGTGCAGAAACCAAGGGGTCATAAAAAAACCGGTGGACGAGGTAACTTAAAAAGAGCTAATATGATAAAAATTTGCCACACAGCTCAATAGCTAGTTCTTTCGTGGCATAACCTCGAATTTCCTAACAAGAAATTTCACCTTTGAGTAATCAATGAGTAGCAAGTAGAGGTCCTCTTGATCCGCCTGTCAGTTACATTTTTGCTTTTGGCCCTGGCAACAGATCTTCTCGCCGTTGATCTTGAGGCCCTTGAGAGATTGTCTATTCGAGCTACGGGCACAAGCTCAGAGTCAATTCAGGTTAAAAGCCTTTGCGATCCAGAGTTGCAAGCCGAGTTAGGTCATGATTTACTCGAAAACTTTGATCCCTGCTTAGGCAAAAAACAACTTGCGCTGATGAGCCAAAGTCTGTATCGCACTCAGAGCGGTGAGGTTTTACCGCTACCGATTGCTGTTAAGAGTTCGTCTACCGTAAGTACAGTATCTATACCGATGCCAGATCACGAGCCTGTGAGTGAAAAGCGCTTATCACCTATCGTCTTGGATATTGGGTCTATAGCTCGTTCTAATCTGACTGCTCAGAACATGATTTACCCACACACGAGCGATCGTCAATCCGGAGCCCCCAACCCCCCAGCTGCCAGAACCTCAGAATCACTGGCGAAGAACCCCAATCAAGTCCGACTTGGATGTCCACGATTTGCTACGTTTTCCCACCGTGGCAGTGCCACCCAACCGGAAAACTCTCTAGAAGCCGTCGTTGCCGCCTTGCGACAGGGGCATTCTGGCGTTGAGGTGGATGTACAGCAGCTGCGCGATGGTTCTTGGGTTATCCATCACGATTTCACCGTCGGGCGGACAACCTACGGTCAAAAAGGGCTCGTTTCTGGCATGTCGGCTTACCAATGGAGGCAAGTCCGCCTTAAAAACCGGCAAGGCCAGGAGACGCGGATCCCGGCACCTTTCCTGACCAATGTCCTTGATGCGTTCAATGTAAACTCTCACCTATCCCAAGTCCTGAACATAGAAATCAAAAGCGGCCTTAAATCCTACAGCTGCGGAGATCTTACCCTCTTGGATCAAAAAGTGAGGAAATCGCTGGCCTCGTCGCAGTTTCTGTATTCGTCACGATCACTTGAAACCCTGGCATGCCTGAGGTCGTTGGATCCGAACGGTTACCTTGGGTTGGTCGTCGATCCTCACCCAGACTCGGTTCGGGAAACAACACGGGAACAACCGAAGAGCAGGATTTCGAAACTGCTCAATCGTGTTTCCGAAGAGGTCGATATCGCGGATGAGTACCAACATCAAAGCAACAGGGCCTTGCTTGATAAAACCAGTTTTACTGATGTGGCTGACCTGATCGGTCCGAATTACGGCGTTCATATTGATTTCCGGGATTATCTGTTACTCTCCTCGAAGAAGCCATCTGAACTGGGTCGTGTTGTGCTGTACCAACTGGACGACGACGAAGGCTTGCAGGCACTGCTCTCTTCCCTGCTAAGTCGTGACGAAGTGTTGCCTGACGGAGTTCTGGTCGACGCCTCACGGTCGGATTACTGCTCAGGACAAAACCTTGTTAGCCAGTAACTCAAAAATTCCGATGTTCCTTAGCCTGCCCTCATGGGGGGTAATGCTGATAGGGCTTCAATGCCTTTATCTCATCTTTGAGCTTTCCTTTAAAGCTCGGTTGGTCGATAGCGTTGTAGTTGCTGACCCGGACTATTTTGAATACCTATCGCATGTCGGGCGCCTGCTTTCTGGGGCCGGCTGCACACTCCTGGTGTTCAGCCTATTGCGCAAATGGAAGACCAATAATCAGGCGGCCAGGATATCGGGTCATTTGGTGGCCGCATTTATCGCCTTTCCCACGGTTTACTACGGTCAAGAAGCGATCATCAATTCGTTGGTTGAGAAATCCAGCGCCGAACAAAGGATGCATGCTCAGCACATTTCTTTGCTTAAACGAGGCCTCGCAACCAACGTAGTAGTCTTCAAGGATATTGAATTTGCGCCAGAGGATATTGAACGTCCCGAAGCGAGGACGTTTATAAATACAATCGGATTTTCAGTATTCTTTGCCCCGGCCTACATCGATTCTGTTGTCGAGAACTCCGACCCTATTCTGAAACAGCTGGCAAAACACCAAGCGAACGAGCGTCTTCCCGAGGTCTATGCAGAATATCTGGAAGCTCGTGAGCGAGTGTCCGGACTCTCTCATCAATACAACGAGGCCAACCAGAACTATTATCGTCAGGCCGATGAGATAGAAGAGACGGCGAGAGGAATTTGGAGGGATGCCTACCTCGAATTACAGGCGCAGTGGGAGGAAAAAGACAGAGGGAACCAGGGTGATTCCTTAAGGGAAGGATTCGACCGGTTGTACGATCGCCTGGAGCTCTATTTTATTGCTCGAGCACGGTGTGATGGCTTTGGTCAAAAGGCTTGTCTGCAGCACGTCAATCAGGAGTACAACGAACAGGTTAAATCCTCCTTTGGGCAACAGGTGGCTCCCGAGTATTGGTGCAAACCCGTCCAGACAAGGGAAACCCACGTGATGCAAGGGGGGCAATTTGTAGAAAAGCAGCTCGGCGGTGGGTACGACTGTAGCGCGAGGCATCGAACCTATATCCGTGACCAGTTTTTGAAGCTCCAGGGTGTATCGTCTTTCCAATACGCGACCTTTAAAGACTTCGTCGCTAGCGCAGAAGTTGCTGCCGAGGTGCGCAGCCAGTTGGCCGAAAAAGACATACGCATGCCGGCGAATTATCGCCTCAGAGATCACGAGAGCTTTATAAATGGCGTCGAATCAGAGCTCATAAGGCAGCTAAAACAGCGCTTTATTGATCAGGCTAAGTCCCGTTTTGATGCGGCGATACCGCCTGAGTTGGGCACCGAAGCGTTTATAGCCCATCCAGGGGTACAGCTCCCACTTAAAGAGGCGCTCGGTGTCGAAAGCCGGACCACCCCTGTGCCCCTGAACCTTTCCGAAAAAGCGTTTCGAGACACGATTCTGGTGGCCAGAATCGAGCAAAGCTTGGCAGCAGAGCGGGCCCGGTTGATGGTTAAAACGGCTTACTACGCTGATGGCGAGCCTTACGCCGAAGATGGAAAGCTGTATGTTCGAAGCGTATTGATTCCGCCGGTTGCTATGGGGCTTTCACTGTTCTTTGGACTACTCAACCTCGTCAGTCTGCTCGCAATATCGTTCAATAAGTTCGGGATGGGGCACCGGGCTGCTGCGACAGGACGCTACGTTCTGTTGGCCATCATCATCGTTTTGCCAATCGCATTTTCAAGCCAGATCGCACAAACCGCTCCTTTCCAACGAATCGTCGAGGAAACACAGGAATCACTGGGATGGGGTCGTTATTTGGTAGTTTGGTTGACCAGTCTTCAGCCAGCAATTTATCCAATCGGCGATGCCTTTGCTGACACACTAGGTCTCTTTGATAGCCAAGGAGTAGATCAGCCATGAAATATCTGCTCATCGCATTTCTGTGCCTGCCGGCATTGGCCCTCGGCTGTGAGTATGGGGACGACCCGCGGTTGAGCAACGCACAGATGCCTGCCCTGGTTGAGGCCATTGCAAACGAAGAAACGATACCTCCGATACCAGTACGCATCAGTACCTATCTTCAGATGGGTGAACGCAGCCTGGCGCTGCTTGAGCCACACCTAAAGATCCATGATGTGACTTGCTCACCCGTCGCGTTTTTTGAAGGAGAGCTGCTTAGTCAGGCGACTATCCCTTTTGAAGAATTTTACCGGTTGATGGCCACGGCCATACATGAGGATCGACCGGGTTTGGCAAAACACCTTTTTTCAAAGGTCAGGGCTGCGTCTAAAACCGTCGCTGAAATTCAGCAACTGTTCTCACAGCTACCGTTCGAGGGAGCTTATGGGGTAAGTACCCGAGATCGAATGACATCCATTTTTCCGATGTATCAAGATTTCCCGCCAAGGGCAGAGGATCTTGAGGATCCGCTAAGGGATGGCCGGTTGAAAGATTACACCATGATCAAGTTATTCCGGGTTTTTGGCGGTGAAATCCTGTTTGACCGTGGCTGCGGCCCCTACGAACTGGACCAGCGCTTTTATAAATCGAAGAAGGTTAAAACCCTCTTTGGAGAGAAAACAGCGGTTGTGGCTCGCCAAGAACCCTTTATACACTTGATGCGAACCATGGGGCATCAGGTGTCCCGTGATGGACGAACAACCTTTTTCATCAACAACTGTAATAATTAGGAGAAGTAGACCGGATGTTTAAGAAACTCGCTTTAGCCGCACTCATTGGCAGTATCTCTGTTTCTACAGGCGCCATTGCTCAAACTACCGACTGGAGTGATGTTGCCGGGGGAGAAGAGTCGAACTCCACGACACAAACGTCTTCAGGAAGCGCCCAGCCCGATCCTTGGGCAACCGATTCCGAGACGGTGCAAGCCCCGGCTCCGGCTCCGGCCAAACAGGCTCAGGCGGAACCTGCTTGTGGGGAAGATGATCTCCGCTACTCTCAGATCGTACCGATTCTGAAGAGTATCCAAGCGGGTGACGAGGTTGAACCGCTGCAAACCAGCTTCTCAACCTTCGTGGGATTGAACTCTAAAATCCGGGAGATCCTGGGGGATAACATTTTCATAAGCTCTCCCGATTGTTCAGAACAGTTCGTTTTTGACGGCGTTTTGACCGGAAAAGTGTCTGTTCCCTTCGCAGTTCAGTGGAATGTAATCAATGACGCTTTGCGTGTTGGAGATAAGGATCTTCTTCAATTTCTTCTCGAGAACACCAAGGCAGCATCCACCTCAGCTCATACCCTCATTTCAATGGCCCAGTACGCTCCGCTTGAGGGGCAGCAGCTTGAGCGTTTTTACGCTGTTGTAGAACCAAATAAAACAAATGGAGAAGAACCGACCCCGCCGCTGATGCTTGATATATACCTTCAGTTGGGCGGCACTGTAAACCAGGCTGAGAGAGGTACGATGGCATACATTGGTGAAAATGATTTTTATGATGATCCAGGCCTTTACTCGATCTCTCTTGAGCAGGGTAAAGGGGAAATAATCAATTTTGTTGCTGGTCAAGAAGTTTCTGGAAAAGTTGCTTCACTCCTGAACGGGGCAGGTTTAAAAACTTCAGTGCTACATCACAAGACTGCACAAAAATCTGCAGAAGAAACAAAATAAGAGAGATCACTTATTAGTTATGCGAAAAACAGTGGTCTTAGTGTTGGGGGTGGCGGCTCTGATAGCCACCCCAGCCTATCTTGCTCGCGATATATGGATAGCCCATGTTGTTGAAGAAATGCTTCACCATCAGGCTAATGCCAAGATCAATCACAAGCTCTCGGTGGTTGCACTTTCAGTAGATAGTGGCCAGGGACGCTTGGCCTTGGACCAGGTCTCTTTGACAGCATTGGACGATCCCGAAACTCTTCAGTCGTTGGGAGCAGATCGAGTTGAGTTGGATGCGTACGTCTCCGGTTTGTTCTCCCCTCATGTCAGGGTAAGGCACGCACGGGCTTATGATGTGGATGTGACACTGGAATACATCGCGCCGGGCGTTTCCAATTTCAAATTGATGGAGCAAACGTTTCAAAGCTATGTTGAGCGCCGTCAAGCAGAAGGGCGTTCCCGGTTGCTGGAGTGGGATCTGGATCAGCTTAATTTGTATCGGGTTCATTTCACACTCATTGATATTGACGGCCAAGTGTTGGCAGTCGTTCAGATCCCTGAGATTAATGTCTCGACGTTAAGTACCAAAAACTCAGGAAAAGAAAACTTTTCGCTACTGATGAGCCAGATTCAGAAAAGCGTTTTGCAAGAAATCCTTATGGGGCAGGTCCAGGGGGAATACGATACCGCTGGTTTACTGCAGCTTGTGCACCGAGAGTTGCCTAACTCAGGGCTGCTGGATAGTGCTCCGGTAAATAAGTTCAAAAAGGCGGGAAAGAGATTGCTCGAAGATTGGCTATACTAATGATGGATTACGTCGGCAAATTGGTATCGCCTTTTATCTCAACAAAAATGCTTGGCTTTATCTTGCTACTCATACCCAGTATGTCTTGGGCGTGGGTCGGCACGTCAATTCAAACTGGCCACTCCGCTTATTGCAACTATAGTCTCAGCGATTCAATCCTTAGTCGTAAAGACCACCTTGGGGCTGTATTGAGTGCTAATTTCGCGCCTATCAAAGCGCAGCATCAAAAACTGGATCAGATGAATGACGAGGAGTTTAAACGGTACATTGTCGGAGAGGTTGGCGCCGTCGCCTTCTGCCACCCTCTTTCGTCTGAATTGCTTGGAGTTATCCCTGGAACAGACTATCTGGGCCCTTTGAATTCGATAACCTCTTTACCTTCGTCCTATGACAGAAAAATCACCTACGGTATCTGGGCTTACAGCGCTGCTTATCGAAATTTAAGCCGATTTATTCGGGCGACAGAATTGAAATTCCCTGAGATGGCGGCCTGGGACCAAGGACGCTATATCAGCGACCTTGCCTCTGCTAAACGATGGATGCACGAATTGAAGGGGAAGTCACTAGATCAGTTGGTCAATACGGATGGTATGTCACAGGAATTCCGCAACCAGCTTGAGTCAACACTGCGTGAGATAAAGTCATCATCAGGAAACTCTTCAGGCCAACAGATTAAAGATGCGTTCAGTGAACGACTGACACAGCTTGAAACCAGGCCCCCAATCAATGCGATTCCCTCGACGGAGGTTGCATCGCCAAATAGTGTCTCTCAACAGGAAACCCTGTGGCTAGATGACGTTGTGGAGCTAAATAACGTAGCAATAGATCAGAGTGCCCGCCCTGACCGTCTTAAAAATGTACTCGATGGAGTGTCGAGACCAACGATTTCTACTTATACCTTGAAAGACCAAACGCTTTATATTCACGAGGTGAATATCGTTTACCTATTTTTCCCTAGCAGTTTAGGCCCAAAGAACTCTTGTTTTAAGCGATTCGCTCCCGACTATCCCATGTTTGCCCGATTTTTAACGGAGGGTTCTGCCACGCTTGCTGCACAGATAGAACTGAGCGAATCCGAATCATCAGAACTACTGAAGTTTTTTGAGTCAGCCTCAAGAACGTCTGAAGTTTCCGGTTTCATGATTTCTGACACAGCAGCTGTTGTTAGAACAAAGGATCCCCACGCTAGCTCTCTATCACGGTGCTTGTCGTTAGTAGAAGAGACGTCGTCCCATGTGGCCCATCAAAACATGCTATCAATTGGTGATACTGGCGAATTCAAAAGCGATGCTTGGTTAACAGGGTTGCCGGTAGCTTTCTCCGCGAATGATCGGATCTGGCAATCCCTGATGGCAATGCTTGCTGCAAAACGCATCGAATACGCTCAGTCGAAAGAGCTCCTTTCAAATCGGCGGTCTCAATGACCAAGCGCAACACGTGACCCATCATCATCAGGTACGGTGTTGCCATGAACCACTGCTATCGCCATCTCTCTGCTTAAGACCGAGCCGCCATCATGATGATGCGAGACACCCATTCGATCCGGGCCATCGCCACCGATCTGGGTCGTGCACCGAGCACCGTGTCGCGAGAAATCGCTCGCCATACGATCGATCCCATCAAGGGCTACGATGCCGGCCTGGATGAAGAACAAGCACCCTGAGGGCAAGAAGGGCGTACCCTTCGCCCATATCGGCGTCGACCGCGAGGACCGCGAGCTGAAGCTGGCCATGACCGCCCCACGCTCGGTGTCTCAGTACTGGCGGCAGGTGCGCGACGAAAGCTTCTACCGCGGCAAGTGGGCCGATCGCCGACGCGGCAATCGCTACGTGCTGGTTAGCGGCTATGAGGTGGGAGCCGGGAAGACAGTGGGGGTGAAACCCATTGAGGAATAATGAGAGCTAGATGCCGTAAGAGATCATTGACGATCAGTTTATGGTCTGCACCGACTGTCTTATGATCATCGCCAACGATAACGCCTCCGGGCTGGACGACTCGCTGAGCGAGAAGGAGGCCGTCGAGCGTGAGCAGCAGATTCGCGAGGCAATCGCCGAGATCCAGCGTGAGGGCCAGATCGCCGTCGGTGACAGCAACAGGGACTATGAATTCTCCGTCAGCCCCTGCGCCTGCTGCGGGACGCGACTCGCCGGTCAACGAAATCACTGCGTGATTCTATCGAGCGGCCGGGAGAGCTGATTCCTCGGCCACCTCGGCGGGGCTGACCTCCCGGCCATCTGCTTCGCGGTGTCGTACTCCGCATCCTGCGAGTCCAGAGAGGGATCGATGGCCTTCAGGCCAACATGCATCATGGACAGCACCTGCAGTCCTGAAAAATCGCCGTCCAGCGTCTCCAGCGAGTATCGCTTGTCCGGGTCGTTGATGGAGAGGCCGCTTTCGCCGAGCTTGGCGATCTCGAACACGGTCTTGGCAACCTCTTGCCGACCCATCTTAACGAACGTTTCGAATGCCCCGGTCATGTACATCACGGCATCCATGCGCAGTCCACCATTGGCCTTGGACTTCATGGTGTCCTGGGCGAGCCGGTTGACCGCAAAATAAACACGTAAGCACAAGCCTTTTTATCATGTAACGCTGGATGGATCGGGCAGGTGCAATGTGTCAAAACGGTGTTTCAGCTTTTCGACTTCAACCCAACTAATTTTCGACTTTTTGATGGCATCAAGTATTTTTCTTTTGTAGCAGAGAACATCCCTCCTGAAATCCTGGCGGAAAGTCACATACATCATTCGGTCTTCTTCTGGAAGCCTGTAATTATTGACTATCTTTACGGCACTCAGAAAATCATGTCTTTTTTAATCCTCCAGGCTATTCACGTCAATAACGTCATGTTTTACATAACCAAATTCACTTTCTGTTTCGGTAGGCACTTTTTCCCCTGCTGTCGTATACAGTTTAAATGGGCCATGCACTGGCCTCAAAAGCCTATTGAAGGCATTGGCCGCTTTTGATACATCATTTAAGTCTCGGTTGTGGATCATGATGGCCCGTTTAAGCTCGGGCGTATAGTCCCAGCTGTACTCCCTGATATTAATCAGCTGCCGGTTTTCGATTGGGCTGATCCAGGTCGGGAATGGATCTCCAATAGTGTATTTCTTTCCAGTATTGCGGCTATTATATTTCTGTTCCACTGCATGGAACTCGTTTTCTATTATTAAGAGATCACTAATAATTTTGCTCCTAGAATTTGTTATTTTCCGGGGCATCTTTGGCCACTTAGCGACAAAAATGGTTTATCGAGTAGTCGCTTCTGCAGGGCACTGCTCTTTTTGTAGCCAATGAGGCCAAGAACAAAACCTGCCGTACCAGCTGCGCCGGATATAATCGTGGTAATGGCTGTAAGATGGGGAAGGAAGTCGGCCATCGTCTTACCCCGCTTGGGTTGAACAAGGCAACAAGGGCCTTGGGTTCAAAAGCTCCCCTGTAGCTACATCAATGAAGTTAGCACACCCCTTCGCTCACCAGAGATGTGAGTATGGTGCTGTGTAGTTGTAAACTATTTTCGTACACCCTGATAGGTCGTTATGCTGCCTTTTCCCGCTTATACGCCGTGGGCGGCAGATACCCCAATTTTTAATGCAAGCGAACATTGTTGTAGAACCACTATGTAATCGGCGATAACGCGCATGGCTTCGTCATGGTTGGCATAGTCGCGTAAACAAACACGCTCCACCTTCAAGTTCAGGAAAAAACGCACCATCACGGTGTTGTCCCCAAAAATTCCTCTTCCGACTCATACTGACCCGCAAGTGGTGACGGGTTAGCAAGGCGCGATGGGCATCGCTGGCATATTGGCTTACTATCAGAGTGTACGATCAGTCCACCAACGGGTTGCCGGTGGACGATGGCCATCTGCAAGGCAGAGCATACCAAATCGGTAGGCATAGTGGGTGCCATCTCCCAACAGATGACCTTGCGCGAATACAGGTCCAGTACGGCCGCCAGGTATAGCCAACTGCGGCGAGTGCGGATGTACGTTATGTCCGATACCCAGGCAAGGTTCTTGGCAGCCGGGTCGAACTGACGATCCAGGACATAGTCGGCTACCGGCAGGGTATGGTGACTGTCGGTCGTGTGGGTGAGTTTGCGCTTCCAGACAGGCCGAATACCGCTCCTTCGCATGAGCGTACGAACCCGGTGACGCCCCACCGTCACGCCCTGGTTATGCAAGACCCGACAGAGACGCCGGCTGCCGTAGCTCCGGCCGGAGGCCAAAAAAGCGGCGTGCAAGCCGGCTGTCACCGGGCATTGCTTGGCTGGCTGGCCGGCGCGTTGCCTCGCCCCGTAATATCCCGATCGGCTCACGCCCAGCAATCGGCATAACGATGCAATTCCGTTGGCCTTCTATTGCAACTGATCGAAGCATCGATACATCACCTCAGTTCTCGGGCAATGAAGGCCGACGCTTTTTTTAACAGATTATTATCCTGCCGTAACTGTCGATTCTCCGCCTCAAGCTGACGAATGCGCTGTTGCTCGGCCGTGAGCGGCTTACCGATCCCTGGCTGACCCGATTGCTCGGCGTCGACCTGGTTAAGCCAACGACGTACGGCGGTCTCGCCAAGGCTCATGTCACGACAGACCTGCGAGACACTCAGGTCCTGCTGTCTGATCATCTGCACGACTTGCAGCTTGAAGGCTGCGTCGAATGTCCTGCGTTTCCGATTCATCTATATCTCCTCAATAAGTGAATCATCCTCCTATCGAGGTGTCCGAGGCAATTGGACCACTACATTCGCCGGCTAGCCCGAAGAGGGCATCGCCGAGTGGCATTGGCGTTTGGGGTTGGAGGAGCAAGAGAGCAGTGGCTGAAGATTTTGGTACTTTTCTGTTGCGAACCCTCCGCTGCCTGCCTACCTTTATCGTTATAAAGTTCGCTGAAGATGGGGTGAGTGATGCACTTGCTAACGTAAACCACAAAGTCGACTGGGTGGATGGAACGTAGGGGCCACTCTCTTTTACAGGGTGTAGGCGGGAGCTTTATTTACGTTTCAGAATGATCAGCCTATCTGAGCGGACTTCGAAGTCCAGCTAAGACTGATCTTACTCAGTACATGGGTATATATCTGAGTGATTTTCTCGCTCTTGTGTCCCAGCAACTCCTTAACTGTCTGAATATCCGTGCCCTGACACAGTAGTTGGGTAGCGAAGCTGTGTTGCAGGGTGTGGCAGGAACCCGGTCTCGGCAGCGATGCGGAGCGCCGGTGCCGCGAGGCCAGCCCGCTCGGCAAAAGGAAATTCCTATGACTATCTCTCAAATCCGCCAGCAGATCTCC
The DNA here is from genome assembly GCF_018448785.1 of Halomonas jincaotanensis. GTDB lineage: Bacteria > Pseudomonadota > Gammaproteobacteria > Pseudomonadales > Halomonadaceae > Halomonas > Halomonas jincaotanensis. The sequence goes on along the minus strand of NZ_JAHCLU010000028.1, from coordinate 29,638 downwards.
CAGACCCTTGCCGCGCCCAACAGCCGACAGTTATTCGAACAGCGCCTGCAAGAACTCGCCGCGCAGCAGGGCCAGCGTCTCGATCTTGCTGCTGTCGCCGAGCTCACGGCGCTGACGGAGCAATACATCAACGAGACCGTAGATCTAATCGACACCTGCGCCGTCGCGGCCAGACAGGCGGGCATCGGAAGTTCCGTAGTCCCGGTGCTGGAGGCAGCGGCCCAATACTTCCTGACGCCGCACGACTATCTGCCCGATCACATTGGTCTCTATGGCCTGCTTGACGACGCCTACTTGGCCCGTAGCTTGATCGGCCAGATCTCCGAGCTCTACCGACAGCACACCGGCGTCCCACTGCTCCCCCCCGAAATCCAGTCAGTAAGCGGGCTTATTCGTCCGCTCATTGGTGAGCTGATAGCTACCCAGCTCGACCAGATCGTCGCGAGCACCATTCAACAGGCCGTCATGCAGCACCACCTCAACATCCTACACGCGCAGCAGGCAGGCACCCTGTCGATGGCGGGACGCTCGCGCACGGGCGGAGCGGGCAGCTGGGGCGGCGCCTGGGAGGACGAATTCGCCAGGCGGGCCGCGGTTCCCGGCATTTCAGTCAACTACTGGTAGAGACCATCACTAACGGTTGGCGAGCAAAAGGAGACTTCCAATGACTGCAGTAGATACCTGGCTGGAAGCGGCCCTTGACCGGCAAGGCACCGCCCTTGCAGCCCTGATCGCCGGGCTGCCAATCTCGAGCTCGCAGCAGCAGGCGATACAATTGGCCGCCACCCCGGAACTGGAGTCGCGGGTCTACGCCCTGCTGATGGTGGCCCAGGAGCACGCCGTCGGTGGTGAGCCGCAGGCCGCGCTCGTCCTTGCGCTGGCCGGGATGCAGTTCTGTATGAGCTGCTATGATCGGTACGGTCCTGGCATGGCCGACAGCTTTGTCTTCGGCGTTGGCCAGTTTGCAGACGCTGCGCAACGCACCTACGACCGGCTCGATCGACATCAGGAGCAGGTTACAATCATCGATCAGGCCATTGCGTGGCTCCAGGCGAACGGAGTGAGCCGACAGGACATGACCGACCTGCGTTTTTTGCGCATCGAGGCCCTGATCGAGTGCGGTTCGCTCGAGCAAGCCGGCGTCGCCCTGGCATCCGAAGTGGCGCAGGGTGGTAAGGCGCATCATCTGTATGGGCTGCTGAAACAGCGCCTGGATGAACGGCTCAGGGAGAACACGGAACTGCCAGACCGTCGTTCAGCCGAGCAAAGGGCCAGCCAGGAGCGAAAACAAGCACTGTTCACTACCATCACTAGCCTAACCAGTATCGCCCCTCGGTTCGACGCCATGTTTGACCAGCTCCGCGAGCGGCTGGAAGAGGAATCGGCGTCGCTCTCGCCCAAAGACGTGATCAACCGGGCCAACCATACCTACGAGCAATTAGCGGCCTTTATGGAGCAGCAGGCTGGTGGAGGCGGGGGACAGTACCAACTCAACGCCACCACCCAGCGTGTCTCGGCCGTGCTCGCAGATGAGCAGCACGGCAAGGATCCGGCGCAGCTCCAACAGGCACGGCAGACGCTTGAACAGGTTCGGCAGCAGGCACTCGCCCAGGGTTTCACCGACATGGTCGAGGATACGCTCTGGCCGCTCTACCTCTGCCATAAGCGGCTCGGTGATCAGCAACCGGCGGTCGCCACCCTGCAGGCCATTCGAGAGCACATACGCCAGCACCGGGAGCGCATCGCAAATCCCCTGAAGCGGGCCGGGATAGACCAGAAGTACCCGCACCTCTTTGTCGAACTCTGTGCCCAGCTGATCGAAGTCGGCGATCACCAAGAGCTGCTCTCGGTCATCGAGGAGGCGAAGGGGCGTGCACTCGCCGACAAACTGGCAATCGAGGCCCACCGGGAGGATCTGCCCTGGCCGTCGGGGCCGGCGGGTCAGTGGCTGCCGAAACACATGGCCACCCTGGGGGCACACTATCTGACTTATCTGACGGACAATGACCGCACCTACGCGGTGCTCGTGGGCAAGGACGGCAGCCTGCACGCGGGGGTAGTCCAGATCGGCGAAAAAGCACTATGCAGGCTCCGGCGCAACCTTGATCCATCTCCCTGGGGCAAATCCAATAGTATTTTCGGACGTCATCCGGATGATATCCCGCAGCGCCTTGCACCGCTCCTGAGTTGGCTCGAACCGCTGGCGGAAGCGGGGCTGCTTCAGGCCGGTGACCATCTCTGCTACGCCCCCGAAGGCCTGCTGCACCTGGTGCCCTTCCAGTACATCGCCTTTCGCGGCGCCCCCTTTGTAGCCCTGTGCTCCCTGTCCCGCTGCCACTGTGCCGCGATGCTTTGGCACGTCACGCGCCAGCCCGCCGTTACGCCCAGGGACAGTGTGGCCGTCACCGTGCCCACCATCCAGGAAATGGCCAAGTACCCGGATAAGGTCATGCAGATGAGCCGGGTACCCCAATGGCTATCGGAGCATCAAGGGGCCATTGTTTTGCAGCACACAGACGCCGATCTCTCGTCGGTCGCTCGCCAACAGCTGCGTGGTTCTATCGTCCACTTTGCTACCCATGGTTATTTTCCCGACCACCAGATCCCGGAGGACAACAATCCCTACCGCGTATCTGGCCTGCTCCTCGCTCACAACGGCCATCTACCGGACGACGGCGCCAAGGGGGTCCGGCTCACTCCGGAGCGCGTCCTCGAGCCAGGCAGCCCATTCAACTTTGCGGGCACCCACGTCACCCTGCAGGCCTGCGTTTCGGGATTATCCGAGGAGGGCGTGGGCGGCGACGCTCTAGGCCTGGAGTGGAGTCTGCTGATGGCCGGGGCGTGCAGCATCCTGTCCACGCACTGGAATGTGGACGTAGGCACGTCGGCCGATTTCTCTATCCGGTTCTACGATAACTGGCTTCGTAAGGGACGTAGCCGCGCCAGCGCTTGGCGTGAGGCGATGCTGTCGCTGATGGAGAAGACGGCCCCTTTCAAGGGCGCCAATGCGTATCACTGGGCGCCTTTCAGCCTTTCAGGTGATTGGCGGTAACCCTCAAGTCAGGAGAAGAACCCATGTCAGATCAACTTATCAAGCGGGTTCAGCAACTCGACGACCCCATGGCCATCCGTCTGCTGGAGCAGTTTTCCGGACGCGTTTTCGAAGGAATGGAGACACCGGTGAGCGAGATGGTGGATGGCGTAATTCCCGAGGTGAAGAATACAGCGTTCTTTCAGCATGCATTGAGCCTTTCAGAAGCAGAGCAAAGTCGTCCGCTACCCGTACAACAATCTGCGGAGATAGCCCGTGCGCTCCTGCTGATCTTTGCCCAGGATCCGGCCATGGCTCCCGCTCTGGGCCAAGCTCTCGATGAATACCAGGATGACCAACTGATGGTCGGCACCATTCTGGCGACCGGGGTTGCCGTTTCCATGATCATCGTTGCAGCCACCACGCGGCTGAAGGTAAAGATGGCCAATGTGGAGATAGTTAAAGACGCTCTCAGCGAGGGTCAGCAAAAGACATTGTTCGAGGCTTTGCCCAAGCTGCTCTCAGCGATTCCGGCGTAGAAGTTAGCCCGCGTTATCAGAACGGGCTTGACGAATGCCCATGCGGAATATTTCTAAGGCCTGTTGACGTTTCACATTGGCAGCCAGAGGAAGCCGCAGGCCAACGCCACCATGCTTTCATAATTTCGCTTCAATTTATCGTAACGTGTGGCAATGCCTAGGAAAAATGCATGAAAAACCGCGCTATGTGAAGTGGACCCTAACCTTTGGACCAATGAATCGCCCCGGGTATTCTAGCTGTGTAAACCCACCATGTTGTTCACGCAAAGCCCTAACCGGAGGCTGATGATCCTGACTAGCGTGCGGGCAATGTGAAGTGGTCCAATTGGGCAAGTGCTTGCCTCATCCTCTGAGCTCTCGTAAGACCAGGAACAGGCCCACTCGCACAGGGCGGTTTGAATGTAAGCGCCAATACATCAGCACCAATATTCCAGTCCAGAGATTGAGCACACTGATTACCTCTTCAACCCCAAGTGGAATCAGCATTACCCGTGCACGAAAATAACTTTGGCAACATCATATCACGGAGTGGCAAGCCTCCGGATTGTCTGGAATGGCGTACTGTCAGCAGCAGTCGCTGACCTACTGCCGAGGCCGCATGTAAAGGCAGAAAGTTTGGTCGTGGCTACAACCTTATTTTCCCGGTATACTTCTCGATAACTTGCATGTCATCGTCAGACAAGCGGTCTGTGTAGCCAGCATCCGTCACGACGTTTTTAAGTCCTAGTGGAGTGCAAGTCTTGGCTAGCTCGGCCTTTCGAGCACGCTTCGGAATATCGGAAAAGACCGAAAGCACGCCTTCGCAAAGAGCCTTACTCTGATCGTCGGTGCTGAACTTTGCCGCCGTAAGTTCCTTCAGACTTCTGACAAGAGAATCCGCCGTCTTCTCCCTGCCTTCTGGCACGGACAGAGTTTTCCGTAGCAGAGTGATAAATTGCTCGTCAGAGATGTACTCAATATTCTCCAGGATGCGGTAATAGAGTCGGACGGCCTGCTCGTCGTTGGTATCTTTTCTGACAAACGTATCGAGTAACGGCTGAGGATCCTGCTCTGCTACCGCTTTGGCCCATAGCGCCAAGACCGGGTCCGGAGAACCATTTGCCTCCTGTGGCGGCTGTGCGAGCAGGCTCATAGTTGCCGCTTGTACGGCTGTCGCATTGGCGCAGTCGGATTCATGCACAAGCGCAGCCGGGAATCGGTCCGCATCACCATCATCGCCCTCGGCGATCGTGCCCACCAACTCTTTGAGCTGCTCAGGCATACGCTTGGCATCGGGGTAGCGGCGGCAAAGTTTCTTGCTGGCATCGGGGGCGTATGGCCATAGCTCGTAGGCGCAGGCGATGAGTTGGTCCTGATTGTCTGTCTGACTAAGGCGGGCACGGTGGAGGAGGCTATCGAGGCTCTCAAGTACATCGGCAGCCTCGTTATCAAATTTCTCGATTTTGTGGAATGTATTGATACCGGCGTTGAACAGCTTTTGGGCCTCATAGTCGAGACCACTTTCAGCAGCCGGTAGCGGCCAGGCTTCGGTGAGCACATGATAGACGCCAGCCAGAATTTTCGGCTGTAGCTGCAACTGGGCGAAGCTATTGAGTAGCTGCTGCACCTTTTCAGGGGGCAACTTTTCCAAGGTGCCAGCGAGCGCCTTAGTTTTTTAAACAAGGTGATCGCCGGGGTTCTGCGTGACAAGATTCGCGGTATCCTCGACGAATTGTTCAAGCTGCTCTGCAAATGGACTGGCCTCAAGGCTCGATTTATCTAGTGTGGTAAGTAAACGTGAGAGCGCCTCGATTTTATGGTCATCGAGCGGTGTGGGACCACGCAATAATGCAATGGTTGAAGCCAGGGTTGTATGAAGCTCGTCCGACGCATTTTTGCTATTGGCTGCGAGAAGGAGGACCTGCTGGCATGTGGCCGGCAGGTCTGTGAATAAGCGCTTTGCCCAGTCCTGGCTCAATGCTGTCCATTCTGCCGAATCGACTTCGCCGAGAACCGTATAAAGCTTGGAGGCGCTGTAGGCGCGCTCGGTAGATTTGGACCATTCCTTGGCGAGCTGGACCATATGCTCGATGCCGTCATCATCAAATGACACGAGTGATTCGGTGAGGTCGGTAAAAATATCACGCAATGCTTGTTCGTCGTCGAGTGGCCATGCTTCGACATCTTCCTCATGCAGAACAAGGCGGGCCCCCATAGCGGTAAAGACGGAATGTGCCGCATCAACATCTGTATCACCATGCCATTTGGCGAATGTTGAGAAAGCAAGCGTTACAAGGCGAGGTTGGCGCAAGGCGGCAAAGTCCTTCAGGTACTCCCACAACTTTGCCCTCGTTTGCGTGCCTTGTTCGAAGAAAAGCGTAAATACAGCGTTGAGGCGGTTGATCAAAATGGACAGGCCGAGATCCTCTGGCTGCTCTTTCTTGTATTCGTTGACGATGATCCGCGGATAGTCATCGCGGATCAGCGGAAGAAGCATACCTTCGTGGTCTGCAAGCTTGTCCTCAAGCCAGGATAACGGTAGCTGGTCTGAATGACGCCCGAACTTAATTGTGCGGTTTAATAGCCACTGGCCAAATGCGGATTGCGACTGCGCCGGAAGCTCAACATGCTGCATAAGGGTGACGACAAGGTCGGCCGCATCCTGGGTAAGTTCACGGCCTTCCCGCAGGCTCGGCACCTCGCGGCTGGGTAGCCGAACGTTCGTGGCATCTGCGGTAATGTCGTCGATCAGCGCACGTCCAAGCGCGCGCAATTCCTCGTTCTCTGCATATTGCGTGAGGGCATGCAGTTTGGCAGGACCGAGGCGCCAGCGCATATGTTCGCTGACTGCGGCGCGCCGCACGGCATGTCCGAGGATACGTCGCTTGTCCTTGTCGAGAATCCGCTCGTCAAGTTGAGCAACGGTGAATGCGACATTGTCCTGTATGGTGGGAGTTTCAGTACGCAGGTCATCAATAAGATCGGCAAGCAGGGCACTAAAGTCGGTAGGAAACGTCTCGTTGCTGTCTGTAAGGCTGGCCGCATCCATGAGCGCAACCACGTCGGATGTCCGCAGCGCCTCTTCGATTGGCACTGCCTTGTCTCCATGCTTTCTGGAAACAGGATCTTGTGACAGGGCCAGAAGGGGCTGAAGGCTGTAGGGACGGCGGACGTCCTGGTTATGGGACATAAAATGGCGAAGGCCCCGATACTGCGGTTTTACCTCCCAGCGCTTGAGCTGCTCTTCTTCGCTGGCCAATGATTTGTCAGTTGCAAACTCAGCGAGCTGTTCGCGCACTGCTGCTGGTAAGGGTTCCAAGGGTTACGGTCGAACGTATCTGTCAATAAAATAATCGAAGATACGCGGGTTCTTTTGAAGCGCCGGATAGAAATCTGGAAAATCGGTTCTGATCACACATATTATGGCGAGCGTGAGCGGGTTCTTCGTGACCACGCCTTCTCCGAGCCCGCCCGGCTTGTCGGCACCGACAGAATTGTGTTCGCGCAGGACTGCGAGCCACCAAGATTGTGCAAACAGATTGACGATTTGAATGGCGTTGCGTGGGCATTGCACAGCCGGGTGAATCATCCTGTCCACAAGCTCCTGAAGGTCGATCTCTCGCTCCTTGAGGTCGGCCAGTAAGTCCGGGTATTCGGTTTCAAGCAAGCCGAGCGCGAAGCTGCGTATGTCTCGTTTAGGGAAGGGTGGAATTTCCAGGCGAAACTGGAAAATACGATCAAGATAGCGCCGCGCGTCCTGAATATTCGAGACCGCAGCGGGTAGATCAGATGTGGCGCGTCTCTTGCTCAGCGCGTCAGCCACACGCTCTTCATCGCATGAAATAACGAAGACGATGCCGATATCCTCGGGTATGTCATGTGAGGCCATCTCAATCAGGCTGCGAATGCCGTCAAGACCGCTCACCATCTCATCGGCCGTAAGACGATCCAGGTCATCAATGAAGACGACAATGCGCCGGATGTTCTTGCCACGATCTTTCTTGAACTTTTGGATTTGGGTGAGAAACAGGCCTTCGAACTCCTCGATAGTCTGGCTAGGAGGTGAGGTTGTATTGACAGGAGTGCGTGAAGATATTGTCGGGAGAATGGAAAAGTACTTCCAAGCAAGCACTCCAACAATCCCCGAAGATGAGGCAATGCTGGCAGAAGTGATTAAGGGATCATCGACGAACCCGAACCCCCAAGCTATTAACGTGAGCAGGGCCACAAACAGGCCGGCAAAGGCTCCGACGAGGAGTAAACCTAAGACGTACTGATCTATAAATTCTGACCATATTTCCCTAAAAGGCTTCCGTTGGGACTCCGTCGACGAAATAGTCTTGAAAAGATGCCGGTCGGCTTCTTCGTGCGTGCCACCGATTTGAAGGAATATGTGACGGAAGAGTGATTTTCGGATATCAATCTCGCCGCCATATTTCCAGGCATTAAAGGTGATCGTGTAGATACGATTCCAGCGCTTGATGCCGACGCCATTCTTCTTCTCGTCGCCGCTTAGATGTTCGAGATAAAGTCCTTTGACGGTGGACTTTCCGGTTCCCCATTTGCCAAGCAGGCCGATCGAATAGGGCGGCCGGTGCTTTTCATCTTCAATGAGCCCCCGTAGAGCCGCCGCAAGGTGGGCATGGCCGAATTTGTCGTGATCGGCCGACGATACCTCCTTGTCGAGGTATGCGGGCATCTGTGCTGTGTGCAAACGAAGGTCTGTCATGTCGTCCCTTCCTGATAGGACTTTGCCTATTGCTGAGTGGACTACCTGTGATATTCATTCTTGGCCAGTTCCAACAGTTGAGTTTGTCTTGGGTAGCACGCTCACGCCCGTGTCCATCCCGCAGCGGGGTGGGAACGTGAATCATCAGGATCGGCTCGGCCGTTCAATCGCCATTACCTACAAATCGCCTGGCACGGCATGCCGTCCTTATCCAGCACCACCCCATTGGCCGCGCTGAAGGCGCTGACCATGTGGATGGCGCCTTTATTATTGCTTCGTCGACAGGAGCCTTGTAGTGTCTTGCCATCGATCGCGACCATTGCGCCATCAGTGGCGTCATGGCAAGCCTTCATCAACTCGGCAAACGCGCTTTATAGCTGATCGGCATTCACCAGCGCCATGACCCTGACCAAGGTGTTGTGGCTGGGCACACCAGCCGAGTGCTGACCTTTCTTGATAAAGCTGGTCTCGTCCAGGACCAGGCCACCTTCAGGAGAGCCCAGCATTGGCGGAGGACATCGCGTGCCGCCTCTGCATTCCAGCGGGTTCGATCCAGCAGGTATTGGATGTCATCGGGCGAGATATCGCCCAGCCATTCCGCCAGCTGCCAATCATTCTTCCCCTTTACTCCCCGAGCCGGCGGACCATGTCCGCCATGCATCATCTGGCAGTGCCGTCGCGATCTCGTCGGCTGCCCGCGTCTACTGGAAGCTCTTCCACACGAGGTCTTGTTGACCTCTTCTTGTCACGACCGCCGTTGCTACGCACCCCAGGTCACCACGATCCACACATCCAACAGTGCATTGCTATTGAAGAATAGAGGCAGGTCTCCTGTAGGCTGGGCCGGCAATGGCACGTTTTGCAGCCGACCCACGAAGAGGTTACCGAATGCCGTGTTCTTAACCAACGGATCAGACTGAACCCCTGCCCCGTTGCCGGCGCCTTCGGCGACCTCGAGGCTGTTCGGCGGTTCCGATACTCCGGGGCGGGCCAGGATATCCACACGCGTCACGGTTTCCAGGCGACCGCGGCTCCAGAAAGGGTAGTGCTCGTCGCGCAGTGGGAGCGTCAGCTCGAATCGCTGGTTGGGCACGACTGCCTGCGTGGTGAAGCGTGACCACTCCGAGGGAAACTCGTGCCGCACGGAGAAGAGCCGGACCGAGCCGGCCGCCTGCGACTCCGTGATCAGCTCGTCCAGGTGGGCGAGGGCCCCATTCCGTAGCAGTCGTCCACCATCGCGGGCGGTATAGCGAACGTGCAAGATAACGTCGCTGACCGTGCTGTAGTCGAACTGTGCCGGTTCCTCCTTGCTTGGGTCCGCGGGCAATTGCAGTTGCCACTCACTGATGGCGCCCGAGTTCTCAAAGGGCAGGTAGCGCTCATCTCGAAGGTTGGTCTCGAACAGACCGCTGTCGTTCTGCGCTGAGCTCGTGACGATGGATTGCAGGCTGCCAAAATAGTCACTGTAGCGCTCATCGTTGGCGTCAATACGAGCATATTGATCGCCGACCACGGCGGTCTTACGGATGCTGCTCTTGAGCAGGGTGAGGGTGCAGTTAACGCTGGCGTAGGGACCTGTCACACAGGGAATGCTCACCGCGACCGTCTTGATGCGCCGGAAGTAGTGACCTGGGCCGTCCATATCGAACAGGGACTCTGGCAACCGCAGTGTGCAACGGCCCGTAGTGCGCAACTGCACGAGCGCCAAAGGATCCACTTGCAGCATACTGACGTGTTTGGTCAGCTCAAGCTCGCGCTGGTTTTGCTCATGGTAGGCCATCTCCATCCGCTTGACGTCGAGATAGAGTGCCTCGCCGGATAGCAACCCCTTGCGGCCGCCTTCCCAGTAATTGAACTTGACGAGCGTCTTGTTATCGAGTTCGGGCCGCATCAGCTCGCGCTTCATCGTCTGCTCGGATCGATGTGCAACGTCAAAGGCGAAACGGTAATACTCATAGTAGAGGCGCGAGAGCTCGCCCTGCATCCAGGCATAGAGCTCGGCGTTGGTGAACTTCTCCCGCAGGAAGCGGTCCATCTCCTGCGCGTGCTCAATCTGCTGCAGCACGTTTCGGTACTCCCGGTGCGCGATCTGTTCGGCGATGAGGGAGGAGATGACTTGCCGCCCGATCTGGCGCAGCTCGTGGGCGGCTGAGTTGGCCTGCAAGGTCCAGTCGTCGACGCGGCGCTCGTAGGTGGCGGTGCGCGAGGCTATGCCTGCCTGGTCCCGATCCCAGGCAGCAGTCATCTGCAAGATTTTCGCAACAGTTTGGATGCCCATCGTGATGGCGGTCCCAACCCTCATATCTACCGTGCCCCCAATACCCCAATAGTGAAGATCAACTTTCGCGTCAGGAATAGGTGTTACTGAGGGTACGAGGGCCTCAAAGATAGAGGCAGCCAAGCCGAGATTTCTGGCCGAAATCAGGTGTTCAATCTCGTCGCTTTCCGAGGTGGTAAGAAAAAGTTTGCCTGGTCCTTGCTCTCCCAACGTGCCGAGTGGCGATGCCCCACCTTCCATACTGAGCTGAGGGTATGCCTGCACGGGAACGTCCTTCGCGTACTGCCCGACGAGCGCGGCATAGGCTTCGTCGAAGCTCTCTTCTGTAAGCTCCCGACGGTCGAGCGAGAAGATGTCCGGGGCGAGGTTGCCGTCCGGCGCCTGACCCAGCAAACGCAGGTAGTACTGGTAGCGCTCCAGTATCACGGCGCGGGTCTTGAGCAGCGACTCCGTACCCTCCTGAGCTTGCTTCCATTGCAGGAAGCGCACCTCCTGTTGCAACTGCTGAATCTCGATCTCGTGGCCCTGCCGCAGTAGTGCCATACGCTCGTCATCGCCTTTCTCTATGGCCGACAGCAACGCGCTTCCAAGGTTCCGCACCTCGGCGCACAGCTCGAGGGCCTTCTGGATCAGCAGTTGGGCGCGCACGGGGCTGACCGGCTGATTCAGCCCGGCGACGATGGCGCCGATGTCAATGCCGGCTGCAGCCGCCTTGACCAGCATGCCGGGGTCCAGCGGCGGGTCGAACAAAGCAAGCGGGCGCACGACGCCCTCGATGTTCATGCAGTGACGGATCTTGAACAGCCGGTCGGCGACGGTGTCCCAGTAGCCGAGCAGTTTGTCGTTGCGCGGGACACAGAAGTAGAGGGTACGGCCGATGCCGAAGAGCGGCGCGGCGGCATCCGCGTCGTCGCTCCCGGTGGGGATGCCATGGTTGAAGGGAAATAAACCCTCGAGCTCCACCAGGGCGTTACCCATCGGGTCGAGGCCCTGCGCCTGGAGCTGCGCGAACGTCTTGGGCTTCACTTTCCCTTTCAAAGGGACCCGCTCGGGCCGCTTGCCCAAGATGTTGGTTGCGAGCACGTAGATCTGCGTCGCCTCGTTGATTGACTCGAGGGTGTCCTGACGGAACAGTTGGTCCCCCCATGCGATAAGGTTGTCCAGGTACTTCATGACGACGCTGTACATGTACGCCAGGTGCCGCGTGCGGGCGACGGCGTGGGGCTGGAACGGCTTGTTCTTAATCGCCTCGTAGCCTTCCAAAATCGTCGCTTTCAGATCCGGCTCATCATCAATGAGCTCGGAATCTGGCTTGCTGAGCAGCGCCAGCAACTCGTCGATCTGCTTGCCGGCGCTGTTTTTCCGGAAGGCGATAAAATTCCAGTAGCGCTGCGGCACGGCGATGGACGTGTCGTTGGCGGTGGGGTCGAAGATGAAGTGGAACCACCGCTGTGCCTCGGCGAAGCGCTGGTTTTTGCTCAGGTGTACAGCGATGGTGAGCGGAATGTGGAAGAACAGCTCCCAATTATAGTTGGCATATGGCCCGCCCGGTTTGATGTCTATCTCCTTGTCGTGGAACTCGGCCTTGACGCGCTTGCTGCTGGATGGGTTTGGCGTGTAATAACTCCCTGGCAGATTGCTCGACGGAGTTTTCGTGACGTCGCCCAGCTCTTCGAGAAACTGAGGATCGAACAACCCGGGTAACGAATCTTTGTTGAGTTTCTCGATCAACTCCCCGACAAAGGGGTGGAAGAAGTTCTCGAATGTATAGGTGAACTCCGACTCCTGTTTGTAGGCCATGTTGTGAAAGAGCTCGATTAAACGGTTGTCGTTGCTCGCGTGATAGTCGTTTTTGCTTTGTGTCCTGGGCGCCATGTCGATTTCTCCTTTCAAGTTACCGAGTGCGGTCAACTTAGAACCGGCTTCCCGACGGACCGATGTTGGCGTCGCCGTAGTCCACGGTTCCGGGCGTGCCGATGGCGGTTGCGATGTTGGCGTCCTCGGTAACGTATCGCTCAAGGGGTGATGGATCGACAACACCGAACCCTGGCTGTCGGGTGTGCGGGATGGACTCCGCCAAGCCCTTCTCCTGCTTCAGCACCAGCTCGGCAATCTCGATTGCCGGTTTGGGCGGATTCAGGAAGATTGGGAAGTTGCTCCACTGAGATACCGGCACGAGATGCTCCTCCGTCGTCACGTAGAATACGTGGCGGCTGTCTTCGTAGAAGAACGGAGGGGTCCAGGTGTTGCCATCGATCTGGTGGTGCGGTTCGACTGATGAGTGTCGGGCGATATCGTTGCTTAGGACGGACTGGGAGTCACCCGTGTCCTGATCGAAGATCTTGAGCGTAGCGGTGCTCGTAACCAGGGACCGCATGGGGATGAAGTGCACCCACACCGACTCCCGCTCAGGCGTACTGTAGCTGTTGTAGAGGAAGAAGGAGGGCCCCCACCCCACAAACCCGTGGCCGGACACGATGATACGCAGGCCCTTCGTCTCTAAGAGGGCCGAGAGTGTCAGCAGGGTGCGGTCGAAAGCGTACGGCCCGCTCGGGTCATAGCCGGATGCACGCGGCTCGAGCGGCCTCGCCGGGTCGGAAGTGCGTGTCGGCTGCCACTTGCCGTTTAGGAACTCGCTCCAGTTCAGGATGACCTTGACGACGACCTTCGGCGTTTCGTTCGGAAAGACCTGGGAAGGGTCAACGTCGGCCAGACTGTCGCCGGTGGGCGACGGCGGCGTCTCCTGCTGCGTCTCCTGCACGAGCTTCAGCCAGAAGAGAAAGAGCCGGTTTTTCCAGACGACCGGCAGTACAGGATTGTCCTCGACGTCGAGGCCCACCTTCTCCCACGGCGTCCAGAAGCCGCCCTCGCGGCGGCGGTAGAAGTACTTGCGGTTCGCGCCAGCGGTGCGGGCGATGACGTGCGCGATGTCGTTGGCCGTGCCTTCTCCGTTCTCCTCGTAGTGGATGCCGCAGATCTCGAGCTTGGCGACCTCTTCCAGCTTAGTCAGGTAGCCGACGAGGGCCTCTGCGGCCCTGTCCTCGGTGATGTCTCCTTGCAAGAGCTCGCTCATGGTCTCCTTGAAGAAGGGCGACTGATCGTCTCTGAGCTCCGGTTCGAGCCAATTCTCCGGCCACAGGAAGACTTTGCGGTTCGCCTCCCAGACCCGGTAGCGCTTCATCCACTCCCACTGCTTAGTCTTTATGCTCGCCGGCGAGACCCTGGGCTCCAGGTTCATCAGACAGCGCTCGATGAAGAGCTGCAGCGACGAAAGGGCGTGACGGATGCGTGAGGTGAGCATACAGGGGTCCATCTGCACGTCCATCAGGAAGTACTCGAAGAGCTTCTCCGGCGTATCAATGTGCGCCGAGGCGGGATCTGAGCGCATCCGGTGCAGGATGTAAGCCACCAAAGCGTCACGCTGCAAAGAGCGCATCGCGTCGTTGATGGGCCTGAGCACCTCCAACCAGGCGCTTTCGTCGTAGCGGGCGCGCAGCGCGGACTGTAGGCTGCGCATGGTGGCGGCGGTCGGCTCGTTGGTCGTCGCCTCGATCAGCACCGCTGCTGGGACACCCAGCTTCTTCACCCACCCGTAAGCGTCGTAGACTCGTCGTAAGGTCTCCACGTGGGCGAGATCGGCCGCGGCCTTGCCGAAGCGGACAAGGAACGCATCCAGGGAAGGCTTCTCCCAGTGGGTGAGGACGTAGAGCAGGCCCTCCGCATCGGTCGCCGCCGCTGGGTTCTGGAGAACCTCTAGCAATCGCTCGTCACCGGGTGAGAGGTCCGCCTTGAGACTGGAAAGATCGAGGCAAGCACCAAAAGCTTTGAACAGCGCGGCGGTGGCGCTGTCCGGGCTGTCCGTCGTCGGCATGTGGTTCATCCAGCCCTCCCCGTCGACCTGGTAGTCCGCGTGGGCGGCGAGGTGGGCCAACTCAGCCGCCGTCAGCTTCAGCGCCCCTGCCAGCGCGGTGGCCTTCAAGAACCGGATGTACGCCTGGCGCAGGTTGTCGATGAGCGTCGCTGAGTAGAGGTACGGGGCGGGGATGATCTCCCAACCGCGTCCGGCCGTCTGCCAGCGCAACGCCAAGTTGTCCTTCAGGTTCTCCACCGTGAGGGAGACGGCGTAGAGCGTGCCGGCGCGCAGCTCAATGGGCGCCGTGTTGCTCCAGGTGCTATCGCTCTGGGCCAGCGCGACCGCCGCCCCGTTCAGCGTGAGCGCCACCGCAGCAGTAGCGTCTGTGTCGATGCGGATGTTGTAGAAACCGTTCTCCGGCGCCTCCAGGTGTCCACTCCAGATGCCGGAAATAGGGCCGCCCGGGGTCGTGGCATTGGGGGGCAGCTTGTTGTTTCCCGAGGCGACGTATTCCAGGTTGGCCTCGGCATCGTGGTTAAGGTCGGGACTCCCCGACGCCGAGGGGGCATAGAAGTACCGCGCCGCCAGGCCCGTCGTTTCAAGGGCAGCGACGTCGTCGAGGGCGGGGCGGCTCACGTCACCAGCCGCGTGGAGAACGGCCGCGATTTCGAGTAGAGCACTCGCCAGCCTTATATCGGCCTCGGAAGCGGCACTGACCGACTGCAACGCCTGCTGGCGCTTCCGGCGGCGCTTCAACTCCGGGAGGAAGGCCTCCAGCAGGGCGGTCCGCTTCGCCTCCACCGGGTCGGCGGAGACCACATAGACGTCGTAAAGTGGCAGCAGTTCCGGGTAGCGGTAGAAGAAGGGCCTGACGACCTTCTGGTTCTCGGCGTAGAGCGCATCCACTGCATCCTTGAAAGTTTCTGTCACCCCGGGTACGGCCTTCAGCGCATCGCGGGTGGCCGTTGTCAGGACGCCGGTATAAGAGAGCCGTTTCCTGAAGTCATCGTAGGCGATATGCCCCGGCGAGGCGTCCATGATCGGCTGATCAAGCGTGTCCTGGTTGTGATCGTACTCTACGGCGGTGACGAAGGTGTTCTCCAGCAGGCCGAAGAAGAGATCGGTGGCATCGTTGCCGTAGACCAGAGCCATACGCGCTCGGGCGATGGAGCCGTCCGGGTCGTCGACGACTGTGAACTCGCCCTCGATGGCCGTCAGGGCGCCGCGCAAGGTACGGGCAAATTCGGTCACCTCCGCTTCGTCCGGCGCCGACTTGCCGCTCAGGTCCTGGTTCCAGACCAGATAGAGGGCCTGCACCGGCTTGACCCCGATGGCGCGCAGGCGGCCCACGAACTCGATGAGGCGCAGGATGGCGGGGGCGGTCGGGTCGGGTGTTTCGAATGGGTTGTAGCCCGTCAACTGGGTGAGCAGGAGGAGCTCCTGCACGCTTAGTTTGAGTTTGCGCGCCAGCCAGCCGCGGCGAAAGACGGCACTTACATTGTTGAGTGTGAGTACCGTGCCGGCATCGTAGTCCAGCGCAGCCGTGATGTGGCTGAACTCGCTGGCGGTAAGCGAGAAGGCGGCACGCAGGGTCTCGCCGTGGTCCAGCAGCTTCTTGGCCGTATTGGTGAGGTAGTTCCCGTACCCGTCTTCTGCGAATGCCTCGTCGAGCAGCGACGCGCTGAGAAACATCTGCCGGTAGAGGGACGATTCGCCGTGGGTGCCGATGGGGGCGAAGGAGGCGAGCAGGGGGAACAGGTCCTTCTGCGGCGCCAGCTTGAGGAGGTCCATTACCCGCCGCAGCACACCCAGACTGGGAAGCAGGATGAGGAACCCCGCGTCGAGCCGCTCCAGGTTTACCGCGTCGCTGGGGTCGTCAGGCGTCTGCCCCGCCGGGTAGAGGGCGCTGATGGCTTTGTCGGTCTGTTCGATGGTCCAGCCGAGTTTCTTCCAGAGCCTGATGAAACGGATGAGGCGGATAAACTCGAAGGATCGGAGCTGGTTGGCGCTCGTGTCGGGGTTCGAGTAGCGCAGCTCCACCTTGTCGAACCTGCAGACATTCTCCGGGTCGGCTGGGTTGGTGAGCGTGAGGAGGCCCATGATCTGGCTGTAGTTGTCGTCGTTCTTCACCCACTCCTTGATGTTGCCGCCGTACTGCGCCGGGTTGAGGCCGGGGGCGAGCAGGGCGTCGAACTCGGCGTCGGTGATGGACCCGTCCTTGAGCGCCTTGAGAGTCGCAAAGGGAACGCCCAGCCGCTCCAGTCGGGGGATGAGATGAGAATTGGGGTTGACGAAGCGGGTCCTGAGGATCTCCACGAGTTGTTCGTAGGTGATCCCGACCCGGTGGGAGAACGATTTGGCGTTGTCCAGCACCGCCCGCCCATCGGCGTCGGCGGTGGCAGGGTCGAAGCCGTAAAGCCGCTTCACCGTCAGCATGACATCGGTGGCGCTGCCGGTAAGCCAGCGCTCGGCCAGCAAACGATGCTCTGCCCGCGAGAGCCCGAGCGTCTCCATCCAGATATCGCGCCAACCGTACTCGGCGTCGCTCGCCCGTTCCAGACTGTCATCCTTGCGTAGCGCCTCCATAATCTCGGCCAGGGGGGCCTCGAAGCGGCCGAAGTACCGGCGCACGCTGTCCAGGGATTGGTGGAAGGGCAAAGGGGGCGGGAAGTGCTCTTTCGCCAGCGCCGTATAGGCGGTCTCGCCGACGAACTGCGGGCTGGCCAGCAACTCCTCGGGCTTAACACTGTCGTCGGTGTCGTGACCCCTATAGCCCGCGAGCGTGAGTCCGTTCGTGACGTAGTACTCCAGCGTCTCGTTGACCAGATCGATGTAGGGGAGGGGTGTGTTGGTGTTCTCACAGGTCAGCGGCAGGTGCTGAATGTCAGGGCGGCGTGAAATCAATACATCGAAGGGTGATATCTCCGTGTTCGGTAGTTGTTCTCCCGGATGTGCACTGTTCCAGTCATCCTGAAACTTGGTCCACGACGCCTGATCGTAGAAGGGATAAGGTGCGTTCGCATGCTCGGATTTCCAAGTTTGTACAAACGAGGCCCAAAGACCATCATCGCTGTACAAGAATCGAAGTAGGTCCACCAGATAAGCCGCCGGGCTGAGGATCGAGCGGCAGTGCTCGCAGGTGCAGTAGTCCATCTCGCCGAAGAGGTTCTCCAAGGTCGCGTAGGCTAGGACGTCGGCGGCATGGGCTGGGGGCGACGGTGTCGGGTCGACGATGGAAGCCGGCGAGTGGACGCCGATGCCTGGCGCGCTCCTGGCGGTGAGGAAGGTGAGCGCGACGTTCAGCACCGCCGTGTGCACCTGCTGCGCCTTGGCGTGGACCAGCCGCGCATTCTGCTCGCCCCCGACGTCATCTTTGAAGGCGCGGAGGAACTCGTCCCGCTCGTAGCGCACCACGGCGTAGGCCGAGTCGATCCCCTTCTTCAGCAGCCCGTTCATCGACTCGTCGTCAGGCGTGATCTGGTAGACGCGCTGGATGCGGGTCACCTCCCGCGCCACCTCAGGGGCCACCTGCAGGTTGTTGCGCGCTACGTACTGAGCAACGGGCTGCATGCCGATCTCGAACTTGTCTTCATGTTGAGTGAGGAACCCGTGTATAGGGCTACGAGCATCCGCGGCGACGACCGGTGTCTCTCCGCTCTTCACCATCTGTGCCACGGTCGCCGTCGGGAAGCTGAACCGCAGCTGTGCAGCCAGCAATTCGGCGTAGCGCTCGCGCTTCTCGCTTTCGTCCCTGCCGGGGACTTCCGAAGGGATCCGATCACTGCCGATGCTTTCGAGCCACTTGGCGGCGCGGTGGAAGCCTTGGGCCACCAACTGAGCGCTGTCTTGCAGCCCATTCTCACCTGCAGCCGCGTGCAGCTTCTCGATCAGCGGGGCGTTGCTCATGGTGAGATAGGCGAGTTGCCCGTCCAGCTTGAGCTGCTTCATTGTTGCGTCGCCGAGAGTCCCCTGCACCTGTTGCCAGAAGGCCTCCGGGTCGTGTCCGTGATGGACGTACAGGTCCGCGACCTGCTGTTGCTGTCGAGTGTCACTAAGGGAGATCGCGAGGAGATCCTTGAACGATGAGAGCCCTGCGAGCGCCGGACCTTCCAGCAACTGCTGGCTTGCCACGCGTTGGAACAGTTTCATAGCCTCCGGCAAGCGGTCGTGCAGATTGCTTGGGATCACGTTCTGCTTGAGCGCCTGGTTCCAGATGCCCTCGACAGTTTTGGAATCCGTGCGGTAGACGGCCGCTTCGTTTGCAGGCACTCCCGAGCGGAATAGCGCATAGAAGAAGGGCGGCTCGATGCGCACATTCGCGCCCGCAAACGCCGTCTTCGCACTGAACTGGTCGGCGAGCGCAGTGAGGGCGACAGCACGGGCATCCCAGCCGGACTTATTGGCAAGATACGTGATGTCCTGACGCTCGTCCGTCTCCTGTAGATCGCTGAGCTTGCCCTTGTAGTGCATGGAAAGGGCGGAAGCCAGCGTCTCGTGCTCGGACCGCAGGTTGCTCGATGCCTTCTCATCCAGAAGGATATTCAACGTTTCCTGGGTCGAGGCGTCGTATCGGACCTCGGAAGCCGCGAGAAACTGATTGCCGGAAAAGACCCGCGATTGCAGATCTGGCTTCTCCTTGCCGCGGCGCCTGAGCTCGGCCTCGGAAAACGAAACCGCATAATAGCCCCGCGCATCGGTTTGCGCCTCGGCGAGAGTCCCATCACTGCCGACCGCTTTGTCCACCACTACAACGCGCAGGCCATTCAGGGCGGCACTGACCCGGCTCACGACGCGGCCCGTGACCTGATACTCTCCAGTGGGACGTAAGGCCCCCAACTCTTTGAGCAGGCGATTCAGAGCGCCGGCTGTCGGTTCATCCACGTCTCCACTGACCTGCAACTGCCGCTCTGTCTGAAAATAGCTAACCAGTTTGCTGGTTACGTCACCGTAGGTTTGCTCGTCTTGCTCGCGCTTTAGCTCGTCAGCAATTTCGCGCTGGAAGTCCTTATCGTCGGCGAGGAGGGCGCCGCGTTCCAGGCACAGTTGCAGCGCGTCATGCAGGTCGGCTACGGCAAGCCCCTGCATATCCAGTGTCAGGGGAAAGGTGATCGTATTCATGGTTCAGGTCTCCAGCCATTCCGAGCGCTAATCGGCTCGGGTGGCTTACGTTTCGAGAGGGTGTGAAAACCATTTTTCTGCGTACCGGCCAGGAAAGTGACCAGTGTGGATTGCCGTTGAAAATGCCTTGGGCTTACACAGCGCTGACACCTTCGCTTGGGGCAGCGAGACGTTTACAAGCATGGACGCGTCGGGATGGGGAGATTACTTTCAGCCGGCATACAATCTTTTCTCTGTCTTTTTAGGCCTTCTCGGTCTCGACGTAACCTGGCCTGCAGGGTGCTGGGGGACTGCTGCTTTAACTTTTCGGTCCGGACCGTGGCGACGTTGCGTTCGCCTTTGGACATCAGCCAGATCAGGGTGTGGGCGGGGTACGGTTGGCGAATCGCGTGATCTGCGCATTTAGCGCATAGCAACCCGAGGCCAGTCGTGAACTCTTCCAATCATGAGCCAAGCAGCAAGACCAGGTGGCTGAGGAGGTAGCTCGCGAGCAGGAAGGCACCCCAAGCTTGCGAGCCAAGGAGTTTGTCATAGCGATCCGCCTGCACAACCGAGCCCACCTCTCCTATCAGCAGATAAGTGAGCAGCGCGCCCGGCAGCAGGATGGAGAAAAAATCCATCAGGCTGGTGAAGAATTTCTGAGGGTCGAAATTCATCGGGTTGGTGCCTTCCGTTTCATATGCGTGGTCTGTCCCCCGCTTTCCGGCTCCGCCGACAACTCGCGCCGAGCGGGTTCGTCGTTGGCCAGGGGGACGCCGAGCTCCAGGCATTGCTGCAAAACATCCTGTAGATCTTCCACGGCTGTGCCGCGCCTGCCTTGATTCAGTGCAAACGTGATCTTGTTCATTGGTGTCCTCCTCTGTCCTCTAATTGTTCGCCGTGGCGACTTGTGTCTTCAACAACTGGTATCATTCTTTCTCTTGAACATGCTTTCTCTAGAATAGCTTGCTCAATCCATAGCCGATCAGACCCGCGGCTGCTCCAACGGCGGCTCCGGCGGCCGTCCCGACCCCCGGAACAACCGAGCCGATGAGCGCCCCGACCGCAGCACCCGCTCCAACCGACGCGAGAGCTCCTGCGCCCTGTGATTCTTCCCTGCTGAGACCCACTTCCCTGGCCAGGTTTTCGGCTGCATTCCCCACCACAGCACCTGCGACAAGCCCTCCGCCGACGACGGGAACATAGGATGCGGCACCGAACACAGCGGCACCCGCTGAGGCGTAGCCGGCGTTATATAGGGCCATGCCTGCGCCCATAAGACCCAACTCAGCCTCAACTACGAAGGGTACAAACGTTCTTGTTGCCGCCATTGAAAAGTGGCCAGTCGCCCCGCGCATTATGGGAGCGACGATATACTCCCTGATAAACAACGGTCCGCGACTTCCCGTAGAGCGCTCGCGGACGCGTTGTGCGGCCCAAATTGTCGTCGCTCTTTCCGTGGCTACATCGCCATATCTGCGCTGTGTGCGCTCAGCTTCAGCCGGGTAACGTCCTCGGTCAGCAAGCGTATGTTCAGTTGCATAGGGGCGACCATTGTCACCAACCCCTCCTGTGCCACGCACATTACTGATTGGATGCAGGAACCGCGGGTCGTTGGTGATCCTTGGATGCGTATTGGTGCGTGCCCCCTCGCGCCACTTCTGCGGATGCTGAACGGCTGTCTGCCTGCCAGTAATTCCGTGCCTCTGTCTGTACGCACTTCTGGCGGCGCTCTCCTCTCTCGCGAAATCGGTATTTTCCGGAGCCGAGGTGATATCCAGTTTCGGAATCGGACTGGTCGGGTAGGTCGGCGAGGGCGGCGGCGACGGATCAAAAGCCACTCGAGGTGGGATCGGTGCCGAGCTCTCGCGAGCATGGGGTGTTTCAGTTTCCGTACTTGCGGGACTGCCGTCACCCTCGCCTTCTTCGATCCTCTCCAATATGTCCCAGTATCCGCCGGCTCGACGCGTCCAATGACGGGTATAGTTTTCATCGTTGATGCCCTCCCTGATCCGGTATCCTTCGGGCACATGCGATTGTATTGTTTCCCACGACGCATTCCGTCCGAGCTGCCTGCTTCTGACCGGCACGTCATCCATGCCATTGGGGTCATGGGACATCACCGGGTTATTCGAACAGTAGCGGTAGAGATTCAGGCCGCTTGCGAAGCCTGCTGGATCGCTGCTCGTCCATCTTCCCAGCCACGGCACATAATATCTCGCCCCAAAGTAGTACAGCCCTGTTTCGTCATCCTGTTCCTTGCCGCTGAACCGATACCGTTTCAGACTCAGATCGAACCCTGGTTTGGCCGAGCGATACGCCGTCGTGCCGTAAGGGTGGTATTCTTCATAGGAAATCGGATTACCAACTTCATCTGTCTCCAACGTCGCCGAACCAAGGTGATTCGTGTACTGGTAACGAATGAGTGCGACGCCGAGCGGGTTGGCCGGATCAGCGTTGTCGTCATCGCGCGTTTTCGTATCGACCTGCGCAATGTGCCCGGTGTTGTCGCTGATGTGGACCGTCGAGCGCTCGAACCGCAGTTCATTGGTATTCCGCCGGCGCCGGCGGAAGATCATGATCGCGCCGAGGAAGATCCACTCGAGCTTCAGGTTGCCGTCGCGCTCGATCACCTTGCGCATTCGCTGACCGCCCAGGCCATAGACGTAATACGCGTTTCCGCCGCCTCCCAGGTCCGCGTGCCGGAGTTGGTCCATGAAGTTCCAGTCCATCGAGGCGAGGTGCGGCATCCGGATCATGTTCCCGTAAGCGTCGTAGTCGTACTTGCCGGTGTAGGGACCCGCGTCCGGATCGCCGGGCAGGCTGGTGGCCGTTAAACGGTTGGTGCGGTTTCCGGGGGCGTCGTCAAAGGCGTGGCGATAGTGCCGCGTCCAGCCGCCCCCCAGCCCCGGTTGCGGATTGAAGTGGTGCCGGAGCACCTTGATGTTGCCGAGCAAGTCATACTCGTATTCCTCGGTATAGTTTCGCACCGCATCGGTATTGTTGAGGTGCGGCAACTGGGGCAGAAAGTCCAAATCGGTATGCGTACGGACTGTGTCGTTCCCGAATCCCGCGAGCTCCCGGCCAGTAGCGCGCACAAGCTGGTAAATCGCGTCGTATTCGTAAAGGTTCTCCTGTTTGACGACCGCGTTGTTAAAGTAGTGGGTCTGCTGCGCATCGTCGCGGATCTGGGTGATGTTGCCGACTGGATCATAGGTGTAGTTCAGGTTCTGCAGCCCCTGCGTCTGCGGATCGGCGCCCGACTTGTAGGTCAGCAGATTGGTCAGTCGGAACGTGTTCGGATCGTAGAAGTAACGGGTGAACACCTCGTTGCCGTATTGCGCGAACTGCCGCTGGCCCTTGGCGTCGTAGTCCTGCTTCTTGAGGAACTCGATGAAGTTACCCTGGCCCCTGATCTGGGCGCGCAGAGAGGTCAGGAAGTTGGCCTCGTTGTACTTGGGCAGGATCATTGTCTCATCGGGCAGCGTGACCTGCGTCGGGCGGTTCAGCGCGTCGTACTGAGAACTGGCGGTGAAGACTTCAGCGATTTCCAACGCAGTATCAGCGGCGGCCTGAATGGCGGCGAGATCCGGCTGGACGGGAAGTGCACTCCAGTCCAGATTGTTCTTGTAATCCATGGCCAGTACGCGTTCCACGGACTTGGGATTGCCCTTGAAGTCCAGCTCCGGTACACGCACCATGCCGGCCTGGTCGAAGATTTGATGCGCGGTGCCGAGCAGATTGAGTTGCTGAGCATTGACCAGGCGGTCGCCGTAGACCACATAGTTGAATAGAATCTCGGCCTGTCCGCCTTCGTGTACAAAGGTGCTGACTGGCCGGTGCAAACTATCGTACTCGGCGCGGAACTGGCGTCCGTGCTCGTCCCAGGTCTTGACCAGCGCGCCCAGCGCGTTCGGGAATGTCCAGCGACGACCTTTCTCGGCACTCTCACCGACGATGGGCGTGCCCGCCATACTGACAAAGCCGCTGGCAACTTCCCGCTGTTCCTGGTCGAAGAGCTTGGAGAAGCGTCCCGTCAGGTCGCTCTCGGAACGCACCGCCGCCGTTTTACCACCGCCGTAGTCCGAGATGGCGTAGTTGGGCCGTCCCAGGCTATCGAAGTGAATTACACCAGGCGTATCCGCATGCTTGGCTGCGAGCCAGGCGGCACGGCGTTCGGGGTCGTTCAGTGGCTCGGGTTGTGTGGCCGGCTCAGGACTGCCCCGGTCTGCATACCACTGGCTTTGCTTGACTGTGTCGTTGGCGTCAAAGACCTTCTGCCACCACGGAGTGAACTCCACCTTGGCGAAGGTGCCGTTCGGGAACACCGTGCGGATGTTACGTCCGACCGGATCGTAGTAGAGGATTGCCGTGACGCCGATTTCGCGAAGTACCTTTTCGTCTTCGTATTCGTGTGTGGTGCTGAAATACGGCTCGTACTGCTTGACGGGCTTGCCTTTATTGTTTAGCACCGTACGTCCGTTGCCCACCCAGCGCGGATCCGCGTCCACCTCCACCTTGCTGCCGTCCGGATTAACCCGGAACGCCATGCCGGGATGCGCCTGTGCCTTGACCATCGCAACGCCACCGCTGCCGTTGGAGAAGGCGTAGCTTTCCTGCCAGCGGGGATTGGCAGCGCCGTGCTGTTCGCGCGCAAAGGTGTGAACATAGTTGGGCTTGCGGTTGTTCATCCAGTTGAACAACTCGTATTCCATCCGTGTCGTCGGGTCGAGCAGCGTGTCGCCGTCCGCAGAGCCGACCTTGCCCATCACGGCAGTCTTGACCACCATGCCTAACTCATCATGCTCGACGGCCGAGCGGTTGCCGTTGGGGTCGGTCATCAACACGGGGCCAAGCATGCGGTAATCGTTAAGCGCCGTAACCACGCTCCAAGCAGCTTGCTTAACCTCGACCTTATCGATCAGTAGCGTGTACTGATCGAAAGTCGCTGTTGTCTCCAAGCCCATGGGATCTTTGGCACCGATCGGGAGATAGAAATGAGCGCGAGGGTCGGCGGGGTAGATCACTGTACCCGATGGCATCCACCAGTTGATGTCGCCATCGAAATGGACATAGCCAGCGGCAGCGAATTCGGCGTCGCTGACCTTTCCCGCATAGTGAGCGGCCGTGACGCCAGGGGTAAAGGCAAGTGTGTAGCTCTGATGGATCATCCCCAGAGAGTCCCACTCACCCAGAGGCAGGGGGTTCAGGGCGTTGTCGAGGAAGAGCGTGCGATTGTGGGAAAGGACACGCTTCTGGGGCGTGACGTCATCCGCGACAACTTCGTAGTCGATTTCGGCGGTAGTGGCGATCTTCGACTTGATTTCATCGAACTGGAAGAAGATGGCATCCGGCGCGATGCCGGTGATTTCGTAGTTTCTGGACTCGAAGGGGACACGCAAGCGATAGGCTTCGACTGGCGCAGCTTGCTCAATGTCAGGCGTGTAATCCGCTTCGGCATAGGTGATGTAGCTGTGCTGCTGCTCGCGTGAGGTCTCGGTGGGAAGAGATGTATCGGCATTCTTGCGGCCATACACGGCAGAGCAGGACTTGCGGGCATTGCCGTACTCGTCCAGCTCCAGACCGAAGGTGTGCGATATACGGGGGTCAGCCGGATTTCGTTCGTAGTTGAGTGAAATAGACTCCCGGCCCACCGGGAAGAAGACACCGTGCCGCTGACTGCCTCGTGGCTGTAGCCAGCGGATCTCAAAGTTGTTCTCGGTGACGGTGTAGGGGTAATCTTCTTCAGCAGAACCGTCGTAGCTGTAGATTTCCTGTCGTAGCGGTAAACCCTTCAGGGCACGGGCGCACTCACGCAGTTCGTTGGCGCTAATCTCTTCCGGGATGACAGGCTCAGGAATCTGCTGTTTCTGCTGGTAGTACTCGTGCCGATACTGATGAAGGATTCGGGCTTGATCGAGGAACGCACCCGTGTGATACCAAGTTCGGCTCGTGACTGGCGGCTGGTTCAGCTCCGGCGCGAGTTCTTGTGCTCCTTCCACGGCCTCCACGCCGATGACATAGTCTTCGAACGCTTCGGTGTCGAACTGCTCGACCATGCCGAAGCCGCGGAACTCGCGCTCCTCACCGTCGAAGTAGCCGTGGTGGTAGGCGTAACGGGTGACGAAGCGGTTGCGGCTGATGCGGTCGTAGGTCACGACGCGCTCGACCACGTGCACCGGAAACGGCAGCCGGGTGATCCAAGGCTTGCCGTCGCGTTTGTCCTGCAGGTAGAACTTCGTCGAGGGCGCGTAATCGACGCGGGTTTCGGCGCCGAGGTTGTTGATGGTCTTGATCAGCAAGTGCGGTTTGCGGCGGCCCATCAAGTTGACGTAGCGCATCTGCCGTCGCCCATCGCCGGGCAGGGGCGATGACCAGACCAGGCAGGCGGTGCCGTTGCCGAGCAGGTCGGTGGGCACGATGCTCACGACGTCGTCGATGCGCGGAAAGATTTTTAGCAGATGCGGCTGGCTCAAGCCATTGCCCGACTGGTTGAAGTAGAGACGCACGCCGTCGCGGTGCAGGTAAATGATGTCGGTGGTGCCGCTGCCATCAATGTCGGCCAGGCGGATGCGCTTCTGGTCGAACTGATCGAGATTGTCGAAGTAGGGCGCATGATCCATCGTTACCTTGGCGCCGAAACGGCCATAGCCCAAGTTGGGCCAGTAGCAGACCTCACCGTTGCGGATGCGTACGAGGTCGGTCAGGCCGTCGCCCGAGAGGTCGGCGAGATGGATGGACTGCGTGCCGTCGGCGAAGACGATGCGTGGGCCTTTCTCTTCGTCGAGCGCCTGCGCGACGCGCCGGGCCGGGCCGAACCCCTCTTCGGCAAGCGAGGCGTGCCAGACGAAGGCGTCGTTTTCGGTGATCAGTACGTCGGCGTGGCCGTCGCCGTCGAGGTCCACGAACTTGAGGTTCGGGTCGCCGAAGTCGCGGTTCAGGCGTGAGCTGAAGGGGCGGAAGGGCTGCCAGCCTTCCTTGCCGTCGTGTTCGTAGAGGCCAGGCATGGGCCCTTCCAGCATCACCAGATCGGGTTGGCCGTCACCGGCCAGGTCCATGAACTGCGCCCCACTGCCTAAGGCGAGGTTAGGCTTGGTGGCGACCCGCTCGACAGGGGCGAACATTGCTTCGACCTGGGGAGTGCCGTTTTCGACCCTTTCGTTGATCGGGCTAAGGTTGCGCTTGTAGAACCAGGCGCCGCCTTGCTCGGTGAGGACGCCGGGGATACCCTCGCCGTGCAGGTCGGTCCAGCGATAGGCGCTGCGATCCAAGCCGAGGGGTAGGTTCTCGAGGCTCTGCGGATCTGCTTCCTCCACGGTGTCCTGCACGTTGGGTTCGGTGTATTCGAACTCGACGGGCGGTAGGCTGCGCTTGTCGTAGCCGTTGTTGTTGCGGCGATACCCGCTCTGGGTGGCCTTGTGCAGGAAGGTGTAGACCGGGTTGCGGACATCCGTGGGATCGACTTCGTCCGAATAAGTGAAGTCGGTGGAGCGTACCAGGCAGTCGGCTCCCACGCCGTCCTGTTCCGTTCCCGGAAAGTGATGGAACATCAGGACGCGCTGGCAGAGGCGATAGGTGCGGACCTCAAAGCCGGACCGGTAGGCGGAGAACGGATCACTGCGTGCTGGCCAAGGTCGCGTTTCGCTCGGCTGGGGGACGTTGGCGTCGTGATCGTCGTAATCGAACACCACCTCGAACATCCAGTCGGCGTTGCCGATCTGGGCATCGATTGCCGCCTTGTCCAGGAAACGAGGGCGCACACCGGTATTGCCGAGTAGCGGCGTGCGGTTGCCGTAGTGGATACGCTTGAGGTAGCGGTTAGCCGTGCGGCGGGCGTCGTTACGCGGCCCGCGGTTGCGCTCGTGCGCATTGTCGATATCGACACCAAGCCCGTCTTCCGCCTTGTAGCGGTAGAGCACGGCGTTGCCCTTGTCGTCGCGCGTCTCGCAGATCAACCAACGGAAGATGTGGCTCGCATCCAATGGATCGGCGATACGCGAGTTCGCATCGAACCCGTAGAGGGTGAGGATGTTGTCTTTGGAGATCGAACGCCAGTGAACAGCGCCCGGTGCGTCGAGCTCGGTCCAACGCTCGATGCGCGCGAAGAGCCCCTCGATGCGTGGCCGGTAGCGGCGAACCTGGTAGCCGTCGAGTTCGTCTTCGTGAACGACCAGACGGCCGGATGGATCCCGCACCCAGCCCCCTTCCGCATCCCGCTGGAAACCTGGATGGTCGGCAATCCAGGTTCCGTCAGGGTCCTGACGGTACACGGGCACCAGGTCTTCGGCGCCGGAGAGAATGAGGACGTCCGAGTCCTCCGCATCGCGGTACTGTGGCAGTCCCTTGTCGGTCTTGCGGGTGATCGACGGCAGGGAAAGCGTCCAGCCGAAGCCAAACGGCCCATTTCCGGCACCGGAATCATAGGTCAGTGCAAGCTGAGGGCCGAAGCCCGAACGCCCCGGGCTGGTCGCGATAGGCACGGACATGGAACCCGTGCCCGTGACCGGATTGGCGGCGAACTTTTCACCCATGCCGCCGATAGCCCCACCGCCCTTGGGCAGGGAGATGGAGGGAACCGCGGGCTTCTGCTCTTCGCCGCCCTGCGCTTGCGCAGTCTCCTCGTCAGTCATGGGTCACCTCATGTCATTTCAATCGATCACCGTGAAGCGGGTGACCTGAGGTCAATATTGGGTAGCGACAGGGTCTTGGTTGATCAAATGATCTATAGGAGTGATTCGTTGCTGGCTGCCAAAAATGGCGTCGCTAACTCAGCCAGTTGACGCTGGCGTTATCAGGACAAGGCTTCTGGCCACATAAGACCCAGTACAACTAGCTGGCCACGCTGACGCCAGAGCAGAAGGAAGGAAGGAGGTATTGGTTGCCACTCATGAATTCCTGCGGTGGGGCCGGATGTCATACCGATCGTGCCTGGGAGTCTCTGACGCCCTCGGTTATTACGCTCTGCTTTGCATGGCATGCTTACGCGGCGTGAAGGGCCAGCGCTGGCGGAACTGGCTCGGCACGATTCCGACGACGATAAACCAAGCACCAGATCCATCAATCACTCATTGCAGCGATGAAATAATGGCAGGACAGGCGGGTTGAGTTATGCCA
The DNA here is from genome assembly GCF_018448785.1 of Halomonas jincaotanensis. Lineage (GTDB taxonomy): Bacteria > Pseudomonadota > Gammaproteobacteria > Pseudomonadales > Halomonadaceae > Halomonas > Halomonas jincaotanensis. The sequence goes on along the minus strand of NZ_JAHCLU010000028.1, from coordinate 1,018 downwards.
CGAGCGGGGGATCAAACACCGGACCCGAAGCTTAGGCACTAAATAAACCATCCAGATATATAAATATACTGGACAACAGTTTCGCTGGCGTATTAAGTCCGCTCGGCCAGGTTAAGCATTTTGAAACGCAATCAAGCTACCGCCCACACCCTGCACAAGAGGTTGGGGGCCCTAAGTACCATATAGCTAGTCGGTCTTGTCGCTATCATCATACTCGTGCGTTACTCAGCCATCTTAAGCGGACTCTATAACGTCAAGGTAGGAAGCAGGCGGAGGGTTCGCAACAGAAAAGTACCAGAATTTTTGGCCATTGATCTCTTCTGCGTCATCCTCCAGCCCTAGCCGTTGGGCCTGCTCGGCGATGCTTTCCTATGTGTAGGGTCCTTGATGATCAAATGAGCGATAGGAGCTATCCTCTGCTGGCAGCAAGAGCGCTTCTCGCGCAGTTCATTCAGGAGCAGGGACATGGACATCAAGCTGCATCAACAAGCCACCACGACACCGAAGATCCCTGCCGAGACCAGGCGCGGCACCCACCAGCCTCAGCGAGCTGACCGCCAAGCTTGCTGAGCAGCGTTTATGCCGTGTACCGAGATCGATAGCTAGTAATTTGCCCCGGTAGACGATCCGAAAATGGGCAGTATTAATGGCTATCTTAGAAATCACCGGTGGTATAGCGCCGTCACCTGCGCAGCGGACGCTCGTCCGCTGCAGTTGCTGGCTTCAATCTGGTCGCAGTTTGGTCGCAGACTGCAGCTACTCTACGTTGTGTGTGTAAGCAGTGTAAGTGTTCAAGCGGTTGATTTATCGACAAATGCCCGTAGCAAGCGCGGCCTAGAAATGTCGAAAAACGGATTCAAAATCCGCCGTTAGTGATAGCGCGATGGCCCGAGTTCGGCATCGCACCACTTTTAGTCAGTGATCCATGTTCTTGAGGGCTCAGAGAGATGGACCCAAGGGGCTGGACAGGGATTGAGGCCGGCTAAGTAGAGTCTTCTGACGTAGACTGCTCGACAGA
>NZ_JAHCLU010000027.1 GCF_018448785.1 Halomonas jincaotanensis | reverse complement strand
TGCATGGCGATCTCGGTGGCGGTGCCGGTGGGCGAGGAGACCGCCAACCGCCTGCGCGAGAAGCTGGTGGCCGAGCTTGGACAACTCACCGTGGGGCCCGGTCTGGTCGAGGGCCCCGACAATGACATGGGCCCCCTGATCACCCGCGAGCACCTGGAGAAGGTCAAGGGGTATATCCAGGTCGGCGTGGACGAGGGCGCCGATCTGGTGGTCGATGGCCGCGACACCGCGGTCGAGGGCGCTGGCGACGGTTTCTTCCTGGGTGGCTCACTGTTCGATCACGTCACGCCGGCCATGCGCATCCACCGCGAGGAGATCTTCGGTCCGGTGCTGGCCATTGCGCGAGCGGCGAGCTTCGACGAGGCCGTGGCGATGGTCAACGCCCACGAGTTCGGCAACGGCACCGCCATCTTTACCCGTGACGGCGACGCCGCGCGCCAGTACTGCGAGCAGATCCAGGTCGGCATGGTCGGCGTCAACGTGCCGATCCCGGTGCCCATGGCCTTCCACAGCTTCGGCGGCTGGAAGCGCTCGCTGTTCGGTCCGCTGCACATGCACGGCCCCGATGGCGTGCGCTTCAACACTCGTATGAAGACCATCACCCAGCGCTGGCCCAGCGGCATCCGCGAGGAGACCAACCACTTCACCATGCCCACGCACTGATCATCGATCAGATGGTGTGACCGAAAAAAACGCCGGCCCTCTCGGGCCGGCGCGGCTATTCGGCCGTCGCCAGCAGGCTGGCGTTGCCTCCCGCGGCGGTGGTGTCGATGCACAGATGGCGTTCCACCACATAGCGTTCCGGCGCGATGGTCTGGGTCTCGAGCGACACGATGGCGCCGTCGCGCCTGGCCAGCGCTACGCGCAGCTCGCGGGTCCAGTCACTGGCGCCGGCGGCGGCCACCGCCGCGATGTCCCTGACCCCAGTCAGCGTCTCGGACGCGACACTGCCGTCGAGCGCGGCGACAGGCGCCCCGGCCTCGATCAGCGGCTGCACGGCCTGGGCCGCGCCAGGGACTGCGAGCACTACCGGACAGCCCGCACCGAGCGCCTGCACTGCCTGGGCGACGGCGATGTCGAGCGTCGGCCCGAGGCACAGGACCGGGCCCTTCGGGTACATTGCCAGTCGGTTGCTTTCCCCCGTCGGCCCCGGCAGCGTCTGCGGCGTCATGTCCAGGGCCGCGGTATCGTTGAGTGCCCGGCGAACCACGCCACCCTTGCCGGATAGCGCCTTGCGCAGCACCTCGACCCGATTAGTGCGCGCCGCCCAGTTGCGCGCATCCAGCCCGTCGATGGCCGACTGAAGATCCCCGACTGTCACCACATTGCCCTTCGGCGCGTCGTGGCGCTCCTCGGTGGTAGTGCGGCGGAAGCGGTTGACGTAGAGAGGTCCGCCGGCCTTGGGGCCGGTGCCCGAGAGGCCCTCCCCACCGAAGGGCTGGGAGCCGACGATGGCACCGATCTGGTTGCGATTGACATAGATGTTACCGACATGGACGCGCTCGACGATTTGCTGCACACGGTCGTCGATCCGGGTGTGCAAGCCGAAGGTCAGCCCGTACCCGCGGTCATTGATCGCGTCGACCACCTTGTCGATGTCACGCGCCTTGAAGGTGGCCACGTGCAGAATCGGGCCGAAGATCTCGCGCTCGAGATCCTCGATGCCTCCTACGTCGACCACGGCCGGGGTGACGAAAGTGCCGACGCCGGGCGCGGGGAGCGACTTCAATACTTTACCGGCCTTTTTCTGCGCCGCGACATAGGCACTGATATCGGTCTGGGCCTCGGCGTCGATCACCGGCGATACGTCGGTGTCGGTATTCCAGGGGTCGCCGATGGTGAGCGCGTCCATCGCGCCATCGAGCATGTTGAGCAGCCGCTCGCGTGCCTCTTCCTGGACGTACAGCATCCGCAGCGCCGAACAGCGCTGGCCGGCCGACTGGAAGGAGGAAATCAGGATGTCGCGCACCGCCTGCTCGGTCAGCGCCGTCGAGTCCACGATCATGGCATTCAGCCCGCCGGTCTCGGCGATCAGCACGGCATCCGGCCCTGCGTTCTGTGCCAGGGTCTTGTGGATGATCTGCGCCACCGGCGTCGAGCCGGTGAAGCAGACGCCCGCGATTCGTGGGTCACTGGTCAGCGGTCCGCCTACTGTCGGCCCGTCACCGGGCAGCAGCTGTAGCGCTGCCTCGGGCAGGCCGGCTTCGCGCATCAGCTCGACGGCGCGGGCGGCGATCAGGGAGGTCTGCTCGGCGGGCTTGGCGAGCACGGCGTTGCCGGCCGCCAGCGCTGCGGCGATCTGGCCGGTGAAGATGGCAAGCGGAAAGTTCCACGGGCTGATGCAGACGAAGATGCCGCGGGCACTGCCGGGCTCTTCCGCCTCCAGCCGCTCGCCCTCGTTGGCGTAGAAGCGCAGGAAGTCCACCGCCTCACGCACCTCGGCGATACCATCGAACATCATCTTGCCGGCCTCGCGCGTCGCGATCACGGTCAGCTCGGCGATGTGCTGCTCGTAGAGATCGGCGGTGCGGCGCAGGACCTCGGCGCGCTCGGCCGCGGGACGCGCCGACCAGTCGCGGAAGCCGTCCTCGGCGGCATCGAGTGCGGTTGCGACCTCCTCCGGCGTTGCCTCATGCACCTTGCCGACCACGCGCGAGCCGTCGGCGGGCGACACGGCATCGCGCGCCGGCCCTTGAGGTGCCGGGCTTCCGGCCAGCATGGGGCCGGCGGTCCAGGTCGTGTCGGCGAAGGTCTCGCGCGCGGCCAGCAGCGGGAGGATCGAGGCGGGTTCGTTGATCCGGTAGCCGCGGGAGTTCTTGCGCTCGGGCGCGAACAGCTCGCCGGGCTGGCGTATTAATGGGCTGGGGATGGCGTCGCCCAGACGCTGCATCTCGGCCACCGGGTCGCGGGCCACTTCGCTCGGCGGAATCGAGCTATCCACTACCTGGTTGACGAACGAGGAGTTCGCCCCGTTCTCGAGCAGACGGCGTACTAAATAGGCCAGCAGGTCGCGGTGCGCGCCGACCGGCGCGTAGATACGGCAGTGCGTGCCTTCCGACTGCTTGACGATGTGATGTAAGGATTCGCCCATACCATGCAGGCGCTGGAACTCGTAACTGTCCTTGTCGTCGCCCGCCATTTCTACCACGGCGGCACAGGTATGGGCGTTGTGGGTGGCGAACTGCGGATAAATGCGGTCACGCCGGTCGAGCAGCATCTGGGCACAGGCCATGTAGCTGACATCGGTGTTGACCTTGCGGGTGAAGACCGGGAAGGTCTCGACCCCCATTTCCTGCGACAGCTTGATCTCGGTATCCCAGTAGGCGCCCTTCACCAGCCGCACCATGATCTTGCGGTCGTACCGCTCGGCGAACTCGTAGAGTGTCTCGATCATCGGCGCGGCGCGACGTCCGTAGGCCTGCACCACGACCCCGAAGCCGTCCCATCCCTCGAGGCTGGGGTCTGACATCAGTGCCTCGATCACATCCAGCGACAGGTCCAGCCGGTCCTGCTCCTCGGCATCGATATTGAAACCGATATTGGCCTTGGCCGCCTGCTGTACCAACGCCTTGGCTCGTGGCACGAGCTCGGCCATCACCGTGTCACGGTGGGTGTATTCATAGCGCGGATGCAGCGCCGAGAGTTTCACCGAGATGCCCGGGCTTCCGCGCACGTCGCCCTTGGCCTGCTTAGCGATCGCAGTAATCGCCTTAGCGTAGGCCTCATGGTAGCGGACGGCATCCTCATCGGTGCGCGCCGCCTCGCCCAGCATGTCGTAGGAGTAGGTGTAACCCTGTTTCTCGAGCTCGCGGGCATTCTTCATGCCCTCCTCGATGGTCTGGCCGAGCACGAACTGCCGCCCGAGGATCTTCATCGACTGGCCGACCGCCCTGCGCACCACCGGCTCGCCCATGCGGCGCACCAGGCCGCGCAGCGCCCGCGCCGGACCCTTGGGGTCGTCGTCCAGCACCTTGCCGGTCAACATCAGCGCCCAGGTCGAGGCATTGACCATCGACGAGGAGGACTTGCCCAGGTGCGCGCCCCAGTCGGACGGCTCGATCTTGTCGTGGATAAGATCGTCGATGGTCTCTGCATCGGGCACGCGCAGCAGCGCTTCTGCCAGACACATGAGGCCGACCCCCTCGGCGGTCGAGAGCCCGTACTCGGCCAGGAAGGCCTCCATCATCGAGGGCGATCTTTCCTTGCGCACTCGATCCACATAATTGGCGCCGATATCGGCGACCTTGCGGCGGTCGTCTTCCGACAGCTTGAGTCGTTCGACGAGTCCGTGCAGCACATCTGCCTCGGCGGCCGAATAGTGGTCGCGAATGCGCGAGCGAAGCTCGCTGACGTCACCCTGCAGGTGAAGGTTTGCTTCGTTCATGGTCAATCTCTCCTCACTACCCGACACACAGCGTCAATGAGCCGGCTCGGATGTCGTCGCTCTAGTCGAAAGTCAATAATATAGGTTAGGCGTTCCGACCCGGGGTACGCCAACCGGTTCTAGGTCGGCGATGACCTGGTTGACATGCGAGAAGCATGCCCATCTCCTTGTAAAACGCCGACCTCCCCGCCGGCAATGCGCGTTTCCGGGACTCTTTCTCTCGACCCCTGGACCGTTGAAATCGCGTTACCCACTGCCCCGGCTATTTCCGGCGGAGAATTGCGTCGCCTGCTAGTCGTCCGGCTCGCCGTAGTGAACGCGGCGCCAGACTAAGGGATCGGTGTCGAGCAGTTCGATACGCAGGCGATTATCAGGCATGGTGAGCCTGCTTGATCAGGCTCTCGGCGAGAATGCCGAACATCGTGTGAAGTTTCCAGACCATGGCGACGACCAGCCGGTTGCCGTTGAGCGTGTGGCGGGCGCTGATCGGCTCTACAGGCACTATAGCAGCGGGTAGACTAGACAGGTTACCCCCCACGACCGGCGGTGGTACTCCATGACGACGGTGAACCCGGGTGGCTGCGACGCCAACGTCAAGCAATGACACGCCAGCAACGCTTCCAGAGACTGCGAGGTCCCCATGTCCGCCAAGCCTTCATCCGCCCCCCAGCTTCTCACCTTCGGAGAGGCCATGACCTTGTTCGTGGCCGATGCGCCAGGGGCCATGCCCGATATCGAGCACTTCCAACGCGGCATTGCCGGCGCCGATACCAATGTCGCCATTGGCCTGGCCCGGCTCGGCTTCCATGTCGGCTGGTTGAGCCGCGTGGGGGGCGACAGCTTCGGTGACTACATTCAGCGCACCCTGGAGGTGGAGGGCGTGGACTGCCGACACCTGGCCCATGATCCCGAACACTCAACCGGGCTGGTGTTCAAGGAGCGCGCGGCCGGCGGTGCCGACCCTCGCGTGGAGTACTTCCGACGGGGAAGTGCCGCCAGCTACCTGTCGCCGGTCGATGCCGAGTCCGTGGACTTCTCGGCCGCTCGTCACCTGCACGCCACCGGCATCCCCCCCGCCGTTTCGGCCAGTTGCCGTGAGCTTTCCTGGCACATGCTGGACCAGGCGCGCCAGCACGGCGCCAGCATTTCCTTCGATCCCAACCTGCGTCCCAGCCTGTGGCCCACCGAGGACGAGATGCGCGAGACACTAAACGCCATGGCCGCCAAGGCCGACTGGGTCCTGCCGGGCCTGGCCGAAGGCCGACTGCTTACTGGTCTGGCGTCACCCCACGATATCGCGGGCTTCTATCTCGAGCGTGGCGCCAAGGCCGTTGTCATCAAGCTCGGCCCCGAGGGCAGCTACTATCGAGGGGTTCTCGACGGACACGATGAATCATTCAGTGTGCCCGGTTTCAAGATCGACACAGTGATAGATACCGTCGGCGCCGGGGATGGTTTCGCGGTGGGCGTGATCAGCGCATTGCTCGATGGCCGGTCACCCCGCGAGGCCGTGCGTCGCGGCAACCTGATCGGCGCCGAAGCTGTCCAGGTGTTGGGCGATATGGAGGGTTTGCCGAGCCGCCAGCGCCTGGCAGAACTCGAAGACAACCTACCACCCATGAGCTAAGCCCAACGGGTGGAGCCCTGACAAGACCAGACCGGAGCCTTGAAATGAAGAAACGTATCGTCGCCTTTCACCGTCTTAATCAGGCTCAACTCGACCAGCTGGCCGTGGCGTTCCATGTCAACTATTTCGAGGCTTTAGAGAGCGGTGACGACCCCGCTTTTGCAAGGCCCTCGCCGAGACTCACGGCTTGGTCGGTGCTAGCCTGAAGATCGCACCCGAGATGCTTAACGACGCTTTACACTTCAACAAGCATCGGCACGCATCCGCATGCCGTCGGCCAGGAAGCGGCCCGCCTTGCGCTGCGCCGCATCAAGAACCCCAATGGGGCGCGGGAACAAGTCGTTCTCTCGCCCCAACTCCGGGTACGTGAATCTTGTGGTGCCCCCGTGCGCCGCGACGAGGTTCTGCTACCCGCATCGTAATGCGGCATCTGCCGCCAACCGCCAGCCACACGACGCCACCGAAGTCAGGGGCGCAGCATAACAAGAGGTGATATATGACTCATCAATGGATCGATCCAATGCATGGCGATTCCCGTCGCCTGCACAAGGGCCTGGTCGCCAGCGCGTTACTCAGCGCCACATTGGGCCTCTCCACCGCAGCCCAAGCCGTAGACCTGCGCTTCGGTCATGGCGGCACCGAGGACACCGCCTATCATTTGGGCGCGACCAAGTTTCAGGAACTGCTCGACGAAAAGAGCGACGGCGAGATCGGCGTCGAGATTCTCGGCAACTCGGTGCTCGGCCACGAGACCGAGATGTTCGAACAACAGATGGCCGGGGCACTGGATATCTCGATCATCAATCCCGGGCTGATCACCGACTTCTCATCTACCGCCAACGTGTTCTCGGTTCCGTTCCTCTATCGCGATGAAGATCACTGGCGCACGGTGCTCGATGGTGACGTCGGCCGCGAGATCGCCGACCGCATCACCGAGGAGACCGATGTCCGCATCCTGGCCTTCTACGGAGGCGGCAAGCGTCAGATCGTCAGCACCGAGCCCCTCGAGAGTCTCGATGATCTGGAAGGCATGAAACTGCGTACCAACCCGACCAAGCCGTTGATCACCGCGTGGGAGGCCTTGGGTGCCGACCCCACGGTCATGGAATGGAGCGAGATCTATACCGGCCTTCAGGTAGGGGCCATCGATGGTCTGCTCAACGAAGCCGAGTGGATCCATCGTATGCGCTTCCATGAGGTAGCCCCTCATATCGGGCTGTCCGAGCACGACATCACCGTGCGCCTGCTGACCATGTCGCAAATGAGCTGGGATCGTCTCTCCGAGGAGCAGCAGGAGATGGTCATGGCGGCAGCCGAAGAATCCGCCAGCTATGCTCGAGACATCCAGCTTAAACAGGATGCCGAAGCGCTCGACCTGCTGGTCGAGGAAGGCGCCACGCTGCATGAACTCGACCGTGAACGCATGCAGGAACAGGTCCGCGAGCCGCTGCAGGGCGTGATCGAAGAGATGGGCCTCACCGACCTGCACCAGATGATCGTCAACGCCGAGTGAACGTGAGGCGCCCGGCCATGCCGGGCGCCCTGCTCCCCGCCTCTTACAGGAAACCTGCCATGTCCCGTTTGCTCGATGCCCTGGCATGGTTCAACCGCGGCCTCGAACGCGTGCTGCATGTCGTGCTGCTGGCGCTGGTGTTCGGCTTCACGCTATTCATTATCTATCAGGTCATGAGCCGCAACCTGCCGTTCATGCCGCGGCTTTACTGGACGGAAGAATTCAGCCGCTTCGCCTTCCAGTGGATGGTGATGCTGGGCGCCGCGGTCGGCGTACTGCATGCCGATCACTTCGTGCTTGAAGCGTTCCCGCGGGGCACCCGTGCCGATCTCACTACCCGCGTCATTCGCGACCTGGCGTGTCTGGCACTGGGGATCATCTTCGTCTACCACGGCAAGGAGTTCGGACTCTCCGGCTTGCGCCGCCATGCCACTGCGTCGGGCATGTCGATGGTCTATATCTACTCGGCCTTTATGGTCAGTGGCGTGTTCATCGTGCTGTTCAGCCTCCAGCGCCTGCTGCATGCCGCCCTGCACGGTATGGACGCCATGGAGGCCGCCCTCAACACCCCTCATGAAATCGAGACCCTCGACACCGATCACGAGACGACCCTACTCGATAGCCGCTATCCAAGTGCCGACGTCACCCACCAGGACCAAGGACCCCGCCCATGATGCCCTCGGACTGGATGTTCCTGCTGCCCTGGTTGCTGTTCGGCCTGCTGGGCGTGCTGATCGTGGCAGGCGTGCCGATTGCCATGTCGCTGATCCTCACCGCCTTCGGCATCATCGTGCTCGATCCACGACTGACCTACTGGATCATGTTCCAGCGCATGTACAACGGCATGGATTCGTTCGTCCTGCTGGCAGTACCGCTGTTCCTGCTGGCCGGCAACCTGATGAATGCCGCGCGGATTACCGATCGCCTGATCACCCTGTGCATGCTGCTGGTCGGCCACTTCAAGGGCGCCCTGGCCCACGTCAACGTCATGGTCAGCATGCTGTTCGCCGGGGTTTCCGGCTCCTCCACGGCCGATAGTGCCGGCGTCGGCACGGTGCTGATCCCGGCCATGAAGCGGGAGGGTTACCCCACCCACTTTGCCGTAGCGGTTACCGCCGCCTCGTCCGTGATGGGCATCATCATTCCGCCCTCGATCAACATGATCGTATGGGGTGCACTGACCAATACCTCGATCGCCGGCCTGTTCCTGGGGGGCATTCTTCCGGGTCTCATGATCGGCGTGGCACAGATCGCCGTGAACATGGGCTACGTTCGACGCTATCAGGTGCCAGTCCGGCCGCGCGCTTCGCTACGCGAGATCCTGCATTCGGGCAAGGACGGCATGATGGCGGCGGGCATTCCCGTGGTGATCATCGGTGGCATCACACTGGGTATCGTCACACCCACCGAGGCAGCCATGATCGCGGTACTCTACGCCCTGGCGCTAGGGTTCATCGTCTACCGTGAGCTCAAGTTCCGTGACGTACTCGATGCCTCCACTGCCACCGTGAGGCTCTGCTCGCTGTCGCTGTTCAGCCTGGTGGGCGCGGCGATCTTCGGCTACCTGATCAGCTTCTACCAGATCCCCCCCAAGCTGATGGCCGGGGTGAACATTTCCGATCCCGTCGTGCTACTACTGATCATGACCGCCGTGATGCTGGTGATCGGTACCTTCATGGATTCGCTGCCCGCCATGGCAATCATGGCGCCGATCTTCCAACCCTTGGCCATGCAGGCCGGCATCCATCCGGTGCAGTTCGGCGTGATCGGCGTGATGGCGCTCGGCCTGGGGTTGATTACCCCGCCTTATGGCCTGTGCTTGATGATCTCGGCCAAGATCGGTGGCATCCCGCTGCTCAAGGCATTGGGCACCACCATGCTCTACCTGGTCATCATGCTCGGGGTGATCCTGTTGTTGATCGTCTACCCCGAACTGGTCCTTGCAATTCCGCGTCTGCTGGTGCCGGATTTCATCTAAACCCACTGGGAGCTTCGACGTCACCCATCATTTGAGGGCAACCTGTTCAGCGCCTACACACTCAGCGTATGGAAACCGAACCCGCTCTACGTGTAGATCAGGTCAGCTGCCGTACGGCGTGCTCCACCCCACGCAGCTCCGCCAACCCCTTGAGGCGTCCGTAAAGCGGATAGCCCGGCGCGGTGTTGCGATGCTGGTCGTCGAGGATGTGGTGGCCATGATCGGGGCGCAGCGGTAGGCGCGGGCCACCTTCCCGCTCGCGGCGCCGCTCTTCGGCCACCAGCGCCGCGATCACCGCGACCATGTCCACATCGCCGTCGAGATGCGCTGCCTCGTGAAAGGAGCGCGGATCCGGCGAATCACGTAGAGTAGCGCGCAGGTGGGCGAAATAGATGTTCGGCCCGAAGCGCCGCGCCATCGCGGCCAGGTCGATATCGGCGCGGACCCCGTAGGAGCCGGTGCACAGGGTCAGGCCATTGGCCGGGCTGGGCACGGCGTCGAGCAGCCACTGGACATCGTCCGGGGTGGAGACTACTCGCGGCAGCCCCAGCATTGGCCGGGGCGGGTCGTCGGGATGGATCGCCATGCGGATGCCGACCTCCTCGGCCACCGGGATCACCGCCTCAAGGAAGTACCCCAGGTGCTCGCGCAGGCGCGCGGGATCGATGTCGGCGTAAGCGGCCAGCACGCGGCGGAACTGCTCGAGCGTATAGTGCTCCTCGGCGCCCGGCAGGCCGGCGATCAAGGTGTTGATCAGCGTATCGCGGCCGGTCGTGTCCAGGGTCTCGAGATACGTGTTGGCCGCGGCCTTCTCGGCATCGGTGTATTCGGTATCGGCACCCGGTCGGGCGAGCAGGTAGAGGTCGAAGGCGGCGAAGGCCACCTGGTCGAAACGTAGCGCCCGGCCGCCGTCCGGCAGGCGCCAGGAAAGATCGGTGCGCGTCCAGTCGAGTACCGGCATGAAGTTGTAGCAGACGGTGTCGATGCCGGAGGCCGCCAGGTGGCGCAGGGTCTGGCAGTAGGTGGCGATGAGGCCATCGCGTTCGGGCAGCCCCCGCTTGATCGCCTCAGGAACCGGCACGCTCTCCACCACCGACCAATTCAGGCCGGCGGCCTCGATCAGCGCCTTGCGCTCATTGATCGCTGCGATCGGCCAGACCTCGTCATTGGCGATCTCGTGCAACGCCGTCACGATACCGGTGGCACCCGTCTGACGAATCTCGTCCAGGCGGATGGGGTCATGGGGGCCGTACCAGCGCCAGTTATGTTCCATGGGATCTCCTCGTGTCAGGCACGCTCGAGAGCGTTCAGCGCCCCGGCGAGCCCTTGCTGTGTCATGTGTGCCAATGTCTGCTTTGCGGGCATCAACACCCCTACGCTGTGCCGGCTTTTGATTCAGGTCAACGCGTCGGGCGGCAGAATCCATTTCAATGCTCTAGGCAAAGACTCTGTTTTCGAGCTATCGAGACTATGAAGTTCATCATCGCCCTGGGCCTGCTGTCCCTGTTCGGCATCCTGACTCTGAGTGCCCTCCTTGTGTGGGACCAGCGAGCCGATCGCGCTGAATGGAACAGGCTGGCAGCCCTAAAGCCGGTCACGCCAGAGCGTTTCACGCCGGAGGTGATCGCAGAACTGCCAGAGCCGGTGCGGCGCTACTTCTCCTTCACCATCCAACCTGGAACACCGCTCCTGCCGGTGGCCGAGATCGATATGGACGGCCATTTCAGCCTCGGCACCAGGAACGACCCGGCCTATCGGCCGATGGAGGCCCGCCAAATCCTTGCCGCCCCGGAAGGTTTTGTCTGGGCAATGCGCACGCGCGGAGGGATGCCCGTCTCGGGCTCGGATTCGGCTGGCTGGACGCGATTCCGGATCTTCTGGCTGATCCCGGTCGCACGGCTTGGCGGCAATCCAGACCACAGACGCTCAGCCTTTGGGCGCTATGTGGCCGAGGCCGTGATCTGGTCCCCCGCCGCCCTGCTGCCCGGTCCGGCGGTGTCGTGGGAGGGGTTGGAAGCGGATAGCACGCGGGTCACGGTCCGACATGAAGACCTGGAACAGGCAGTCGATGTGACCGTCGACGCCGAGGGCCGGCCGGTCGAGGTTACCTTTCAGCGCTGGAGTGATGCCAACCCCGAGAAGGTCCACCGTCTGCAGCCCTTCGGGGCAATCATGCCGGACTTCAGGGAGGTGGCGGGCTATCGTCTGCCGTTCCGCGTGGAGGCCGGCAACATGTTCGGAACCGATAACTATTTTCCCTTCTTCATCGCCGACGTCACCGAGATTCGGTTTCCGCGGGTAGAGCAATGATCGCGCTCGTCCTTATCACGCAGGTCGCGCTGCCACTGGCGCTGCTGCTCTGGCTTGCGCTGGCGCCGGCGGGTAGCGTTTCAGGGTTCGCTCTGCAGGCTGCTGGCACCGGGGCGTTCCTCTTTGCGCTGGCGCGCGTGGCGCAATGGGCGCTGCCGGTCTGGTGGTTGCCGTGGGTCTATGCTGGTTTCTGGCTGGCCGCGGTAGTGGCCTGGCCACTTCGCAAGAATGTCAGCGGCCTGCCGCTGCTGCCTGCGGGGCTTTGGGGGTGGTCGGGTCTTGCCCTCTCGCTCGTGTTGTTGGGCGTCGGCGGCTGGTTGGGCGAGGTCGGCAATTCCGGTGCCTCGACCGAGCCACACCTGCACATCCACGCCCAGCGTCCCGTGCCGGACGGCGCACCGACGATCTCGGGCGATCCGCTTGCCCTGCGCATCGAGGGCCGGTTCCTGGTGCGCGGCGACCACCTGACAGGGCGGGACGGGTGAGGGTGTAGGGTCCCTGATGATCAGATGAGCTATAGAAGTTATCCTCTGCTGGCAGCAAGAGAGCTTACAGAGCAGTGCATTCGGGAGCAGGGACATGCAGATCAAACTTTGCAGACAACCGACCACGACATCCAAAATCTGTGCCGAGAATCATGTGGCACCTGTAGGATCAAAGTGAGCTAGTCCGCCTGTACGGTATCGTCCATTTGCCGTTTCTCAATGATGCCCATAATAACCAGCGAAACATCCGACACGAACTGCTGGCCATGCTTACGACCGAACAGGAAGAGGTACTACCTGCCGGTTTCAGCAAACGAGTTCCTGAAACCTCGGTTTTCCCGCTCCGACTAGCAATCCGAGGAAGCCATCGACAGAGCGACACGCAGGATCTAGGCCTTGGGTGCAGCAAGTCAAAAGCTGATCCACATTGCTTATGGCATCCTCAAGACTCAACTCGATTATCGACCACAAACCACCTGTTGCTGCGTTTGTGGCCGGTTAAAAGAAATGGTATCCAGCAGCGCCATACTTCAACGGAACTGCAAACCAGGCCACGATGATTCAGGCAGTTGTTTCCCGGGCGGCATCGACAATCATCTCACGAAGCGCTACGGCGGCCGTGGAGAGCGCGCGCCGGCGACTCTGGACGATGCCGAGCGGGCGGCCCACATTGGGCGATACCAAGGGGCGGTGGTCGATCCCGTGGGTGGCGATCTGTCGGAAGCTGAATTTTGGCAGCACGCTGATGCCCACACCGGCTGCCACCATGCGCCCCACGGTGGCGATCTGGCTGGCGTCGCAGATCATGTCCAGCGGTTGGCCCACTTCGGCCATGATGCGGTCGATATCCTGCCGTGAGCTCGAGAGCCGGTTGATGCCGATAAAGGGAAAGTCGGCCAGTTGACGCCAGGCGATTCGCGGCCGCTCGAGCAGCGGGTGGCCCAGCGGGCAGACGACCACGTAGCGATCCTCCAGCACCGGTTCGAAGGCGAGATCCTCTGCACCGAGAGGCGGCACCGAGAGGCCCAGGTCGGCGCGCCCTTCACGCACCATTAAACTCACTTGCTCGGCTAGTACGTCGTGCAGGGCGAAGTTAATGCGTGGGTGGCGGGCGTGGAAGGTGGCAATGACACCCGGCAGCAGGCCGGCGGCCAGGGTGGGCAGCGCCGCCACCGCGACCTTGCCGCGCTTCTTCGAGAACAGCTCATCAAGGTCCTCGAAAGCCTCGCTCCAGTCATTCAGCAGGCGGATCGCCACCGGCAGGAAGGCTTCACCTTCCGGCGTGAGAGTGAGCTGCCGCGTGCTGCGCGAGAACAGTGCGCCACCCACCGACTCCTCCAGTTTGCGCAGGGCAATCGAGATGGCCGGCTGGGAGAGGTGGATGCGCTCGCTGGCCTCGGCCAAGCTACACGACTGCGACACCGCGACGAAGGCGCCGAGCTGTCGGATGCTGGGATTCATTTAGAAAGTAAAACAGGTTTTAAAAACAATTCAATGTACAAAATTAGGAGCGTTGACCACCCTGCATAGAGTGGCGCTCTCCTGAAATGCGATTGAAGCGCCGCCGGGTCGACCGTGCATCGTCACGACAAGCCTCTACACAACACGATCCTTTACAAGAACAAGCCCGTCAGCGGGCTAGGAGCCAACCATGAAAACGCTGCTCACCGCCGTGGCCGCCAGTGCCGCACTTCTCGCCGCCGCTTCCGCCCCTGCCCAGGAACGACTGCTGATCGGCTCGACCTCCAGCTCGTCGAGCCACTACGGCTACTTCGTGGCGGTCAACCAGATCATCAACAGCGAGCTTGAAGGCGTCAGCTCTTCAGTTGCCGAGACCGGTGCCACCGTCGATAACCTGCGTCGGCTCAGCCGCGACCAGATGGACCTGGGTCTGGTGACCACCAACACCGGCTATCACGCCTACGCCGGCCAGGGCGATTTCGAGGAGCGTCCGGTGGATACGCGACTGCTTTGGGTCTACACCGTGGCGCCGCAGAACGTCGTGATGCGCGAGGATGCCGGGGTCGATAGCATGCAGGAGCTGGACGGGGTGCGTCTCAACCCAGGCATCACCGGCTCGGCCACCGAGAGCACCACCGAGGCGGTCATGAAAACGCTGGGAATCACCCCCGACTACGTGCGCGGCTCTACCACCGACGTAGTCGATTCCATCAAGGATGGTCGCATCGCCGGCTACGTGAAGTCCGGAGTGGGCAATCGCCTGGACGGTTCGACCATGGACATCGCCACCTTCACACCGATCAATGTGCTGTCGCTCACTGACGAGCAGGCCGATACCCTGCGTAGCGAGATGCCCGATATCGCGGTTGTGGACATTCCCGAGGGCGCCGCAGATGGCATTCCGGCCTTCACCACCTGGGCCTTCGGCGTGGCCGTTCACGCGCATCCGGACATAGATGAAGAGACCGCCTACCAGATCGTCAAGGCGGTGATGGAGAATCCCGAGCCCCAGGCCAACGCTTTCTCCGCGATCAAGGATGCCGACATGGCGGAGATGACCCTTGATGTCGGTACCGTTCCGCTGCATGCCGGCGCCGCTCGCTACTTCGAAGAGCAAGGCATGGAAATCCCCGATAACCTGCAGCCCGCCGAATAACGGCCGCCTTAGGAGCTTTCCGTGCGCGAGCATCTGACCCGGGGACTGGCCCTCACGCTGGGCGGGCTGATTCTGTATACCGCCGCCACAGGTCCCTTCGAGAGCTTGATCCAGCGCAGCATCTTCCTTGCGCTGGTGATCCTGTTGGGGCTGACGGTCTATCCGCTGGGGACCGGCACGCGCTGGCGCCCCTTGGGCATAGCCCTCGATCTCGTCCTGGCGGTGGGTGCCGTGCTCGCCTGTGGCTACGTGGCGATGAACTCCGAGCGCATCCTGGTGGAGCTCCCCTGGGCGTCGACCCGCGACATGCTCTTCACCGGGGTACTGCTGGTGGCGATCCTCGAGCTGTCGCGGCGCGCCATCGGCCTGATCTTTCCGCTGCTGGTGGTGGCCGGCCTGGGCTATGCCTGGTTCGGTGCCGCCATCCCCGGCCCGCTGGGGCACCGCGGCTTCGGCCTGGCCTACATCACCGAGACCATCTACCTCGGTGATCTTGGGGTGTGGGGCATGCTGGTAGGCGTTGCCGCGACCACCATCGCTGCCTTCGTGCTGTTCGGCAGCCTGCTGCTGCACACTGGCGGTGGTCAGACTTTCATGGACCTAGCGCTGCGCATCAGCGGCCGATCGCCGGGCGGGGCCGCCAAGGTGGCCACGGTCGCCTCGGGGCTATTCGGCATGGTCAGCGGCAGTGCGGTGGCCAACGTGGCCACGACCGGCAACTTCACCATTCCCATGATGAAGCGCCTCGACTACCCACGGCCCTTCGCCGCCGCCGTGGAGGCCGTCGCCTCGACGGGGGGGCAGATCGCACCGCCGATCCTTGGCGCGGCGGCTTTCATCATGGCAGAGATCCTCGGCGAGAGTTACCTGCGCATCGCCCTGGCGGCGCTGCTGCCGGCGATCCTGTTCTACCTGGGCGTGTTCCTGACCATTCATCTGGTCGCGCAGCGGCGCAACCTGCGTGTGGTCCCTGGCGATGAGCTGCCCGGCTGGCGCGACGTGCTGCGCCCCGAGCGCATCGTGCCGATCCTCGCGGCGCTGGGTGGCCTCTTCTTCGGCGTACTTAGCGGCCGCTCGATCCAGCTGTCGGCGTTCTACGGCATCCTGATGACGGTGCTCACCTTCGTGCCATTCTCTCTGTTGGCGAAAATGCCGCCGCACGAGATCCTCGGCAAGCTGCTCTCGGGATTGATGGATGCCGGAAGAGGCATGGTGATCATCGGTGTGCTGCTGGCTGGGGCGCAGATTCTGGTGGCGATGATCGGCATGACCGGTATCGGCGTGACCCTCGCCAGCCTGATCGTCAACGTGGGTGGCGAGTCGCTGTTCCTGGTGGCGGGTATCGTGGGCGGCGTGTGCCTGATCCTGGGCATGGGTATCCCCACCACCGCCGCCTACGTGCTGGTGGCCTCGGTGCTGGCACCGGCACTGACCACCATCGGCGTGGAGCCGCTGATCGCGCATCTGTTCGTGTTCTACTTCGCCACCCTCTCGGTGATCACACCGCCGGTGTGCGTCGCGGTGTTTGTCGCCTCGGGTATCGCCGGCACCA
Organism: Halomonas jincaotanensis; assembly: GCF_018448785.1. Lineage (GTDB taxonomy): Bacteria > Pseudomonadota > Gammaproteobacteria > Pseudomonadales > Halomonadaceae > Halomonas > Halomonas jincaotanensis. The sequence goes on along the minus strand of NZ_JAHCLU010000027.1, from coordinate 29,344 downwards.
ACTGGCTACCGGCGGCGGGTGAGGCCGTGCGCCTGGCGGCGGCGATCTACGTTATCCCCTTCCTGCTGCTGATCTATCCGGCGCTGGCCGGCTTCGGTGGCGCAGTCGACATCGCACTGGCGAGCTGTCAGGGCGTGGTCTTCGTGTTCGCCTTCGCCTCGCTGATGTCGCGGGTCGCGATCACCGGTTATCGCGTGCTGGATATCATCGGCCTGATCGTGGTGATCGTGCTGGCGCTAACGCCTGGCTGGCTGACCACGGCGGCGGCGCTGCTGACGCTGATGGGCATGTACGCCTTGCACCGGCGCCGGCCGAGAGGTGCCGGCCCCACGCCGCGTGATGTTCCCACCAAGGAGACCCACCCATGACCTTTCTGCTGGGCAGCGGTGCCGGCTTCTCCGGCGACCGCACCGATGCGGCGATTCCCGTGGTGGCTGAGCTGATCCGCCGCGGCCAGCCCGCCGCGCTGCTCTTCGAGACCCTGGGAGAGCGAACCCTGGCCGCCGCCCACCGGGCGCGGCATGACGACCCCGGGAGCGGCTTCGAGCCGCTGCTCGATGAGCTGCTGGAGCCCGTGCTCGCCGACTGCCTGGACAACGGCATCGCCATTCTGGGCAACTTCGGCGCTGCCAACCCCGCGGGTGCCTGCGAGCGGGTCCGCGTGCTAGCCGAGCAGGCCGGGCGGGGCGATATCCGTATCGGCCATGTGCAAGGTGACGACATCCGCTCGCGCCTGTCCTCTATCGACCTGCTGCACTGGGAGACGGAGAGCGGCGAGATGCCCGGCGAGGAGGCACTGATCTCGGCCAACGTCTATCTCGGTGCTGCGCCACTCGTCGAGGCGCTGAGCCAGGGTGCCGAGGTGGTGGTGACCGGTCGTGTGGCCGACCCGGCGCTGTTCCTGGCCCCGCTGATGCATCACTTCGGCTGGGCCTGGGACGACTGGGATCGCCTGGCGGCGGGCACGATGGCGGGGCACCTGGGCGAGTGCGGGGCCCAGGTGAGCGGCGGCTATTTCGCCGACCCGGGGCTCAAGGACGTGCCCGGTCTGGCCACGGTGGGCTATCCCATTATCGAGGTGGAGGAGGACGGTAGCCTGGTGGTGACCAAGCCCCCGGGCACCGGCGGTTGCGTGACCGAGCGCACGGTGAAGGAGCAGCTTCTCTACGAGGTGCACGACCCGGGCAGCTACCTGACGCCTGACGTGGTCGTGGATCTCTCCGACGCCCGAGTCGTCGAGATCGGTCCCGATCGGGTCGCGGTCAGCGGTATCCGAGGCAGGCCGGCACCAGAACGGCTCAAGACCACCGTGTGCTACGCCGGTGGCTGGCAGGGCGAGGCGGAGATCTCCTACGCCGGCCCCAATGCGTTCGGCCGAGCGCGGCTGGCGGCCGAGGTGCTGCGCGAACGGCTCACCTTTCGCGCGCCGCCCGAGTTGCGCTCGCGACTCGACATCATCGGTCACGCCAGCGTGTTCGACAGCGATACCGGCGATCTGCAGCAGCAGACAGCGGGGCAGGAGAACGGCGACTACCGCCTGCGGCTCGCCGTCGAGCACCCTGAACGGCGCTGGGTGGAGCGCGCCACGCAGGAGCTGCTGGCGCTCTATTGCGCCGGCCCGGCCGGTGGGGGCGGGGTAAGACGCCAGTTCCAACGCCGGGTCTGTACGGCCTCCTACCTGGTCAAGCGCAGCGACGTCGAAGCCTTCGCAACCCTGTACGACGCCACGTGGAACAACGAGAGGAGCCACGACCATGGTGCGCAGTGAAGATGAGGTCACCGTGTCGCTACACCGCTTGGCGCACGCTCGCGCCGGCGACAAGGGCGAGCGGCTCAACCTGGCGTTGTTCGCCTATGACCCGCGTCACTACGACATTCTGCTGGCCCAGGTCACCGAGGTTCGGGTGAAGGCGCTGTTCTCCCACCGCGGTGTCAGCCGGGTGCGGCGCTATCCGCTGCCGGGTCTGGCCGGGATAAATCTGGTACTTGACGATGTGCTGCAGGGCGGGGTCAATGGGGCGCTGAACCTCGACGGCCACGGCAAGACACTTTCCTTTCTTTTGCTCGGCATGGAGATCGCCTTGCCTGGCACGCAGCAAAGAAAAAGGGCTGCCGATCATTGATCGGCGGCCCTTGGCATTCCCCTTTCGGTTCAAGGCGCCGGCATGGCCGGCGCCTGGATCCAGGCTTGCTTGGCAGTCTTGGTGGCGCGTTACCGCCTTGCGTCCGGCTCGCTGTGTGCATCGATCTCCAGACGCCGAGTCCGCAGCGAACTACTGTTGCGGTGGAACTGCGGATTCTTGCCTGCCCGAGGCTCGCCCAGTTCTTGCGCCACCCGAGTCGTGGCCAAGCCCGTAATGGCGGCAAACGTACTGGCCACCGTGTGATGATCATCGTCAAAGTCCCCATGACTGCGGGCCTGTGAGGTATAACCGGTTGCGCTTGCCTCGCTGTTAGGGGCGATGATCAACCGGTGTGGGCCGTCTGGACTGAACAGTGCCCTCACTTTCTTGTCGAGCCAGCGCTCCATGCCAAGAATGGGCTCACCGTCACGAAAGCCCGGAATCCTGACTTTGTCCTCGAAGGCGTGCGACACGAGATACAGTAGCGACTTGTTGTAGATGCGCGCGCAGTGATCATCCTGTTCGGCCTTGTCGCTGAGTGCGAAGAGGTTCAGTTGCTTGAGGTGTCCGCTCTTGATCGCCGGGAGATAGCGCCGGTTGAAAAGATTGACGGTGCAGGCGGGTGCCCACAGCGTACAGCTTTCGATCGACATACCATTTTCTACCAGCGTCGATACGAGACCTGAGTGCAGGATCGAGCCTGCGCTATGGCTTGCCAGATGAATTTCCACGTCACGGCCCTTAAGCCAGGGCTGATCCTTGATGACCGCGAGGCAGCCAGCCACTTGCCAGGCAGCGCGACTGGGCTTGCCCGCGGCCAGGGCATTCTCTTTCATTTCCTGCCAGGCCAATCGCCCGCCAAGGATACGCGCCACGGGTTCCAGCGCATCGTCCAGCCGGTCGAGCATGAAGTCCTTGCTCTCATCGAGCCAGCCCTCGGGACGGCGTCGACGCATGGCATCGGCAAGAATGTTGGTAATGGTCGTCCATAAGTCGCTGCGCCAGATGAAGGCGAGAGGATAGACCTCTCCACCGAGCAGCGCGGCCCGATACTCGGCCAGCCGCTGCACAGCGGAAGACTCGCTTACCAGCCCGCCATGAGCGTAAAGCAGAATCCGAACCTTATCCCAACCTTCGGTCACACGGGGGATGTCGTCCTTGAAGATCAGCTGCAACTCGTCGGCCGTCACCCCGTAATCACCGCCGGCGCGTAGATAACCGTCGTTGCCCACACTAACGATATGCGGACGCAGATCCACGTAGGTATAGGCCACGGACTCGCCGGAAGTGACGGCATGAGCCGTAGCGGTGGATTCCACGCTGTACAGCGTCACCGGCGCCCCCAGACGCGCCACCCAGACATCGGTACCATTGCGCAGCCAGTCATCATAGCTGATGCGTGCAAAGCCACCGCGCCCCCACGCGGGGCCCCAGGAATTCTGTAACCAGAAGCCCCCATCGTCGTAGGCCACGATGGCGAACGCATGGCCACCCTGGATTTGCTCGGTCATCGTAATAAGGCCATCGGGTCCTACCGTGTTCCATCCCGTGTGCACGGCGCAGGTCGCGTAGAGAATGCCGACCTCGGCGATTGCCGAGTGCATCGCCACCAGGTCCTTGTGGTTGACGCGAAAGTACGCGCCCAGCGGGCGACGCCGCGCTTCGGAGGTACGCTCCCAGTTCAGCCCCCTGGGGTCGGGCCGGTCGGAAGGATAAAGCTCTTCGGGGCAGACGCCGTGCTTGTGCCAGCCCTTTATCGCGCCGCGCGCGCTGGAACCCGAGTAGTCTTCCCCGGGCCACTCATCGTAGCGGCGTGCCAGGTCATACAGCATGCGCGCACTGACCGGTTGGGGATCAGGGACCACCCGGCGTCGGCGCAGCAGATAGTTGGCCACGGTGGCGAGGCCGTAGCCCGTGCATGCGCCTTCTTGGCCCTGGTCGAGGATGGGGACATCGTAATCCAGGTAATTGCCCAGCGGAATATGCGTAGGCACCTCGACCAGCGTGGGCTCGAACATGCGATCCCGGAAGTCCATCGTGTCGGGCCGAGCATCGAGGTTGTGTTCGAAGCTCGTCGAATTCGAACGGCTTTTGCCCTTCCCAGCACGCTGACCGGATACATTCCGCTGACCACCTGCATCCTGATCGGCCTCCGCGGAAGCTTCTCGAATCGCCTCTGCTCCGCGGGGAAAATCTGAGGCTGGCTCAGGCGGTGGCTTGTTGTCTTGCGGGGCCGTCGCCGGAAATGCATTCACGAGTTGTTGCAGTGCCAGGTCGTAGAAATGCTGACGCTCGGCCAGACCATTGTAGCCCTCGTTGATGCGCTTGGTGATCGCCTTCAAGTCACCCGCATCGGCAAGTTCATTGAGCCCGTTCTTCTGCCAAAACAGGCCGGCGGTACTGAAGCCGATCTCCGGCGTGGCGGCAAGCTCGGGGAGTTCGATCAGGTCAACCCCCAGCAATTCACCGTAGCGCCTGTAGTTGTCGCGTCCGGTGAGCTGGATCGGGCCCCGACCCTTGAAGCGCTTGCCGTCGCCGGGGTGCGTGTTGCCCAGAGTCTGGGCCAGGCGGCTTTCGGGTTCGTAACGTTCCTGGGCCTTAGTCGGACCCCAGATCTCCTCCATATAGCGAAACTCGCCTGACTCGTGGGCCAGTTGGGCAATAAAGGCCGCCACCCGCTGCAGAGTGGCAATGTCGTATCTTTGCATCGCCTCGTTGAGCGGCTTTTCGAAGAGAGCCAGTCTGGCATGCGAGGCATGGCGCATGATCTGCATCAACTGCTGTCGGGTCACGAACATGGGAACTCTCCTCGCTCGCTGTAAACGCTTTCAGCGTCAACATGGTTGATGATTCACCTACAAGGTCTTGAGGTATTCCAGCGGGACCTGCATGTCATCTGCGCCTAGCCGGCCTCGGTAGCGGTCGGCTGGCCCTCCCGCCGCTACCGTGTGGTCCAAAGTGCTGCAGTTACTCTATGAATCCAGGATTCTATGCATCTACGTTGCAAAGAATTTCTCTACGTCCTATAAAATTTCCTCGCGAAAAAAAGCCAGTATTCGACATTGCGCATTGCAACGCACCCAAGGTGCCACCTAGCAAGCCCACTAAAATAATGATGGGCCAATATAAATCTAGCAATAACGCGAAGAAGTCGATGTATACGTGCCCTGCCCACCCAAGTCCAGCCACCTGCGAGAGTGCGGTCGCAAGGGCTGCTGCCAGGCTAGCAACAAGTGCATGAACGAAGAAATCTTGAACGTGGCGTGCATTGCGTCTCACTCTGGCATATCTACGCGAAACGAGGAAGAATGTGAATCCTACGGCCGCCGGGGGTAACGTCCAAGGCAAAATTTGTATCAACCTGAGTTGACGGTCAGTCACGCTTACCGCGACAACCCCAAGTACTGTAGTAAACAAGAGTGCAGCACATAGGCAACCCAAACACGTCATCACATAAGCAATAATGCGCTCTTCCAGCTCAACAGGATAACCAAAGATTTCGCGATCGATCATATGCAGGTTTGCAAAGGCTGCAAAACTTATAGGCAATAAAAAAATCGGCACCAGTGCAACGCCAACCGTTAATGCAGTGATTGCTAGATCAGGCAATACGTTCCAATTAGAGTTCGTCAGTATGGTAGCCCATGCTGCAGCTGCCAAACTGCCGGCAATTCCAAAGAGCAAGACCACAAAGGCTCCAATAATAAGGTGAGTTGCCCTGTAACGCCAGCTTGGCACATCTATCCCCGGCAGCTCGAGACTCTCTGACATAGTTTTTAGCCCATGGAATTCATCAGGCTCAACGGCTAGTAGCCCACACGCCAAAAACCGCGACAACTTCGCATTGAGCTCCTTCATTTGTTTAGTTAAAAACGACGACTTCTCAGAAGAGCCATCAAGCTCCTTTTGGATCACATTTTTAAGCTGGTCAATCTCTTCTAAGACCAGGTGATGACGATTGAAAAATACCTCATATCTATGTCTCGTTCGCAGCCTCTTTATATTGCAAAGATCATAGATTATTTTTTTAATTTTATCATAGATGACAATTTGTTCTAATGAGGAAGCATCCTGTGACGGTTCGGAGGAGTTGCCCTTCGGGTCGAGTTTTTCAATTAAAATATCAGCTAACTGCAGAGCCTTTAATGGAATGCTGGCAAAATCCTGAAGTACTGCGCGGAGTCGGATATCTATTTTATGAATACCCGGAACCGAGGGCAGAACTCCATTGACGACGATAGCGGCCCCAAGAGGCGTTGCAACATCAGGCTGGTCGCCCACACCATTGCCCACTGCGCCCAGCCACTGCATGATAACTTCTTGCGCCGCGGGAAACGCGCTAAGGGACACCAAAGCAGAATATACCGTCGCATAAATGCCGCTGTAAACAACCGCAGCGAAATTGTAGCGAAAGCGGGTTGTAAAAAAGCGTAGGGATACTGGCAACCCAAGCTGGTCAATTTCAACTTGTTGTTGACCAAATCGATCCCAGGCGAAAACGAAAACGGCTACCATTCCGATCCAGAATGAGTAATCTCTCATAGTGGCTTCGATAGTGTCCATAGCTTCCCTCCATGGCTACTTCTCGCAGCAATTCCAAGTGATACAACTATTTTCATCGTGTCGTATATTGCAGGGTCGCTGGTTCTGGGCACATTGTGGGGGAGGTGGACAAGATTGAGCCAACCTCAAATAAGAATGCATCGCGGAGACTTGACCATATTCGTATGGCGGGCAACCGGCGGCAATCGTTTCAACTGTAGCAGGGTTGTTTTCGGGCAAAGCTGCTGCTGCGATGCCGCCATCTTTGGGATACAAAGAAAGAATGGCAATGAGGTAAAAAATCACGCACAAAGTCACCAATCTAGTTAAGGGACGGGAAGCGTAACTTGAATAGTTTCGCCAATGTTTTACTGCCCGACCCCAAGTTCCTTCAACACCCTTCACAAGAATCATGACATAAACCCTCCTGGAGGCTTAGGGGTTGTTTATCCTCTCAGACAGTCACCATAGCATGATAGCCGTGTCGCCACTCGCGTAGTTCAGATACAAGCGAATACGCAGCACATAGCGTCGACCCTGTTGTAGTCGAGTGTGGATCTGGGAATTCAGGCCGGTCCCACTATCATCGTCACCCTCGACATATCTCAGCTGCCCCTCCACATCCTCGAACAGCACCATGAGCGTATCGGAGCGCCCGAATGTCTGAATTGTATATTCCGCTGTACTCCTCGGTTCTATTCGAAAATTTTTCTGCTCGGCAGGGGCCAAGTTCAGAAATTCTAACTTGAACGGTTCAAGCAGCGGGTTTTCTGCACCTTCCAACGCAGGATAGAAGCGGCGAACCTCTTCAATATCGTGGTCCGATAATCCTAGTTCCGGTTGCAGGCCACTCTGATACTTCTCCGGCTTCACGATCAGTCCGGCGGGAAAACCGTAGTGCATTATCGAATTCGGATCCCATACCGAGCCTTCTACATCACTCGCAGGTAGTTGGCGAAGCACGTTGTGGAATGTCGTCTGTCGTGGCCAATTATTTGGCGGATTTCCAAAGTATTCATAGACAGCTTCCTCGTCCCAAACAATACCGGCGAAGGGGTTCTGATGTTCCGTGAGGAAAACCCAAGGTATGACCGATCTCATGAACCGGAGTGTCCACTCCCCGGGGATCAAGCGTCAGATCCCAACCGAAGTTCATGGTTCTCTCATATTGACCAGGAATATCGATGACATCCCGGCCAACATACGACCAGGCCCGCCAGGCAACCCCTTGATCCATCATTGATCTTTCTTTTCACTATTCTCTAGAATGGTCGCCCCAGGAAACGGCTCGGTTATCGAACACCGCACAGGTGTTCCTGGGAGAATACCCAGGAGCCTTGGATCTCGGCTGGGAAGATGGTCGACAAGTCGAAGAACTGATCGCCCCCCGGGTCGCCGTCACTTCGTTCAGTCGATCAGCGACAGCGATTCCTGCCGCAGCGTCCGCAAACTCGCCCCGGCCCGCTCGATCACCGCGCCCATCTTCGCGGTGGCCTGTTTCGAGCGGTTGATCGCCATGAACTCCTTCAGTTCGATCTGATAGGCATCGCGGATATGCCCGGCATGAGCCTCGATCTCGCCGGTGAAGCGCTTGCGGATCCCGGCTTGAAGATCTGAGATAGCGCCTTCCCTCTGGGCTCTATCCTCTGGATCCGACAGCGCCCAGTTCACCAGCTTTTCGCGCGCCTGTGTCAGGTCGACACCGTCCAGGATGCTGCCCCGGATCCCCGATTGCTGTGCCGTGACCTCGCGGTGAACCGGGCGGTAGAGCGCGACGGTGCCCGCCGTTTCGCGGTCGTAGCCAGCGACCCCCTTGCCCGCAAAGGCAGGACCGGACAACCCGGACAGGCGGGTCATCGCGTCCTTCGTGATCTGCTCCGTGGTCTTAGGCCGCGCCCTCTTGGCGGGTTCCGTATTGGGCTCCGGCGGCGCTCCGGCATCCGCCGCGGCGGTATCGGCGCGGGCTTTGGCGCCCGCCGCCACCGCATCCTCCAGTCCGCCGGAGAATGCTGGATCGGAGAGGGTCAGCTCGCGCGCCTTCTCGGCCAGCGTGGCCTCGACGACATGGTCGTACTCCAAGTAGTTGCCGACGCCCTTGGGCTTGGCCTTATAGACCGCGTGCGCCCCTTCGAGATCGGCGAAATCCGGCAGACCGCTGGCGGGATCACCCTCCATCGGCAGGTCGGAGCCTTCTGCCCCGTCATTGCCGCGCTTGATGGTGGGCGCCTTGCCGGGCTCGAAACCGTAGAGCGTCTTGTTGAGATCACCGAGCACGCGTATTCCCTTGCGGATCTTGCCCCGGATCGCCTTGGTCGCGGCTGGATCGCTGCTGTAGAGCCCGGCGATGTTGTCCAGCTCCGCCTGCATCTCGGCATTGATCCCGGCGCGGAGCTTGGTGATCTTCTCGGCCGCCGTGGTCTCGGCGCTGGCTTCCGAAATGATCTTGCTGTGATTGCGCCGACCCGCGTCCTTCGCCGTCTTCTGCCGGTGCGCGGGGCGGTAGATCGTGATCGCGGGCAGTTGCTGGCCCTCCTTACCGGTAGCACGAGTGTCGATCTCGCCCAGCAGAGGATCGGGGATCGCCTTGCCGTCGCGCTGACCTTCGGCGATCTCCTCCTTCATCTTGCCCTGAACGTAAGTCTGCACCTCGAAGCCAAGACTCTTTTCGGGGATGTGATCATTCTCGTAATAGTTCGACAGGCGCTGCTTGCCCTTGGATCCCAGCCCCGCCTTTTCGGACACCGCATCAATGGATTGCGAAGTGATCTTGCCGCGATCCGCATACAAACCGGCATCGCCCTCGATCTCCGGCAGGCGAGGCTCGCGCGCGCGGATGATCGCGCCGTCCTGCGGCTCGTCCTCCAGGAACGGGTTGTCGGCGATGCAGGGTCCGAGCTTTGCCAGTTTCGCGCCTGCATCCTTCACCTCGGCATCGGCCTTGTCCCCGGTCCTCTTGGTCGAGGTCTGCTGCTGCTCGGGCTTGACCTTCGCCAGCGCGGTCTCCGCCTCGTCGATCTCGGTCTTGAAAGCCTTCTCGAACGCGTTCATGCATTTGGAATCGTCGCCGAAATCGGCGGCCTTCTTGCCTTCGCTGTTCATCTCCGCCTGAACCTGGTCGGCAGGGCGCGGGTTGTCCGAGGCGATCTTGAGCGTGAACTTGTTGCCCTTCTTCTCAGGCTTCAGCTTGTGCGGCTCCTTGCCCACGACAAACCCTGCTTCCTGAAGCTTGCGCTTGCGGTTGATCTTTCCAAGGATCTTGGAGAACAGCTTTTTCGCCTTCTTGACCAGGAAGGTGACCATCTTGGTCATCGCCTTCTTAACCGGCGTCTGCAGCTTCTTGATGATGGTGCGGATCGTCTTTGTGATCCCGGTCACAGGGATCAGCGCCGCGACGAAGGCCAGGAAGACGGGAATGGCCCCCGCTATCGTCTTCTCGATGAAGTCGGCGGCGTCCTTGACCTTTCCCTTGGCGATGGCGCCAATGGAGGAAAAGATCGAATTCGCGATCTCCATGATCTGATCGAGACGTTCGAGGAAGGTCTTGATCATGTTGTAGATCGACAGCGCGACCTTGACGATGGCACCCACGGGGTTCGACAGCCCGGCGATCCAGGACACCGCGCCCATGACGATCGTGTTGATGACGAAGTCGCGGATTCCATCAATGACCGTGGTCTTGAATCCCTCGATCATCTCCAGCACCCGCTGCCAGATGCCCAGGAAGCCCTCCTTCACGAGGATCTTCACGACCTCCACGGACTTTTCGAGGAAGGCCACTTTCTTCTCGCCGCCGCGGCCGAGGCGCTTGACTAGCGTCTTGCGGAAATTGGCATAGGTCAGGCCAAGGATCTGCAGCGCGATGTTGATGATGCCCTTGAAGTCGAGCTTCTCGGGCAGTTCGATCTCCATCCCCTGAAGCGTTCCGAAGAGCCAGCCCATCAGCCCCTTCTTCAGATGTTGCCAGATGTTGTTGCCGAACTGCTTGAAGCCGTTCACCACCGCGTGGACAAGGTTCTTGGCGAAGTCCAGCGGATCGCTGAGGATCAGCGAGATCACGTCGCGGACCTTCTCGATCACGGCCCAGACCTTTTCGCCGTAAGGTCCGGCCAGCTTCAGCGCGCCGCGGATGATGAATTCGAGGATCTTGTCCTTTATCTCGGTGATGAAGGTGATGATGTCGTCAACGAGCGGCTTGAAGATGCGCTTGGCGATCTTCAGCGGCGACCAGGCGGGCATCTCGTCGATGAAGTCCGAGACCAGCCCCTTTATCCGGCTCCAGGTGATGTTGAGTTCCGACAGCCGCGTCGACACCCACTCGAAGGCCCTTTCCAGCGCGCGGGTTTCCTTCAGCCGCTCGAAGATCAGGTTGCCGCCCGGAAGAAGCCCCAGGAACCCGCCGATCAGGTTCTCGGCGTTGCGTTCCACCCGGCCGCCGGTGATCGGGCTCTTTCCGAGGATTACCGTGAGCAGTGTGTAACCCGGCACATTGCGGGCAATCTTCTCGGCCTTGTCTGCGATCCAGCCGCGCTGAAGGCTCGGATCGGTGTCTTCGCCCTCAATCTCTGGCCGCTCAGGGGCACGGACCGGCTCGCGACGCGTCTGCTGCACGACATGGGTCAGTTCGTGTGCCATAAGGCGTCGGCTATCGACGCTTTCGCCCTGCCCCATCCAGATATGATGGCGGTGGGTGAAGGCGCGGGCCCCGATCCGGTCCGCCGCGCGGCGGTCGGACGGCGCATCATGGAGGCGGACATCGGAAAAATCGACACCGAAACGCGGCTCCATGAAGCTGCGGACGGAGGCGGGCAGCGGGCGGCCCGGTCCCGACTGGGCAACCGCGCGCGTCACGCTGGCAGGCGCGTCGCCACCCTGCGGCCCTACCGCCACGGCCTCGCCCGGTGCCATCCGGACCGCGCCTTCAGGATCGTCCGGCTCGCCTGCCTCGATCTCGGCGAACTCGTCGTTCGCCAGCCCGGCGGTATCGACATCCTCGCCCGACGGGACCTCCGGATCCTGGTGGTCGGCGGGGATCGCGGGCTCGCTTTCGAAGGCGTCGGTGTCGGGCTGGCTTTCCTGATCCACCTTGGGGAAACGCCGCGCCTCGGCGGGCGGCCCCCCCTGCACAGGCGGGGGCGCGGTGTCGTGGCTGGGCGCAGACATCGTGACGATGCGTTCGGCCGTGGCCTCGGCCTCGTGTTCCATGGGATCGTTCGCGGCACCGACCTTCAGCGCGGGCTGGATCGGGGCTGCCTCCTGCCGGTGAACAACCGTCGGCGCCGGGCGCAGCACAGGTATCCTCGCGCTCCTGGTGGGGCCTGCGGGCTTCTTCGTGCGGATAGTTGCGCTGACATCGCCCATCGCCGCGCCTCACGGGTCTACATTGATCGTCTTGATGTTGCTGCGCGTCCCATGGTTCACCGCCACCAGATCCACATCCTTCGACCAGAAGAGGTTCGTGTTCACGGCCTCGGGCACTTCGAACTCGACATTGACCCAAGAGGCGCTCCGGTCGAATTCCCACCGGTCGTAGGACGCTATGTCGACCCCACCCATCTCGATATAGTGGTTCGAGTCTTGGGTCAGGCCGAACTGGAAGCCCCGCAGACTCATCGTGTCACCTACGTCGAGTTGCGTCGGGCTGGCTTCCAGAATCCACGGGCTGTAGAAACCGCAAGTCTCGGTCGAGGTTTCGGCCAGCACCTCGTCGAGGTTGTCCTCGACCATGTCGCAAGTGTGGAAAAGCTCGTGCAGCAGCGTCGAGGCGATTTCCCAGTGGCTGATAGCGTAGGCGTAGTCGTTATAGGCCACGACATGGGGATCTGCGGCGACGCTGCGGATATCACTGAGACCGAAGCGCTCGCTGTGATCGTCGAGGTAGTAGACCGTGGCGGCATTGAACGTGTCACGCGCCGAAGTGGCGGCGCCACCTGTGCAATTGTCCTCGAAGAAATCTCTGCAACGTCTTGCATTCAAAGCATTATCGATCAGGTCCAGCGCGGCATTGACCCGGGCGTGATGCGCGGCGGGCACCGCCTTGTAGTCGCCGGTGCCGTCCGATGCCGCAAGTGTCGCGCGCCGGACGGCGCGGCGTGCCTGTCCTTCGGCCTGAGCGACATGGGCAAGTTCGTGCGCCATGAGCGGTGCGCCGCCCTTCTCTCGCTCGCCCTTGGCGAAGGCGATTTCCCTGCCATAAGAGAAGGCCCTCGCACCGATGGCGGTCGCGGCCCTGTCGGCAGCGGCTCCGTCGTGGACGCGGATACCCGAGAGATCCCGGTCAAAGCGCGGTTCGAAGAACGCGCGCGACACGGGCGATAAGGGATCTCCCGCACCCAGGGATCGGATCGCGTAGCTGGCCGCCGGCCCGGCTGGTGCGGTCGCGCGGCCGGGCGCGATGGCGGCGCCGGGGGCGGCACTGCGCTTTGCCTTCTCCTTGTCCTTGTCCTCGGCCTCGCATTCGGCACATTTCCGATGCACTGATGGCGCGAACGCAGGAGAGGCGAGAACCGGCCCGCCTCCCAAGGCCTGCGCGGCCATCCGGTCGGCAGCTTTCTCCGCTGGATCCTGGGCACCGCCGATCAGTATGCCGCCCTCATCTCGCGCGCCCTTCTTGGCCTCGGTTCGCGCGGCCGCGGTCCCGGGCGCGGCATGGCGGCGGGGCTTTCCGGCACCGGAACGCCGGGCGATGCGTCTGCGCAGTCTGGTCTTCATGATCCGCCTCCTATCTCGGCCTGCCCTCCAGCATCGCCGCCGCCTCGCGCTGCAGCCGTCGCGCAGTGTTCAGGTTCAGCCCGGCATTGCCGGCGACCTCGCGAAGCTGCGTATCGGACATTTCGGCAAACCCGGCGACATTCGTTACACCGCTGCGCGTCAAGGCGGCTATGAAGTTCGTCTCTTCACCCACGACCGCGGAGACAGGCATCTCCCGGCGCAGCGAGGTCAGGATCGTATCGCGTTCCTGCGCCGTCTGATCCAGCAGCACCCGCTGTTCCCGCTCGAAAGCGGCAAGATCGGCGCGCGCGGTTTCGAGCTGCTGAAGCTCCCCGCGCAACGCCTCGACCTGGCCGGACAGTTCCGCATGCTCCGTGCGCACGGCGTCAAGGCCGCGCTCGGCTTCGGCCGTCTGCGCGGCCAGTTCCTCGCTTCGGCGGGCCGAGGCGGCGGTCCACTCGGCTTCCAGGTCCGAGGCGGTGGTTTCGGCCTCGGATATGCGCCCCGCCAGTCGTTCGTCCAGGGCAGAGGCTTGGGCCAGGATCTCCTCCGAAAGATTGAAATCCGCGTCGGGCGCCGCCGGACGCTCGAAGATGAACTTTCCGCCGCCCGTCTCGACCTTGACGTAGTCGATGGCGACGCCCTCTTGCATGATCAGCGCGACCTTGTCGCCGGGCATCACCTCGCCACGGTCGGCCACCAGGTCGCGGGCGTCGAGCCCCACGGTCGCGCCCCTGATCTTGGCGATGGCTTCGGCATCGCCAACGTTGATGGTCTCGGCCACTTCGATTCCGTTGCCGGCCAGCGCCGCCCGTGCCTGGTCGAGCCCGAGATTGCCGATATCGGGCTGGATGGCGTAGTCGCTGGGCGGATTGCGACCGGTCAGGATCCGTGCTCCGCGTTCAACATCCCTCCAGGCGCGCTCGGGCGTCAGTCGCCGGTCAAGCTCGGCCACCGCCACGAAATCGTTCGGCCGTTCGAAATCCACGCCGCCATCACCTTTCTCCGGACAGCACAGCTCGCGCAGCTGCCCGGCGAACCGGTCGCGCGTCTCCGAGATGAAGTACTGCACCATGCGCCAGGACATTGCCTGTTTCCGACAGCACCAGACGCAGATATCGCTCAGGAAGAACGTATTGCCGTCCATCGAGCCCTCGACGCAGGCGATAGGCACCAGATACGGGCGTTCACCGGGTTCCGGGCAGCGCGGGATCAGCGCGTCACACAGGCAGCGGCGCAAGCGTTCGGCCTCGGTTTCCTGCACGGCACGGTAGACCAGCGCCTCGCGCATCATGAAACGCGTCTCGCGCACCTCACCATCGGCCTCCTCGGGGCGGATCTCATCGTCGATCGCGGCGATCTTCCGGTCGAACTGCGCCGTCTCTGCCTCGTCGTTCAGATGAGTCCTGTAGCGTTCCACGAGACCGTTGTTATAGGCGCGCGCGATCTGCTGTTCGCGGGAATTCAGCCGCTGCGTGGCAGCCATCTTGGAATAGGCCGCGCCGTAGAACACCTTGTCGAGCGTGGCGCGCTCGGCCTCGCTACGATTGGTCAGGTCTTCCTTGATGTCGAAGGGTGGCCGGGTCTGGCGGCACTGGGCGAGGACGGACATGAAGGTCGGATCGCTCGACCCGAAGGCACGGGACCGTGGCGCAAGATGGGTGCGGATCACGCCGCCCTCGCCGATGGACAAGGCAAGGCACACGTCGCGCTGCCGGAGCGCGCGCTGGAAGGCCTCGATCCCGCCGAAATGGAAGCTGTCGCCGCGCAGGATCTCGTTGAGCTCCACCGTCTGCGCTCGCACATCGCCCAGCACGCCGCCCCGGTCGAGGATAGCGCCCCCCGAGATGGCAACCATCGCCGGGCCTTGCGTGACCCGTCGAGGGATCACCCCGCAGACCACGCCCCAGTCATGCAGGAGTCGCAGAAGCCGCTCGTTGCCGAAATCGACGCGGCAGAGGTTGATCAGCGCGTCCTGAACATTGTCCACCTCGTCATAGAGGCGCGGGCAGTCCGAGGGATCGAAGGCGATATCGGCCGCCTCGATCGAGCACAGGTTATCCAGCGCCTCCTGCACGTTCTCGGCGTCGTCGTACAGCGTCGGACAGTGGTTGACGAACCCGACATGTGTCGCCGGCAGGTTCGCCAGCGCCGGGAAGGACAAGCGGCGGGTTTCGGCGTCTGTCAGTGGTTCAATCGCACCGTCCGTGACCCGGAACAGCGGGCAGTAGCTGTGGAGGATTCCGATGGGCAGGGCCTGCACGGCGCGCACGGGTTCATCGGCGAAGCGGCGTAACTCGATCAGCCAGTAGTCGCCCGCGACAATGGCCCGTCCATCAAAGGCGATCTCCGCGGTGAAGATGTCATTGGTCAGGCTGACCGTGCCGCCCGACAGGCTGACGGTTCCGTTGCCCTCGTCCTCGACATTGCCGTTGGCAAAATCGATCACCGCCATTCCGTCCCAGCGACGGACGAAGGGCCAGTCGCCACCCTCCGGCGGGGCCGGATCTTCGGGTCCCTCGGTCAGACTGATGGCGAAGCTCGACCGTGCCATTTCGCCGTTCTGCTCATGGACACCCAGATGACATTCGGTGACGGTGGAATAGAACTCGTAGACCGCGCCTGCCCGCCCGAAATCCTCGGTGTTGACGGTGGCCGGCGCGATGGCGGCGGCGTTTTCCGCCGACCAGGCGATGCGGATACTGTCCGGGTTCTGAGGATCGCCCAAGACATGCACGACCTCGATCCGGAACAGTGCATTGGCCACGGTCTGCTCGGCAGCCACGGTGTCGGCACAAGGGTCGCACTCGTCGGCGATGGTTTCGGGGTCGGCCGGGGTGACGGTCATCTCGCCCGTGCCGATTTCGGGGATCGGTCCGTCCGGCTGACCGAGCGCGTCGGTCTGATCCAGCGGTGCGAACTTGATCTGGGCCATCGTGCGTGCGCGGAAGGCCGTCTCTGCTCCATGGAGGCCGGGATCCGACAGAAGCGGCTCCTCCAACTGGCTGACCATCCGGTCCCAGATATCGGCGTAGACGACGTGTTCGCCGTCCTCCGGCATCGGCGGGGCAAGCGGAAAATCGACCTGCACGCCATACAGTTCCAGCGGACCAGACACTTCCCCGGCTGCCTGCACCTCGCCGCGCCGCCCCTCGGCATAGACGACACCGGGAACCAGCCGTGTGCCCTCCAGTTCCACTGCGCCGCCATCCACCGGAACGCCGCTTCCGGCGGTGTCATCGCCCAGACCGTTGGTGCGCCCGCGGGCGATCTTCGCCTGCTCACCCAGATCGGCATCGGTGACCATGCCGCCCTGAACCTGGAAGACCCCGGAATAGCGTTTCCCCGGACGGTGGCTGTCACGCGAGATATTGCCTTTCATCGGTCGGCCTCCTTGCTATTCGGCCCGGACCGGCGGGCGCGAAAGATACGGGTCGTATCGGATCGAGATCTCCTGCCCCAGCGGCAGGTAATCGGTCAGCTTCAGTTCGAGTGCGCGAATGGATGCGACGTGGAACATGTGATGATGGGCGCCCATCTCGCCCTCGTCCTCGGCACGCAGCCGGTCCGAGGAGGTGAGGTCCAGCACCCCAGCCCCCGGCTCGCCGTAAAGCGCGGGTCGCAAGATGCAGTCGTCGCCCGCCTCGAACCACAGCCGGATGAAGTTCGGGTCGTCATCGGTGTTTGTGGGCGACTTGTCGGCGCCGCAATCGCCGAGTTCGGTCAGGCTCGGCACGCGCGAGTAGCGGATGCAGGTGTCGTCGCCCGAACAATCCAGATCCACCATCGGTCCGTTGAAGATGCAGTCCGACGCCCAGATGCGCTCCAGTTCCGTGCTCTCCATCACCGTGCAGTAGATGAGCTGGGCAAACCCCACTCCGCCGCTAAGAGTGTTGAACAGGCAGTCGGTTGCGGTGAGGGCCGGGTCGTTTGTCAGGTGATTCAGCACCACCCGCTCGGCGGCGCAGCGGTTCATGGTCAGGCGGGTTTCCGGATCGTCCAGCGTAAGCGCGCCGGTGAAGATCAGGTCGTGGAACAGGATGTCGGTGCCCGCCGGGATCGTCAGGTTGCCCTCTACCACCAGCGAGTCGGGCAGGATGATCTCGCCGTCGATCATCAGGGCCCCAGCCGTTTCGTCGTCCAGTAACCCGAGCGCCTCGAAGACCTTTTGCGGTCCGAAGGGTTGCTGTGCGGTCTCGTCCGGGTCGATCTGGATATCGTCCACCGTGGGCGCGAACTCGCTGCCGTTAAGCCCGCTGGCGAAAAACCCCTCGGGCGGGCGGACATGGACGATGGTGCGGTTAGGATGAGGACCGACGTCGCGGACCGTGGGTGCGCGCAGGTCGGGCGAACGGAGTGAGGTATCGTCGTAGGCGCCGGGGAAGCAGGGCGCTCCGCGCCGGTTCCGGGGCTGCCAATGAAGGACGAGCGGCTCGATCTCGCGGCCGAAATCGTCGCGCTGCGGCACGCGGATCGCGTAGAGTGGATTGGCGCCGTCCTCGTCGATCGCCGCGCGGTTCGCGTAGCGGATATCCGGTGTCCCCTGCGGCAGTCCGGGGGCCGCCATCGGGCTTCCGTCGCCCATCGAGACGGCCGGTGAGGTGAAGGGCGGCAGGGTCATGCGCGGCGTGGTCAGGGTGCGGCGCCAGCCCTCGACCACCACGGCCTCGGCTCCGCTGATCACGTCCGAAATCTCGTCGACAGAGGTCAGCGTTCCCTTGGACTTGTACCAGGCGACCGTCTCGTTCAATTCCCGCCGCCGCGCCGGCGGGTCGGGCGCGCGGAGCTCCGCGCCCACCAGTTCGGCAAGGTATGGGATCAGCCAGGCCTGGATCTCACGGCCGTTATCCGCGGTTTCGGCGAAGGCGTCGGCATAGGCCTGTTCGGTTGTGCCGCGGATCAGGTCCAGTAGGTGACCGAAACCGTGGAGATAGGCTTCCAGATCTCCCAACTCGCCCGGTTCGGGAGCCGGGTCCCGGTAGCGATACTCCTCGGGCAATTCGCGGTAGAGAAGCTGGCCCGCGCGGGATTTGAGGTCCGACGGTTCCATCATATCGGCTCCACCTGCACGGTCATGTCGGCACCGGCGGTTTTCGGCGCGGCGAAGATGACCTGGTTCTCGAAGGGGAAGAAGGCCGAGGGCGCGCCGCCGGACATCGCCGTGCGGCGGATGGCGGTCGTGGGCTGGACGGCGAAGCCGGGAACAGTTGCCGTCTCCACCCCCTCGACCCGCTCCAGCGCTGCGGCCACCTCGGAGATATAGGCGGGCTGGCCAAGACCCCGGCGCTTAAGCGCGAATTCGGTGATCAGCACGGCCTGGGCCGCCGCCTGTATCTCCGTCTTGTCGAACGTCTCGATATCGATACGGATCTTGGCGGTGATGATCAGGCGGATGGCTTCGTAATCCTCCAGATCGACCCGGATACCGGGCAAGGCGCGCGCCTCGACGAACTCCGTCAGCACTTCTCGCAAGGTGGGGCCGATGGTCCCGCCATTCGCCGGCACGATGACGATGGCCACGCGGCGTCGGACACCCGGCTGAACCACCGGCCGCGCCCAGGCCTGCCAGACATCCGACCGGCGTCGGCAGAGCCGCTCGAAATCCTTCAGCGACACCGCCCGGCCATTCGCGGCCAGTCGCGCGGGCGCATTGACGCGCAGATCGCCGACCGGTTCGCGATCCGCGCCGCCCGTCGCCGCGAAAGGCTGCGTCAGAGCGCGCACGTAACGATGCTTCTTCATCGGTTTGGCGAAGGACCACGCTGGAACCGCCCCCTTGGGGCCGACCCCGGTGCGGTAGCGGCTGACGACGACATTGTCCGTGCCCGTGGGCAGGCGGCGGCGGAAATGGACCACGAGCCGGCCTTCCTCGGTCATCGACACCGCGTAACTTTCGGTGCCGTCCGCCGTCGGATCGATCAGGTCGCGATAGGACCAAAGCACTCCGTCAACGGAGATGTCCATATCCGGCGCCACGCCGGTTTCCGCCACCGTCGAGGGAACGAAGCTGACCTCGCGCGCGCCGAGGGCGAAACGCTGCGCGGCCTTCTCGGCGTCGCCCGATCCAAGAACTTTGGGACTCTTCGTTTCACCATGGCTGCACTCGACCGCGTTGAGGTTCAGGGTGGTCCAGCCCTTGCGGAACCCGGCCAGCCCCTCGGCCGGCTCGAAGAGAAGCTTTAACAGCCCCGTGCCGCCGGTCTCCACCTCGACCGCCTCGACCAGGACCGCGCGCACCGGATCGACCGCGCCGGTTTCGTCCTCGACCAGGCACGGCTTGCCCAGCCGGATTAATTCGCGCGCGAATTGCCCGATACCGGTCAGGATGATTTCCGGTCCGTCGAAGGCCGGTGTCGGATTGCGGTCATGATCGACGGGGCGCAGACGTCGCGTCATCGGGCCGTGGAAATCGTGCGCATCGGGTTTGAACACGGCCATACCGGTACACACCCGGCCGTCGAACTGGATCGCATAGCCATCCGCAGTCACGGCGACCCCGGCGACGACAAGGGCGGCGTTCAGCACTTCGACACCCTGCAGCTCGGGATCGGAACCGGCCCGGGCGCGGCGGAAATAGACTGATCCCACCTCCAGCGATTTCGGCGGCTTGCCCGTGAAACTGACGACACGCTCGGGCGCGTCGATGTCCGGCACAACGCAGGGCGGGGCGTTGACGACTGCGGCGCGTTCCTGCTTGGAGCCGGGCACGGGCGAGAACAGTGGCCCCACGGCATCAACATACTCGGCATAGCTGTAGCCGATGATGACGCTCTCGATCCCACGGTTCACGATATCATCGGCGATCTCGTCCTGCGCCCGGATCGAGAACAGCTGCACACCGTTGCCGACCTCGGCGTAGAGCGGGTCGCCCTCGGCCTCGTGCACGACACCGTCGATATCGGCATAGTAGGCGATGCTGCCGAAATCCCGCGACGCTGTCGCGCCCGAACCCACGTCGGATACCGGCACCATGGACTCGATAGTCACCACGTCGCCCGAGCCGAGTGCGGGCACGCCGTCGAAATCGAGTTTAAGGAACCCGTCGGTATTCGCCAGCACCCGGCGGTGCCGGTCCAGCCCCGACAGCCCCGCGTCTTGCAGCCGGATGATCGAGTTGATCGGGTAGTTCGACGCCGTGTCGAGCCGGAGAACCAGCACCCCGTCCGTCGATCGCGGCGCGGCGGTGGTGACCGCCTTTGGGCCTAGATGCAGGATAGCGCTGCCCCGGGTCGGCATCGGTCCTGCCGCGTCCAGCGTGATATCCGCGACCCCGGTCTCCTCATTTCGCTCGGCGTGCATAACCGACACCGCCTGTGAGGCCCCGGAACCGAACAGCACTGCCACCGAGCCGGGCGCGATATCGGCCTCGGGGTCATCGATCCAGTCATCTCTTTTCTGCAGCGTATCGGGATCGCTATTCCACCCGATCACGCGGGTGGCATTGAGATCGGGATGGACCTTGAGCGGCGACAGCGTCTCGAAGAGGACGGGTGCCCCGCCCTCGGGCGGCGTGTATTTCATCGCCAGCCCCCGGCCGATTTCCACGGATTTGCCGTCATCGGTGGGATCCACGATCAACCCCACCGTGGTCACGGCCGAGGTCGGCGGCGCCGGCTGGTGATTGACCATAAAGGACAGCCTTACGAGGTTCTCCCACTGGGTCGCGGTCCGCAGATACCCTTCGTTCGCGTAAGCGTTCAGATGACCGAGCAGCACATGGGACGCCCGCGCCGCCGCACGCATGATCTCCCAGCCGTATTCGCCGCTGTTCAACGCATATTGGTTCAGCAGCCGGGCATTGTGCCGCCGCGCAGTCTCGGGCCGGTCAGGGAAGGCACGGGCCAGGGTCTTCCAGACGAGCGCCTCTACGAAGGCCTCGCGTTCCGCTGGTTCGGGCCATTGGTCCATGTCCAGGGAGAAGCGACCGCGCCAGGTTTCCGGCAGGCGCTCCTCCATCTCCGCGCCGCGGGCGGCCAGACCCATCATGGCGATCCGGAGTTCTTCGAGCCAGACCGCCGCGTCCCCATCGACATACTCGAACCGCGGTAGCCCCGCCCTGTTCCAGTGCGTGAGATCCGTAAGCTTGTTCAAACGGTCCGGGTTGCCGTTCATCCGGTCTCTCCCCCATTTACGATCAGGCGGAAATAGCCTTTCTCCGGCTCACCCCGGATGTTCAGGCAGCGGACGTATTCATCGGCCTCTACCGGTATGAAGCCCTGCGCGCTGCGGTCGGGCCAGCCGGAGCCCACACGCTTGAACCGGTTGAGACAGGCCACCGCAACACCATCGACGGCCATGGCCGCCTCGATGATATCGGAGGCAAACAGGTCGTCGCCGAAATCGAGCCGCCCGGGCTGGAAGAAGTCGCCTTCATCCGCGGAGAAGACATCGGCCAGCGCCTGCTTCATCTCCGAGCGGAAGTAGCCGGGCTTGGCGCGGATAGAGAGGGTGAAGGTGATGGCGGCCGGTTTCGCATCCTCCAGGAACACCTCCGCCCCGATCATCCTGCGCAATTCGATCAGCGACCGCAGGAGATGCCGGGACGTGACGGACCCGCCGGCAGCCGGTAGGGGGATGCTCTGGTCGTGGTGAAAATCCTCGATCCGCCGCCAGAGGAGGTCGGCCTCCCCGCCCGCCTCCGGCAGCGGCAGCGGCTCGTCCAGGCGACGGTCGGCCTCCAGCAGGGCGGCGACGAGGATGGTGTTCCACGCCCCCGTCCAGACAAGCCGCGCCTGCGCGCGGGAGACGAGCGGATGGGCGGAAATACCCGTCTCATGGTCGTCGAGCGTCACCATCCGGCGCTGTTCGGCGATCAGGCGCGGACCTTCGGCGCGCGCGGCCTCCATCAGCCCCGGCTCCAGCCGCCACAAACGTTCCACCTGTTCCTCGCGCGTCTCGGTCACCCCTTCGGGCGGGGGCGGCAGGCTGTCCAGCACCTCGTCGCGGACGCGTTCGGCGGCGTCGTAGCCGATCAGCTTCAGCAGCCTGCGGACTGATGGCGGCCGCCGCGCCGTGGCCAGGTATCTTTCGCCCTGCACCGCATCCAGCGCGTGCGAGGCGCGGTCGAAGGCGGCGGCCAGAAGCTCGACGATGACCACTTCCATATCGGCCGGGGTCCAGCGGCGGCGGGCCGGGAAGCGATACGCCAGTTCCTGCATCAGGAAAAGCCGCAGGCTGTCGTAGTCGCGGGCCTTCCAGTCGAAATCGTCCGGAACGCCGGGCAGCGGCGGCGGAAGCACAACGCGACGCTCGCCGCAATCGGGGCAACCGCGATCGAATTCGAGCTTGGGGGGGGGAAGCTCTGCCATGATCTTGATGCCCGCTTCACAAGGTGAAGCTGAGGCTCTCCTCCTTCTGCAACGCCGCGATGGTGTAGGTGATGGTGACCAGAAGGACCTCGGGCTCGTTCGGACCCGGCCCAACCTCCACCTTCAAGGTCTTGGGATCGACTTCGCCCGCCAGCGCCTCGGCCAGCGATCCGAACAACCGGTTGCGCGCCAGTTCCCACAAGGGCGCAGCGTTGGGTTCGAACACATGCCTGCGCGCGCCGAAGCCGAACTCGGGGCGGAAGACACGCTCGCCGGGACTGGTGAACAGGACCTGCATCACCTGCTCACGGATATGGTCCATCCGCGTCGATGTGGCCGGGCCCTCGCGCTCCAGACGGAAGGGAAACTTCATGTAGGCCACGCGCAGCAGCCGGGTTTCGTGCTGCCCCGTCATGACGCCACCGTCTTGATGGTCAGCGCGGCAGGCGTCAGCGGCACCAGCGGCGGACCGGAGGGCGAGCCGGGCGCCGTGCAGGGATGGGTGTGCGAATTGAACATCGCCATGAAGGTCTGCCCCTTGATCAGCGGCTCGCCGCCCGCCCCGCCCAGGCTGACCGACTGTCCCTCGATCTTGACGGTGGTGCCCTTGACCTCGACGCCGCCCGCGGACGTGACGATCTCGTTCCCGGCCGCGTCGGCGCAGGCGATGCCCGACGAGGACAGCGTGATCGAGTTGCCGTTGGCGTCCTCGATGACGATCTCGCCCGCCGCCGCGTCAATAGTGACATGGGCGCCGCAGGCGTCGGTCAGGGCCAAGGATCCCTCGTGGTTCAACTCAACCACCGCATCGGCGGCGGAATGGAGCGTGACCTTCTCCGATCCGTCCGTATCATCGAAGACCAGCCGATGGCCGCTTTCTGTCTTCCAGACCTTGGTTTCCTGACCGGTATGTACTTCGGGCACCTCGGCGGCCGTGCGCCACAGCGCCCCCGTCCAGATCGGCGCCGAGGCGTCGCCTTCGAGAAATTCGACCAGGACAGCGCTGTCGACCGGCGGCACCGCGACGAAGCCGAAGGCCGCGCCCCCCCCATAGGGAAAGGCCGGTTCCGCCCATTGTGATTCACTCTCGCCCAGCACGGACGGCACCGTCACCTTCACCCGACCCCGGTTTTCCGGATCATCGGTATTCGTCACGAAGCCACGGTACTTGCCCCAGTATTTCGTGGCCTGCCTGCGAGCGACATCTTCGAGAAGCTGAAATTCGTCCATCGCACTCTCCTCAGAACAGACCCCCCAGGGCCGAGGCCGCGCCGCTCAGCGGGCTGGTTGGCGCGGCGCTTTCGCCGGTGGCGTTGCGCATCACTTCGAAAGTCTGGGTATAGCCTTCGGTATTGAAGGCATGGGAAACCTTGTCGACGTAATAGAGGCCGCCGTATCGCCTCCCCGGCCCGTCAATGGTCACCAGCGCGCCGGGCAGAAGGACATGGCCATAGAGCGAGCCGTCCAACTCGCCCGAGCCGCGCAGCTTGAAGGCGTGCTCGTTGACCAGCGCCTGGGCGCGGGCGGTGCGTTCCTCGATCGTCTCGTCACCTTCCGCCCCCACCCGCCAGACCGACGGCGCGCCCAGACCGGCGCCCTCCGCCCCGGCGGGCGTCGAGCCCAGGACCGGCTCGTCCGGGATCAGCGTGATGACCTCGGGCGTCGCGCCTTCCTCACGTGGGGCCTGGTCGGCGCGGACCTGGTCGGGCGTGTCCCCGGCATCGCCAAGGTTGAAGGTCCGGCAGTTAGTGTCCCGGCCGGCATAGACCATGATCGGCGCCTGCGGCGTGCCATCCTGCCGCTTGGGGCCGAAATAGACCTGGCCTTCGCGGAAGATCAGTTCATACCCGTTCGCCCGCGCGCGTTCGCGCAGGAACTGGATCGGGGTTCCCTCCTGCGACAGCGCGCGGCTGGACTGCCCCTGCCCCGACATTGGATCGACGGCCAGATCCACATCCGAGGCAAGCTCGCGCAGGATTTCGAGATCGGGCATCGGTGTGTCCTCGCCCCAGACCCGGCGCATCTGTTCACGTGAGAGGATCGCGCTTTCGTCCTGCACCTCCAATGTCAGCTTGGCCTCCGCGGCGTTGCCGGGATATTCGGGGCTCAGCCGCAGGATGTAGCCGGTCAGGATCACGTCCTGGCGCGTGCCGAAATCGGCGCTGACCCGGATCGGCGCCCAGCGAGTGAAAAGACCGCTATCGGCCGCCACCCATTTGCCGTCGCTGCCGCGGCGGTCCTCGATGACGATGGTGCCTGCCCCGGCCTCTTCGCGGCTCATCTGCAGATCGACCGTCGCCACAAGGGGCGCGATGGCGCCGATGTTCTGATAGCCCGCTCCCGCCTCGATCAGGCAGGAGGCCGGGTTGCGGAAGCCCGGGTCCAGAAGCCCGCCGATGGCAGAGAGCGAAACCATCAGTTCGCCTCCCCACGCCTGGGCACGATGATGACCTGGCCGACACGTTCGCGGCCGTTCTCATCCAGCGTGCCGGGATCGGTCATGTCGCCGTCCTCGTCATAGTCCGGTGGGCGCGTGTCCCATAAAAGGTCCTCGGGAAACAGGATGTCGGGGTTCGCCTCCACCAGCCAGCGCCAGTCCCGGCTTTCCGAGTAATACTCATGCGCCACGCCGTCGAGCCGCTCCTTCAGCGCCACGGTATGTTCCAGGACCGGATCAGGATGGCGGATGCGTCGAGCGCGCAGGCCACGAAATATCTCCGCCCCTGTTTCCGTCCGATCGAATAATGGGGTGAACTCGTAGGCCGATCCCTTGAAGAATGCCATTCCCCGCCTCCCTCAGAACCCGGTCGCGGCGTTCAGGGCAGTCATCGCGGTCTGACGCACCTTGTCGGCCATGGTGAAGGGGTTGTTGCTTTCGATGACCTGCATCGTCAGGCCCATCTCTGCGCGGTAGGGCATCAGGTTCGGCAAGTGCAGCGACTCCTTCTGGGTCACGCCGGTCAGGAAGACGGGCAGCAGTTGTAACCCCCAGGCGAAGATCAGGACCGAGGCCGTTTCCTGCCGCTCGAAGGCGCGCGCGCCGCCGATCCCGAGGCTGGACAGGGTCTTCAGGCCCCCGGGGCCCTGCGATTTCGGCTCCACCATCGAGCGTAGCGTATCGATCTGCGGCTGCACCCCGAACATCGCGGCCACATTGTCGCCCGCGTCCATCCTGTCGGTGGCGTCGAGCAGGATATCGACGGAAAACCCCTCGGCGGCCAGTTCGACGCCCTGAGCGACGCGCGTGGTCTCCAGCGGCGAAAGGAAGTCGTAGCCGGTGCGGTTGCCGGGCGCGTCGCCGGTCTTGATCGTCACCGTGCGCGAACGCGAGATCGACTGCGGGTTGAAGTCGAAGACCAGCGCCAGCGGCGGGATCGACAGCCCGTATTCGAACAGCACGCCCCTGGTCGCTACGGCCATCAGCCCCACCCCTTCGTGCTGGTAGCAACGCTCCGCCCGACGGCGGCGGCGAGCCCGTGGCCCGAGGAGCCCCGCCCCTCGACCGTGACCGACAGGCGGCGCGGCGCGTCGTCACCCAGCTGGGCGGCCGCCTCGCGCGCGATGCGCCGTGCCTCGTGTTCCGCCACGTGGCGCAGGCGCGGCGGCAGGGTGATGGTCATGCGGCGGATACGGGTCATGCGTCCTCCTCCAGGTGTGCGGCCAGCGCGCCGATCTCGCTGCGGCGGATCTGGCGGTTCTCCTTGCCCAGTTCCGCCCAGACGGCGCGGGCGAGGTGACAGGGGGCAATGGGCGCGTCCTCCTCGGCGGCCAGGACGGCGGCATAGTGCGCCGCGTTCTGGATCGCGCCGCCCGACAGCCGCGCGGCCCCCGCCAGCATCTCCACGTCCAGCGTCGCGCAGCGCGGCGCCCCCGGCGGCAGCAGCGTGGACCACAGCGCCGCACGCGCGTCCGCGTCCGGCGACGGGAAGTCGATCACCATCTGGAAGCGGCGCAGGAAGGCCGGGTCGATATTGGCGCGCAGGTTGGTGGTCAGGATCACCGGCCCCGCATGCCGCTCGAAGCGCGACAGCAGGTGGCTGACCTCCAGGTTGGCGTACCGGTCGCGGGCATCGGTGACCTCGCCGCGCTTGCCCAGCAGCCCGTCGGCCTCGTCGATCTGCAGGAACGCGCGCTTGCCGTCAAGCGCGTCGAGCAGGCGGTTCAGGTTCTCCTCCGTCTCGCCCACGTATTTCGACATGATCCGGCCCAAATCGAGCGTGTAGAGCGCCCAAGGGCTGCCCGTCGCCTCGGCAAGTTCCCCGGCGATGACCAAGGCAGCGAAGCTCTTGCCCGTCCCCGACGCGCCGGAAAACAGCGCCAGCGGCCCGCCCGCCGCACGTCCTCCCCAGCCGGCGATCTGGTCGCGCCACTTCAGCCAGGCGGTGAAGTCGCGCAAGGACCGCATCGTCTTCTCGGGAAGGACAAGATCCGGCCATCGCCCCCTGCGGGTTTCCAGGTTAGCCCCCGGCGGCGCGGTGACATCGCCCGAGCGCATCAGCACGGCACGCTGCGCGACGGGCGTCGGCTGGATCATCTGGTAGGGGCCCTCGCCGGTGACCCGCACGAGCCCCGCGGCGACGAGCGGCGCGGTCGCGTCCAGTCGGTTGTAGAGCACACCGATCTCGGCCCCGTCATCGAGCATCAGCAGTTCCTGCGCCAGTGCGAGGCTCGGCCAGGGCGCGTTCACCTGCGGCTGCAGCGATTGCAGGCGGGGGCCATAAGCCGGGCGCGCCACCGGGGCCAGCGCCAGCGTCAGGAGATCGAGGTCGATCTGCAGGAAGCCGCGAAGCAGGCCGGTGTCGACCAGCGAGGCGAGACCAGCCCAGACGCCGCGCCCGCGGTTCTCCGCCACTGCCGCGCCGGTTTCGGCGAACCCCTTCGAGAACGCCTCGCCGATCTCGACCCCGCTGCGCATCGCCTCCGCCAGCGTCAGCATCATGCCGATCCGGACCCATTCCATGTCGAGGCCGCGAAGGTCGAGTTCCGGGCTTTCCTGCTGACAGGTCATCGCCACCTCACATCACGGTCAGGGTCAGGGCGTTACCGAAGGGACTGTCCGGCACGGGCGCCCCGCTGGCCGCCGGCTGTGCCCGCACCGTCCCGGTGACCGCGCTGGCCGGGACCGACAGCGTCAGCACCACCTGCGCGTCCGGGTTGTCGAGAAGGGGGGCGCCGACGGGGATGATCTGCACTGCCTGCGGGCTCTCGCTGTCGTCACCCAGCCGCCAGATCACCTGCAGCGCCGCCTCGCCCCCGGCCGGTCCCGCCACGGCCACGGTCGCCTCGGTCGCCGTGGCGAGCACCGAGATCGTGTTGATCAACGTGCCCCCCTCGACGAACATCTGCACCGGCGTCCAGTTCACCGGCGGGGGCGTCACGCCATCGCCCACTGGCACGATGTGGCTGTCGGGTCCCAGTTCCTGGAAACCCGCCAGTGCTCTCGCTATGTTCGGCAGGGTGTCGATGATCAGCGTCTCGGGCGGCGCGGCCTCGCCCCTGGGCTCTAGCGGCTCGATCGGGATCAGGGCGAACTCGTAGACGGCTGACAGCCGATAAGCTAGCTCGCCCCCCTGCGTCGTCCAGATATGGTTGATCTCTTCCATCAGCGGGGCCTGCATGATCGCCTCGAGCCGATACTCCTTGCGGTCGGGCGGCTCGGTGATCGCCGCGCCGGGCAGCGGCGGCTCGGTGGGGATCGGCAGGACGGGATGGCTTTGCAGGGCCCGGATGGCATGGCCGAGGATCCGCATGTCGGCATCGTCGGCGGCGTTGTCGATATCCGCCGGGAACGGCGTCAGCAGCGTGTTGATGCGGATGAACTGAGTCTGGTGGGCACCGAGATCGGCATGGAAGCCTGAGGGCGCCACCCGATAGGCGAAGATGTTCAGAACATGGGCCGTCACCCCTGCCCCGCGCGCGATCTCCGAGGCGCGCTGCGGATGCGCCACCGTGATCGTCACCTCCTCCCCGAACTGGCTGTCGAGAAAATCGGCGATGCCCTGTACCGCGACCGAGAGGGACGAGACTGGAACCGGCATCGGGTCAGAGCCTCCTGAGGTAACGCGCGCGGATGGCGCGGCTGCGGTCGGCGTTATGCCCCGCGCCGGGTGCGGCGGCGGGTTCGTGAATCAGCACGTCGAGTTGGTCGATATGGACAGCGGGGCGTGTGAAGCGGTCGCCGTGTGGGGGGTCGATCGGCGGCGCTCCCGGCATCGCGACGGGATCGAAGGCCGGCGGCATCCCGACCGCCACCGCATCCTCACGGCGCAGCGCAGAGAGGGGGGAAGGCTCCCCCTCGTCGCGCATCTCCTCGGGGAAGGGCGCCGTTTCCGGGTCAAGCCCAAGCCGCGATCCGGCACGGCGGAGCATATGAACAGGCTCCTCTTCCACCTCCGTCTGGCGCCGGAGGGCTTGCATCTCGTCCTCTTCTTCCGGCTGCCGGCGCAGGGCCTGCATCTCGTCCTCTTCTTCCGGCTGCCGGCGCAGGGCCTGCATCTCGTCCTCGTCCTCCGGCTGCCGGCGCAGGGCCTGCATCTCGTCCTCTTCCTCCGGCTGCCGGCGCAGGGCCTGCGTCTTGTCCTCTTCCTCCGGCTGCCGGCGCAGGGCCTGCATCTCGTCCTCGTCCTCCGGCTGCCGGCGCAGGGCCTGCATCTCGTCCTCTTC
>NZ_JAHCLU010000026.1 GCF_018448785.1 Halomonas jincaotanensis | reverse complement strand
CTCCGGCTGCCGGCGCAGGGCCTGCGTCTTGTCCTCTTCTTCCTGCGGCTGGCGGCGAACCGCCTGAAGTTCGTCGTCCTGCTCGGTCTCCTCGGCCGCCGCACGGCGAACGATGCCCTTGGGCGCAATACCGGTCCGGGCCGGCGCGGCCCGTGCGGCGAGGCGGGCTAAAAAGCTCATGACGCCCGCCTCCCTCGTGACAGCGGCGTGCCCCGTTCGGCGCGGATCAGTTCTGCATAGGCGCGGCGGCGGGCAACCGGCAGATCAAGGATCTCGGGTTCGGTCCAGCAATAGGCGGACGCGATCACGTGAACCTCGCGCAGGAGCGTCTCGACAAGCGGAAACGCGAAGGTCAACGGATCGATTCGGGCTTGACAGGCAGACCCACAGTCGGGACAGAACGCTTCGACGCTGTCCGCGACATCGGGCGAGACCGCCTCCAGTGCTGCGTCGATCCGTGCGAGGTCGTGAAGGTCGAACCGGATCGCCTCGGCCTCTGCCGCCTCCGACAGCCCGCAGAGTGCAGCAAAGACCCGGCGCGGATCTTCGTCGTCGCGCATGCTCGCCAGCGCCTCCTCGTGACCGCCATTCGGGGCCTCGAAACGGCGCCGCCCGAGACTCGTGGAAACCTCCGCGACAGGGAAACCCGATCCCGCACCGGTGCGCGGGATGTCGGTCAGGGAAAGGCGCAGGTCGAAACGCGCGCCGCAGGCGTCACACGGTGCTTCGTACCATTCCCACTGGCCACGGAACCTCAGGGCCGCGCGCTGGAGCAGCCATTCCCGCCCCGCTGCAGAGACCCTCCGCGCCGCTCCCTGATCCGCGGAGGCCTCACCAAAACCTGCATAGAGCGCCGCCAGGATCGTCGTAACCCGCGCCGGTCGCGAACCTGCGCTGCCCGCCGCCTCGGCCACGGCAAGTTCGGCATGCCCGTCCAGCGCACGATAGCGCATTGGCGGGAAGGCCTCGACCAGGGTTTCGGGGGCCCGGTCCATGCAGATCAGGTCTCTGACGGCTCGGCCACGGCCTCGTCCCGGACGAAACCTTCATGCTGCAACGTGATGGTCTGGATACCCACGGTGTTCATGTTGTTGGCGTCGAACTCGGGCAGTGCCTGGAACTCGGACACCCAGGCCCGGCGTAGCTGGTAGCTGATCGCCGGCACGCCCTGCAGGTTCATCACGTTGATCACGACATCGCGGCGGTAGTTCACGAGGCTCATTCCCGCGTCCCCGTCGCGAACGTTGTTCACGGCATTGGCCCATTCCTCGAAGATGGGATCGTGGGTCAGGCCCTGTTCCAACGCGATTGCCTCAAAGCTCGACCCTCCTGGCATCACTCTCTGGTAGGAGGGATCGCCTGCGGAGCGCCACTTCACGGCCTCGGTGGTGCGTTTCAGCGCGCCCATCTTGGTCAGACCGGCGACGGCCTGGCCGTTGATGACGATCTGGAACTTGAAGGTGCGATACGGATCGTAGCGATGCGCGTTCGCGGGAAAGGTTGGGGCAGGCATCGGGCCCTCCTCCTGTCTGGTTGCGGCGGGTCAGGCCTCAACGGGCCTGACCGACGATCTGCTTGATCTGGACGACGACGAACTCGGCGGGCTTCAGAGCGGCGAAGCCCACCACCACCCGCACCACGCCCGCGTCGATATCCGCCTGGGTCATGGTCGATCCCAGCCCGCACTTCACGTAGTAGGCGTCAGAGGCTTTCTCGCCTTGGAAGGCGCCCGCACGATGCAGCGTATCCATGAACGCGCCGACATTGGCTCTCAGGCTCGACCAGAGCTTGTGGTCATTGGGTTCGAAAACCACCGCCTGAAGCGCGTTGTAGAGGCTCTCGCCGATCATGTTCTGGGTTCGCCGAACGGGCACATACCGGTATTCCGGCTTGGTCTTGGTCGCGCGTGTGCGCGCACCCCAGATGACGGTGGGCCCGATGATCGCGCGCAGGCAGTTGACGCCGAACTCGTTGAGGTTGTCCTGAAGCGCGTTGCCAATCAGGACATTCGGGCCCACGGTCGACCTGACCGTTGCCTCCAATCCCGCTGGGGCCTTCCAGACGCCCCGAGTCCCGTCGATCCTGGCCCAGAGTCCGCCCGCGAAGCTCGACGGCGGAATCGAGAAGGTCTTGGGCAGGTTGGCAGCGGTGTCGGCGTCATAATACGGGTTCGCGACGTCGAGCCACGGATAGTAGAGTGCCACATAGGGGGACGTCGACACGCCCAGATGCTTGACGTCTTTCGGGGTCGTCAGGCGGTTGGCGATGACGGCGGTGTCAGGAGGATCGACTATCAACATCCGGTTCTGCATGAATTCCGCGTGGGTGATTGCCGACTGGATGATGGAATTGTCCCCCGCCTCGATCCAGTTGAGGCCAGGCAGGAGCATGATCGAGATGTCGCGATAGTCGCGCAGCGTCGTATAGACGGACTGGTAGAGCGCAAGCCCCGGGGCCGGCTCACCGTCGCCGCCGCCGTTCAGGTAGGCCTCGATCAAGCCGCCACCGGTGATATCCTGCGGAGGCATCGCGCTGCTGGTCGCGGCCGCCCCGAGCCCCAGGATCGTCAACGCGGAATTGGAAGCTGGCGCCGCCGCGGTGACGTCGCCGGACGTTCCCAGAAGACCGGACCGCAGCACCAGGTGCGATTCGGCACCGTCGATCTCGACCCGCGCGGTAAAGTCGGGAACGCCTGCAAGTTCCGCACGGACCTGATCCTGGATCTGCTGCGCGATGGCGCCGATATCAGCGGTGTTGACCGCAAAGCCGACGGTGACCGTGTTGCCGCCAACGCTGATGTCCACGGCTCGTCCGCCGACCTCTGCCTGACCCGAGGCGGCTATCTGCAACGGGCCACTGCGGATCCCGACCGACTGGACGGGTCCGATCGCTCCCGTGCCGCTCAATGGTCCCGCCGCGATGTTGACCAGCGTAGACCCGTCATTGACGACACCTTCGATCGACTGGGGTGACGCCCCCGACATCTGAGCTCCGGTGAAGCTCTCCAGCGCAACGAAGTCCCCGTCGTCGACGATTCCGATCTCGAACGTGTAGCCGAGTTCCAGATCCGGCGGCAGAACGCTGTCCGTCGGGAAGAGCCGGACGACCATCGCGTCCCCCCAGAGCCCCGGATTGACCGCGGTCACGGTAAAGCCCGCGGTCGCGTCTTCCGGATTCGGGATCGCGGTCTCCGCCGCGCTCAGGTTGCCGGAATTGTCCTCGGCAACCCGCACGATATAGGCTTTCGTTCCGCCATTCGCGAAGAAGGCCTGCACCGCATGCCCGAAGAAGTCCGCACTCTGCCCGCGGTTGCGGATCCCTCCCGCCTGGCCGTCGAGATCCCCGAACTGTGCGGCGAACTGGTCACCGTTCGTGATGTAGACCGGCTCGCCGACCGGGCCGCGCCGGATCGGGCCGATGAAGACCGCAACCGAAGTCGAGGCCGCCTCGATGGCCAGAAGGCCGGATGGCACATGTTCGATATAGACGCCCGGATGCATGTAGTTGGACATGCCGGTTTCTCCTCGGCTGTTGCTGGCCGGCCCTCCCGCGCTCGCGAATCGGACCACCTTGAGCGACAGACAAAACGTTGCTCAGACGGTTGGTTCCGCTGCCCGTGACGAACCGCTTAAGTAGAGTAGTTGGTTTAGCCGCCGCCGAAATTCACAACAAGACGAGTTAATGTCAGAAGTTGTGGATAGCGGTCAGGCAGCGCTCCTGTCTGACTGATCGGTCAATTGCTCCCCCCTCCCGGAACTTCACGTTTTGACGACCAGTTCCCGCTTCTGGAAGTACTTGATTCGTCGCCACCGGTTCTGGGCACTCTGGACAAGATCCACCTGGTTTGCGATGCCTCTGCTTACCCAGGGATAGGTTACGTCCACGTTTCGATAGTGATCGATTGGCCAGCTCTGGCCGCCCAGGGTTTGAAACTTGACTTTGGAAAGCGGACTATCAAGAGAGCTGCATTGTTGTGCTTGTATCTCGATGCTTGTTTGGTAAACGGGTACGCTACCGCCTTGCCCAGCACAGCTAAAAGCCGCTGCACCGTGGTTGGGTCAGATTCAACGAAAATCTGACTAGAGGCATGATACATTTCACTATGTTCGAGCCGCTTAGCTTGTATACATATCGTCGATGTAACTCTATATATACCCATATATACCCGACATGTTCTAGGCAAGACATATTTTTTACATGCCTTGCCGACAACAACAAACTTCATGTAATAACGCGACGCCCCTGGCTCATTGCTGTGCTGCAGATAAGCGACGCTAATACATTCAAATCACACTTCCTGCCCTTCTCTTGAAGCTAAAGGAATGAATAACGTTTAGTGTAGGCGTCACTCGACTTACGTGTGAAAAAAAAATCTAAAAGTGGCAATTTTTTGATACTTAATTTTAATTAAAGTATAATAAAATAGCATGAAAAAAACGAAACCTCCCCACTGGTAGCACCTAAGCCTCACCAACCCACTGTTTTCTCTGGAATAGTAGTACCATTCGCCTACCATCCCATCGGGTAAAATGACCATCAGCGATATCAACGTCGAGGAGACCCTCGAAAGGGTCCGACAGCAGCTCAAGGAAGACCGTATGGGCTCCCTTCCCTGCACGCTGCCATCGACGTGCAGATGCTACTGGTCAAGCTGATGGCGGATCGGCTGTCGACCTGCACTATGGGCTCCCGACGACCATCTCCAGCCGCATCATTAACGAGAACAGTGGCGTATGCCAGGTGACCTCTGATTTGAGAGGCAAGGATTTGAGGAGCAAACCCCCTGATGATCCGCCGGGAATTATCGCCATAAGCTAATTCAATATTTTCTAAATATCAAGAAGCCCGCCAACGTCGGGCTGCTTTGTGGTACTCATGACGAAATTGACCTAACCTGATTTAAAGTAATTCGAAGGAACAACGGATCATCAGTACGAGCACATAGCATGAAACTCAGACCATGGAGGTTAGCCTGAGCGGGAGTGTGCTCAGGCCATCGCCTACCATGATTAATCTGTTCGCTCGAAACGGGCCGCGAGGGATCAGAATGAATCACTCAGAATTTTCAACGTCGAGCGACGCAACCGAATCCACTGGAAGTGGTACCGATTCACCAACCGACTTGCAGGCACTTCGAGTCAATATTGCCACGATCGTCGGCAGGTATTTCCTCCCACTTCTGATTGTTACGATGTTATTTGCGGTTTTTCTTATTGTTATTATTGGGACGCGGTTCGTAACGGATGATACAGCCGAGAAAATGGCGTTAGCATCTTCCGTGCAAGTCGCGTTCGGTATGATTATCGGTTACGTGTGCATCTATATAGGCCTGATGATGACGTGGTTTGGAATCGAAGCTGCTTATTCCGTACAAGGAGCCCTCGGGGCCGAGCATGCTAAAGGCGAAATCAGCTTGCGCAGTGCTAGTCCCGGATTGTTTTTTGCACTTGGCGGCATGATTTTAATTGCCGCGTGCCTGTACAAGCCGATTGAATACAGAGCGGAAGTACCTATTACAGCAAGGGACATACCGGTCATGCCTCCCGCTGGCAATGCAGCACAGGAGAGGCCAGCGGCGGTGGAAGCTAAGCCGCCGCCACCTCTCGAGGACGAAAAGTAACCACCAAAAAACTTGGTAAACAAAATCGCCTCCCCATGATGAGCACCGAAGGCAATTCACATCGAAAGAGGATAAACATGAGACTGGCAACTTTTATGATTTTTTCTTTCGCTATCGCGTGCTGGGTTGATTTCGCTGCTGCTCAGGTACAACTACGGCACCCTGACCAATTTTACACAAACGGAGAAAAATCTGACGGTTGGACCCGTGACTCTGAAAAACGCCTCAGGTCGACCTTTTGGTTCGCGAAAAACCCGGAAAGCAGCCTCTCGTATCAACAGCAAATAGTTATCGTTTATGATAAAGCGCCAAATAAGGCGTACTATTTCGATACGGCTACCAAGCAATTCATCGGCTGGTTCGACTTAGCAACGGAGCGATACTCGCTCCTCAGCCCGGAGTACCGACGCGAACGAATCGAGGAAATCGATGAATCATGGTTCCCGCCACCGAGCGACTTGCCGACTATTGGCGAAATGTTTGAAATTGCACCCGCAGACCTTAACGGAAACTTCCACTGTTTTATCGAGACTGGCAAAGAAGTTTCTCAGCCCATGTGCGAGCGTGAAAACCCAAATATAATGAGGATGCCGCCACCGACAGCACAATTCCCTCGGCTCCATGCAAGTTCGTGGGATACCAGTTACACGAATGCCGATGGAAGTCGAGTTCGAGCACGTGTGGATCTTAAAGGCGACTCTGGGACATATCAACTAACCAACAACGAGGTCACTGGAGATCTTTCTAATATAAAGTACATCATTGACCAAGAGGTGATTTCCATTACAGGACAGTGGGCGCTCCAGGACACTGGTGGCTATTTTGTCTTCAATGTTCCAAAGGACAATATGGATGTTTTCTGGGGAGACTGGGGCTTTGTCCGCGACAGCATTTATGGTACTTGGAGTGGCATACGTAGACCGCGCTGACACTCCCCGCCCACCGCGCTACGCGCTTTGAGCGAGGGTTCTTGGGTCACCCCGAGAACCTTCCTGCTTCGACACGCCTTCACTAGACAACGGCTAGGCCACTGCCCCCGCTCCAGTCGCTCCACAGGCTAACCCCGCCAGCCCGGCGGTTCGGATATTCCTGGCTGCATTGATGTCG
>NZ_JAHCLU010000025.1 GCF_018448785.1 Halomonas jincaotanensis | reverse complement strand
GATCACAAGATCGTGCGCGACCTGGCCGGCCTGGGCTTCGTCGAACGCGGCGAGAACGTGGTGCTGCTCGGCCCGCCCGGTGTCGGCAAGACGCACCTCGCCGTGGCTCTGGCGGTAAAAGCCGCCGAAGCCGGCCACCGCGTGCTGTTCATGACGCTGGACCGGCTGGTCAGCACGCTGATGCGCGCCCGTCAGGAGAACCGTCTCGATCGACAACTTCAGCAGCTGACCTACCCCAAGGTCCTGGTGCTGGACGAGATGGGCTACCTGCCGATGACCCGCGAGGAAGCCAGCCTGTTCTTCCGCTTGATTAATCGGCGTTACGAGCGGGCCAGCACTATCCTCACCTCGAACAAGTCGTTCATGGACTGGGGCGAGATCTTCGGCGACCAGGTCATCGCCACGGCAATCCTGGATCGGCTGCTGCATCATTCGACCACCCTGAACATCAAAGGCGAGAGCTACCGGCTGAAAGACAAGCGACGCGCCGGTTTAGTCACCACCCCCACCCCCAAGGAGAACGACACCTCACAAGAGCCTGAGTCTGTTCCGATGAAAGAGCACGGATAAAAACCGGACAATCTGAAGTGATGAAAAGCGGACAATCTTCATTGGCGTTGACAACGCTGCTTGAGAGCGTTTCGCCCCTATCTTCAGGCTGGCCGGGGCGGCCTCGTCGTCGTCCCAACAAGCTGCATGCGGATAAGGCGTACGATCATCGGGGCTGCCGACGATCGTGCCGAGCCCGGGGTAACCAACCCTGCATTGCCCGTCGGGGCGTGGAAGACGGTCAGTGACCCGGGCGTCATCGCTGGGTGGTCGAGCGAACCGGAATCCGTTGTTAAGTACCTATAAAAAAGTAATCCGGTATTCGCTGCTGTAACCTGACAGCACTTTATGGACATGGTCTTTCAAGGACATGAAGCTTCCGTAAGCCGTCAACGGCAGCCACTCATACTTGACCTTGCGCCAGAGAATCTCGATCAGGTTCAGTTCTGGCGAATACGGCGAGAGATAGACGACATGCACCCGCTGATTCAGCCAATCCAGCCGCTTGCGCTGGAAATGCGCCGAGCGATGGACGCTGGCATTGTCCAGCACCACGATGGCAAATGCGTCCGGCGGTTTCTGGGCCACCAGGTGGTCAAAGGTCTCGATGACCACCTCGGTGGTGATGGTCGCCATCGTCGCGTGATAGATCAGCTTGCCCTGACGACTCAATAAATCCGCACGTTCAGGCGACGACTGTGTGAGTAGGCCGGCATTTCCCGAGGGTGGCCGATAGGGCTCCAGGCGTAAGGCAAGGCGAAGGACTGGGTAAAGCCTGACTCATCGAAATAGTACCGTTCCGTCCCGCCCAGCTCTTCCCAACGCTGAAGCTCAGTCAGTAGGTCGTGGGTGTGGCGGAAGTCCGTCTCGTCACGCCGGCCTTCAGGGATCGCCGGGTACGTTTGAAGCTATAGCCCAGATTTTTTAAAGCTCGCTTGATCGTCATGGTACAGGCGCATTTCCCGGTTTCCTGCTGAAACCTGGCCTGGACGGCCTTCAACTGATGAGGTTGCGCTTAAACGAGTTCCAGTAACCGTTTCCGCTCCGCTTCACTGTAGATGGCGGGGCGACCGCTGCGCGGTTTGTCACGAAGCCCTTCGAGGCCCTGTGCCTCCCAGGCATCGAACCAGAGCGAGACCGTTTCGCGGGTGACGGACAAAATCTTGCCGATTTGGTCAATGGTATGGCCTTGATGGCTCAGCACGATGGCATGCGCCCGACGACGCAGGGCCGGTTTCTCGCCATAGGTGTAGGTTGCCATCAGTGCCTGATGATCAGCGTCGGATAGGGGCGGCACAAAGCGGAAGGTCATGCTCATCCTCCTGGCGCAACGGGTCAGGATGATAAGCATAGCGGAAAATATGTGTTCGAGTACTTACCACGGAAGCGAAGCGCTTGATAAAACAGGCTGGGAAATAGCTCCTATTAATAATTAATGGCCATAGTGCATCATACTATGGCCGCTTGGAATCAGGGGCTTACTGAATTCAGCCGCTCATCGATGGCTTTTTGAATATCCAAAAATATGGAAGGACCGTTAATCATTTCATCGATGTAAATTTCCCTAGGGTTATCTCTATCGAGTATCCACGCCCCCTCGTGTAAGCGCAAGGGTACATTAAAAAACCCCATTATATTGCTGCCCTTACCAAAGTTTCCATGAGCGTACGTACCCTTATCGTCTTCCTCAACAGCTTCGATTGTTAAGCCAATGGTGCTCTCCCGAATGAAGCTTGTATCGATATCGCACCCATTGAGACGGACATCAACTGCCCTCTGAACTGCCTCCAGGATTGTACTGCTCTGATTAGAGCATTCGAGTTCCCAGCTTCCGTCTCGCTGGAATACGGTTTCCTCATAAAATCCGAGGAACTCATCATTTTCATATAAATTTCCGCAAATGACGCCGCATGGCCTAGCAGCTTCGCCACTGTAATCAATAATGTCGTCGACAGTTAACGTGATCATAATGATTCTCCGGTTTGGTGTTATTGGCTGACTGATCTCAGCTGTGCCTATAATAATGTTTTCGAAGGACAAAGCAACCCGGGTAAAGCAACTCCACTTATAGTTAGTAATGTCTAATGACCGCGCGGCCGCATGGTTACTGAGTTTATGTATAAAACATAACCAGAAAAAAAATCTTTCCAAGGTAGCTACGTGCAAGGTGCGATCTTAAAGGCACTTTAGGCTTTGTCCTAAAAGTAGCATGTGCTAATTTACCCTATGTCGCAGTTGCATAGGTGACGGTATGACAGGACGCTATGATATTTCCGACCACGGTTGGGCCCAGATCGAAGATATCGTCTCCCCGCCTCAAACCATGGGGCGTCCACGCCGTGATGATCGCCAGGTGTTGAACGGCATCTTCTGGATCCTGTGCTCGCGGGCCAAGTGGCGCGATCTGCCCGAGCGCTATGGACCCTGGAAGACAGTCTATGACCGTTTCCGCCAGTGGCGAGATAGGGCACCTTTGAAGCCATCCTGGCCCGTCTCCAGCTTCGGCTGCGTGAAGATGGATAGATGGATGTGGACACCTGGATGGTCGACTCGACGACGATCCGCGCGACACGGGCCGCCTCGGGAGGCGGAAAAAAGGGGGGACCTGACGAACCGGTAGACCATGCGCTGGGCCGCAGCCGAAGCGGCTTAACGACCAAAATCCACATGGTCTGCGATATCCATGGCTTGCCCCTGACGTTCACGCTGACACTTGGGCAAGACTCGGATACGTGTCATTTCATTCCCACCATGGAGCAAGTGCGTCTCCCTGACCCGGCAGGCCGGCCTCGCAAGCGCTGTCGCTATGTGGTGGCAGATAAAGGCTATGACAGTAATGAACTGCGCCGTTACTGCGACCGTCATTAAATGATACCTGTCATCGGCAACCGCAAGATGCACCGGAAGCCTTGACTAGGGCTGCCAAGAGGGTTTGATAAGCCGAAATATCGGCAGCGGAATATCATCGAACGCTGCTTTGGCTGGGTGAAAGAGCTGCGACGAAGTTGCACGCGCTTTGACAAGTTAGCCAGCAGCTTTCGCGCGATGGTATGCCTGGCGTGCATAGATCATTGCCTGAATGCCGACTTTTCGGACAAAGCCTAGTCTGTTAGCATTGGCTAAAATTGGTTTTGGAGGGAACTCACGATGAACGTCACTTATCCCCTTAAATCTGAGGAATGGGAAAAATCTCTCCAAAACCATTATCTACGCACCGATGGCCCCTACGGTAATGCTCCCCTCACAACGTTGGATGCGACGCCTGCTGAGCTTAGATTTGCTGCTGGCCTAGATGAATATTCTGATGAAGAGGTTATTGAAGCCTTTTTGTCAATTTTTACACGCGATAGCGTTCGAAGGGTATTTGGTGGAACCGAGTCCTTTGGCGGTGGCTTTTATGCATTTCGTCACTTTCACTATTTAGTTCTTTCCTGTTTGGTGGAAGCGACGCTTATTGGCGTTGGCGATAACCATAATTTCCGCGAGCGCTTGGGTGCGCTGCTCAACGATGGTCTAGGGCCAGAGCAAGGTGTATCGGGCATTAACGGTCTCTGGAAAGCTCTGGCTAACCATCTAAATGCTAAAGCGGCATTAGGAGAAGCCTATCGCACGGTTGAGCTACCAAGCCCGGGTAATCGAAGCCAAATAGGCTATGCTGTCAAGCTTGCCTATCCGTCTCGGGGAGACTTGGCCTGCCTGAAAAAAGTGTTGCAGACACTACACGATCAGGCATTGATAAGCCGTGGCTCGTTGATTGATCACCTGTGGAGACGGCGACACCCCCTACCAGCACGGATGCAAGATGACCTTCTATCTCTTCGCCGAAGCTATCTTGCTGGCGACTCTATCGAGCAGTATGCCTTATGGCGCCAGATCGAGAGCGTGCTGGACGACATTGCACATGTCGAAACTTCTCGCAAAGTGCTGTTATGGCAGATATCCCTGAGCTTTGGAGGTTGGGAAGGAGACGAGGCTATCGTCGCACTATCGTGTGGCAATCGCCGCGCAGAATTGGAGACACCCCTGTGGGAGGGAGACTTTGCGGCACTCTTTAGTAGAAGGCATTTGCCCGCGCCACTTCGACAGTTGATAGATACAGGCCTCCTAGTGCTGTACGAAAGCCGAGGTGGATACTGGACGCAGGATGACCGCCGAATCCCCGAAAATAGCCAGGTCATTGTGCTTTCCAAGATTGCGGAAGTAACACAAGGCTTCGATGATCCCATTACCATACACGATGGTTGGAAAGCATCAGAGCCCATGCCTCTTGAAGTGGCTCTGGAAATCACTTCATACAAGGGAGTTTTGCCTTCTAAGCAACAAAACGCCTCTGAGTTTCGTATCGAGGATGGTGTGCCCCTTATGCGGGGCGTCTGGTTGGCCCGCCCCGGTTATCAGCCGATCATCCGTATTCCAGAGAAAGCGGATGTCAATATCCAGCCTCCGCTTGTCTTCGAACGTTGTGGAAATTTGGTTTGGATAACGGATACTGCATGCACTGAAGGCCAATGGCGCATTACCGTAAGCCAGCCCAGCGGTACCGCATCAAGCCTCGACATGAAACTTGAAAGCAATGCTCCTCGAGCAACCCAGTGGGCGCGACGTCTGGATAACTACGAGCCTGCCATTGAGCTTCGTGATAACGGCAATGGCTCATTCATAGATGGTGCTCTTCCGGTCACTGCCGGTATCTATCCCAACCGGCTGAGCGATGCGTTAGAAGCTCTGTATGCACGTGTCGGTGGTACAAGACCAGAAAAAGAAATCATCGGTCTGATACAGCGGGCTTTGCCTGATGAGCTTAATCAACATCTAGTCTGGGACTTGCTGCGTTCGTTACAAGAGGCCGGCTGGTTGGAACTAGATCTAAACCGTAAGTGGCGTGGACGTGCCTGGCGGGTACTGCCGCCAAGGATTGTTCTGACTGGCCAGAATTCAGCCATTGTGGAAGGCGCTGTGGGGACGTCCGAGCATTCATGCTTACGGGCTGAAGCCAAGAGACTTAGTGTTGAAGTCCATCTCAACGCGGAGCGCCCTTGGGCAGCGCCTGTATTCGGGCTGGTGGGGGAGGCATTGAAGCAGCTGGCAGAAGCCTTGGGCTGGGAAAGTGAAAGTGCCTTGCAGCCCAATATCAATAAGGCACCGACATGCTGGCCACAAGAAAATCGAGAGGGTGTTGGTTATCAATGTATAGCTACCTGGAAGCCGGATCCAGGATTATTTGTTAGTCAAGAGAGCCAGCAAAAGGGCAAAATCACTTTGGATCGCATGGTGCATGAAAAAGACAGGGATCTTTTCGTGATTAAAGGTGGAGAAAATACCTTCAAAACTACGCAGCGTGTTGTTGCTCTGATGGAATATGCACGACTGACGAAAACATCTCTTTTCATTAAAGACCGTACCACGTTGGTTCGAAATGGCTGCGGAGGATATTTGCCTCTAAAGGTAGCCATATGGTTGAGACGGCTAACAGGGGTGCAGACCGGACTGGATCTCACGCGGGGTAGGCAAACTTATCTGTATGGTAAGACGGATGCGGCGATTGAGATTATGCAACGGGCGTTTGGTATGGCCATTCAGTCACCGGCAAATACGTCGATAAGCGTGGCAGTGAAGCAGTTAGCAGCTCAGCGGCGGCGTGGTCTACGTCCCAATTATTACCAGTAGGAGATGAAGCACTTTATGGATGAGGATATCTATCTCGGGATTTGTGATGAGTACCCTTACCGGCCATTGGCGCGCATTACCTGCCAAGCAAAAGCGGTGAATGGAGCATGGTGTAAAAAAAATCTCAGCAACGAGCTTCCTCCAGTGGGAAAAGTCTTTTCTCCAAGCCTGCCGTGGATACAGCATCGGCAATCCGTTGCTGTCGTCGCAAAACCTAACCCAAGAGAGGTTGGTGATGGTAATGACCAATTGATTGTTGAGCAGGCAATTCCTCTGCGGCAGATTCTGGATTTCCGTCAACTGGGTATGGAGGCAGCACGTCGTCGACTGATCGAAGAGGGCCTCGTTCGCATCTCACCGTTTTCCAATGAGCTGATTGTTGCTTTTTCTGAGACTCAGTGTGTTGTTGTGAAAATGAGCCTGCATCCCGAGGGTGGACGATTTGTCACAGCTCCCGGCACCGTAGCTCTATACCAGCTCAATGCCGCTGTATTTGACGGCGTTGACTTCGATGGCATTTATTTCGAAGTTCCCGGTATAACGGTAGGAGAACTACAAGACGAAACGACTTGGTTACTGGATCAAGACCTTCTTGAAAAGCTATTGAAAGGCTTAAAAAAAATTGATGCAGAAGGGCCTTCTCGGGCCGAACGAGAACGTATCATTGCACTCGTCATCCGCGCGCAAAAATTGGCGACCGAAAATACAGATTGGGCCTATTTGCAGGTGTGGTTGCAAAGCTTTCTGCCTCAAATACTCACTAATATCGAGACCCCTGCACGTATCGCCGATACTCTGATGCAAACTAGGCCCATTCGGGAAGCACTGGAGAAACAACAACAACAGGCCTTTGAACAGGTGCGCAGCGACATCGAGCCTCGTGTGCGGGCTTTGGTCGAAACGGATCTGGAGTACCTGACTGTCAAACGCCAGACATTAAACTCAGAGATACAGCAGCAACAAGACACTCAGAAAGCGTTGGAGCAGCAAGCATCTTCAACGCAGCAGCTTATTGATAAGTTGAAGTCGCAGCTGACAGCGGAAATCGACACGCTCAACCACACGCTGGGTGAGATGGAAGACCAGAATACGCCGGTTTTTCAAAAACTGCTGAGCCGCCTGCATCATGTGCTGGGTGAAGAAGCGAATTTGTTAGCACCTATCGACCAGAGCATACCACCGTGGTCACGGATACAAACGGCTAATAAGGCACAAAAGGTTGCGGTTGAGGATCTGACGCAACGCTTTAAAGCGGAATCGCGGAGATCAGGCGTGTCGTCCGACGATTTTCGATATCTCGACATTGCCCTC
Source organism: Halomonas jincaotanensis (assembly GCF_018448785.1). Classification (GTDB taxonomy): domain Bacteria; phylum Pseudomonadota; class Gammaproteobacteria; order Pseudomonadales; family Halomonadaceae; genus Halomonas; species Halomonas jincaotanensis. The sequence continues at coordinate 8,913 of NZ_JAHCLU010000025.1, read as the reverse complement.
CGGTCAGGTGCGTTGGTAGTGCTGCCGCAGCAAGCAGCAGAAACTATGATACCGGGGTATGCCAAAGTGGTGACCGGAGGCGACTTTGTCAGAGAGCCATTAGGACCTGGGGTGCTCAGTCTGAATGATCTATGGGCACAGCCAGCCACCGGGGAGAGAACCGGACTGGCACATGCCTGGTCTTCGGCGCTTCTCACGCCAGAACGGTTTCATCTTGTCTGGCTTGACGGATTGAATCGCACGCCAATGGATCTGTGGTTGCCCAGCCTAGTAGGGGCGATACGTAATATGCAGCGACCGATGAATCTCCTGCTGGTAGCGAGTGTGGACGCAGGCATGCTGGATGAAAAGCGTACTTGGCCTGAGTTGCCCAACGCCAGCCTCCCTTTAGAGCCCACCTCCGAAGCTGTCAGAGGAACACCCATTCCCATCGGTAATAGCGTATCGCCATCGACGACGTATCTGCCTTTTGTTCCCTACGGCATAGATAGAGCGGAGCAGAGTGCCTACTTAAGCGAACAAGACGATTGCAAGCCGCTGACGTTTAGCATGGAGGCCGAGCTTTACCGCGCCGAAGCGATGTACAGCGCCGATCCGACAGCGATTCGTGTTCGGCTTGAACAATTTTCCCGACAGTGCGAGCAAGGGCGTCAGTGGTTGACGCAGTTACTGGAAGATAACGCATAAGGAACGTGACATGCTGGATCCTATTGGTGCCTATCAAAATATCAAAGCGCTATATCTCTCTTATCTCGATACGGTCTATCGACTTAGGCGGCCTGAGCTGACGCAAGCGCGACGAGACATCCTGAGCCAGCCTGGCGCACTGATGCCAGAACCTTTTCTTGAACCGGTACTGCGCTACACACCTGCCTCACATTCCTTTGAAAGTTTCCTGGACGACGGTGAGCAAAATCCGCTCTCGCGTTTCAACCGCGAGCAGCGACGCGCCATTATTGATATGACATTCTCCGGCCTGTTCCCAGGCGAAAAGACAAGCGGTGAGTTCACACGCAAGAGTAAGTTTACCCCCTACGCCCATCAGGTCGATATGCTCCACCACGGGCTTTCCCATGGCACACCGGGTATCGTGACTTCAGGCACTGGTTCCGGCAAAACCGAAGCTTTCCTCCTACCCATTCTGGCGGAGCTGACAGCGGAAGCGACACGCTGGCCGGCACCGAGCGAAGGCTACATCTCCTCCTCTTGGTGGCAAGTTAACGAGTGCTTTGCGGTGCATCGGAAAGGCGAGGCGGCTGAACGCCCTAAAGCGGTGCGGGCGCTCCTGCTCTATCCGATGAATGCCTTGGTGGAAGACCAGATGGTACGGCTACGCAAGATGTTGGATTCACCGGAAGCTACCGACGTGCTAGATCGGCATGCAAACGGCAACCGGCTTTTCTTCGGGCGTTACACCAGTGCCAGTCCAGTACCAGGCTATCGTATTCACCCTCGTCGAAGTGATCAAAAAGAGAAGCAGCGTGCGAGAAACCGTCTCGATAGAACGCGTTCGGCACTACGTGAGATGGTGGAGCACCAGGAGCAGGCGTGCCATTATGATCTGCTGATGCAGCAACAAAAGAAAGATGAAGAGCCGACGCGCTACATGTTTCCCTCGCCACATGGTGCGGAGCTGATAACGCGTTGGGATATGCAGGAAACGCCGCCTGATCTTCTAGTGACCAACGTCTCCATGCTCAATGCTATGCTGTCACGCGATGTCGATGCGGCTATCTTCGACCAGACGCGAGAATGGCTGGAAACCGACCCGGAGGCGTATTTTTTCCTTGTGCTTGATGAGTTGCACCTGATTCGAGGCTCCACCGGTTCGGAAATTGCTGCATTGATCCGTACACTGATTAACAGACTAGGTCTTGATCGTCCTGAATTACGGCATAAGTTACGCATTCTGGCTTCAAGCGCATCCTTACCGATGGAAGGCGAGGAGCGCCAACAGAGCCTTCAGTATTTGTTTGACTTTTTTGGCCCGTTCGGGACATTTACAGGTCCTGGTAGTGAGGGCGCGCAAGCACCTGAATACTGGGCTAACGCCGTCATCACCGGCCAGCCCAAAGTGGTAGCTCCCATCGATAGTCGCCCTATCAAGCCGACGCCCTTTGCTGCGCTTGTGCACTACCTGACTCCGACAGGAGATTATGTTGGGTGGCTCAACGTGCCCATGAATGATGAACGCCTGCGAGGTTTGCTTGCCGACTGCGCCGCTGCCCTAGGACTGGATGCTGGGGCTGGCATCAACAATGCCATCGAAGAAGCGGCTGCGCGCATCACGCGAGCCTGTGTAGGTGAGGACGGCAAAATACGGGCGCGTGCTACTAGCGTCATCGCCGAAAAGCTGTTCGGTAGCCCCAACGCCATGGCAGCGCTGAGAGGCCTGACTATATTGCGAGGTTTGGGCGATCTTAATTCAGTGGATACCGTAGCGTTCCGTCAGCATTTGTTCTTGCGCAGCCTCGAGGGGCTTTTTGCCAGCCCGTATCAGTTGGAGGGGGCGTTGCAGTATGCAGGCTTGACGGTGGAACGCGGAGCCAGTCATGTCCAGACACAACACGGCATGCAGCGGCTGTTCGAGCTGTTTCACTGCGAGGGCTGCCATAGCGAGTTTATCGGTGGCCTGCGAAGCCGCAAAAGCGCCAGAAGCCCTGTATTCGAAATTCTGCCCAATACGCCGGATCTTGAACGATTGCCTGAAATTGGCAGCGAAACCGGTATCGAAGATCTCAGTCACGACGCCTTTGTTCTCTTCTGGCCCTCAACGCTAGAACCTCGACAGGGGGATAGCGACGCGGAAGCTTGGCATCCTGCCTGGCTTGATGCGCGTAACGGGCAGCTGCGCCCTGAAGCGCCGCCCAACGCTCCACCAAGCGCCATTCCTGGACATGTTTTCCACATGGCAGGCAACCGCCGCCAACCGCGCTCCGCAGGGCCGACCTGCTGTCCAGCCTGTGGGGCGGACTACTCCCGCCGTAGTGAGCAGCACCGTCGCTCTCCCATCCGGAGCTTCCGCACCGGGTTTGCCAAAACGTCTCAGCTGCTCGTCACCGAAGTGATGGAAATTCTCAAGCGGGCAGGCACCATTCCCAAGGTAGTGGCCTTCTCAGACAGCCGCCAGGATGCGGCCAAAACGGCGATCGATGTTGAACGCCATCATCATAACGATACGCGTCGTAAGTTATTGGTAGAGGCGCTGAACCAGGCCAGTCAAGCAATAGAAGATCGCGCAACGCTACAGCGTCAACAATACGAAGCCGAAAAAGCAGGTGACTACGATTTAGCTGACGAGCTATATGACAGGATTAAGTCATTGCGTAAAAGTGGTGATGCCGATCGGGTAGCACTCAGTGCCGTGTTGGAACGAGCGGATTCTTCCAGTAATAAAGTCGGCCCGTTACTACAAGGAATGGTAGAGATTGGCGTTCACCCTACTGATGAAACGGGGGTTAAACGTATACCTGGAGCTGAAAAAGATCGTGATTACGCATGGTCTGAGCTATTCACAGCTAAGCAGGACGGTGTGCGTTGGAAAGGCGACGTTGATGTACTCGACGTTAATGCCGCACGGCTAGCCGTTGCCACATCACAAAGGCCTTTGCTAGACGATGTGCTCTTTGCCCGTAACTACTTCGCACTAGAAGAGACCGGTATCGGTTATCCCTGTCTAATGGCGACAGCGGCAGACTGCGATGATCGTTTGGATGCGCTATTAAGGGTTTTGTCAGACAACTATCGGGTTGAAGCCAATCAATGGTTCCGCAGCGATCAAGTTCGAGAATGGCCAGATGGCCCTTCGGTGACTAGCCGCAGGGTTAAAAGCTTCATTGCTGCCTCGGGTATTAACGTTGACGACATGACAACGATGTTGGCGCAGCTGGGCAGCTTAGGGCATTCCAACGGCATTATTCGAATTGAGAAGCTTTATATTAAATTGGCGGAACCCGGTGCCCCCGTGTTTGAGTGTGAAACATGTGGACGTGCTCACCTTCATAGAGGTACAGGTATTTGTACCCGATGTCACACACCTTTGCCTCAAATAGCCAAGCTGGTCGCTGCTGACTTGCGCTCAAGAAATTACATTTCGCAGCGTCTTGAGCGGGCGCTTGCCCAAGACGAGAAGGTCTTCCGGCTGCGTTGCGAAGAGCTGACAGGGCAGACAAGCTCACCAGCGGAGCGCTTACGTCGCTTTAGGGGCATTTTCATTGATGAAGATATTGATAGCTTGAAACGTCGGGCAGAAGAGATAGATCTTTTGTCGGTTACCACGACGATGGAAGTCGGTATTGATATTGGCTCCTTACAGGCTGTCTATCAGGCCAACATGCCACCGCAGCGCTTTAACTATCAGCAGCGCGTAGGGCGAGCTGGTCGACGCGGCCAGGCTTTCTCGCTGGCCATGACGCTGTGTAGGGGCAGAAGCCATGACCTGCACTACTTCCGCCATCCGGAGGCTATCACTGGTGATGCGCCGCCACCGCCGTTTCTGACGAAGGATCACCTGGATATCAGCCTTCGCTTGATGCGAAAGGCGTGGTTAACCGCAGCGTTTTCGCATTTGCGTGATGGAACCGGAAGTGACTATCCAGGTGATGATGCCAAGCCCGATATTCACGGCGAGTATGTTCCCACCCTTGTGTTTTTTGATGGACCAGGGCAGTGGCCACGACGACTTGAAGAGGCATTGCACGAAACTTATCCGGGCGTAGAGTCACTAGCGGAAACTCTGGGTGCGGGTATTTCAGGGAGATCATGCCGTCTGATTGAAAAAATGCAGCCTGGTATTGTCATAGAAGAAATCAACAAGCTTGCCGAAGAAGGAAGGCGTCGTGATATAGGGCTTGGGCAATTTCTGGCCGAAAGCGGGCTGCTACCCATGTTTGGTATGCCAACCCGGGTGCGTCCGCTGTATCTGGGACTCCAGCCTACCGGTAAGAATGGCGCCGATTGGGATTTAGTTGATAGAGAGGTCGACATCGCGATCTATGAATTTGCACCTGGGCAAGTCATCGTGCGTGATAAGCGTTTGCATGAAAGTATCGGCTTTACGGATCAGCTAGGGTTTGTTCAACCGACCCGACAAGGTATGAGGCTGATGCCGGAACCTGCCGCACAATGGTGGACGGAAAAAAAACACATTGCTGACTGCCCCACCTGCGGTGCGGTCAAAATGATGTCATCAAACCCATTAGATAACGTAATGTGCAAAGACTGCTGCCACACTATTCCTATCGAGCATTTCCAGGCGTACTACTCGCCAGCGGGTTTTAGAACGGATTTTCAGCCTCGTGTGGCGGATTGGTTGGAGAAGCCTCGCCCCCTCCTGCGTCGCGAAACCAGCTCGATCATCTCACCAATGACCACATTAGATGTGGCGAATACCAACCTGTCTGTAGCCAGTGGTAACGAGGCCTCGGTGATTAGGCGTAATCGCGGTAGCTTGAATGCTGCTGGAGAACACGAAAGCTATGAGATAGAGTTGAAACAGCAGCATCGTATTTATTGCCCTAAGCGCCGCCAACGTATTGAGTACTTGACGAATCAGGCAGTGTTACCAGATAAAGCAAGTGGCTTTCGATGGAGTGATATGCCAGATGCTCCTGATCTACAGCATGTGCAGCTATTTTCACATAAGCGTACGGATGCAATGAGCCTCGGTATGCTCAAGATTGCATCAGGCCTCTCTATGGACCGCATCGGTCCCAGAAATCGTTCAGGCACCAACCTACGCGCAGCCGCGTTAAGCGCTACACATCTATTGGTACAACGTGCCGCTCTGGCGATGGATATTGCTCCCGAAGAATTCGAACCATTGGAACCTCGACTAAGAAAAGGCAAGCCATTCTTACAAATTGCCGATACGCTGGTTAACGGTGCTGGTTTTTGTCGTCGCTTGGCGGCAAAGCAAGGCGATAGGGAAGAGCCATTGGTGGTAGAACTTGTCCGATCAATGCTAAATAACCCGAACGATACGCTAGTCAGCTCTTTCTTTGATCCAACGCATCGCGGGGAGTGTGGGCGCGCTTGTTATCGCTGCTTGCAACGTTACGATAATAGAGGTTATCACGGCCTACTGGACTGGCGTCTTGGTTTGAGCTTTTTAAGATGCCTGATGGAACCACAGTACCGCGCAGGATTAGGCGGTGATTTTGAGCAATACCCAGAGCTGCGTGACTGGCCGCAGATCGCTGAGCAGGTTGCGCACGATATCCAGCGGCTCAACCCTGCTAAGCGCGAGATTCGGATGCTTGGGCCTCTTGATCTCCCGGCCGTGCTGGATCACGAGGAAGCCTTTGTGGTGGTGCATCCCTTCTGGGATGTTCAGCATTCGCTATCTGCTGAGATCCAAAAAACCAGGGAAGCGGTAGATGGGAGACTTTCCGTCAAATTTATCGATACGTTTGAAGCATCACGGCGCTTAATGAGTGCGTTGGATCATGCCTAAAACGGCTCTTCGTCGTTGGGTGTGGAATTCGCTCCCGGCGTTGAGCCACGATAGAGCCTCCACGACAACAGGAGGCATGGCATGCAGGGCACCCAGATTCTGACCCTAGGCCTGGAAGCGCCCTGGGTTCTCAAGGACCAGCACCTGGATACCGCCGTGTCGCCTCACCATCTGGATCTCTATGTCGAGGCTGAACGTGGCAGCCTCTACCCCTGCTCGGCCCACGACTTTGCCGACAAGACGTGGCGGCATCTGAACTTCTTTCAGCACCACCGTTATCTGTATGCCCGCGTGCCTCGCACCCAGTGCCCCGAGCATGGCGTCAAGCGCATCGAGTTACCTTGGGCGAGGCCTGGTAGCGACTTCACCTTGCTGTTCGAGCAGGCCGCCATTTCGCTGCTCAAGGAGATGCCGTTGCTGGACGTCTCACGACAACTGGAGATTTCCGACAAGCGCCTGTGGCGCATCGTGTATCACTATGTGGGCCGCATGCTGGGCGAGTTGGATCTGTCCAACGTGGCCACTGTCGGGGTGGACGAGACCACAAAATCGGCGACGCCGTGACTGGTACCTTTTAGGGGACCCATTTTGTTACCTGATTACGCATGTTGGTCAGCTATCGTCCCAGCTTAGCGCTATACTGGAATTATCTGGACAGTCAAGGAGATAGTGCCATGGCTCGCAATCCCATCCAGTTCCAGCACGGGCTATCGCTGCCGGCCTTCCTTGAGCAGTACGGCACGGAAGAGCAATGTCGGGCGGCGCTCTATCGGCATCGTTGGCCCAAGGGGTTCGTCTGCCCCGAGTGCGGCAACACGACCCGCTGCCAGCTCTCACGAGGGCACTACCAGTGCCATCATTGCCACCATCAGACTTCGCTCACCGCCGGCACCATCTTCCACGCCACCCATCTGCCGCTCACCACCTGGTTCCTGGCCATCTATCTGCTGACCCAACGCAAGACCGGCCTCTCGGCGCTGCAGCTGTCCCGCGAGCTCGGTGTCAGCTACAACACCGCCTGGAAGCTCAAGCACAAGCTGCTGCAAGTCATGCACGAGCGTAACCAGGGGGAGACGCTCACCGGGCGCATCGAGATGGATGATGCCTACCTGGGCGGTGAGCGGCAGGGAAAGCGCGGGCGCGGCGCGGCCCACAAGTTCCCGTTTATCGCCGCCTTCCAGACCGATGACGACGGCCACCCTCAGCGTCTTCAGCTGCGCCGCGTGACCGGCTTCGGCGTGTCCGAACTGACGCGCATCGCCGCCTCCATGGCGGCAGGCAGCCAGGTGGTCAGCGATGGCCTGGCCTGTTTCCAGGTGTTCGACAAGGCGCCCTATCACCATGAACGGCACGTGGTCGGTGGCGGCCGCGCCAGCGTCGAGCATCCAGCGTTCAACTGGGTGAATACGCTGTTGGGCAACGTGAAGAATGCGATCACCGGCACCTACCACGCGATTCGGGGCAAGCATACGCCGCGCTACCTGGCCGAGTTCGAGTATCGCTTCAACCGCCGTTACGACCTAGGCGCCATGATCCCGCGATTCCTCACGGTCGCGCTGCGAACACCGCCTATGCCTTACCCCCCCTGCTGAAGCTGGCTGAGCCATATACGTAATCAGGTTTTGTTATCCACTCAACCACCACAACACGGCGCCAATCAGTTCTCGGTGAATGAAGGCTGGTTGACGGATCGACACTGGCTAACGTCGACTCCTCCTCCACCAATTATGTCGGCTAATCCATCGCGGCCAGAAGTGCCCCTGCTTCTCGAGGTCTTCCAGGTACACCCCTAGGTTCGTCACAACGGAACAACGTACTGGCATTTCCTTGTCAGCCGCCAGACACGCCAGGTACTCAGGCGGCGTGGATGGGTTCGCCGCAACCGTACGGCGCACGTACGGCTCTGGGTCGACGGCCAGGCGAGTCAGAGCCTCGGGCAACGCTTTCGGGTTCACCGCAACCCAACAGCGGACGTCCGCCTCCGGGTCGGTGGCCAGTTGCGTCAGTAACTCGGGCGGCGTGGATGGGTTCGCCGCAACCGTACGGCGCACGTACTTCTCTGGGTCGGAGGCAAGATTTACCAGGAGTTCGAGCGGCGCATTCGGGTTTGCCGCAACCGCATTTCGCACGTACTTCTCCGGGTCGGAGGCAAGATCCACCAGGAGTTCGAGCGGCGCATTCGGGTTCTCCGCAACCTTCTGTCGGACGCCCACCACTTTGACGACAGAAAGGCGCGCCAAAAGCTCGGGGGGCGCTTTCGGGTTCGCTGCAACCTCCCAGGAAACGACCCATTCTGAATCGCCGGCTAGGTGAGCCAGTAGTTCGGACGCCGCAATCGGGTTCCTCGCAACCTCCCAGCGCACGGCCCATACAGGGTCGGAGGCCAGGTGCTCCAGGAGTTCGGACGGCGCATTCGGTTTTGCCGCAACACTTTGGCGCACGCACGGCTCCAAGTCGGA
>NZ_JAHCLU010000024.1 GCF_018448785.1 Halomonas jincaotanensis | reverse complement strand
GGCCAGGTGCTCCAGGAGTTCGGACGGCGCATTCGGGTTTTCCGCAACACTTTGGCGCACGCACGGCTCCAAGTCGGAGGCCAGGTGCTCCAGGAGTTCGGACGGCGCATTCGGGTTTTCCGCAACACTTTGGCGCACGCACGGCTCCAAGTCGGTGGCCAGGTGCGCCAGGAGTTCAGGCGGTGCATTCGGGTTCGCTGCAACCTTCGGGCGCACGTACGGCCCCGGGTCGGTGGACAGGTGCGTAAGAACCTCGGGCGGCGTATTCGGGTTGGCCGCAACCTCCCAGGACACGTGCCACTCAGAATCGGCGGCCAGGCGAGACAAAAGATCTAGTGGCGTTCCCGGATCAGCAGCCAGGGCTTTGCAACACAACCGGGATCTTTCGACGGCACTCAACAGGGCGTTTTCGGCCTCTGGAAGCCGACTCAACGGTATTCCCGAACGCGTTAACAGGTGCAATGCGGTCCGCAGTGGGCTGCGCCCGCGCTGCCAAAGTACGGTTGGGCGTTTACGGTGCGCTCGTCTCTGATCGATCAACCACTGAATACCTTGGACGATATTGTCGACTTGGCCTTGCTCGAACAATACCGCGCTCAACAAGGCCAGGGCTTCGTCATAGCGAGCGTCAGCCCAATGGCGTTGCAGGGCGATCCGCAGACCTTGCGACTGCAACGCCCGCGCCAGATAGTATTCCTGGAAGGTGAAGTGGAAAAAGCGCACTGTTTCCCTGTGCCGATCGATGACCAGGAGATTGGTGCGTTCCAGGGCATCGAGCAGAAGCGAACAGTCGTCACCGGCGATGGAACGACACAAGGCGGTCAGCTCGGTCGAGTCCCATTCCAGATCCTCGAGACCCATCGCCTCGGCTAGTTCGGTCAGCACCCGATCGCGCAAATCGCTCAAGTAGCGGATATCGTGACCAGGCGGCTTTTTGCGTTCCCAGAGGCGTGTGATGGCCCCTCGGTAAAACGCCGCCCTTGTGGTGGGCAGTTCCAGCCGGTCGGGCTCAGCAAGTTCGACGATCAAAGTCAGCATCAGTGGGTTACCGGACAGGAGCCGTAGCTGGGGGCTGGCCTGGAGCCTGTCGTGAAGAACGCCTGCCAACTCGCTGTTACCCTCCAGCGCTTGCTCCAGAAAGCTGCGCTGCTCGGTCGGTTTGAGGCTCAGGATCAGGTAGTCACGAGGGGATTCCTTGTAGGCGTCGGCATCCTGTCGCAGTGCGGCATACACGGCGGTGCGGCAGCTCACGAACTTCAGGCCCGGCAGGGCAGCAAGCGCCTCATAAAGGCGTTCGTTCAACAAGTCTGGGCTCACTTCATCGAGGCCATCCAGCAGCCAGATCGGCTGGAAATGCCGTACCCACGCCAGCCGGTAAAGGGCTGCCGCGTCCTGCCCCAGCCACGCCTGGGCCAGCGTGGCCCCGCGCCGCCACAAACGGTCCGCCAGGCCGTCTGGGTCCAGCTTGAGGTCGTCTTGGTCCAGCTCGCTGAGCCGGAACAAGACGGGCACGGTCATCCCGAATCTGACGGCCGGGTTGGCCGGAACCCAGGTTGAGAACCACTGGGCTAATAGGGTGCTCTTGCCCGCCCCCGGCTCGCCCCGGATCAGCCAGAATCGGTGACTGGGAGGGGCTCGCTGGAGGGTGTTAAGCACCTCGGCGGCGGGATGCTCTTCGTACTCGATCGAGGGGGAAGATAACCCTTCATCCCAGCTACGAGAGGCGCTACTTCGCGGGCCTGCACCGGCGGGTTCATCCTCTGCGGAGTGCGATACTCGCCGCCGCTCGACCCCTAGCGTCAGCGGCTGATAAAAGCGCATGGATCACACCTGGTCATCAGGGAAAGCATAGCCGCCTGATCCCTTCCAGGACCGGCACGAGCTTTAATACCGCCTCCGAGATCTTTCTCAGGCGCTCCATGAGGCCGGTAGCACGTTCCAGATGCTGTTCCAAGCTCGCCTTGTCGGGGGTAGGTTGCTTCGCCTCCTTCAGGGTGTCTTCGAGGGCGGCACCAAGTTCCTGCGCTACCGGTTGGGCTTCAGACTCCAGTTGGGGAGTCAGCCGCCGCACCTCATTCAGCAGTGCGACGAGATCAGCCACGGCCAGGCCGGTGTTGGCGCGATACTCGACCCGCTGGGCACCTGACCCCATAGCCTCTGCACGCGCGACGGCCCCTGGGCTATCGACTACGACAATGGCCCCCTGGCCAACGCCCCCTTCTATCTGAATAGCCCTGCCTTTGGTCTTTCCCTCGGCGAGATCCCGCCCCTTGGCGGTAAGAGACACCGTCCCGCCCCACTGGAGATCCACCAAGCCTTCCCGCTTCAAGGTCTCCATCAGAGCCGGAATCGTTTCTAGAGAAAGACCCAAGCTCTGGCTGATCGCGTTAACCCCCTCCGCCCCAAGCGTCTGCGTGTCTTCCAGCGTCATCACGCTATCCAGCGCACGCAGGAAAACCGTTGCGTTCACGTTCATCAATGCTTCTCCGGCGGCGGTTCAAGTTTATCCCTTAAGAATAGCTCGGAATGGTGGTATCTCATCGTGATTCCATGGCAATCCGCAAAGGCCACTGCTGATACCTGGCTTGGCACACATCGACGTTGAGTTCGAGCATCATCTTGCCGGCCTTCTCATGACGGTAGCCCTAGTGGAAGATGGCGTCGAGGTCGCATACGGCAGCATGGGCGATGTCGCGGCTGTCGTCGGTGGGGCGAGTCAATATGGCACCACCACGCTATTGTATCGCGGCATGCACAATGCCAAGCAGCGTGTACCGACCGGTTCGGAATGAGCCTGACCATGGCGATCCAAACCATGGACATGAAAGACAGACTTCGTGATACCAAAGCCAACCCGAGTAATGTTCATGGGAGAAGTCTCCTCATCCTCGAGCTAAGGAAACGCTGCATAAATCCCGCCGAAGCTGCCTTAACACCACCGGCGGGGTATACATATTGTCATTCTACCACTGTCCGACAGAGCCACCCGATGAAGCAGATCTCGTTCGCCCGGCTGGGCACCAGAACAGGGTCACTCGCCGCGAGCGGTTCCTGGCCCAGATGGAGGCCCTGGTGCCCTGGCAACGGCTGATTGACGCGCTGTCGCCGTCCTACTTCCCGAACGGAACGCCGCCGGCAAGCGGGGCCGGCCGCAGATCGGACGTGAGCGCATGCTGCGCATCTACTTTCTCCAGCAGTGGTACGCTCTGGCCGACGAGGCGCTGCAAGATGCCATCTACGATAGCCAGGCTATGCGCGATTTCATCGGTATCGACCTAGCCACCGAGCGCGTGCCGGATGCCACCACGCTGCTGCGCTTCTGCCACTTGCTGGAGAAGCATGCGCTGACCCAGCGGATCTTCGAGGAGATCAACGCCAGCTTAGTCGAGCAGGGCCTATTCATGCGCGAGGGCACCATCGTGGCGGCCGCGCCCTCCACCAAGAACCAGGCCAAGCAACGCGACTCGGAGATGAAGCAGACCAAGAAGGGCATCAATGGTTCTTCGGGGTGAAAGCCCATATCGGCGTCGATGCGGCCAATGGACTGACCTACAGTGTCGCTGCCACCTCGGCCAACGTTGCCTATGTCACCATGGCCGGTGCCTTGGTCCAAGAGTATGCGAGACGGGTATACGACGACGCGGTCTACACCGGCATGTGGAAGCATCTTGACGAAGAGAACGATGCCCCGGACTCCCGGTGCTGCATCGCGGCCAAGCGCGGCACCATCAAGAAGATGGAAGATAGCCCCATGAAAACGCTGATACTGGCGTTCGACAAGACCAAGGCAAGCATCCTTTCCAAGGTCATGCACCCGTTTCATGTCACCAAGAACCTCTTCGGCTACCGGAAGGTTCGGCATCAGGGTGTAGGCAAGAACCAGGCGCAATTGTTTGCCCTGTTCGCCCTCGGCATCCTGTTATTGGCCACCCGATGACTGACGGGACCAATGCGCCTTGAAGATGGCGTGTCAGCCGGATAGCAAGGCTGCCATCCATAGAGGCCGCTTTATGGTGGCCTGGAGCAAGCTGTTGGAGCAGAAAAATCGCTCTCAAACAGTCTCACAGAGAGATGCTGAATTGTTCAGCGATTCCCTAGAGATAGCTTAGCAATGCGTCTCCTAACCGAACCGGGTATAGACTCTAACAGGTCATTTATATCGTTCTTCACGTCATCCTAAACCTCTGAGATGAGCTATACTTCAAGCATAATAACCAGAGTATAGTACATGAAATTAAGACATGCCGACATATCAGAGATAGTGGCGTCTCCATCTAAATTGTTAAGTGAAGTGGAAGAAGGGGGAGAGCCTATGATTATCACGCGGAACGGGACGCCGATTCTGGAAGTTCGCCCGCATCACCACGCTGAGCACAGAGTGAAGAAAGACTGGAAAGGCTTTTTTGAACTAGCCAAGAAAACCGAGGTGCCGGATGATTTTCTTTCGCGCTGTGAAAGAGAGCCAGGTGTCATGAACGACAAAATCCTTGATGATGCCATCCGACAAGCGATTGAAAACATGCCGCTGGAGAAGCGAAAGAAGCTGCTGAGTGAAGCCATTGAAAAAGCAGGACCATTTATCAATCAGAAGCGTTAACTAGCGGGGAGCTTAGATGGACCAGTACGTCGAAATGATTTTGATAGCTTCTCCTTGGCGTTGGAGTGTTAGTGGTCGTTGCGGCACGGGTAATGTACCGCTACTCAAAAAAGTGATTTTCACTCTCGTGAGGGCTGTAACATGTCTGGACTCAGCATAGCTGTGACACACCTGAACGTACCCTATGGGGACATCGTTTCAGAGAAGGATTTTGCGCTTGCTCTGCGTAACGGCACAACACAGGTCGATGGAATTTCGGAATCGTCAGCGGCAATTATAGCAAGTACGTTTGTCGAGACGACACCAAATCTGTTAATGCGGTGCATTCGCGAGGCAGGTGCTAGCATAAAGTCGGCAAATGAGCTTTATAACGAAACTCTCCGAGACAACATGCCCAGATGCCCCGAATGGGAAGAGGCTGTGCAAAATTTACTTGATGACCCTCTGGAGCAGCTGCGGGGAAGCGTGAAAAGCTACCAGCGCCCGTTCGATCCGGCGTATGATTGACCACGGTCCTGGCGAGAAAGTGACTTTGCTGCGCTGAGGTATGATTGAAGGCATAGGGAGCCGTCCGCTCCGACTCCTGGGCGCCTCACAGCGCAGGGAGCAATGTCACCAGGGAGCCCAGTCACGGCAAATCGATTTCGCCTACGTCACGCTCGATGGCCCTGATGGTATGCAGGGACTGGCCTATTGCTCGCATTTTCGCAGCTTCTTTGATGGTAGCGAAAACCTCCTCACCGTCACCTTCAAGGCAGTAAAGTGAGTTTTTGGTCTTTACCAGCCCCGTCTCTTTGTCAAAGCTATCAACGCCACTGGTAAAAACATAATCGCCGTACTGCCAGCGGTGCTTGTAGTCGCTAACGACTGTACCGTAAAGGAAATGCACTTTCTTTCCGTCAAGGTCAATGCCGACCAATTCCCACTCTCGGACGATACAGGCTTTGTCGCGATGACGCTGAGCGGTCTCTTCCCAACCTGATCCAGCATTAATGGTTATATGCTGTTTCATTACGGGGTCCGATTTAAGTGTGTACTAATAACTCTAGCAGAGGATATGGAAGAATGTCATTATTATATCTATGGTTATAGAAGACAACAAAGAAAGCCACGCGGGGCGAGCATGCTACAGGTGGTTTACTCCTCCTCTGCTATCCCTTTAACGCAGGATTTTCTTTTGATTGCATCCAGGTCATTAAGTCACTATACAATTGATCTTCATCATCCCACGTATACTCGTGCTCCTCAGCAGCGAAGTCGTTTAACCATGGGGTTTGATGCACTACTAGCAGCCAGTCGTAGTCTTTGTTCAGGATTCCGCTGAGTAGATTGCGGTACAGGCTTTCGACAGCCTCCTCTGCGCTGGTTCCTCTCCCCTGAAACTCACCGCATGACTCACCTAGGGGCGCAAAGACCTGCTCATTTCCCAGCATTGCTTTCCAGACGGGCTCACCATCAAGCATGTAGAACAATGCGAATTCCCTGCTCCCTTCTTTTTTGTCGACACATTTAATAATCAATTTGTTGAGGTCGCGATTCTCGTCTCTGCGCGGAATTTGCTTTTTCTCATGCATCTCACCGCCCATGTCTGCTAGCTGTCGCGCGGCCTGCACGCGAACATACGTCTGCATGGCCTCCCGAATCAGGTCTGACGGGGTTTCCAGTCCCCGATTAGCTACCTCCATGACTCGTTGAACCAGATCATCATCGATGGTGACGGCAATCTTCATAACGATATCTCACATCAGTTTGGGTTTTGGTCTGGCTATTTTGCTACTCTATTCAAGTATAGCCATTACCCAGGAGATCGGTAATGAAACCGGAACATCCAGCTGAAGCTTTGATGTTGAGGATGTCTTAGAGGCTCTCGACGCTGATTGTAAGTCGGTACCCTTCCACACGTTGTTACGAAAAGCCCTATCCGTTATGGGGTAGATCCTAATGATACCGACTGCTTGGTTGCTATGGATACTCACGGAAAATAGCAAGACATCTAGACGGCGACCTCGCACGTGTCGCCATCCTTCATGTTCTTGGCCTCATGCAGTACTCGCTCAGCATGCGTGGCCATGCTCAGCCATCCTGTCCTCATGTGTAGCTGGTATTGCAGGTGGAAGAGAGTGCAGCGGCGCTTGAAGAACACGCTGCGCATGGGATCTAGCGTAAAGAGGCGAGGGCGATGGTAGTGCTCACGGATCACCAGACGCTATGCATCGATGCGGACCTCCAGATCATTTCCTTGTCGGACGCAGTGAATCATGAATACCATTTGTCTATTTTGCGGTATTCTTCTACAACATCCTCATATCCCAAGCTGGTCAGCAATTCGCAAAGCACTTTATCGGCATCAACGTGCTGCTTATGTTGATCCACAGTCGATTCTTGAAGCCATGAATTGTATTCGGCTGGCCGGTTCTGGATCGCTATGAGCTTCCTGATCGCCTCTTGCCTGTCCATAATTGTCATCTCCGCACGCTTAAATGCCTGGAACACATTACATTAACAAGCCTGGAGCCCGACAGGGCGGGTGTTTCTCTCAGCATTCATTTCCGCGCCACCAGTCTATCACCGAATACTTTTTTCAGGTTATCTCCTTTTTGGCTTGCCCGGATCCTCATAGCAATACCTCTATAGCATTCACCCAGCTGGCCCCTCAAGTGTATTTCAAACCATACTCTTCAAGAAAAAGCTGATAGAAAGGAGTATGGACTATGCCTTGGCGGACATCTTCACTGGTACCATACTTGAAAGATCTTGGCTCGTCGTCATTATTTGGCATCGTCACAAAGTAGTGACTTCTTACCGACTCACCATCAATGCCAAGGACAGAGCGATAGAGTACAATGATCAATACAACAGAGTATAAGTGGCTCAATATAATTTGCTGGGATCGTCGAGGTACAGTAATGACACGGGAAGATACTTGGCGTTTTTATGCTTATCGATGGTCGTATATGCCAAACGCTCACATGCTTGACGATAATGAACGGGAATTAATCAATTCTCTGATCGCTGAATTCGGCCCTATCATACCCGTGATGGAGACCCGAGGGACGAGGGGGAATTGGATTTATGGCGAGCCAATAGATAAAATATAAAAGTAGGAGAACCAGCGCCGATACCCTTCCCGCCTCAATGACTAAATTTGTGTAGGTGCTATTGACATGACCATAACCACCATACCGAGTCAAGACCTTACACGCGTAATGAACGCGTGCAGAAATGGTCCCGTGTTCATCACAGATCAAGGTAAACCCACTCATGTGCTATTGAGCATCGAAGAATATCAGAACCTAACAAGACGTCGGAGCATTGCCGACTCACTGGCTATGCCTGACATAGCAGACTTCGCGTTTGAGCCACCTCGAGTATCAATTAAATCTCATCCAACTGATTTAACATGATTTTACTCCCCGCTTGGTGGAGGCGTGCCTTCAGGGCGTTGCCTCGATCGCTCACGCCCTAGATGATCTGCTGCTGCCCTTCGAGGCATCGTAGGCGGATCCTGGTGACATACCCTGAATCAGCGTGGCCTTGCAGTATCTGGTCATGCTTCAGTTGAGGCGCTCGCCATGTTGCGCAGGTGCCAGTAATGGCGCAGCACGGCATCGTTGATGGCCTGCTCCAGCTCAAAGGCGCTGGGGGTAGGACAGAACAACGTGACGCCGAGACGCTGTTTGCCGATGTCCGTGAGAGCAAAGCCAGCACCCGTTTCATGTCACCAAGAACCCCCTTCGGCTATCGGGAGGTGTGTTACAAGGGGTTGGCCTCTGTTTTTTTCAGTCTGTTTACCGTGGCCGATCTGGTGCCGGTATCGTCCTGCTAGGGACACACTAGTGGGGTCTCTTGAATCTGGACTGGCAGCCGGATAACCCGGCTGTCGGGTAAAACTGACCATCTGAGGTAGTCAAATATGGATCGCTGAAACGATGGTCGGGCAGTTTTGGCTCTTAAGCCACCCAGAACAGCATAGTTCAACGGTTTCTAAAGCAGATTAATTTCTATGGCGAATGATGGCCGGCAGGTTGGCTGCAATCAGTATCCACAACGCGAATTGTAACATAGAGAATGTCTGGGGAATGTCATGGGGTGATGCCCACGTTATTGTGCCACCCCACACATAAGTACAGCCTGTCATTCGGAATTTTGCTTTGTCTATCTTGGCGGATTGATAAAAGGGTACGGCATAGGTGGCCGCGATACCTAAGCTTTTAAAAATATTCCAATCTTGCTCATTAACATGATGGGTAACCGGACAGTCATCACTTTTTTTTATTGTTGATACTCTATAAGTGCCATGGCTAGTGTCTCCTTGAGCTGAGACTGTTTCATTTGGAGCGAGGATATTTCTATGGTCGCAAGCTATAATAATGGCTGGCAGCGACAGCAAAAATAGCCAAAGAAACATCAACCCAGGCTTTGTACGGCCATGAGTGAAAATCCAATTGAAAAGAAATCCGTCGCTATCTCTACTCAAAGCGTTTAATGTAATGAAATTGGTTTCCTTGATTGACTTTAAAAAATTACCGGAGTAGACGCCACAGACTGATTTATACAACAACTTTAGGATATATACCCCAAAAGTTACTAAAGGTGTAACTATAAAAAATAAAATATTAGATATTAATGAAATTAATGTAACTTTTTTGCTATGCGATGCATGAGAAAGTATCGAGTTTCGCTGACACGGGGATGAAGAGTTATTTCTTGATTTATATATTCCGGTGGGCTCATTACTGACTAAGTGGTTTATGCTATGCTTAAGGTTGTGTCCTTTTGAAGTTGATGAAGTGGCTTGTTTTGACAGCTTGTATCTTGTATTTTCATGGTTAATTCGAACTCCCATCTCCCTGTAAACCCGGTTGCTCAATCTTGTCTTGCCAATTGCATGAAGACGGTTTTCAATATCGAGGTAGTTCCTTGCGTCAAAATATTTATCAGTAGCCGCCAATAGAGGAAAACAAAGCTCATGGTTTTCTTCTTCTTTGTTATTTTTATATTCAACAAGGTTCCAATCGTTAATCTTGGCCGCGTAAAAGTTTAAGTTGGCATTGAAGTCTTGTTTTTTCCACAAGCCATAAACGGTTAACTGGCCGAGACTGGCGCGTGATACATTAATTGTCCTCGCTTCATTCTTGCTGTTATTTGATGTAATGTTATTGCCCAGGCAACAATCGGAAATAACCAAGGAGTATGAGTTAATCCCTTCCATGTTGATGTTGCCTGACTCCGTGGTCAGCCTTTTTCTTTCACTGTCTGTTAGCTCTGCGCATATCACGCTACCTTCAACCGTTGCATCCTTGGCCTCAAGGCTTCCGTTTGTGATTTTTAATCCCCGGGCATCCAGTTTTCCCTTGATTTTTGTACTCTCGAGCGAAACACTGTCTACAACAATTGCTGATGTCTCGTTACTATCCTCCGTGTAGAAGTTAAGGTCACCACTCAAAGTGGAGCCATCAAGCATGATTTTTGTTGTTGTTGTTTTGGAAAAATCGATGCCGCCTGAAATGCGGGAATTTTTCAGATCGATAGAGCCCTGTATTTCTGCTTTTAAAGAACTAATACGATGAACAATCTTGCATATAAAAATGTTATTTTCGGGGTGCTTTAAGGATTTGTCTCTCATTAGTTCCTTTCGTTTAGGGCCCCAGAAGCGGATTCGACCGTCAATATTTAAGTTATTAGTGATTATGCTTTCGCCAACATGTATACCGACTAGAGCCAATGATCCTGTTGTACAGTCTGCGAGATAAATATTCTTTTTGACCTCGCTTCTCAATATTTCGATTTGATGATTTGGATGTGTAAATATATTTACCCAAGTCGCGTTAGCATATATTCTACCGAAACTTCCCGTAATTAGACTTAAATCTCCTCCTATGTAAGCACCTTGCATCGATATCTCGCCCTTGATACTGGCGCCATCGAAAATGGCATCATCATGAATGATGCAACGTCCTCCACTCTCATATGAAGTATCCATCTGACAGGAGTGCTCGATCTCGGCTTCCTCGAGTATCATTTTACCTCGAATATGGATATCGTCCATCTTCAGCAACTCGCAATGTGCGTAGTTGAGAATCAGATTTCCCCCTATATGCGTTAGCCAACCGGAGGAAGGGATGCCGGGTAACGTTAGCTTTTCAATAGCAATCGTCGATTGAATCCTAGCCGCTTCAAAATCAAGATTGCCTGCGATATATAAACCACCTACGTGCAGGCTATCGGCTTTCAGTCCAGGAAGCAGGCAGTTTCCCCCTATGTAGCTTCGAAGCAGGGTCCCGCTAAAATTATCCAAGCTACTCGTCAACACGACGGGGCCGCCAACTCTGGCGTAGCCTAGCTTGACAAGGTCTTGGTTAGTACCCGTTCCAGTCCCGACATTGTTCTGATTGCCGAATATGCGAGTGTCTCTCAGATCAAGGATGTTACCTACCCTTAGCCACTGCCCTTTCACTCTTCCGAATATCGTGCTGGAGGTAATGAAGAAACTCTTGGCTACTGAAAGCCCATGCGCCAATAGCGCTGATTTTCTCGCACCCATTTCCTCATTGTGGGAGAAACGCGGGCTGCCACTGTCATGCAGTATGCATCTTTGTATGATGAGTGACCCCTCTATCGAGGTATCCTTGGCGGAGAGCCGTGCAAAAAAGCGACACCTGCGAAACGTCACCGAGCCGCGAAAGTTGGCTCCATCGAGCACCACCTCACCATGGAAGTCGACGTCCTCGAAGAGGATTGAACGAGAAGCGCCTTCACTCAGCCGGATCTTGCCTTTCCCGGTAACATAATTGGCGATAAGGATGGTGCCTGACCCCCCTATACCATTATCCTGGTAGATCTTGTCCAGTAGCTTTGAGTTATCGATGTTGACCTTGTCTTTCTGTATGCAGAGTATTCTTATACCTCCTGGAACCTCTCTGACTTCACTTCGACTTTGGTTGATCAGGCTATCCACCAAGTACCGATCAATGATCTTCGATTCACCGTCAACAAGTTTTTCTTTTTCATACGCATTTTTCAGACTTGGCAGACTATATTGTCTTATGGTAATAGCTTCATCAATGGCGCACGCATAGGTAAAGACTATTCTCCTATGACGATTGTCGGTATTCATAATACCTTCAAAACTAGATGTGGCTTTCCTCTGTGAATCCAGACATTCCTTTATAATTTCGTATATTGACTTGAGAGTACTATTCGCATCTTTTACGCCCTGGAGGTGTTTTTCCTTTATTGATTCGATTGATTGTTTAGCTTTCTCTGGGCTAGTGGTGAAATCATCAATGTCGTCATCAACGCCAGGTACTGAACCGTTCAACAAGGTGTCAAAGGGGGTATTACTGGAGTTGCTCAAGGTTTCGGTCCTGAGTGCCTCAATTCCCTCAGGGTCGATGAATAATTTTTCGATCTGTCGGTTGCCGACGCGGCCGTGCTGCTCAAGCGTCATGAAGCGAGTGAGGAACATGCATTCCACTGGATCGGCTCGATTTCTAGCGAGATCCTTCATGATCTCGCTGGTTTGTCCGGGGGTCCAGTCGAGTATTTTCGTTTTCCCCGGCATGTCGATAATGTACAGGTAGAAACCTTGATATCTGTCTGAACTGAGAATCTCTCGATGAATGCGATCCTGGTTCCTATCGTCGATTCTCAGCTCTACTCTGAATACACAAAGGGAGATCGATTCATGGCTGACGATCTTGCGAAAAGCGATATTTGTCGTGGAAGGTTTGGCTTCAAGTCTACTTTCTAATAGTGAACGGTTTACCTCTACAAGAACTCTCTCTTTGGCTTGACGTAAGTATTCAGCATCTTCAGAGTCTTCTGTTTGCTCGAATTCATGCCAGTACATGGACTTTGACCCTCTCGGTTTTGACGGCGTAGCTCACCTTCAATTAAAATCAATCAAGATGGTGTCTTGCCATTTAAAGATCATTTTCTGGGGGAGTACTGTCTGCTATAAGTTTAGTTTAGTCGATGATTTCCCAAGAGGGAGAGCGACAGGGTCAGGATATACATGGGAAATGCTGAAAACGAAGTAAGCGAATGGAAAAAATCTACATAAATCAGTTAGTTCCCGGAAGAGCACGATTCCAAGAGGCCATTCACTATGGGTGAAATCGTAGTGCGCAAGGCGAAGCCTGGTCGTCCGGGAAGTCGCGCGAAGGTGCGACGGAAAGGACGAAGTGAAACCCAGTGGGTGCAAGTCCCACCCGGCCAAGGCTAGCCACTAGCCGGTAGCGAGTGTTGCTTGATGTCGGGTAACCGCCACTGCGAAGCGTACGCAGCGAGTGGATAGGCCGTGTGATTGAGCACCGAAAGCACCCTAGTCGTGGCCGCCGACAGGCTTACGGTCCTGGAAGGCAACACTGACCTACCGTACAGGCTTGGTGGGAAAGGGCCGCCGGTGTCAAAGAGCAGGGCATGTCCATATAGTGGTTTCCCAGGAACCTGGGAGGCCCGCCTTTCTCCCCCGAAAGGTGAAAGCACAGGTGTCGGAGCCACCTGTCCCGATAGCTCCCGGTCCGGTGCTGTCGTGCCTGGCGGTACCGAAACGAACACCAGGCACTCAGGGGGGGTACGGCCAGGCGACCACAAGGAGCCGGCCGGACGGAAAGGCGGGAGTCGGAGTCGCCCATAGTACCGACGAAGGCGGGGAACCGGCTCGACGGGACCCGCTGGAGGGAAGGGGCGGCCAATCATCAGACCCGCAGGAGGGACACATGACAGGTGCACAGGAACCTGAGGTCATGTCCACGAAACAAATGCGGATAGCAGCGCTGGCAGAGCGCTTCCCGCAGCGTGCCTTCACGTCATTGGCGCATTATATCGATGCCCAATGGCTGAAGACGGCCTACCTGATGACGCGCCGGGATGGCGCTGTTGGGATTGATGGCCTGACGGCGGACGACTTCGAGGCCAATATCCATCAGTTGCTGGAGAAGGCCAAGAGCGGTCGATACCGGGCACCGCCGGTGCGGCGCGTCCATATCCCCAAGGGGGATGGGCGCACCACACGGCCGATCGGTATCCCCACCTTCGAAGACAATGCCCTGCAACGTGCCGTGGTGGCCTTGCTGGAACCGCTCTACGAGCATGACTTCACGAAGTACTCGTATGGTTTCCGGCCGGGGCGCTCGGCGCACTAGGTGATCAAGACGGTGTGGGATGGCCTGTCGACGATGGGCGGAGGCTGGGTCATCTATAGTGGACCTCATGGTCAAGACAGAATTTGCTCGTGTTTTAAGCTAATGCCTCGGCCATGTTCGCAGCTGTACAGCGCTGCCCTGTTTCTTCGTGCTGCAAGGACGGGCATTCTCGGCGAGGTTTGCCGATGATGCCGTACTGGCGTTCAGCAACGAAGCCGATGTCCGCAAGGTGATGGAGGTGTTGCCCAAGCGCTTCGCGCGCTTCGGTCTCACCCTGCACCCGACCAAGACACGGCTGGTGCGGTTCCGTCCGCATCGTGAGCAGCGTGCCGAGACCTTCGACTTCCTGGGCTTTACCCACTACTGGGGAAAGTCACGTCACGGACGCCTGATCATCAAGCGCAAGACGGCGAAGGACAGGTTTCGACGGGGTCTCAAGCGGATTGCGTTCTGGTGCCGCAGAAAACGGCACCTGCCGATCCGGGAGCAGCATTGGCTGTTGAGGCGAAAAGTGCAGGGACACTACGCCTACTATGGCATCCCGGGCAACATGCAATCCCTCCAGCAGTTCCTGTATCGGGTGCGGCTGGTGTGGGTGAAATGGCTGAGACGCCGATCCCAACGAGCATACTTCTCGTGGGCAAAAGCGGACCAGCTATTCCAGCTGCTGCCTCTGCCTGCTGCGCGGATTGAGCAGCAGTGCTGAGCCTTCAGCGAAACTGATGAATGAGGAGCAGAGTGCGCTAATCGTGCATGCTCTGTGGGGGCCGGGACGATCAATCGCCCGGTCTACCCGACTGATTTCAGGGTCCTTTATAAGTGTCCCATTTATGTTTGCCATCTGAGGTGGCGGGGCATGGACTTCCGACGCCTGGGCCCGCGCCACATCGAAGGCAGAACGAACCTGAATCAAGCGTGATCCACGTATGTTGGCTTCTCTTGCTCGCCGGGCAAATAAGCGGACCACAACCAGGAGTCAGACCGCACTTAACGCATACCACAATTTTTCCCATGGGTCGTCTCTTTGTCCGCATGCTGTGACACCTCGCGCCACGCTGAATTGCAATACTCGCATTTAATCAATCGACTCCTTTAGTTTTGCAAAGTTCCTGTGCGTGTCCAGATGGTTTGAAACCGCGATGGCCCCTTGTGTGATCGCTGGGATCACGCCCTGATTGCGGAGGGACTCCCAGGCGTCATGGTGGGGCATGAGGTTGAAGTCGCCCATGAGCAGGCGTGGCGTGTCGTGATAAGCCTCGCCTAGCCACTCCCAGTAGTCCGCCAGCGCCTCGATCTCTGGAAGCCGGTCGCCGACGCTGCTCCCGTAGACCAAGTGGACGTTGGCGACGGCGAATACTTGCCCGTTGTGGAGGCTACGGAATCTGGCTGAGTAGGGCTCACGCGCGAAGGAGTCGCCACTGTCGAAGAACACCACCGCACCATCCACGTAGTCCACGGGCGCTATCCCTCCAGAGGAAGGCGCAGTGTTCGCGGTAAGACAAGCGGCCGAGCGCATGGCTGGCCATCGATGACCATGATTCCTCGGATAGCGCCTCGACCTCAGCCTCGAGTCGCTCGAGAGCCACTTCGTTCATCAGCTCCTGGATCGCCAAGAAGTCAAAATGGTTCGCTACGTGTGCGACCTTATCGTAGCGTTGGTCGTTGCCCCAACCGATTACCGCACTATATATCATGTTACATTAGTGCAACTCGCTGGCTTAAATGAAACTTACTCCCGGTAACAGTTTATGCTTTTGGGTATCCCGATTAAATAGTAGATAGAGCTTCCCTGCTCAGCCATTCTCTTTAACTCTTAAGCAACCAGGAACAGCTGAGATATGTGATAAATGCCTTCAGACAGGTGCTAATCGATGACCCCCGGATAACGCTTTTTAGCTCGGTAGAGGCGATAAATGGTAATGGTATTAGTTAAAATCACGAGGGCTTCGGCCAGTGTCCCCCCGACCGAGCCAGCCAGGATATGACTGAGTGTCCAGGCTAGTGCGGCCAGGCCTAGCGAGACACGCATTGCAATACCTCGGAGCAGAAACATGCCCACCGTACCGAGTACCATCGCTACGATGGCGGGCAGGTCTGCCCAGCTCTGCCAAGTGAGCACGGCAGCCACGCCGCTTGCCGCCAACACACTTGCCATGGCTACCTTACTGCCGGGATAGCGGCGGGCGAGTGCAATCCGCGCGATCACCAGCAATGACAACGCAGCGGCAGTCCAGCTAGCAAAAAACATGAACTGCAAGGCGAAGGCCACGTTAGCGGAGAGCAGCAGCATCAATAGCCGATCGTCCTGCTTGCAAGAAAAGGCCCAGACGCAGAGTGCCAGCGATACCAAGCCAAAAAACTGACCGGCCACCGTGCTATAGCTTTCGAACATAAAACTGCATACTCCGCATCAGAGCAGTTGAAGCTTATCCAACTGCCTGGCAAGCGCCTGTCGGTCTGTTCCTTCAAGCGCTTTAAGTGGCAGCGGTAAGCAGGGAGACGCGGCCAAGCCCTTGAGTTCCGCCGCCGTGGCTACCACGCGTAGGCTGCCGCGATGTTGACTAAACAGTGCCCATAGCGGGTTCAAGCTTTTGGAAAGGCGCAAGGCTTCCTGGGTATTGCCTGCTTGGGAGGCTCGGGTGATGGCCAGGGCTGTCTGTGGAAACAGGCCGCCAATCACCGAATACCAGGCCTCACATCCGGCATTCAGGCCTGCGGCTGCCAAAGGGTCACCGCTGACCCCGATCGTGACATGAGACGGAATGAGCGTTCGCAGACGCTCGACACGCCCCCTGGCGGCATCAGGTTCTGCTGGAACGCCTGGAATCTTGATGGAGCCGACGTTGGGAAGTTGGGCGATGCGCCCATGCAGCTCGTCACTGAATTCGAAATGGGTGGTGCCAGGGTTGTCGTAGACACATAGCGGCACTGACAGTTGGCGTGTCACGGTTTCATACAGTCCGCAGACTTCATCCTCGGATAATGTCTGATACGACATGGGTGCCAGTAGGACAGCGCTCGCCCCCGCCGCCTGCGCATCTTCGGCTAGAGCCAATACCTCTCGGGTACTCAAGGCGCTGATGCCAATGATGACGGGGACATCGCCGGCATGTTTCACCGCGAGCTTTGCAATGCATGTCCGCTCCTGCCGGGTGAGATAGGCGTAATTCCCCGTCGACCCCAGCGCACCGATGGAATCGACGCCAGCATCAGCCAAGCGCTCAATCAGTCGTATAAAGGCTTCCTCGTCGACGATGCCATGCTTCATGGGGGTCAAGGGAAAGGCACTCAGGCCAGAAAACATAGTTCGACTCTCCTCGGCGAACGGATGACAAGACGATGGCCTTGGATGAAAGACTCATGTTCCTCCCGATCAGGCCTTACGGTTGGCAATCGCCACTAGCACTCCCAAGGTCATCATGGTGGCCCCTGACAGCCGGGACATGAGGCGCTCCTTGGCTGCCTTGGCAACCCCCGACCCGACAATTCGGCTCGCGGCAAAGACGGCAACCAGGTCCACCGTACTGTTCAGCAGGACGCATATGCTCCCGAGCAGAATAAACTGAGGGGCCATGGCCTGCTCAGGGGATACGAATTGGGGAATAAAAGCCAGAAAGAACATGGCGGTCTTCACGTTCAGCGTCTCGACGACGATGCCATCCCTAAATGCCTTGGCAGGACCGGCTCGCCTGACGGCAAATGACCCTGAAGCCTCCTCACTGGACAAGATCATCTTGATACCCAGATAGACCAGATAAGCAGCTCCGAGGTACTTCACGACCATGAAAGCCATCGCCGACTGGGCAATCAGCAATGACAGGCCCAAGGCGGCGGCCAACACGTGCACCAGACCGCCCAAGGACAAACCCAGTGTCGAGGCGATGCCTTCCGCCCTGCCGCCAGCGACGGTGCGTGCCACCACATAAGCGACACCGGGGCCAGGGATGATGGCCAGCAGCGTGGCTGCCATCAGAAAGCTGATCGTGGGAAGCATGACCTTCTCCTAGGGAGTATTGCCGAGGTCTATGCCGATCAGCCGGGCGTCGATGACGGCCTCGGGCATCATATAGTGCAGCCCTTGAACGAGTCGGTCTCCGGCCTCGTGAAGCGCGTCCAACGGCATAGCGGGTAGGCTTTCCAGGATGAACCACATACGGGACGCGTCGGAACTCAATCGGGTTCTGGTGCCTTGCCGCCAGTTCCAGCGTCGACAGGTCACGCCGATATCATCCCGCCACACGACCTCTCCTTTACGGGGAGAATCGTGGACCACCGCGCCATCCTTCATGGTGTCGAACGATTCCGTTCCCTCAGCAAACACCAACCTGGGCTCACCGACATAGGCGGCCATATTCTCGCCACCGACCGGCACGGCATACTCGATGCTGATCGCGTTATACAGATCGACTATGGGGTCGATGCTCGGTAGGCTGCCGTCGCGCAGTACCCGCTTGCGCAGCGCCTCGGAGGAGCAGGGGGTGCGCTGCGGTTTGGCGCCGAAGGCACGGAATACCTCGGCCCAAGCTGACGTGTGCGCCTCGGCCCAGGCAACATCTTTCTCGGCTAATGACCGGCAAGCCCGGGCCAGGGCCTCCGGTGCGACCCCCGTGTCGACGATCTGCGCCGCCTCCACGCTGATGCTAAGGGCACGAAATCCCGGTGCGATGCGGGATATCCCTGAATCGATTGACGGCAAGACAGCATACATTGGAGAATCACTTTAGTGACCATTTGATGCCATGATAGTGACCAATGACCAATAAAGTCAATATATCGACCGATCCGGGCGCCGATGCGCACTCCATCAGCCAGGCCGTCGCCACCAAGCTCAAAGCGTATAGAAAAGAGCAGAAGCTTTCCCTCGACGAGCTGTCCCGCCGTGCGGGCATCAGCAAGGGAATGCTGGTCGAAATGGAGAAGGGGCTCGCCAACCCCAGTATCGCCATCCTATGCAAGGTGGCAGCAGCGCTCGGCGTATCAGTAGCGGATATCGTGAATGTCGCCAGCCCCCCGGCGGTGTACCTGATCGAAGGCAAGGACATCCCGACGCTATGGACCGGCCCCGAGGGGGGCACCGCCCGACTGCTTGCAGGTACCAGCGGCCCCAACATGATTGAGATGTGGCGCTGGGAAATGCAGCCTGGAGAGCTATTCAAGGCACTTAGCCATCCGAATGGAACGCATGAGCTGTTTCACGTAGAGCAAGGAAAGTTGCGGATAGAAGTCGGCCAAACCGAGCTGGTCGTTCCAACTGGCTGTTCAGCCGTAGCAAGGACGGACGTACCCCATCTGTACGCTAATGATGGCGAATCCAGGCTTGTCTTCACGATGACTGTAGTTGAACTTCACCAATAGGTAACGGCAGTTAAAGGTTTCATTACCTCTTTCCAAAAGGTATGGGTCCCAGGTGTTCAATCAGCTAGGACCCCGCGCCTTGGCACGTTTTGCAACAAAAAATCTGTAACTGTGGCTGAACGACAGCTATTCCGTAACTGGCAGAGAAATCGTTGCCTCCATAAAGGTCACAGCATTTCCGCCCAGCATAACGCGGTCGTCGGTCAACTCGCAGTCGAGCCATCCCCCTCGGGCCGACGCTTGGTAGGCTTTGAGCGTGTCTCGGCCCAGCCGCGCTGCCCAATAAGGCACGAGTGTCGCATGGATAGTCTGGCGCTCAATCTGTGCGAGTGGTCCGGGTGGCGATGGATCCGCACACCGCCGCTGCGTGGCATACCCATCCGAGCCCTGTCTATGTCTATGTCGTCGAAGGAGAGTTGACGCTCGAGGTGGAGGGCGAGACTAGGACGATTAAAGCGGGAGAAGCGGTAGCCGAACCACTGGATGCCCGGGTGCGGGCGTTGAACACGACCGACCAGCCAGCCCATGTGGTGGTGTTCCAGGTCAGCCCGAAGGAGAAAGCATTCCTGGAGGAGGACGCACAAAACTAGAGATTAGAATATTAACGATGATTGATTCTTGGAAGGAGCGCCTACGGGCGCTCCTGTATGAGAGGGTAGTGCTGCCCGAGGTATTCACTTGAACGAAGTGGTCCCGATGCGATAGATGCTGACATCGGCGGTGTTGAAGATCACTTCCTAGATTAAGCGCAGTCCGCTTTGCGCGGCGATGACATTGTAGACAAAGAGGGCGAAACAATAGTAATACCGCATGAAGGCCCTTATCGGCGTCGCTGCGGTCTCCGAGCTGACCCACAGTGTCGCCGACACCTCGACCAACGTGGCCGATGCCACCATGTCCAGCCCTCTGGTCAGGAGTGAGGACAAGAGAGAAGCGAGAGTTACTGGGCAAGAGGTAACTTTATTTCGACAGTAGCACTTGATTAAGACATGGTCTGTGCCTACATTCGTAACCAACAAAAGTCCGATGCGGATTATGATCAGTTCAAGATTTGGCATGTGAAGATAGCCGCCTTCAGCAGGCTCAGGTTCTTGCCTCTTTGAGGGGATAAAAATATAAAGCTCTCGGCTTTGCCGTGGATACTTACTAGTTTATGGGGTCATTTAGTAATGGATATAAACTGGAATACAATTGCATCCATCGCGACCGCAATTGGCGTAGCACTCGGTGTTGTTCAACTTCACTTGAGCAAAAAGCTAGCCCAAACACAATTCGAAGATTCTCTGGTGCAACAATATCGGGTATTGGCGAAGGATATCCCAGTCGACTGTTTGATTGGGAAAGAGGTTTCACAGGAACAGTGGCCTGATATCCGAGAGCTGATTTTCAACTATTTGGATTTGTCTAATGAGCAGATTGCGCTTCGAGCAAATCGTCGTATCGGAAAAAAAACGTGGAAAGACTGGAAAGATGGGATTATAGAGAACTTAGATAAGCCAGCATTTTCACGTTTGTGGGATGAAGTTAAAGAAAGTTCACCGGGGACGTTTTCTTTTCTCGAAAAACTTGAGTTAAGTGGATTTAATGATGACCCTAAGTCGTGGAGATAGATAACCAATGAGTTTTAAGGGAAAGTTTTAAGGGCACTCTAAGCGTGGTCCCATCAAGAAGCTGGACGTCAGCCCCATGAAAACGCTACCCCTGGCATTCTACAAGACCAAGGCCAGTAGCCGCCCCAAAGACGAGCACCCGTTTCATGTCACCAAGAACCTCTTCGGTGCCCGGAAGGTGCGCTACAAGGGGCTGGCCAAGATCCCTTTAAAGCTGTATCCTCTGTTCGACATCGACTGTCTACCCTATCAGGGTGATGCCAGAAACACGCTGACGGAGCGCAGTGTGTCTTGATACTGGCCTGACAGTTGACTAATACGCTTGTCTTGCTTAAGAGGCCAACCATGTGTGGTACTAAAGAGGTGGTTGCCAGGGTGTTGAATCGCCCCCAACCTCCTCTCATTGCTCACAAGCCCAGTTGGATTCCGGCTTATATACTAAAAGCACTTCCCCGATATTCACTGCTATCAAAATTTATAGCGCTTTCGTAATCTGTAATGCCAATTTCTTTCAGTTTCAGCTCAACATTGTCCATGACCATCTTTCTAACTACCTCCTGCCCCCTATCGCTAATTGTATATTTGTCAAAAAAGTCACTAAGGCACTCATTAAGCTGGCTATCATTATCGCCACTAAATTCTAAGCCGTTTTCACCAATTTCAAAAGGCACGCATTCGAAACTCGATGCCAGTTCGTTAAATCCCCACACACTATTCATCTTCCCAGGATCAATCAGGATATCGACATCCACGAAGCCGCTGACCCATCCTTCCTCAGTATATATGCGAGGATTTACGGCGACGCTCACCTCTGGAATATCAATTTCGTCAATCATCGCTTCTGAAACAATCTGTGAAAGATCAAGTTCATAGTCAGAAATTTCTTCATCTAGATAATCTATCCATTCATCTTTAACCTTTACAGAAAAATTATCGCTATCAAATTCGTAAGCATAATCTACTTCAGACGTGCCCTCATGTTTCACTTTTTTAGCAAACACGAAACTTTCAAAGCTCCCCACATGTCTCCCGTTAACCATAAAATGCCCAGTTCCGTAATAGATCGGGGTCTCACAATCTACATTGTCGCTTATATCTTCAATCTTCAGGCTGTTGCCAACAATACTCATATGACTCATTTTCTTCTCCTTTGTGTAAAATGATTAAAAAGACGGGATAAAGATATTTTCTATTAATACATGTGCTGTCTATGGAAAGCGATTCCAGCATGCTTTCTCAATCTTAAAAAATCTATCATGGCCTTAAAAATTAAGGCTGCTTCTCGAGCATCAGTGACATTGCATTGAGAATCATCGTACTGAATGGCACAAGATAAATAATCTATCGCCTCATGTTCGGTGAATGAAGGCAAAGATTTGTCTAATCCAGCGTTAGATAGGTACTCAGCTATATTCTGCTGAAGTTGGTCTTCAAGTGGCATAACGTATCTGCAAGTTGTGTGTCTATTTTATTCATGCGATTGACCCTATGTCAATCGATTATTAGAAAGGAATAGCAGATGGTTAGATAATATCTACAATAGGGTCTGTACCTTATAGCTCTCGATTTCCCTGCTTTCCTGATTTGATCAGTAGGGGTGGGGGGGAGGCGCAAAAAAACTACAGACAATTATTGCCTTGATCTGGATATTGTCTGTGTAGGGCCTTTGCCAGCGAGCCTACTCGGAGGTCACTAGACTTGCACATAATGCTGTTGCAGCCATCATACAAGCGGCCTTGGGGCCAAAATGACTTTAGGGGCTATCAAGGCAGTATCGAAAAAGTGATTTTGCTGAGAACCAGTCACTAAGGACGATAGGTGGCAGACGCTTAGTATGTCCTTTGCCACTTGATATGCTTAACTTGACGACCTTTTTTTAAAGGTTATATTTTCCATAGTTGACGAGCATTTAACCCATCCCAAAACTGCTCTGGGAGACATTGTGTTGAGTCGCCGGCCACCCTGACTGTTCTGCTGCGTGATCATGCCAAATCGAAGGCAAATACGGCGTCGTTGATGCCGGGAAAGGGCTACGACGCTCGCTTGCTGAAGTGGCCCTAGTTAAGTATTGCAAAAAACCAGGGGTTCGATGTGATTCGACACCGTAGTCGCCCCACACTTATGGTAGGTAGTAACGCGTACCTGATCCTGCCAGCTAGGATGGCTGATCCGCTGCCCCTAGGGAATCGCTGCATAAATCTCGCCGTAGCTGCCTGATCGCCACCGCCAGGGTAAATTGTTATCTCCCGTTACCGTCTGATAGAGCCATCCGATCAAACAGATCTCGTTCGCTCAGGCTGAGCACCAGAACAAGAAGAAAGTCATGCGCCAAGAGCGGTTCCTGACCCGGATGGATGTCATGGTGCCATGAATAGATTTTATCCGAAAAATCGAATCTGCCAATACGCTTCATGCTTAAGCAGCAAAGGTAACCTATCGCAAAATACCCCGAGATCTCCGACCAGGAACCGTCCCTGATCGGAGATATCGTTGCACCACCTAAGACCATCGAGTGACTGCCTAGACGTGTTCACCGCCATCGTTATTCACGTCATTCAAACCTTTGAGATGAGCTATACTGCAAGTCTTAAAGATCAGTAATCAGAGAATAGAACATGAAGATAAGACATGTCGACATATCCGAGATAGAAGCTCACCCACTTAGCCTGCTGCGCGAGGTTGAAGAGGCGGCAGAGCCCATGATTATCACGCGAAACGGGATGCCGATTCTTGAGGTTCGCCCATATCTTCAAACTGAGCACAGAGCGAAGATAGACTGGAAAAGTTTTTTTGAACTAGCCAAGAAAACGGAGGTTCCAAAGGATTTCCTTTCTCGGTGCGAAAGACAACAGGGCGTCATGAGCGAGAAGACCCTTGATGATGCCATTCGACAAGCTATAGAAAACATGCCGCTGGAGAAGCGAAAGAGGCTGCTGGCTGAAGCTATTAAATAAGCATGGCTCTTTTGCAATCATGGGCATTAATTGATTTGCTTGCGTGTCCCCATCTATCAGTTATAGTTGTTTAATAGACTAAAGCTGGATGACCTAGAATGATGGTGACAAAGAGAGAAAGGCAGGCCCTCGATCAGTTTGCAAGCATCATCGCTGAAGCCCACCCCGACGTTGATTTCGGCGATGTAAACGAGGGAGAGGGCGGCACGATTGAAGTCGAAGTGATTTTAAATCAGTACTCCAAGCCTGGAGCGGAACCCGTCTACGCAGCTGCTAATGACGTGCTGGGATCTCATGCTATACGCATTGTGCCGCGAGTCAGGTTTGAGTGACCAAGTGAGATACCATGGGAATGGGGAGGGGCTATGAATGAATACGTCGAAATGATTTTGTTAGCCTCGCCACTTCTGGGTGTTGGAGTGCTGACCGCCCTGGCGGCATGGATAATGTACCGTAACTCAAAAAAGTGATTTTCTATCTCGTGAGGGCTGTAACATGTCTGGACTCAGCATAGCGGTGACACACCTGAACGTACCCTATGGGGACATCGTTTCTGAAAAGGATTTTTCGCTTGCACTCCGGTGCGGCACGACTCGAGTCGATGGAATTTCGGAATCGTCAGCGGCAATCATAGCAAGTGTGTTTGTTGAAACGACGCCAAATCTGTTAATGCGGTGCATACGCGAGGCAGGTGCTAGCATAAAGTCGGCAAATGAGCTGTACAACGAAACCCTTCGAGACAACATGCCCAGATGCCCAGAATGGGAGGAGGCTGTCCAGAATTTACTCGATGACCCACTGGAGCAGCTGCGGGGGAGTGTGAAAAGCTATCACCGCCCGTTCGATCGGGCGGATGATTGACCACGGCCCTGGCGAGAAAGTGATTTTGCTGCGCTGAGGTGTGAGTGCATACCAGTGGTGTGCGCTCGCCGTCGAGGCGCTAGAAGGCCGCATGAACTAATCCTGGAGGGAATGGCAACCGCCAGCATCGACGACAGCGCCGTTTACATCCGTGCAGTACGCCGGGGCATATCCGGAGAGGTAATTCGCACCGCCATGGCACGCCTGGGCAATACCCCACAGGCGCGAGAGCTGTTCGTCGTTCTATTGGAAACCACCTCCAGTAACCTACCCAGCTATTACAAACGTGCCGCCCTGAGCCGTAGCCACAGCGAGGCGGTTCTCGATACTCTGAGTCTGATCCTCTACGCCGAGACGGTTTTTGACGAAACGAAAATAGCTAGAGAATGGCTCACCACGCCCATACCGGCGCTAGCTGGCGAAATACCGCTGACACTGTGTGACACATTCAAGGATCGTCAGCTGGTTAGGGATGTACTTGGTAAGATAGAGTATGGTGAGTTCAGCTGATTTATTGTCGACATGAATTCAAACCCTGCCAGGCTGTTCCAGCAGGGGCGGGGAGGTAGTTACATCCCCATTTCGCAATCCATCTCTTCTTGCTCATCCAGCTTAGATTCAGCCTCCTTTGAAGCGATTAATGATTCGGTGTCAGCTAATTCGCTAAGAAGCTCTGCGCGCCGGAGCTGTAGAGATTCCATACTGATGGAAGCGCCTCTCACGAGGCTTACAACAACCCCTTCAGGCGGATTATTGATTAGCTCATCAGCTGCGGGCTTGGGAATATCTCGAATTTCCAGAACAGTTCCTGCGCTGATAACAGTTGTCCAATTCTTTGCGCTTCCACCGCTCCGAGGTGCCCGACCTTCGATAACAACAACGCCATCGCCTAGTTTTGCCCCTGAATCCCGACCCATCGCCCTCGCCACTTGGCGTCCCGCATAATAAAGCGCTTCTTTGGCTGCATAGTCGTCCTCTTCAAATGCCATCTGGATATCAATAGTTTCACACTGTTCCGAATCATGTGTGCCAAAGACATCTACAAGAATATCTTTTACCCTATCCTCATCTCTTGCATCAAAAATCCACAATTTATTGAATTTTCCTCCAGTAGTGCGAAACATATCGATTGCGTCTGGATGGTATGGGCATTCCACGGAAATTGTTTTGTCGTCAATCTTTTCTATTTTAACTTTAGTCATGGTTTTTTCTCTCACTGTGCCTGTATTCTATAATGACTGTGTCACCATGACAATACTTTATCTATATGAGAAGTGTGGTATTCCTTGCAATTTTCTCGAACTTCCCATGAATAGGCGAAACTATATCAAATAAAATTTTCGTGGCAAGTGAAGGTGTTTGATGGATTTACCGGATGATGAGTTAGAGTAAGTTTAAACCTACGGACTTTTGTAGGTTAAATCTACCGCGAAGGAGGCCGCTGACAATGTCGCCAGTCTCGGCCCACGAGGTGATCAGCGGCGAGTCGATCCCGCGCCCCGACATGGCCGTAATAGAACGAGCATCTCTGGTGGCTGAACACCTCGATCGGTAGATCTTCGATATTCAGGATCAGGTGATTGGGACGTTCCCCGCCGTTCAGTGAGGTCATTCGCCAGATGGCCAGCTGCATCAAGAAGCTGGAAGACAGTCCCATGAAAACGTTGCTGCTGGCGTTCGAGAAGAACAGGGCCAGTACCCGCGCCAAGGTGGCCCGGCTCGTGTCATCAAGAACCTCTTTGGCTACCGGGAGGTTTGCTAAAAGGGGCTGGCTAAGGGCTAGGTGTAGATGGCGGCTGGCGTGGGGCGCGTAGCCACTATCTGTTCCTGGTGCGGGCCCTGTCGCGCCACTTTCGCGGGAACCTGGTGAGCGCCCTGCGCCAGGCCGCCCAGGCCGGCGAACTCCACCGGGTCACCCGGCCCGGTGACGTGGATAATCAGCTCAACACCCTGATGGCCACCGAGTGGGTGGTCTACCGCATGGACTGCTCGAATACACCGACACGGTGGTGCGCTACCTGGCGCGCGACACGCGACGGATCGCCATCAGCAATGCCCGTAGCCTCGCCGTGGACGACCACCAAGTGACCCTGCGCGACAAGGACTATCGTGATCGTGACCGACACAAACGGCTCGTCCTGGATGGTGAAGAGTTCGTGCGCCGCTTCCTGCTCCACGTCCTCCCCAAGGGGCTGATGCGGGTCCGACACTATGGCTTTCTGGCCAATCGCTGCCGGCGACGACGCCTGGCACAGATCCGCCGGGCGCTGGCGGTCGTCGAGAAGGCACCGGAGGCCGATACTGCCTCCAACGACTCGGAGCCAACCTACACTTGCCGACACTGCGGGTGATCGGGACCCTAACGCCCCAGCGACTCAAACGTAGCCGACCCCCCAACCACAGGGAGCAACGCTATCGAGCATGAGCTGACGCGCTACTCACACAACGGACTCGGCGATCCGGCCCGCTCGCGGGTCGCGGCGATGCTCGTCCCGATGATGGATTTTGACCAGCGGGCGCGCTACGTTGGGGCAAATTGGCCCGGAGGAGGCTGGGATCATGACCCACATCACTCCCGAATGCGTCACAACAGATCCGTACGCATGCGACCTGGTGCGTCAGGCCGCACGCCAGCCAATACAATACCCTATAGGAAATGTCTCGCAGCCTGATGGGTGGCATAGTCCAACAGGCATTTATACGCCATGCTCCGCACGGCGAAGAAATGCTGAACAGTTGTGCAAACGTGAACGGAGGAACAGATGAAATCCATTAAGACCTCGCTCATGTTTGTCGGGGAGCAGGCTGGGAAAGCCGAGGAGGCGATCAAGTTCTATACCTCTCTATTCCCTGGTTCAGAGATCATTGATATTCAGCGCTACGAATCTGGCGAGGATGAACCAGAAGGTTCTGCCAAGATGGCTAGGTTTACGATAAATGGCACCGAATTCATGGCGCTAGACAGCCATCTTGACCACCAATTTACCTTTACACCCTCCATGTCATTGTACGTGGAGTGTGAATCAATAGGCGAAATAGAGGAGGCATTTCGGGCCCTCGCCGAAGGTGGTTCAGAGCTAATGCCTTTGGATAATTACGGTTTTAGCCAAAAATTTGGTTGGCTGAATGATAAATACGGCGTGTCGTGGCAGCTCAATCTGTCGAATTAGAGTGGTGGCAGCATCAACACATAACCAAGCGCAGCACTACGCAGCCTCCGGCTGCCGGACGCTCGCAAGCTCGCGCCGGTGTGCGCGGCGTTGGGCGTCGAGTAGACAAGCATTGGGCTATTGGTATGAGACAGCGGATAGGTTTCTGCACCACAACGGATGATGTGCGCATCGCCTACGCAACTGCCGGGCGGGGCAGGCCGCTGCTGCGCGTGGGCGGTTGGATGACTCATATCGAGCATGATTGGGACAGCCCGATATGGCGGCACTGGCTGCGAGAGTTGACGCGCGATCATACGCTGGCACGTTTTGACATTCGCGGTTCCGGCCTGTCCGACAGGGACGTGAATGGGCAGACACTGGAGGCTTGGGTGCGCGACGTGGAGGCGGTGGTGGACAGCCTGGGCTGGCGGCGATTCCCGATGCTGGGCGTCTGCCAGGGAGCGGCGATTGCCGTGACCTATGCACTGCGGCACCCGGAGCGGGTCAGCCACCTGATTCTTTACAACGCCTACTCATGCGGTGCGTTTTCTAAGGGAATGTCAAAATACCGCGTCGAGGAAGCTGAAACCCTGGCCCGCATGATCGAGATCGGCTGGGGCCGGAAGACCGGCGCCTTCCGGGAAGTGTTTGCCCGCTTGCTGTCGCCCTCCGATGCCCCCGATCAGATTACCTGGTGGGACGATCTCCAACGCCTGACGGCGGACAGCTCCACCGCCGCCGGACTCTGGCGCGGCTTCCATGAAATTGATATTCGCGGCCAGTTGCCCAAGTTGCAGACACCCACCCTGGCAGCGCACGTCAAAGCCGACAACATGGTGCCCTTTGAGGCCGGGCGGGATCTGGCAAGCCGGATTCCTGGCTGTCGTTTTCTGCCACTCGAGGGCCGCAGTCACATCCTGCAACCCAAGGATCCGGGCTGGCGAACGTTCATTGAAGAAATCCGGCGGTTTCTCAATGACAACCCGCAACGGGACCTGCCCCAACCTTCCCTGTTTCATGAGCTGACCCACCGAGAATGTGAGGTTCTGGAGCAGATTGCTCAAGGGCGCTCGAACGCCCACATCGCCGGCACGCTGTCACTGGCACCAAAAACCGTGCGCAACCACGTGAGCAATATCTGCGGCAAGCTGGCGATCTCCACCCGCTCGGAACTGGTGGTCGAAGCTCGCAATGCGGGTTTTGGCGACGACTGACTCGCTGACCACTCCATCCCCGGGACATTCGTCCCGGTTTTCCTGACATTCGTGATCTCCCTCGGGACATCTGACTCATGTGCAACGTGGTTACGCTTTGTAGGCTGAACCTACGACATGCCACTCATCACAGGAGGCGAAATCATGTCAGTCGCAGAGAAAATATCATCGTTCACAGAGCGCCAGGATAGCCTGAATAGGCACTATCTGGAGGTGCCTGAAGACGCCTGGATCACCGATCACGCCAGGGCCCTGCCCAGCGAAAAGAAAGACCCGGTTCACGGGGCCATCGAGATGGCCAACAGCGTGGGCCCTCACCATCAACATGGGATTCATAGCGCCGTGGGTGGTGACCAGGACGCGCCGAACCCCGGGGACTACCTTTGCGCCGGGCTAGCGGCCTGCCTGCATTCGACGCTGCGCATGGTGGCCGAGCGTCTGGGCGTGACCATCCTGAACAGCGAGGTCATGGCCAAAGCACAGGTGGATGTGCGCGGCGCCCTGATGGTGGATGCAAGTGTGCCGGTGGGATTCCAGCGCCTGCATTGCGATGTAAGCCTGGAGGTGCCCGCCGATACCGGCCAGCGAACCATCAAAACCCTGATGGCCGGTGCCGAGCACTGCTGCATTGTATTCCAGACGCTGCAAGGTGGCACCAAAGTTACCACAGACTGGCGCATTGACCAGATTTCCTGAAGTCGGCAACTGCCCGTGGCAGTGTTTCAACAAGAGCGAACTGGAGAGGTTTCATGATCCATATTCGAAAATTAGTCGGAAGCGCCACCCTCTTCGTGGCTTTGATTGTAAGTGCCTCCGTCGAGGCAAATGAACCGAAGCCCATCGCGGCGGAGCCATTGACCCAGCGGCACGACTTCGACGGTAATGTCTCGGTCAAGATCACCCAGAACCTGGAGGGGCTGCCGGAACAGGCCATCTCGTTTGACGATGCATCGCATCTCACGGTGGTGCGGTTCACCATTCAGCCAGGAGCCGTGTTCCCCTGGCATACCCACCCCGGCACAGTCCTGATCACCGTTACCGAGGGCGAGTTCGTGTTCATCTTTGCGGAAGACTGTTTGGATCGCGAATACGGCCCCGGGGACGCGCTAGTGGATCCGGGTGACACCGTCCACACGGCACTCAACCCGAGCCGTAACGAGGAAACCGTGGTGGTTGCCGTGCTCCTCGGTGCGCCCGCCGAGGGTGCGCTGACCATTCCGGTTAATGAGAAAAGGAATGCCGCCCTGGACGCGGAGTGCGGTATCGAGCGCAACGGTGCCTAAAACGGGCTCTCTGGGTATGGCCCCGCCGGTCTCCCGGCGACTGCGTCGTGGACGCGCCTCTGCGGTCAAGGTGAGCGTTGGTCATCGCCGTGGTGGCGTCGGTGAAATGCGAATCCGCTCTGCCAAAAGGATCGCGCGAGGCGCATCTGGGCAGGCACCGAGATCACGAATATGGCGGCACGTCGCACCTTCGAGGGTTTAGATACGAATCTGGATGACAAGTCCTACGCTGAAAACGAGTGGAAACTCGAAAGTTAAACCCGGGATATTCGTGCGCCAGGAGAAGCCTGGTCACTTGGGAATCGGCTGAAAGCAGCCGAGGAAATTGTGTTGGGAGTCTTGTGGGTAGCCAACCCCACCCAGTCAAGGCTGGCCACCAACTGGAAGCGAGTCTTGCGTCGGTACGGGTGACCGTGCGGACGAAGCGTAGATAGCGAGCCGATAGGCCGCGTGATTGAGCCCCGAAAGCGGGACTGTTGCAGGTGCCGACGTCGTGAATAAGGCGGAAGGCGACACGAGGCGCCGAGACTGGCCTGGCGTCATTCGACCTGCCGGGGTCTGAGAGCGAGGCATGTCGGCATAGAGACTCCCCAGGAACCTGGGAGGTCCTGCCACCTCCATCGACAAGGCATCGGCTGCGGGCAGCTAGAAAACGGCCCAGGCCCGCTGGCGGGGCGTCGTCGCCAGCAGGGAGCGAATCAACGGACGCTGGGATGGTGCCGTTGGGCGAGGGAAACCGGAGCCTGCGGGATCAGTGGCAGGAAATCGGAGTGCTCCATAGTAGTGAGGAAGCAGGGGAAGTCGTCCCGGCGAAGGGAGCACCGGGCAATGGACTCGCTGGAGGGACCGATGACAGAGACATTGAGCTTTGACCCCATCTTCATACGACGCCAGCGAATAACGGAGTTGGCGGTACGTCGACCGGACGTGCCCCTGACCACGCTTGCTCATCACATCGACAAAGCCTGGCTTCTCGAGCTTTACTGACGCACGAGGAAGGACGGCGCGGTCAGCGTCGATGGGCAGGCAGAGACGGGCTAACAGGGACAACTGGAAGCCAACCTCACATCACTTGCTTCACCGGGCCAAGGCGGGAACATACAAGGCACCGCCAGTTCGCCGAACGACCATTCTGAAAGGAGATGGTTGGTCCCGGCGGCCTCTCGGGGTGTTGGGGAGATAAATTCCAGCCTGACGCAGAAGG
This sequence comes from Halomonas jincaotanensis, assembly GCF_018448785.1. Classification (GTDB taxonomy): domain Bacteria; phylum Pseudomonadota; class Gammaproteobacteria; order Pseudomonadales; family Halomonadaceae; genus Halomonas; species Halomonas jincaotanensis. The sequence continues at coordinate 14,046 of NZ_JAHCLU010000024.1, read as the reverse complement.
GGCTGTACATGCGTGAGGGCACCATCGTCACAAACACTTCGGCCAATGTCGCCGATGTCACCATGGCCGGTCATCTGGTCCAGGATGACGATAAGCGGGTATAGGGCGATGCTGGCTAAATTGGCATGGACAAGCGCCTGGGCGAGCAGAAGGATGCCCCCGATTCCCGGTGCTGCATCGCGGCCTAGCGCGGCACCATCAAGAAGATGGAAGACAGCCCTATGAAGACGCTGCTGCTGGCGATCGAGAAGGAAGGCCAGCACCCGCGCCAAGGCCTGGCTCCTGTTTCATGTCACCAAGAACCTCCAAGGTTTGAACCCCCAGTGAAGACATTGTCACCGGCCTAAACCGTGGGGCAGGGTGATTGGCAGGAGCCGTTCCGGTGAGCGATTGTGCCGAGCTGATGAGTGGTGGGGGTCCTGGTAAGGGATCGTGCCTAGTTGTCCATCTCTCGGTGCCATTCTCGTGGGCGATAGTGCCTAACTGAAGGTGATTCGGGTTCTCCAGGTGAGTGATCGTGCCGAGCTAGGAGCTGCCGAGGCCGTTGTGGTGAGCCATTGTGCCTAGCTTGGGGAACGAACTGGGCATGATCCCTCACCGTTGGCTGTCGGAAAGTGACGAGGCTGGTCGCCGAGAATCTCTACTGCGGTGCAAGCTACCCTCTGTTTCAAGGCAATATCCCTGACAAGGCCGAAATGGCCTGCATCTAGCCGGCACAGCGGCCTACGGTCGTGTGGGACCAGTTCTCTCATCCAAGCTCCCTCCCTACGCCTTGACCAATAGAGCGCTTAGTAGAACTACCTTAAGATCAACATTAGCAAGTAGAAGAAAGTATGGTTAGTCTCTACTGCATAGGTATGTATCTACCTGGTACTGTAGCGTCTCCAAATAGCGACACTACAGTCCTCCACAAAAGGGATGGCTTTCTCACACCAGGTCTCCCTTGGCGGTAGCGTGCCTGCTCTTTGGGTGGGGATGCTTTCAAGACCGATTGTACGAGCAAATTAGGCTGGACGACCCAAAGAGATATCGCTGATCAAATAATTGTCATCAGAAGTTGTTTAGTGCGAAGCAGACTAAAAGCTTATAATCAAATAAATGAAGGATCATAATGGCTAGACGATCAAGTGGATTTAGGACGGTTGTAAAAATAGCAAAGTCTATCGACCGAGCTGCAAAACAAGCAGAACGGGATAATCAGCGACGTAACAGGGAAATCGAAAGAGAACACAAGGCTCGACAGCGCCGAGCCGAACAGGAACTTCGTGCCAGAGCCAGGGAGGACGCTCAAGTGATTAAAGACGAAGTTCAGACAGCAAAGGAATGCTTTAATGATCGGGCCGAGGAACGCCGCATAATAAAGAAAGACATAATTAACGAATACATGAGGTAAGAAATGGATGTAACTACTATCGGTTTGGCGCTATTGATATATATCATATCAGTTGTAGCTGTATTTTTACTAGCCAGCAAGAGAACAAGTAAAAAAATTCAAAATTATAAGACTATAAGAGAAGCCATAACCGCAGCTAATTACGAAAAACTGCAAGTAGAACAAGCGCTAAATGATGTGCTTGAGCGGTATGAGGAATCTAAAAAAATATTGCAAAAGATAGACGCCGGCACGAAAGATCTTCAGGCACTTCGTGATGATTCCGGTAATATCGCAGCCCAACTCACCCAAGATAAAAAAACTTTAACCGGGATTGAATCTCTGATTGCCGAGCGCCAGAGTGTTTTAGAAGAAAAAGAGTCTTCTCTCAACGAGCTTATGTCAAAGGTAGATCTCTATAGCCGCTTGGATGAATATGTAGAATATGGGCACTTTGAAATGCCAGAGTATCTTTTTGAAACTGGTGAGCGCTTCGCCGCCGAAATTAAGATGCTTCGAGAAAAACAAAAATCAATGATAAAAAATGGTGAGGCCTTTACTCAGGAAGGGGATGTCAATCTCACGGGAGATAGTCGCATTGACAAGAAGATAGTCGATGGTCAAATGAAAATGATTATTAGGGCTTTCAACATTGAATGCGATATGTTGATTGGAAAGGTCAGTCCTTCAAACTTTGACCGTACCCTAAGTCAAATCGAAAAGTTGGCCAATGACCTAGAGAAGTTAGTAGCATCATTACGGTGTGGTATTAGTATTGATTACGTCACATTAAAGTACGAAGAATGTGGAGTTCAGTATCAATACACTCTCAAGAAAAAAGATGAGCAGGAAGAGCAGAAACTCATTCGTGAGCAAATGCGCGAAGAAGTTCGAGCTGAAAAGGAATACCGAGATGCTTTAGTCACAGCTCAGAAAGAAGAGAAACTCTACCGTGATATTCTAGAAAAAGCTCGACAGGAATTGGATCAAAGTTCTGCCGAAGAGCGCGCCCTTGTAGAAGCTAAAATCTTTGATCTAGAGGAGCGACTTGCGGAAGCTGAAGCCAAAGAGCAGCGAGCGAAGAGCCTTGCCGAACAAACTCGCCGTGGACATGTGTATGTCATTAGCAATATAGGATCTTTCGGTGAAAATGTGTACAAGATCGGCATGACTCGTCGTCTGGATCCGATGGATAGAGTAAAAGAATTAGGTGATGCCAGTGTCCCATTCTCTTTTGATGTACATGCCATTATCTATTCCGATGATGCGCCTGCTATGGAAACCGCACTTCATCGAAAATTCAGAAGTTACCGTGTAAATGCAGTTAACCTCCGCAAGGAATTCTTCCGTGTAAGGCTTGATACAATTCGAACCGCTGTTGAAGAAATTGGTAGTGAAGAAGTCGATTTTAAAACTACAATTGTTGCGGAAGAGTTTTTTGAATCAAAGCGATTGCGGGAAAATGCCGTCGCCTAGGGCCTGTTGACGTTTCACATTGACAGCCAGAGGACGCCGCAGGCCAACGCCACCATGCTTTCATAATTTCGCTTCAATTTATCGTAACGTGTGGCAATACCCCGGTAGTGTTTCAACCGCGCAAAGGCATTCTCGACCAGATGACGGTAGCGATATAACCCGCTGTCCAAGTTGGCATTTCCCTTTTTCGAGTGGCGTTTTCTCGGAATGACAGACCGCATGTCCTGTTCCTCGACCTGCTCTCGGGTAGGCTCACTGTCATAGCCCTTGTCAGCGATCAGCGCATCGCCTGAGGGCAGTTCGGCGATCAATGCCGGGGCCTCCTTGCTGTCATGCACCTCGCCGCCTGTGAGGCTAAAGGCAATCGGTAATCCGTACGCATCGGCCACCAGATGGATCTTGCTGGTGTTACCCGCGCGGCTCTTGCCAATCGCTTCTGGTTCGTCGGTTGAGGCGCCTGCGCTGTGCTGGTGGGCGTTGATGTAAGTCCCGTCGATGAAGAGCCATTCGACATCAGGATCTTCCACCAGGGCGCTGAATACCGCGAACAGCTTGCCGACGGCCGACCAGGCGTTGAAGCGCTTGTATACGGTGTTCCAGTGCCCGAAAGCCTCGGGAAGATCTCGCCACTGACACCCGGTTCGCATCCGATGGAGGATACCTTCCACCGTCATTCGCAGGTTGCCCTTGCGATAGATACCTTGTTGCAGCAGGATAGGCTCCAGCTTCGACCAGTGCTCATCAGTGAGCATCAATCGGGGCATGGTGGGCTCGCCGTCTGTTGGTGTTGGAACCTGTAGTCTGCGAGCTTGCCTCTATCCTGCCAAGTCTTCCTTCCTCCCTCTGCCATCAAACGTCAACAGGCCCTAAGGAAATCCACCATAAATTTCGTCGGAGCTGCCTGATTGCCATCGGCCGGATTATAATCTCAGCCTTCTGCTACCATCTGACAGAGCCTCCCGATTAAGCAGATCTCGTTCGCACAGGCTGAGCATCAGTACAAGAACATCATCACCGGCAGTGAACAATTAATTGACCAGAAGGAAGCCATGGTGCCATGGAAGCCATGGTGCCATGGCAACACCTGAAAGATTCGCTATCGCCATCTAACTCCGCCAACCTGGCATGCAGCGGAGCCACCGCCCATCAGCTTGGAGCGCATGCTGCGGATCTACTTCCTGCAACAGTGGTATGCCCTCACCGACGAGGCGCTCGAAGATGCCACCTTCGAGGGCCAAGACATGCATTCCTTCATCGGTGTCAACGCCAATGAAGGTTGTCCAAGAAAAACGCCGCACCCCCTTTTCATCACTACAGATTGTCCGGTTTTTATCCGTGCTCTTTCATTGGAACAGATTCAGGCTCTTGTGAGGCGTCATTCTCCTTGGGGGTGTCTAAGTACCAGCCGCAACTGATCTCCTTGCCCGCCCTCGACAACTTGGTATTGGCCACAGCACGCCAAGGATGTGTTGACGTGGCCAGTGTGTCTTGAATCTGGCATGGCAGCCGCAAAGCGAGGCGGCTATCTCTTAGGGGCCACTCCATGGTGCCCTGAAACAAGTTGTTGGATAAGAAAAGTCGCTTTCAGGCAGCTTCACAGCCCGTATGCTGAATTGTTCAACGGCTTCCTAAAGGCTCGAATGGTTTAAGCATGAATTTAGCTATTTAATTCAATAATCCAACAAGGAGAGCTGTGGAAAATGAAGGAAGTATATGTAAAAAATTACAAATTGAGACGTAAAAGCCTTCGCAAACCAAGTTTTTTGGAGCTTGTGAAAGTGCAAGACCATAGAGCTAGAGTTTTAGCATTGGCTCAAGAAGTCGAGGGAGTGCTTGGAGATGGGCATGAAATAATTGGCATCGATCATGAGGCTTTTGAACATTGCCAATCAAAAATAACTGAAGTCGGAATTGGCTATATTACAAAGTCTAGACTAAAAGTAGAGCATATAGTCATATCCGATTATCACAATCTTAGGAATGGAGATAGAGTCCCCGATAATAAAGAAAATTTCGTTTATGGCGACAGTACCTTTATGACTCTTAAAGAGACTAAAGATTATGTACAGGCGCAGTTTAGTGGTGCGAGATATATTTATGGGCATGCATTGAAAGGGGATCTTTCTAAATTAGGAGTGAAGGCAACTGGTCAGGTTAGATTCGACACATCAACTTTACATATGAAGCTTGCTGTTGCGAGGGAAGGTGTGTATACCCATAAGAAATCCCGACTTTCTCGATTGTGTGATATACATACACCTGAATTTAGCGACACGCCATATCATAATGCGGGTAATGATATTTACGTTACTGGTGCTGTTTTAAAAAAGATCGGCGATGTGGCTTACGTCAGAGAACTATTCAGAGAACTTGACGACGTTGAAATTATAAGGCGAACAAGAAATGATGAGCAAGAAAGAGTTTTAGAGGTAATACCAGGTATTAATAACGACCTAATCGGACTGATGAATTACCTTAATATTAGTGCTCATGAATTGTTAGAAGATAGACAGGCTGTTGAATCAATTTTGTTGCTCCACAAAAATGTTTTTAGAAGAATGTATAAGCATGGTGATGAATTGTATTGGGGAAGGCATATTGAACTTGGGTTGGTAGGTGAATTTTTCGCTTTGGCAAATTCAGTGAAAGAATATTATAAGTGAAAGTCAAAGCATATCTATTCAAGAGCTGCTTAGCCTCGAAAGACCATTAAGTATTTGGCCCTTAAATATCTCGAAATCGGGGCTGATACTCCATCCTGTTAAGGTGTGGATATAAAGTCCTCGATGATGAAACCCTCTATATGGGCTGTACTCTGCCTGCAAACAAGGAGCAGCTTCGTCATTTCGTTATGGAGCAAGCCATGAGCGGCCTGAAAGCAATTATCCTGTTCAATTCCTACCTGAAAGGCCTCAAGACGCGGCTGCCTTGCGAGGGCCACACCAACCTGGGTGGCGACAACGGCGTCGGCAAGACCTCGGCGCTCAAGCTTCTCCCGATCTTTTTGGGGCAGGAGCCCAGTAAGGTAATGGAGCGCAGCGCCAACAAGTCCAGCTTCGTGGATTACTACCTGCCCAACTACCAGAGCATGGTGATCTTCGAGTACGACCGGCTAAACGGTGACACCTGCTGCGCCGTTTTCTACCGGCCTCGCTCGGGTGACGGTCAGGGGCACGCCCATCGCTTTGTGCTGGGGAGTGCCGATGACACCATTTTCAACTCCTCGCTCAATGACCTCTATGCCCGCCAGGAGGAGGTCTGGAGCATCCTTCGTCACGGCCTCAAGGATGTGGGTGCCTACGTCAGCCAACAGCATCTGCGCACCTCGCACTATCGCGACGTGATCAGCAATACTGCGCACCTAACGCGCCGCCAGAAGGGCTCCAACAAAACCGCTTCGCTACGCGTTGATGCTCGTCGCTTCAGTCTTGGCGGACTGGAAGACAAGCTTCAGCACATGCATGAGCTGACGTCGGTGACCATGGACAACAACCGGCTGACCTCCCGACTCAAGAAGATGATCATCGACACTCAGATTCGGGACAAGGTACATCTTCAGGAGGCTCGCCCCAACGCGGACAACGCCTCTACCTGGCGGGATATCGACAGTCTTCGGTCCTTTTGGCAGGCACGTTCCGATCTGATGGCCGGTATCGATATTTACACCCAGGTTATGGAGGCCCGCCATGAGATCGCCAGCCGCCTCCACGCGATGAATGAGCACCTCAGCCAGGTGCAGGAAAGAATGAGCCAAAATAATGAGCTTCTATCCCAAAACAAGCGCAAGCGCGAGGAGCACGAGGAAACGTTCGATGAGCATCAGCGCCAGGCAAAAAGTCAGCTCTCCACGCTGAAGAGCGAGAAGGAGACACTGGAGCGTGATATCAACGCCCTCTATGACGAGCGTGACCGCTGGGAAGAGAAGGTGATCGATGACATCGCGATCCGCTATGAGAACCTGCCCCAGCTACGCCAGCACTTAACCTCCTTGCGCGAGACCCTCGACGTGCTGAGAAAGCAAGGCGAGGAGATCGAGGCCTCCTACGATAACCAACGAAGCGCCGCCTTTGAGCGGTTCCACCGTCGACTGGAGCCACTTCAGAATGACAAGGAGAAGCTGGCCGGGGTACTGGGCGTACTCCAGCGACAACATGATGAAGACATCCAGACATTGAATCGGCAATTGGAGAAAGAGGCTCGGCGCGTCAGCGATGAAATCGATGAAGAGATCCAGCTACTTCAGGAGCAGAACATCAAGCTGACAGATTCCCTCGATAATGCTCGTCAGCCCACGCCCGAAGAAACGTCAACGCGAGATTCCTCGCTGAATGCCATTAGGCATGCGGAGCAGGTCTACGAAAAAGCTACCCATGAGTTCCAGGCCTGTCAGACCGCCATTCAGGCCGCTAGTGAGCAGCTGATCAAGGAAGAGCGCCGTTTGTCCCAGGCTGAAGCTGACCTGAAAGTCGTGGAGGCCACACGTGACACCCTGCTCAAGAGTCGTCACGCCGAAGACGGCACGCTGCTGGCCTACCTGCGTGAGCACTTCCCGGACTGGGGCGACAGCCTCGGCAAAGTCATTGCCGTGGACCTCCTGCAACGCAAGGACCTTCAGCCTCAGCTGGTAGGCGAGGAGAAGACCCTGTTTGGGCTTGAACTCGACCTGACCGCTCTGAGTAAGCCCGATGAGGCTCTGGAAGAATCTCAGCTGGATCGCCTTCTTTCCGACGCCGCCCAGGCGGTTCGCCTGTGCAAGGCTTCGATCGGGACGGTAACGGATGAGGTCAAGCGGGCTCGCCAGGTGCACACCGAACAGGTGCAGCAGCGTGTCGTGTTTGGCAATCGACAGGCGTCAGAAAAGGAACGCCTCAAGAGCCTCAAGGAAGCCGACCAGGCACTGGCCGTCACCCACCGTGAGGCAGCGGATCGCCGCCAGCAGGCGATTTGCTATCAGATCAAGGACGTCACTGATCAGATCAGTCAGGCCACCCAGCAGAAAAAAGCTCGCCGCAATGCTTTTGAGCAACAGGCCCAGAAGGCGAGGATCGATCTAAAGGCGGAGCAGTCCGAGGAGGTGGCGCACCAGACCTATGCCATCGAGCAGAAAGAGGCGCTGATCCAGGCCGCCAAGGAGAGCCATGAGGCCCACCTTAAGGCCCTCAAGCGCACCCTGGATGACGCGCTGGCAGAGAAGGGGATTGATACCAAGGTCCGCGACGCTGCCAAGCAGGCCGTCGACGAGGCGGCAGCTGACATCGAATTCCTGGAAAGCAAAAAGGAAGAGATCGCTCAGTACCAGCACTGGCGCCGGTACCAGTACCCTGCCGTGGAGAACAAATCCCAGTCGCTGCGCGAGGTCGAGTCACAGATCGACAGTCAGGAGAAGGCGCTGGTTACCCTGACCCAGGAGTCCGAGAAGACGCTAGCGCAGCTTAAGGCTGCGCGCAACGAACTCAAGAAGAACAACAATGATCTGTCCCGCAAGGAACAGGCATGGAGGAACCTGATTGAGCAGGGTGACTTGGCACTGGCACGGGTCCCGAACCATGGCGACACCCAGCCTCTCATTGCCCCCCAGCATCTCGGTGAAGGCGAGCAGGTAGCCCAGCATCTGGACATGCTGTCCCGCGAAATCATCAAGAAGACGGATGCCCTGCGCCGCGTTTCGGATAAATGCCGGGGCATCATCAACGAGCACCCCAATACCCAGGTGCATCAAGCGTGGCAGCACATGTACCAGCGCCTGATTGAAGATGACGCGTTCGAAAGTCACTCCGTTGAGCTGGCCATTGCGTCGATGAAAGCGCTATCCGACCTGATGAATGACCGCCTCCCCGAGATTGAGCGCGTATTGACCCAGGAAGTCAGAGCGATCGCCGATCGCATGGTCAAATATCGCAGCACTCTCAAAAACCTCAACAATAAAATCAACAGCGTTTCCCGTGAGCTGAAGACCAAGCTGAACACGGAGCATGACTTCCCGGCGATCAGCGATATTCAAGTACAGCTGGTGTCACTGATAAGTCAGGATGACCAATGGAAGCCACTCACTTCGTTTGCTGAGCAGTGGGTTAGGTGGCTAGCACGCCATGAAACCAGCCTTCCAGATGATGCGCTGATGGCAGAGCTTCGCCAGCTGGATGAGGCCTATCGAAATACCCGTGGAGGCAGCGGCAACGTGGATGACCTGGTCGATATCGAGATCCAGCTCCGCGAGAACGAGCGCACGGTGCCCATACGCAATGACAAGGATTTTTCCGATTCGAGCAGTGCAGGACTCTCCCTGATGGCGCTACTGATCATCTTCAGTGCGTTGACCCGCTACCTGTGCCCTAATGAGAAGATCGCTATCACCTGGCCGATTGACGAACTCAGCAAGATCGACCCCCAAAACATACAACGCCTGTTCGCGATGATGCAACGACGCAACATCCATATCTTCTGCGCCCAGCCCAAGGCGACACCGGAGACGCTGCGACGCTTCGATAACCGCATTATGCTGGACAAGGGGAAGGGCGCCATGATCGTCATAGATGATGAGTCTGAGCCCCTGAACCCCCGCTTTGCTGACGCCTTGAAGGCCCTGGAGGCGCGGGCATGAGTTACAACACCACCTTTGCCGAGACCATGGAGCGCCTGCTAGCGGGCGACGTGATCTGCGAGATCGCCTTCCGCAAGGGGTTTGACCTTATCTGCGATCCCCATCAGTTCCGCATCCTAAATGACACCTTGATGCTGATGGGCCGCCAGTTGGCTCAGACCGAGGATGGCGTTGGCTATTATGCGGTCTACCAGGATCTGTCCGATGCAGGACGCCGTCGTCGGGTACAGACCCGATTTGAGAAGGCTGCCGGGGAGTGGGAGGGACTTTGCTACTGGCTCAGGCTGACCTGCAAGGTGAGCCATGACCACTACCCGATTCACGCCGGAGATGTGTTGACACTCTCAAGCCTACTGGAAAGCATCGAGGACTCAGTCAGTTCTCAGCAGGACGTGGAGAAGATCGCCAGGCGTCTCAAGGCCGGAGGGAGGCGCGACACCAAGTCCCAGCTGGAGGGTATTCTCCAGCGTCTGGAAGACAAGGGCTACCTCGTGCCACAGGGCGTCTCCGGGGCCTCATGGAAAGCTACGTCACTATGGTCACTACTCATGGAGCAGATGGCCTATGTGCAGCGCCAGGAAGGCATCATGATCGAGGAGGCCGATGAGGACGAGACTCACGCTCAGGAAGACCAGGGAGCACTGTTCTGATGTCACGACCTGATGATGCCAAAAAGGCGATTCAGAGTATCCATCGCCACCTCGATGTGATCCTAGATGCCTGCCTACAGCAGCAGGGCAAGCTCTACCTATCGGAGGAAACTGAGAAGGCGGCCAACGCATTGCTCGCCCATCGCCTGGCTTTCCATCTCAACGACGAGGAAGAGGAGGTGATTGTCACCAGTGCTCTGGCTGACTTCATCCATTTCATCACGCAGAGCCATCGTCGCCGGGTGGCCAGCGGTGAGGTCGGCGATAAATGGAGGGAGCTGGATCAGGCCGTCAGTCAGTACAACATAGCCAAGGGGAAGCACAGCGCCACCGAGGAAGAGAAGTACCACCGCCTTGTCCGGGAGGTGGTGTACCAGCTGATCGACACTATGCGTCAGGTGGCCACCCGCTTCTCGGAGTATGTCTACAACGACTTCCGCTCGATCAGCGATATCGAGATCAAGATCAAGGAAAATGAGTTCGCTCTCTCCGAGGCTGAAAAGATGAACACTCTCTTTGAGAGCATCTCTTACGATCAGCTGGCCGAGATGGCTGGTGCCGATCCCTACCTGGTCAACCTCCTCAATAAGCAGCTGGCCAGGGAGATTGACATCCTGTCCCGTGAGGTACTGGATGCGATCCACCAGTTGAAGCGCAGCCTGACTCAGCTGGTGAAGAAGAGCGCCGAGTACCAGCGCCAGAATCGCCTGATAAATGCGTTCATCAGCCACTATGAGGACAATCCGGACTTCACTCCGAGCTTCCCTGTCGAGGATCGTCCGGTGGACGCGCTGATGGGGGTGGAGCCGATTGCGATGGAAGGTCACCCGGATCTGCAAGATCCGCGTCAGGAAGAGAAGCTCATCGAGCTGGCGACCCGTGCCGTCCTCAAGGTCCAGAGCGAAAAAGAGGGACAGGAGCGCGAGGACAGTGGCTCAAAGTGTGTGAAGGTCGATGTCCAGGATCATGGCACCCTACACACTAGCAGCCAGGAGGAGCCTGAGCAGGCCTCGGCCAGGGAGTTCTTTGCGTATTTGTCACTAGCGCTGGAGGCTAAGGAGGAGGTGTCCGGCAGATGGTTTTATGAATTTCTGGATATCGATACCACGATGGAGATCTGGCTGCTGACGCTCATGAATCAGTTCTACGAGATGGACAAGGATGAGACGGAAGCCTTCCTTATGCGCTATGTGACGGAACCAGTCACCGGCTATTCCGGCAATCATCTGCTGCGAGATTTGGCGTTTCGTAAGCGTGTGGAGGCCAAGGCGGCATGATTACGACACAAGCCCTCCAGAATGCGCTCAAGACCCGGCGCTCACGCGTCAAGCTGACACGACACTGGCAAGAGACTCATGATGAGATGGGCGTGGGGCAGATGGCAGGGGATCAGTATCTCTACCTGAGCGGTGACGACTATGATCGCCTTCAAGATGAGTATGATCGACGCACCCGCCATGCACCTCTCAGTCTGGACCTGAGTCAGGATCGGGTAGCAGTGGCCAGGTACGCCGAGAATGAAAAGACCTCGACCCGACAAGTCTTTAGCGGATTTTTGAGGGTTGGGGCTAGCCATGGGCGGATCTTCACCACGGCAGCGCATCAGGACATATGTCTGTTGCCCAACAGCTACCTCTCGCTGAAGGATCCGGATATGCTCGACCTGAGCCGCTATCAGCGAGTGCTGATAGTGGAGAACGGAGCAATGATGGAGAACCTGGAAGGTATGGAGGCGATTCTGCCATCGGAATATCGAGAGGCGACCCTCTATGTCTATCGAGGCCATGACAGCTCGGCACGCCGAGTCTCTGAGTTGGTGTCAGCTCTTACGTCGACTCATAGACTCGGGCTCTTCTGTGACTATGATATGGCAGGGCTCGATATAGCCGCTCAATACTTGAAACAGCGGCCTAGCTGCCCCGTTGAGATGTTGGCACCTGAAGCCCCTGATGCACTGACCATACAGGGCAGAGAATCGCTTTACATCATTCAGATGGAGATGATGGGCCGGGTGATGAATCACACAGGTTCACTACCCAGTCTGACACGCCACATCGATACCATACGCAAGGCCAGAAAAGGCCTCACCCAAGAGGCGATGCTGGCACATCGTATTTACCTGTGCAGTGAGAAGATCTCGAGATAAATTCAAGCTCTGAGCAGAGCGTGTGAGGTTTGTAAAAATCCCCCATATATCACCCAGCATAAAAAGTGAGTTCTGGTTAACGATCATGTGAAGTCGAAGGCAGGTAGACATCGATGATTCCGGGACGGAGCCAGAGTGCATCGTTTACGGGGGTGGTTCCGGTTATGTAAATGAAAAAACCAGAGGTTCGATGAATGACGCCACGCCATCCACCCTCTGGTATCTGTCCCGAGACCGGGTGATGATCCGCCCTCAGTGTCCACCAGGAGCGGTCGCCACCACTGGTAATCGAGTTGGCCGGAGTTGAGTGCCGTGTGCTTAGACACTGAGATCATCGCGAAGCGCGCACAGCAGGTCAGGCCCCACGACGTGAGTTGTTCACGCCAGGTAGTGACCTTGTCGTCGAGAGGGTATCGGCGTGGTAGAAGCGTGTCACTTCCTTCCAGCACTACCCATCTTCTAGTATGTCAACGTTGCCCTGTGGTTGTGATTGGGCATCAGGGAAAACGCATGAAAAACCGCGCTTTGACGGGCTTCGTAGCGCTTTACCCATAGGAGGTGCTGTGGTCATCTAATGTCTTTTGCTCATGGATGGCCCCATGCTGACACCGTCACTTACGCACCATTTATCGATCATTCCCGACTTCCGCTAGGCTTGGAAAATACAGCATCAGCTATCGGATATCCTGTTTATGACCGTCTGTGCGGTGATCTGCGGTGCCGAGGGTTGGGACGAGATAGAGGACTTTGGCCACGCAAAGCAGGATTTTCTTTGCGAGTACGGCGATTTTGGCGCCGGCATCTCGAGCCACGACACCTTGGCGCGGGTGATGGCCTTGGTGAATGCTCAGCAACTTCAGACCGCCTTTGCGGAGTGGATGAAAGCCTGCCATGACGTCACCGATGGGGCGGTGGTCGCCATTGATGGCAAGACCCTGCGCGGCTCCTATTGCCGAGGCAAGAACAAGGGCGATATCCACATGGTCAGCGCGTTCAGTGCGGCCAATGGGGTGGTGCTGGGTCAGGTCAAGACAGCGGAGAAGTCGAATGAGATTACGGCGATTCCTGAGCTGCTCAAGCTGTTGAACCTCCAAGGCTGCCTGGTGACGATTGATGCGATGGGCTGCCAGAAAAAGATCGCAACGCAGATCCTGAAGCAGGGTGCTGATTACCTGCTGTCAGTGAAGGAAAATCAACCAGCGTTGGCAGACGCCTTTGAGGCAGCATTCCCCATGACGACGGTGGTCAACTTCGAAGGGGATGCCTACGTCACGGATGAGAAGAACCGAGGTCGTCAGGAGACTCGCTACCACATTGCCAGCGACCTTACTGAAGTTTTTCAAGAGCTTAGTTACGAATGGCTTGGCTTGAAAACGGTGGGTGTCGTGATGAGTTTCCGCCAGGAAGGTGACGAAGCCCCTGAGGCCCCGATGATCCGCTATTACATCAGCTCGGCGGAACTCAGTGCTAAAAAACTCGCTGAGGCGGCTCGCCAGCATTGGTATGTCGAGAATAAGCTTCACTGGTCACTCGACGTCGCGCTTAGAGAAGATGCCTGTAAAATTCACCGAGGTCAGGCAGCCGAAAACCTCGCCAGGGTCCGGCATATTGCCCTGAATTACCTGAAAGGCGAGAAGCGTTTCAAGGGTGGAATTCGGCGAAAACAGAAGAAAGCCGCGTTGGATGAGATGTACCTGGCGGACATTCTCGCGGTCTAAATGTTTCCTGATTACTCATGTTGATCAGCCATCGCGCCAACCTGAGGGCTATACTGGATTTACATGGGTCGACAAGGAGTGAG
>NZ_JAHCLU010000023.1 GCF_018448785.1 Halomonas jincaotanensis | reverse complement strand
CCGCAGGCGAACTCCACCACCTCCAGGCCGCGGGTCACCTCGCCCTTGGCGTCGGAGAACACCTTGCCGTGCTCCTGGGAAATCAGCCGTGCCAGCTCGTCGGCGTGCTCCTCGACCAGCGCCTTGAACCGGAACAGGATGCGCGACCGCTTCAGTGGCGTGAACGTCGACCAGGTGGCGAAGGCGTCATGGGCAATGCGTACCGCCTCGCGGGTCTCGTCGGCCGAGGCCAGGGCCACCTGCAGGCTCTGCTGGCCGGTCGCGGGGTTGTAGACCGGCGCGGTGCGGTCGCTCTGGCTGGCCACGGCCTGGCCATTGATATAGTTGCCCAGAATGCTCATAGAAAAGCTCCTCTTGAAGTGTGTATCGGCTTATTTTAATGATCTGAGCTATGCCAACTCGATCAGGCGCTTGGCATATCCGAGAAGGTCGTCGGTGTGCTTTTCAATGATGACAACCACGATGGGGATTTGCACTGCCTTTAAGCGCCACCATTCGCAGTCGCAGAGCATTGGCGATCGCGATGACCGAGGAGAGCGACATCGCCGCGGCTGCGATGATCGGTGACAACAGCATGCCGCGGCGATCAGGCCGAAGGCCATGGGCGGCGCCGGCCCACACAGCGACCAGGCGATGAAGGCCACCACAGCGACCAGGATCACCACGGGCACGAAGACGCCGGCGACCTTGTCGGCCAACCCCTGGATGGGCGCGCAGCTCCAGGACCTGCCCCAGCAGTACGAGTACCACAATCACCGCCGCCGCCTCGAAGTAGACGGCCACCGAGCCATCGGCCTGGCGGAAGGTCTCGGGGAAGATGCCCGGCACGATCGTCGCCAGCAGGCTGTAGACCAGCGCCGCCCCGGTACCGATGGCGATCAGGGTGAACATGTTGAGGCTGCGCCGCACGATGGAGCGCCAGCCGCGCACGAAGAAGGGCCAGCCCGATCCAGAAACGCCGCGTCATGTCCTGCAATTCTTGCGAGGGTCCCCGGTATCGGCGGAGACGGTCTCGGGTTCCAGGGCCATGCCACAGACCGGGCAGTTACCGGGGCCTTCCTGGCGGACCTCGGGATGCATCGGGCAGGTGTAGATCGACCCTGGTGGCGCCGGATCGGCCGGTGATCTGTCGCCGAGATAAGCCTCGGGATCGACCTCGAATTTCTCACGGCACTTCGCGGAGCAGAAGTACCAGGACTTGTTCGAGTGAGTGGCACGGTGCTCGTGCAACCGGCGCCAATCGATCGGTTCACCGAAGGTCTTGAGGTCCATGTGCCGTCTCCCGGGCAAGTCAATGAGAATGCGAATGGCCGTTATCGTCAGTCGACTCATCAGGCAGTTTACGACGCGACAGGAATAACCCTTCGCCGAGCAGAATGAGCGCCATCCCTGCTATTGCAACGATGAGAACCAGCGGGTCGGTGGTTGCCTTCACCCACACGAAGCCAACCAGAACAACCGCATCCAGCAGCATGGCGACGAACAGAACGGCAGGGTTGGCACCGACATCGTGGCGAAGATGCCGATATACCCCCCAATGAATCGCCATGTCCATAATCAGATAGAAAATGATGCCAAGCGCCGCAATACGGCTGAGATCGAAGAACGCCGTCAACAGCAGACCGAGGACGATGGTATAGACCAGGGTGTGTTTCTGGATGCTGCCCGGCATGTGGAAATGGCGATGGGGTACCAGCTTCATCTCGGTCAGCATCGCCAGCATGCGCGATACCGCGAACACGCTGGCGATGATGCCGCCCGCCGTGGCGAGCATGGCGAGGATGACGGTGAACCAGACGGCGGCCTCCCCGAGCGCGGGCCGGGCGGCAGCTGCCAACGAGTAATCCTTCGTCTCGATGATCTCGCTCAGCGACAGGTTACTGGCGACGGCGAAGCCCACCAGCGCATAGATCACCACACACAGGGCGATCGAGATCATGATCGCCCGGCCCAGATTGCGGTGCGGGTCCTGGATCTCCGAGCCGCTGTTGGTAATGGTCGTGAATCCCTTGAAGGCCAGGATGCCCAGCGCCGTGGCGCCCAGGAACCCTGACAATGAGGCGTCAGGCGACGCTGTCGAGACCTCCATCTCCACCGAGTCGGCGACCAGGATACCGACTACCCCGAACACGATGATGCCGCCGATCTTGATGATACCCAGTACCGAGGCAACGCCTTCGATCCACCGGTTGGCCGACAAATTGATCAGGAAGGCGGCGATGAGCAAGCCGACCCCCAGCATCGGCACCAACAGCGAGCGATCCCCAATATCGAACAGTTGAAGCGTATAGGAACCGAAGGTTCTCGCCAGGAAGCTCTGGGCGATCACCATGGAAAAGTACATCAACAGCGCATGGAAAGCGGTAGTTAGCGTCGGGCCATAGGCTTTCTGCAAGTACATGCCGATCCCGCCCGCCGAAGGATAGGCACTTGACATCTTGATGTAGGAATAAGCGCTGAAGGACACGATCAGGGCCGCAGACAGAAACGCCAAAGGGAAGAGCTCACCCGTCATCTCCGCCATCTGACCCGTCAAGGCGAATATGCCTGCACCGATCATCACGCCGGTGCCCAAGGCCACGGCACCGGCGAGCGACAGACTGTTCTCCTGGTAGGCTGGCGAACGGTCAGTGTCCGGCATGTTAATCCCTCCTAGTGATCCAGGTTCCGCAGGTGCTGGATGGGTCGAAAATCGCTACATCATTCTCATCCTAGAACGTGTGTGTCACCCAAGGGTCAATCGTTGTATCGCGACAAGACCTCGTGGTCGTTTAACTCCTGACAAGCCAGCCCCAGCATCGATCCTGACGACCGTAATATAGTCGAGAACCAACAAAGCCAATGCCAGGATGTGAGCCGCCTATTCAGCTTCAGTTCAGCTTTTACGCCTATGTTTAAGGTAGGTAAGGGCCTAAAAAGCGTAAGTACGATTTCATGCATCAATCAACGGCACTTCATGAACCTTAGCAGTTATATCTATCCATTGATGAGCGCAGCCTCGCAGTCGGTGTTGATGAATTCATTGCGCCTGCGCCGGGGGGAGAACTGATCATGAATGACGAAAGGGGGTGGTTGGACAGAGGGCCCAGCAAGGGCACTTTCTGGCTCATGGTGGCACTTGCCTTGGGGGTAATGGGCTTCCTGCTCTGGGAGGAGCACAAGGTGCATATGCTCGGTGCCCTGCCTTGGCTGATCCTGCTCGCCTGTCCGCTGATGCATGTGTTCATGCACGGCGGGCATGGTGGTCACGGAGGTAATGACGACCATAGGGGAGGACGCGATGAGTGACGACGTACCCGCCTATGGCTTGTGGGGCCTGGTCATTCTCAACTCGGCGATCTTCATCTTCTTCGCGTTCAGCTTCTTCAAGCCGCAGACGCGCCGTGACTGGCGCTCGCTCGGGGCCTTCAGCGCCTTCCTGGTGGCGCTGTTCACGGAGATGTACGGCTTCCCGCTGACCCTGTACTTCCTCTCCGGCTGGTTGCAGTCACGCTACCCGGAGGTGGACTGGTTCAGCCACGATGCGAGGCACCTGCTGGAGATGCTGTTCGGCTGGCAAGCCAACCCGCACTTCGGGCCGTTCCATCTGCTGAGCATGGTGTTCATCGCCGCGGGTTTCTGGCTCATCGCCGCCGGCTGGCGTTCCCTCTATGCCGCCCAGCGGCGAGGAGAGCTGGCAACCACCGGGCTCTACGCCCATGTTCGGCATCCCCAGTACGCCGGCTTCGTGTTGGTGATGGCCGGTTTCCTGCTGCAGTGGCCCACCCTGCTGACCCTGGCCATGTTTCCGGTATTGGTGTGGATGTACTCGCGCCTGGCGATTCACGAAGAGCGCGAGGTGGCACACCGGTTCGGTGCGGCCTGGCAAACGTATGCGGCCAGCACGCCACGCTTCATTCCACGCCTGCGAGCCGCGGATTCCCATGGCCGATCCATGTGACGCCTCTGTTGTGTTGCATGGGCCATCTTTGGCCCGGCCATCGTTAGCCAAGGAGAGAGTGGAACATGCCGACAGAGGCTCTTCGCACCCACCGCGCCGCATACGGGCCAGCAGGCAGAGCGGCTCCAAATGAGTCACTGGAAGCGGGGCAGCTCGCTTCTCCGCTCCCGGCATCATGGCCATTCGAGTTGGCCGCCTATCAGTTAGATCTTTGCCAACGCAGCGTGCGGTACCTGGACACCCTGCGTGAGCGCGCCAACAACATGCTTGAGCACGAACGGGCCGGCAAACCACCGGTGCTCGACTTCGACTACGAGACGATCCTCGATGGTCGCCGGTTGGCGCGCCCCGCCAACTATGCCCTACTGAGGATCACGCGGGTGGGCGATGACTGCCTGGAGGGCTGCCTCGACGCCAGCAAGCCGCCGGTGGTTATCGTCGATCCGCGCGCCGGCCACGGCCCGGGCATCGGCGGCTTCAAGCGCGACTCCGAGGTGGGCATGGCCCTCCACGAGGGCCACCCGGTCTACTTCGTGATCTTCTTCCCCGAACCCTTGCCTGGCCAGACCTTGAGCGACGTGCTGCACCTCCTGCGCCGCTTCGTCGAGACGGTGGCCGAGCGTCACCCCGGCCAGCCGCCGGTGCTCTACGGCAACTGTCAGGCGGGCTGGGCCATCGCGCTGCTCTCCGCCGACTGCGAGGGCCTGGTGGGGCCGGGGGTGCTCAACGGCTCGCCGCTCTCCTACTGGTCGGGTGAATCCGGCGTTAATCCCATGCGACTGGCCGGCGGACTGCTGGGCGGCGCCTGGGTGACGCACCTGTTGGCGGACCTAGGCGATGGCCGCTTCGATGGGGCCCACCTGGCCGCCAACTTCGAATCGCTGAAGCCGGCCAATACCCTGTGGCAGAAGGACTATCAGCTGTTCGCCGACATCGACAGCCAGCGCGAACGCTTCCTCGACTTCGAGCGCTGGTGGACGGGCTTCTACGCACTGAGCAAGGAAGAGATCACCGCCATCGTCGAGAACCTCTTCGTCGGCAACCAGCTCGAACGCGGAGAGTTGCAGGTCTGTCCGGGCTGCACCGTCGATCTCCGGCGTATCCGCAATCCACTGGTGATCTTCGCCTCCAGCGGCGACAACATCACCCCGCCCCATCAGGCGCTCGACTGGATCCCCGCGGTCTACCCGAGTACGGAGGCGCTCAAGGCCGCCGACCAGCGCATCGTCTACCTGCTCAATCCCCATGTGGGCCATCTGGGCATCTTCGTGTCCTCCAGGGTCGCGCGCCTCGAGCACCGGGCGATCCTCGAGAGCGTCGGCGAACTGAACGACCTGGCGCCCGGCCTCTACGAGATGCGCATCGACAACCCCACCGGCGACCCCTACTGCCACAAGCCCCAGTTCCGGGTGCGCTTCGAGGAGCGCCGCGTGGAGGACCTGGAGTATCCCGACCAGGCCCCGGCATTCAACCGGGTGCGCGCCCTCTCCGAGCACAACGTGGCCCTCTACGAGACCTTCATCGGTCCCTGGGTTCGCCTGGCCGTCAATCCCTGGCTGGCGGAGACGCTTCGCCAGCTGCATCCAGCACGTACCAGCCGGCTGATGTTCTCGGAACGCTTCGCCCCCTGGATGACCGGCGTGAAGTGGCTGGCGGACGTGACAGAACCCGCCCGGGAGCCGCTCGACGACGACAATCCCTTTCGGCAGTGGGAGTCCCTCGTGAGCGAGTCGGTTGCCTCGACACTGAGCCTTGCCGGCACCATGCGCGACAGCCTGTACGAGATAGGGTTTCGCAGCCTCTACGGCTGGGGGCTGCCGAGTGAGGACAAGAGGCAGAGCTGAGGCCGAGCCGGTTCACAGCAAATCCTGCAGAGCAAGTAGCCCATCAAAGGAGAACATCGGATGAAGATCGAGACCTTTCACGACCTGATCGAGTGGACCCGGCAGCCGCATGCCCATCTGGCAGAGTGTTTGAAACACTGTGCCACCCAGCAGGAGGAAGCCCGGGCCAAGTGGCTGCTGGAGTACCTTGCGGATCACGAGGCGACCCTGGAACAGACCATCGCCGGCTTCGAGAAACAGGCCGACCCGAAGGCCCTGCATACCTGGGTATACGATTACTTGGCCCATGCCCCCATCGCCCCGCACCAGGCGTGTCGCTCACCCTATGCTGAGATGAGTTTCGACGACATCTGTGGGGAAATCTTTGCGCTGCATGACCAAGTCATCGAGCTGTACCGCTACCTGGAAGGACGCGCCGAAATCCCTGATGCCCGCGACCTGGTTCGCGAGCTCTTGAAGTTGGAGGAACACGAGGCGATGCGCCTGGCCCATCAGACCAACCGAGCCCGTGACATGTAGCCAGGCACTGAAAGGGGGCCATCTTCACTTTCGTTGTTCACAATCATCCTCGAATGATAGCAACGGCAACGCACGCACTGCGTCAGGATTGAAGGGGAAAAGACAGTATTTCATGGTAGCTAGAGCGCCCGACAACCCGGTTCATGCACACAAGTTTTCTGAGATCTTCAAGATTGATACAGATCAATAGAGAGGTAGCATCACTAGACTATGGTAAAGGAGCCGCTCCACAACAATTTGTCTGCCACCATGGCCAAGAGCACACTGAAACGCTGTCTCAGCCTTGCCCACGCCTTGCCGTGGATGCGTATCGAGATGGCCGCACTGATGCTGCTGGGTCTATTTATGATGGCGGCCCAGACCTCCGCCCACCACGTAACCTCCATCCTTCAGGGCGGCGTAGAGACCGGGCAACACATCAACGCCCCTCAAGATGCCCCCAGCTGCCACCACGGCCATGGCATGCGTCATCTCGCCGTTGCTCTGCCGCGCGTGACGCAGCAGGACATCAAATTCGCTACGGTTCACGAATCCCTGGGCGGTATGGACCCGGCTCCTTGGATAATCACCAGCATCGGCGTCCAGCAAGCGCTACCCGACCCTTCTCCGATTCCCGTCTATCTGCTGACACAACGGTTCAGATCCTGAGCCCTGAGTGACTTGCCTCATACCCAGTCGTCGTTGCACGGGATTGACCTGCGTGCAGCACGTAGCCGAAAGGATGTAAGCAAAGGCCCTGAATGGGCCCAATAGCTCGCTAGGAGAATGATCATGGAGATTCGCAAGCATACTCTCGCCCTCGGACTGGCCCTGGCAGTTGGTGTCAGCGGTATCGGCGTCGCCCTCGCACAGGGCATGCCGGACACTCAACCCGGCCAGGGAAACGGCATGATGGGGGGCAACAGCGGCCAAGGTGGCGCCGGGCCCGACATGACAGGTGGAATGATGGGCGGCAGCCAGGGAGGCATGGGCTCCGGCATGATGAGTGGAATGATGGGCGGCGGCCAAGACACCTTGGGTCCCGGCATGATGGGTGGCGGAATGATGCCCTGCCCGATGATGGGAGGCAACGGCATGGGCATGATGCAGGGGATGCTCGAGCCCGAGCAGCGTACCGAGATGCGCGAGCTGATGCAGGAGCACCGTCCCGCCCAATTCGAGCGCATGGGACGCCTGATGAACCTGCGCGATGACCTGATGGCGGAAATGCAGGGCGAGCGCCCCAACCCAGAGGAGGTCAAGACCCTGCATGGCCATCTGGCCGAGCTGCACGGCGAAATGATGGCCGAGAGGGTGCGGATGCGTAACGCCATGCATGACCTGATGACCGACGAACAACGTCAACAGCTTCAGCAGGCCACCCCCGAGAGTGACGTCGACCCCGAGGACCACGAGGCCCATCACTGACCGGGGGTGGCACAGACTCAGGCAACAGTTCGGCCATGGTTGGCCGTCCACTCGGCAACGCCCGCAGGAGACAAGCGATGAGCGACTCGCCCCCCAACTCGATCACCCTGACGGTGCCCAGCATGGGCAGTGACCACTGTGCCGGCATCGTGCGCAAGACGCTGGAACGCCTCGACGGCGTCGGCGAGATCCAGACCAATATCGCCAACCACCATGTCAGCGTGACCATCGACGAAGATGGGCCCGATGGAAAGGCACTGAAAGACGCCGTGGAGGGTGCCGGCTATGACGTCGCCGCCGTCAGCGGCGGCGGCTCCAACAAGCGTGAGGTGCGGCTGACGGTGCCGGGCATGGGCTCGGACCACTGCGCCGGCATCATCCGCAGCACCCTGGAGCGGCTCGAGGGTGTCGAATCGATCGACACCAATATCGCCAGCCACCGGGTGTCGGTCACCATCGCCGCTGACGGCCCCGACGGCGACGCACTCAAGAGCGCAGTGGAAGGGGCCGGCTACGATGTGGCCGCCGTGCAGGCCGACGAGGCGGAGGAGGCCGACAACGACGCCGAGATCGAAGAGGCCTATCTTTCCCAGGCCCGCAAGCGGCTGATCATCGCCGCGGTCCCCACTACCCTGATCATGCTGCTGATGATGCCGCACATGTTCTGGCAGCCAATCCCCGGGTATCTCGCCATCATCGCCGTGCTGGCCTTCCCGGTGGTGTTTCTCTACGGCGGTATCGCCACCCACAAGTCGACCTGGCGCTCGCTGAAGAACGGCACCTTCAACATGGACGTACTGATCTCCATGGGCAGCCTGCCGCCCTACCTGATCGGCCTGGTCGGCTTCGTCTACCCCATGACCTCGTTCATCGAGATGGCCGCCACCATCATGACCTTCCACCTGCTGGGGCGTTACCTGGAGGCACTGGCCAAGGGGCGCGCCTCCCAGGCCATCCGCCGCCTGATGACCCTGGGCGCCAAGACGGCGCGCGTGGAGCGCGACGGCGAGGAGGTCGAGGTGCCGGTGAAGGAACTGGCGCCCGGCGACATCATGATCGTGCGTCCCGGCGACAAGATCCCCACCGACGGCGAGGTAGTCGAGGGCGAGAGCCATCTCGACGAGTCCATCGCCACCGGCGAGTCGATACCCGTCTACAAGAGCAGCGGCGACAGCGTGATCGGTGCCACCATCAACAAGGAGGGGCGCTTGCGGGTCAAGGCAACTCGCGTCGGCGGCGATACCTTCCTGTCACAGGTGGTCAAGCTGATCGATCAGGCACAGGGTTCGCGAGTGCCGATCCAGGAGTTCGCCGACCGCATGACCGGCCGCTTCGTGCCGGCGGTGCTGGCCATTGCCCTGGCCAGCCTGGTGGCCTGGGCGGTGTTTCCGGATACCCTGCGGCCGATTCTCGACTGGGGCGCCACCTTCCTGCCCTGGGTGAACCCCGAGGCCGCCACGCCGGTACTGGCGATCCTCGCCGCCATCGCGGTACTGGTCATCGCCTGCCCCTGCGCCCTGGGCCTGGCTACCCCCACGGCGCTGATGGTCGGCTCCGGCATCGGTGCCGAGCGCGGCATCCTGATCCGCTCCGGCGAGGCGATACAGACCTTCAAAGACGTCAAGGTGATGGTCCTCGACAAGACCGGAACCATTACCCGTGGCGAGCCCAAACTCACCGAGGCCGTCGCCGCCGAGGGTGTCGAGGAGACGCGCCTGCTCACCCTGGCGGCGAGCGTGGAGAGCGCCTCGGAGCACCCCATCGCCCGGGCTATCGTCGACGGTGCCAGGGAGCGCGACGTGAAACCCGGTGAGGTCAGCGAGTTCCGCTCCACCGGCGCGCGCGGTGTGTCGGGCAAGGTGGACGATGAAACCGTGCTGATCGGCAATCGCCGCCTGCTCGAAGAGGAAGGCGTAACCGGCCTCGAGGCCCTGGATGACGCCATGGGCGAACTCGAGGGCAAGGGCCGCACCGTGGTGATCGTCGCCGCCGATGGCCAGGCGCTGGGCCTGGTCGCCGTGGCCGACACCCTCAAGCAGGAATCGATCGAGGCCATCCGCGGCATGCATGAGCTGGGCCTGCATGTGGTGATGATCACCGGCGACAACGAACGTGCCGCCCGTGCCGTGGCCGACGAGGTGGGCATCGACGAGGTACAGGCCGGCGTGCTGCCGGAAGGCAAGGTCGATGCCATCCGCGCGCTGCAGGAAAAGCACGGCCACCACGTGGCCATGGTCGGCGACGGCATCAACGACGCCGCGGCGCTGAAGCAGGCCAACGTGGGCATCGCCATCGGCGCCGGGGCCGACGTGGCCATCGAGGCCGCCGACGTGACCCTGGTACGCGGCGAGCTCACTGCCGTGGTGGACGCCATGCACCTCTCCCGCGCCACCTTCGGCAAGATCGTCCAGAACCTGATCTGGGCCAGCGCCTACAACGTGGCCGCCATCCCCATCGCCGCCATCGGCCTGCTGCACCCGATGATCGGCGTCATCGCCATGACCACCAGCTCTCTCTCGGTCATCGGCAACTCCTTGCTGCTCAAGCGGCGTTATGCCCGCGAGCAACCCCACCGAGAGCACTCCACTCCTGCCCAATCGGCCCAGTCCCAAGCCAAAGGAGACCGCTCATGACACAGCCATATTCCACCCAACGCCCCTCAGGAGAGACCGAATCGCAAAACGAGCCGTCACCACATACCGGGGCGCTCCATAAATGGATGATGACCGCCTGCGTGCTGCTGATGGGAGGCGCCGTGCTGCTGGTCATGTGGCGCGGGCAATCGCTGGCCAGCGGCGTCTGGCTGGCGCTGCCCCTGGCACTCTGTCTCGGCATGCACTTCATGATGCACCGTCATATCGGGCATCATCAGCGTGATCGTGATGAATAACGAGAACAACAATAGCCTGATACGGCAGTATTCACCCAAGGGAATGGACTTCCGACAGGTCACCGATGCTAAGTTGTGTAAGGTGGTGAAAAAGCTGAATGAACGCTTGGAGGCTGACGCCACAAGCGACGCACATCAAGCTCCGCGTTAAATCAATATTTACACACTAAGGAGGACCAGGGATGGACCAACAAAAGCAGATGATGGGAATGGGCTGGGGCAGATTTGCGGCCATGATTGCGACATCGACTTTCATCATGTTTTTCTTAATGTATCAGCTCGTCTATTCAATCGACCACGCAATGTTCAGTTTAAACCGTGTGATCGCCTCATTGGTTATGGGGTGCGTCATGACGATCGTAATGCTGTCCTTCATGTGGTCGATGTACAAAGGGGTGGGGACCAAAATCGCGGTTCTTGTTTTGGCCTCTCTCTTCGGCGTAATTTTTCTGTTCGCGAATAGAAGCCAGTTGGTGATCGGGGATGTCTACTTTATGAAGTCTATGATCCCCCACCACTCAATTGCCATAAACAGCTCGCGAAAGGCAAGCATTAGCGATCCGCGCGTTCGCCAGCTCGCGGATCAGATCATTGCGGCTCAGGTCCGCGAAATAGCCGAAATGAAACTGCTCCTGAATGACATTGAACAAAATGGAGAACGGGGAGAGGCGGAACTTCCCCCTCGTTCCACCGAGATAACACCAGGAATGGAGCGCAAGATCGAACAGATCGTGCAATGAACGAGCGAGCGGCCATAACGAATGAGCTTCGAAAGGTGGGAGCTCCTCAAGCTGGAGTCGTGAGTAGAGGTGAGTTCATGCCGCTCAAGTTCCGACCGACCCTTTGTAATGGCACTCACAAACCGTTACGCATTACGGTAGTTTAACCAAAGCTTTGATAATGTGATTTGCTTGCCATTCAACTGGTATCTGCGGCCCCTTCAGCGTCAGGCTTTGGAAGTAAAAAGAATGACAGGACTTTCGATGGGTATTGGGGTGGAGATATCGATTCTGACGAAAAAAGGCGCCGGACCCGACACCGGGTAATTGCGACGAGGACATCGATCTCTTCGCCTCGGTATCACCTTCAAATAGCTGCAACGCCCCTGTATGTACCTGGGGCGACTAAACGCTTCAAGCAGAAATCGCCCGGGTCTCCACCGGCTTTCAAATAAATATTTCCGGGTTTTTCGCCTTCGAACAGGTGCTCGTGTGCCTGAACCATCTCGGGCCATCCAGGCAAGTGAAGGAGTATAGCTACACAGAGGCCTTCCCCGAGCTGCAGCCCGGGGAGTTAAACGGCTTCCGGCAGCTCCATGGGCGCGGCACCAAAGGTGGCCGACTGGCCAATGGCCTGACGCCCATCATTTCAAACCAGCGCCTTGACGTGGTTCAGAAGTTATAGCCCAGGCCAACCGTATAGGCCCAGACCCCGTCGTCCTGAAACGCATCGGTAGCATCATCGGTGTCGCTGAACAAGAACTGGTACTCAGCGCGGGCGAGGAAATAGGTCTTGGTCTGAACATAGTACTTTATGCCCGTTTCCAGACCCGCGAAGGCGCTGTCCTTGACGCCGTCGCCGTAGATTCCGCCAAGGCTGGCGCCGATGAAGGGCCGCGCACGATCATCGAGGAACTGATAGTTGAGGTAACCACGAGTAGAGCCGTTCCAGAAATCATCTGTGACGCCTTCACCTTCGATATCAGCGTAGTTGACGCTTTGCCGGACACCGGCAACCATGTTATCCCGCAGATACCAACCGAGGTCGCCGGTCACGCCGAAGTTGCCGCTATTGAAATTCCGGTCGTTACTGCCGGTCCCGGAGATAGAAAATTCACGGTCGCCCTCCTGTGGGCCGAACTCTGAGGATTGGGCGGATGCTGCCATAGGCAGTGCACCGAGAAGACAAAAAGTGATTGCCGCAGTGTTGACTCTTATCATGAGGAGCTCCTTGTTAACATTGTATTTCCATAATGCGCCATTAGGTAACTGTCGCGGATCGTGACGCGACGGATTCTACGGCGGTCAACCGACGCGAATGCACACCGTCATGGTCGTTGTCTGACCGCTTGGGCGTATGTGCGTTAGCTCACACGAGGATGCTGGAAACTTTCAACATGTCCCTTCGCTGTGAGAATCTTTGTCGGTAGCCTTCAACATAGCACGAATGCGGTCAATGTGGACTTGAGAATCTCTAGCCCGCAGGGAGATCGATGAGGCAGATCTTTTGTAAGCAATGGGATGGAGTCCTCCCCACCCTACACCGGCGTCGTTGCGCCACACTGGTGGGTGAGTGCATTACTACCGGCCTGAAGATAAGGTGAACTCCCCATGAACATTAGCCGGGTCGGCGTCGATATCGCAACGTCTGTCTTTCATGTGCACGGCGTGGGTCGCCATGACCAGGTGCAAGAGTTATGAAACATATTCCTTAGATCGCACTTTTGATAATTTATCTTCCAGGAGGAGTACAGGCGCGAATCCGCCGCCTGGCGTACGAAAGTTGGTGGTCTGTCCTCGATAGACCCTTGCCGCTGCTAGGAGCAAAGCGCCGCGGTAGGTATACAGACGCACGTCGACTTTGAGCATTTCTCGCTCACCGTCAACGAGAACCAGGCGCTCAGAGGGAGGCACATAGGCCTGAGCAATATAGTCGCTTTCCAGTATCCGGGAAAATGTACTCTTGGTGAGTTTGCTGCCCCGATACACCCCCTTGCTGCCATGACCTGACGCAGGTTTGAAGAACCACTCTCGTCGCCGTTTCCAAAGAGCATCAGCGTTATCAGCGGTAACTTGTACGGTGCGAGGGATACCAGAGCGAAGTAATTCGGCATTTTCAGGGCTCAAGCCCCAACCCGAAAGGGTCTCGAAATCTGATAACACAGACAGATTTCGTTTGTCCGCGAGCAATGCGTGGGCATGGGGGTTGGGGGTTATGACCGCGCCCCCCTCCAACCAGGCAGACCGCAAGGCGGCGTGTTCTGGTTCATCGAGCCCGAAGTCCACCAGGCGATTGTAAACCAGATCGATTCGCTTGCTGCCTCCATATAGTGTTTCTGACTCATACTGGAGGTCAGCAGGTGAGAGTACGAGGACATCGATACCATTACTTCGCAGTGACTGCTGCGCCAGCCTGAATTCAGGGTAGAGGTATTGCCCGGTGGGCTGGTCATCGACGATCGCTATCCTTTCAGGGCGTCCGCTGCCACGCTGGGCCTGCCATTCACTCTCGAACTGTGCTGTCACTGCGGCATCGAAGTCTTCCGCCCCGGCCACATGCGTTGAGTCACCGCAGCATGGTAATTGGGCCCGTGCCAGCATGGCATTGAGGAACGCCCCCCCGGCATTGGTATTGATTTCGATGAGGCGAGGTCCCTCCTCGCCAAGATGAAAATCATAGCCCATGAAGGCACCCACGGGACCTGGATTGAACTGTGCACTTTGCGGGGCCCAGGACAGTACCCGTCGCCGATAGGCGGGGAGCGCGGCAGCGGCCTCGAGAGCATGAACAACAGCCCTCATTTGGTCCAAATCATGAGGGGGAACGAAGACGGCTACACTTGAGAAGAAATGATTCCAAACCGAGTTTGTCAAGAAATCGTCAGCGTCATCACCCAACTGATCGGCGAGAGCCCGGGTGATTGCTCGTCGATCGAGAGTGACGCAGGCACAGTGCTGGTTTAGTCTTTCCGCTTCTGTCTTTTCTGAAAAATCGTCAGGTTTTTGCAAGAGTTTTCCTTTGATTCCGTTCACACCGAACTACAACGTGTGCATATATCGCCCTAAATGGGCAGCATTGCTCTACCATTAAGGTGCGTCAAGCGTTCGGTCGATGGGCCGAGCAACGGCCACCGAATCATAGATTTCACCGACGTGTAATGGGCTAAGCTGGAGGAATCATGAACGCTACGCAGCAATACGTTCTGCTACTTGGCCTGGCGCTAGGTACCGTGGGTGTGGTGCTGTGCCTTTACGGTCTGGCCCGCAGCATGGGACCGACACTCAGGGAGCCGGGCAAGGACGTACCGGCAAGCGCCGGAGTGCTGTCGCGGGATCCGGTGTGGGGACGCTATCACGCGCGATATTACGGTTACGCATTGCTGTTTTTGGCTTTCGACATGGAGATGGCCTACATGTATCCCTGGGCCGTGGTGTACAAGCAGGAGGGACTGGTTGCCCTGCTTGATATGGGCGTATTTCTTGCCATTCTCTTTCTCGGTCTGCTCTACGGATGGAGCCAGGGCGCTCTAAGGCGGCAGTAATGTCTGAGGCGGCAGTAATGTCTGAGGCGGCAATGACACTTGCAGGCGCGCGCAAGGGGCGCCCCTCTATTGTGCAGAGGCTGGTTGGACGGGCCCTGGCGCGCAACCTGAGCTGTCTGATTGTCCCGGGGCCGGAAGTGGCCCTGGCGCACGGTCTGGACGTGGCAGCGGCAGGCATGCGCATCGCCGACACGCCGCGCGACGCGGCTGTGCTCTTGGTCATCGGGGAACTGTCACAGAAACTGGACGAAGCCACGGCGGTGCTCTATGCGCAAATGCCCCGTCCGCGCGCCATTCTCGTGTTGGGTGGGCCGTCACCCCCATCATTACCTCACGCCGATGTCTCCGCGGGCCTCTCGCAAGCCGAGCTGATCGACGCGACCGGTCGGCTGCAGCGGGCGCTGGCCGAAAGCGCCTTCGCAGCCTCGCCCGAGGATTTCGACGCCTCAGTCCTGCAAGCCAGGACTGAGTATGTCTGTCCCATGCACCCGGAAGTGGTCGAGGACGAGCCGGGCACCTGCCCCAAATGCGGCATGGATCTGGTAGCTCGCGAAGCCGGGGACTCTGCTCCTGAGAGCGGCCACGATCATGAACACGAGCATCAGCACCATAGCCACGAGCACGAGCAAGAACAGTGCCATGATCACGACAATGCCGGGACCGGATATACCTGCCCAATGCACCCGGAAGTTGTTCAGGACGAGCCGGGCAGCTGCCCCAAGTGTGGCATGGATCTGGTAGCCCGTGAGGACGCGGAAGACGAGAGGACCGGAGACGAGGCTTCCGGGCACAGCCTCGATCTTGAGCATCACCATGATCACGCACATCAACACGGTGGATCCGACGGTCATTCAGAGCATGAATCTTCCGACCATGATCACATTGGTCATGATCATGGCGCCTCGGGATTTATGTCGATGATTGAAGTCACCAAGGACCTGCCTCGCAGCGCCGATGGCTTGGCGATGGACTGGATCGAGGTGCCGTTCGGTCCCTGCTTCCCCGGCCTGCCGGGCGGACTGAAGCTGACACTGACGCTCGACGGTGACGGCGTGACCGAAGGGCAGGCGACATCCTTGGTGGGCATAACCAACGAAGGTGAAGATGTTGAAGAAAGTGAAGAGATGAATGCCCAGACATTCATCGAGCATCTGGCATCGACTATGCCACTGGCACCGGTAAGCTACCGCCTGTTGGCCTGTCTAGCAATCGAGCGGGCGGCCGGGGTGAATGACGATCCGTCGACCACGCAAGCAAGGAACGGTGCACTTGAGCGTGAGCGCATCGCCAGTCACCTTGGTTGGCTGGCTCAGATGGGACGTCAGCTCGGCTTCGCCTGGCTGACCCAACAGGCTGCGACTCTGCAACTGCAAGTCAGAGAGGCTAACCGGGACAGGCTTGCTGCCCTGGAGCCAGCGCTGCGCGTATTGGATACCCGTCTCGGGCGAACACCTTTGCTCAAGGCAAGGCTGAAGGGTATCGGTGTACTGTCAACGGCATCTTCTGATCTACGCGGCCCTGTCGCGCGTGCTGCCAACGAAGGCGGAGATGCCTGGGCGCGCCTGTGGCAACGCCTGGCCGAAATAACGGCCAGTCTCGACCTGATCAAGTCGAACGGGGAGCCCGAGCTGCCATCCCTGCGCAACATTGTCGAAGGGTCAGGAACCGGTGAGGCAACCGTTGACACTCCGCGCGGCGAGGTCCGGCTAAGTCTGAAACTCGAGCGTGGCCAGGTGACATCGTTCAAGCTGGACACCGCCTGCAGCCACCATATCGGCCTGGTTGCGAAGCTCGTCGAGGGCCGCGAGCTGGGCGATGCCTTGGTGGCGGTCGGGTCGCTTGATCTCTCGCCCTGGGAGGTGAGCTCATGACTATCGCCGTGGTGTTGCTCGCCCTGCTGGTGTGCGCCTGGCTGCTTGCCGTGATCGAGGCCTGGCTTACGACCGGCCGCCTGCGCCCCGCCGCGCCGCTGCTTGCGGGCCTGTCGCACCTGGGCCGGGAGTCCCTCCTGCCGCGCAAACCCGACCGGCTGTTCTTCGAGACCGCGCCGGTGCTGTTGCTGGTGGTGGCCGTGCTGGGCGCCGCGGTCCTGCCCCTGGCGCCAGGACTGGTCATTGCGGACCTGGCCACCGGCGCCTTGTTCGTCAACGCGGCACTGGCCTATGTACTGGTTGCGCTGATCATGGCCGGCTGGGGCCCGAACGGGGCCTACGCCATGGTCGGTGGTTGGCGCTTCCTGGGGCAGCTGATCGCCTACGCCATGCTTGTCGTGATGCCCATCACCGCCGTGGCCATGCGCGCCGAGTCCCTGCTGACCAGCACCATCGTCACTTCACAGGCCGGCTTGTGGAATATCGTCTACCAGCCGCTCGGCTTCGTGCTGTTCTTCATCGCCGCGATGGCGCTGGCGTTCCGTGCGCCCTTCGACCTGCCGACCGCCCCGGGAGAGCTGGCCGGTGGCGTGGACGCCGAATACACGGGCGTGCGCCTGGCGGTACTGCGCCTGGCGCGGCTTTTGCTGGTGATCACCCTGGCCGCCGCTACCACGGTGTTCTATCTCGGCGGCTGGCACGGCCCACTGTTGCCGCCCTGGGCGTGGAGCCTGATCAAGACCCTGGCCGTGGCCGTGTCGATGCTGCTGGCCGGCCACTATCTCCCGCGCATCCGCGAGGCGGACCTGTTGGGCTGGTGCTGGAAGCTGGGGATTCCCCTGGCGCTGCTCAATATCCTGATCGTCGGATTGATGATCCTGGTGGTGCCTTGATGTTCTTACAGGCCTTTTTTGTCGCCGTGTTCGGCCTGGCCGCGATCGGCTTCGGCGTGGCGGTGTTTCGGACTGCGTCCATGGTGCGTTCCGCCCTGGCGCTGCTGTTCTCGCAGGCTGCGATCGGCTGCATGTTCCTGGCCATGCAGAGCGAATTCCTGGGCGTACTGCAGATCATGATGATGGCCACCGAAATGAGCATTATGGCCATCTTCATGGTGATGTTCATGATGGATCCTGGCGGGCTTGGGGGCATGGACATGAGCCACCAGAAACGCTTCTCGATCGGCGCCGGGGTGATTGCCGCCGGCGCCGCCTTCGCGGTGGCGCTTGTGTCCGACTGGGGACCGGTGACAGCCGCGGCGCCGGATGCCGCAATGCAGACCCGCGAGTTGGGCATCGAGATGCTGGGGCGGTCGATGCTGATCTTCGAGACTGCCGCCGTCACCATCCTGACCGCGATGATCGCGGCCACGGCCGTGGCCATTCCGGTGCGCGAGCCGGCCTGTAACGACGACAAAGACAAGAACGACAAAGACAGGGAGGCCTCAAGATGACCCCGGTCCTGATCGTGGCGCTGCTGACCGGCGCCATCCTTTTCGGTATCGGCCTCTATGGCGCACTGTCACAGACCAACCTCGTCATGATCATGATGGGTGTGGAGCTTATCCTGGCGGGCGCGCTGGTGAACCTGGTGGCCTTCTGGCGCTTCCTGCATCCCGAGAACTACGCCGGGCAGATGTTCGTGCTGGTGGTGATGACGGTCATGGCGGTGGAGATGGCGGTCGGCTTCGGCATCGCAATCGCGCGCTTCCGGGCCAAGGGCTCGGTCGAGATGGAGGAGGCGGGGGATCTCAAGGGATGAACGAGGTAGCGCTGCCGATAGTGTTCCCCCTGCTCGCGGCCGTGGCGATTCTGGTGCTGCGACGCATGGCACCCGCCCTGGCCCTGGGCGGCGCCATGTTCAGCCTGGCGGTGAGCCTTCGGCTGCTGGGCCGAGTCGCCGACGGACGGCTCGAAACGCTGCTTCTGCCGGGCCTGCCGGATATGCCCTTGCGACTGACAGCCGAGCCGCTGACGGCGCTGCTCACTGTGGTGATCGCCACGGTGGGGACCTTCGTACTGATCCACTCGGTCGGCTATATGAAGCGGGAATCCGGCCTGCCCCGATTCTATGCCGTGATGTCCCTGTTCCTCGCCGCGATGCAGGCCCTGGTGCTGGCCGGCGACTGGATTCTGCTGCTGGCGGCCTGGGAGTTGATCGGACTGTGCAGCTATCTGCTGATCGGTTTCTGGTTCCAGCGACCCGGGGCTGCGAACGCCGCCAGCCGCGCCTTCCTGTATACCCGCAGCGCCGATCTCGGCCTGTACATCGCAGTATTCATCCTCATCGGGTCGGCGGGCACCAGCGAGATCGCCGCCACACTAAATGTCGGCGGAAACGTAGCGGTTGCTGCCGGGCTATTGCTGCTGCTGGCCGCCATGGGCAAGTCCGCCCAGGTTCCCTTGCAGGACTGGCTCATGGGCGCCATGGCGGGCCCGACGCCGGTCTCGGCGCTGCTGCACTCGGCCACGCTAGTGGCCGCAGGTGCCATCCTGCTGATCCGCGTGACACCACTGCTGGCGCCGGAGGTCCTGCTCGCCATCGGGCTGGCGGGCGGCATCACCACGGTGGCAGCCGGTGTGATTGCACTCGCCGAGCGTGATCTCAAACGCCTGCTCGCTGCCTCCACCGCCAGTCAGTATGGCCTGATGCTGATTGCGGTCGGCGCCGGGGTGCCGCTGGCGGCCCTGTTGCATCTGGTCGTCCATGCCGCCATCAAGAGCGCCCTGTTTCTCGCCGCCGGCGATTTCCAGCATGCGCGCGGCGGTACCGGTTTTGATGGGCTAGAGAGCGTTGGCCGCGTCAGGCCCTGGACCTTCGCCGGCTTTGCGCTGGCGGCATTGGCGCTGACGGGCATCCCGCCGCTGAGTGGGTTCTTCTCGAAGGACATGGTGATCGCTGCCGCGCTGTCCGCACCTGGCGCCGCCTGGCTCGCCCCGCTGGCACTGGCCGGAACCCTGCTGACTGGTGCCTACCTGGCGCGGGCGCTGCGCCTGCTGTGGCGCGGTGCTGGCGGAGCCCGGCCGGTGGCCGGTGCCGTCTGGATGAACGTGGGTATATGGGGGCTGGTGATTCCGGCCGCCGGCCTGGGCCTGGTCTTTGCCCCCATCGAGGCGCTCCTCGGCCTGCCCGCCCCTGAAGCCGAAGGCACAGCGGCCGTGCTGCTCGGGCTCCTCGCCGCAGTGGGCGGCCTGGCACTGGGCTGGCTGGTGCCCGCTCGGCACCTGCTTGGCCCTATCCACCCGTGGGCGCAATCGGGGCTAACGGTCGCGGGCGGACTTACGGCCTTGGTGGGGAGGCCCGCAATGGCCGTTTCCCGTGGCTGTGAACGTTTGGAAGACCGCCTGTATGCGACCGCGCTTCGTGTCGGCCGTAGAGGCCTGACCATTGCCCGGGGCTGCGAGCGCCTGGAACGGAGCCTGTATGGGGTCGTGCTGGGTGCCGGCCGTGCCAATCTGGCCATGGCGCACCTGGTGCGCGTCGGCGATGAGCGCCGCATCGACGGACTGATCTTCGCCCTGGTAGCCGGCGTGCGCGCCTGGGGAGGCCGCGCTCGCGCCCTGCAAAGCGGCCTGATTCACCATAGTCTCGCCATCAGCGCCGTGGTCACCGCCCTGATGCTGGTCATCCTGATTTTGGCTTCATTGAGCTTCTAGAGGACAGCCCTACCATGCTACCACTCGTCTCCATTACCCTGTTCTTGCCGCTCGCCGGTGCCGTCCTGATTCTGTGCCTGCCGAGGCCGACAGCGCGGACCGTACATGGCATCGGCATTGGCACCGCGGTCCTGACCCTGGCCGGTGCCCTGGCCATGTGGCTGGAGGGAGTGAGTGGCGCGGACTTTTCCCAGGTCGATGAACTGGAATGGATCCCGGTCATCGGCGCCGCCTACCGGGTCGGGGTTGACGGCATCAGCCTGCCGCTGGTGCTTTTGAGCGCGGTGATGTTCCTGGTGGCGTTCATCTTCGCCTCGTCGCTTCGCGAACGCCCGCGCGCCTACGTGGTCCTGATCCTGCTTCTCGAAACCACGGCAATCGGGACCTTCACCGCCCTCGACGCACTCCTGTTCTATGTGTTCTTCGAGGTCTCCCTGGTGTCGATGTACTTCATGATCGCCGGCTGGGGGCATGAGGACCGGCAGCGCGCGGCGCTGATGTTCTTCCTCTACACGCTGCTGGGCAGCCTGCCATTGTTGCTCGCTATCCTGGGGCTTTACCTCGGTAGCCCCGAACCCAGTTTCGATATGCGTGCCTGGATCGCCGACCCGCCTCTGAGTGGAGCAGCGGCCATGTGGGCGTTGATCGCCATGCTGATCACCTTCGCGGTCAAGATCCCCGCGGTGCCGCTGCACACCTGGTTGCCTGCCGCCCACGTCCAGGCGCCAACCGTCGGCAGCGTCATCCTCGCCGGCATTATGCTGAAGTTCGGCACTTACGGCCTGATCCGCTTTGCCCTGCAAATGACCCCCGAGGCCTTCCGCGAAGCGGGAATGGTTATCCTGGTCTTCGGCGTCGTCAGCGCACTCTATGGGGCCTTTGCCGCCCTGGCGCAGACGGATCTCAAACGCCTCGTGGCCTATACCTCGATCAACCATATGGGCTATGTGATTGTGGGCGTTGCCGTGGCCGCGCTGACGCTCGACCCCTCGGTGCGTGCCGTCGCACTGGACGGCGCGGTGTTGCAGATGTTCAGCCACGGCCTGGTCACCGGGGCCCTGTTCTTCCTGGTGGGCATGATCCAGGAACGCGCCCATAGCCGTGAAATGGGCGCGTTCGGCGGCCTGCTCAAGACGGTCCCGCTTCTAGGCTGGTCATTTATATTGGCTGCCTTTGCGTCCCTGGGTCTGCCAGGTCTGGCGCACTTTCCGGCCGAGTTCCAGATATTTCTCAGCACTTTGGGTAGTGTACCCGCAGCGGTTGTCGTGGTGCTGGGCATTGCCATCATTGCCGGCACCTTTCTCAAGGCGATCCGCGAAACCTTCCTCGGCGAGCCCCGGCAACGGTGGCATGCCATGCCGGACCTGAGCACACGAGAACTGCTAGCCGTAGCGCCGCTCCTGGTACTCACCGTCGCCACCGGCGTAGCACCGTCCTGGGTGCTTGACGTCATTCACCGGACCACATCGTCGTTGGTGCTGTAATGGGCCATGACCTCGCATTACTGATGCCAGAGATCGCCGTGCTGTTGACGGCCGTCGGCGTGCTGATCGCGGAAATGCTTCGCCGACCTCGAATCTCGCTGTCCATCGCCGCCGCGGGCTTGCTTGTCGCCACGGGCTTGACGGTGCCCTTGCTCGGCACGGAGACCAACGTGTTCGGCGGCAGCTTCCGGATCGACGCGCTGAGCATCTGGGCAAAGCTTATCCTGTTGCCGGCCACCGTACTGTCTCTGCTGCTGGCACGAAACGACGTCGGCGGCACCGCACGCGAAGGCACGGTCTACAGCCTGATGTGCCTGGCAACCTTCGGCGCGCTGGTGCTGGCCGGGGCAGGCGATGTCATGTTCCTGGTGCTGGGCACGCTGCTGACCAGCCTGGCCACCTTCGCGCTCGTCGCCTATCCGGACGACGACTCGGCCACCGAGGCCGCCATGAAATTCTTCGTGTTCGGCTCGGTTGCCGGTGCGGTCATGATCTTCGGGCTCAGCTACTGGTTCGGCGCCACCGGTTCCACGCTGCTCGCCGATCTGGCGCGCACGGACGCGGTACCGCTGGCCGCCATCCTAGGGCTGGTGGCCGTCGTCGTCGGTCTCGGCTACAAGGCGTCACTGGTTCCGTTTCATTTCTGGGCACCCGACGCCTACGAGGGCGCGCCGTTGTCGATTGCCGCCTACCTGTCCGTCGTGCCCAAAATCGGTGCCCTGTTCGCGCTTACCCAGGTGGTGAGTGATGTGCCAGCGAACAGTGGCTGGCCGGCCGTCATGGCGGGCCTGGCCGTGCTGAGCATGACCTACGGCTATCTCGCCGCGCTGGTGCAGGACAACGTCGTCAGGTTGTTGGCTTATTCATCGATTGCCCAGTCCGGTTATTTCCTTCTGGGCATCGTGGCGGTGGGCTCAAGTGAGCTTGCCTTGCCGTCGATCATTCTGTTCGCCGCCGCCTACGCCGCCATGAACCTGGGTGCCTTCGCCGTTGTCGCTTTGACAGGAAGGATCCTGAGCGATTTCAACGGGCTGGGGCGCACACGGGTGCTGATGGGGATCGCCATGGTGATCTTCCTGCTGTCGCTGGTCGGCATCCCGCCACTTGCCGGCTTCGTCGGCAAGTTCCTGCTCTTCGCTGCCGCCATCGATGTCCAGTTCACCTGGCTGGCCGTCGTGGCGATCGCCAACAGCGTGCTCTCGCTCGCGGTGTATCTGCGCATCGTCGTGCCGATGTACCGGCGAGGGGAGAGAGCATCCGCCGCACCGCACACATGGCCCAGCATCGTAGTGATGATCACATTTGCAGCCACGTTCATCATCGGCCTGGCCGCTCAGTTCTTTCTCGCGGGACTGGTAAGGTGATCGCACTCGCTATCAAAACGACCGAGACATAGAACACGCGAACTGGCCGATACTGCTTGGTTCCGTCCTTTAGGTGTCGGGTCCCGCGTGATTGATTACCCGCTTGGCAAATAGCGCTACATTAAGTTCCGGCGCGGACCAAGCATATCTTTATGCTGCGCTCACCTTCAGGCCAGCTTTACGCATGAATATGGGTACCATTCAATGGCAGCTCCAAGGTTCCTTCTTGGCATTATCCTTCACATTCTGATCGACAAAGCGATAATGCTCTTCCTTGAAGCGGGTCCACCAATCATGGCTTATTTCGATAGCATGTTTTTCCAGAATTTCTTCAACACAGTCGAGACAGAGGCGTGAGGCATCATAGGCCAGGTGCAGCTGTCGTTTCTTGTCATCGAACGAAACATTGTCTATCCCGTAGAGCTTATCGATATCCGCTACAGCCGCGTGAACCGCATTCAGATCTCTGGAATCAAGCTTTAAGTGCCGGTTAACCAAGGTAGTTTCTGAGACTCCCAAGCGGTGCTCTCGATGTTGTTTCATGACAACCTCCGTAAAGTGCAATATCGATAAGGCTTTTCCAACCTTATCGCCATGTCTCCCATGGCACTGGCATCGCTCAACGACCCGATAAAGCAACCACGGTTTGCTGGCGGCGATACGCCACGATGACCAACAGCACGCCGACAACCATCATCGGCAATGTCAACAACTGACCCATGGTGAGCCAACCAAAGGCGATGAAGCCCAGTTGCGGGTCGGGAAGACGCACGAACTCCACGCTGAAGCGGAAGGCGCCATACAGAAGCAGGAACAACCCCGAGATGAAGCCTTGCTGCTGCGGTCGCCGCGACAGCCACCACAGCACGGCAAACAGCACCACGCCTTCTAAAGCTAACTCATAGAGCGCTGATGGGTGGCGCGGCTCAGGTCCCACTCCCATCATGGGAGGGAAAACCATCGCCCAGGGGACATCGCTTACCCTCCCTGGCAACTCGTGGTTGATGAAATTGCCGAGGCGACCGGCACCCAGGCCGATCGGCACCAGCGGTGCGATGAAATCGGTCAGTTGCAGGTAGGCTAGACGGCGCTTGCGCGCAAACGCCAGGGTCGCGACCAGCACTCCGATCAAGCCCCCATGGAAACTCATACCCCCTTCCCAGATCCGCACCAGCCAGAGCGGATCAGCGAGCCACTGCTCGCTTCCGTAAAAGAGTGCGTAGCCCAGCCGTCCGCCGAGTACCACCCCTAGCGCGGAGTAGAAGATCAGGTCGCCGATATCATCGTGGGTCAGCCCCAAGCGATGGGCCCGGCGTCGCCCCAGCCACCAGGCGGCGACGAAACCCACCACGTACATCAGGCCGTACCAATGGATCTGGATCGGTCCTAGGGAAAATGCCACAGGGTCGATTTGTGGATAGGCAATCATGGCATTCTCCTCGTGGCTCCTGGTCGCCGAAAATTGACTTGGTCCTGCTTACGTCGGCACCAAGGACTCAAGTTCATTGCTGTGATCATTCTGGGCTTTCTACCTGAACGCATCCTGAATCCGGCCTGATGATCATTTGACCAAGGTCAAATGATCATGGAAAAGCAGGCTCAATCGAGAACGCCACCTTTCGGTGGCGCCAGGTAACGAAAACACAATGAAGGTCAGAACATCAGCCTCACCCCCGCCACCACGCCGGTATCTTCTGTGGCATCACCGCTGGCGCGTGCGAGATCGGCGGTATCGCCGTATTGTTTTTCCCAGTAGGCACCGACGTAGGGAGCGAAACGGCGGGTCACCTCATAGCCCAGACGCATACCGACTCGCACCGAATTGAGCCCTTCGCCGACGCCGAACGCCTCGACGTCGCTGGCAGCGACGGCAATTTCGGTACGTGGCTGCAAATAAAGACGTTGTGTCAGGCGCAGGTCGTACTCGCCCTCGACGCTTGCCGAGACGTCGCCCTCGTCACTGACCTGCAGGGCCAGGTCGGTCTCGATGCCATAGGGCATGACCCCTTGCAGGCCCACCACGCCGTAGGTTCGCTCGGCATGGTCATCCGAGAACACCCCGCCCTGGTAGCCGATGCCGCCCTGCAGCTCCCAGAAGTCGGCGACGAGTCGGCTGTAGAGCAGCTCCAGCGACTCGAACTCGGCATCCTCGCCGTCGCCCTGGACGTTCTCACCTTCGGACTTCAGATAGACGCGGTTGACGTCACCGCCGTACCAGGCCTGGAAGTCCCAGACCAGCGCCTCGTCGCCCTTGTCGGGCACGGCGTACTCGAGTCGGTCGAACAGCGCCATGGCCATGTTGTGTTCCACGACCGGTGACGGCCAGCCGGCCGGGGCATCGTAGCCGTCTTCCGCCTGAGCGACGGAAAACGTCAGCATGGCCAGCACGGCGCCGGCCGCTGTCATGGGAATGTTGATAGTCATGCCTTCTCCTTACGAAACCTTGACGACCCGGAACATGCCGGCATCCATGTGGTAAAGCAGGTGACAGTGGAACGCCCAGCTGCCCTCGGCATCGGCGGTGATCAGTGCCGAGACGCGCTCGCCGGGCTTGACGTTCAGGGTGTGCTTGCGGGGGATCAGCTCGCCCTGGCCGTTTTCCAGCTCCATCCACATGCCGTGAAGGTGGATGGGGTGCTCCATCATGGTGTCGTTGATCAGGATCAGGCGCAGTCGCTCGTCCTTGTCGAAGTGAATGGGACCCGTCACCTCGCTGAATTTCTTGTCATCGAAGGACCACATGTAGCGTTCCATATTGCCAGTGAGGTGCAACTCCAGCTCCCGTCCCGGTTCACGTCGGTCCGCCCAGGGGGTAAAGGCCTTGAGGTCGCGGTAGACCAGCATCCGGCGCTCGTCGGGATCGATACCGATGCCGGCCTGATCGTAGCGAGAGCCCGGCTGCGCCGCCCCTGCCGCCAGCATGCCGCTGGCCTTCATTCCGTTACGCTCATCCGACATGCCCGCCATGCTGGAGTGATCCATGCCCTGCATGTTGGCGTGATCCATGCCCTGCATGCTGGTGTGGTCCATACCCTGCATGTTGGAGTGGTCCATACCTTCCATGCCGGAGTGGTCCATGCCCGCCATGCCGGAGTGGTCCATGCCCGCCATGCCGTAGGCCCCCATGGCCTCCATGCCACGATCAGCGATCTGGCGGCGCTCTGGGATCTCCGCCTCCATTCCCTCACGGGGCGCAAGGGTGGCGCGCGCATAGCCGCTGCGGTCCATGGACTCGGCGAAGAGGGTGTAGGCCGTGTCGTCCTCGGGCATGACCAGTACGTCATAGGTCTCGGCCACCGCAATGCGAAACTCGTCGATGGGGACCGGCTGTATCGGCTGGCCGTCGGCCGCCACCACGGTCATCTTCAGCCCGGGGATGCGCACGTCGAAGTAGGACATGGCCGAGCCGTTGATTACCCGCAAGCGAATACGCTCGCCGGCCTTGAACAGCGCCGTCCAGTTTTCTTGGGGCGAGTGACCATTGAGCAGATAGGTATAGGTGCTGCCGGTCACGTCGGCGATATCGCGCGAGCTCATGCGCATTTTCGCCCACATGCTGCGCATCTCGGCGGTAGCGGAAAATCCCTTCTCGCGCACGTCGGCGAAGAAGTCGGCGATGGTGCGCTCCTGAAAGTTGTAGTAGCCCTCGGCGGTCTTCAGGTTACGGAAGACCGACATGGGGTCCTCGAAGCTCCAGTCGGTAAGTAGCAATACGTGCTCACGGTCGTAGCGGAAAGGCTCACGTTCGGCAGCATCGATGACCAGCGGCCCGGCATGACCGAGCTGCTCCTGCAGGCCGGAGTGGCTGTGATACCAGTAGGTGCCGTTCTGGCGCACCGGGAAACGGTAGGTGAAGGTCTCGCCCGGGGCGATGCCGGCGAAGCTCAATCCCGGCACGCCATCCATGCCTGGCGGAAGAATCAATCCATGCCAGTGAATGGACGTTGGCTCGTCGAGCAGGTTGGTGACGCGCAGTACCGCATCCTGCCCTTCCTTGAGGCGGATCAGCGGCCCCGGACTGGTACCGTTGATGCTGATGGGGTGGGTTTGCTGGCCCGCGATCGGCAGCGACTCACGGCGGATGGCCAGTGCCACCTCGGGGCCTTCCTCGACGCCCTTGGCATAGGCGTTGGTCTGCCCCCAGGGATCGGCCCAGCTGGGACGTAAGCCAAGCGCGGCCGCCGACCCCAGCCCCAGTGCCGCACCGCCTTTCAGGATCTGACGGCGTGACAGCGGATGCGTGATGACTCTGGATCTTGCCATGTGTGACTCCCGTCAATGTCTCGTGAAGCCCATGGTGACGGGAGAAGCTGAATCACAGCTGAAAAAAGGCGGTCACATCAAACGTTCTTTGAGGGGAATCGTCAGTTCGACTCTCAAGCCACCCAGGGGACCGATGTCGAACCTCACCTGACCTGAATACCGAGGCATGAGTTGCGTCAGGATCGACAAGCCCAGCCCGTATCCGGGCTGACGCTCGTCGAGGCGCATGCCTCGCTGGCCGAGGCTAGACAGGTCTTGCTCTGCAACACCTGGCCCATCATCCTCGACGGTGATCCTGAGCGCTCCGTCCACCGCCACTCGGCAGATCACCTCGTGGGCCGCCCATTTCCCCGCATTGTCGAGCACGATGCCGAGCATCTCGGTAAGATCCTGGGACTCGATTGCAACCCGCCGGTCCCTATCCTCAGGCAGGGTCAGATGGAATCGCTTGTCCGGATAAATGCCACGAAACATCTCGATCAGCCGCGTGCCGTCACGATGAAGGCAAGATAGACGCCCGGCATTGGGGCCTGCGATACGAGAACCCCTGAGTTCAACATCCAATTGGGCGTGAATATATTCGAGACGCTGCACCAGCTTCTTGCGACGAACCTCATCAATGGGGCGCGAGCCTCGCAGTACTTGAGTTACCGCCGCGAGCGGCGTCTTAAGCGCGTGCGACAGGTTCGCCACCGAGTCGCGGGAGCGTTGCAGGCGACTATCGATCTCATCCATGAAGCGGTTGAGTTGCACGACCAGGCTGTCCAGCTCGGACGGCACATCGAGAGACAGCCGCTCACGCTCACCGGACTGAAGTTGTCCCAACTAGTCGCGGAGCCGAGAAAGCGGTATCAGTCCACGGTTGACCGCCAGCAGGTTCAGGGTGACCAACAGCACCAGCAGCCCAGCGGCGATGCCGGCGACCCACCAGTGAAGCCGCTGTAACCCCGCCTCCACCTGGGAAAAATCCTCACCCACCAGCAATACACCGGGTTGCCCGTCCCGCGTGAAGTGGCGTCGGTAGACGAGCAGATGTCGTTCGCCTTCCTTCACCTCGATGAGGGCATCGTCTGCCTCATCGAGCAGGGGCGCCAGGGTAGCCTGCCAGCTGTCATCCGACGCCGAGGTATCGCCACTCAGACGGAGCACGTAGAGATGGTGGAAAATCTGATAGCCCCGACTCGCCGAGTCCAGTGCCATGGGAATAGCGAGGCGGTCCTGCTGCAATTGCTCGATCGCATGATCGGCTTCCCGCTCAAGGCGCTCCCCGAGGAAGTCGCGGGCCAGATCCTGCAACAGGATGCCATGCAGAAACCACGTCGCCACCGCCACCAGCAGAGCAATGCCGGATAGCCAGGCCAGCAACCGGAACCGCAAGCTGCGTCGGTCAATGCGAAACGAAGACATACCCTTGCCCGCGCCGCGTCTGGATAATCGACTTGCCAAGATGGCGCCGTAGCCGACCGATATAGACCTCCACCAGGTTCGGCGCTGCCGCATCTTGTCCCAGAGCATAGAGCTGATCGATCAGCTTCTCCTTCGAGTGAACGCGATCGGGATGGTGCATGAGGTAGCGCAGCAGGCGAAATTCGGTACCTGTCAGCGGTTGCCAAGAACCCTCATCGATGCGCACGCACTGGTTGGCTTCATCGAGGCATACTCCATTGAGCACCAGTTCCTGCGACATGCTACCCGAGCGACGACGCAGCAGCGCCTTGAGTCGTGCGAGAAGCTCTCCCTCGTGGAAGGGCTTGGTGAGATAGTCATCCGCGCCCCCCTCCAGGCCATCGACCTTGTCTTCCCAGGTGTCACGGGCGGTGAGGATCAGCACAGGAAGGTCATGCCCTTCCTTGCGCCATTCCTTGAGTAATTCAAGGCCGGAACCGTCTGGCAACCCGAGGTCGAGAATCGCCAGCACATAGTGTTCGGTCGCCATCAGCGACCTGGCCACTTCTAGTGAAGTGGCCAGGTCAACACGGTAACCGCTGTCCTTTAGACTCTCGGCCAGGCTCTCTGCGAGCAGGTCGTCATCTTCGAGTAGCAACAGTTTCATGCGGGAGAATCATCCCTGGAGATCAATGTTTCCTGACATGCCGGCCTCATAGTGCCCCGGGATGTTGCAGGCATACTCCAGGTCGTCGACGTTCTCCGGGGCGGTCCAGACGAGTTCTGCCGTCTCGCCCTTCGCGATGGTCACCGCCGGCATGTTGCCACCGTGTTCACCTTCGGCCATGTCATGCCCGCCATGTCCACCATCATCGTGCCCGCCACTCATTTCCTGCATCATCTTGCGGTGCGCTTCCTGCGCCTCGGCATCACCGATGACGAACTCATGCTCGAGATTACCGGTGTTGACGATCTCGAACTTGATGGTTTCGCCTGGCGCAATATCGAGATTCTCCGGGTCGAACCACATGTCGCCCGCCTCGAAGCTGATGGTGCGATCGATATCGGCATTGCTCGCCGTAGCGTGGGAACCGCCGTGCTCACCGGCAGCGAAAGTCGTCGTCGTGGTCAGGCCAAGTGCCAGGGCCAGCAGTGTCTTGCGCATCGTGTCACCTCTTGAGTCGCGTCTAAGAGACTCGTTTATACCGCACAAACCTGAAACGAGACTGAACCCGTGGCCGCAGGGTTGCAAAGGGAAAAAGCCTTACTTGACCATGGGGCGACCCACAGGTTGTAAGCTTATAGCTGAAGCTAGCCCCGCCTTCACCAACTAGGGAAGGCGACTTCTCTACCATCAGCAAGATGAGGGGAAATACCATGGTTAAGCACAAACAGTTTCTCGCCTTCGCTCTAGCCGCCAGCATGGGGATCGTCACCAGCGGCGCCGTTTCTGCTCAAGGTATGCAGCAGGGCACCCAAGGGCCTGAGGGCATGATGATGGGCAGCGGCCAGGGCGGCACGAGCTCCAGCATGATGATGGGTGGCGGCCAGAGTGGCATGGACTCCGGCATGATGATGGGAGGCGGTCAGGGCGGCATGGGCTCCGGCATGATGATGGGAGGCGGCCAGGGCGGCCAGGGCGGCATGGGTCCCGGCATGATGATGGGCGGCCAAGGCGGGATGATGCCCTGCCCCATGATGTCCGGCATGGGCGGCATGGGCGGCATGGGCGGAATGCTCGACGAGGAGCAGCAGAGCTCCCTGCGCGAGATGCGCCAGGAGCACCGCTCCGCCCATTTCGAACGCATGGCCGAAATGATGAATCTGCGTGACGACATGATGCTGCTGATGCAGGCGGAGCGCCCGGATCCGGAGGAGGTGAAGGCTCTCCATGGTCAAATGGCCACCCTCCACGGTGAGATGATGGCGGACAAGGTGCGTATGCATAATCAGATGCAGGACCTGCTGACCGAA
Organism: Halomonas jincaotanensis; assembly: GCF_018448785.1. Lineage (GTDB taxonomy): Bacteria > Pseudomonadota > Gammaproteobacteria > Pseudomonadales > Halomonadaceae > Halomonas > Halomonas jincaotanensis. Next base: position 32,001 of record NZ_JAHCLU010000023.1, on the reverse strand, counting down.
GAGCAGCGTGAACAATTGAAGCAGGGCGCCTCCTCTCGCAAAAGCCAGCAATGACCCCTGGTGCCCGCCGCCTGGCGGGCACCCCTCGACCATCCCACTCTTTCTTGCGCTGGATCAATGCGGCGACTCGCATGACTGACTCAGAATGACGCAAGGACGACGAGGCAATCACCATGACCGTTCAGGCCATACCGCTGCATCGCAAACGAGAAACACGTCTTCTGGCGTTTTTGCTCGCGCTGCTGCTGTCAGTGACCAGCCTGGTCGGCCATGCGGCCATGGACGCCTGCGCTTCCGATTGCACGACGGCTCAGGTCGAGATGGTGGATAACCCCGATCACGAGTGCAGCGCCTGTGCGACATTGGTTGCCACTCCCATCATTGCCTCTAAGAGCCTCGATCCTTTGGCCGAGGCCTCCCATCCGGCCGTGGTCGAATACATTCACCTACCGCCCCGGCAACCTCCTAGACCCTGACGGCGCATCTGCTACCTCGGTGGTGCTGCCAACCGCCCGCCGCCGAAACTCCCCGCTTTTTCGTCAGGAGTCACACCATGATGACCACCGACTGCTTCGCCCTGATGGGTTCCATGGGTTGGATGGGCTGGCTGATGCCGCTCGCCGTCCTGCTGCTACTTGGCCTCGGTATCTCCGCCCTCGTAAAATACCTGTTTACGTCTCGTCACACCCAGGAGGATCACTCATGAATCGTCATACCACTTCCTTGTTGCTCTCCGGCGCCCTGATGTTCGGCGCCGCGACCGCCCAGGCCGCCATGCCGGACGAGGCCACTCTCTACAAGAATCCGCAGTGCGGCTGCTGCGATGGCTATGCCAGGCATCTCGAGAAGATGGGCATCGCGGTCACCGTCATCGATGACGCCGATCTCGGCCAGATCAAGGAAGCTTCCGGCATCCCCTACGGACTCGGCTCCTGCCACACCGTCGAAATGGGCGAGTACGTGATCGAGGGTCATGTGCCGCTGGCGGCGGTGGAGACGTTGTTCGAGGAACTGCCGGCCATCGATGGCATCGGCCTGGCCGGCATGCCCATCGGCACACCTGGCATGCCCGGACCTCAGCAAGAACCTTATGAGGTTTACCAGTTCACCGACCGACAAGATGCAGCCTTCATGAGCCTCTGAAGGGGGATATCCAACGCATTGCCAACAAGACGTGGCCTCGGCCAATATCGGGGCGATTTTGTGTTCCACTCAAGATCTGGGGAAACGAGTTTGGGTGATCAAGCCGGCCAACTATCGGCAATTTCCTACACGCTTGGTTAACGTGCGTTAATGTTTGGTCCCCTATATAGCAGTTACGGTATTGATATAGAGCTATGGAAGGCTCAACAAGGAAGGTCGAGCAGGGACAGCTCAATGTACCCATGGATGTACGGACAGGATGTCCCGTGATGAGATAACATGGAATAAAAGTTAAAAGCCCGACCTGTGAAGGTTGGGCTTTCTTTTATTTCAGCAGCGCGTTGACCGTATAGAACATAATTCACGAGGCGTTTATTCAGCCGCGCCGGGTGGCCAGATAGATCCCCGCCCCGATGATCAGCACGGCACCGAGATAAGTCTCGATCAGCGGCACGTCGCCAAATACCAGATAACCGGAGAAGGTGGCCCAGACGATCTGCAAGTAGAGGAAGGGGGAGACCAAGGAGGCAGGTGCGCAGCGCATGGCCATGATCAGCCCAAGCTGGCTGGCGGCGCCCAGGGTGCCTACCACCATGAACAAGGGGATATCGCCTGTGGCGATCGGTGACCAGAAGAACGGCACGATAAGCGAGCTCATCAAGGCCCCGGCCAGGCCCGCGTAGAACAGCGAGGCCAAGGGATGATCGTTGCGTCCGAAGCGTCGTGTGGCCAGCTGATAGAGCGAAAAGCAGAAGGCCATGCCGAAGGGCAGCAGGGCCGCGGGTTGGTCCCGCCATTCCACAGGGCCGATGGCGATCACCACTCCGATGAAGCCAGTGGCGACGGCCAGGCCGCGTGCCAAGGTGACGCGTTCCTTGAGCAGCGGAATCGCCAGCAGGGTAACCAAAAGCGGGGTGCTGAAGTTGATCACGTAGACCTGCAGCAGGGGCAGCTCGCGGAAGGCAAGAAAGGCGAAGGTACTCGCGCCCAACAGCAGCAGCCCGCGCAGGAACTGTCCCGGCAGTGACTCGACGGAGGCCATGATTTCCCGACAGCGGGGCCAGCCAAGCATCAACAGGTAGGCTCCCAGCACCAGCATATGGCCGGTATAGCGTGCCCATACCACCTGTACCGGAGAGTAGCTCTGGGTGAGCCACTTCACGCCGGTATCGAGCATGGTGAACAGCAGCCCCGCAGCGAGCATGAAGGCAATGCCTAGCAGCGGGCGGTCGGCTGGCAGAGGCAGTGCGCGAATCGGTGACGTTGCCATGGGCCCTACGGACAGAAGAAGGAGGTCTAATACTAGCAGGCTAACGAGCTGGCGCTAAGCACTGCCGCGCCATAGACCACCATGGCCTCGCGCCTGGCTCTTGATCAGTTCACGAAGTGTCCTTGGTGTAGGCCTCGATCACGTCTCGTCCGGTCAGGTCCCGGGTCGAGTTGGCGAAGGCATACCAGTGTGGCTTCTCGTCGATAAATATCTGGGTATCGAAGGTCCAAGCCTCTCCGCCGTCGACAAGACCGGCCGGGATGCCATAGTGGCCGCCTTCCTTGAACCGATAGAAGAGGTGGGTGCCGCAGCGACGGCAGAATCCGCGCTCAGCAATGTCCGACGAGGCGTAAACGGTAATGTTTTCCTCGCCCTCGATTTGCGCCTCGTTGACGGTTTCGAGAGCCAGCAGTGGGCCGCCTCCCCAGGTGCGACACATCTGACAGTGGCAGGCCGCCACGTTCTGCCGGTTCACTCTTACGCTCATGCTCACGGCACCGCAAAGGCAGTGACCGCTAGCTGTGATCAAGTCTTTCACGATGAATATCCCTATACATTGCCAAATCTGGCTCTTGCGACCGGACCCCCATGACCCGGTCAACTTCGAGTCAACAGACAGCTGTCTTCACGGTCGACCTCTTCATGGTCGACCTGAAGGCCGAAGCCGTTGCATCAGCGTAGTGACACTCGAACGCTTTGTCTCTCGAGGAGCGTTGTCCTTCAACCACTGCCAGTAGTCCCGGAGCCCCTCGCGGATCTCGGTGTACTTGGGCGCGAAACCGAGCTCCTGCTGGGCCAGCGAGATATCCAGGGGCGCTCCTCGGACGACGAAGGGGCCGGGACCGAGCTGGACATTGGACCGTTTGCCGATCATGTCCGCCACATGCTCGACGATCTGCAGATGATCGACGGTGACCCCGCTTGAGATGTTGAAGTTACGGTGCGTCACGCTCTCCTTTTCGAACAGCTTGACGATCCCGGCCGCCGTATCGTGGACATGGGTCCAGTCCAGGGCCTGCTCGGCGCCATTGGGCGCCTGGATATTGTCGAGCCCTTCCAGCGGGCCGAACAGGGCCTGATAGACCAGGTGCATGGCCGAGGGGCGCTTGCCGGGGCCATAGACAAAGAACAGGCGGGCATTGCGTACGTCCATGCCAAAGGTGTCGCTGTACTGCACGCCATAGAGCTCGCCGGAAATCTTGGTGGCGCCATAGAGGTCGGTCGCCTTGTAGGGCGTCGCTTCGTTCTGGGGGCCCGGGGCATCGCCGTAGACGGCGCCGGAACTCATGTTGACGACCTTGTCGATACCGAGGATGCGGCAGATCTCGAGCACATTCAGCGTGCCCATGGCGTTGATCGAGATGTGCTTGAAAGGACGCGTTTGAAAGTTCGGACCAGCGATGACCGAGACGCCATGGATCACGCCTTCCAGCTCGTCCCTGTGACGCAGGAATAACTCGAACATGCTGTGATAGTCGAGCACATCGACGCTTTCCAGCACCAGCTTGTCGCGAACCTCTTCCAGATAGTCGAGCCCCAGCCGATCGAAATGGCCGGCGGCCATGTCGCAGAGGATGATCTGTTTGCCTTGCTTGGCCAGTTGGTAGGCCACCCAGGAGCCGACGTGGCCGAGCCCCCCCGTGATGAGAACAGACATGATGTGAATCTCCTCGGTTGTCTTGGACAGGCGACGTCGTCTCGAATGCACGTGCCAGTCCTGGTTGATCTAGTTGAGCACCAGGTTGGGCAGAAACATGACGATTGCCGGGAAGCCGATGATGATCAACAGCACCAGGAACAGCGGGATGTAGAACGGCATGGTTTCCCGTACCAGGCCGGCGAAGGACATGCCGGTGATCTTCTGTATCGTGAACAGCACCGTACCCACCGGAGGCGTGATCAGACCGATCATCAGGGTGAAGATCATCACCACGCCGAAATGCACCGGATCGATGCCGTATTGCACCACTACGGGCACCAGCAGCGGGGTCAGCAGAAACAGCGCCGGTACCGAATCGATGAACAGCCCGATCAGCAGGATGAACAAGGCAAGCAACAGCATTAGCGCCAGCGGGTCGGTCACGGTGGCCAACAGGAAGTCGGCCACCAGCGAGGTGACCTGGTAGCGTGCCAGTACCCAGCTATACAGGGCGCTGCCGGCGATGATGAACAGCAGGGCCGCGGTATCGATGGCGGTGGCACGCAGGATGCCCAGGAATTCCCGAAAGCTGATCGAGCGATAGACCAGAAACGCGATGATCATGCAATAGAGCAGGGCGACCACCGAGGCCTCGGTGGGCGTGAACACGCCCGAGAGAATGCCGACGATGATGATCAGCGGCGTCAGCATCGGCAACAGGCCCCGCGCCATGGCCTGGGTGAACTCGCGCATCGTCGCCCTCGCCCGGGTAGGGAAACCGCGACGGTGAGAGATGATGGCCACCATCACCATCAGGCCCGCCCCCATGAAGAGGCCGGGAATGATGGAGGCCAGGAAGATGGCCGCAATCGAGGCGTTGGCCAGGGCGCCATAGATGACCGCCGGGATGCTGGGCGGAATGATCGGGCCGATGGTCGCCGAGCTGGCGGTGACGGCCGCGCTGAAGCCGGTGGGGTAGCCATCGTCTTCCATGGCCTTGATTTCCAGCGCCCCCAGCCCACCGGCATCGGCGACAGCCGAGCCCGACATGCCGGCGAACAGCATGCTGGCCACGACGTTGACATGACCCAGGCCGCCCTTGAAATGACCGACCATGGTGCGGGCGACATCGAAGACGCGATCCGAGATGCCGGCGCTGTTCATCAGCCGCCCGATCATCAGGAAGGCCGGAATCGCCAGCAGGGTGAAACTGTTGACTCCATAGAGGGTGCGCTGGGCGATCATCTCCATGGGAATGTCCTCGAAGCCACGGGTGTAACCGAGCACCAGCGCCGAGGAGGCGATCATGGCGAAAGCCACGGGCACCCCCAGCATCAACAGGACGATCAGGCCGACGAACATGATGACGAAGACTTCCATGGTCAATCACTCCTGCTGTCTTCGGTAACGGGGAGGCCACCCGTGAGTCGCCGGTAGAGATCGCCGAGCAGTAGTCCGATCATCAGCAGTGCGGAAATCATTTGAATCAGATAGATATAGGAAAAACTCATGCGGAAGGTACTGGCCATGATCCCGGCGGTGCGATCCATCATATTCCAGGCCCCGACCACCAGCATCAGCAGCACCAGCACGCAGATCACGTCCGCCACACTGGCGGCAATGTTGCGCAGAGCGGGACTCAACACGTCGGTGACGATGGTGATGCGAATATGCTCCTGGTAACGCAGTGCCAGCACGGAGCCCAGGAAAATTTCGGCCAGGAAGAGATAACGCGAGGCTTCATCGGTCCAGGACACCGCCATGCCCAGGGCATAGCGTGAGATGACCTGCACGGCCATGATGACCAGCATCAGGGCGAAGGCCGTCATGACGATGCCGGTCAGCAATCGCCAGAAAAGCTCGATCGCACGGGTAATATGTTCCGTGGTATTCACGGGCGCCTCCGTCAGGATAGGGTCGCCGGAAATTAGCCTTGGGCGATCCGACGGGCTGTGTCACACGTCGGATCGCCCGCCTTTTTCCTCTTTTGCGCACACCTTGTTGCTATCCGCTACGTGCTTCTGAGCACTACTCGACGAGCGACAGGACGTACTCGCGTACTGAGGGATGATAGCTGTCGGCGATGTCGCGAATGGCCGGTTCGGCGGCACTGCGGAAAGCGTCCACGTCCGGGTCGACGACGGTCATGCCGAGTTCCTCGAGTTGCTCGAGCAGGTCGGCCTGGCCGTCGGCGACCATTTCGTTACCCCAGGTGGTGGCTTCCTCGATCGCGCCGAGAATGATCTCGCGATTCTCGTCGGAAAGGCCCTGGTAAAACTCCTCGTTCATCAGCCAGTGGAAGAAGGAATAAACGTGTTCGGTGCGGTTGATGTGGCTTTGCACCTCGTAGATCTTGCCGGCATGGATGAGATCAACGGGGTTTTCCTGCATCTCGATCACGCCGGTCTGCAGCGAGGTGTAGACCTCGGGCCAGGCGATGGGGCTCGGGAGGGCGCCGATCTCTTCCCAGATCTGGATCCAGGGCGCGATCTCGGGTACCCGCATGCGCACCTCCTCGACGTCTTCGGGCGTATTGACGGGAAAATTGGAGGTCAGGTTGCGTGGGTTGCGCGCCGACAGCCCGACCAGGCGCATGTTGCCGTTGGCGATCAGCTGCTCGTTGATCAGATCGCCGGTCTCGCCGGAGTAGACCTCCCTGGCTTCCTCGTTGGAGCCATAGACGAAGGGCAGGTCGGCAGCGGCGAACTCCTCGGCGTATAGCGTCATGGGCATCGAGCCACCCAGCGCAATGGCGTATTCGCCGTAGCTGGCGCCTTCGAGGTGGTCGCGTTCGCCGCCCACCTCGGTCCCCAGTAGCGTGATCGAGAATTCGCCGTCGGTCTGTTCCTCGATGTTCTCCTTGAGTCGCTCGCCGACCTTGAACATGGCGTGCGAGGGCTCAACGTGAATGGCGATGGCCAACTCCTCGGCCGTGGCCGTCGTCGCGGTGGCGAGAGACGCGAAGCCGGCGAGAACGATACCGCTTGCGGTTATTGTCTTCATGGTGAGGCCCCTGTGGGATGTGAGCGTGGGTGGCGTGTCATGGATTCATCCTGAAAACGGGCTGCGAAACGCCCGCAACGCGACGGCAAGGTCGGGTTCCTGTCTGGCATGGTCTTCCAGGGCCACGCCGCGGGATGTGGCCTCCCAGGCGGCGCGGATACTGCGACAACCGGCGGCGACGCCATCGGGATGGCCCATGATGCCGCCGCCGCAGGTGAAGATGAGATCGGTCGAATTCAGCGCCTCGAAGGTAGCCGGCGCCTGGTGAACCGTCTGCGCCGACGAGAACACCGGCATTGCCCGGTCGTCTCGGCCCGCTCTTTCCAGCAACGGGGTGAGGCAGGCGCGTGCTGAGTCGATCACCGAGGCATCCGCTTCGGCGAACTTGCTGCCCAGGCCGTTGACGTGCAGATGATCGGCCCCGGCAAGACGCAGAAGCGCCTGGTAGGCGCGAAACTCGAGGCCGATCTGCGGGTGACGATAGAACAGGCCCCAGCCGTTGCGGTGGCCGTGTATCGGCAGCTCTGAATGACGCCGCAGCGCCACCAGCGAGGCCATGCCGATCCAGTTCACGCTAGCCATGACACAGGTGCCGCCATGGTCCCGCACCAGGTCGTGGCGTTGGCGCATCTCGTCGATGTCGCCGGTGATGTTGAAGGCGTACATGGGCTTTCGACCGGTGCGCTGGGCATGTTCCTCGATGACCCGCATGACCGCCGGGACGCGCTCGGCCAGCGGCGAGTAGGGTGGATCGGCAATCAGCTCGTCGTCCTTGATGAAGTCGATGCCCGCCTCTACCAACTGCTTGACCAGTGCTGCCGTTTCCCCGGGCGAGAGGCCGACGCTTGGCTTGATGATGGTGCCGACCAGCGGGCCGGCATCGACCCCGGCCAGTCGTCGTGTGCCCCCGATGGAAAACTGCGGCCCCGGAAAGGGCTCAATGAAGTCGTCGGGCAGAGCGATATCCGTCAAGCGGATGCCTGAAAGTTCACGCAGTTCGGTGAGGTTGCCCAATACCGTGGCGAGCAGGTTGGGCAAGCTGGCGCCGATATTCTCCAGCGGCCACGACAGGCTGACCTTCGCTCGGGCATAGCTGTCGCCGGGCAGCGCACCGGGCAGGGACGGGGTGGAGACAGTCTCGAGAGGCGTCACCGATTCGACGCGCGCGGCATGGCGTTCATGCAATGCCTCCGTTTCCCCGGCGAGCTTGAGAAAGGTACCCGAGGATTGCTCGCCGGCCATCGCCGCCGCGGCTTGCGTGGCATCGAGTGGTGTTTCAATGACATAGCTGGCGTTGACCCGGGTCGAAGCCGGTCGTGGCGTGTTAGACACCCTTCGTTGCTCCTTGATCTGCCCGATTGTTGTCGTTTTAGGGCTGGGCCGGATTGTTGTCTTCCAAAGCTGGGTCGGGTTGCTGTCTTTCTTTCAAAGCTAGTTCGGAATGTTGTCTTTGACGCTAGTTCGTGTGGCTTGGTAGCGCTACCATTTCTTAACCATAGTATAAGCTTGGGGGATCGCAACCCAGTCAGGATGAGGCCATGACCATCGCGACCGAAAAGTCGGACACACCGGGGCGTCGGCGTCACCGAGGCGAGCACCGGGTCACCATCGAGGATGTCGCTAGACAGGCGGGTGTCGCCCCGATCACGGTGTCGCGAGCCTTGAACACGCCGGACAAGGTCTCGCTCAAGTTCCGTAAGCGGATCGACCTTGCGGTAGAAACCCTGGGGTACGTCCCGAACCTGATCGCCGGCGGCCTGGCCTCCGCCGGCATAAGGATGATCCCGGTGATAGTGCCCTCGCTGTCGATCCTGACGTACATCGAAGTCATCCATGGCATCCAGCAGACGCTCGAAGCCTCCGGCTATCAGGTACTACTCGGCTCGACTGACTTCAACCTGGAACGCGAGACGGCGTTGGTCGATTCGGTGTTGGGCTACTCACCTTCCGGCGTGATCCTGACCGGCCTCAAACACTCCGACAGGACGATACGCCGCCTTCAGTCGTGGGGAAGACCGGTGGTCGAGATGATGGAGCTGGGTGAAGGTGGCATCGACATGAATGTCGGCGTGGACAACACTCAAGTCGGGGCGACCATGGCGCGACATCTTCTTGAACGGGGCTATCGGCGCATCGCCTACCTGGGGACGGGCATGACACACGACTATCGAGCCATGCAACGCTACGAAGGGCATCACCAGATACTCAGGGAGGCCGGCGTAGAGAGTGAGCGGCTGTTTCAACACGACGAGCCGTCCTCCTATGACATCGGACGTCAGCTCTTTCTCGAGGCGCGGGAGGCGTGTCCCGAGCTGGAGGCGCTGCATTTTGCCAACGATAATCTCGCCGCAGGGGCAATACTGGAAGCCAACCGGCGAGGAATCCGTGTGCCGGAGGATATCGCCATCGGCGGCTATCTGGGCCTGTCCTTGAGCGAACACCTGACTCCCCGGCTGACCACCGTGGCCGTGCCACGTTTCGAGATGGGCGTCGCCGCAGCCAGGTTGCTCCTGATGCGACTGGAGGAGCAGGCGTCTATTGCAACGCAGCTGGATATCGGCCACCAACTGATGGTGCGAGAGAGCACCTGAACGCGTCATTCGGAGGGACATTCCATGCGCCGACCACTGGTGGCCTTCTACGGAGATGATTTTACGGGATCGACCGAGAACCTGGCTCAGTTCTGCCGCCATGGGCTGCGTGGCCGATTGTTTTTTTCCACCGACAACCATGAGGCCGTTCTCGACATGGCCTCCGAGCTGGACATCGTGGGGCTGGCGGGGACGGCCCGCGGGTTGGCGCCGACGGCGATGACTGCCGAAGTCGAGCCTGCCCTGGCGGTTCTCGAGGCAATCTCGCCACAGCTGATGCAGTTCAAGGTCTGTTCGACCTTCGACTCCTCCCCGACCATAGGCAGTATCGGTCACGTGCTGGACCTTGCCCGGCAGCGCTGGCCGGGATGTGCGCTGCCCGTATTGCCCGCCACGCCTAGCTTTGGTCGTTTCACGGCGTTCTCGCAGCTTTTTACGCGCTACCAGGGTGAGATCTGCCGATTGGACCAGAATCCTGCCATGGCCCATCACCCTTCGACCCCGATGCTGGAAGCGGACCTGCGACGCCATCTGGCCGCACAGACCGCGATTTCCTCGGCGGCGGTGACCCTGCTCGACTATCGCGAGGCGGACGGGGGCTGGCAACAGCTGGTCAGTGCCACCGAAGCACAGTGCCTGGTGGTCCTCGACGCGATCGATCAGGCCGAACTTCAGCATGCGGCCGAGCTGGTTCTGAGACTCGCCGATCAACGTGCCACTTTGGTCGTCGCCGCGCAGGGCCTGGCCGATGCCCTGGGGCATCGTTGGGCGAAGGCGCTGGGCGAGCGCTCTGTGCTGCCGACCACCTACGCCGCGGTCGATAAATGTCTGGTGTTGTCCGGAAGTTGTTCCCCCCAGACCCGTGACCAACTGGCGCATTTCGAGACCCAGGGGGGAGTCATCCTCGGAGTGTCTCCTGCGGAGGCACTTGAGGATCCCCGAGGGACGGCGAGTCGCCTGTTTGTTGAAGTGTTAAACGGCTTCGGCCAGAGTCATGGCGTCGCCGTTGCCTCGGCTCGTGGAGAGGCGGGTCTGGTCGCAGGTGTCTCTGCCGATCGTCTGTCGCTGGCGCTGGGAGAAGTGTTCGCCACGCTCGTAGGCCGGCTTTGTAACGTCGGCGATATTCAGAGGGTCGTGTTCGCCGGCGGAGATACCTCGAGTCATGCCATGCGCCTGATCGATGCCGACGCCCTGGAGATCGTCGCTTTCGACGAGCGCCAAGGCGGACACTTGTGCCGCTTGGTCGCCACAGCGCCTTCCATCGATGGGTTGGAAGTCGTGTTGAAGGGCGGACAGATAGGCAGTGAGGATTTCTTTTCCCGGGTTCAGTGCGGTACGTGACAGACGGAAACTCGACGTCTTGCAGGCCGCAAGCCTGGCGCATGTTTCGCTGGCGCCGGCTGTGGCGCGAGATCGCCGAGCAGCATGCTTCCTCGTGATGCAGTAGATAATCCAGGTATCATGGTCTGTCCGGTTGCGTGGTATTAAAGTGTGATAACCACTAGTCTATGATGAGTTAGGAAAGTAAGCTCGCTGCTAGTGTTTGCTATCAATGGATCGGTAAGCCATATCCCAATAAAGCAGCGTTTGAACACAATGGACAGCCGAGCAGTGCATATCTCGATACGCATGATGCTGGTCGGGATCACCTACTATGTAGGGGCCTGGTTCGGGGTCAACCAGACCATCACGGCCGAAGGCATCGCCATCTTCTGGCCTCCCAACGCCGTGCTGCTCGCCGCCTTTCTGCTCTTTCCTCATCGGCAGTGGCCGTTGATGGGTCTGGCCGCATTGGCAGCAGAGCTTATCGCTGGTGTACCCGGCTTTCCCCTGTGGGCAGCCCTGGCCTTTGGCCTGGTGAACCTGTTCGAAGCGTCGCTCGGTGCCTGGCTGATTCGCTATTTCGTTTCAGGACGCTTCGATTTCGACAAATTGTCGAATGCTGCCACCTTTGTGCTGTTTGGTCCGCTACTGGCATCGGCGTCAGCCGCCCTGTTCGGCGCGGCAATATACGTGTTACTGGGACGTGCCGACAGCAGCTACTTGTTGTTGTGGCGGCTCTGGTGGTTCGGCGATGCCTTGGGTCTACTACTGCTGACACCGCTACTTGTCACGCTGTGGCGACGTCTGCAGAATCGTCCCCGTCTATTCCTTCCACGCTTCAAACGCTCTGAAACAACGGCGCTTGTGGCGATCGCCCTGTTGCTGGCCACATTGGTTTTTTTTCAGGGTGCCGAAATAGTTGAGGATTTTGTATTTACGCCGATTTTGCTGATCCCTCTCGGTATCTGGTCGGCGTTTCATTTCGGCTTGCTGGGTGCCAGCCTGACCGTCGTGCTGATTGCGATTCTGGCGGTTGACCATTTGATGGGTGGCTTGAATCCCTATCCCAGTATCACGCCCCAGCAAGCGGTTTTGTTGACCCAGGAGCACATCGCCATCATCGCGGTTGTATCGCTAGGGCTGGCGGTCATGTGGCATGAAATTTCCCAGCAACGCCGAACGATGCAACAGCAGGAAAACGACCTGCAGGCCCACAATGTTCTTCTCGAACAGCGCATTGTCGAGCGCACCAAAGACCTGGAGCATGCCAACCAGTCGTTGCAGGTGGCCAACCAGCGACTCACCTACATGGCGCAGCATGACATCCTGACCGGCCTGCCAAATCGGACCCTGTTTACCGACCGCCTGGACGTTGCCATTGTGCAGGCGAAACGCTCGGGCAAGCCTCTCGCCCTTCTTTTCATGGATCTTGACCGTTTCAAGAACGTGAATGATGTCTTCGGACACGCCTTGGGCGACGGTGTGCTGAGCGAGGTGGCCATTCGACTCGCGACTTGCGTGCGTGCCAGCGACACAGTCAGCCGCCAGGGGGGCGACGAGTTCACCGTGATCCTAACGGAGCTCGACCACATCCAGGACGCCGCTCGCGTCGCCGAGAAACTCCTCGCCGTCGTCGCCTCTCCCTTCATTATCGATGGGACGGAAGTGGTCGTGGGTATCAGTATCGGCATCGCCTGCTTTCCGGAAAACGGTCGGGATGCCACGGCGCTACTGAGCAACGCCGATGCCGCGATGTATGTCGCCAAGAAAGAGAGCCGTCATCACTATCAGTTCTACTCGGCTAGCATGAATGCCTGGGCGCAAGGACGATTGACGCTCGAGAGTGATCTGCGCCATGCCATCAAACGCGATGAGCTCTTCGTGATGTATCAGCCCCAGGTGGATCTTGCCACAGGCGCAATAGTGGGGCTCGAGGCGCTAGCACGCTGGCGCCATCCAACACAGGGGCTCATTTCACCCGACACGTTCATTCCCCTGGCGGAGGAATGCGGATTGATCGTGACGATCGGTGCCTGGGTTTTGGAGACAGCCTGCCGTCATCATGCGTTATGGGTGGCCGAAAACCTTATCGTCGGCACCGTGGCGGTCAACGTGTCGGCTCACCAGTTCCGCCAGCCTGAATTCGTCGAGAAGGTGGAGCAGGTGTTGGTGCACAGTGGCCTGTCCGCGGCTCACCTCGAGCTCGAAGTGAGCGAGAGCGTGGTCATGCAGGATTTGCACGAAGTGATGGACAAGCTGGAGAAACTACACAGGCTTGGCGTCAAGCTGGCCATTGATGACTTTGGCACGGGCTACTCGAGCTTGAGCTATCTCAAGAAGTTTCCGATCCACCGGCTGAAGATCGATCAATCGTTCACGCGCGGTTTGCCCGGTGATCGCGAGAACAGCGCCATTACTCAGGCCATCATTTCCATGGGACGCAGTCTGGAGCTCGACGTATTGGCCGAGGGCATCGAGACACGCGAGCAGGAAGCCTACCTTCGCTCTTTGGCCTGTCACAGGGGACAGGGATATCTCTATGCCAGGCCCTTCCCCGCCACGGAATGTGCGGACTACCTGCGTAGCCACGAGGCCGCGCTGCTCGTTTCGAGATGAAAGGGACGTTTTCCTGTCCCACCCTCAGCGTCGCCCCTGTCAAGGCGGTGATGCCCGCGTCGTGAAACCGCCGACCTCGGGCGTACCGACGCGATTCGTCGAGCCGCTGTCCCAAGGCAGTCCGATCAGTGCAATGTCGACCTCGGCCGGATCCTCGATCTGCGGCAATCGCAGGCCGGTGATGAAGGTGGCCTGAGGTCCCGCCAGGAAGGGGACCATGTTGGCGACCTCCTCGGGACGGCCAATGCGGCTCCAGTTACCATACCCGCCTCCGTTTCAGCAGCCTTTTTCCTCCAGCCACTGGCGGATGATCTCGTGATGACGCTGGCCGTCGTAACTGGGGAAATGGCCGCCATGCACCACGCGTACCGGCAGGTCATGGAGCCGCTTCATCGAGCGCACATAGTCGTTGGCATCGGCATGGTAGGTATCCTCGATCAGCGGGCCATCATAGACGATGTCCCCCGAGAACAGGATGCCGGTGCGTGCTTCCCAGAGCGCAATGCCGCCCGGCGAGTGGCCCGGCGTATGGATGACCTCGAAGACGCGATCCCCGAGGTCGATGACGTCCCCGTCTTCCACCAGTCGGGTCGCTGGTGCCGACTTGACCGAATAGGTGGCGGCCTCGAAGGGGCTCGGCGGCAGGCGGTCGAAGATGTCGTCGGTCACGTAGGGGTCGGCCAGGGTCTCACGCCGGCCGGGGTGGGCGAGGATGTCCGCCTCGGCACGGTGCACCACGCGGTGGTCGAACTCATGGTGGCAGCCGATGTGATCGAAATGCGTATGGCTCGCCACGGCGACCAGCTCGCGCTCGGTGACGATTGGCACCCACTCGCGCAACGACACCACGCCCATGCCGCTGTCGACCAGCATGTCGCGCTCCCGGCCTCTAATGTGCCAGATATTGCAACGATAGAACGTCTGGATGAACGGCTCGCCGATATAGGTGATCCCGTCACCCACGGCCTGGGTGGTGTACCACTCGTCGGGTCGGGCGCGAATCATCATAGGATGGCCTCCGCAGGGGCTGGCTGGGTAAAGATGCTCAAGTCCGCCGGGTCGGCGCTGAGCGGCAGGCGCATGCCAGGTTCGGGGCGGGCGGACGGTGGCAAATGGGCGACCAGCAGGGTGTCCGGGCATCGTTCACTGCGCAGGTGGCAGCGGAGGTGGGTGCCGAAGAAGGCGCTATCCACCACCGTCGCCATGCCCAGCTCCCAGCCGGTTTCATCGCCGTGCAACTGCTCGGGGCGTAGGCAGATCATGTAACTATTTCCTTGGTCTTCTGGGCAGTCGTAGTTTCTGATGGAGGCCAACTTCTTTATCAGGGTCTCAAGGTCGGCCTCTTCAGTGTGCGCGCTAGCGATACCGATGGTGACGCTCAGACACAGCTCGCTCAATTCTTCCTTCAACGGCAGCTTGGCGGCCTCCTTCTTCAGGCGTTCCGCCACGGTCCGGGCGTCGTCGAGGCTGATATCCGGCAGGGCCACCATGAACTCCTCACCACCGAAACGTCCTATCACATCCATGGGTCGGAGGGATTGCACACAGGCCCCCGCGATTTCGGTCAGCACCCAATCTCCATGACTGTGGCCCCAGGTATCGTTAATGGACTTGAAATGATCCACATCGATCATGAAAAGGGTGAACGGCGTCTTTTCCAATCGCGAGCGCTGCAGCAAGGCTTGAGCCCGGTCCATAAAATGACGTCGACTATCCAGGCCCGTCAGAGCATCCCGCTCGGCGACGATACGCAACTGCGCTTCCAGCGATTGTCGATGAGCGATTTCCTTGAGCAGCTGGTGATTTTTATCACGCTCTTGGTGGAGCAGGGCAAATTGCTTGCGCTGCAGGCTCTCCAAGCGCCGTAAGGCAAAGAAACCCACGACATTGGTCATGATCAGCAACAACGCGATACGAAGCGCCACCACCGGAGCAATCTCCGCAACCAGCACCGCGGACGCCAGGAAGCCAATGCTCAAATAGAGACTGGCGATCATCGCCACCGTCAGCAGGTTGGGGATCAGTAGGTAGAAAGCCATGGTGGCCACCACCACAGCGGTGACCTGGGTGGAGAGACTCTCGGGGCGCAAGGGGACGATCAAAATGATTGCCGTCGCCAGTAGCCAGAGCGGCAAAGCGTGCAACCAAACTTTGCGGTAATAGTTGCCCCAGCGCCCGATAACGAATGCCAAAAGCAGGCAGACGCTAGACACCACGACACGCATGGCGATCAGTAGATAAAACGCTCTGGTCAAGCCGAGATAGTAGTAGTCCGAAATAGCAAACATACCAAAGATCAAGGCCACCAGACTCAGCGAGAGACAAGACTCAAACCGCACTCTCAGCTTGATGGCCCTGCGATACATGACCTCCCTGCTATGTTCGTAAAACTGTCCAGTCAACCAATGCACGCGGTATTGCGCTTTTAGTGACGACAAAGGCCCATTCTCCCTGTGTAAAACGGCGATCGCTTTATGGGGTCGGTCAGCGAAGCGTCTCCGCACTGCCTCGGCTGACGAATGAGCCCTTGGCAACAGCGCCACACCTTTGTATTTTTAATACTTTTAAATTAACAAAATATTGTATAAAAATAACAAGCCGATTGAATCATTGGCAATAACTTTCTTGGCGGCTAAGGGCAAGGATCCGGACGCCTGTTAGCAGGCGCTAACCTTGGAGCCCACATACTAGCTAGCATCGGCCAGATTTTCAGCCGCATGCCCTGCAAATACTCTAAAAGGGGGAGGTCACCCTGTCGGCTACCCGCCATCGGCCAGGCACGCGCCACACATATTCACGCGCTGGTCATGGAACTGGAAGAGCACGACGCCAAGGAGTTCCTGGAAATATAAGCGAAGACAGGGGATCTAAAGAACGACAGAACTATCGCGGCATCGCTGACACCAGGCGGCAAGCCTCAAGCCCCCAGATCGACGCTCTTTAGCGAATCCCCATTCGTCACTATCTTGGTCAGGATTTCACAAAAAGTGGTGAAGGCTTCACTCATCTGCCCTGGGGTTCGATGCAGTTCGATCTCGACATACTCGAGCACCGGAAGGCCTTCCTCCACGCCCACGATGCGACATCCTGTCGGCACGCTGCGGGGCGTCTTCACGGTCAGCGCCAGGCCCGCCTGCACGGCGATATTGATGGCGGTGGGTGATGGGCTGGTATAGCAGACGTCCCACTGGCGATTTGTGCGGCCCAGGGCGGCAAAGGCGTGGGCGCGAAAGATACAGCCCTCGGGGTTGAGCGCCAGGGGCAGGCTATCCCATCGGTCGAGCCGCGTGTTGTCGGCCGCGATCCAGACCATTTGCTCACGGCCGAGAAGTTGCCCGGTCTGGGTGGGCGCATGGCGTACGGCGAGTACCGCATCCAGCAGACCCTCCTGGAAGCGGCGGACCAGGGTGCCGCTGATATCGCAGGTGACCTGAATGCGTACCTCCGGAAACAAGTCGGCCATGCGCGGCAACAACTCGGGCAGGTAGGCAATGGCCTGCTCCTCGGAGATACCCAGGCGTATGAGCTCACCTTTGCGTTCGGCGCCAAGCAGGCGCTGGGCCTCGTCCTGAAGCTTCAGGATCTGGCGTGCGTAAGGCAGCAGCCGGCCACCTGCCGGAGTCAGTAATACGCTGCGGCTCGTGCGCTTGAACAGCGATTCGCCCATGCGGTCTTCCAGGCGTTTGATCTGGAGGCTAATGGCGGATTGGGTGCGGTTAATGATCTTACCTGCCGCGCTGAAACCCTCGCACTCGGCCACCGCGACAAAGGCTCGTAGAAGTTCGGTATCCATAACCTATGATTTCCCGAAATGATTTTCATATCAACCATTCATTTCTATGATCAATCAACCCCGACTACTCTGTTCGTGTGTCATTTATTATTATCTGTTCAGGTGTCGACTTATGTCTTTCCCCGCTGAAGGCTCCACTAGCACGATTACTGACGATCCAGCACGTTCGCTTGATGGGCTCATTGATCTCGAACGCTACCCCATTACATCACTGCAAGGGGCCCAGGGCCGCGAACTGGTCGAAGAGTGCCGTCGCCAGCTGGCGGTCGACGGTTGTATCGTGCTCAAACATTTCGTGCCCGAAGCGGCGCTAGCCCGCCTGGAGCGTGAAACAGTGCGCTTGTCGCCCGAGGCGCACTACAACCAGAACGAGACCAACCCCTACAATTCCGATGGCGATCCTTCGCTGCCGGCCACGCATCCGATGAACCGCTTCGGCGACCGCACTAACGGCTTCGTTGCCGGCGACCGTATCGACGACAGCACCATCATTCGCCAGATCTACCAAAGCCCTGAGTTTCAGCGTTTTATCGCCACCGTGGTAGGCATGGACGACATCCATGAATACGCCGACCCTTTGGCGGGCCTGGTGATCAATGTGCTGCGTGAAGGCTGTCAGCATCCCTGGCACTACGATACCAACGAGTTCATCGTCACCATGATGACCAAGCAGGCCAAGGGCGGCGGGCGCTTCGAATACTCGCCGGGTATTCGCAGCCCCGAAGGCGAAAACTTCGACGCGGTCGAGCGGGTGATCGATGGCGATCGTTTGACGCTCAAATCGCTGGAGCTGCAACCGGGTGATCTACAGATCTTCTTCGGTCGCTATTCGCTACACCGCGTCACGCCGGTCGAGGGCGACCGCGAGCGCCATACGGTGATCTTCGCCTACGCCAAGGAGCCCGGTTTCATCGGTCGTCCCGAGCGGGCCAAGCGCATCTTCGGGCGGATGGCACCGATCCACGAGCAGCTGCTCAAGGACGGCATGCAGCGCAGCGACAATCTCCAGGATTAAGGCGAAACTTTTAATGAACCAAGTAGAATTCGAGCAGCTTTCCGATCGCGAGCCGGATAGCATCCCGGTGGTCCCCTCCGCCCCGATGGGCAACGGCGACAGCATCCCCACGGCCTTCGACCCCAAGCAGCTGCGCGCCGGACGCCTGGCGAGGCTGCGCAACATGATGGCTGAGCAGGGCTATGCGGCGGTAGTACTCTTCGACCCGAACAACCAGCGCTACGCCACCGGCTCGCGCAACATGTTCGGCTACTTCCTGCGCAATTCCACGCGCTACATCTACGTGCCGCTGGACGGCCCGATCATCCTCTTCGAGTACCCGGGCAGCGCCCATATATCGACCTGGCTCGAGACGATCGACGAGGCGCGCACCTCCAAGGTGGTGTGGTCCGCCGTCAACCAGCGTGACAACCTGTCGTCCGACCCTTTCGGCATCGAGATCGCCGAACTGGTCAATGCCCACGGCAAGGGCAACTGCAAGGTCGGTCTCGACCGCTGCACCTTGAACCTGGCGCGCTCGCTCGAGGCCCAGGGCCTGGACGTGTTCGACTGCATGCAGGACACCCTGCACTGCCGTCGCATCAAGACGCCGGAAGAGGTCGCCTGCCTGGCGCAATCGATGGCCGGCAGCGAAGCGGCGGTGGCGGAAGTGGAAGCGGCGATCAAGCCGGGGCTCACCGAGAACGACCTGTTCGCGATCATGTACGGCAACGTCATCAAGCAGGGCGGCGAGTTCATCGAAACCCGTCTGTTGTCCTCCGGGCCGCGCACCAATCCCTGGTTCAACGAGGCCAGCGATCGGGTGATTCGCCCCGGCGAACTGGTCGCGCTGGATACCGATACCATCGGTTGCCATGGCTACTACTCCGACTTTTCGCGCACCTTCCACGTCGGGCCAGGCAAGCCGACCGGTTACCAACAGAGCCTGTACCGGATGGCCTATGAACAGGTGCATCATAATATGGCGATTCTCAAGCCGGGGATCAGTTACCGCGAGATCGCCGAACGCGCCTGGAAGATCCCCGAGCGCTTCCTTGATCGCCGTTACCCCTCGATCATCCACGGCGTCGGCATGCACGGCGAAACGCCACTGGTCGCCCATCACATGGATTTCGACCGCTTCTCCAAGGATGGTGAGCTGGAGCCCGGCATGGTGGTCTCGGTGGAAAGCTATATCGGCGAAGTCGGCGGTGCCGACGGCGTCAAGCTCGAGGAGGAGGTCTTGGTCACCGAGACCGGCATCGAGAAGCTCAGCCGCTACCCCTTCAGCGAGGCGCTGCTGGGCCGCGAGTTCTGAGGCCAGCAGCGCGATGACGGAATATGACCGCGCCCATCCTGCCCCGGAAGAGCGTGGTCAGCAGCAGGTCCCTTTATTATGATCCCTTATAGAGCTGGCGAAGCTATACGGATCATCTCCGCGCGTAAAGCTGACAAGCGTGAACGAAAGATTTATGAAGGGTACAGGCATGTGTGATCATTATGATTTTTGCGATTCGGTCAAGAATTCATATGCTAGAAAGCTCAAAAAGCAGGTCACGTTAAGGCTCGACGAAGATACTATTGAGTATTTCAAGAAGCTTGCCGATGAAAAAGACCTTCCTTACCAGAGCCTCATAAACCTCTATCTCAGAGATTGTGCCCAATCGCATAAAGATCTCAAGATTGAGTGGGAGTGAACAAGTAGCTCAGCTAACGATAGCCCGCCATCAGCTCGCGGATCAGCGGGGTGTTGGCCTCGGCCAGCCGTTCGCAGTGCGCGAGCGTCATGCGCTTAGTCCTGAAATGGCACTTCGACTTGCTCGCTTGTTTGGCAATTCTCCGGAGTTCTGGTTGAATGCACAGCGTGCGGTTGATTTATGGATTGCAGCGCGAACGGTCAAGGAGGAAGTCGACCGAATAAAACCATTACACGCTGCATAACTAGCCCAGCAGTTTTGCTCGTTGGAGAACGCCTCGCTGAAGATGCCGGCCCAGTCCGGTGTCTGAACCGCAAGCGTTCCCCTTTACAGCAAGTGCTCGTCTGGCAACATGCGTTGGTGCAGGATGCGGATGATTTCAACTACATTTCCCCGGGAATGCCGATAGAAAATGACATGGCTTCCTAGGGTGTATCGACGGTAGCCAAGTCTGATCTCGTCACTAGGTTGGCCGATTCCCGGATTTCCCCCGAGAAGATGAAAGCTTTCATCGAATTGAAGGACATAGTGATTTCGTTGATCACGCCCCCATTCCCGCTCCGTGTAGCGTGCAATGCCCTTGAGGTCAGCCTTGGCTTTCCTTGAAAGCTTGAAATTCGGCATTAGCGACTTTCGTTGTCCAACTCATTGACGAATGCGTCATAGGAATAGTCTTCAAAGCCGCTGTCTTCACCTTCCTTGAGCGATTTGCGGAGTTTAGTCAGGCGGGTTTCAGATTCCTCGAGCAGTCGCAACCCTGCGCGGACGATCTCGCTGGTTGAGCTGTATCGACCGCTGTCGAGCTGTTCAGTGATGAACATATCAAAATGCTGGCCTAGAGTGATGCTGGTGTTCTTTGTCATGGCGCACCTCGCAGTACCAATTATTGGTATATTCTGGTCCAGCTAGCCCGACAACGCAATGAACTGGCACGTTCGATCAACGATACCCCGCCATCAGCTCGCGGATCAGCGGGGTGTCGGCGTCGCGCAGGGTAGGCAGCTCGAAGCGTGCCTTGGCGATGGCGGTGCGTGAAAGCTCGGCGGTAATCAGCATCTCGCGGTCCTCGGCCTCGGCCAGCCGTTCGCCGCGCGGCCCCAGGATGCGCGAGCCACCCCAGAAGTGATTCTTGCCCTCGCTGCCGTAGCGGTTGGCCATGATCACCGGCGTGCCGTAGGTCATGGCGTAAAAATGCAGGTTGAGCGCCCAGTTCTGCTCATTGGAGAACGCCTCGCTGACGATGCCGCTGGCCGAATTGATCGGCGCGCAAAGCACGGTGGGGCGGGGCAGCAGGGCGGCATGCACCAGCGCTGGATTCCACAGATCGGCACAGATCAGCTGAGTGGCCGACCAGCCAGGGCGCACGGTGGTCTGCGTTAGCGCGTTGCCGTGGGTGAACCATTTGCCTTCTTCAAGCCCGCCGTAGGTCGGCAGGTTGAGCTTGCGATGCACCGCGACGATCTCCCCATCCTGGAGGATGGCCAGGGCGTTGTAGTACTCCCCGGGGCTTGCCTCCTCGACGAAGCCCACTACCGCCTGCATCTCGCCGGCGGCCCGAGCCAGCCGGGCGAGCAGCGGATCCTCCAGCGGCATGGCCACCTGCATTACGTCGCTGCCCAGCCCGTAGCCGGTCAGTGAGAGCTCAGGAAACACCAGCAACGCCAGCTGGCGCTCCCGGGCCTCGGCAATCATCTCGAGATGGCGTTCCAGGTTGAGGTTGATATCACCCAGTGAGGTGTTGATCTGAGCGGCGCCAACGCGCAGCGTATCCTGGTAATGCATGGGAAAACTCTCAAACCCTATGGGACAGCTCTCAAACGTACATGAAAGAAGGCCGCCCCGGGGCGGCCTTCTGGTAAACGTCGTGATGGCGACGCGTCATATGGGTTGACGATGTTACATCAGCTCGTTGTCTTTCAGGAAGGACTCGGCCACATCCTCGATGGTCTCGCGCTCCACGTCGACGCGAGCGTTGAGCTCGGCCATGGTGTCGTCGTCAAGCAGCGCCGACAGCTTGTTCATCTGCTCGGCGAGGTCCGGGTTCTCATCCAGCGTCTCCTGGCGCACCACCGGGGTCAGGGCGTAGGCGGGGAAGAAGCCTTCATCGTCTTCGAGAACGCGGAAGTCGAAGGCCGGAATACGCCCATCCGTTGCGAACACCAGGCCGACCTCGACATCGCCATCGCGCAGCGCCGGATAGACCAGGCCGGTGTCCATGCGCTGGATATCGCCGCGGCTGACACGGAAGTCATAGGCCTCCAGCAGCGGGCGCCAGCCATCCTCGCGTGCATAGAATTCAGCATTCAGCGCGAAGCTCAGCTCCTCGCCGCCGTTGACCGCCTCGGCCAGATCGGTCAGCGTTTCGATGCCTCGCTCCTCGGCATCATCCTCACGCATGGCGAGGGCATAGGTGTTGTTGGCATTGGACGGCTCGAGCCAGACCAGGCCTTTTTCGCCGTCCAGTTCCTTGACGCGCGCGTAGGTCTCGTCCGGCGACAGCGGCTCGGTGACGTCGTTATAGTTGATCAGTGACGTACCGGTGTATTCCCAGTACATGTCGATCTGACCATTCTCCTGTGCCTGTCGCAGGATGGCCGAGCCCATTCCGGCGCGCTTTTCGATATCATAATCCAACCCTTCGAGGTACTGGGCCGTCATGCTGGTCAGGATCTGCTGCTCGGTGAAGTTCTTGCCGCCCACCACGATCTCGGCCTGAGCGGCGGTCACGCTGCTGGCCAGGGCGAGGCCGGTCAGGGTGGTCGTCAATGTCTTAATCATATTGTTTGTCTCCTGCTTGTCGATTGGCGTTGTTTCAAAGGAATGTCAGGCACGCGCGGGATTGACCCCACGCGGCACGACAAGAAACGCGATGGTCGCGACCAAGGCATCGACGACGATCGCCAGCAATGCCGTGGGAATGGCACCGGAAAGCATCATCACCGTGTCGTAAAGGTCGATGCCGGTAAAGATTAGCTCGCCGAGGCCCCCCGCCCCAATGAGAAACGCCAGCGGCACGGTGCCGACATTAATCGCCAGGGCCGTGCGGATGCCGGCAAAGATCACGTAAAGGGCGTTGGGCAATTCAACTCTGAACAGGCGCTGGGTCGGCGACATGCCGATCCCGGCGGCGGCCTCCATCAGCGCCGGCGACACCCCCTTCAGGCCCACGTAGGTGTTGCGTGCAATCGGCAACAGCGTGGCGACGAACAGGCCGAAGACGGCCGGGACGATGCCGATGCCCAGAAAGCTCATCGATAGGGCGAGAACGGCCAGGGTGGGAATCGTGGTGCCGACGTTCAACACCTGCATCAGCGACTCCGCCACCTTGGCCATGCTGGGGCGCGACAGCAATATCCCCAACGGTATGGCGACAGCGATGGCCAGGCCGCCCGAGATAGCCGTCAGCTGCAGGTGCCCGACCAACAGATACTGCACGTCGGGCAAGTAGAAACTGAAATCGTCTATCAGGCCGCTGCTCTGTGCCCATGCCCCGGTAATGAATATCAGCACAGCCAGCAGGGCGGTTACGGCCCCCCTCAGCGATCGAATCGGCATCGGCGTTCACTCCTTCACGGCATTGCTGTCGGGGCGAATGCTGGCGCTGTTTTCGGGTCGCGAGCGGAAGCGCGCACCCAGATGGTGTGTCATCGCGCGCTGGGTGATCTGGCCGCTTACGCGGCCGTCCTCATCGACACAGGGCAGCCAGGTGGTGTCGTTGGCAAACATCAGCGAGGCAACCTTGCGCAGGTCGTCGTCCAGCCTGACGATAGGCGGCGCACTCTGGAAATGGTCACGGCAGTAACCCTTGGTGGTGCGGGCAACGGCGCGGGTGATCATGCCGGCCGGTTGGTGGCGGTCATTCACCATCAGGATGGAGTTCTGGTACCCGAAGTCGTCGATGCGCGATAGCGCCGTTTCCAGCGTATCGTCGGGATGCACGCTGCCGATGTCGGTACTCACCACCTCGCTCACCTTGACCAGGTTCAAGCGTTTGAGCGCGCGATCTTCGCCCAGGAACGACTCGATGAACGCATTCTTGGGCGCCGCCAGCAGGTCATCCGGCGTGGAGTACTGCACCAGCTTGCCTTCACGGAACACGGCGACGCGATCGCCCATCTTGATCGCCTCATCGATGTCGTGGCTGACGAACATGATGGTCTTCTTGAGTTCCTGCTGCATCTTGAGGAACTCGTCCTGAATCACCGCGCGATTGATCGGGTCGATGGCACCGAAAGGCTCATCCATCAGCATCACCGGCGGATCGGCGGCCAAGGCGCGAGCCACCCCGATACGTTGCTGTTGTCCACCAGACAACTCGCTGGGATAACGCTTGAGAAACGCCTCGGCATCCATGGCGATCATGTCCATCATCTCACGCGCGCGCTTCTTGTAGCGGGTCTTGTCCCACCCCAGCAGCTTGGGCACGATGGTGATGTTTTCCTCGATGGTCATGTTGGGAAACAGGCCGATCTGCTGGATGACATACCCGATATTGCGACGCAGATCCTGGGTATTCATGCCGCTGGTGTCCTCATCATTGATGAAGACCTTGCCCGAGGTGGGGCGAATGATGCGGTTGATCATCTTCAGCGTGGTAGTTTTACCGCAGCCCGACGGGCCGAGCAGAATACAGATCTCACCGTCAGGCACGTTCATGCTGATGTGATCGGCAGCGACCACGGCCTCTTTAGGGGTCTCGAAGACTTTGGTCAGATTGTCGAGTTGAATCATAGGGAACCTGTGTTCTGGTGAGCCGCAAGCGGTTCGCGTAGGACGCGCCTCAGTCGGCGGAAGCGTCAAGTTCCATGCCCTTGGGCGTCAGGCGCTTCTGCAGCGCCAGCAGAGAGAAATCGACGATGATCGCAAGCAGACTCACGGCGATCGAACCGACGATCAGCTGGCGCGGGTCGGATTGGGAAATGCCGCGACTAATGAAAGTCCCCAGACCACCGGCCCCGATATACGCCGCGATCGCCATGACCCCGATATTCAGCACCACGGCCGTGCGTACCCCCGCCATGATGACCGGGACTGCCAAGGGAATTTCCACCATGCGCAAGCGCTGGTTCGAGCTCATGCCGAGCCCGCGTGCCGCTTCGCGCAATGCCGGATTGACGTTGTTGATCGCCGTATAGGTGTTACGAATAATCGGTAATTGCGAGTACAGCAGCACCGCCAGCACGGCCGGCACATAACCGATCCCCTGGCCGAAGATCGAGAGTATCGGGATCATGATGCCGAACAGCGCGATCGACGGAATGGTGACGATAATCGAGGCGACATACAGCACGGACTTCGCCAGATTTTCGTTCTTGGTGATGGCAATGCCGATGGGCACGCCGGTCAGGGTGGCGATGCCCACGGCAACCCCGACCAATGCGATGTGCTCCAGCGTCCGGCTGCCGAGCAGCTCAATATTGTCGATGGCATATAGCAGCAGTTCCAAGCGACGGCTCCTCAGTTGGCAGCGTTGTCAGGTTGGCAGCGCGGATATCAGCAGCGTTTCCGACGACACGAAACGGTTCGGTTTGCCCCAAGGGTCAACCAGAGTTCACCCCCCGCGTGGCAAACAAGCTGCTAGTGAGCGCCAAGTCGTGGGTAAATACTCAAGTCATTGGAAAATATTGATGTACACGCTGCGTTGCAAAAGCCAGCCTAGCAGATGTGACCATCTATTTTTTACGTAAATTGATTACGATTTAAAATTTCAAACATTAATGATAGACATACCAGCGCGCTCGCCCCGTCCGTGTCAAGGAAGGGGGGGGACGGACGGTTGGGGCTGCTATCGGTCGTGATTTAGGTGTACTTCTGCGACATGGTGAAGCGCTTTGGTGAGTAAGGCAGATTAGCTGCCCAGCAGGGAAAGGAAGAGCGGCACCAAGGCG
Source organism: Halomonas jincaotanensis (assembly GCF_018448785.1). GTDB lineage: Bacteria > Pseudomonadota > Gammaproteobacteria > Pseudomonadales > Halomonadaceae > Halomonas > Halomonas jincaotanensis. The sequence goes on along the minus strand of NZ_JAHCLU010000023.1, from coordinate 6,044 downwards.
ATCGTCAGAATGGCATTCAGGATCATCCCGAGGCTTGCGAAGCTGCCGGTGATCTCGGAGATCTGGAAGGCGCGGGCGGTGCCTATGGCATGGCTCGCCAGACCGAGGGCGAAACCGACTGCCCGAGGGTCACGGACGCCGGCGGCGCCGAGGATCGACGGTCCAAATACCGCACCGAAGATGCCCGTGGAGATGACGATGACGGCAGTCATACCGATCGCGCCGCCCTGGCCCTGCGCGATCTCGACCGCGACGGCCGCGGTCGCAGATTTCGGCGCCAGCGTCGCCAGGAGCGCGGAGTCGGCCCCTGCGGCGAGCGGCAGTGCGAGGGCCGTGCTGATCGCCACCGCCGAACCAACCACCAGCGTCATCCCCAACGGTGCCCACGCGTCCCGGATCAATCGCGCCTGCCGGCAGAGTGGGACCGCAAGTAGCACAATAACGCCGCCGAGCGCCTGGTGGAGAATGGCGGCTTGGGAGTAGAAGACGTCATACGGCAAACCGGAGACCACCAGCACTGCGATAACCAGCAGGGTGGCGGCAAGCACCGGGTGGCCGATCGCGGGTCGCCCGAACCGGACCCAGAGCGCCGCCGCTGCGAGATAGGCGGTCACCGTGAGCCCCAGCCCGAAGAGGGGATGAATGAGAACTGTCTCAAGCATCAGATTTCCTCTTGTCGGTGAGTGCCAGGAGGACTTGCGCAAGTTGGCCGGTGATGACGAGCACCAGCGCCGTGCCGAGAAAAATCGCCACCGCGACGTGCAGCCACGCCGCCGAGAGCAGAGCGAGATGGGCCACGACGCCGACGGCTGCAGGCACGAAGAACAGCGGAAACCACGGCGCGGCCAGATCAAAGAGACGCTCGAAGTCCGGATGCGGCCTGCCCTTCCAGGCGAAGGCCGATGTAAGGACGGCAAGACCCAAGGCCGGTCCGGGTACTGGCCAGCCGATCGTAGCCGCGAAGGCATCGCCGAAGATCACCAGCGCAACCAGAATTGCGAAAGAGGGAAGCATGATCAGCCCTCCAGATTCTCTGAAGAAACCAGGCGTGCCGGGAAGAAACCGTCTGGAACACGGAAATGATGACGCAAGAAAATTTCCTCCGCCTCACCAGTTCGGGTGAGTCGAGAAAAATAATCACGCTATAGTTAATTTCTAACCGTCGATTCTTCGAAACCCATGATTGCACGCGCCGAGATAGACCGGCTGATACCCACGATCTACGAAGCCTCGGCAGAACCCGAGGCGTGGCTCGATGTGCTTGAAACAATCCGCCGCGGCGCCGATATCAGCACCGCGTTGCTTGGCATCCTGCCCGCTGACCAGATGTGGCAAGGCATTATGTGGGGCGCAAATCTCGATCCGGCTTCCATTGACGATTGCCTACGATACGGCGTGATCGATCGCTCGGTGTTTGCTCAAGCCCTGACGTATATGCCTCTGGGTTCCCTTGCCGACCTTGGCGCTGCCGGCGAGCGGGCGGTCTACAACGATCCCGGAGCGCAAGCGCTTCTGCGTGCGCAATCGCTGACCGAAGGGCTGTTTGGACCGGTTACGCGCGACAGTGAGCAGATCACCGGTTTGGCCTGCTTGAACGAAAACAGCCGGGGCGCACTGGATGCTAGTGCCGTCCGGTGGATCGAGTCACTCGTGCCGCATATATCGCGGAGTCTTGCCATTTCATGGCATATCGAGCAGCTGCAACGCGAAGTTACGTCCCTTCGAGCTGCCCTCGGACAACTTGTGGTAGGCGTGATGAGCGTCACTGCCGGGTTGATCCTGCGCTACACGAACGCTGAAGCCGAACGTATCCTCAGCTTAGCCGACGGCCTCGCGCAACATGGCAAACGACTCCGGCTTGTCGACCACGACGTGAAGGCCCAGCTGCACGCAACCGTAGCCCGCTTTGCGACGCGGTCGGTCGGCGCCGGCCCGCCTTGCCTCTTTGTCCCGCGCCCCTCCGGCGCGCCGAGCTATACGCTCGTGGTCGCGCCGGCCGGGGCGTCCGCGTCAGCCGGCAACCCTAGCGCGGCGGCGACCCTGTTCGTCACCGATCCGGTCGGACCGAAGGCGCTGCCCGGCCCGGTTCTTCTGGCCGAAGGTCTCGGCCTGACCGCGACCGAGGCCGAGGTTGCGCGGCTGGCCGCGATGGGGCGCGGGATGGGCTTCGTGGCCGAAAACCTGGGGATCAGCCTGAACACGGCGCGCACCCATCTGAAGGCGATCTATAGCAAGACCGGCGTGCACCACCAGGCCGCGCTAGCCCGCACCATCGCTGACCGATTTCCCCCGATTGCCGGCTTGAACGGTGAAAAGTCGGAAGCGTAGAGCCACATGCAATACACATGCAATATAAGTGGCGTGGTGTGGCGTAGAAGACGAGGGATCGTGGGTCCATGCCTCCAAGCAAGCCAGCGGCCGTTCTGTTCCGAATGGGGGACGTTTAACGGAACCTGGACGCTGATTGAGCAGTGAAAGCCTGGGCAAAGCGCACCGTCAGCGGGCGTGGGATCAGATCCCTGTATCCTGAAAGAGGGCGATCTTTGACGCGATGCCGAAAACATAGCCCAAGCATATCAACAGGACGAACCCGGCCACGATCGCGAGGCCCCTCCGATACGGCCGCCATGGTGCCGACAAGTCAACGCCCAAGGCGCGCATCACGGTAAGCATGTTGGACGGACGGGAGCGGAGAAGCTAAGGCATCACTTGGTATTACTACGTAATAGGAAGCCTACTATGGCAACGTCCCTCAAGATCGACGACACGCTAAAAGGGCGCGTCCAGCACCTCGCCAGCCAGCGCCGCCGCTCGCCCCACTGGATCATGCTCGAGGCCATCCAGCAATACGTCGAGCGCGAGGAAGCCCGCGAGAGCCTCAAACAGGAAGCCTTGGCCTCCGGGGCGACCTATCAAGAAACCGGCCGGCATCTGACCGGCCAAGAAACTCGCACCTGGTTGAACATCTGGGGCACCGAGGACGAAAGAGCGGTGCCTGAGTGCCACAAGTAGTCGTCACCGAAGGCGCGGCAGAAGGCTTGGAGCGATGCCTGAAAGCTCGCTACTTGTGCAAGAACGCCATGATCCCCCACAGCGTGGCGAGCCGTGCTTTCCCCCCTTTCCTTTCAGGCCTTCCATTGCCAGCGGTCTTTCACTTTCACGCTGGAGTGAGTGAAAGATGGTTGCCTTACTCGGCGCTCTGATAGGCCTCGAAGGCCGAGGACAGGATGTCGCGGGCCTTACTGGCGTCGCCAAAGCCGTCAAGCTCGATGTCGCCGCCGTCGGGTAGGTCCTTGTAGACGCGGAAGAAGGCGTTCAGCCGCTCCACTTCCATGGCTGGCAGGTCGTCCATCTCGTCGATCTCGGCAAAGGTCGGGTCCACGTCATCGGCCGGCACGGCAATGATCTTGTCATCGGTTTCGCCGTCATCGAGCATGCGCAGCACACCGATGGCCTTCACCTTGATCACCGCGCCGGGATAGATGGGGTCGCGGGTCAGCACCAGGGCATCCAGCGGGTCGCCGTCACCGCCTGCCGAGCTGGTGATCGAACCGTAGTTGGCCGGGTAGCGCACCGGCATCGTCACATAGCGGTCGACGATAAGCTGGCCGTGCTCGGCATCGATCTCGTACTTGGTGAAGCTACCGGCGGGAATCTCGTTGACCACGTGGAAGGTCGCCGGCGCATCGTCGGTCTGAGGGTAGTCGAAGACGTTCTGGGCGTGGGCAGTGGAAGCCGCCATCAGGCCAGCGGCAAGCAAGGGCAAGGTCGCGCGTATCATCATTTTGGGTCTCTCGTCGGGTGGAGGAATCTCGGCCGTGCACTGCCAAGACTCTAGCGACCCACCATGACTCAACGATGACAATCCACATGCTGCCCGCCGCTGTCTTTTAGATCTCCACACCGCTGCAATCTCATGCCCTTGGCTCGGGCGACAACACCCATCGCTTTGGCGATATAGGCGGCGTCGCCAGTTTCCAGTGCACCAGCAAGGAAAACAGGGCGGCAACAGGAAATAGCTGAGATTGGCCGTTTTAACATTGCGGCTCGATATTCTGCTGTTGATAATGAAGATAATTGGATCTGAATCCTGAGAATGCCTTCATCTTTTCCCAGTCAAGAATAATTAAACGTTTTCTCTCAAATGCTAACAAACCATCCTTGCGCATTTGCTGTACCACTCTGTTGATATGCACGTTGGTCAGGCCCATCGCCTCGCCGAGTGCTTCCTGGGTTAAGGGAAGTTCAAAGCTATTGTCCTGCGTGAGCCCGGCTGCATGCGAGCGCAACAATAGCTCACAGAAAACATGGGCCGTCCTTGCATCCGCGGTACGGCTTCCCGCATTTACCAGCCATTCCCGCAGGATCGCCTCATCAACGAGTGTCGACCAGAAGAGCGCACGCGTGAGCCGAGGAAAGTTATCTAGGATATTAAGTATTTCCTTGGCGGGGATGCGAGCGAGCTTCACCGGAGTCAGCGCGCGGATCGAGTGATCCATCTCGTCAAGAATCGTAATGTGGATGTCGCACATATCGCCGGGAAGGAGAAATGCCATGGTATGCTGGTCGCCCTGATCAAGAAGCTTGTAGCGGCACGCCCATCCCTCTTCAATAAGGTGAACGTAATCAGGCTTTTCACCTTCGACTATGATGTCTTCGCCTTTTTCATAACAAATGCTTTCCTGGGCGGCATGGTTCAACGCTGCTTTCTCTTCATCAGAGAGGTCAGCGAAGTTGCTTAGCTTGTGCAATAAGGGTTGTATCATTGTTCTCTCCATCGTCGGCTTATTGACTTAAGGAGTTACTGAACAATTTTATTCTTATCCGCTGAAACGCTACGCGTGGCCAGATAATTCCCACAGTGGTCGTTATTTGTTCCCTAAGATATATTAGTATACCTGCCTGCCGGATTATCCGCCGCATTAGGGAAGTAAGAGGGCGACTGCGCCTCGATCAGCCATTGGTATGGCGCCAAGGGCAAGTCTCTGGACCAAGAGCCGCTCCCGGCGAGAGTTATGCAGCGTTTGCTACCCCCCATTAACGATTCCTACTACTCCCAGCTCTTGTCGTAATCCTCCCAGTAACGGCCAATGTCGCGTCATGGGTGATGCCATACAGGAGGGTGTAGCGGCGGCCGAGGCGCGCACCGCCATCGCGGGTGAGCGGACGCCAGGCGATGTTGGCACGCTCCCGCCGAGTCGGTGGCGGCGACCAGCGCGGCGCGGTCATGTAGGCTTTCGCGCAGCGGCAAGCCGCGCTACTGCCATTCGAAGCGGAAGGTGTCGATCTCGTCATCCGCTTTGGCATTGAGGATTCGCCCGGCACGCCCCTCACTCTGCGCCGACGAGCGAAAGTGCACCGGCTCCGCCTCCCCTGCGCAGGTCACTTCCTCGGCGCGTAATACGGTTCACCCGTACGCCGGCGTTTTCGTCAATGCCTGACTTGTTGCCTCCCAATCGTCGAAGGGCGCAGCACCGATCGGCAACGGTTCAGGGTCGTTCTTGACCTGACCCAGCCCGGCCGGATCAATGTCATAGCTGATGCCACCCATCGCCGTATCACCACGCTGCCAACCGCCGTGCAGCGAGAGGTTATCGGCCACCGCTAGGCGGGCGCCCAGGTTAACGCGGGTCTCTTGAATCTGTGGGTTGTCCCGAGGCTCGTTGCTGTAATCGTTGCCCTCGTATTCGAGCTGCAAGATCAGCGGGTCCCAGGGCGTCTGATATTCGACCCCACCGAAGAAGGCCATGGGGCCGCTGAACAACTGGTCGATCGCAAACTCGCCCCCGAAATCTCCACCGGCCCGTTCCGGGCGTTCATCGAAGCGCTCGAGCACTCGGCTCACCTCGCTGCATAGCGTGGCAAAACTCTTGTAGGCGGTCAGTGGTAGCCAGCTGTACCTGATCCGACGCCAGAGGATTTCGATCAGGTTCGGCTCCGGCGAGTAGGCCGACAAATGGATGACAAGAACGCGATGATTCAACCACTCCAGCCGCTTTCGCCCAAAGGCATGGGAACGATGCATGCTGGCGTTATCCAGAATG
>NZ_JAHCLU010000022.1 GCF_018448785.1 Halomonas jincaotanensis | reverse complement strand
TCTGTCGAGCAGTCTACGTCAGAAGACTCTACTTAGCCGGCCTCAATCCCTGTCCAGCCCCTTGGGTCCATCTCTCTCCTCGCAGCATACTATCCGTCGATCAGATCAAGGATCGGCTGTACGGTATGAGCGATGAAGTGGAGAGTAATGCGCTGAACGTTCATATTCACCATCTGCGACGCAAGCTGGGCCCGGGTGTGGTGGAAACGGTAAGAGGTCTCGGCTACCGCCTCGGCGATCCCCGCGCTATCCAACCCCCAGGTGTTCGATGAGCCTCAGGTCCCGCCTACTTCTAACGCTAGGACTGACACTGGCATTACTGTGGGGACTGGCAGCCACCTGGCAACTGCGCGACCTGCATGCTCAGGTAGAACAGACATTGGACAAACGCCTCGCACAGTCAGCACGAATGGTTGCCGGGCTTCTGGAACAACTTCCAATGGGTGTCTGGGATCAAGTCGATCGCGCGGCACTGTCAATACCTCCGATAGAAGGCTTGGCATGCCAGGTCCATTCACCACGCGGCGAGGTCATCGCCCGCACCCACTCCGAGATGGACACCATCCTCGCTCCTGGTTCGCCTGGTTACTCCTATCGCGAAGAGGCCGGCACGACTTGGCGAGTCTTTACCTATCAACGCGACGGTCTCACCATCACCACTGCCGATCGCATGGATGAGCGCGACATCCTGTTGCGCGATGTCATTAAAGTCGCCGTCGTCCCCTTCCTGGCGGCTCTCGTGGGCAGCATGATCGCACTATGGTTCGGGGTACTGCGTGGACTGAAACCGCTCGCACGTCTGCGTGACGCCTTGGCGCAACGCCATCCGGATGCGTTGGAACCCCTCAATCTTCAGGGAACGCCAAACGAATTGCGTCCCTTGATTGGTACGCTCAATACGTTATTGATTAGAGTTCGCCAGGCAATGGTACGTGAGCAGCGTTTTACCAGTGACGCCGCGCATGAGCTCCGCACCCCCCTGACAGCGATAAAAACCCATCTCCAGGTCGCGAGACGTGTGGACGGTGACGCTGCAAAGAACGCATTGAACCGTGCCGAGGAAGGGGTTGCACGCTTGGCGCGCACCTTGGAACAGCTCTTGTTGTTGGCCCGGGTAGAGGGGCGGTTAACGTTTGAAGATGGTGAGGCCTGCACGATAAAAGAGGTCATCACATTGGCAATCCGTGATGCAGGACCGCCGGCACAAACAGACCGAGTTTTCATGCAGGGGCCTCTGCCCGACACAGAATTGGATATGCCCCGCGAGTTAGCGGTAGCAGCCCTTCGCAACCTTATCGATAACGCCTTGCGTCACAGTGGCTCGGATAAACCGATAGCCGTCGAGGCCTCATGGCAGAAAGGTGAGCTTGAGTCACCGCGGGTCAATGTGTGTGTCCGCAATCCGGGCCCCTGGGTTGAGGACGCAACCCTGGAAAATCTCACCGAACGATTCTGGCGCGCAAGTCAGCATCACGGCAGTGGGCTGGGGCTCGCCATCGTCTCTGCCATCGCCGAGCGCTTTGAAGGAGAGCTGAGCTTTTCAAGGCCCCCCGACGGCGGATTGCAAGCGTGTATATCGCTGCCCGGTCGTGGCACCGGCGAGAAGCGTCAATCTAGGCTGTCTGCTTATCGGCAGGAGACGAAGAGAGCCGAGTGGCGTTGAGTACGACGCTCAGGGAACTAGCCGTCATCGCCAGCACGGCGACGACCGGAGGGATAGTCCCTGCAACAGCCAGGCTCAAGCCAATCGCATTGTAAGCGATGGAAAAGAACATGTTCTGACGCATCACGGTACGTGCTCGCTGGGAGAGGAGCACGGCGTCGGCGATTCGCGCCACACCGCCATTGGCAACGGCGACGCTGGCAGCAGCTGTTGCCATCGTCGTGGCGTCGGCTACTGCCAATCCCATGTCCAGTCGCCCGAGATAGAGGACACCGCAGCCCGCCCTCTGGGGTTGAGGACCAGCGCCATTGCCTTGATAGCCCAAAGGGGTGGGATTCCGACGACAAGGCCCGAGCCAGCCCAGCTTCGCGTGCCCTCGGGGCGCAGCGCGAAGTCGCGTAGCGTCTCGACGAAACGCGCGGTCTCTATCAGGAACGGTGCGTGGCTCGAGCCAAAATGAAATCACTGATGTCCCGGGCCAGATCGGCGTCGTGGCCAAGCCAGATGTGACCGCCGTCGGGATAGACGACGAGGCGTGCGTCGGGGATGCGCCGGGCGAGCAGCCGCGCAGTGTCGGCGGTACCGAAGAGGTCGTCGGCGCAGGATAGGATCAGCGTCGGCACCACGATGCGCTCGAACGCTGTCTGCGCGGGTGTTCCCGTCCAGTACCCGTCATTTCGCAGACCATCGGTTTTGCGGCTGATCGGCATCAGCCCGTCGCGGATCAGGTCGGCCCGCTGCCGTTCTTCGGCTGAGACATGGGCCAGCAGCGCCGGATCGGTCGCAAGAAGCGTCCGCAACAGCATGTCGGGGGCGAGCGTCGCGAAGCCCCAGAACCACGCGTCCGAGGTCAGCACCCGCTCGACCGCGGCGCGTTGCTGAGCGCTGAATTCCACGGGATCTCGCCCCGTCAGGTTCGCCGCCGGCACGATGAGGGCGAGATGCGAACAGCGATCCGGGTGGCGCAGGGCGAATTCCGCCGCCGTCAGCGCCCCCGCCGAGCCGCCCGCCACCACGATCCGGTCGAGGCCGAGGTGGTCGAGCAACTCCACCAGCACATCCGCATGATGGGCCGGTGACGCATCGTCTGGAAAGGCGCTGCGCAGGTAGCCAAAGCGCGAGGGGGCAACAATCTGGAACCCGGCTTCGTGCAATCCATGGCCGAACAGCAGTCCCTGATTGAACCCGCCGCCGGCACCGTGGATCATCATCAGGGGCGGCCCGCGCCCGGCAATCGCGTACTCCAGCGGCCCGGCCCGGGTCTCGATGACGCTGCTGCGCCTGGCAACACTGGTATTCGCCGCCGACATGGTGGCGCGATAGTCGCCCGTTGCCCAAGCACCCGCCGCGAGTGCAATGCCCCCCAGACCGGCCAGCAAGGCGCGCCGGGAGATCATTGGACAACCTCCAGCGCCAGGTCCGCGAGCGCTGCCTCCATGTCGGAAACCCTATCGCTCGAGTCGTCGATGAAGCCCGCGTCGGTATTGATCTGGAAGGCGACGGTGAGGCCATGGTCGGCGTAGTGGCGAAGGCTCGAGACATAAGCCGGTATCCAGCCGCCATGGCCATAGACGGGGCCGCGCGGCGTGTCGGGGTGGATCGCGACGCCAGCCCCGTAGAGGACGCCAGGGGCAACCGGCACTCCGCCGAGCAGCCGGTCGAGATAGGGGGCTGCCATCGCGGCGCCGCCGAACAAGAGGTGCCCCCAGCGTGCAAGGTCGTGCGAGGTCGAGGCCAGCCCGCCGCCGGTCCATTCCACGGCTGGGTCCCAAAGCAGTCGGCCCTCGGCGTCTGCGGTTCGCTCCTGCAGTCCGAAGGGATTACCGGGCGCCAAATAACCCACCGCTAGGCCTGGGAGGTCGCGGCGATCAGAGGGGAAGGTATCGGCCAGCGCGAGGGGGTCGAGGAAACGCGTGTGCACGACTTCATGGTAGGGCTGGCCCGTCACTGCCTCGATCACTAGCCCGAGCAGAATGTAACCGGTGTCGCTGTAGGCCCAGGCGGTGCCGACCTCGAACAACGGATCCATTCCCGTGACAAAACCCACGAGGTCTTCGGGGGTGATCACGCCTTCACCGGTCACCATCTTCGCCCAAGCGGCCTGGAACGCGGGCAAATGGACGTGGTCGGGCAGGCCGGCGCTGTGGCGCAGCAAGTGGCCGATGGTCATGGTCTCGGCATTGGGCAGGTCGCTGAACCACGGGCGGTCACCCAGATGATCGGCCAGCAGGTCGGCCCGCAACAGGCGCCCCTCGTTCTCCAGCGCCAGCACCGTGGCGGCGACGAACGTCTTGCCGATACTCGCGGCCAGCATCGGGGTCTCGGGTGTCATGGCGCGGCCCGCTTCGACATCGGCTAGGCCGGTCGCTGCTGTTGCAACCTTGCCGTCGGGCAGCGAGATGGCTGCGGTTGCGCCCGGAAAGCCGTAGCGCGCGTGGAAGTCCTCGAGCGTCGCTTCCAATCGCGCGTAGAGAACGGCGCCGTCCTGCGCCCCCACGGGAGCGACCGCACCGAGGGTTGCCACGATGCTGGCTGCGATGAGGAATCTGCGCATCCGTCTACTCCGCGACCTTGGTTGCCAGGGCGTGCTTTGCCGGCACGACCTCGGTCACCGCCCCTTCGCGCGAGAACATCGTGTCACGGTTCCACCACACGACGATGATCGCAACGACGACGAGGATCCACGTGTCCCAAGGCTGCGCGTCGGGCCAGAACGGGTTGATGAGTTGCCAGTGGAACAGCATCGGCAGCAGCAGGCTTCCCCTGGCACTGTTGAATATCGGGGTGACGAGGATCGCGAGCGTGACGTTGCCGATGAAGAAGGGGAGGAAGTTCCAGTCGGCGAAGACCGTACCGGGCAGGAAGAACGCCGGCAGGTGCCACACGCCCCAAATCGACCCGATGAGCACTCCGGCCCATATCGGCGCCATGTGCCGCTGAAGCAGGGGTTGCGCCACGCCGCGCCAGCCGAATTCCTCGATAGGCCCCAGAAACAGCATCATGAACAGGACCGCCATGACCGTACCCACCCCCTCGGGAAGCAGCGGCGCCAGCACGGGTCCATCCTTGATCAGTGAACCCGCGACGAAGACGAGCGGTAGGCCGATCAGGATGAAGGCCACCCAGCCCGCCGAACACCGCCACAGGAAAAGCCGGGACAGGAAGACCCGCAGGCCCGCCGTACCGGAATGGAGGACCACCACAATGAAGGCCGCGATTGCCGGCGACCAAGTCGCGAGGAAGAAGAACGGATGCGATCCGCTGATCTCGCCGAAGGTGGTGGCGGCGATGTCCGGGAAGAGGATATAGACCCCGATCAGCCCCCAGGTGATCATAAAGGTAATGCCGACGAAGGCAACGAGCGCCAATGACGGAATTCTGGCCGGCCGTGTCGAGCGCGATCCTCCTGCCATGGGAAACCCCCCGAGGATTGGAACAATCCAAGGGCAAATCATCGCCCATGCGCGGAGCGGCGTCGCTGACGTGGATCAACCTGCATCCTTCCAGAAGGCGCAGCTTTCTATGAGATGACGGTAAGAAAAAGGCACCCGGCTTTATCAACGCCGTGTGTATAATGACATTCAGGTGGAAAAATGATCTACAAAAAGGGAACTTGCCGGCTTCTTTACAGTTTTTATCAACTTTGGACGCAAACGACACCTGAAATGGAGGCGGCCCCGCCAGCCACATCCCGGCACACGCGTCCACCACTACCGTTGCTCCCTTCCGGGCCTGGCGGGGTTTGCGGTCTAGCGTTGCGGGAGGACCAACAGGGCCACCATCGAAGACGCTTGGAGCGTCTCTGCTCAGCAAATAAACTAATGGCTGCTGAGCGGTGCGCACTATATCAATGCTCGTTACAAACGACAAGAACCACCGACCTCATTCTTGCGGTGCAGGATGCCGAGGATGAGAGTCCTTACACCTTCGTGTATAGTAGAGCGCATATTTTAACCCACCCTTTGATCGCCGCTATGTCGTCGTGGCGCCTGGGGTCTACCTCAAGGGTGATGATGCTCACACCCTGCATGACCTGCAGAAACATCAAGAAGATCTTGATTTTTATGTATAAACAAGGCGTCATCAAGCTGGTGATTGCCTGAAGAACAAGGAGTCGGCGTGACAACGTACGGACCCACGCAAGACGCCAGTGAAACCCCGGCAGGCAACGACAAGCTCGTTAGCCTGCTGGCCGAACTCGATAAAGCCATCACACTTCTCACGAAATCTCTTAAGCTTACCAAACCGCCAAAGCTGCAACTGGTCTTCGATACCGCTCGACGTATCTTGCTACAGGAAGGCGGTGCTGCCGCCATCGAAGCACGCGCCCAGGCCCTTGAAGAAGCCGGCGTGTTTCAAGGCTCCGACTGGGAAACCCCCCAGTACCTGATTCCATCGCTGACGACGCATTCGCTAAAGAGTCCCGACGCCACTACCGTGGTGATCGAAGTGCTCAGTGAACTACGTCTCCTGGCGGTGGCCAAGGGTGACTATCTGCATTCGCTGATATCATCCGAACAGGCCCACCACTATCTCACTCAGGTGATAGCGCTCAATCTGTCGCTGCTGTTTGGCACCCCGAGCGAAGCCGAACGCGAGACACAGGGCCGCGTGGCACAGATTCCACGTAACCTGTTCCACCATATGGCCAATCGCATCGGCTACGAACATATCATTGATCGGCTTATCGACGAGATCTGGCGAATCCTGCAACAGCGCCCGATTCTGGTCGAACCCGTCAAGCAGATGATCATCCAGATTGCGATCTGCCAGTCCAATCCCGATATCGATCTGGGAGTCAGTGGCCAGGGAGCCGACCGTCTGGTCAGCTCCCTTTTCGGCCCTACCCAGGCGTGCCGAGAAGATCCCGGCGTTGAGATCTATCGTGAACGCCTCTTGAGCATGGATGCCTCGGCATTGCAGAGCGAAGCCACTGGTTTCGCCCGTGCCATGCACGACACGGGGCTCGTATCGCCCTACCACACGGTGCTGCTTCGCCACTTGCTCGATCACAGCGACCACCTGCTGGCCGAGGCATTGGGGCTCTCCTCCACCGGTCGCGACTGCCTGCTCTGCTATCACGAACTCGTCCATGCACTGATACGGGCCGGCGTCCACCCAACGACGCCTCAGGCGGTTTATGGGCTGACGCTGACGCTCGAGCGCGGCATTTTCTACCAGCCACCCGTGGCACCGGCGATGTGGCGCCAGTTGGGGCTGAGCCTCAGCGAGTGGTCGCAGGCACGTCTCAATCTGGCCTTCGGTAACTCCGTTTCGCCTCGCGCCCGTCTGGTAGAAGGGGTGCTTTGCGTCCTTGGTCTTCCGCTCGGCGTCGGCCAGGGCAACAATCCCACCTGCCAGTCGGCGCGTGCCCTTTCGATGTGGGCCTACAACGACCCGGACTATCTCCTGCAGATGGTGGCCTGGGCGGCGCGTGACGACGATATCATCATGCACTTCGAAGGCATGCCGCTTTCCTCCATGGCGAGCCAGTCAGGCGTTGCCACGGAGTTGCCCATGGACCTCGATCCCGTATCACTGATCGTCGTTCCGCACCTGGATCGCATCTATGCCGAAATGGTCAGGCGTTGTAGCGGCCGCGAAGGCGACCCCCACCGCTGGGTCAATCCCGAATTCCATGGCTGGTGGTCAGGGCGCGGCTTTCGCATCAACGTCGACGTCGCGACCGGCCAGCTGGACGAACTGGACGCGTTTTTGCGCCATTTCTACGCCAGCTATCACCCCTACTACAACGGCAACCAGCCACTGATCCATCCGCAACCGGCGGGCGTCGCCATCACCGATAGTGCAGCACGTTTCATCGGCTGGCACGCCATTACGGTGCTGCGCGTAACACTGGATCCCGACGATGTGATGCGGGTGTATTTCTTCAATCCCAACAATGACAGCGGACAGGATTGGGGCAATGGCGTTCGGGTCAGTACCGCACGCCATGGCGAACGCTTCGGCGAATCCTCGCTCCCCTTCGAGGAATTTGCCTCACGGCTGTATATCTTCCATTACGATCCGCTTGAACGCGGCGAACTTGCCGAGATCACCCAGGAAGAACTTGACCGCGTCATCGGCCATATTCATGGCAGTTGGGGCACTAACCGGATTCCTCCCTCGAAGTTTCAAGCCTCGACCGGTCTGGAAGGCACTTGATCGATCCCGACGTTGGCCATCAGGCAACCGTCGGTACCTCACTCGGCATCTACGGGGTAACGATACCGCAGCCAGCGCGACTCTAATTATCTGCTGCACATCCTTGACGCCTTCGTTAACCGGCTAATCAATCCAGTATGCCATACTGCCGGTCGCGCGACTCGTCTCAGGATTTCGTCATGCCACGCCTCGATCAGCTCCTCATCTCACAGGGTCTGGCCCGCTCACGCACCCGGGCCCAGCGGTTGATCCGTCACGGTCGGGTGAGCCTGGCCGACGATTATCGCCTCCTGACCAAGCCAGGAGAAAAGTTGGCTGACGATACCCGGCTGCTGGTCACCGACGACCCGGAAGATCGCTTCGTGTCACGCAGTGGCCTAAAGCTCGAGGCGTTGCTCGATGATCTCGGCCTGCGTCTGGATGACATGCGGGTACTGGATGTGGGGCAATCCACCGGCGGCTTCACCGACTGCGCGCTGCGCTATGGCGCACGCCATGTGATCGGAGTGGACGTCGGTCATGGACAACTCGATCCGGCGCTTCGACGCGACCCGCGGGTGACCTGCCTGGAGGGCATGAATGCCCGTACCATGGCCACCGATGCACGCCTTCTCGGCGCCCTGTCGCACCATGGAACGAACGCGCCCGACCTTGCCTTAATGGACGTTTCGTTCATCTCCCAGACCCTGATTCTGCCAGCGCTTGCTGCCCTGCTTTCGCCGGGCGGTAGGCTGTTGAGTCTGGTGAAGCCACAATTTGAAGTCGGGCCTAACGGCGTGAATGCCCGCGGCCTGGTGAAAGACCCCGCCAGTCGACACCGTGAAGTTGAAAGCCGCATCCGCCGCTGCTGTGAGGAAAACAGCCTGCGAATTCAACATTGGCAACCCAGCCCGTTACTGGGTGGCGACGGCAATCAGGAATTTTTGCTGTACGCCCAACGCGAATGAACCTGCCCAGGCTCGGTCGCCTCTGTGGGGATTCGACCATAGCGCAATATTCCTGACCCGCCACGCGAATGAGGGTAATCTATATCGCCTTACTTTCATCAACCTCCCGGCGCTACGGTCGAATAAGGCACCCATCGATTTCGGCTTAGCGTAGCCACAAGACAATAGCCACAAGACAATGGGAGCAAACGGTTGACTTGGCGACACGGAATGGTAGAAACATCGCTCACACGCTTCATGGGGTCGTCGATACAATGAATGTGACACGCTCACTCGCACTGCTGGCCCTTTCGCTGACCCTCGGGTTGCAGACATTGGCGGTGCAAGCACAATCGCAACCGCTTTCCGAGGCAGAGCGTGCCGAGATTCAGTCACGCATCGAAAGCCTCAATAGTGAGCTCGAATCGCTGCATCGTCAGCTGAGCGAGGGGCAAAGGCACTCCGCCCCTTCTTCCGATTCATTACAGGCCGCACCTGCCTCACAAGACCCAGATGTCTCGCCAGCCCCCGAAGAGGAGGAGTTGGCGAGTGTCCAGGAACGCCGCGAGCTCGAGAAGGAATCCGCCCTGAATCCGTTCTCGATCACGACTCACCGGCGCAACTATTTGCTGCCACTCACCTATAATCTCAATACCAACGACCAGGGCTTCAGCGCTGGCGATCCCGATCGTGCCGAGGTCAAGTTTCAGTTCAGTGCCAAGTTCGGCCTGGTCGATGACTTCTTCGGTGACGCGGGAGGGGATCTGTACTTCGCTTACACCCAGCGCAGCTGGTGGCAAGCCTATAATACCGATGCCTCTTCTCCCTTTCGTGAGACGAACTACGAGCCAGAAGTCTTCATCGACTTTGATACCCGTTGGTCGCTGCTGGGCTGGACGAACATCAATAATCGGCTGGGTTTTAATCACCAGTCCAACGGGCGCTCCGTCGACCAGTCGCGCAGCTGGAATCGCCTCACGCTGCAGTCGACCTTCCTCAACGATGACTGGGCGGTGACGGTAGCCCCGCACTGGCGAATACCCGAGACCGAGGCGGATGATGACAACCCCGATATCCATCACTACATGGGCTATGGCGATGTCACGGTGGCCCACCGCTTCAATACCGACCAGGAAATCAGCATGCTGGTAAGGGGCAGCCCTCGCCACGGCAACATGGGAGCCCAGCTCGACTATTCCTGGCCTCTCTTCGGCAACGTCCGCGGACATGTGCAGTACTATTCAGGCTATGGCGAGAGTCTGATCGATTACGATCATCGTACCGATCGCCTTGGAATCGGCTTTAGCCTCAACCCATTGTTTTCGGGTAATGGTCTCGATCATTGAATGTGTCTCACCCAAGGGAAAGCGCATTGAACTCACCCCTGCTGCTGCTATGCTGGGTGTGTCATTCACCGTCAAAGGAAGACCCAGATGGCTAATCGCCTGCCCCATGCTAGTGAATCCACCAAGCAATTGAGAGAAGACCTGCAGCACCTTACGCAGACTGTTGAAGAACTCGTGAATGCCACCGCCGACGACTCCAGGAGCAACATCAAGGAGTTACGGAGTCGGGCAGAGACCCATCTCAAGAATACCCGCGCTCGCCTCGAGGCTCGAGGCGAGCGGCTTTATGGTGAAGCACGCGATAGCGTTACCGAGCAGGCCGATGTACTGGACACCTATGTGCACCAGAACCCTTGGACCAGCATCGGCATCGGTACCGGCGTAGGGGTCCTCATCGGTATGCTTATCGGGCGGCGCTGATGGCATCAAGCCTGGGGCCGACGCTTCGCCTTTTCACTGCCGGCAAGCGCCTGATGATCAGCCTGCTGGCCACTGGCGAGACGCGCTTGCGTCTCGCGGTGCTGGAACTCGAGGAAGAACGCGCGCGGCTAGTGACGCTACTGTTGCTGTCCGGACTGAGCTTGATCCTGTTGTTGCTGGGCTTGGGGGCGTTGACCACTCTGGTCATCGTGATCTTCTGGGAAAGCCACCGTCTGACGGCCATCGCTGCCAGTGCCGCGGTACTGCTACTCAGCGGCATTGGCGTAGCCGCTTGGGTGATGCGACTGGCGCGTCGCCGCACCCTGCTGGCCAGCACATTGACCCACCTGGCTACCGACCGAGAGTTGTTGGAGTATCGGCGTGATACGTAAAGCCAATGCGCAACGTCCCCCTGTTGTCACCAACGTCGAGCCCATGAGCCGTGCCGAACGCAAGGCACGGCTTGAGGCCAGCATTGAACAGCAACGCATCGACATCCTGGTGGAAGCGAGTCGCTGGCGAGAGGCCAGTCGCCCGATTGACGATGCATGGCGAGGGCTGATGCGTTTCAAGACGCCGCTCTATGCCATCGGCGGGTTTCTGCTGCTTCGCGGGTCGCGTAAACCCGGCTCGCTGGCCCGCCTCACCCACCGCGTGGAGGGTGGCATAATCCTGTTCAATCGAGCACGTCACCTACTGCGCATGCTTGGATGACGTCGTGCTTGTTTCGCGAACGGAGCCAGCGTGACCCACCGCCATCGTCGTGTTGATAGGAGCTCGCAATGGCCATCGCTCTCGCCCTGCACCTGCTCGCCGCTGTCATCTGGGTCGGCGGAATGTTCTTCGCCTGGCTGATCCTTAGACCGGTAGCCGCGACGTTGCTGGAGCCTCCCGTCAGGCTATTGCTATGGCTGGGGGTATTTCGGCGTTTCTTCCCCTGGGTATGGGGCGCCGTTATCACCCTGCTCGTCACCGGGTTCTGGGTACTCTTCGGAGTCTATGGCGGTATGGCAGGCGCGGGTTGGCATGTTCATCTGATGCTGATTACCGGACTCGCCATGATGGCGATCTTTCTGCATATCTGGTTTGCCCCCTATTCGCGTCTGGGGCGCGCCGTGAGCGAGGAAGACTGGGCAGCCGGCGCCAAGCAACTCGGTAAAATACGTCGGCTGATTGGCCTCAACCTGGGCCTGGGTCTCGTCACCGTGGCCGTCGCCTCCGGCGGGCGTTTTCTCTGATTCACTCTTTGACGCTCCCACTGCGATCTTCTCACGACTCGACGTTGCCGCCTCTGCCTCATCAAGGCCGAAACATCTAGTGGCACATACACATCAAAAGGGCCGCCTTCCTGGGGAAGGCGGCCCTGCAAGCATCGAGCTCGAGTCAACGAGTCACTTGTCCTAGCTGCTGGTCGACTTCTTGCTCTTGTCGGTCTGCTGCTGGCTTTTCTGCTGAGTATTATCAGTGTCTTCCTTACCCTTCTGAAGGCTATCTTCTACTTGATCCTGACCCTTCTGAAGGTTGTCCTGAAACTGCTTCTGGCCCTTCTGCATGTTTTCCTCGAGCTGCTTGCGGCCCGTCTGCATACTCTCCATCGTCAGCTGCTGAGTCTCCTTCAGGTAATCCTGGCTCAACGACCGGATCTTGTCAGCGTCTTCCTTCAATCGCTCACTCATCTCCTGGACGGCCTTCTGCTGCTCCTCGATCACCTGGCGAAGACTGTCTGCATCCTTGACCTCGAGCCAGGAGCGGGATTGCGCCAAACTGGTGTCTGCAAAGGCGCGAACGGCATCGAACTGTGCCGAGAACAATTGCTCAAAATAATCGGTGGTCAGTGCCCCGTAGGCGCGCGCCGGCTCGGCGACGGATTTGTCGAACTGCTCGGTGGCTTGCTCGGTAGCCTGATTGACGTCTGTCTTGGACCTTTCAGCGCTCATCTAATATCTCCTTGTCATGAACTAACTCAAGTGGAATTACACTCAAGTAAAGGCGCTATCTAGCACACATTACCTCCGAACATCACCTCAGAGGCTTAATGCTGCTTTCGCCAGTGATGTAGAAGCGCCAGCCCCACGATGACAGCGCGTACTTCCTTGTCGTGGCGACACTTTTTATTACATCCACCAAAGTATAAGACATCGTCGCCCTATTTTCCGTGCGGTAGAACACCCAAAGGCTGTAGAACGGCAAAAATAATTATAGCGACTCCCCACACGCGACCCCCGATGCCCAGGCCCATTGGAAGTTGTGCCCGCCGAGTTCGCCGGTGACATCCAGCACCTCGCCAATGAAACGTAATGGGGGCAGCGACACGACTTCAAAGCTCCGCGATGAGATCGCTCGCGTATCGATCCCTCCCATCGTGACTTCGGCGGTTCGCCACCCCTCCGTTCCGGCAGGTTTGAGACGCCAGGCCTTCAGCCGCTCGGCCCATGCGAAAAGCTCATGATTGGAGCGCTCGGCCAGCATGCCGTCGGCCCCGTACCACTCGATCAATGCCTGGGCGAGCCGCTTGGGCAACTGCTCGGCAAGCCAGCCCGAGAGGCGGCGCCTGGGCGTTTGGCGACGCGCCGCTGTCAGCGCCGAGTAAACATCGATACCGGGCAACAAGTCGATGGTGAGTTCATCGCCAGGCATCCAGACACTCGATATCTGCAGCATCGCCGGGCCCGACAGCCCCCGATGCGTAAACAACATTGGCTCATGGTAGTCGCGGTTTCGACAACTCACGCTGACATCGCAACTGACACCCGCCAGATCCGCCACGCGCGACTTCCACTGAGAGGTGAGGGTAAAGGGCACCAATGCGGGACGAGTCTCGCTGACTTCCAACCCGAACTGGCGGGCGATGTCATAGCCGAAGCCGCTCGCGCCCATGGAAGGAATCGACAGGCCCCCGGTCGCCACCACGACGGCCCCGGTATCGATACGTCCCGACGATGTTGCCAGGCGCATGCCTTCGCCCGCTTGCTCGATGCGCTCCACCACCGTCTTGAGGCGGATGTCGACACCGGCCCACTGACACTCGGTCAGCAAGACATTCAATAACGCCTTGGCCGAGTCCGCACAGAAGAGCTGACCTGGCGCCTTTTCCACATAGTCGACGCCGTGACGCTCGACCAGTTCGACGAAATGCTCCGGCCGATAGCGCTTGAGCGCCGAGATTGCGAAATGGGGATTGGCCGAGAAAAAATTCGCCGGCTCGGTGGCCAAGTTAGTGAAATTACAGCGCCCCCCTCCAGACATCAGAATCTTCTTGCCGGCCTTGTTGGCATGATCCAGCACCAGCACGCGCCGGCCCGCATAGCCGGCCGTCAGCGCACACATCAGGCCGGCCGCACCAGCGCCGATCACCACGACATCGAGTTGGGAGGTCATGCTTCGTCACCATCGGGGTTGTCGAGGAAAGCGGCAGGAAGTCTATCAGAATAGCGAGAGGCCACCATCAGAGGACGATGCAGCCTTAATTGGCGGGCTTGCATGAGCGACTGTGATACGCGCCTCACGTCTTAAGGGAGGAAGACCTCATGCCTTTGAATTATTTTTCAGAAAACAAAGGGCGATATGCCTTGCCAGAAAATAACAAGAATGCCTACTATAATATATAGAAAATTAAGCAACTTTAATGCCATGTAAGCCATCCAACCCTGCCAGTAAATATAAATAAAAACAATAAGTTGAATAATAACGGAAGCAAGAAACCGTGAGGGAGGTCGAATGCAATGCCATGATTATGTCTTGATTGTCGTCAGAAACCTACAGCAAGCTAATGACGATGATTACGTGAAAGTCATGCGAAAACAGGGCTATAGAGTTAAGGTAGTGCCGGCCGGCGAGGATCCCATTCCCATCATGGAGGCAGGCCCGCCTATCGCCGCGTGCTTCCAGTTCGACTACCCGGATCAGCAAGGACTCACTGACTTGCGCCATGCCAAGCAGCGTGTCGCCTCGGTGCCGCTGCTGATGATCACCCAGGCGCACTCCGAGCACCTTGCCGTCTGGGCCTTTCGCTGCCGCGTCTGGGATTACTTCGTTCACCCCATCGATATGCCACGCTTTCTTGCCGTGCTGGAATCCCTGCGTGACGCCAGGCTGTCGGGAAATCCATCCCCCTCCCATGGGCACCCTGAGCCGTTCAGTTCGCTGGATAGCCAGAATGCGATCCCCCATGAAGCGCGCCTGCGTTCTCCCCCACCGGAAAGCGGTCAGGCGCATATCGACCGTGCCCTTACCTTTATCGACAAGAACCTGCATCGCAAGATCGCCCAGTCGGAGGTGGCTGACAGCTGCAACCTCAGCACCTTCCAGTTCAGTCGCCTGTTCAAGCGCCTCACCGGCAGCACCTTTCAGGATTACGTGCTACACCGCCGCATCACCGAGGCCAAGCGGTTGCTGGCCAACCCCAAGGTGTCGATCACCGACGTCTGCTTTACGGTGGGCTTCAGCGACCTGTCCTATTTTACCCGCACCTTTCAGCGCTATGTGGGTCAGCCACCCTCGCGCTACCGGGTGAACATGACCGACTCGTCTTTTTCGCGTTCGACTCCGCCAAAACCCACCCCCAAGGATGACGACATAAAATCCGTGGTACGCCCCGAGGTCCCTGAACCCGATATTCCCCCCTATCGCTCCTGAGAGAATCGGCCAGGAAGGCCGATTCGCTAGTCCACCAGTACCGGAATACGCGCCAGGATGCCGAAGTTCTCTCCGCCCGTCTGGCCCTTGGGCTCATGGTAGGAACAGCTTGGCAGGAAATAGATACTCTTCTGACGCCAGCCGCTTTCCTGAGGATCGCTACTCCACTCGGCCAGGCTGCCATCGGAATCACGAATATTCATCGAGGCCACGAAATCGTCCCAACGCGTCACCCCGTCAGCGTCGGCATTGCTCCAGGTGCCGGGCGATACGCCATCACTGTCTTCCGGGGGCAGCTCCATCTGCTGAGGCGCATCGTCATCAATCTTGTTGTCCTGATCGACGATCCAGGCAATATTGAGATCCACGGCTCCGACCAGTGGGTTGCTCGGTGCGATGCCATCCTCGCAGTCGACCACCGGTAGCGTCAGACTCCATAGCCGTTCCTTGTCGGTTTCCTGCTCCCAACAGTCGTACAGTGCCTTGAAAGCTGCCTGGACCTGACCATTGTTAGTGGCAATGTCCTCTCCAAAGCGCAACTCGTCGGGATTGCCTTCGCCGCAGATCAAGTCCTTGAGTTCGCTAGCGCTACTCGCCCCGCTATCGTCGTGTTCAAAGTTTGTCCAACCACCGGTCTGGTCGCCCTCGGGGATAAAACGCCCCACGTCACAGGAATATTCCTCGCCATCCATGAGAGCCTGCTTGCACATGGCGATCGGCTGGTCGGTATCCTCCGGCCTCAACGCCCCGGCAAAGCCGATATAGGCCACTGCATTTGCCGAAGCTTCGTAAGGGTCAAGGCCGAGTGTGCTACCAAAGAATGTCTGCACTTTTATATCGCTCCTAGCGGCGACCACTTTCACGGCATTGATAAAAGTAGGGTCGTTGTCCAGTTCTTCAGTAGAAGCACCGGTTAAAATAGGCGCGCTCCAAATTCCTCCGTTATATGGAGTAAAACCAGGCGAAGAACCAGGCATCAAGCCGAAGCTCCAGTGGCCAGGTGTTATTTCAAGGTCTTCGACGGGCGTATTCTGGCTATAATTTTTCTCAACAGCTTCCTTCGCGTAAGTGTAATAGGCTGGATTTCCAGCACTGCCATCATTTGTATACAGAAAGCGAGCCCCGGCCAGCGCCCCGGCATCGGCGGCGTTCTGCAGCTCGTTGCGGGCCACATAGAGATTTCCGCCATCCACTGCCAGGGCTGTAAAGCCAAGCAACATAAACAGCGAGACCGCCAACAACACCATCGAGACGCCACCTTGGCGGCGGGGAGAGCCGAAACGGCTACGGGTATTGGATAGAGATAGTTTCATGTTCATTCCGCTCTCATTACAGTGGTGGCAGACAAATTCAGCACACCCCCTAGGTCACCGATAAAGCCCGGTAACACGAGATATTGGTAGGGATAATCCACCACGACAGTGACATAACTACCAGGCGACATATCGGGATCTGAACGATCAATGTCGATATCCATCTGGGCCGGCCCCCCCAACGAGATCAGATATTTTTCAGCGTAATTACGCACCGCCTGTTTGATAGCAGCATCCTCTTCCGGGAGGTTGCGAGTATCAAGGACTGGATCTGCGGGACGATAGAGAATCCCGGTCCGCGCCCCCTCGCGGCTGGCATTGGTCAGTGTCGCCTTGTCGAACAGGGCGACGCTGAACTCGATGATGCCGAACAACAGCAGGAAGAGCACGGTGGCCGAGATGGCGAACTCCACCAATTCGGAACCCTTCTGCCTGTGCAACGAACGCCCCATCTTCATGGTGATATCTCCTTGTGCGCCACGGCTAATTGACGACCGGCCCGCCTTGGCGGCGCATCATGTTATCCAGGCTGCGGGCATTCTCGCTGGCCGTGACGTAATAGGCCGGCGACAGGCGCATGGCTTCCTGGTAAAGGCTCATTGCCTGCTCGAAGCGCCCTTCCAGCATCGAGATATAACCAATGTCGTTATAGGCCTTGGCACGGTCGCCATTTCGCCCTACCGCCTCGACGGCGAATTCGTAATCGCCTTCGCGGGCATAGACCAATCCCAGGTTGCGCCAGGCCAGCTCGTAACGCGGATTGACACTGACCGCCTCGCGCAACGACTTGCGGGCTCCCGACCAATCACCCGCCAGGTACCGCGAGTAGCCGAGGTTATTGAGCACGCGTGGCATGCCGGGGCTGACCGCCAGGGCGCGGCGGAAATGCTCGGATGCCTCGTCGTGCTTGCCCTGCATATCGGCAATCACCCCCAGCGCATTGTGGGCCTGCCACGGCGCGTCGCCGCGCGCCGCGATGGGCCGCAACTGCCTCTCGGCCTCGTCGTGCTTGCGCTGCTGCAGCAGCACGATGCCAAGTCCCGTCCCGGCGCCGCTGTGTCGTGACTCGAGATCCAGCGCCCAGCGATACGCCAGGCTGGCCAGCTGATGATTCCCGCGACCATGGTGAATGGTGCCGATGCGGTATAGCGGCTCTGCCTGGGGACGTTTCTCCAGTTTCAGGCCGCGCAGGTATTCGAACAGTGCCCTGTCATCGTCGCCGGAACGAATGGCCGCCTCGCCGTTCTGGTAGGCCTCGGCAGGCGAGACGACAGGAAAGGCCGTGCTGTAGGCAGCATTGGAGCCGCCATCGTCGAGGACGCCGTAATCATTGCCGGCGCCATTTCGCGAGTTGCTGGCACAACCGCCCAGCACCACGACACACAGAACGACGGCGAACAGCTTGGTAGTGCGATGCAGATGAGACATGACGAACCCTCCCGGGTACCTTGCGTAAGTGAATGCTTCTTGTTGTGATCAATTACCCGCCAATGCCCTCATGGCGCCGAGCAGCGGCGGCCCGATGGCCACCACGAAAAAACTGGGGAAAACACAGAAGATCAGCGGGAACAGCATCTTGGTACTGACCTTGGCCGCCAATTCCTCGGCCTCCTGGGTGCGCTTGTCGCGAAGCTCCACGGCATAGAGGCGCAGGGTGGCGGCGATACTGGTGCCGAAGCGCATGCTCTGCAGCAACGTCGTCACCAGGCCGCGAATGTCATCGACCCCGGTACGCTCTTCCAGGTCGCGCAGCGCCGCCTTGTGATCCATGCCGGCGCGGGTCTGCATGCTGAACATGTTCAGTTCGTCGGCAAGCTCCGGATGGCTGACTTCCAGGTCGCCGGCGACGCGCTGGATGGCGGCGCCCAGCCCCAGCCCCGCCTCGGTGCATACCACCAGCAGGTCCAGGGCGTCCGGCAAGCCGCGTCGCAGCAGGCGGGTACGCTGCTTCAGCGCCCGCTCGAGCCAGAAGGTCGGGAGCAGGTATCCGGCGAGCGCCGTCGCCACCAACAGGATGATGCTCGTCGCGACAGGCACCCGCACGAAGGGCAGCACCACTCCCATCATCAACAAGGGCGGAACGACCGTCATTGCCAGCCGCGTCCCGTAGAAGACGTTCAGGGCGCCGGGCGAGCGCTTGCCGGCACGCCGCAGCCGCTGAGCGATGCGGTTCCTGGCGTCTTCTTCGGTGGGGACCAGGCGTTCGCCCATCGGCCCCAGCCACTGGCCGAACACCGCCCCCGTCGGCTTGGAGGCACCCCCGCCCCCACCGGCCGAGGCCGCTGCCGTTTCGGCTTCCAGCCCCCGCAGCCGCCGTCGCAAGGGGTCGGACAGGCCCACGACCAGCAACAGCAGGGCGATCATCAAGGCGAAGATGGTCAGGCCCAGCAGCACGGCAAAGGCCATCTGTACCATCTGCGGGTCGGCGATTCGTTCGTCGAGCCAAGTCATCACGGGCATCAGCGCATCCATGTCAGGCGCTCCTCATACATCGATATGCACAATCTTGCGCATCCAGAAAATGCCGATGATCATCAGCACGAATGCCACCATGACCAATTGGCGGCCGGTGGGGTCCTGGGTGAGCATGGGAATGAAATCGGGGTTGACCAACGACAGCACCGTCGCGAGCGCGAACGGCAGCAGCGAGAGTATCCAGGCGGCCATCTTTCCCTGGGCCGACAGCGTGCGCAGCTTGCGATGGAAGCGGAACCGATCGCGGATCACCGCGGCCAGGCCGTCGAGCAGCTCGGCCAGATTGCCGCCGGTCTCCTTCTGGATCAGCACCGAGGTCACGAACACCATCACCGTGACGCTCTCGACACGGTCGAGCAGTCCGTTCATGGCGCTGCGCACGTCACCGCCATAGTTGATCTCCATGAAGGTGGTGCGAAACTCCCCGGCGACCGGCTCGGCCATCTCGTCGGCGACCAAGCGCATTGCATCGCTGAACGGGTGCCCGGCGCGCAGCGCCCGCGACATCACGATCAGCGCTTCGGGGAGCTGCTCCTCGAACTTGGCCAGGCGCTGGCTGCGTGCCCTCAGCAGGCGCATGAAGGGAAAAGCCCACACCGCCAGCCCGAGCAGGATCCCGAACATCGGATTCGGCAGCAGGTGAAATCCCGTGACCCCTGCAATGCCCCCCAGGCAGACGGCAAACAGCACGACGCGGTAGGCCGGTGTTTCCTTGCCCGCCTGTTCGACCAGGCGCTCGAGGCGCTGCATGCCCGGTAGCGATTCCAGCGCCCGCTCCAGCGGGCCGAGGTCGCGCAGGTATTTTTTCCTGACCAACGACACCTGCTGCGGGCCCTGCTCGCGCGAGATCTCATTCAGGCGCTTCTTGAGTCGCTTGCGCGACTGACGGTTCTCCCCGAACGCCGGCACGATGAAGCTCTGCATCAGCAGGAAGGCGGCGATGAACACCATGCCGATGAAGATCGCCCCGTCGGAGAGCTCGGGAATGAAGCGGCTCAGCTCCATGACCGCCGGCCCCCACCGATCTGGAACACCTCGAGGCCCGGCGCCATGCCGCGGCGCTTCAGGTGATCGTAGAAGCCCGGCACCACGCCGGTCGCGGTATACTCGCCGATGACGTTGCCTTCCTCGTCGACCCCGCTGCGCTCGAAGCGGAAGATCTCCGACATGGTGATGATGTCGCCTTCCTGGCCATTGATTTCCTGCACGCTGACCAGCCGGCGCTTGCCATCCTCCAGGCGCTCGACCTGCAACACGACATTGATGGCCGAGGCGATCTGGGCGCGCAGCGCCTTGGCGGGCAACTGGAAGCCGCTCATGGCCACCATGCTCTCGATCCGCGTCAATGCATCCCGCGGCGTATTGGCGTGGATGGTGGTCAACGAGCCGTCGTGGCCGGTGTTCATCGCCTGCAGCATGTCGAAGGCTTCGCTGCCACGCACCTCACCGATGATGATGCGATCCGGGCGCATGCGCAGGCTGTTGCGGACCAGATCCCGCTGAGTCACCTCCCCCCGCGACTCGATATTCGGCGGCCGGGTTTCCAGACGCACCACGTGGGGCTGCTGCAGCTGCAGCTCGGCCGAGTCCTCGATGGTGACGATGCGCTCGCGGTGCGGAATGAAACCCGAGAGGATATTCAGCATCGTCGTCTTGCCGGCGCCGGTTCCCCCCGACACCAGCACGTTGAGCCGTGACTTGACCACCGCCTCCAGCAGCTGGGCGATTTCGGCATTCAGCGAACCGGTCTCGATGAGGTTATCGACGGTCAGGCGCTCGACCGCAAAGCGCCGGATCGACAGCATGGGGCCGTCGATGGCCAGTGGCGGCACTATGGCGTTGACGCGCGAGCCGTCCTTGAGTCGTGCATCGACCATCGGCGAGGATTCATCGATGCGCCGCCCTACCCCCGAGACGATGCGGTCGATGATGGTCATCAGGTGACGGTCGCTGTCGAAGCGCAAGGTGGTCTGTTCGAGCTTGCCGTTGCGCTCGACGAAGATCGGCGTCGTGCCGTTGACCAGGATGTCCGAGACCGTCTTGTCGGCCAGCAGGGCTTCCAGCGGCCCCAGGCCCAGCACCTCATCCTGCAGCTCGGTGACGATGCGCTGGCGCACGGCGGCATTGAACGGCAGCGCCTCTTCGCCCATGAGCGATTCGCAGACCTGCTGGATCTGCAGCCGCGCCTCCCGCTCATCGAGACTGCCCAGCAACGACAGATCCAGCACCTTGACCAGCTTGCGGAACAGCGCCTGCTTGCACTCCTGCTCGGTGCGCGTGAGCGCTTCACCGCTACTGCGTGAGGCCTTGAGTCCCCAGGAAGCGCGGGGCATTTCCGCACTGCCTTCACCGCCCAGTCTTTCGCGTAAGCTCATCGCCCTGTCTCCCTATACTGCCATTGTTCGGTTCAACCAGGATTACCTGGTGAGTTATTAAGTGAGTTATCAATGCCGCCATTCATGCCGCTACTAATGCGGGTACTAATGCCGCGCCCAGCGCAGCAGCGGCCATTTTTTCTTGGTGCGCTCGGGCGTGGTTGACGAGTGGCTGTCGCTATCCAGCGAGCTGGCCAGCGCCCCAAGCTGGCGGGTCACCGGCGCCTTGCGCGACTGTTCACGCAGCGGACTTCCCACGTTGATGCTGTGGGTGACCCGGCGAAAATCGTTGGGCAGCGTCAGCACCGGCACGCCCGGAATCGTCTCGCGGATATCCGAGAGACCCACCGCATTACGCTTGTCGTAACGATTGACGACGATGGTCAGCCGCGTGGCCGTCAGCCTCAGTTCGTGGCGCAGGATGTCGCGCAGGCGACGCGCATCGCGAAGGTGCGCGACACTCTGCTCCATCACCATCAGGACGTGATCGGAGCGTTCGAGCACCGTGGCCGTGGGCCCGCTGATCCAGCGCGGCAGGTCAACGACGACATCGTCGTAGGCCCGGCCGAGTACCTGGATCAATTGATCGATGCGCGTCTCGGGCACCTCGGCGATGGTCACCATGTCCTCGGGAGACGACGCCAGCAGG
The DNA here is from genome assembly GCF_018448785.1 of Halomonas jincaotanensis. Lineage (GTDB taxonomy): Bacteria > Pseudomonadota > Gammaproteobacteria > Pseudomonadales > Halomonadaceae > Halomonas > Halomonas jincaotanensis. The sequence goes on along the minus strand of NZ_JAHCLU010000022.1, from coordinate 42,840 downwards.
TCCAGCCCGCTCTCGTGGCTCTGCACATAGCCTTCCAGCGCCACCTCATCCAGGCTGTCGGCGGCTTCCAGGGCCCGCACCAGGCCGTTTTCGGGGGTCAGGTTGAGATACAGCGGCAGCGAGCCGAACTGCACATCCAGGTCGATCAGCATCGTGCGCCGATCGCGGCAGGCGAGGATATGCGCCAGATTGGCAGCCACCACGCTGGCCCCCGAGCCCCCCTTGGCATTGATCACCGCCGTCAGGCGCGCCGACTTGCGCTGGGGGTCGACGATCCGGTCGCGGGTCAGCTGACGGATGAACTGGGTGATCTCGCCATCGTCGATGGGCGGCGAGAAGAAATCGCGAGCTCCGGCGCGCATCGCCAGGCGAATCAGCTCGACATTGCCCTTGGGCCCCACCACCAGCAGCGTCGGCCGCTCGCTGGCCGCCCGCTCGCAGAGGGCCGTCAGCTCGGCCTCCCAATGATCGCTGACCAGCAACACCAGGGCGTCGGGCAGCGGCGTCACGTCATGCAAGGGGTCGGCATGGCCATTGACGATCACCTTGGTGGTGACGTCGATATCGCCCTGGCTACGCAACAGCGTCTCCAGGAAGCCAAGCTCGTCGCGGGCGCGTCCCGCCAGCAGTATGTTGAGTCGATAACGCATGCCGTTTTTCCTACCTGTATGTTGCCGGGCTACCGCCAATTGGAAGGCGCAAGGATCGCCACTTATCGTGTCTGGCCAGTCGATCGTCATGAGATGAGCGTCATGGCAAGACGGGGCTCATGCTGCCGCGCTGGGTGCCGCTCGCCGGCTGGCGATAGGCGCGCATGGCCTCGGCCGCCTTTTCGCCGCTCAGCGGTGTCACTTCATCGCCGGGTTGGTAAACCTGAAGCTCTTTCATGTGGCGCACGCTGTCGCCGTAGGGCGGCAGGTCGGCGCCAGGCTGCGCCGCGCAGCCCATCAACGCGGCGCCACATGCCGCCAGCACGCTCAGCCGTATCGATGCGCGTAGCCCGGTGGGTGCAGAAGTGTGTTGAGAGGCGCGTTGCGAGGCGCGCAAAACATCAGAAAAGCGAATCATGGGGTGATCTCCCGAAGCGTCAGCATTAGAGGTCATGGCCGAAGCGGCCTTCCGTACCGCCGTCGTCCCGGCTGGACATCAGTTCCAGTTCGACACCGGAGGCGCGGCGCGGCGCCGGCGAGCCATCGGTGCCCTGGCCAGTCGAGCGCCCGAGCAGGTAGAACTCGACATCGCTGGGCGCCACGAACGAGCCGGTTGGCAGCCGTACCTGCTCGCTGTCGTAGGCGCGTGCCAGGCGGGGCGTGACGAAGATCACCAGCTCGGTCTGTTCCTTGACGAACTCCTGGCTGCGGAACATCGCCCCCAGCACCGGCAGGTCGCCGAGTCCGGGGAACTTCGAGACGTTCTCGCGCAGGCTCTCGTTGAGCATGCCGGCGATGGCGATGGTCTGGCCGCTGGCGAGCTCCACGGTCGAACTGGCGCTGCGCGTGGAGAGTGCCGGCACCAGGAACTGGGCATTTGACTGGCTACCGACGCCGATCTGCAGGCTATTGGCCGCCACCAGGTCGGAGACCGAGACATCGACTTTTAGATTGATGGCGCCGGAATTCAGCACCACCGGCAGGAAGCGCAGGCCGACGCCGAATTCCTTGTGGTCGATGGTGATCTGCCCGTCGCCCTGGGGAACCGGGATCGGGAACTCGCCCCCCGCCAGGAATTGCGCCTGCTGGCCGGTCAGGGTCGTCAGGTTGGGCTCGGCGAGTATCTTGGCGATGCCTTCGCGGTTGGCGGCATCGAGCACCAGGTTGAGCAGATAGTCGCCACGCTGGTAACTGGCGAAGATCCCGGTGTCCTCGATGGAGCCCATGCTGGGCGAAAACTCGCTGACGACCGGCCCGACGGGCGTTCCCCCGCCAAACACCGGAATCCGCTCGCCACCACCGATGCCTGCGAATTCGGCATCCGGGAAACTCGCACCGCCCACCGCGCCACCGAGACGCAGCGCCGAGGAGCCGACGTTGAAGACGTTGAAGTTGGCTTCTAGCCGCTTGACCAGCGAGCGCGAGACCTCGGCGACCTTGACGTCGAGCATGACCTGCTGGGCGCCACCGACCTCCATCAGATTTAGCACGGTCTCGCCCTCTCCCTCGCCGGGAACGGCGAAGCGGCTCGCCAGGCGCAGCGCGGTCTCCATGCGCTCGGGGCTCGACACCTCACCGCTGAGCACGATGCTGCCCTGCGCCGACTGCACCTGGATGTTCTCGTCGGGCAGCATGTCGTGCAGCTGCCGCTTGAGGGCATCGAGATCGTGGGTCACCGCGACGTTGAGCACGCCCTGCACCCGCTCTTGCTCGTCCCACAGCACCACATTGGTGGTCCCCAGTGACTTGCCCAATACGTAGATCTGCCGTGAGTCCATCACCACGATGTCGGCGATCTCGGGGTTGCCCACCGATACCACGCGCACCGAGCGAGGAAACTCCAGGACCTGCGACTTGTTGATGCCGACCGCGACCGCCACCTGGCGCCCCTCGTACGGCATGGCCACGCGTCGCTCACTGGTCTGTGCCATCGCCAGTGACGACCCGCCGATGGCCAGCCACAGCATGATGACGACCGACCACCCTTTGCTTGTTATCCGTTGCCTGTGCATGTCATTTCCCCGCCAAGACGTGTTGCGTTGTGGTTATCGTGAGAATCGTGTTTATCGTGGCTATCGATGCCGGTCCGTCAGTTGCGGACGTTGACCGAGCTCTGCTGGGTGCCGCGGATCACCTGTACCCGCCGCTGCACGGGCGCCCGCACCACGCGTGGCTTGGGTTTCGCCACCGGGGCGGGTTCGGCCACGCCCAGGCTGCTGCGCTGGGCCGCCAGGAAATCATCGTCGTCGTCTTCCTTTTCAAAGGGGTTGCGCAGCGTCAGCTGGACCTTGCCCTCCTGGGTCGCCTCGACGAGCGTCTCGGCCTGGTCCGGCGACACCTCGACGGTCACCGCCCGCACGATCATCGGCCCGTCGCGTTCCTGAGAGGCCGTCTGGTCGACCGCGAGCACCTTGATGTTGCGCAGGATGGTCTTCGACTCGAGGTTGCGGTTACCGCCGTTGCGCCGGGTCGAGACCACATCCACCCGGTTGCCCGGCAACAGGAAGCCGGCCACCCCGACCACGTCATCGACACGCACGCTCATCGCCCGCATGCCCTTCTCGAGCAAGGAGGCCAGGGCACTGCCGCCCATATGCTCGGCGACCCGCCCTTCGAGCACGATCTCGCCGGGGTAGATGACCTGGTTGCTGACCCGGCCGATCACGCTGTCGACATCCGTGAAGCTGCCCGCGGGCACGGCATCGGGGGGCAGTTCGATCATGCGCAGATCGGAGGCCTGCACCGTTTCCCCGAAGGGAATCTGCAGGGTCGCCACCACCACCTGCGCCATGTCGTTCATGGCGTCGCGCTCGCCGGTCCTGTCCTGCATCCAGCTCTTGGCCAGCATGGCCGCACCGGTGGCCATCATCACCGAGACGCCCAACATCAACACGATGCCTTTCTTTTTCATGATGCCTCCCCCTCGGGGTTGCCGAGTTCACCAAAGTAGTTATGCCAGGCCCAGCTCAGGGCCTCGTGGGTCAGTTGTTCGCGCTCACACTCCCGGTAGCGCAGGTAGTCCTGTGCCAGGCCGATCAGGTCACGCGGGTGGCAAGGCAGCAGCGGCACGCCAGCGCGCCGGTGCCAGTCGTCGACCAGAACGCCTGCCAGCGCCGCATCGAAGCCCAGCGCCTGCTTCTCGCATTCCTGCTGCCAGATGCCGAGATACTCGGCGCGGGCGAGCGGGGTGAAGCGAATCTTGTAGCCGATACGGCGCAGGAAGGCCGGATCGGCCAGTGCCAAGGGGTCGAGGTTGGTGGACAGCACCAGCGCCACGTCGAAGGGCACCTGGAAATGCTGGCCGTTGCTCAGGGTCAGGTAGTCGTGGCCCTCTTCCAGCGGCACGATCCAGCGGTTGAACAGCTCCATAGGCTCCATGCGCTGACGCCCAAGGTCGTCGATCACCAGCATGCCGTTGTTGGCGCGCAACTGGACGGGGGCGTGATGGACGCGCGTGGCCGGGTCGTACTGGACGTCGAGCATGTCGAGTGTCAGCTCGCCCCCGGTAATCACGCATGGCCGGCGGCAACGGATATAGCGCGGGTCGTGGCCGTCCTCGAGGTAGAGCCGCGCCATGGGCGAGTCGTCACTCGTCGCGAGCGGCTCGTGCACGGCGGGGTCGAAGCAGCGCAGTGCCTTGCCGGCTACTAGAATGGCGTGGGGCACCAGCACGCTGCCGGGCAGCAGCCGCGACAGCCGCTTGGCGATAAAGCTCTTGCCGGTACCCGCCTCGCCGTGGATGAACATGGCGCGCCCGGAGTGCAGCGCCGGGCCCAGCTGGTCGAGCCTTTCGGGGGCGATCACGGTATCGGCGAAGGCCGCGTGAACCTCGCGGCGGCCGATACCCACCGCACTCATCGCCTGGGCATTGACCTGGCGGACATAATCCTCCAGCGGCACCGGGGCCATGCCCGCATAGCCGTCACGAGAAAAGGCCTCGAGCGCACCTGCCCGCCCCCGGTCGGTCAGCCCGAAACGCAGCGCGCCATGTTCCCCGACGCCGCGCACCTCGACGCGCCCCTCGTCGCGCAGGAAGTGGCAGACCTCCTCGATGATCGCGCCCGACAGCGCGCTGCCGCGGCTCAGCCGATGCAGGTCCAGCACCCCGTGTTCGAAAAGCTGCTTGGAGAGCAGATCGGCCAGGTAAAGAAGCTCGAGCCCCGTCTCCGCCACCGACCCGGGCCGCGCTGGCGCCTTGGCACCGGCCGCGTCTCCGGTCAGCGCCGCCGTTGACTGAACGAGATCGAATGTCATGACGTGACTCCTGCAACGGTGCTCGCTTGCCAGAAAAGAATCCCGGTGGTGCCGAGCGCGATCGATACCGCAAACGGAAACTTCCGGCCCATCACCTCGCCCTTAACCGGCGCGATATAGATCGGCCGGCCGGTGGTAACCAAGGTTTTAAACATCAGCCCGTAACGCGCCCAGGGTGAGATCGACGCGCTTGAAAACAGCGCGCTGCCCGCAAATCCCAGAGCGATCAGCCCGCCCGCAGCGATGCTTGCCAGCCCGGCGAGAAACACGCCGTTGACACCCAGAAAACTGCCCACCGCCGCCATCAACTTGACGTCGCCGGCGCCAGTGGACCCGAATAAATAGCCCGGCAGCAGGATCAAAAGCCCGACTGCCAGGCCGGAAAGGGCGGCCAGGACACCGCCGAAACCCGCCAGCACTCCGTGCAGCAGTATTCCTGTCGCGGCCCCGGCCATAACGAGAACGTTGGGGATGCGCCGTGACCGCAGATCCCAGGCCGCCGCGCTCCAGATCAGCAGCAGGACAAGACCGGGTATCAGCAAGACTTCGCTGCGCATGGTTAATCCCCTATTACTTCTTGTTTTTTAGGAAAGAAGCGCCGATATCCCTATCGGCGCCAGCTAAAGTAGTGGCTATACTTCTAATTAAGTTCCGTCCACAGTACCAGCTTGGTCATTTTCAAGCGCCGTCTGAAGCAAGCCCAGCTTCTCGCTAACCTCACCACCGATCGCGACGAAGATCGTCGCCCCGACGGCCACGATCAGGCCACCTACCAGCGCCCACTCCACGACCTCGGTGCCCTCTTCTTCGCGTACAAAACGCTCGATACCCTGCATCAGTTTGTTCATGTCTTGTTTCTCCCTTACGACTCGAGTTGGTTAACCGCTTCTGGTCGGAGCCGGCCGGGTTGGGCAGTTTTGCCTTCCCCTGACTCGGCTCACGGACACAGAATCGCTGTTACAAACCAGTTACGCTTGGAGAATCTTGCAACGGTATAGAACTATCTTGCAGTGCGCAAAAACCCCGCCACGCCAGATTCCATGCGGGATGAGCTTTTCGTGAATGAATGTACAATTTGTTACAGTCTGTAATATTTTGCCGAGGAGTGGGGGCTTTGGGCGGGTTTTGTCAGGGGGCATCGCGGTTTGAGAGGGGTTACAAGGAGGGGCGGACCACTCTTTAAAAGCTAAGTAAACTTGAATGGCGGAGAAGACACCACGAGCACTTCCCCTCAATGTATAACCCCTGTACAGTTAATTTTCGGTTGCCTTTTTTTGCCACATTTTTCTGCCAGATTATGGGTAGACCACCTCGCCAGCCTGGATACCGCTTCCACCCGATTCGCCACGACGAGACACCATGCCCCCGATATCGCCCCTCGTGCGTCACCCTGCGCGCTTTCCTTTCTCTGGCGCTCTCGCCCCGGCCTCCGGCGTCCTGGCGGCCGCCCTGCTGATCGTGCTCGGCCTGCTGGCGACGCCGCTGGCCGCCCAGGAACCCACCGCCGTGATCGGCGCCCGCGCGTCGCTCGAGCCGTGGTCCGACCCGATCGAGGGGTTGGGCACGCTGAGCGCCGATGAAAGCGTGACGCTCTCCACCACCGTCACCGAGATCATCCGCGAACTGAACTTTCAGGATGGCGATACCGTCGAGGCCGGCCGCCTGCTGGTGCGATTGGCGGATGACGAGGAACAGGCCGACCTGCGCGCCGCCCAGGCACTAAGAGACGAGCGCCGCAACACCGTTAACCGCCTGGCGCAGCTGCAGGAGCGCAACCTCGCGCCGCGCGCCGAGGTGGAAGACAGCCGCGCCCGCCTGCGCCAGGTCGAGGCCGAGATCCAGGCGCTCGAGGCACGCCTGGCCAACTACCAGTTGCGCGCGCCGTTCGACGGCCGGGTGGGCTTTCGCAACGTCAGCGTCGGCGCCCTGGTCACGCCGGGCATGGACCTGGTGACGCTGGACAAGCTCGACGTGATGAAGCTCGACTTCACCCTCCCCGAGGTGAGCCTGGGGCTGCTGGAACCCGGCCTGACGCTGACCGCGCAAAGCGCCGCCTATCCCGAAGAGGTGTTCGAGGGCAAGGTGGCGAGCATCGGCACCCGCGTCGACCCGGTCAGCCGCAGCGTGACGGTGCGCGCCGAGCTCGATAACCCCGAGCTGCGCCTGCGCCCCGGCATGTTGATGCTCGTGGTGGTGCGACGTCCGCCGCGCGAGACGCTGGTGCTGCCCGAATCGGTATTGATTCCCGAAGGGCAGCGACAGTACGTGCTGGTGCTTCACGAAGACGAGGCGTACCGCGTCGAGCGCCGCCAGGTAACGATCGGGGCGCGCCGCGAGGGCGAGGTCGAGATCGTCGAGGGGCTTGCGAGCGGCGACCTGGTGGTCGCCCACGGCACCGACCGCGTGCGCGACGGCCAGCAGGCGCGTTTGCTGGGCATCATGGATGATGCCACGACGGTGGCGGATATCATCAGCCGCCAGCGCGACACCGCCGAGGCGGACAGCTGATGCGCCTTTCGGACATTTCCATCCAGCGGCCGGTGCTGGCCACGGTGCTCGCCGCGTTGATCGTGGCATTCGGCCTGCTGGCGCTGGAGCGGCTGCCGCTACAGGAATACCCCTCCATCGACCCGCCGGTGGTGGGGATCGACACCCGCTATCCCGGGGCGTCGGCCAGCGTGGTGGAAACGCGTATTACCCAGGTGCTGGAGGATCGTATCTCCGGCGTGGCGGGTATCGAGGTCATCTCGTCCTCCAGCGAGGATGGCCGCTCCAGCATCAACGTCGAGTTCGGCCTCGACATGGACATCGACGCCGCGGCCAACGATATACGCGACCGCATCTCGGGCTCGCTGGACAACCTGCCCCAGGAGGCCGACCCGCCCGAGGTGCAGAAGGCCGATTCCAGCTCGGATGTGGTGGTCTGGCTGAGCCTGACGGGCGATGGCTACGACATGGCCGAGCTCACCGACTATGCCAATCGCTACCTGGTGGATCGTTTCTCGGTGCTGCCTGGCGTGTCTCAGGTCAGGGTCGGCGGCGGGCGCGAGTATGCCATGCGCGTGTGGCTGGACGCCGATGCGCTGGCCGCCCGTGGGCTGACTGCGGGCGATGTGGAGGACGCCCTGCGCGAAGAGAACGTCGAACTGCCCGGCGGGGCCATCGAGTCGAGTGAGCGCCAGTTTATCGTGCGCCTGCCGCGCAACTTCGCGACACCCACCGACTTCCGTTCACTGGTGCTCGACGAGGGCAGCGATGGCTACCTGGTGCGCCTGGGCGACGTGGCCGAGGTCGAGATCGGCGCCGTGGAGGAGCGCACCATCTTTCGCGGCAACGGCGTGCCGATGGTTGGCCTGGGCATGATGAAGCAGTCCACCGCCAACGTGCTGGAGATCTCAAAGGGCGCGAAAGCCGAGATGGCCCGCCTGCAGGGCACCCTGCCGGACGGCATGTCGCTGTCGCTCAACTTCGACGCGTCGGTGTTCGTCTCGGGGGCGATTTCCCAGGTGGTGCTGACGCTGTTCGTCGCCATGGGGCTGGTCGTGGTGGCGATCTTCCTGTTCCTCGGCAACGTACGCACCACGTTGATACCCGCGGTGACCGTGCCCATCGCGCTGATCGGGACCTTTTCGGCGCTGGCGGTGATGGGCTTCACCATCAACCTGCTGACCCTGCTGGCGCTGGTGTTGGCCATCGGCCTGATCGTCGACGACGCCATCGTGGTGCTGGAGAACATCAATCGGCGCATGCAGGAACTGGGCGAAACCCCGCTGGTCGCCGCCTATCGCGGCACCCGCCAGATCGCGTTCGCGGTCATCGCCACCACCCTGGTGCTGATTGCGGTCTTCGTGCCGCTGAGCCTGCTGCAGGGCGACATCGGGCGGCTGTTTTCGGAGTTCGCCTTGACGCTGGCCGCCGCCGTGGCGATCTCTACCCTGCTGGCGCTGACGTTGACGCCGATGATGGCCTCCAAGATCCTCAAGTCGGACATGCACGAGGGGCGCCTCTCGACCGCGGTGCAATGGGTGCTCGAGCATTCGCGGCGCCTCTATCGCGCCCTGCTCGAGCGCGTCCTGAAGCTGCGTCTGCTGGTCGTCGCGCTGTTCCTGGGCGTGCTCGGCGGTATGGTATGGCTCAACGCGCAGTTACCCAACGAGTACACGCCGCAGGAGGACCGCGGCAATTTCTGGGTGCTGGTCAGCGGTCCCCCCGGTGCAACGTACGACTACATGCTCGACTACATGGATGAGATCGAGACGCGGCTGATGCCCATGACCGACACCGGCGAGGTTGAACGAATCGTCGTGCGAGCCCCCATGGGCTGGGGCAACATCGAGACCTTCAATAGCGGCTTCGTGATCGTCAATCTGGCGGACTGGTCACAACGGCGCTCGGCCTGGGCGATCATGGACGAGATTCGTACGGAACTCGCCGACCTCCCCGGCATTCGGGCTTTCCCGGTGATGCGTCAGGGCTTCGGCCAGCGCGTCGAGAAGCCCGTACAGTTCGTGCTCGGCGGCGGGACCTACGAGCAGCTGGCAGAATGGCGCGATACCCTGGTCGAGCACATCCGCGAGGATAATCCGCGCCTGACCGGGATCGACAGCGACTACGAGGAAAACCAGCCGCAGCTGCGCGTGGACATCGACTATGGCCGGGCCGCCGCGCTCGGCGTGACAGTCACCGAGATCGGCCGGACCCTGGAAACCCTGCTGGGCGGTCGTACCGTGACCCGCTACGTCGATGACGGCCAGGAATATGATGTCATCCTCGAGGGCGCTACCGGCGCCCGTCCCAGCCCAGGTTCACTGGAGAATATCCGTGTCAGGTCGGCGCGTTCCGGTGAGCTGATTCCGTTGGCGAGCCTGGTCTCTCTGAGCGATTTCGCCGGGCCCAGCACCCTCAACCGCTTCAATCGTATCCGCGCTATCACGCTTCAGGCCGATCTGGAAAGCGGCTACCCACTGGGTGAGGCTCTGGCGTATCTTGAAAACGCGGTGAACGATGTGTTGCCGGCGGAGGCCCAGACCGACGTCAAGGGCGCGTCGCGCGACTATCTCGAGGCCAGCGGGGCCACCGGCTTCCTGCTGGGGCTGGGTATCCTGGTCGTCTTCCTGGTGCTGGCGGGTCAGTTCGAGAGTTTCGTGCACCCGTTCGTGATCATGCTCACTGTGCCGTTGGCGATCAGTGGCGCACTGCTGGGCCTGTACCTCACCGGGCAGTCATTGAACATCTACAGTCAGGTGGGCCTGGTGATGCTGGTGGGGCTGGCGGCCAAGAACGGCATCCTGATCGTGGAATTCGCCAACCAGCTTCGCGATCAGGGCGTCGCATTCCACGACGCCCTGGTCGACGCCGCCGTGACCCGCCTGCGCCCTATCCTGATGACCGCGGTCACCACCATGGCCGGCGCCGTGCCGCTGATCGTCTCCAGTGGCGCGGGCGCCGAGACGCGGCTGGTGATCGGCACGGTCATCCTGTGTGGCCTGGCCGTGGCCACATTGTTCACGCTGTTCGTGGTGCCGGTGGCCTATGACCTGCTGGCCCGTCGAACTGGCTCACCCGGTGATGTGGCGCGGCAACTGGATCGTGAGATGGGCGACACCCCGGCCGGCCGTTGAGGTCGCTCGGCGATGATTCGCTTGCCGACAAAAAGCTCGAAAAGAGGCCAGCTATTAAAAGAGACCACCTAGCAAAAAAGACCACCTATCAAGGTGGCCTTTGCGTTTTCGTCTTGCCCGAATTGTCTTGCCTAGTCGTCAGCAGTCGCCGGTACGTTCACCCTCGATGACCGTCTGCATCTGCATCTGACCCATCTGCTGCGATTCGACCAGGATATCGACATTACCCTCAGTCCGGTCGCCCAGGAAGGCCATGTTGCCTTCGATCGTCGCTTCACCGCCTTCTTCGCGGCAGATCATCTGATAGTCGACCCCATCAGCCGAGACGTTATGCTCCAGCAGCTCACAGCCCTCTTCCTCTTCCACGAAGTCGAACGAGCCATCATCGAGGTCGCTCTGGGCGATGCACTCATCATAAGTCTCGGTCTGATCGGGAATCGGCATATCGGCCTCGACCGAGGTGGTACTGGTGAAACTCCACTGTCCCGGTTCGATGTTGGGGCTCTCGGCAACGGCCGCCAGCGGTAGAACCAGTAATGCACTGGCCAACAAGGGTCGTAACAGCATGGGTAAGTCTCCGGGTCAGTGGGGGTATGCCTTTACATCGACACGGCGATCAGCTTACCGCAATCGTGACTTACCCCCAATCACCTGACTGTTAGCCGAGGTAGCCGGCGATCGCCTCGAAGGCCGCACGTTGTTTCAGGGCCCGCTGATTCCAGAATTCCAGTACTTCGCTATCGACTGAAGTATATGAAACTTTTGACATATTCATATTTCATCTCCAAGAAAAACTACACCACCAACATAACCCCTTCTCTGCTGCAGTGCAGCATAAAACTGCGTAGCTTTTTGTCACGCGATAGAGAGAACGGTGAGATAGTGTCACCAAGGCGTTGAATGGCAGCGGTTTTCAGGCCGGCTTGCTGACCGGCCCCGATAGGCAGGCGCAAATCCTATTATCGGGCAGACGTGGTCACTCCCGGCAATGCCGGTGCCGCGGGGCTCATGATCATGAATCTGTGGCGACAGCGCCCAGCGCCACCTCGTAGGACAGCACGACATGATGATCGATGAGTCGCACGGCCGCCTTGGTATCACGCGCCAGGGCAAGGTCGACGAGTTCGTGATGCTGGGCATCCAGTACCTGGCGGATCGACGCGTTCTCGGGGGCCAGACGGCGATAGCGGTCGAACTGGTCGTGCAGCTGGGAAATGAACCGCAGCAGCCAGGCAGAGCCACATGGCGCCACTAAGGTACGGTGGAAGCGACCATGCAACTGCTCCCAATGCTCCATGTTGGCGTGGTCGCTTTCAGCGCGCTTCAACCGATGCGCCACGGCCAGAAGCTCCGACTCCCATTCGGCATCGCCGAACTGCAAGGCCTGCTCGAGCGCCATGCACTCGAGCTTGCGACGCATATCGGCAATATCGTCGAGCTCAGCGCGGCTAAGGCCGGGAATCCGGAAGCCACGCTGGTTTTCCTGTGTCAACAAGCCATAAGCCGACAGCTTATTGAGCGCCTCGCGCAACGGGCTGAGACCGACCCCGTAGCGCTCCTTCAAGGTATTGATGGCGATCTTCTCACCGGCTTGAAAACGGCCATGGAGAATGTCCTGGCGCAATACTTCATACACACGACTGGCATGCGTGCTGCTGGACTGACGTACGAGGCTATCCATCCGAAACTCCTTCGAACCCGGGGTCGTCATCGATCCCTCGACAAGCCGGCGTGAAGCGGCCGGCGCCTCATTTGAGTTTACAACAAGATGATCGATTTTCCGGTTAAAACGTTACGCATGCGACTCATGCAGCCAGAATGCAAAACCCCCTCGGCTGAGGGGATAGATTAGGTGGCGTATCATCGGCGGCGGTGCGGAACAGCGGGGGGTCATCCCAGCCGATCGTATCCATTATTCAGGAACGGATAGTCGGTATACCCCTCCGCACCACCACCGTAGTAGGTCGTCGGGTCTGACTCGTTCAACTCGGCGCCGACCCGAAACCGTTCGACCAGGTCGGGATTGGCGATATAGGAGCGCCCGATCACTATTGCATCGGCAATACCGGCCTCGATGAGGCGCTCGGCCCGTTCGGCATCGTAATGCCCGCAGAACATCAAGCTGCCCTTGAAGCGCTCGCGCAGCGCACGGCGAAAGTCATCGGTAAAGGCAATGTCGCCCCCGGCCCAGTCCGGCTCATTGACGTGCAGGAAGGCGATACCCCGCTTGGAGAGCTGCTCCGCCATGTAGAACGCCATGGCCTCCGGCTCGTCATCGGTAAGGCCGAACAGCTCGATGAACGGCGTCATGCGGATGCCGGTACGATCCGGCCCGAACACCTCGGCGACCGCATCCATCACCGCCAGAGGAAAGCGAGCACGATTCTCGATTGAGCCGCCATACTGGTCGGTGCGCAGGTTGGTGCCTGTCGCCAGGAACTGATTGAGCAGGTACGCGTTGGCCGCGTGGACCTCGATCATGTCAAAGCCGGCACGCTTGGCGCGAATCGCCGCTTGACGGTAATCCTCGACAATTGCGGGGATCTCGTCGGTTTCCAGCGCTCGCGGCGTGCTGGTCGGGTGGTTACCGACACTTCCGTCCTCGAATTCGACGAAGCACTGGGCGCCCTCTCCCTTCAACGCGCTCGGCGCCACGGGCTGCTGGCCCTCCGGCTGCACCATTTCGTGCGACACCCGACCAACGTGCCACAACTGCAGCGCCATGCGCCCGCCCTTGGCATGCACGGCCTCGACGACACGCTTCCAGCCGGATTCGTGCTCGTCCGTCCAGATACCGGGGGTATACACGTACCCACGCGCCGTCGGCGAGATATTGGTGGCTTCACTGATGATCATGCCCGCACCGGCTCGCTGGCCGTAGTAAATCTCCTGAAGCTTGCCAGGCACGCTGTCAGGTGTGCGGGCGCGCGTCAGCGGCGCCATCAGGATACGGTTGGGCAGATTCAAACTACCCAGCTTCGTCGGCTTCAACAGAGTTTCATGTGCCATTCGGCAATTCCTTTTCTCGAGTGTGATTACACCGCATATCTTTAGCGACCTGACCGTTAACTTATTAGACCAGTTTACTATAAAATGGTATCGGTTAACCAGTCCGATACCTTCACGACTTATTGGTAGGTTTGTGCGGACAATCTGGGCAGCGATTCGGCAGGCGCCGAGGGTAGTAAAGACACCTTGGAGGCAGCGCTGTCGGCCGGATGCCAAGGAAAAGACGTCTTGCTATCGAGGACTTAAGCCGTTAATGTGTGCGCCGTTCTGATGCGAAACGGCCAAGGGCCACGCATGAGGCCACATCGTGGAGGGGTGTCCGAGTGGTCGAAGGAGCGCGCCTGGAAAGTGCGTAAGCTGAAAGGCTTCGAGGGTTCGAATCCCTCCCCCTCCGCCACGAATATCGATTAAGCCGCTGATTTCAGCGGCTTTTTTGCTTCTTCACTGACTGGCGTGATAGTTAACCGCACGACACCGGCTGGTCATCCGACCCTGTAGGCCCGGTAAGCGCCAGCGCATCGGGCGTGAAGAGGGCACCATCATCACGCCGGATGCGCCTTCGGCTTATCCGGCCTACGCGAAATTCCCACCGATTTCACGCCGAATTGCGCTGAACCATTTTCGACCTAGCCTGAAACAACCAACGGTTGGCATAGATGCTGGCCATTGGTTTTTGTGATACAGATTACCGTGTTGAGAGCCGGTCGAGACTAAGGGAATGACAACCAATATCTACTATGACGGCGACTGCCCCTTCTGCCGCCGCTATGTGGACTTGTTGAGACTTCGCGAGGCAGCAGGGGAGGTGCGCCTGATCTCGCTGCGTGAGGCACCGGAAGCCTATCGAAGGTTTGAGGCCAAAGGCCTCGATCTTGACCAGGGCATGGTGGTGGAGCAGAGCGGCCGCCTCTACCACGGCAGAGAGGCCATCCATCGTTTGGCGTTGATGACAACTCGAGTTGGGTTATTCAATCGCATCACCGCCGCCATTCTTTCTCGACACTGGCTGGCAACGCTACTCTATCCTCTGATGCGTGCCGTCAGGAACGCAACACTCTTGATAATGGGCCGTCAACCCCTCAAACAGAGGAACGAGGATGAACTGGCATTGCTGCAGGTGGCAGGGCGTTTCTTCGGCCTCTTTAGCATTCTGCATGTCATCATCTATCTTTTTCGTTATACCCCTCTCGAGGGATTGCCGACTTCTCCTCTCGTTTTTTTATTCGGCCTCTATTTATTCCTTTCACCGGCGTCCGTACGCGCGTGGGTGCTATTGGTGCTTGTCCTGGCGATCGATGCCTGGCTTCAGGCGCCGCTGGCTTCCAATCACACCATCCTCAAGAATTTCTGGCTGCTGGCTCTGCTGTTGGGTGGCAGCTATGCCTGGCTTCGCGGGGTCAGTTTCGAGACGTTTTTCCAACGTGTTCGCCCGGTGGGCCAGGCGCTGTTGGTGGTCATGTACTTCTACGGTGTTTTTCACAAGATCAACACCGGCTTTCTCGATCCCGAAGTTTCCTGTGCCGTTGAACTTTGGCACAGCATGCCGCCTTTCCTGACCTGGCTGGACGCTACCTGGTTTCGCTACCTGGCCATCTACGGCACCCTGGTCATCGAAGCGGCCATCGTCCTGGCATTGTTGATCCCTCGCACCCGCCACCTCGGCATCGTGGCTGGTATCGGCTTTCACGGCCTGCTGGCACTCAGTGGCTACGCTATGTATGCGCCGTTCACGACCTTGACAATTTTCTTTCACCTGCTGTTCTTGTCGCCTGATGGGGCCCTTCAGGTTGTGAGAAGCACTCTTTGGCAGTTTATCGATCGGACTCTTAGAAAGCCGATCTTCATTTTCCTACTGCTGGCCCTGTTCATACTGATGGTTTTCTCTGCCGTGAACCGGGACTTTGTGCATGTCAGCTTTCTATGGTTAGTGGTTGCGGCTCCGCTATTATTGTGCATTGTGGTCCACGGTCGCGGAAAGCAGCATCAGTCAATACTCTGGTCGCGCTGGCATTGGCTCAACATTGTATCGCTGGCGTTCTTACTGAATGGTGCCATGCCCTATCTTGGGCTGAAGACGGCGCAGACGTTGAACATGTTCGCCAATTTGCGGCTGGAGGGGGGTGTTTCCAACCATCTCTTGATCCGAGAACCACTCAGCCTGTTCGGCTACCTAGATGATCTAGCGGAAGTGCGTCATGCTGATCCCGAATTCGGCTTAGGATTTTTTATGCAGCGCGATGACAGTCTGATCGTATACTATGACCTGCTGAATCGCATGGAACGCCATCCGGAGGCAACCGTGAGTTACATCCGTGGTGGAGTTGACTATGATGACATGACCTTTGCCGACGTCAGGGAAGAAGCAGAACAGCTTCTTCATTCACCGACATTTCGCAAATACTTTCATTTTCGTTGGGTGAGAGATTCTGAGAAAATTACCTGCGATTTGTCGCCGCCCTGGCAACCGCCTGCGGGTTAAACGGGTTCTTCGCCACTTCATGTTGATTTGGCCTGATCGAGCAGGCGTCCCACGAAGCTGCCGATCAGGTAGATCATCGCGATGGAATTCAGATCGTGGCGCTTACCGCGACGCAGGATTTGGTAGTACAGCCGCTTCAGGACAATGGCCAGATGCCCACTGGGGAGGAGGTGGGCCTCGTAGTCAATGAACATTTGTACCGTCCGCTGACGTAACACACGGGCCTGTCGCTTCGACGTGTTAATGACTCATTCCTCACCAAGGTTTGGAGCCGCCGGGAAACTCGGTAGAGTCAATCCAGGGCTTTGATCACGCTGCTGCCATACAGAAACGAATCCCGCCTCTGTATACATTAGACCCGCTAACTCATTGATTCGAATTTGGTTCTTCGACGTTTCATGTGGATTAGACCTGATCAAGCATGCGCCCCACGGGACTACCAATCAGGTATTCCGGTAGCCGCGTGCCCGATTGACGTTGGCGAATTTACTATGGTCTCGACCCTGCTCGCAGATGCCAGCAGGCCATCACTGCGGTCGCCGGGTGGAAGGTGTGATTGACCTGCTAGACTGGGTACGAACCTGCTTGCGCCACAGGCGCTGGCGGCAACAACGTCACTTAGGAGAGAAACATGGGATCCAAAGAAGAGAGGGACGTAGAAAAAGGCTACCCGAAGGCCGACTTTGTGGCCAAGCTGCGGCGTCTGGCAGATGCCATCGAGAACGGGGAACGTTTCGATATTCAGATTGCGGGCGAGCGCATTTATGTTCCAGTACGAGCCGAATTTACCATCGAACACGAGCGGTCAGTTGATGAGGAAGAAATAGAGTTTCAGATCAAATGGAAAAGCGACTAGATCAGCGACATTACCGGCTCGCTCCCCTTGATCCAGCCCGGCTGGTCACTCTCATAGTGGAGAGCTTGTATCATGCGTTTTGTCCTGCTGCTGGTACTTCTGGTCCTGATCGGTTGCGAGAAGACGCCCACCGGGCGTGTCCAATTGGCACTAGTGCCCGACACCTACATGGCCGAGATTGGTGGGGATGCTTTCGACCAGATGCGCCAACAGCGTCCCATCGAGCAGGACACCGCCGTCAACCAATTGGTGCAGTGCGTGGCTGAGGAGGTCATTGTAGCTGCCAAGGCACGATATCCGACGGCCGATATGCCCGAAACCTGGCAGGTAGTCGTCTTCGACGATCCCTCTCCCAATGCTTTCGCCCTGCCGGGGGGACGCATCGGTGTGCATGCAGGCTTGCTGCGTGTGGCGAAGACACCGGCCCAGCTGGCCGCCGTCATCGGCCACGAAGTGGGTCACGTCCTGGCCGACCATGGCAACGAGCGGCTCACCCAGGAGCTCGGAATCGAGGCTGCGCTGCTGTTGGTCGGCCTGTTCAGCGAGGGAGAGCTGCGGCAGGCGCAGTTGCTGCAGGCCCTGGGCATTGGTGCCCACCTCGGTATCGCCTTGCCGTTCAGCCGAGCCCATGAGGACGAGGCTGACCGAATGGGCCTCGCAATCATGGCGAAAGCGGGATTCGACCCGAGGCAGAGCGTGGTCCTGTGGCGCAACATGGCTGATGCCGGTGGCGACCAGCCACCGGAATTTCTGTCCACTCATCCGGCTCACGACAGCCGCATTGAAAAGCTGCAACAGAACATGGGCGAAGCACTGGAGATCTTTGGGGCTGCCCACCCGGCAGGCTGCTCCTCTTAATCTTCAGTCATCACAGTCTTCAGTCATCTCAGGTGAGGCTCATCCGGTATTAGCGTCATCCGGCCTCCCCCGACCTTCAGTCCTGCCAGAAGCATAATGAAAGTATTTGTCAGACATCTTTCATTCTTCCCGTTTGTCGAGCCAGGCGCATCGCTTCGTGCTCTTCCAACTCCAGCAGCGACTCAAGGAGCTGTTTCGCCTCGGGAATTGCTGCCTTTCCGACCAGGCTGCGGTATAGGTCGATCACCTGATCATGGAAATCGAATATTTCCCTGCAGATGCCCTCAGAGTCCAGAGACGCGTAGTGGCCATCACAGGTGCGATGCGTGCGGATCGGCCGATGCTCAAGGTAATCGTACACGTAAGTTTTAAGGGCCTTGGGATCGGCTCGCCGCTCGTACTCGGCCACGACGCGTTCCAATTCGGCCTCGTGGTCCGCCAGGTAGTCGAGCAGCATCCTGGCCCGCTCCTCCTCGTGCTGGCCGGCGCAGTGAGCGAGACACCGCGCCAGGTGTTCATGTAGCTGGCGTGTCCAGTCGATCAGGTCACCGAAGGTCTTGATATCCATCTGCCATCTCCTTGGCGGGTCAATGAGAATACGTGTAATCGTTGTCGTCAGACGACTCGGCTTGTCTTTAAAAAATGAGCATTTTCAGCGGCATCCAAATCCCCATGCCCATCATGACAAGATTTTCGGTTAACGATACAAATCCCAACGGGACATTGCTATTACCTCCCACGCAAGCGCACTTCAGTTCACGCTCGTCGATATAAACTGCTTTGAAGACGGAGATTGCACCCACTGTACCAATAAACAATGCCAACGGCGCAGCGATCCATATCAATGCTCCCGCCAGCATCAAGATACCCGCCAAGGTTTCGGCGAAGGGATAAAAATAACCGTAGCGAACATGGCGCTGAGCCAGAAGGTCATAGTTGAGAAACATGGTGCTGAAGCTTTCCACGTCCTGCAGCTTCTGGAGCCCTAACAATGTCATAGCGGTGGCAATGGCGTACTCGGGCATGCGCGATGATACGAGAGTGCCATTGGCCACCCAGCTCACCGCCAGACCGATCAGCAGGGATGTGGCAAAAATGGCGATGACCGGCTGATAGGTGGTCTCCTTGTCGCCGGGCACGCTCAACCCCAGGTAAGCACGAACCTCCTCATAGCCCCCCACTTGTTTATCGCCGATATAGACCTGCGGGGTGGTGTCGACACCAGCGTCTTCCTTGAACGCCTCAATCGCCTTGCGAGATGTGAGGGTATGATCCTCTACGGCATAGCCCTTGCGCTTAAGCAGGTCCACGGTCTTCAGGCCAAACGGGCAGAGATGCTCTTCCGTCTTCATCCGATAGACGCGGGCCGTCACATGCTGTGAAGAAGGTGTCGCAGCAGCGGGGTTCATGGGCATCAGTCTCCTTGCATTGAAAAAAATATAACTTGATCTTCAATCTAGAACCTGTGGGCAACCCAAAAGTCAAGCGTCGCGTATCGACAGTCCCCCACGAGATGACCGGATCATGTGGGGTAAACTTGTTGAGACTTTGAAGGAAAAGTCAGCAGATCACGCGCGAATATCGCGCTGACAGCCTGAATGAAAACCTCGGGACGGCGTGGTAAAGTTCGACGTCGCATTTCAGCTTTTATGACTTAATTAAAAATACACGCAAGAAAGCTATACAGCAGTTTTGTCTTGAGCCTTATCGGCTCAGGGCAAGGATGCTGGGGATAGCCATGTCACGATCATCTTCTTTTTCTGCACAAGTCTGGCTTGATCGCCTGGACAGATCTCGCCACGCAATGGTGATGCTGTTCGGCTTGTCGATGATGGAAACGCTGCTTCTCCCTATCCCCATCGAGCTGATCCTGATTCCGTGGATGCTATGCCACCCTCACCGAAAATGGACGATGGCGAGTGTGGCGCTGATGGGCAACCTCACTGCCGCCACCCTGGGCTATTATCTCGGTGTGAGCGCCATGGCGCAGTGGGGCGATACATTGATTCTTTTTTTTGGCAGTGATGCGGCCTACGAAAACGCCATCAGTCGAATCCAGCAAGACGGTTTCCTGGCCATCCTGACGGTTGGCCTCTCGCCTGTTCCATTTCAGCTCGCCATGTTGGCCGCGGGGGCGAGCGGTTACCCCTTTCTGCTCTTCTTGCTGGCGGCCATGCTGGCCCGCGGAGCGCGATATTTCGGCCTGGCAATACTCGTCAAGATAACCGGCGAGGCAGCGCTGAGTTTCTGGAGGAAACATTCAACACAGCTCGGCCTTGTTGGCTTGGTGCTGTTTGGCGTGTGGCTATGGTTCACAATGATGGTCTGAGTATGGCTACCTCAAGAACGTCCTGTACATGGTGCATTACCTCATGGATCGAGCGCGCTTATGGAATATGAGATTCCAATTCTGGACATGCTGACTCGGCTTGCCGTTGCCGTGGGACTGGCGCTACTGTTGGGTCTCGAGCGCGAGCTTCGGGGTAAACCGGCGGGGTTACGGTCGCACATGCTGGTATCGCTGGGGGCCGCCACCTTCACCATTCTCGGCATGAGCATCATGTACGAGACAGCGGTGGGAGACCCTTCGGCACGGATCGATCCCACCCGAGTCATAGAAGGCATCATCGGTGGGATCGGCTTTCTCGGCGCTGGCAGTATCATTCGAAGTGGAGGCAGCATCAGCGGTCTTACCACAGGCGCTTCAATCTGGTTGGCCGGCGCCGTCGGGGTGGCCGCCGGCTTAAATAACTTCCCCCTTGCCGGGATGGTAACCGCCCTCGCCCTGGTGATCATCGTGGTGCTTGGCTCCTTCGAGCGGGAGCTGATCAATAAGCGCAAGAAATAACGCCTCGCCTGTCCCCATGGCCAGCATTCCGTTGCATCTGGGTGATACCACGAATGTCTGGAAGAAAGCATGTGCGGCGCTTACCGCCTGATTTGCCATAACTGCAGTAGTGGCTCCTTGATGCCGTTGCGTCGGGCAACGTACTCGGCTTCTCGACGCGCATTTACGGTCTGCTCGATGGTCATCGGGCCATCATCAGGCTGACGCCGCGAGGCAGCGATCTTGTGTTCTACCCCACAGGCCGCACCGATCTCGGGGATAAATGGGCAGATGTCGGTGACATTCTGAGTGTTCATTGAAGATCTCCTGTCCAGCGAGAGAGGCAACTACTCGAGATACGGACACCGCTCTACACGGGCAGGAGTGCGACGTCCTATCAGTAACGATAGTACACACACAGTTACACTCAAGCATTATTTAATCTCGCCGGCAGGTTTCGTGCGTCGATTCAGTTCCAGCGCTCCACGAAGGCGCTGATGTCATGGTCGGCAACAGGCTTGTGTCGTCCGGCAAGCTGGCCGAGGTAGACAAAGGCGACGACCTCGTCATCGTCGTCCAGTCCGAGCCCCTTGCGCACCGTGGTGTCGAAAGCGTACTTGCCGCTGCGCCACATGGCGCCCAGGCCCTGCGCATGCGCGGCGAGCAGGACACCGTGAGCCGCGCAGCCAGCGGAGATCACCTGTTCGATCTTGGGCACATCGACGACATCAGGGGTCACCTTGGCAATCACAGCGATGATCATCGGGGCACGAAGCGGTTTCTTGCGAGCTGCATCGAGCGCTGCATCTCCGGCGTGGGGATCCTCGCGGTACTCGGCCTCGGCGAACAACTCCCCGAGCCTGGACAGCCCCTCGCCGGAAAACTCGACGAACCGCCAGGGACGAAGCTCCTTGTGGTCGGGGGCACGCAATGCCGCCCGATAGATCGCATCGAGCTGTTCTGGGGTCGGTGCAGGGCCCGTCAACTTGCCCATAGAGCTGCGTTCGTGCAGCAGCGTCATTGCATCCATGTCGGCTCTCCCAAATCGAAGATTAAACGAGAAAAGTTCTCGCTACTTTATCAACACCCTCCCGCGAGCTCATCGTGTCATTGGCGTGCCAAACGCAATGGCTGCGGTGGACACTCACCAGGCGTGCCGCGCCAGGGGCTGATATCGAGCCCTCCGCGACGCACGTAGCGTGCCAGGACCAGCAGTCGCTCGGGACGGGCACGAGTCATGAGATCGATGAAGATATGCTCCACGCAGTGTTCGTGAAAATCCTGGTGCTGGCGGTAGCCGATCAGATACCGCAGTAGCCCTTCGCGGTCGAGTTTCTGGCCTCGATAGCGAATCAGCACGCTGCCCCAATCGGGCTGGCCGGTGACGGGGCAATTGGACTTGAGCAGGTGTGAATGCAACGTTTCCTCGACGACCTGGTCCCTGACATGCAGAGGCTCTACGCTCGGAGAATAGCGATTAATGGCGATATCCAGCTCGTCCAGGCACTGCCCGGGCATCGGACGAGGCCTAAGGGCGTCGTCGTCAAGATCGAACAACTCGACCGAAACCGGCGCCTCTGCAGCGGCGGCCAGGTCCCGCTTCATGATGTCGACTACACGCTCGCGGCTCTCGAACCGGGTCTGATTGAATCCATTGAGATAGAGCTTCCAGGACTTGGATTCGATCAGGTGAGGCGACGCCGCCGGCAGCCGGAAGCGCGCCACGGCGACGATGGGCTTGCCGCGGGCGTTGAGCCAGGAGACTTCGAAGGCGTGCCACTCGTCCTCGCCGACAAAAGGTAACGAACTCGCTTCGATCCCCAGCGGTGCCCGATTGACCGCGCGCGGAATGGCGAAGAGCAATCCGGCATCGTAGGCATCCGGGTAGGCTGAGTCGCGGCCCAACGGCGCCTCGCCGAGCGAGTCGGGACGATCCATGGCACTCAACTCCTGATCCCCTTGCCCCGTTCCAGCATCCACAACGCCAGACCGAACAGCACCACAATGAAGGCCAGCACGGCCGTCAACGCCCAGCCCACCGGGATGTCGGAAACGCCCAGGAAACCGTAACGAAAGACGTTAACCATGTAGAGAATGGGGTTGAGCATCGACACGCCCTGCCAGAAAGACGGCAACAGCGAGATCGAATAGAAGACCCCGCCCAGGTAGGTCAAGGGGGTGAGAATGAAGGTCGGGACGATGGAAATATCGTCGAACTTCTTGCCCAGCAAGGCGTTGATGAACCCCCCGATGGCAAACAGCGCGGCCGTCAGCACCACCACGAAAACCGTCAATAGCGGATGCGCTACCTCAATCCGGGTGAAGAACAGTGATACGACGGTGACGATGACGCCCACCCCCAGGCCTCGCGCCATGCCCCCCAGCACGAAGCCGGCGAGTATCACCCAGTTGGGCATCGGCGACACCATCATCTCCTCGATGGAGCGCTGGAACTTGTTGGAAAAGAACGACGAGGCCACATTGGAATAACTGTTGGTGATCACCGCCATCATGATCAGGCCGGGAACGATGAAATCCATGTAGCTGTAGCCATCCATCTGGCCGATCCGCGACCCGATCAGGTTGCCGAAGATAATGAAATACATGGTCATGGTGATCGATGGCGGCAGCAGCGTCTGTGGCCAGATGCGCGTGAAGCGCTTGATTTCCTTGTGTACCAGGGTCCAGAGGGCGATGGCGGTCTGCATCGGATTCATGCACTGGTCTCCGCTGCCCGGGCCGCGGCCTGTCGCTCGTTGCCCTGCTCGACCATGGAGACGAACATCTCCTCGAGCCGATTGGCGCGGTTGCGCATGGAGACCACCTGGATGCCCTGCTCGCCCAGGGACGCAAAGACATCATTGAGCCGCTGACCACGATGCACCACTACGGCCAGCTGGGCAGTGTCGACGAGCCTGACCTCGAAACCGTCGATCGCCGGCGCCTCGTCCACCGCATGCGCCAGGTCGAGCAGGAAGGTTTCGGTATTCAGCTCGGCGAGCAGGTCACGCACGCTGGTGTCGCGAACGATCTCGCCGTTATTGATAATGCCGACATTGCGACACAGGCTCTCTGCCTCCTCGAGATAATGCGTGGTGAGGATGATGGTGGTGCCCTCCTCACGATTGATGCGGCGCATGTACTCCCACATGCTGCGGCGCAGTTCAATGTCCACGCCGGCGGTGGGCTCGTCGAGAATCAGCATCTTCGGCCGGTGCATCAAGGCGCGGGCGATCATCAGACGACGCTTCATGCCACCGGACAGCATGCGTGCGCTGCCGTTGCGCTTGTCCCAGAGGCCGAGGTCGGTGAGTAGCTGCTCAGCACGGGGAAGCGCCTTACGACGCGACATGCCGTAGTAGCCGGCCTGGGCCAACACGATATCGAGGACCTTCTCGAACTGGTTGAAGTTGAATTCCTGGGGCACGACGCCGAGATGGTACTTGGCCTTGGCAAAATCCCGGTCGATATCGATGCCGAAAATCGTCACCTTGCCGGCTGTCTTCTGCACCAGCGAGCAGACCACCCCCAGCGTGGTCGACTTCCCTGCCCCGTTGGGACCGAGCAGCGCGTAGAAGTCACCGTCGGCGACATCGAGATCGATGCCTTTCAGGGCTTCGAAGCCGTTGCCGTAGATCTTGGTCAAGCCACGGATGGAGAGTGCCGGTTCGGCCATAAACAAACCCGTCGTGAAGGAAAGAACAAAAGCAGGCTCATGACATTGGGGTAGGCCATCCATACTTCAAGACGGCAACGCAGGTACGCCCGCTCCGGCAAGAGCAGAAGTCGGCCGACGAAGGGCATGGAAAGGACATGGATAAGCAAAAAGCGAACAGGAAGGGAAGGTAATCGCGACAGACGATGCTTACAGCGAAGCTAATCCGCTTATATAAACCCTAGGGCTAGCGAAGTGGCGTCCCATAGGGGGTTCGAACCCCTGTTACCGCCGTGAAAGGGCGGTGTCCTGGGCCACTAGACGAATGGGACACATAAGATATTTAGAATCTGGAGCGGGAAAGGAGATTCGAACTCCCGACCCTCGCCTTGGCAAGGCGATGCTCTACCACTGAGCTATTCCCGCAAGTCTCGCACTGGCTGATAACAGGAAGATGGCGTCCCATAGGGGGTTCGAACCCCTGTTACCGCCGTGAAAGGGCGGTGTCCTGGACCACTAGACGAATGGGACGTATACACTCTTTCGAACCTGGAGCGGGAAAGGAGATTCGAACTCCCGACCCTCGCCTTGGCAAGGCGATGCTCTACCACTGAGCTATTCCCGCACTATTCCTGTTTTCCGGCACCTGACGAGTCGAGTGGCGTCCCATAGGGGGTTCGAACCCCTGTTACCGCCGTGAAAGGGCGGTGTCCTGGACCACTAGACGAATGGGACGCATGTCTCGATCCATCGAGGTGGCGCGAATATTACCGAGCCCTCCCGGGGCTGTCAAGCCGGGTTCCGGCCTCGTTGAGCCCTCGTGACCGCGGTGCGAAATCCACCGCGAAAAGAGGCGCCGGATGGTGCCACAATGGGCCTATCGGCTAGGCCGCCGATGCCGCCACTGAACAGGAGACTCGCCATGCGCAGCAAGATCGAGAAGAGCGACGCCGAATGGCGCGAAAAACTGACCCCCGAGCAATATCGGGTGGCCCGCGAGAAGGGCACCGAACGCCCCTTCACGGGCGATTACCAGGTCACCGACGAGCACGGCATCTACCACTGCGTCTGCTGCAGCGCCCCCCTTTTCGAGAACGAGCACAAGTTCGATGCCGGCTGCGGTTGGCCCAGCTTTGACCGGCCGTTCACGGCGGGTTGCGTAGCGGAGCATACCGACACCAGTCACGGCATGCAGCGCACCGAGGTGACCTGTGCGCGCTGCGACGCCCACCTGGGCCATGTGTTCCCCGACGGTCCGCCGGAGACCACAGGGCTGCGCTACTGCATCAACTCGGTGGCCGTGCAGTTCCACGCCGGGGAGTAGCCGCCCTGCCCGCTTTCGCCAGCCTGTTTCGGCCGTCATTCTGCTATGATGACGGCCGTTTTATTCAAGGCTTCAGGAGAGGCGACAATGCTCGGCTGGTTCCCGGGACACATGAACAAGGCACGCCGCCAGATCCTGGAAGCGCTGCCGGAAATCGACGTGGTGATCGAGGTTCTCGACGCCCGCCTGCCCTACTCCAGCGCCAACCCCATGCTCGCCGAGCTGACCCGCCACAAGCCGGTGCTGAAGATCCTCTCGCGGGCCGACCTAGCCGACTCCGAGCGGACCCGCGAGTGGACCGCCCACTTCGATGCCCAGCCCGACACCCGGGCCCTGGCTGTGACGACCACCCAGGCCAGGGAGCTCAAGCGCATCCCCAAGCTTTGTCACGCGCTGGCGGGCCAGATACGTGCTGATCGCGACGTACGTGTCATGGTCATGGGCATCCCCAATGTGGGCAAGTCGACACTGATCAATGGCCTGGCCGGCCGCAGTATCGCCAAGACCGGCAACGAGCCCGCGGTCACCAAGCGCCAGCAACAGGTGCGCATCGGGGGCCGCGTGGCGCTGACGGATACCCCTGGGGTGCTGTGGCCAAAGATCGAAGACCAGGCCAGTGCCTTCCGCCTGGCGGCCAGTGGCGCCATTCGTGACACCGCTATCGATTACGTCGAGGTCGCGCTGGTCACGGCGGCCGAACTCGCCCGGCGTTATCCCGAGGCCCTCAAGGCACGCTACAGGCTCGAGACACTGCCGGCCTACGCGCCTCACCCTGAGGCCGAACGCGTCGAGGCCGACGGCCCTCAGCCACTCGACCTGTTGGCGATTGCCGGCTTCGACGGCCACGCCATTCTCGGCGAGATCGCCAGCAAACGTGGCGGCCTGCGCGCTGGTGGTACGATCGACTTTCACCGTGGCGCCGAAGTGCTGCTGCATGAGCTTCGCGACGGCAAGCTCGGCCGGATAACCCTGGAAACGCCGGCCGACATCCCCGAACCCGAAACGGCGTTTGAAGCCGAGGATGGCGCCGCTCCCAGCGACTCCGCATAATCACCGAACCCCCGGCTTGCCCGCGACCAAGCCCGCACGACCACTGAAGACTGGAAGCCCATGGACACCCACCCGATCCGAAAATCTCACAAGCTGCATAACGTCTGCTATGACATCCGCGGGCCGGTGCTCGACCATGCCAAGCGCCTGGAAGAAGAGGGGCAGCGTATTCTCAAGCTGAACATCGGCAACCCCGCCCCCTTCGGCTTCGAGGCCCCGGAAGAGATCCTGCAGGACGTGATGCGCAATCTGCCCACCGCTCAGGGCTACTGCGATTCCAAGGGGCTCTATTCGGCGCGCAAGGCCGTAATGCAGGAATGTCAGCGCAAGGAGATTCCCGGCGTCGGCATCGAGGACATCTATATCGGCAACGGCGTCTCGGAGCTGATCGTGATGGCCATGCAGGCACTGCTCAATGACGGTGACGAGGTGCTGATCCCCGCCCCGGACTATCCACTCTGGACGGCCGCCGCCAACCTCTCGGGTGGGCGTCCCGTTCATTACCTCTGTGACGAGCAGGCCGACTGGGCGCCGGACATGGCCGATATTCGCGCCAAGATCACCAGTCACACCCGGGCCATCGTCATCATCAACCCCAACAATCCTACCGGGGCCGTTTATCCACCGACCGTGGTTCGCGAACTGCTCGAAATCGCCCATGCGCATGACCTGGTGGTGTTCTCCGACGAGATCTACGACAAGATTCTCTACGATGGAGTCAGGCATGTCTCCACCGGCGCGCTGGCCGGCGAGGACCAGTTGGTGGTGACCATGAACGGGCTATCGAAGAGTTACCGCTGTGCCGGCTTTCGCTCCGGCTGGATGATCCTGTCGGGGCACCTGGCCAAGCAGCGGGCAAGCGATTTCATCCAGGGCATCAATATGCTGGCCTCGATGCGCTTGTGTGCCAACGTACCGGCCCAGCACGCCATCCAGACCGCGCTGGGCGGTTATCAGTCGGTCAATGACCTGATCCTGCCCGGCGGGCGGCTGCTCGCCCAGCGCGACATTACCTACGAAAAGCTCAACGCCATTCCCGGCGTCAGCTGCGTCAAACCCAAGGGGGCGCTCTACGCCTTCCCGCGGCTCGACCCGAAAGTGTTCAACATCCATGACGACCAGCAACTGGTGCTCGATCTGCTCCTGCAGGAAAAGATCCTGCTGGTGCAGGGCACGGCCTTCAACTGGCCGGAGCCCGACCACGTGCGCATCGTGACGCTCCCCTGGGCCGACCAGTTGGACGATGCGCTGGAGCGCTTCGCGCGCTTCCTTTCGCGCTATCGTCAGTAGCACGCAATAATACCAACAGCCACTTGAAACCTGAGCGCGCCGGCCGTATCTAAGCCACGACTTGTATGCCGACGAGCCGCGAGGGTCGGCTCTGCCAATCGCTTGATGGAGATATCGCCGCATGATGAGAATCCTGCTCTTCCTGGGCACCAACCTGGCCGTAATCATCGTTGCCAGCATTACCCTACGCCTGCTGGGGGTGGAGTCCTACCTCGAAGCCAACGGCATGAACATGACCGGGTTGCTGATCTTCTGCTTCATCTTCGGCATGGCCGGCTCGATGGTGTCGCTGTTTATTTCCAAGTGGATGGCCAAGCGCAGTACCGGCACCGTAGTGATCGAACAACCCAGCAATGCCACCGAGAAGTGGCTGGTGGACACCGTCGCCGAACTCGCTCGCGAGGCCGGCATCAAGACCCCCGAGGTGGGCATTTTCCCTGCCCAGCAGTCCAACGCCTTCGCCACCGGCTGGAACAAGGACGATGCGCTGGTAGCGGTATCGGCCGGCCTGCTCAACCGCATGCGCCCCGAAGAAGTGCGCGCGGTGCTGGCGCACGAGATCGGCCACGTCGCCAACGGCGACATGGTGACCCTGGCGCTAATCCAGGGCGTTCTCAATACCTTCGTGATGTTCTTCGCCAGGATAGTGGCCCAGCTCGTCGACAGCTTCCTGCGTCGTGACGACGGGGGCGGGCTTGGTTTCATGGGGTATTTCGCGGTGGTCATCGTTGCCGAGATCGTGTTCGGGCTGATCGCCTCGATGATCGTTGCCTGGTTCTCGCGCTTCCGCGAATACCGTGCGGACAGCGCGGGGGCACAGCTTGCCGGTTCGGGCGCCATGATCAACGCCCTGGCACGCCTCAAGGCCGAAACCCAGATGCCCGACCAGATGCCGGACACCCTGACGGCCTTCGCCATTACCACCGGCCAGACCCGCAAGATTATGGAGCGTGTCTTCGCCAGCCACCCGCCGCTGGATGACCGTATCCGGGCACTCAAGGAGGCCGCGTATCGGCAATAAGCCGCTCTACGCCATGCAAGGGCCCGCCAATGGCGGGCCCTTGGCATTTCACACGACAGAAACCTAATTCACCACACGAAAGCCGGCACCGCGCAACAGCGGTGCCAGGTGGCCCGCTTGGGCGCCAAGTTCGACATCCAGGGTGGCGGCCTCGCGACGCAGCGGATAGCCGGCCCGACAAGCGTCGAAGCCCTGTGACATGCCCTGTCGCCGTGACGCACGCCGCAGGCTGTCATGATCGCGGCGCACGTCGTAAACCGTGCGCAGGCAAAGCCTCAGGGCCTCCTCTGCCGCGAGCCCATCGTTGAGCGTCAAGCGCGCCACGGGCGCCGGGGGAAGCAGGTCCTCAAGGGCCAGACGCTTCGGCAGGCCGAGATGACGGCAAAGCGAGTGGTAGACCTGATGGGTGCCCCGAAGCTTGCCGTCCAGGCTATAGCCCGCTACATGCGGGGTGGCGATGGCGGCGAGATCCGCCAGTGCCGCATCGATCGCGGGTTCCGTCTCCCAGACATCCAGCACCGCGGTGAGATCGGCTTGGCCGGTGAGCCGCTGACGCAGGGCCGCCGCGTCGACACAGTCTCCCCGCCCGGCATTGAGCAGCACCGTGCCCGGCGCCAGCGCCGCAATGCGTTGTGCGTCGAGCAGACGATAGGTAGCGTGAGGCCCGCGGCGCACCAGTGGGGTATGTAGGCAAAGCACATCGCAGGCGTCGATCAGGGTATCGAGGTCCACGAAGCCGGCCGTGCTTTCCTGCTCGTCGCTCTCGTCGCTCTGCCTTTCCACGCGTGGCGGATCGCAGGCTAAACAGTCGATGCCCATGGCGGTGAGCCGACCGAGCAGGCGACCCCCGACATTTCCGACGCCGACGATCCCCACGCGCCGGCTGGCCAGCTGCCAGCCCTGTCGCTCGGCCAGGGTCAACAGGCTGCCAAGCACGTAATCGACCACTGCCTCGGCATTGCAGCCCGGGGCGCTGACAAAGGCGATGCCATGGTCAGACAAGGCCTGAAGATCAATATGATCGGTGCCGATGGTGCAGCTACCGACGAAACTCAGACGTGACCCGCCCTGTAGCGCCGCATCGATCATCGCGTTGTCAACGCGGGTGATGGAGCGCACCACCAGCGCATCGGCTTCACGCAACGCCGCCGCGTCGATTTCGCGTCCCGGCAGCCGCACTACCTCACCTAATGCCCCGAAACAGGCTTCGGCAGCCGGCACGTTGGCATCGACGACGATTCTCATGATCAAACTCCTGACCTTCGGTATCATCTCGCTTGTTCAGTGTGCCCAAGCCCTTACAATACCGCTATTAACCACACCGCCTTGACCACCCTGGCACCGCGAGATAGCGGCGCCCTCTACCGCCGGGAGCTACCGTGATCGTCCGCTGGGAAACCGACCATGACTACGTGCTGGTGCATGTCCATCAGGACATGTTCGGCGACTGGATATTCAGTCGTGCCTGGGGGCAGATCGGCACTCAGTACGGCGGCCTCCAGCACCGACTCGCCGACGACCGGGACCACGCCTTGTTGTGGCTGGCCGATGAAACCACCATTCTGACGTCCCGTGGCTTTCGCAAGGTCCTCGAGACCGATGACGACAGTGCGCAGGGGCGCGACGCTGTCAGCCAGCTTTCATTGCTCGACGCGTTGTAATCGCAAGTCGGCCCCGCTAGCCGCCAAGATAACGTCGCCCACTACGCATAAAGGCCACTCTGGGGGCTGGCGGGTCTGGCTCGGCATCACGCTGAAAGCGCGACCAGCTCGCCTCGCACAGCCAACCCCGCTCAGCCAGCCAGGCCGCCAGTCGCTCGGCCTCGAAGCCGCGATCCAGCTCTTCCCCAGCGTCATCGGCCAGCACCGGAATACGCACGCCGTAGCGCTCGATCAGGGCATCATCGGTGCTGATTTCCACGCGTTCCAGCTCAATCTCGCCGGCCGCCAAGGTTATCAAAAACGCCTCGAGCTGCTCGCAGAGATAGCAGCCAAGCGTAGTGTAGAGCCTGAGACGGATCATGTTGGCACCCGGTGGCGGATCAAGAAGCAGTGATGCAGGCCCGGACGGCGCTGAAAATCCGGATCGAAGGTCTTCGCCGAGATATCTTCCACGTCGTAGTGCCCCGTCAGCTCGGGGTCCAGCTGGAAGCGCCGTTGATTGTTGGAGAATACCAGCGTTCCGCCCGGTGCGAGGCGTGCCATGGCCAGGTGCACCAGGCGACCGTGATCGCGCTGCACATCAAGGGTATCCGCCATCTTCTTGGAATTGGAGAACGTCGGAGGGTCGAGGAAGATCAAGTCGAACTCGGTCCCGGCGGTTTCCAGCCAGCGCAGGCAGTCGTCACGCACCACGCGGTGACGACTCGGGTCGAGCCCGTTGAGTGCGAAGTTATCGCGCGCCCAGTCCAGATAGGTGTTGGACAGGTCGACGCTGACGCTCTCGTGCGCGCCCTGCAGGTCACTGCCATCGCGCGGCTCTGGCCCCAGGGCGGCATGTACGGTCGCGGCGCCGGTATAACAGAACAGGTTCAAAAAACGCTTGCCCGCGGCCATGTCACCGAGCATACGACGCACCGGACGATGATCGAGGAACAGGCCAGTGTCGAGATAGTCGCGTAGATTGACCCAGAGCCGGGCCCGCCCCTCTCTGACTTCGAAACGCTCGCCACTAGCGGCATGTTTGCGGTATTGCGCCTTGCCACTCTGGCGCTCGCGCCGCTTGACCACCAGGTTGTCCGGCGCGATATCGAGTACCTCGGGGATCACCGACAGGGCATCGAACAGCCGCTTCTGGGCCTGGGCAGGCTCGATGGTTTTCGGCGGCGCATATTCCTGCACATGCACCCGGTCACCGTAGACATCGATGGCCAATGCATACTCGGGCATGTCGGCATCATAGAGCCGGTAGCAGCGCTCGCCGGACTGTTTGAGCCACTTGCGTAACCGCTTGCGGTTCTTGATCAGACGATTGGCAAACATCTGCGCGCCCTCCGAGCGAACCGGCGCAGTCTCTGCCACCGCTTCCATACCCTCATGCGCGGGAACCTCCATCAGCAGCAGCCGGGCATCCAGCGGGCCGTTTTTCAGCGAATAGTATTTATGGGCGCGTAATCCGATACGATGCCCCAGGTCCGGGTTGGCGGTGAATACAGCCAGTTGCCAGCCCGGAAAGGCTGCTTTCACCCGATCTCCCAGCTGCCCGTAGAGTCGCACCAGCGCCGGCAGCTCACCAAGCCGTTCGCCATAGGGCGGGTTGGTGATCAGCAGCCCACGGGGCGTTTCGGGCAAGTCCTGCGGCTTGTCTTGGGGATCGACGAGCTCCCCCAACCCGGCGCCGCGAAGTTCGATCAACGCCGGAATCCCCGCCCGCATGGCATTGGCACGCGCCGCGGCAAGCGCCGGGGGGCTCTCGTCGAAACCGAACAACCGGGCCTTGCAGCGCTTGCGTCCGATGCTCGCCCGCGCCTCGGCCTCGCGCCTGACCTCTTGCCACACCGCATCACGGTGACCGGCCCAACCGTGGAAACCGAAGCGCTGACGCGCCAGATTGGGCGCCATGTCCGCCGCCATCATCGCCGCTTCGATCAACAGGGTGCCAGCGCCGCACAAGGGATCCACCAGCGGGGTCCCCCGTTTCGCCAGGGCCGGCCATCCGGCACGTACCAGCAGCGCCGCCGCCAGGTTTTCCTTGAGCGGTGCATGGCCGACGTCGCGTCGATAGCCACGCCGATGCAGGCTGTCCCCGCTGAAATCCACCCCCAGGGTCAGGCGACCGCGATGCAGATTGGCATAGAGGCGCAGATCGGGACGCTGAAGATCGACATCGGGTCGCTCGCGTCCCTCCGCCACCAGTCGCTCGACCACCCCATCCTTGACCGTCTGGGCCGCGAAGCGCGTATGGCGGATCGATTCGCTGCGCCCATGGAAATCCACTGCCAGCGTGTCACCGGGATTCAAGTGGCTTCGCCAATCGATGGCGGCGGTAGCCACATGCAGTTGGTCGGCGGTCTCGATTCCCTCCTCGCGCCCTAGGCACAGCACGATGCGATTGGCCAGCCGTGACCACAGACAAAACCGATAAGCGGTCTCGAGGCTGGCCCGCACATGCACGCCGGCCACTGTCGTCTTGCCGGGCTCTCCTCCCAGCGTCGCGAGTTCCTCCGCTAACAGTAACTCGATCCCTTTAGGGCAAGTGGCAACAAATTCCTGCATGTCAGGCGGTTGTACTTCATTCATGAATGGGACCATCGACAGGGTGATCAATTAAGTCGACTTAAAGACGACCGGGTGAACGGAGTGTTACAAAACATCAGTCGACAAAGCCGAGCGTGATGGGCTATCACTAATGTGCTAGCAAATGAAAAACGCATGCGTTTCTTGCCATCGGGTTTTTCCTCAGCATGGCAATCGAGTCTCGGCAACGGATAGTCGAAAAGCCCGAGCTTGAAGTGGATTCTTTGTCATGGCGGCATGGCATGGCGAGTTTCCCGGTTCGGTACCTTATCAAGAGGTAGTCCAATGAAACGACAGAAACGTGATCGCTTCCAGCGTGCCTATGTTCACGGCTACAAGGCGGGCGTCTCCGGCCGCTCCAGGGATGACTGCCCCAGTCAGGAAATCAATCTTCGCGAATACTGGATGAGCGGTTGGCGTGAAGGTCGTGGAGACCAATGGTCCGGGATGACGGGAGTCTCGGGCATCCACAAGAACCCCATGGTGATATAACTCTTTTTAGTCTGTCCCGTTTTACCGCAACAATGGCGAGAATTGCGACCGCCAAGCTATAGAGCCCGTGAACCTTCACGGGCTTTTTTGTGCCTCATTGCGATCCACGCGAACGGCAACGGTATCCGCCAAGGCGTGGGCACATTCATTTACCAGGCCCGGTCCGCGATAGATGAGACCCGTATAGAGCTGCACCAGATCGGCGCCGGCAGTGAGCTTGTCGACGGCGGCCTCGCCGCTGTCGACCCCTCCCACTCCGATGATCGGCATGTCGGGGAGCAGGCGGCGCAGCTCGCGGATCATGATGTTAGACATCTCGAGCAGGGGTCGGCCCGACAGCCCCCCGGTCTCCTCGGCATGGGGCAGGCTTGCCACCGAGTGCCGTGTTACGGTCGTGTTGGTGGCGATCACCGCATCGATGCCGTGCTGGTGTAGCGAGCGAGCGACCATGGCGGCCTCATCACCGGTCATATCCGGGGCGATCTTCACTGCCAGCGGCACCCGGCGACCGGCGTCACGGTCGAGTCGATCAGCCTCACTGCGCAGCGTTCCGAGAAGCACATCCAAGTGCTCGCCGAACTGCAGGTTGCGAAGGCCAGGCGTGTTGGGTGACGAGATATTCACGGCGATGTAGTCGGCGCTGGCGTGTACCTTGCGCAGACAGATCAGGTAGTCGTCGACAGCCTGCTCGACCGGAGTGGTGAGATTCTTGCCGATGTTGATGCCAACCACGCCCGTGAAACGGCTGGCCTTCACTCGCGCCACCAGGTGGTCGACACCGGCATTGTTGAAGCCCATGCGATTGATGATGGCCCCCTGCTCGGGCAATCGGAATAACCGTGGCCGCGGGCTGCCCCCCTGAGGTCGGGGCGTCACGGTGCCGACTTCAACAAAACCGAAGCCCAGGGCACCCAGCGCGTCCAGATGATCGGCATTCTTGTCGAGTCCGGCCGCTAGACCAACCCGGTTGGGGAACCGTAGCCCCATCAGCGTCGCCGGGTCTTCGACCGCCGTGCCGGCGAGCCGTCGTGAGAGCCCCAGTCGTTCCACCATGTCGAGTGTCGATAGCGTCAGGCCATGCGCCGTCTCGGCATCGAGGCGAAACAGGAAGGAGCGGACGAGCGAATACATGATATCTCCCGAGACGCGGAAACGAACGGCGACAGCAGACGGCGAGGCCGGAGTATAGCAGCGCGGCCGCCATGCCATCACGCATCGTGATCATTGCATGTGCTGCCCTACACGGTTTTTATGCTCTACTTGTCGACAACACAGGCTGAGCTTTTCACGACTGCCCTTTATTCAAGCGTCATATTCCTGGGTCATATTTCACCACCCTAATGTCAGCGTGATGTTTACCCACCTATTTTTCAGCGCCATGGAGGCGATATGAACGACACCACCGAGACGCTGGAACATCGCCTTTCCGGTATTCATGCCGCCTTGGTCAAGGATCAGACCGAGCAGGTCGATGAGGTCGTCGCCGACCTCGAGCCGGCCGAGATTGCGCTACTGCTCGAATCACTGCCGCCCGCCGATCGCATCCGCCTGTGGGAACGGGTACCGGCAGAAGTCGATGGCGAAGTTCTGTTGCATGTCCATGACGAGGTGCGCAGCACCCTGCTCGATGACATGGATCATGCCGAGATCGTCGCCGCGGCGACCGGCCTGGACACTACTGATCTGGCCGAACTCTTCGAGGACCTGCCACAGCTGGTCGCCGAGGACATGCTGCGTTCCATGGATGAGCAGCAGCGCCAGCGCCTGCAGGAAACCCTCGCCTTCGAGGAAGACAGTGCGGGGCGCTTGATGCGCACCGACTCCATCGGGGTGCGTGCCGACGTCAGCCTGGAGACGGTGAACCGCTTTTTGCGCTGGAAGGAAACGGTACCCGACAATACCGATGCGCTGATGGTCGTAGATCGTAATGGACTGCTGGTTGGCACCCTGCCCCTGGCACGCCTGGTCTCACACGATCCCGAAAAGGCTGTGGCGGACCTCATGCAGACCGAAGTGGACTTCATCTCCATGGACATGAAGTCGCGCGACGTGGCGACGCTCTTCCAGACCCACGATCTCGCCTCAGCCCCGGTGGTCGACGACGAGGGCAGGCTGCTGGGGCGCATCGTCATCGAGGATATCGTTGACGTCATTCGCGACAATTCCGAACAGGCGCTTATGAACATGGCCGGCCTCGACGAGGAGGAGGACCTGTTCGCTCCGGTGCTGCCCAGCGCCCGGCGACGGGCGGTTTGGCTCGGCATCAACTTGATCACCGCCTTCCTGGCCGCGGGGGTGATCGGCCGCTTCGAGGCCGCCCTGGATCAGATCGTTGCCCTTGCCGTGCTAATGCCCATCGTGGCGAGCATGGGCGGTATTGCCGGTAGCCAGACGCTCACCCTGGCCATACGCGGCATGGCGCTGGGTCAGATCAGCCGCACCAATAGCCAGTGGCTGATGCGCAAGGAAATCGGTATCGCCGCCCTCAATGGCGTCGGTTGGGCACTGGTGGTCGCCCTGCTGTCCGTCCTGTGGTTCAAGAGCATCGGCATCGGGGTCATCATCGCCATTGCCCTGGTGATCAACATGCTGGCTGCGGGGATAGCGGGCATCGCGATCCCGTTGCTGCTCAAGCGCATGGGCATCGACCCCGCCTTGTCCGGATCCGTGGTGCTGACCACCGTCACCGACGTGGTGGGCTTCATGGCGTTTCTCGGTCTGGCTACCCTCTTCCTGCTCTAGACGCCTTGGCGCGACTTACCCACTGAAAAACCTTGAACCCCGCCGATTGGCGGGGTTCAAGATTAAGGCAAGCACCATCTCCCAGCGAGGAGGAATATCTCAGTTCTCCTGGCTACTTTCCGCCAGGTCGACCAGCTCGCGCACGGCCACGGCGAACAGCGGGAAGCCACCCTGGCTGCCGGTTCTTCCCACCTCGGCGATCAGCCGGCACCAGCGCTCATGCATGGCGGCATGCAACTGTAGCCATTGGTCCACTCGCTCAACCGCCTCGCTAGGCGCGCCTTCCATCTTCAGCACGCTCACCGTCAGCGCCAGTTGCTGACGATCGATGTCGTCGCGAAAGCTTTCCCGGGCTTGAGCCTGCCAGCTGTCACGCACCTTGAGGTCGGTGACCTGCTGAATCATCCAGGGCAGCTCGAGGCGATCACCGATTTCGTAGAAGACCTCGGCGACCTTCTGCGGCTTCTGGTCGGTCTGGCGGGCCGCCTGGATGATGCCCAGGCCGGCGTAGAGGCTGGCGGAAGCCGCTACCGTGGTAGCCAACGTCTCGGGCACCCCTGCCGCGATGAAGTTATCGTACCGCGCACGCCAGGTTTCATACTCTTCACCGCGCAGCCGTTTGCCAATATTTTCCTGCAGCTGAACCAGACGCGGTGCGAAATAGGCGATAGCATCCTCAGTGCTCATGCCGGTGCGATGGCGGAGAAACCAGCGAGTGACCCGGCGGATCATGCGCATCAGATCCAGCATCATGGTCGACTGCACCCTGCTGGGAACCTGGTTGTCCAGCGCCTCAATCTGTTCCCAGAGACTCGCCAACTGGTAGCTTTCTCGCGCGACAACATAAGCCCTGGCGATGTCGGCCCGACCGGCGCCCGTGGAGTCCATCAGCCGCCGCGTGAACACGATCCCCATGTGGTCGACCAGGTCATTGGCTACCTGGGTGGCGACGATCTCGCGCTTCAGACGATGCGCATACATCCGGTCATGGAAGCGTTCCACCAGGGCATCGGGGAATATGCGCTCGACATAACGGGTGATGACCGGATCATCGGGCACATCAGAGACAATAAGGTCACCCTTGAGCGTGCTCTTGGCATAGGAGATCAGAACCGAAAGCTCGGGCAGCAGCATGCCCTGTTCGTTGGCGACACGCTCGAGCAGCGTCTCGTCCGAGGGCAGGAATTCCAGTTCGCGATCGATCTGCCCCGCCGCCTCGAGCTCGCTGATGAAGCGACGGAAGGGGCCGATACCCTGACGCGACAGCTGCTCGGCAAGATCCAGCGCCTGGGTCTGACGATAATTGTCGAGAATCACCAGGTCGGCGACTTCTTCGGTCATCTCGGCAAGCAACTGGTTGCGCTGCTTGCCCGTCATGTCGCCGCTCTCGACCACTTCATCGAGCAGGATCTTGATATTGACCTCATGATCCGAGCAGTTGACCCCACCGGCGTTGTCGATGAAGTCGGTATAAACGCGCACGCCCTTGGTGGCCGCCTCCATGCGCCCGCGCTGGGTCAGCCCAAGGTTGCCACCCTCGCCGATCACGCGGCAGTTCAGGTCGCGCCCATCGATGCGCAAGGCATCGTTGGCCTTGTCGCCGACCTCGGCGTCGGACTCTTCACTGCTCTTGACGTAGGTGCCGATGCCGCCGTTCCAGAGCAGATCCACGTTGGCCTTGAGCATGGCGCGGATCAGCTCATTGGGAGACAGCTTGTCCTCCTTGATGGCGAAGACCTGCTTCATCGCTTTCGAGATCGGAATCGATTTGGCACTGCGCTTGAAGATACCGCCACCTTCCGAGATCAGGCCGGTATCGTAGTCCTCCCAGCTCGAGCGCGGCATCGCAAACAATCGACTGCGTTCGGCGAAGCTCGACGCCGCATCCGGTGTGGGATCGACAAAGATATGCAGGTGGTTGAAGGCACCGACGAGACAGATCGTTTCTGAGAGCAGCATCCCGTTGCCGAACACATCGCCCGCCATGTCGCCGATACCGACCACGCTGAACTCATCCACCTGGGTATTGAGCTCCAGGCCGAGGAAGTGGCGCTTGACCGACTCCCACGCTCCCTTGGCGGTGATCCCCATCTTCTTGTGGTCATAGCCGTTTGCGCCACCGGAAGCGAAGGCGTCGCCCAGCCAGTGCCCGTACTCGAGGGAAATCTCGTTGGCGATATCCGAGAAGGTGGCAGTGCCCTTGTCGGCCGCCACCACGAGATAGGTATCATCGTCATCGTGGCGTACCACGCTTTGCGGTGGCACCACGTCACCACCCTTGAGATTGTCGGTCACGTCCAGCAGGGCACGAATGAAGGTCTTGTAGCAGGCGATACCTTCGCGCTGCATCGTTTCACGATCGGCGCCCTCCGGCATGCGCTTGCAGATGAAGCCGCCCTTGGCACCTACCGGCACGATGACCGCATTCTTGACCTGCTGCGCCTTGACCAGCCCCAGCACCTCGGTGCGGAAATCCTCCTGGCGATCCGACCAGCGCAGCCCGCCACGGGCCACCTTACCGCCACGCAGGTGCACCCCCTCTACACGGGGTGAGCAGACGAAGATCTCGAACATGGGCCGAGGCCTGGGCATGCCGGTGACGTGCGACGGATCTAGCTTGAGGGCAATGTAATCCTTGTGGCGTCCCTCCTCGCTGAGCTGGTAGTAGTTCGTACGCAGCGTGGCCTGAATAAGCT
Source organism: Halomonas jincaotanensis (assembly GCF_018448785.1). Classification (GTDB taxonomy): domain Bacteria; phylum Pseudomonadota; class Gammaproteobacteria; order Pseudomonadales; family Halomonadaceae; genus Halomonas; species Halomonas jincaotanensis. Next base: position 3,781 of record NZ_JAHCLU010000022.1, on the reverse strand, counting down.
CGACGTAGCGACGCAGCAACTGGTCGTCATTGAGACTGGCCACTGCATCGAGAAGGCCGTTGATACGGCCCAGGCATGCGTCGATCTGGGTGTCCCCGGGTCGCTGGTCGGGATGAAAACGCAACTCGAACAGGGCCACCAGCTCACGGGTGATCTCGGGATGATTGGTCAGCGTGGCCGCCATGTACTCCTGGGACACACCGAAACGGATCTGCTTAAGGTAGCGGGCATAGGCGCGCAGCATGGCCACTTCCCGCCAATCGAGATTGGCCCCGATGATCAATCGGTTGAACGCATCGTTCTCGGCTTCCCCGATCCAGATGCGCTGAAAGGCCTCGACAAAGCTCTCGCGCATCTCCTGAAGATTGACCTCGGTACTGGTGTGATGCTCCAGGTCGAAGTCATGAATCCAATAGTTGGCATCCGTGGCCTGGATTTCATACGGCCGCTCCCCGATGACCCTCAACCCCAGGTTTTCCATCATCGGCAGCACGTCGGATAGCGGGATGGGATAATCCTGATGGAAGAGCTTGAGATTGACCCCACTTCCCTCTTCCTCGACCAGCCGATACAGGGACAGCGCCAGTGGTGCGCCTTGATCCAGTTCACTGATGTGCTGCAGGTCGTAAACCGCGGTACGCGCACTAAAGTCGTCGCGATAGCTGACAGGAAAGCCGTCACGAAAGCGATCCATCAGGAGATTGGCCTGTTCCTCGCCGAATCCCTCGATGCCGGCGGCCTGCAGGTCATCGCGCCAGTTGCGGGCCAGTTGTGAGATCTTGGCTTCCAGTCGCTTGATATCGTAGTTGCCCGGCTGGCCGTCCTTGAAGCGCATAATGAACTGGATCCGCGCCAACACCGATTCCGACAGGTAGGTATTGAAGTCGCCGAAGGTGGCGTCGAGCTCCTCGCAGAGCAGTTCCTGGATACGCAGGCGCAGGTCGGTCGAAAACACGTCTCGCGGTACATAGACCAGGCAGGAATAAAAGCGACCGAAACGATCCTCGCGAATGAACAGCCGCACGCGACGGCGCTCGCGAATGTCGAGAATGCCTAATGCCGTTTGGGTCAATTCTTCGATATCGATCTGGAAGAGGTCGTCGCGTGGGTAGACCTCAAGGATCTGCAGCAATTGCTTGCCGTTATGTCCCTTCGGATCGAAACCGGCGATCTCCATGACGGACGTGAGCTTGCGGCGCAGAATCGGAATATTGCGCGGCGACTCGTTATAGACCGTCGCGGTAAACAGGCCCAGAAAACGGTGTTCGCCGATCACGCGCCCCTGTTCATCGTAACGATCGATGGAGATATAATCCGGGTATGTCGGCCGATGTACCCGGGCGTGGTGGGCGCTCTTGGCGAACGACAGCAGCTGCGGCACCAATACGTAGTGATCACCGTCGACGCCCAGATCAGTACGGATACGCTCACGATAACGCGGCAGGTCAAGACGAAAGACGCCCAGCTCGCTGCCCTCGGCCAGCTCAAGACGGGCATTTTGTTCACCTTCAGACACCTCATAGGCGTCGTAGCCGAGGAAGGTAAAATTATCGTGGAGCAGCCATTCAAGGAAGGCCAACGCTTCTTGATGATCCTCGGGATCGATCTGCGGCGGACAGTTGGCTCTGACCTCCGCCAAGGCCTGGTCGACGCGTTGGCGCATCGGGCCGAAATCCGCCACGGCGGTGCTGACTTCGACCAGAACCTCCAGCAGGCTCCGCTGAATGTCCTCGAGTACCGCGGGATCCGAGTGACGATCGATCTCGATAGCGATCAGTGACTCGTTTGCCTTTGCCGATGCCGTCTCGCCGGGTGGGGCCACCAGTTCGAGGCGGTGCCGAGCATCACGCTTGGTTTCCAGTACCGCATTATGAATGGCATGAACGGTGATGCCGCGCCGGTTGAGCTCAATGCGTACCGAGTCGACCAGAAATGGCATATCCTCATGGAGTAACGCGACGAAGGTATGCGTCGACTGCCAGCCATGCTCCTCGAAATCGGGATTGAAGACACGCACCTTGGGTTCGGCAGGATCAAACTGCTGAATGAAATGCCAGACGGAAAGCGTGGCACCATAGATGTCGTCTAGCCGCCGATCCGCCAGGTCGTCGAGGGGGACGTTAGAATAAAAATAGCGGGCGAAAGCATCCACTTCCTTGGCCTTGGCCTTGTCGAGCCGACTGGCCAACCGCTCGGCAAGCTGCTTGAGAAAATCCTTTCTGGCGTCTTCGTTCGCAACAGGCTGCATCCATCACCTCGGCTACCGGCGGTCGCAATGGCGACCGGGAGAATTCGATACAACGGCTAAATAAGCCGTAGTGGCTTCAGCTTACGCGTGTGTCTCGCTCGACCCTAGCGGATTGCCGACTTGCACATGGAACATGTTAGATACGCATCGACGCTTGACAAGGGTTCGAGGTCTGACCAGCTCTTATTCATCTTTGTCAATATCGTCGATCCAGCACGACACCGCATTCACAGTGGTCAGTCCAGGGAAACTGGTCGAAGAGTGCAAAACGTGTCACGTCGTGCGTCTCGGTCAGTCGCGCCAGATTATCCGCCAATGTTTCTGGGTTGCATGAAATATAGACGATTTTCGGATAGTCGCTGAGCTGACGGCAGCTCGCCTCGTCCAGACCCGCCCGAGGCGGGTCGACCAGCACGGTGGTGAAGTCGTAGTCATCCAATGCCCACGCCGTGACTCGCCGCCCGCCCTTCTCGCCATTCAGGGCCGAAGAGAATTCTTCAGCCGACATTCGGCCGATGACGGCATTCTCGATGCCGTTGGCCTCGAGATTGCGCTGCGCACTCGCGACAGCGGTCCGGGATATCTCCGTGGCCAGCACGCGTCGAAAGTTCTCGGCGAGTGCTACGGTGAAGTTGCCATTCCCGCAGTAGAGCTCGACGAGATCTCCCGATTGGCTGTGGCGCGTCGCCTCCCTTGCCCAGCGCAGCATCGAACGACAGACCTCGGCATTGGGCTGGGTGAAGCTGTTCTCGACCTGCTGATAGAGAAACGCGCGGCCTTCCAACTCGAGGCGCTCCCAGACATGGTCCCGCGCGAGGACCCGCCGCTGCTTGCGCGCTCGCCCGATGATCATCACGCTCAGGCTGTCTTGCAGACGGTACGCCTCGGCCTCCCAGGCCTCGTCGAGCGGGCGATGGTAGATCAGCGTGATTAGCGCCTCGCCCGACAGGGTGGTGAGGAACTCCACCTGGAAGAGCTTGTGTCGCAAGTGGGGATTTTCGCGAATGGCGTCCAGTAGGCGTGACATCAGCGCGTTGATTCGCTGGCTGGCGACAGGATACTCATCGAGACGCACCACGCGCTTCTTGTCGGGCGTCTCGTCGTCTCTCTCGAACATCGCATAGAAGAGATCATCGCCTTCATGCCAGATGCGAAACTCACAGCGTTGCCTGAAGTGACTCGGTGGCGAGGCAAAGACCTCCAGTGTGGGCGGCGAAAAGCGCGCGAACGCTTGCTCGATGTACTGACGCTTGGCCGCAAGCTGCTGCTCATAGCGGTCAGGGTCGACGACGGGTATGGCCACTGAGTCTCCTGGGTGATGAGGCGATGAAGGATGAAAAGAACGACAAATCTGACACTCCTCGCCCGCCGCGCTTCGCGCGTTGGGCGAGGGTTCTAAGGTCACCCCCAGAACCTTCCTGCTTCGACACGCTTTCACTAGACAACAGCTAGGCCGCTGCCCCCGCTCCAGTCGCTCCACAGGCTAACCCCGCCAGCCCGGCGGTTCGGATATTCCTGGCTGCATTGATGTCG
>NZ_JAHCLU010000021.1 GCF_018448785.1 Halomonas jincaotanensis | reverse complement strand
AAAAACAACCACTTCGTCCGCCTGCACCGCCAAAAACGTCCCCCGTCCCTGGCAGCGGATGCGTATCCTACGATCTCCCGGCCAAGCGTGCAAGCCCTTGCTCCAAATAAGTCAAAACGATGACATACACAGCGCTATAGACCGCCTGCCGCCAACCGATTCAACGCCTGTCAGCGAATCGTTACCCGCGCATAGCGCTTCTTGCCTGCCTGGATCACGTAGCGCTCGCCCGACTGGAGCATGTGGTCGCGCTCGACCACCTCACCATCGACCTTGACCCGACCATTGCCGAGCATATCCTTGGCCTGAGCGCTATTGTTGGCCAAACCTGACCGATTGAGTACCGCCGCGATGGGTACTTGAGCACTGCCCTCGAAATCGACCTCGACCTCGGGAAGATCATCGGGAAGCTCGCCCTCGGCCAGCTGGTTACCGGCTGACTTATGGGCATTCGCCGCAGCGTCCTCACCGTGATAGCGACCGATCAGCTCACGCGCCAGCACCATCTTGATATCACGCGGGTTGGCACCCTGCTCGACATCGCGCTCGAGCGATTCGATCTCCTCGTTGGACTTGAGGGAGAGCAGCTCGAAGTAACGCCACATCAGGCTGTCGGGCATCGATACGAGCTTGCTGAACATGGCGCCAGGTGCTTCATCGACGCCGACGTAGTTGCCCAGCGACTTCGACATCTTCTGCACGCCGTCAAGGCCTTCGAGCAGGGGCATGGTAATCACCACCTGTGGGGCCTGATCAAAATGTTTCTGTAGCTCGCGCCCCATCAACAGGTTGAACTTCTGATCGGTGCCGCCGAGCTCCACGTCGGCCTCAAGGGCCACCGAGTCGTAGCCCTGCACCAGCGGGTAGAGAAACTCGTGGATCGAGATGGACTGCCCTGACGCGTAGCGCTTCTCGAAGTCATCTCGCTCGAGCATGCGCGCCACGGTGCTCTGGCCGGCCAGCTCGATCATGTCGGCGGCACTCATGGTCGCGAACCACTCGGAATTGAAACGTACCTCGGTCTTGTCGGGGTCGAGGATCTTGAACACCTGCTGTCTGTAGGTCTCGGCGTTGACCTTGACTTCCTTTTCGGTGAGCGGCTTGCGCGTCACGTTCTTGCCGGAGGGGTCGCCGATGCGGCCAGTAAAATCGCCGATGAGGAAGATGACCTCGTGACCCAGATCCTGAAACTGGCGCATCTTGGTCAGCAACACGCTATGCCCCAGATGGAGATCTGGCGCCGTGGGATCGAAGCCTGCCTTGATACGCAGTTTACGACCAGAGGCGAGCCTTTGTTTCAGCTCATCCTCGACAAGGATTTCATGGGTGCCGCGCTGAAGAAGCGCCAGCGCGCTCGCAACATCGGTCATCGTCTCCTGCTCCACATCATAAGGGGTGTCGGGCTCATCTGCCGGGCCCACCGAATGCGACAGGATGGTAGCATGACTCGTAAGCGCGCGATGACGCCAGATCGACTCGGGAGAAACACATGCCACTATTCGTGGGGCTCATGTCGGGCACCAGCCTCGACGGCATCGATGCCGTTCTGGTCGACATTGACGAGACGGGCCAGCCGCAACTGATCGCAAGCCATGCCGAGCCAATGCCGCAGTCACTGCACGAACACCTCTGGGCGCTCTGCCATGCCCAGAGGGCAAGCTTCGCCGAGTTGGCCCGCGCCGAGGACAGCTTCTGCCGACTGCAGGCCCAAGCCGTCGCTACGCTCCTGGCGTCGAGTAACACCCCGACAAAGGCCATCGCCGCCCTGGGCAGCCACGGGCAGACCATCGAACACGCACCATCGGGTCATGACGGCGGCCCCCCCTACACCCTGCAGCTCGACAACCCCAGCCTGCTCGCCGAACTCACGGGCTGTGCGGTCGTGGCCGACTTCCGTCGCCGCGACCTGGCCGCCGGGGGCCAGGCCGCCCCGCTCGCGCCGGCCTTTCATGAAGCACTATTCCGCGCGCCAGGTGAGTGGCGTTTGGTGCTGAATTTGGGGGGCTTCGCCAACCTGACGCTGCTGCCGCCCGAGGAGGACGAACGCCTCCCACTGGGCTTTGATACCGGTCCAGCCAATGCCCTGCTGGACGCCTGGCATGCCCGTCACCGCCACGAACGCTTTGATGCCGGTGGCCACTGGGCCACCACGGGCCGGATCGATGAAGCACTGCTGGAAAGGCTGCTGGCTGACCCTTTCTTTCATCGCCCACCGCCGCGCAGCACCGGGCGTGAAGCCTTTCATCTCGGCTGGCTCGAAACACAACTAAAAGGAGAGGAACGGCCGGAAGACGTACAGGCGACACTCGCCGAGCTGACCGCTGCCAGTGCGGCGATGGGAGTGATGATGGCTCGAGAACAGCTCGACGCGCCCCCTGCAGCCGCATTGATTCCCTGCGGCGGCGGCGCTCACAACCCCGTCCTGCTTAGCCGGTTGGCGCAGCGCCTCCCCGAGACGCCGCTAGTGGCAAGCGACGAATGGGGCTGGCCGGCGGACTGGCTGGAAGGCGGTGCATTCGCCTGGCTGGCCTGGCGAAGGCTTGCCGGCCTGGCCGGCAACCTGCCCTCGGTGACCGGCGCCAGTGGCCCCCGAATACTGGGCGGCCTCTATGCCCCCTGATGTACCAATGAGTCTTGCTCGCGAAGGGGCGATACCTAGAAGTCATCCTCGCTGCGCAGCGAAAGATGGCTGGCCGCCTCCTTGGCCTGGCTCACGCCTTCGCTGCCCTCATCGCCATACTTGATCATCATGCGAAGGTCGTTGGGCGAGTCGGCATGCACCAGTGCCACTTCCTCGGATATCTTCTCGGCCTTGAAGAGATCGAAGAGCGCCTGATCGAATGTCTGCATGCCCAGGTCGCGTGATCGCGCCATGACATTCTTGATCTCGGTAACCTCGCCTTTGCGAACCAGGTCGCCGATCAGCGGTGACTTGAGCATGACCTCGATGGCGGCACAGCGCCCTCCCTCGACTACCGTGGGCAGTAGTTGCTGCGCCACGATGGCTTGCAGGTTGAGTGACAGGTCGAGCCATATCTGAGAATGCCGTTCGAGCGGAAAGAAGTTGATGATGCGATCCAATGCCTGGTTGGCGTTGTTGGCATGCAGAGTGGCCAGGCACAGGTGACCGGTCTCGGCGAAGGTCAGCGCATGCTCCATGGTCTCCCGGGTCCGAATCTCACCGATGAGTATCACATCCGGGGCCTGGCGCAGCGTGTTCTTCAAGGCCACTTCGAAGGAGTCGGTGTCGATGCCCACTTCACGCTGGTTGATGATCGCCTTGCGGTGCGGGTGGACGTATTCGATGGGGTCCTCGACGCTGATGATGTGCCCACCGGTGGTTTCGTTGCGGTGTTGGATCATCGACGCCAGGGTCGTCGACTTTCCGGTTCCCGTACCACCGACCACGAACACCAGGCCACGCTTGTTGTTACATAGCTCGCCGAGTACAGGCGGGAGGGAGAGCTCCTCCAGGTGCGGGATCGTCAACCCGATGCGGCGAATCACCATGGCGGGTTGGTTACGCTGCTGAAAGGCGCTGACCCTGAAACGGCCACGCCCCGGCAGGCTCAGCGCGAAGTTTGCCTCATGCTCGACCTGAAAGCGCTGAAAGGAGGATTCAGGAATCGAGATCCCCACCAATTCCTGCACCTGTTGGGTGGTGAGCCCCTGATCCCCCAACGGCGTCAGCTTGCCAGCCATCTTGAGTGTCGGGGGAGCATTCACCGAGATCAGCAGATCCGAGGCATCCTGTTTCACCATGATGTCCAGCAGCTGATAGAGCCACTCTTGTGCCGTCATGTCTCCGTTCCTTGTCGTTCGAGTCGCTCTTTCAGCTCGAGAGCACACTCTTGGCCTTGGTCTGGGCTTCTTCCCGGGCCACTGTATTATCGGCAACCAACTTGGCCAGCGAGGCATCCAGCGTCTGCATGCCCAGGTTGCCACCGGTCTGGATCGCCGAATAGATCTGCGCCACCTTGTCTTCACGGATCAGATTGCGCACCGCCGACGTGGCGATGAGAATCTCATGGGCCGCCACGCGCCCTCCGCCCTGACGCTTGAGCAGCGCTTGGGAAATCACCGCCTGGAGCGATTCGGAAAGCATGGAGCGCACCATGGATTTCTCGTCACCGGGAAAGACGTCGATGATACGGTCGATGGTCTTGGCCGCTGAGGTCGTGTGCAACGTGCCGAACACCAGATGCCCGGTCTCTGCCGCGGTCATGGCCAGGCGGATCGTTTCCAGGTCACGCATCTCACCCACCAGTATGATATCGGGATCCTCCCGCAAGGCACTGCGCAGCGCTGGAGCGAAGCCATGGGTGTCACGATGGACCTCGCGCTGGTTGACCAGACAGCGCTTGCTGCGGTGCACGAATTCCACCGGATCCTCGATGGTCAGGATATGTTCGAAGCGACTATCGTTAATGTAATCGATCATTGCCGCCAGGGTGGTGCTCTTGCCTGAGCCAGTGGGTCCGGTTACCAGCACCAGTCCGCGTGGCAGCATCGACAGGCGCCGGAACACGTCTCCCATACCCAGATCGTCAAACGTCAGTACTTCCGAGGGGATCGTCCGGAATACCGCACCCGAGCCGCGGGCTTGATTGAAGACGTTGACACGAAAACGAGACACGCCCGGCACCTCGAAGGAGAAATCGGTTTCGAGGAACTCCTCGTAGTCGCGGCGCTGACGATCAGCCATGATGTCGTAGATGAGCTTACGGACCTCGCGGTCCTCCATGGCCGGCACATTGAGTCGCCGAATGTCACCATCGACGCGAATCATTGGCGGCAGACCTGCCGAGAGGTGGAGGTCCGAGGCATTCTGCTTTGCCGAGAACGCCAGCAGTTCGGTAATATCCATGCGTTTCCCTGCTCCCGGTAAGGGGTAAATTAGGATGGCCCGTATGATAGACCTTTTTGCATGACAGCCTCGTCACTTTCCAACCCGTCACTTGACGAATCGCTCGTCACTGCTCGCGGGCGACTGGCCACAGCCCTGGCGGAAGCGGGTCGCCCCGACCAGGACGCCCGGCTACTTGCCGTCAGCAAAACCAAGCCGGCCAAGATGATCCGTGACGCATGGCACCTTGACCAACGTGACTTTGGCGAAAACTATCTCCAGGAAGCCTTGGCAAAGCAGGCTGAACTGGCCGATCTGCCCGACATCGTCTGGCATTTCATCGGTCCCTTGCAATCCAACAAGACGCGAGACGTCGCCGAGCACTTCGACTGGGTGCATAGCGTAGACCGGGAAAAGATCGCCCGTCGCCTGAACGACCAACGCCCCGAAGCGTGCGGGCCCTTGAACGTGTGTCTGCAGGTCAATATCAGCGACGAGCCCAGCAAGTCGGGCGTGAATCTCAATGAGCTGCCGAGTCTCGCCGAAGCGGTACTGACCATGCCGGCCCTGCGCCTGCGCGGCTTGATGGCCATTCCGGCGCAAGCCGAGGGCCTCGACGCCCAGCGCCGGCCTTTCGCTCGGCTGAGAGACGCTCTCCAGGCACTTCAGCAGCGTTTTCCAGAGGCACCGCTCGACACGCTCTCCATGGGGATGAGCGCGGACCTGGAAGCCGCTGTGCTGGAAGGCGCCACGCTGGTGCGGCTGGGTACCGCCATCTTCGGCGAGCGCGACACCCGATAACGACCGGACGACGCCGCACCCGGCGTCTCACATGAAACAAAGGACAGTGCGCATGGCTAGCAAAGTAACGTTCATTGGTGCCGGCAACATGGCCGGTGCCATCATCGGTGGCATGGTAGACAGCGGCTTCGCACCCGAGGCCATCACCGCGACGTCGCCCAGCGACAAGATGCTTGCACCGCTGCGCGATCGGTTGGGAATTCGCACCGAGACCGACAACAATATGGCCGTCGAACAGGCCGACGTCGTGGTGCTGGCCGTAAAGCCCCAGATCATGCGGGAAGTCTGCGAGAAGATGCACACTTCCATCCAGGCACGCCGGCCGCTGATTATCTCGGTGGCGGCAGGCCTGCCGGCCGAGACCCTCGAACACTGGCTCGGCGGCGAGCTGGCCGTGGTACGCTGCATGCCCAACACGCCCTCGCTGGTGGGCGCCGGCGCCTCGGGGCTCTATGCCAACCCTCGGGTCGAGGCTTCCCAACGCGCGCTCGCCACCGAGCTGATGGAGGCAGTGGGGCTGGTAGAATGGGTCGATGACGAAGGATTGCTCGAAGCGGTCACAGCCGTCTCCGGAAGCGCACCGGCCTACTTCTTCCTGATGTTCGAGGCCATGGAGGAAGCCGGTGCCAGCCTTGGCTTGCCCGCCGACACCGCTCGCCGGCTAGCCATGCAGACCGCTTATGGCGCCGCGAAGATGGCCATGCAGAGCGACGCAACGCCGGCCGAGCTAAAGCGCAACGTGATGTCTCCGGGTGGCACCACCGAACGCGCTATCGAGCACCTCGAAGGTGCCGGCCTGCGCCGTATCGTGCAGGATGCCATGATCGCCTGTGCGCATCGCGCCAGCGAGATGGCCGACGAGTTGGGCAAGCGTTAATCGCCGACATGCATTCACGAGACACCGGTTCACACGACCCACTCTCAAGGACTACGGAGGAGCCCTGATGGGCAGCCAATTGGGAAGCGCCGGCCTGCTGCTGGTCAACACCCTCATCAACATCTACCTGTTCCTGCTGATGCTGCGCTTTCTGTTGCAGGCATCCCGAGCTGATTACTACAACCCCATCAGCCAGTCGGTGGTAAAAGTGACGCAGCCCGTGGTGCGGCCCTTCCAGAGTTTTCTGGGTCCGGTGATGGGACGCTTCGATCTCGCCACGCTGGCCGCCGGCTTTGTGATCAAGGCGGTAAGCATCCTGGTCATCCTGCAAATCGCCGGCTTCGGTATGGCGCCGCTGATCGGCGTGGCCATCGGTGCCGTCGCGGCACTCGCCAACGCCATCCTCAAGATCTACTTTCTGGCGCTGATCGTGATGATCATCCTCAGCTGGGTCGCACCCAACGCCAGCCACCCCGGTGCCCTGATGGTGATGCAACTGGTAGAGCCCATCATGGCGCCGTTGCGCAAGGTCATCCCACCGCTGGGCATGATCGACCTCTCGCCGATAGTGGCGTTTATTGCAATCAGCATTCTTGATGGCCTCGTGGTGGGATCATTGACCCGCGCTGCCGGCATTTCCGGTGCCCTGGTTGGCCTGTGACCCAGACGCCCACCCAACGACCGGAGGCTGACCGCGTGATACCCGACGGGCTACCAAGCGACTCAATCGGCTTGGTTACGCCGCAGACGGCGCACTTCGACGATCCTCTAGCGCTGGCCTGCGGCAAGACGCTGCCGGCCTACGACCTGGTGTTTGAAACCTACGGCATCCTGAATGCCGAGCGTTCCAATGCCGTACTGATCTGCCATGCCTTGTCGGGGCACCATCATGCCGCCGGTTTCCACAGCCTCGAGGAACGCAAGCCGGGATGGTGGGACGCGCATATCGGCCCCGGCAAATCCATCGATACCGACCGCTTTTTCGTGGTCTCCTTGAACAACCTTGGCGGCTGCCACGGCAGCACCGGCCCGATCAGCCTGAATCCGGACACCAGCCGTCAGTGGGGCCCGGAATTCCCGATGGTGACGGTGGGCGACTGGGTCCACAGTCAGGCCCGGCTAGCCGAGCGACTGGGTATCGAGCGATTTGCCGCGGTAATCGGCGGCAGCCTCGGCGGCATGCAGGTGCTGCAATGGGCACTGGCCTACCCCGAACGCATCGCCAATGCAGTCGTCATCGCCGCCACCCCTAAGCTGTCGGCCCAGAACATCGCCTTCAACGAAGTGGCTCGCCAGGCAATTCGCTCCGATCCCGATTTCCACGCGGGCTGGTATTACGAACACGACACCTTGCCGCGTCGCGGTTTGAAACTGGCCCGAATGGTGGGCCACATTACCTATTTGTCGGCAGACGCCATGGGCACCAAGTTCGGTCGCGACCTGCGCTCCGACGACTTCAGTTTCGGCTACGACGTCGAATTCCAGGTGGAATCCTACCTCCGCTATCAAGGTGATACCTTCTCGAACTCCTTCGATGCCAATACCTATCTGCTGATGACCAAGGCACTGGATTATTTCGACCCAGCCGCGGCCCACGGCGGTGACCTGGCCCGTGCTCTGGCTCCCGCCTACTGTCCGTTCCTGGTGGTCAGCTTCTCTACCGACTGGCGATTTCCACCGTCGCGCTCCAAGGAACTGGTCAACGCCCTGATCCAGGCCAATAAGGCAGTCAGCTTCGTCAACATCGACTCGCCACACGGCCACGACGCCTTCCTGATGCCCCAGCCCCGCTACCAGGCGGTGTTCGCCGGCTTCATGTCCCGCGTAGCCCACGATCTGAATCTGGGAGGCCCGTCATGAAGCGCGCCGACTTGACGCTCATTCATGGCTGGGTGCCCGAAGGTGCGCATATCCTCGATCTGGCCTGTGGCAATGGCACTCTGCTGGCCGCCCTGGCCCGCGACAAGCATGTCAGCGGTTATGGGCTCGAAATCGATCCCGACGGTATCACCGCCTGTCTGCAGAAAGGCGTCAACGTCATCGAACAGAACCTCGACGAGGGCCTGGCCAACTTCGAGGACGACGCCTGCGATCTAGTGATCATGACCCAGGCGCTGCAGGCCCTGCGCCGTCCTGACCTGATGCTCGACGAGATGCTGCGGGTCGCCGGTGAATGCATCATCACCTTCCCCAATTTCGCCTACTGGCGGCATCGTGCCTATCTCGGCTTCAAGGGCTTCATGCCGGTCTCAAAGTCGCTGCCTCACGCCTGGTATGACACGCCCAACATCCACCTATCGACCTTCAACGATTTTGAACAACTCTGCCGTGACAAGGGTCTGATTATCGTCGACCGTGCCGTGGGCATCGGCGACCACGAGGGCCACTGGACCTCACGCTGGTGGCCCAACCTGTTCGGCGAGATCGCAATCTTCCGTGTCAGTCGCCACCGGGATTGAACGTTAGCGACCCGCTTCATGAGAGACTTCCTGATGACCCGACGACCCCTGCACCTCATCGCCCTCACCTGGCTATTACTGCTGGCGGGGCCGCTCGCTGCCCAGCAGTTCGAACAGATAGGCGATTACCAGATTCACTACAGCGCGGTGAACACCAGCTTCCTGCCCCGAGACGTCACCGAGGAGCATGGCATTCAGCGCAGTCCTGCCATGGCGCTGCTCAATGTCAGTGTGCTTGAGGTCCAGGATGATGGCTCGACACCGCCCGTGACGGCGTCGGTCCAGGGGACCGTCGGCCCCCTCGGCGAGGCCGGCGGCTCAACGCTCGAGTTTCGCAGCCTGCGCATCGGCGACACGCCGTCTCAGGTCGCAGTGTTCCGCATTCAGGACGACGAGCCGATGCGCTTCGATTTACGCGTGCGTTACGACCGCAATGCCCCACCGACCGAGGTCAGCTTCATCCAGCGCTTCTACATCGATCGTTGAACGCAGTCGGAGTCGGCAGGGCCGAGATGGATGGGCAACGGATCGCTCAAATGAATCGTCGCCGGCACGCCCTCGTGGCAGTTCACCTGACAGCCGTATGCCAGCATTTCGACGCCAAGCGCCGCCACCTCGCGCAAGGCAAGGGTATAAGCCGGGTCAATATGCCCCGCCGGCGCCACGTCGCGAATCCCTGCATGGGCTACGCAGAACAGCAGCACGGCGCGATGCCCGCTGGCCGCCAGGTCGGCTAGTGCAAAGAGGTGTTTTCGCCCTCTCGCGCTCACCGCATCGGGAAAATAGCCGTGGCCGTCGGGCTCCTTCAAGGTGACCTGCTTGACTTCGATGAAAGCGCTCGCATGCTTCGGTTCATCCAGGCGAAAGTCCAGCCGGGCCTGGGTCTGTGTGGCACCCCCGACGACTCTCGCCTCGCGCTTGAGCGTCGTGTAGCCGTCCAGGCCGGACAGGCGCTGTTCCCTCAGGGCCTCCTCGACCAGTCGATTGGCGCGCCCAGTATGCACCGACACCATCGCCGTGCTGCCGTCCGGCTGTGGCAACTCGATGAGTTCCCAGGTCCAGGCCAGCTTGCGCTTGGGGTTGTCGCTCGCCGCAAGCCAGACCCGACACCCCGGCACATTCACGGCCCGCATGGAGCCAGTGTTGGGGCAATGAGCCACTACCTCGCGGCCGTCGTCGAGACACACGTCGGCGAAGAAGCGCTTGTAGCGGCGCAGCAGGATACCGGGTGCCAAGGCCGGGTATTCCATCAGCGACGCGCCAGGAAGCGCTCAAGGCGATAGACCGCCTCTTCCAGACGCGCGATACCCGTGGTGAAGGCGATGCGCACATGATGCGCGCCGCCCTTGAGGGCGAAGTCGATACCGGGAGTGATCGCAACGTTCTCTTCTTCCAGCAACCGCTGACAGAAGGTCTGGCTGTCATGGCTGTAGCGCGAGATATCCAGCCACAGGTAGAACGCTCCCTGGGGCGCCAGTGACGGCGCCAGACCCAGCCGCGCCAATCCCGCCAGCAGCGCATCGCGACGCCGGCCGAGTTCGGCGCGCCGGGCCTCGAGAATTTCCCGGCATTGCGGGGTGAAGGCCGCCAATGCCGCATGCTGCGCCGGGGTGGAGGCGGCCAGGAATACGTTCTGGGCCAGGCGGGTCAGCGGTTCCACCGCCGCTTCCGGTGCCAGCAGCCAGCCCAGGCGCCAGCCGGTCATGCCGAAATACTTTGAGAAGCTGTTGACCACGAACGCGTCCGGGGTGATCGAGGCCACCGAAAGCGGCGCCAGATCATACGACAACCCTTGGTAGATCTCGTCGACCAGCAACTCGCCATCTCGCTCGGCCACCGTCTCGACCACCGCAGCGAGCGACTCGGCATCGAGCATGTGACCGGTGGGATTGGAAGGGGTAGCCAGCATCGCCAGGCGCGTCTCGTCGCGCCAGTGGCGCGCCACCAGGCTGGCATCCAGCTGCCAGCCGCTCTGTGGCCCCACGGGCACGGCATCGATTGAAGCGCCAGCCAGGGCCATGAAATGACGATTGCAGGGATAGTTGGGATCTGCCATCAACACGCGGTCGCCGGGGCCGGCCAGTAATTGGCTTGCCAGCAATAGCGCGCCCGAGGCACCCGGCGTGACGATGATTCGGCCAGGGTCGACCGCGACACCGAAGTGCTCGGCATAATGGCCGGCGATGGCGCTGCGCAGGGCTGGCAGGCCTGTTGCCGGAGTATAACGGGTATGCCCCGCCGCAAGGGCCGCCTGGCCGGCCGCCACCACCGGCTCGGGAGTGTTAAAGTCAGGCTCGCCGACCTCGAGATGGATAACATCATGGCCGGCAGCCTCGCGCGCCTGGGCGCTCGCCAACAGGTTCATCACCCGGAAGGGGGCAATCTGTTCGACTCGCGAATGCCATGCCATGGTGGCCTCCTTGCGGTGTCGTGACCGTGAAAGGGACAAGTCGTCCGTCGCGCGGTCCAAAAGGTGTAGTAAGGTAACGACTTTCATTGTGCCAGCGCAGGACAGAGGGCCTGAAGTGTTGCAAAACGTGTCCATTTCGGATAAACAAGCATCCCTTTGGCGTGAGATACCGTGCATTACGGCAGGTATTGATCAGCAGTCACCCAGTAACGAGGCAGTCCCATGCCAGTAGCCGACAAGAAAGTGGAAGCGCCCAAGAAATTCACCCCGTACGAGCCGGCGCAGGGTGAAGAATACATGAACGAGCAGCAGCTTGAGCACTTTCGACAGATTCTTCTGGGCTGGAAGCAGGAGCTCATGGAAGAAGTGGACCGCACCGTGCGCCACCTTCAGGAAGAGGCGAACAATTACGCCGACCCGGCGGATCGTGCCACGCAGGAAGAAGGCTTCAGCCTTGAGTTGCGCACTCGCGACCGTGAACGCAAGCTCCTCAAGAAGATCAACGAGACTCTCGACATGATCGATGAGGAAGATTACGGCTTCTGCGAGGCCTGCGGCGTTGAGATCGGTATTCGCCGACTGGAAGCGCGCCCCACGGCGACCCTTTGCGTCGATTGCAAGACCCTGGCCGAACTCAAGGAAAAACAGCTGGGCGGCTGATCCGTCGATGTCGACGGCGCCCTCATGGAACCGTTGCGGGCACCTCAAGGTGCCCGTTTGCATGCTCACCCCCCGCCTTGGGAGGAGCCTGTGACCGACTACCGCGGACGTTTCGCTCCGACCCCTTCCGGACCGCTACATTTCGGCTCCCTGATCGCCGCGCTGGCGAGTTTCCTCGATGCCCGCCGGGCCGGAGGAGAGTGGCTGCTGCGCATCGAGGACATCGATCCGCCCCGCTGCCCGGCCGGGGCGGCAGAGATCATCATTGCCCAGCTCGAGGCCTTCGGCTTGCATTGGGACGGCCGGGTGCTCTGGCAACAGGGGCGCGAGGCTCACTATGCCCGCGCCCTCGCGCGTCTCGAGGCACTGGGGCTCGCCTACCCTTGCAGCTGCTCGCGCCGGCAATGGCGCCAGTATCCGATTTACCCTGGCTGGTGTCGCAGTGGCGTTCGCGAGCCGGACAAGCCGGTCGCCTGGCGGCTGCGCAGCGATCTTGGCCAGCGCCCCGTGATCTGGCAGGACCGTCTGCTCGGTGAGCAGTGCCTTGACCCGGCGGCGATGGGCGACGTGGTACTCAAGCGCAAGGACGCCCTATGGGCCTACCAGCTCGCCGTGGTGGTGGACGATGCCGACCAAGGCATCACCGATGTGGCGCGCGGCGCCGATCTTCTCGACAACACCCCCTGGCAGCGCCAGCTGCAGCAGGCACTGGGCCTGCCCGAACCGCGCTATCTGCATCTACCGTTGATCATGGACGCCAGTGGCCAGAAACTCTCCAAACAGAACCTGGCCGCGCCGCTGCCGCTCGAGGATGCCTCGGTACGCCCTCTGCTACACCGTGCGCTTCTGGCCTTGGATCAAGCCCCTCAGCCTGGCCTTGCCGCGGCCCCGGTCAGCGAGCAACTCGACCAAGCCATTGCCGACTGGGATGTCGGACGTATCCGGCCCGAGCGGAAACGCACGGTGACGGAGGGCGACGCCATTTCGACGCGGTGAAAGCGTCGACTCATGAAACGCCATAATAGAGTCGTCATAAAAGGAGAGCGCCTTGTACGTCTATCGCATCATGCTACTGCTGGTGTTCGGTGGCTACTTGCTCTCCCCGCTGCTGATGAGCGGCTGGGCCAGCCCCGGGGTGGCCTGGTATCGCCCCTTCGCGATCTGGGGCGTACTGATCGCCCTGACACTTTGGCTGGAACAGAAGCGAAGGCTCGATGAACGTTAGCGCAAGCGACGCCGCAACCAACGCGAACGGCCGATGAGAGGCCCCCGATGACCCTCAGCCTAAGTGCCGTCATGCTGCTCGGCCTCGGCTACCTGGGGCTGCTATTTGTGGGCGCCCTGGCGGTGGAGCGCGGCTGGGTTCCCGTGCGTCTTTCCCGCCACCCAGCAGTCTACATCCTCGCGCTTGGCGTCTACGCCAGCGCCTGGGCGACCTACGGCAGTCTGGAACTGGCGGGTCGCGTGGGCTTCGGATATCTGGCTTATTACCTGGGTGTGGCCGGCGCCTTTCTGCTCGCGCCGGTCTTGCTGGTACCGATTCAGCGCCTGTCGCGCGCCTACCAACTGGCCTCGCTGGCCGACCTTTTCGCCTTTCGATTTCGTTCACGCTGGGTCGGCAGCCTAGTGACCCTCATCAGCCTGCTGGCAGTCCTGCCGCTGCTGGCCCTGCAGGTCCAGACCCTGGGTGACACTATCTTCCTGATGACCGGCACTGGCACTCCCTCGCTGTTTGCGCTCGCCTTCTGCGTGATGATCGCCCTGTTTGCGATCGCCTTCGGTGCCCGCCATGCACGCCTACATGCCCGCCATGACACCCTGCTGGCGACTATCGCCGTCGAGTCGCTGGTCAAGCTTGCCGCTATGCTGGTGCTGGGGGCCTATGCCCTGTTCGTGGTCTTCGACGGTCCCGTGGACCTGCAGGCCTGGCTCGATGGTCCTGGACGCAGTGCTCAGGCCGGGATCGAGCAACTCGACCCGACGCGATGGCGCACCCTGCTGCTGCTGTTCTTCGCCGCAGCGTTTCTGATGCCGCACATGTTTCATGTGGCCTTCGCCGAAACCCTGTCACGACGCACCTTGCTCCAGGCGGCCTGGGCATTGCCGCTGTTCCTGCTGCTGATGGCGATACCAATCCCCTTGATCCTGTGGGGCGCCCAACGGCTCGGGGAAGATGGCACCGGCATCGGTGAAGCCTATTATGCTTTCGCGCTGTCAGACGCCGCATGGCTCCAGGGCACGGCCTTTATTGCCGGCCTGGCCGCGGCCAGTGGCACCATGATCATCATCTCCCTGGCGCTCTCGGGCATGATACTCAATCACTTGGTGCTAGTGGCCCTCCCGCCGGGCAAGAAGCTCGACCTGTACCGCTGGTTGCGGTGGCTACGGCAGGGTCTGATCGCTGCGGTGGTTCTCGGCGGCTGGCTCTTCTATCGCCTGGTGGGGGTCAAGCACGACCTAACCACTCTTGGCCTGGTGGCCTTCGTCGGCATGGCCCAGTGTCTGCCGGGAATGCTGGCGTTGCTCTACTGGCCGGGCGCCAACCGCAAGGGCATGGTCAGCGGCCTGATTGTCGGTAGCCTGATCTGGCTGCTGGGCCTGTGGCCACCCCTTCTCGCCGCGTTTCCCGGGCTGATCCTGCTGCCGCCGGGTCTCGAGGGGATCGACGGCCAGGCGCCCTGGTATCTCGTCACCCTGGTGTCGCTCACCGCCAATATCCTTACCCTGATCCTGGTGTCGCTGGCGACCCACACCTCGGCCGGTGAGCGCGCCGCCGCCGAGGCCTGTTCGGTCGACGCCGTCATTCGCCCCAAACGCTTACCGTTGATCGCCGCCAACAGTGAGGAATTCAAACAGCAGCTGGCCCGAGCCCTCGGCGAGAACATCGCTGAACGCGAGGTTGATTGCGCGCTCATGGATCTGAGCCTTTCGCCACGGGAGAGTCGGCCCTACGCGCTGCGGCGTCTACGCGACCGCATCCAGGCCAACCTCTCCGGGCGGATGGGCCCGTCGGTGGCCCAGGACATCGTCGATCGATTCCTGCCCTACCGCCGAGGCGACGGGATGGCGGCCACCGAGGATATCCACTTTGTCGAAAGCCGACTGGAGGCCTATCGCACCCGGCTTACCGGCCTGGCCCGCGAGCTCGACGGGCTGCGTCGCTATCATCGCCGCACCCTGGCGCGTTTGCCGGTCGGCCTCTGTGCCTTCGGCGATGACGGTGAACTCCTGATGTGGAACGATGCCCTTGCGGCTCTCACCGGCATTGACGGCGACAGCGTGATCGGCGCTCGCCGCGACAATCTACCAGCACCCTGGGCAGAACTGCTGGGCCGAATACTCACCGCCCCCCATAGCCGCCTCTACAAGCAACCCATCGAGCTCGCGGGCGAGTTGCGTCACCTGACATTGCACAAGGCCGAGCTCGATGCCGGCGAGGACGGGCACGGAGGCAAGGTGGTCCTGATCGAGGATCACAGCGAGATGAAGTGGCTCGAGGACGAGCTGGTGCATGCCGCACGGCTGGCCTCGATCGGCCAGCTGGCCGCTGGCGTCGCCCACGAGATCGGCAATCCCGTCACCGGCATCTCCTCACTGGCCCAGAACCTTCGCTACGACACCGACGATCCCCGTATCCTGGAAACCGCCAGCCAGATCCAGCAACTGACCCAGCGGGTCTCGCGCATCGTCGCCTCGCTGGTGGGCTTCGCCCATGGCGGACGACACGTATCGGGGCATACGCTCAGTGCGGTCTCGATGGCCGACATCACCGACGAAGCGCTGCACTTGATCCATCTTGCCCGCTCGGGAGAGGATGTGGCGTTCGAGAACCGCTGCCTTGCCGAACCGAAGGTCCAGGGCGATGCTCAGCGGTTGCTGCAGGTGATGGTCAACCTGCTCGGTAACGCCCGTGACGCCAGTGGCGCGGGCGACCGGGTCACTATCGAGACCGAGCCAACGGGAGATGGGCTGTGGGTCAGCGTCGTTGACGAGGGCGAGGGTATCGATGACAGCGTTCGTGACCATCTCTTCGAGCCCTTCACGACCACCAAGCCCCCCGGCGAGGGCACCGGGCTCGGCATGGCGCTGGTCTACAGCATCATCGCCGAACACGACGGGAAGATCGACATCGACTCCCCGCCGCCAGGCCAGGCAAAGGGCACGCGAGTCCGCCTCTGGCTGCCCCTCAACCGACAGGAGGTTGCACACGCCAATGAGCCGGATTCTGATCGTTGAAGACGAAGCCATCATTCGCAGTGCCCTGAGACGACTGCTTGAGCGCCACGCTCACCAGGTCAGCGAAGCCGGTTCGGTCGTCGAAGCCCTCGAGCTCGCCCCCCAGGGCTTCGACCTGGTGATCAGTGACCTGCGCCTGCCCGAAGAACCCGGCACCGACCTCATCCGGCATGCCGACCCAGTGCCGGTGTTGATCATGACCAGCTACGCCAGCATGCGCTCGGCCGTGGAGGCCCTGAAACTCGGGGCCGTGGATTATGTCGCCAAGCCCTTCGATCATGACGAACTCCTCGAAACGGTGGCCAGGATACTGCACCAGCAAGCCGATCGGCACATCGCCCCACCCGATGTCACCGGGGCGAGCGGGAGCGCCCAGCCGATGATCGGCAATTGCGCGGCCATGCAGGTGGTCTATACCCGTATTCGCAAGACCGCACCCGCTGACGTGACCGTACTGATCCAGGGCGAGTCCGGCACCGGCAAGGAGTTGGTGGCCCGCGCCATCCACCAGCAGAGCAAGCGCGCCAGGGCGCCGTTGATCTGCGTGAACTGTGCGGCCATACCGGAGACGCTGATCGAATCCGAACTGTTCGGCCACGAAAAGGGCGCCTTCACCGGCGCCAGCGCCGCCAGAACCGGCCTGGTCGAGGCCGCCGGCAGCGGCACACTGTTTCTCGACGAGATCGGCGAACTGCCGCTGGATGCCCAGGCCCGCTTGCTTCGCGTGCTCCAGGAAGGCGAGATCCGCCGGGTCGGCTCGGTGGAGACGCGGCATGTCGACGTGCGGCTGATCGCCGCCACCCATCGTGACCTACGTGCGCTGTCGAAGACCGGCGAGTTTCGCCTCGATCTGTACTACCGCCTCAATGTCATGGAGATCGACCTCCCGCCACTCCGTGAGCGCAATGACGACATCCTCGAGATCGCTGACGTGCTATTGGGCAAGGCCTGCCATCGTCACGATCATCCAGGACTCAGACTCTCTCAGGCTGCGCGCCGCACCATACGTGACTACCCTTGGCCGGGCAATGTGCGCGAACTGGAAAATGCTCTGGAACGCGGCGTCATCCTCGCCGAAGGTCACCTGATTCACCCCGACGACCTGGGCCTCGTGCCCCCCACGCGGCCCTTGAGCAAACCACCGGCTGGCGGTCCTGACCTTATGGAAAGCGCCGAGCCGGCAGGCGAGGATGAGGAGGATCTGTCGCTGGAGGACTATTTCCAGCATTTCGTGCTGGAGCATCAGGATCAGATGAGTGAAACCGAGCTGGCACAGAAGCTCGGGATCAGCCGCAAGTGTCTCTGGGAGCGCCGCCAGCGGCTCGGCATCCCCCGCAAGAAAACGTCACGACGCACCACCGGCTGAGCCGATCATCGGCTTCGACCAAGGGTCAAGGCCAGCGGCCGTCATTCTGATAAGTTGGCCACGAGGCGTAGAGCGAATTTGCACCAATTGTTACCTTCTCACCCACCAGCCGCCCCCTTCTGGCCCCACGGGGGTAACACACAGCGTGTCGGTGAAGGACAGCCTACCGGCAGAAAACCTCAACAACATGATTTACAAGACTTAACGATCATCTGGCACACCCCCTGCTACTTACTAGTCAAGAAAAACAAATCCACTTGTCCCCGCCTGACGACAACAACAACCAGGCAGCTGTGGACGAGGTCCGACTCAGAAACAACAACAAGAATGACATCGGACAGTGATGCTGCGGAGGCGAAGGCCGGTCGACCCCACCACCGGGGTGCAACAACAACAACGACCGTTTCGCCCTCTTTGGGTCCAATCAAAACAACATCCCGAAGCGCCGGAGCCATCAGGACGCGACGCACTTTCCACGGCCATCAAGAAAAACAATCGCCGTCAACGTGCATTCCCGGCAACAACACCAATAACCCGGGGAAAGGCATGACCTGTATGCCGTCGTGGTTGGATTATTGTTTTGAATACGAGGCGGTCGCCCTCGGGAGCATCAACAAGGATAACAATTTGCTTGCCTACAAGGCCCTTGGTGACTGCGGTACGTATTCAAGGCGATGCGCCATCACGAAGAAGAATCAGCGGTAAGGATGCTGCAGACTTGCTTAGGGGGAGGCCGTAGGGTCTCCCCCTTTCTGTGTTTTGCCCTCTCTACCCCGACACCCCACCCGTACGACGCTTTGCAAGGTGTCGGGGGTCGGCTACACTCAACGCTTTTCCGTGACCCGCGAGTCGATATCGCCGCATGTTCAAAGGATTTACCCGCTTTCTGCAGGGTCCAGGCGAACGCCTGAAGTCTCTGTTCGACCCACAGGCTGTTCCCGTCGTCAGCTCGGGGCCGCGCCTCATTTCTCGCGAAGATCATCCGGTATCGCGACAGCATTTTAGTGACGCCGCGCTCAAGGTGCTCTATCGCCTGCACAACGCCGGTCACCAGGCGTTTCTGGTCGGCGGCTGCATCCGCGACTCTCTGCTCGGACGCATGCCCAAGGATTTCGACGTGGCCACCGACGCCACGCCGGAACAGATCCGCGAGTTGTTTCGCAATTCACGGATCATTGGACGACGCTTTCGCATCGTGCACGTGCGCTTCGGCCGTGAAGTCATCGAGGTCACCACCTTTCGTGGCAAACCGGGCGATGACCATTCCGATCACATCGCCCAGCAGTCCGATGCTGGCCTGCTGCTGCGCGACAATGTCTGGGGCAATCTCGAGGAAGACGCGTTGCGGCGGGACTTCACCATCAATGCTCTCTACTACAACATTGCCGATTACTCGATCCACGACTTTGCCGAGGGAATAGAAGACATCGAGGCTCGCACCTTGCGCCTTATCGGTGACCCGGCCACCCGCTATCGCGAGGACCCCGTGCGCATGCTGCGGGCGGTTCGCTTCGCGGCCAAGCTCGACTTCGATCTCGACGTGGCGACAGAAGCCCCCATTCTCGAACAGGCGCCGCTGTTGCTGCAGATTCCGCCAGCGCGACTGTTTGATGAGATCCTGAAACTGTTCATGACTGGCCATGGGGTCGCCTCGTTCCACTTGCTGTGTGACTTCGGCCTGTTCGCAATGCTGTTCCCCGAAGCCGACGAGGCCATGAACGAGCTGCCCTGGACCGAGAGGTTGGTCGAGCTGGCGCTGGAAAGCACCGATCGACGCATACGCGAAGAGCGTCCGGTGACCCCGGCATTCCTGTTCGCCGCCCTGCTCTGGGGACCGGTGCAACAGCGCCAGGCCATCCTGGAGGGCGATGGCATGCCGCCGGTTCCGGCCTTGCAGGCAGCCTCCCAGCAGGTCATCTCGCGCCAGTTGCAGCATATCTCGATTCCCAAGCGTTTCAGCATGCCGATGCGCGATATCTGGGACCTACAGCATCGCCTGCCATTGCGCCGAGGGCGCCGCGTCTTCCAGACTCGCGAGCATCCTCGTTTCCGCGCCGCCTATGATCTGCTGTTGCTTCGCGAAGCCGCGGGTGAACTCGCACCGGGTCTTGGCGACTGGTGGACCGCCTTCCAGGAAGCCGATGAGCACGAGCAACGCCGCCTGCTGGGCAAGGTCGGTGCCGATCCGGCAGGCAGCGGCGCGTCCCGCAAGCGCCGCCGTCGCCGTCGTAAACCGCGGAGCCCCTCGAGCGAAACATGATGGATCAGCGTGCCTGGATCGGCCTGGGCAGCAACCTCGACGATCCCGGCGGGCATGTCAAACGTGCCCTCGAGGAACTCGAACACCTGCCCTTGACGCGCCGACTCGCTGCCTCGACCTGTTATGTGAGTCGACCGATCGGTCCCGCCGATCAGCCCGACTTCGTCAACGCCGTGGCCACGGTTGCCACGCGTCTGTCGCCCTTGGCGCTGCTCGACCAACTTCAGGCCCTGGAACAGCGTCATGGCCGCGTACGCCAGCGCCACTGGGGTCCCCGCACCCTCGATCTCGACCTGCTACTATTCGCTGACTATCGTCTGGCATGGCCTCGTCTGACCCTGCCCCACCCCGAGCTTGCTCACCGAGCCTTCGTGCTGCTGCCGCTGGCGGAGGTCGCCCCAGAGCTGCGGCTTCCCGACGGCCGTTCGGTGTCTCGGCTGGCCGCCGCGCTTGGGGATCACGACGTATCGCCGATGTTACCTGGCGCCTGAAAAGTGTAGAACGTGTTACCTATCGACTCTTCGGGGCGGTTTGGGTAACAATCATGGGCACCACTCGGGCGGCAATCGACACCGACCGCCGACAACGACGAGAGCACGCCATGAAAACCGTCTCCCTGAGCACGCTAAAAAGCTTGAAGCACGCCGGAGAGCCCTTTAGCTGCCTGACGGCCTACGATGCCTCATTCGCCCGCGTTGCCGGCGAGGCGGGCATCGAAGTCCTGCTGGTAGGCGATTCCCTGGGCATGGTCCTGCAGGGACACGCCAGCACGCTCCCGGTGACCGTCGACGACATTTGCTACCACACGCGATGCGTCGTCCGCGGCAAGACCGCCAGCCTGTTGATGGTCGACTTACCATTCATGAGCAATGCCAGTCTCGAGCGTCTGCTCGAGGATGCCGGTGCATTGATGCGTGCTGGCGCCGAGTTGGTCAAGGTCGAGGGTGAGGCCTGGATGGCCGAGGGCATCCGCGAACTGACCCGGCGTGGCGTACCGGTCTGCGCCCACCTGGGCCTGACGCCCCAGTCGGTCTATCAGCTGGGGGGGTACAAGGTGCAGGGACGCGAGCCAGACCGAGCAACCCAGATTCTCGAGGATGCTCGTACCTTGGTGGAAGCCGGCGCCTCGGTGATTCTCCTTGAGTGCGTGCCGGCAAGCCTGGGACGCGCCGTGACCGAGGCGCTGGACGTGCCGGTGATCGGCATCGGCGCAGGCAGCGGTACCGACGGCCAGATTCTCGTCATGCACGACGTGCTGGGCGTGACCCACGGCCGCATGCCACGCTTCGTCAAGAACTTCATGACCGAGGCCGCCGATATCCAGGGAGCGTTTCGCCACTACCATGAAGACGTCAAGGCACGCCGCTTCCCCGCCGAAGAGCACAGTTTCTGACCACCGGATTCCCAGGAGATCCGCCAGGATGCATACCCTGCGAGAGATCCCCGATCTACGCACGACACTAAATCACCATCGCCGGCGTGGCCAACGCATCGGACTGGTACCCACCATGGGCAACCTCCACGCGGGTCATCTGGCACTGGTCGCGGCCGCCCGCGAGCGCTGCGATGTGGTGGTGGCGACCATCTTCGTCAACCCGATGCAGTTCGGGGCTGGTGAGGACCTGGCGGCCTATCCGCGTACCCTGTCCGATGACCAGGCCCAACTTGAGGCCGCGGGCTGCGACCTGCTCTTCGCCCCCGCGGTTGACATCGTCTATCCTCGCCCTCTCGAAAGTCAGACGCGCGTCCGTGTCCCTGAGGTCAGCGAAGGGCTCTGTGGCGGCTCGCGGCCGGGGCATTTCGATGGCGTCGCCACCATTGTCGCCATGCTCTTCAATCTGGTGCAGCCCGACGTGGCCTGCTTCGGCCAAAAGGACTATCAGCAACTGGCGGTCATCCAACGCCTGGTCGACGACCTGCACTTCCCGATCGAGATCCAGGGGGTGCCCATCGTACGCGACGAGGACGGCCTGGCACTCTCCTCACGCAACGCCTATCTCGACACACATCAGCGAGCTATCGCCCCGCGGTTCTATTCGATTCTGCGTGAGCTACGCCAGCACCTGGAGGAAGGCGCTGGTGTCGATACGACACTTGCGGGGGGGCTGGCGCGCCTCGGGGAGGCCGGCTTCGTGCCCGATTACCTGGAACTGCGCGCCGAGGACCTGGGGCCAGTGACGGCGACCACTCGCGACGCCATCCTGCTCGCCGCCGTCCGGCTTGGCACGACGCGCCTGATCGATAACCAGCCCCTGTTATTGCCTCGCTGAGCACCATTTACCTTCAAGGCAGACGGCGAAGCGGCGAGAAAATCTCGTTCTTTGCGCGTATTAACCCTCTTGGGCATTGCCGCGGCGAGCCGGGGTCCCCTATGCTTGGGTGACGCAAGCCCGTTATCCACGTTCAGGAGATTTTCCCATGCAAGAAGTGGTGATCGTTGCCGCACGCCGCACCGCCGTCGGTGCCTTCGGTGGTTCTCTCACCGGCATTCCCGCCAGTGACCTGGGTGCTCATGTCATCAAGGATATCCTGTCCGGCACAGGCGTGTCGGGAGATCAGATCGATGAGGTGCTGCTCGGTCAGGTCCTGACCGCCGGCGTCGGCCAGAACCCGGCTCGCCAGGCCGCCATCAAGGGTGGGCTGCCGGACACCGTTCCCGCCATGACCATCAACAAGGTCTGCGGGTCGGGCCTCAAGGCAATCCATCTAGCGACCCAGGCCATTCGCTGCGGAGATGCCGAGATCATCCTGGCCGGCGGCCAGGAAAACATGTCCGCCTCTCCCCATGTGCTGCCCAATTCGCGCTATGGCCAGCGCATGGGTGACTGGAAGGCCATCGACACCATGGTCCATGACGGCCTGTGGGACGCCTTCAATCATTACCACATGGGCATCACCGCCGAGAACCTGGGCGAGAAATATGGTATCAGCCGCGAGGAGATGGACGAGTTCGCCGCCGCGTCGCAGCAGAAAGCTGCCTCGGCCATCAAGGAAGGCAAGTTCAAGGGCCAGATCGTGCCGGTGGAGATTCCCCAGCGCAAGGGTGACCCGGTGGTCTTCGACACCGACGAGAACCCGCGTGAAGTGACGGCCGAGAAGCTTTCCGGCATGCGTCCGGCCTTCAAGAAGGACGGCAGCGTGACCGCCGGCAATGCCTCTGCCCTCAACGACGGCGCCGCCGTGGTGATGGTCTGCTCGGCCGAGAAAGCCAAGGCCCTGGGACTCGAGCCGCTGGCGCGTATTGCCGCCTACAGCAACGCCGGCGTCGACCCCGCCATCATGGGTATCGGCCCGGCGCCGGCCACTCGCCTGTGCCTCAAGAAGGCTGGCTGGAGCCTGGACGACCTGGACCTGATCGAGGCCAACGAGGCCTTCGCCGCCCAGGCGATTTCCGTCAACAAGGAGCTCGGCTGGGACACCTCCAAGATCAACGTCAACGGCGGCGCCATCGCACTTGGCCACCCCATCGGGGCCTCAGGCTGTCGTATCTTCGTCACCCTGCTGCATGAGATGATCGCTCGGGATGCCAAGAAGGGCCTGGCGACACTGTGTATCGGTGGTGGCCAGGGTGTTGCGCTCGCCATCGAGCGCTAAGTAACCCGACCTTGATCGCACGCTAGCCGTACCGCCTGAAACGACACCGCCCCCGCAGCTTGGCTGCGGGGGCGGTGTTTTTCTTGCCGTGAAGCGTTGCCTTCTTACATCTTACAGCTGGGGCTCCGCTGCCTCGTCGGCCTCGAAAGCGGCTTTCTCTTCCGGGGTCATCTCCTTGATGGTGAGCTTCACGCGGTTGCGGTTGTCGATGTCGAGCACCTTGACCACGACTTCGTCGCCCTCATTGAGAAAATCGCGCACATCGTTGACCCGCTCGGGGACGATCTGGGAGATGTGCACCAGGCCATCGGTACCCGGCATGATGTTGACGAAGGCGCCGAAATCGGCGATGCGCACCACCTTGCCGCGATAGAGCTTGCCGATTTCCGCCTCGGCAGTGATTGCCAGGACGGTGTCGATGGCACGCTTGGCGGCCGCCTTGTCCTCGGCGTAAATGCGTACGGTGCCATTGTCGTCCAGATCGATCGAGGCGCCGGTGTCCTCGCAGATCTTGCGGATGGTGGCGCCGCCCTTGCCGATGACGTCGCGGATCTTCTCCGGATCGATCTTGATGGTGGCCATGGACGGGGCGTTCTCGGAAACCTCGGCACGGCTTTGGGCAATCACCGTGTTCATCTGATCGAGGATGTGCAGGCGCGCCTCATTCGCCTGCTGGAGAGCGACTTCCATGATCTCCTCGTTGATGCCCTCGATCTTGATGTCCATCTGCAGTGCGGTGACACCCTCGACACTACCGGCCACCTTGAAGTCCATGTCGCCGAGGTGGTCCTCGTCGCCGAGGATGTCGGTGAGCACGGCGAAACCGTCGTCGTCCTTGACCAGCCCCATGGCGATGCCGGCCACCGGTGCCTTCATCGGCACGCCGGCGTCCATCAGTGCCAGTGACGAGCCGCATACCGACGCCATTGAGCTCGAGCCATTGGACTCGGTGATCTCCGACACCACGCGAATGGTGTAGGGGAAGTCGGCTTCATCGGGAAGCATCGCCTGCACACCGCGGCGCGCCAAGCGGCCGTGGCCAATCTCGCGACGCTTGGGCCCCCCCATGAAACCGGCCTCGCCAACGCAATATGGCGGGAAATTATAGTGCAGCATGAAGCGGTCCTTGCGCTCGCCTTCCAGCGACTCGATCAGCTGCGAATCACGAAGTGTGCCCAGGGTAGCGATCACGATCGCCTGGGTCTCGCCGCGTGTAAAGATCGCCGAGCCATGGGTCTTGGGCAGGCTGCCGACTTCCATATTCAGCGGACGTACGGTCTTAAGATCGCGCCCATCGATACGCGGCTCGCCCTTGACCACCCGGTGGCGCACGATGCGCTTTTCGAGGCCCGCGAAAGCGCCCTTAACCTCATCGGCCTCGAACTGGCCTTCACCACCGGCCAGCTGCTCGACAGCCTCGGCCTTGAGCGCCGAGAGGGTGTCCTGGCGAATCATCTTGTCGGTAAGGCGGTAAGCGTCACCGACCTTGTCCTCGAAGGCTTCCGCTACCGCCGTCTTGAGAGCGGTGTTCTCGACGGCAGGCTGCCAGTCCCACTTCGGCTTGCCAGCCTCGGCGGCCAGCTCCTTGATCGCCGAGATGGCGACCTGCATCTCCTGATGGGCAAAGAGCACCCCGCCCAGCATTTCATCCTCGAGCAGTTCCTTGGCCTCCGACTCGACCATCAGCACGGCCTTCTCGGTACCCGCGACCACCATGTCCAGTTCGGAGCCAATCAGCTCGTCTACCGAGGGATTGAGGAAATAGCCCTTGTCGTCATTGAAGCCAACGCGCGCCCCTGCAATGGGACCATTGAAAGGCACGCCGGATATCATAAGGGCGGCAGAGGTGCCGAGCATCGCGGCGATATCCGGATCATGATTGCGGTCGGTGGAAAGCACCGTACACACGACCTGCACCTCGTTCATGAACCCCTTCGGGAACAGCGGGCGGATCGGACGATCGATCAGCCGCGAGGTAAGGGTTTCCTTCTCGGTGGGACGTCCTTCGCGTTTGAAGAAGCCGCCGGGAATCTTGCCGACCGCGTAGGTCTTCTCCTGGTAAAACACCCCCAACGGGAAGAAGGGTTGAGCGGGATTCGCCTCCTTCTTCGCGACCACGGTGCACAGCACCACGGTATCGTCCATGGTGACCATCACGGCACCTGTGGCCTGGCGGGCGATGCGCCCTGTTTCCAGGGTGACAGTGCTACGCCCGTACTCAAACGTTTTCTTGACCAGATTCACGGCGACTTCCTTCAACTTTTCGATGTTTTGATCATTTCGGCTTGGCGACCATTTTAGGGGGTGATGCGCGGGAGGGCTACCATATCGATGGGGCGCCACCTTTCGCTCCCTGAACGAGAAACGGGTAGCCCCGCAGGGCTACCCGTTTTCATCGTCGTCATTGCCGAAAAGGCCGGGGCCACGTAGCACAGGTGCAGAAGTGACCCCCTTTTCCGCTTAGCGGCGCAGGCTGAGACGCTGGATCAGGGCCTGGTAGCGCTCGAGATCCTTGCGCTTCAGGTAATCCAGCAGCTTGCGGCGCTGGTTGACCATGCGGATCAGGCCACGACGCGAGTGGTGGTCCTGCTTGTTGGTCTTGAAGTGATCCTGCAGGCCGTTGATGTTGGCGCTCAGCAAGGCCACCTGGACTTCAGGGGAACCGGTATCATTGTCGCCACGACTAAATTCGTTGACGATTTCGGCTTTCTGTTCAGCGGTCAGTGCCATCTGTCTCTCCAGTAAGCAATATGCCTGAGTGGTGAAAAGAGTGAGACCACGCATATTTGCAGTCTCGAACGTTTCTCCTTTAATCGACTGCCGTGCTGAGCAGTCGTTTCGGTGCCACCTCCTGTGGCCCCGTTACCGTGCCGAGGCCCAGAAAAGCCTCGTCATGGTAGAGTCTCGCGATCTCGCCCGTCGCCAGTCCATCGGTGCCGACGCCGGCTGATTGGCCGTGGTTGAGTCGTCGGTCCGCCTCGGCATTCACCTTGAGCTCGGGCAGGTGAGCGACCAGCGCATCCACGGGCAGCAGAGCCGTCTCGCGTTCGCTCTGGTTGGACAGTTTCTCCAACGCCTCGAGGCTCAACATGTCCGACGCCTCGAAGGGCCCCGTTGCCAGGCGGCGCAGCGCACTGATGTAGCCACCACAGCCCAGGGTACGGCCGATATCCTCGGCCAGAGTACGGATATAGGTGCCCTTGCTGCAACGCACTTCCATCTCGAAGGCCTCGCCTTCGAAAGCGAGAAGGCGCGCATCATACACCGTCACGCGACGCGCTGCACGCGCTACCGTCTTGCCCTCCCGCGCCAACTCGTAGAGCTTGCGCCCCTGATGCTTGAGCGCCGAGACCATGGGCGGCACCTGATCGATGTCGCCGCGAAAGCCCGCGAGCGCCGCCTCGATATCGGCCTCTTCGAGCCGTGGTACCGCGAAGCGCTCGACCCGCTCACCCTCGGCATCGCCGGTGTCGGTGATTGCCCCCAGTTCGACGCGGGTGCGGTAGACCTTGTCGGCCTCCAGCAGGTGCGCCGAGAACTTGGTCGCTTCGCCGAAGCAGACCGGCAACAGTCCCGTCGCCATGGGATCCAGCGTCCCGGTATGACCGGCTTTCTGCGCCTGGAACAGGCGTCGCGCCTGCTGCAGGGCATGGTTGCTCGACAGTCCCTTGGGCTTGTCGAGCAGCAGCACACCATTCACGGGCAGACCCCGGCGACGACGCGCCATCAATTACGGCCTTCCCGGTCGTCCGGCGTCTTGCCCGGCTCGGCCCTCGCGTCATCCTCGGCGTCCTGACGCAGGCGATCGGTCTGCACCGCCTCGTCAATCAGCGAGGACAACCGCTGGCCACGCACCACGCTCTCATCGTAATGAAAGCGCAGTTCGGGCACATGGCGCAGCTTGACGCGCCGGGCAATCTGGCTGCGCAGGAAACCGGCGGCTTGCTTGAGAACCTTGAGGTTCTCCTTGACCCGCGCGGCATCCTCCTCCCCCAGCAGCGTCACGTGAACATCGGCATAGCCGAGATCTCGACTCACCTCGACGCCACTGACGGTGACCATGCCCAGGCGCGGGTCCTTGACCTCGCGCTGGATGAGCACTGCCAGCTCCTTCTGGAGCTGATCAGCGACTCGGTCGGTACGCTTGAACTCGCGCATTTAGGCCTCCTCGAGCGATTAGAGCGTGCGCTCGACCTTGATCTGATCGAAGACCTCGATCTTGTCGCCGACCTGCACATCGTTGTAGTTCTTCACCCCGATGCCACATTCCATGCCGTTGCGCACTTCCTGGACATCGTCCTTGAAGCGGCGCAGCGATTCGAGTTCGCCTTCGTAGATCACCACATCCTCGCGCAGCACGCGGATCTTCTTGTGGCGATGCACCGTGCCCTCGACCACCATGCAGCCGGCGATGGCACCGATCTTCGGCGCACGGAAGACGTCGCGAACCTCGGCAATGCCGACGATCTCTTCTTTCCACTCCGGTGCCAGCATGCCGCTCATGGCCTGCTTGACCTCGTCGATCAGCTGGTAGATGACGCTGTAATAGCGCAGATCCAGGCCTTCACGCTCGATGATCTCACGGGCAGCGGCGTCGGCACGCACGTTGAAGCCGACCACGATGGCGTCACTGGCCAGCGCCAGGTTGGCGTCGGTACCGGTGATACCGCCCACCCCGGAAGACACCACGGCGACCTGAACCTCATCGGTGGAGAGTTCTTCCAGCGCACCCTTGATGGCTTCCAGAGAGCCTTGCACGTCGGCCTTGAGCACGATGTTGACCTTGGCGGCAACGTCCTGGCCCATCTGGCTGAACATGTTCTCCAGCTTGGCCTTCTGCTGACGCGCCAGGCGCACCTCGCGGTACTTGCCCTGACGGAAGTTGGCGACCTCGCGGGCCTTCTTCTCGTCGGCCAGCACCATGAAGTCGTCACCCGCCTCGGGTGTACCGTCGAGTCCCTGAATCTCCACCGGCATGGACGGACCGACCGCGTCGACCTGCTTGCCAAGTTCGTTGGTCAGAGCACGCACGCGGCCATAATGGAGACCGGCGAGCACGATGTCGCCCTTGCGCAGGGTACCGTTCTGGACCAGCACGGTGGCCACCGGACCGCGACCCTTGTCGAGGCGCGACTCGACCACCACGCCCTTGCCAGGCGCTTCCGGGACGGCCTTGAGCTCGAGCACCTCTGAGACCAGCAGAATGGATTCCAGAAGGTTATCGATGCCCTCGCCAGTGTGCGCTGAGACGTGCACGAACTGGGTGTCGCCGCCCCACTCCTCGGAGATCACGCCGTGCTGTGACAGCTCGTTCTTGATCCGGTCCAGGTCGATGCCAGGCTTGTCGATCTTGTTGATCGCGACCACCATGGGCACTTCCGCCGCCCGCGAGTGTTCGATGGCCTCGATGGTCTGGGGCATAACGCCGTCGTCGGCGGCCACCACCAGCACGACCACGTCGGTCGCCTTGGCACCGCGAGCACGCATGGCGGTGAACGCCGCGTGACCCGGAGTATCCAGGAAGGTCACGCCACCGTGATCATCTTCCACGTGATAGGCGCCGATGTGCTGGGTAATGCCGCCGGCTTCCCCGGTCGCCACCTTGGCCTTGCGGATATGGTCGAGCAGTGACGTCTTGCCGTGGTCGACGTGACCCATGACCGTGACGACCGGCGAGCGGGTGATCTCCTCGCCCTCGTAGGAGATGCCTTCAAGCACCTCGGTCTCCAGCGCATCATCCTTGACCAGCTTGGGCTTGTGGCCCATCTCCTCGACCACGATGGCCGCAGTGTCCTGATCAATGGTCTGATTGATGGTCACCGCAGCGCCCATGGTGAACATGGCCTTGATGACCTCATTGGCCTTGATCGACATCTTGTCGGCCAGATCGGCGACACTGATCGACTCGGGGATCGACACCTCGCGCACGATCGGCTGGGTCGGTTTCTGAAAGCCATGCTTGCCACCGCTCTGGCCACCGCCACCACGACGGCTGCCACGGCGCTCGGCACGCTTGACCTTCTTGCCACCACCCCGGCGGCGCTCGTCACGATCGCCACGCTCGTCTTCCCGATCGCTGCGCCCCTTCTTGCCGGTGCCGGCCTTGGTGGTCGCTTTCTTGACCGCAGCACGACGAACGTCACCACGACCTTCCTTGGGTGGTGCCGGGGGTTCGACGGGAGAGGGTGAGTTATCGTCCAGATCCGGGACCAGAATATCCGGTTGGGTGACCGCCTTCTCGGCCTCGAGCTTGGCGGCGGCCTCGCGAGCCGATTCCTCGGCCTCGCGTGCCCGGATTTCCTCGGCCTCGCGTGCCCGAGCTTCCTCGGCCTCGCGAGAATCGCGCTCTACCTGGGCCTGGCGTGAATCGGCCATGTCACCCACCAACTGGCGGGGGCCAGTATCCTGCTCTGGCTCGGGCGCAGGCGCCTCCTCTTCGGCACGCTTGACGTAGGTGCGCTTCTTGCGCACCTGTACCTCAATGGACTTGCCACGCTCACCGGTCTTGATGCGGCTCTTGGTCTTGCGTGTCAACGTGACGCGATTCCTGGCACCCGGACCGCCACCATGGCTCTTGGTGAGATGGTCAAGCAGTTGACGCTTATCCTCCTCGGACACCGCGTCGCCTTCCGACTTATGTTCAAGTCCGGCATCTTTCATTTGTTCGAGCAGGCGAGGCACATCTCGCCCCACCTTCGCTGCAAAATCCTTAACGGTCATTTCTGACATTACGACCCTCCTCAGCCCGTGACCTAATACTGTTCGCAATCGAATGATTCATGATTCGAATGATTCGACATCGAGCTAAATGCTCTTGAATTATTCGCCTTCGAACCACGGCGCACGGGCAGTCATGATCAGTGCCGCGGCGCGCTCCTCGTCCATCCCCTCGATGTCCAGCAGATCATCGACAGATTGTTCGGCAAGATCCTCCATGGTGACGATCTTGCGGCTGGCCAGGATGAAAGCCAGGTGACGCTCCATGCCCTCCATTTCCAGCAGGTCGTCGGCCGGCTGGGCGCCATCGAGCTCCTCCTCGGAGGCGATGGCCAGGTTCAACAATTCATCCTTGGCGCGGGCGCGCAGCTCTTCGACCGTTTCTTCGTCAAACTCTTCGATCTCTAGCATTTCTTCCACCGGCACATAGGCGACTTCCTCGATGGAGGTAAAGCCTTCCTCGACGAGCAGGCGCGCCACATCCTCGTCGACCTCCAGATGCTGGATGAAGTGTTCGACCAGGCTATCGATCTCCTGGTCGCGCTTGTCATCCGCCTCGTCTTCGGTCATGACGTTGAGACGCCAACCGGTGAGCTCGGAGGCCAGGCGAACATTCTGACCACTGCGGCCGATGGCCTGGGCCAGGTTGTCCTCGGCGACGGCAACGTCCATCGCATGGGCGTCTTCGTCGACAAGGATTGAGGCGACCTCTGCCGGTGCCATGGCATTGATCACCAGCTGGGCGGGATTATCGTCCCACAGCACGATATCCACCCGCTCGTTCTGCAACTCCGAGGAAACCGCCTGAACGCGCGAGCCACGCATGCCGACACAGGCACCGACGGGATCGATGCGCCGGTCATTGGTCTTGACGGCGATCTTCGCCCGCGAACCGGGGTCGCGCGCCGCGCCCTTGATCTCGATAAGCTGCTCGGCGATCTCCGGCACCTCGATCATGAACAGCTCGATGATCAGCTCCGGACAGGTGCGCGACAGGATCAACTGTGCGCCGCGTGCCTCGGGGTCGACCTTGACCAGCAGGGCACGTACCCGCTCATTCATCCGATAGCGTTCGCCCGGGATCATCTCGCTGCGCGGCAGGAACGCCTCGGCGTTGTCGCCCAGGTCAATGATCAGTCCGTCGCGTGTCGTCTTCTTGACGATACCGGCGACCAGCTCGCCCTCACGCTCGGCGTAAATGCGTACGACTTCGGCTCGCTCTGCCTCGCGGACCTTCTGCACGATAACCTGCTTGGCGGTCTGGGCGGCGATACGGCCGAAGGAGGCATTCTCGATGCGTTCCTCGACGACGTCACCCAAGCCTAGAGGCGGGTCGCGACGCTGGGCAAAGGAGAGCTTGATCTGGGCATCGGGGCCATCGAAGTCATCGTCCTCGATGACTTCCCAGCGGCGAAATGTCTCGTAATCGCCCGTGCTGCGGTCGATGTGTACCCTCACGCTGGCTTCCTGATTCTCGAAGCGCTTGCGTGATGCGCTGGCCAGTGCTGCCTCGACCGCCTCGAAAATCACCTCGCGGGGCACGCCCTTCTCGTTGGAGATCGCATCAACGACCGTCAGTATTTCTCTACTCATGCCTTTGCCTCGCCAGAAAACCTGTCCTTGACCACCCTGTTCATATGCCGTCCCGGGTGCTGAGCTCAACCATCGAAGCGTGGCACCAGACGCGCCTGATCGATGGTGTCGATGGGGAAGCAATACTCTTCACCGTCTAGCTGCAGCAGAACATCATCGTCCTCAACGCCGGCCAGCAATCCCTGGTATTTGCGTCGCCCATCGAAGGGAGAGCGCAACTTGATATTCACCTGGTGACCCCGATAACGCATGAAGTGATCGAGCGTAAAAAGTGGCCGGTCCATACCGGGCGATGACACCTCAAGGCGATATTCGCCATGAATGGGATCCTCGACATCGAGCACCGCACTTACCTGACGACTCACATCCGCGCAATCGTCAACCGTCACGCCATTTTCGTGCTCAATGTAAATTACTAGGCGCGTGTGCTTGCCATGGGACAGGTAATCAATACCCCACAGCTCGAGGCCCATGGAAGCCACCACGGGCTCGATCAGCGCTTGCAGTGCTGCATCCT
Source organism: Halomonas jincaotanensis (assembly GCF_018448785.1). GTDB lineage: Bacteria > Pseudomonadota > Gammaproteobacteria > Pseudomonadales > Halomonadaceae > Halomonas > Halomonas jincaotanensis. Next base: position 36,907 of record NZ_JAHCLU010000021.1, on the reverse strand, counting down.
TGATTGCCACGGAAAAAAACTCCTACAGCCGTTGCATCAGGCACCTGGCCGGGAGTGAACAGGAGAGTCAGGTGGCTGATTGACATGGTACGGATCAACACCCGTCATGCCCTGCATCGCCGGGTTGTCTGCTAACAAAAAGCCCCTTCACAGGAAGGGGCTTTTACAAGAAACCTGTCATACCACTTCCCCATTGGCGGCTACGCTAGGCTTCAATGAAACTTGAAGCACGCCTGCCAGGAAGATGGTAGCGGGGACCGGATTTGAACCGATGACCTTCGGGTTATGAGCCCGACGAGCTACCAGACTGCTCCACCCCGCATCAATCTAGGTCGAGGACTTTACGCCTGCCGGTGTATCGCGTCAAGACGTATCGTACCCTGTATTGCCTTATTGCCAATCCTGTTGCTGACAATGCGATGGACGCTTCGAGACTGGCGTTGCCTCCATCGTTGTATCTAGTGGTGCCGAAGGCGGGACTTGAACCCGCACGACCGTAAGGTCACTACCCCCTCAAGATAGCGTGTCTACCAATTCCACCACTTCGGCATCGGGGAGGCTGGATTTCGGCAAGACCTCAGTCGCTGCTTTCCTCTAGCACTGGCGCGGTATTATCCACGTCGTTGGCGTCACCGTCAAGGGTAGGCACGCCCTGCTGACGTTCGATCAGCTCAGCATCGGGAATGCCTGTCTGGGGCGCATCGCGTGCCTGGCTGGCGAACCAGGCCAAGGTCAGGGAGGTCACGAAGAATGCTACAGCAAGCACGCCGGTGAACTTCGCCAGAAAGCCGCCGCTACCACGCGAACCAAATACAGTCTGGGAGGCACCGCCACCAAAGGCGGCACCGGCTTCGGCACCCTTACCCTGCTGCAGCAGGATAAGCGCGACCAGGGCGATGGCGATCGCCACGTGGATCATGAGAATAGCAACTTGCATGGATTCAACCTGCTGACTGACAGATGGCTAGAAAATCGTCGACCTGGAGCGAAGCACCGCCCACCAGGCCGCCGTCGATGTCCGGCTGGGCAAGCAGCTCGGCGGCATTGCTGGCCTTCATGCTGCCGCCATAGAGCAACTGCATCTCCGCGGCCAGTGAAGCCGAGTAGCGACCCAGGCGCGCGCGAATGACTTCGTGTACCGCCTGCGCTTGCTCCGGCGAGGCCGTGCGTCCGGTACCGATGGCCCACACCGGCTCGTAGGCCACTACCAGGCGCTGACGCTGATCCGCTTCGAGACCGTCCAGTACCGCCTCGAGCTGACCGAGCACGACCGCCTCGGTACGCTCAGCCTCCCGCTCCTCAAGAGTCTCGCCCAGGCACAGCACCGGGACCAGGCCTGTGGCAAGCGCAGCCCTGACGCGCGACAGCACGGCGGCTTCATCCTCATGGAACAGCGCACGCCGCTCCGAATGCCCCACCAAGACATAACGCACCCCAAGCTCGGCGAGCATGCCCCCGCTTACCTCACCGGTGAAGGCCCCCGAGGGCTGGTCATTGAGGGTCTGGGCGCCCACTACCAGCGGGCCCTGCTCGAACGTCTTGACTGCCGCCTCGAGATAGGGGAAAGGCACCATGAGCGCCGCGCTGACCCCTTCCGGTAATGCTGCGCTGGTGACCTGGCGGCCGAAGCGTTCGACCAGCTCCCGAGAACCGTTCATCTTCCAGTTACCGGCGATGAATGGGGTACGCATCGTGTGTCCTCTTTCAAGGTGGTGCGAAATGGTATAGGAGTGGCCTTGTCAAGACAACCACAGACAGCGCGCCAACGCCTTACCCGTCAGCTAGCTCAGCAATGCCTCGACATCACCGGCGAGGCGGCGCGCCAGTCCATCCACGTCCAGATGAGCGCGTCCCTCGACCATGACACGAATCAGCGGCTCGGTGCCGGACGCGCGCAGCAGCACCCGACCCTGATCACCGAGTTCTGACTCCACGACGCTTACCGCTTGCTTGAGCGCGTCCTTTTCCAGCATCGCCTTGGCATCACTGCCTGGTGTCAGGCGAACGTTGACAAGCACTTGCGGCGCCTTCTCCAAGCCCGAGAGCAGGCGGCTCAGCGGTTTTGCCTCGCGCACCATGATCGCCAGCACCTGAAGTGCAGCGACGATGCCATCGCCGGTGGTCTGGACATGCCCGCAGACGATATGACCTGACGACTCCCCTCCGAGCTGCCAACCGTTCGAGGCCAGACGTTCCATGACATAGCGGTCGCCCACACGGGCGCGTTCGAAAGGCACCTGCAGGGTCTCGAAGGCTGCCGCCAGCCCAAAGTTGCTCATCAAGGTACCGACCACGCCGCCACCCAACTGGCCGCGGGAATGGCGGTCGCAGGCGATCAGGTAAAGAATATCGTCGCCATCGATCTCGCGGCCGTCGGCATCCACCATCAACACCCGATCGCCGTCGCCATCGAAGGCCACTCCAAGATCGGCCCCTTGCTGGATCACCTCGGCCCGCAATCGGGCCGGATGGGTGGAGCCCACCTCCTGATTGATATTGAAACCATCGGGAGTGGCGCCGATCAGGGTGACCTCCGCGCCCAGTTCGCGAAAGACGCTGGGCGCGATGTGATAGGTCGCGCCGTTGGCGCAGTCGATTACCATACGCAGGCCATGCAGGCTGAGCCGGTCGGGGATGGTGGACTTACAGAATTCGATGTATCGGCCCGCAGCGTCATTGACGCGCACCGCCTTGCCCAGGCGGTCAGCGGGCACGGTAGTCAGCGGTTCTTCGATCATGGCCTCGATGCGGGTCTCGACGGCATCGTCGAGCTTGACGCCCTCGGCAGAGAAGAACTTGATGCCGTTGTCGGCGAACGGGTTATGCGAAGCCGAGATGACGATGCCGGCATCGGCGCGAAAGGTCCGCGTCAAATAGGCGATACCCGGCGTGGGCATGGGGCCGAGCAGCATCACGTCGACGCCCGCCGCCGAGAGCCCGGCCTCCAGAGCCGATTCGAACATGTAGCCGGAGATGCGCGTGTCCTTGCCGATCAGCACCCGAGCGCGCCCGTTCTCCCGCGCCAGCACTCGGCCCGTGGCCCAGCCCAGCTTGAGCATGAAATCCGCCGTGATGGGTGCTTCGCCAACGGTGCCGCGTATACCGTCTGTGCCAAAATAACGTCTAGTCATGTTCAAAACCTTCCTTGAGTACCGCCCAAGTCATGTTCACTGCGTCCACCGTGGGCCCAACTTCGTGGACGCGCAGGATTCTCGCTCCCCGCTCGACGGCCAGAGCAGACAGCGCCAGGCCACCGGGGAGTCGCTCTTCGACCGGACGTGCCAGCACCTTGCCGATCATGCTCTTGCGCGACATGCCGACCAACACCGGCAAGCCGAGACGCCCGAGACGATCCATGCGGTTCAGCAGGCGCAGGTTGTGCTCAACGGTCTTGCCGAAGCCGAAGCCAGGGTCAATCAGCAGGCGCTCTCGACGCAGTCCCGCCGCCTCACAGACCGCGACACGCGCTTCGAGATAGTCGGCGACCTCCTCCTCCACGGGTCCATCATAGCGGGGCGCTTGCTGCATGTCGTGGGGCTCGCCTTGACGGTGCATCAGACAGACCGGCAACCCCGTGCCCACGGCGCTTTCCAGCGCCCCCTTGCGCTCCAGCGCGCGGACATCGTTGATCATTCCAGCGCCCAACGAGGCGCTCTCGCGCATCACCTCAGGGGAGCTGGTATCAACTGACACCAAGGCGTCGAGCTCGCGAACCAGCGCCTCGACAACCGGCGCCACCCGGTCAAGCTCCTGCTGGGGGTCGACCGAGACGGCACCGGGGCGGGTCGATTCGCCGCCCACATCAATGATCGCAGCCCCCTCGGCGAGCATCCGCTCGGCATGACGCAAGGCGTCGTCGAGGACCAAATGCTGTCCACCGTCGGAGAACGAATCGGGCGTCACATTGAGCACCCCCATGACGCGAGGGTAGGAAATATCGAGGCGATGCCGCCCACACGGCAGGTGTATCGAAGTGGTACTGGCCATCATGCTGCCTGAATCAAGAAGTGAATATAGACCAAACGTGAGAAGGCGCCCCGCGGGGCGCCTGCCTGGTACACGCTATCTGATATCTCAGCTACCGGCCGGCCCACCCAACGGGTCGGAAGGCCGGCGGCGAGGGCCGTCGTCATTCTCGTCGCCGTCGGCCTTTCCCGGCGCCTCAGGCGCGGCCTGCGAGCCGGAATCACCGGCCGAAGGCGCGCCACTGCCGGGGTCATCCCAACCCTCGGGAGGACGCGGATCACGCCCTTCCATGATGTCCTTGAGCTGGGTAGCGTCGATGGTCTCGTACTTCATCAGTGCCTCGGCCATGGCATCCAGCTTGTCACGGTTGTCCTCGAGGATCTGTTTCGCCTGGGCATAGCAGCCGTCGATGATCTTGCGCACTTCCTTGTCGAGACGGGTGGTAGTTTCCCCTGACTTGAGTTTGCCGCCCTGGCCAGGCCCACCAAGGAACTGGTGTGACTCGTCCTCGTCGTACATGATCGGGCCCATCTCATCGGAGAGCCCCCATTTGGCGACCATGTTGTGCGCAAGCTCAGTGGCACGCTTGATGTCGTTGGACGCCCCGGTGGTCACGCCGTTGGGCCCGAGGGTCATTTCCTCGGCGATACGACCCCCGAACAACGAACAGATCTGGCCGATGATCTGCCGCCGCGACAGGCTGTAACGATCTTCCTCGGGCAGGAACATGGTCACCCCCAGGGCGCGCCCACGTGGGATGATCGTTACCTTGTAGACCGGGTCGTGCTCCGGCAGTACCAAGCCGATGATGGCGTGCCCCGATTCGTGATAGGCAGTGTTGAGCTTTTCCTTTTCGGTCATGACCATGGACTTGCGCTCGGCGCCCATCATGATCTTGTCCTTGGCCAGCTCGAGCTCCTCCATGCTCACCAGTCGCTTGTTGCGACGCGCGGCAAACAGGGCGCTCTCGTTAACCAAATTGGCCAGATCGGCACCCGAAAACCCCGGGGTTCCGCGGGCAATCAGCGAGGGCTTGACGTCATCGGCCAACGGCACCTTGCGCAGGTGCACATTGAGGATATGCTCACGGCCACGGATATCGGGCAGGCCGACTACTACCTGACGGTCGAAACGCCCAGGGCGCATCAACGCCGGGTCAAGTACGTCGGGACGGTTAGTGGCGGCGATAACGATGACGCCTTCATTAGCCTCGAAGCCATCCATCTCTACGAGCAGCTGGTTCAGCGTTTGCTCGCGCTCATCGTTACCACCCCCCATGCCGGCGCCACGCGAACGGCCCACCGCATCGATCTCATCGATGAAGATGATGCAGGGTGCCTGCTTCTTGGCCTGCTCGAACATGTCGCGCACACGCGAGGCACCGACACCGACGAACATCTCGACGAAATCGGAGCCCGAGATCGAGAAGAAGGGTACCTTGGCCTCGCCGGCGATGGACTTGGCCAGCAGCGTCTTGCCGGTGCCGGGCGGCCCCACCATCAACACACCACGAGGGATAGTACCGCCGAGGCGCTGGAACTTGGTCGGGTCACGCAGGAAATCGACCAGCTCTTCGACTTCTTCCTTGGCCTCGTCACAGCCGGCCACGTCGGCGAAGGTCGTCTTGATCTGATCCTGTGAGAGCAGCTTTGCCTTGGACTTGCCGAAACTCATCGGCCCGCCCTTGCCGGCCCCACCGCCCTGCATCTGGCGCATGAAGAACATGAAGATGCCGAGAATAAGCAGGATCGGGAAGCTGGCAATCAGCAACCGTGTCCATAAGCTCTGTTGCTCGGGCTCCTTGCCAACGACGGTCACGTCATTGGCGAGCAGGTCGTCCATGAGCTTGGGATCGTCCGCCGCAGGGCGGATCGTCTGGAACTGCGAGCCATCCGTGCGTTCACCACTGATAGTGTAGCCATCGATGGTGACACTGCGGACCTGCTGGTTCTGTACCTGCTCGACGAACTGGGAGTAGTTCATCGTCTGCGGTGCAGTGTCGACACTGAAGTTGTTGAACACCGTCAGCAGGACCGCCGCGATGACCAACCACAGAATCAAGTTCTTCGCCATGTCGTTCAAGGGACCACCCTCACTTCTGTAATCTGTCGGCCGATGTGCCTCATGGTTTCGACACTACATGAGCCGGTCGCGTTCAGCCACCGCCGACATTGGATTGAGTAGCCAGCGTTCAATGCCACTTGGAGAGTACTTCACTCTGCCATAGTCGAGACAAAAGGTTCGACAATGCCAGCCATCGTTGCTATCTATCGGCGAACTGCTCCTGCAAGAGCTTGTGGTTGGCTTTGACACTCGCCTACCCCACCCTCGCCTCTCGGCCACGAGACGTTTACGCTCAGCCGCGAAAATCTTCCGCCAGCAGATACACCTCTCTGGAGCGCGCTCTAGACGCATCGGGTTTGCGGGTCACCACCCGTGTAAAGCTACCTCGAAGCGCCTTGAAGAAGGCATCGAACCCCTCACCCTGAAAGACCTTGGTCAGAAAGCGCCCCCTTGGAGAGAGGGTCTGTTGCGCCAGATCCAGTGCCAGTTCGGCAAGGTGCATCGCCCGGGGCTGATCGATTGCGGCCATGCCACTTATATTGGGGGCCATGTCGGACATCACAAGGTCTACCGGGCGATCACCGAGAATTGTAAGGATCGCTTCCAGCGCCGCGTCTTCGGTAAAGTCCCCCTGGACGAACTCGACACCCGCGAGGGCATCCATCTCCAGGATATCCGAGGCGACGACCAGGCCGTGGTCGCCCACCTTGTCTGCTGCCACCTGACTCCACCCGCCGGGCGCAGCGCCCAGGTCGATCACCGTCATGCCAGGCCGGAAAAGCCGATCCTTTTCGTCCAGCGCGAGCAGTTTATAGCTGGCACGGCTGCGATAGCCATCCTGCCAGCGCTGCTGCACGAAACGATCGTCGAAGTGCTCCTTCAACCAGGCAGCACTGGTCTTGCTCACCGCCTTGCGATCAGCGCGCTTGTCGGCGCGACGGCCTGCGTCCTGACGAGAAGAAGGGGGTGTGGCCACGTCGTTACCTGCGAGAAGACGAAAAAGAGAACGTACGGGTGGTCGGGCAGTGGGCGAAGACAGTGAAAGGAGGACGACCAGCAGACCCGCTAGCGGCAGGGCATCGATGCATCTCGCCTTTCGTCCGACGGGGTTTCGCCTTACCATGGGCGGTTGAGCGCAACCGGGAAGACGCAAGATATCATGAGCTTGTCACAGGCACAAAAGAAAGCATTTCGCAGCATCGGGCATCATCTCGACCCCGTGGTCACGGTTTCCGAGAACGGCGCGTCCGAGGGCGTACTAGCCGAACTCGAGCGGGCGCTTAACGATCACGAGCTCATCAAGATCAAGCTTGCCCTGCCGGAGCGCGATGATCGCAGCGCCATGCTCGATGAGCTGGTCAAGACCAGTGGCGCCGAGAAGATTCAAACCATCGGCAAGATGGCACTTCTCTACCGGCGCAATCCGCAGGCCAATCCGAAGCTCTCCAACATCAAGCGGTTCGAGGAGCATCATGGGCGGCGGTAAGCTTTAAGCACTAAGAAAACACCCCCAAGGTCCTGCCTTGGGGGTGTTTTGGGTCTTGACTCACCGCTTACGGCTTGGAGCTTACAGCTGCCCGACGGGCTACAGATGCTCGACGCTGCCGACCTCGTATTCGACTTCCCCGCCCGGTGTTCTGACCACCACCACGTCGCCTTCCTCCTTGCCGATCAAGGCACGGGCAATCGGGGACGTCACCGAGATACGGCCTGATTTGATATCAGCCTCGTCCTCGCCGACGATGCGGTAGGTCACCTCGTCATCGGACTCCAGGTTGATCAGTTCTACGGTGACGCCAAAGATCACCTTCCCGGTCTTGGGCAGCTTGGTGACATCGATGACCTGGGCACTAGAAAGCTTGCCCTCGATCTCCTGGATGCGCCCCTCGATGAAGCCTTGCTGTTCGCGGGCGGCATGATATTCGGCATTTTCCTTCAAGTCGCCATGCTCGCGAGCCTCGGCGATGGCAGCGATCACCTTGGGCCGGGCCTCCCCCTTGAGATGCTCCAGCTCGTCTCGCAGACGCTTCTCGCCGGCGACGGTCATCGGGACCTTGTTCATTGCGTTGCTCCTGCATGCAGTTCCTGTAACCGCCGCACGGTAATGGCATTGCCATACTCGAGCGCCATGCAAACGGCATTGGCCCCTGCCAGCGTCGTGGCATAGGGAACCTTACGGGCGAGTGCAGTGCGGCGGATCACCGAGGAGTCGTTGATGGCCTGGCGGCCCTCGGTCGTGTTGACGATATAGGCAACCTCGTCGTTCTTGAGCAGATCGACGATATGCGGACGGCCTTCGTAAACCTTGTTGACGACCTCGACCGGCAGATCGGCCGCTTCGAGTGCCGCTACCGTGCCGCGGGTCGCGCAAAGTGTGAACCCCAATGTTAGCAGAGAACGGGCCACCTCGAGAACTCCCTCCTTGTCGGGATCGCGTACCGAGAGAAACGCCTTGCGTGCGCCTGTCAGCGGCGGAATCGCCTCACCGGCGCCCAGTTGCGCCTTGTAGAACGCCTCGGCGAAGGTCTCGCCACTGCCCATCACCTCACCGGTCGACTTCATCTCCGGTGAGAGAATCGGGTCAACACCCGGGAACTTGTTGAACGGGAACACCGCCTCCTTGACGCTGAAGAAATGCGGCACGATCTCACGTTCGAAACCCTGTTCGGCCAAGCTCTTACCGGCCATGCAGCGGGCGGCGACCTGCGCCAGCGAGGTGCCGATGCACTTGGAGACGAAGGGCACGGTGCGTGAGGCGCGCGGATTGACCTCGATGATGTAGACCTCGCCATCCTGCCAGGCGAGTTGCACATTCATCAGGCCCTTGACGCCGAGTTCCACGGCCATTTTCTTGACCTGCTCGCGCATCTCGTCCTGCACATGCGCCGGCAGGGAGTAGGGCGGCAGCGAACAGGCGGAATCGCCAGAGTGAACGCCGGCCTGCTCGATGTGCTGCATGATGCCGCCGATCACCACCTGCGCCCCGTCGCTGACCGCGTCGATGTCGATCTCGATGGCCGCATTGAGGAAATGGTCGAGCAGTACCGGCGAGTCGTTGGAGACCTTGACCGCGTGGATCATATAATTCTCGAGCTCGGAGGCGTCGTAGACGATCTCCATGGCACGGCCGCCCAAGACGTAGCTGGGGCGCACCACAAGCGGGTAGCCGATTGCCTCGGCCTTGGCGAAGGCCTCATCGAAGCTGCGCGCGGTGGCATTGGGCGGCTGCTTGAGCCCCAGCTTTTCAATCATCTGCTGGAAGCGCTCGCGGTCCTCAGCGCGATCGATAGCATCCGGCGTGGTGCCGATGATCGGCACCCCGGCGGCCTCGAGCTCGCGAGCCAGCTTGAGCGGCGTCTGGCCGCCAAACTGCACGATCACTCCAACCGGCTTCTCCTTGTCGGCGATCTCAAGCACGTCCTCCAGGGTCACCGGCTCGAAGTAGAGACGGTCGGAGATGTCGTAATCGGTGGAGACGGTTTCCGGGTTGCAGTTGACCATGATGGTTTCATAGCCGTCATCGCGCATCGCCAGCGCCGCGTGCACGCAGCAATAGTCGAACTCGATGCCCTGACCGATACGGTTAGGCCCGCCGCCCAGCACCATGATCTTCTGGCGATCTGATACCCCAGCCTCGCACTCTTCCTCGTAGGTGGAATACATGTAGGCGGTGTTTGATGCAAACTCGGCGGCACAGGTATCGACGCGCTTGTAGACCGGGCGGATGCCAAACTGCTGGCGCGTCTTGCGAAACTCTTTCTCCGCCACTCCCAGCAGGCTGGCCAGACGCGCATCGCTGAAGCCCTTGCGCTTCAAGCGATAAAGCTCCGTTGCACTGAAGTCGGACAGTGAACGCTTGGCCACTGCCTGCTCGGTGAGCACCAGGTCCTCGATCTGCACCAGGTACCAGGGATCGATATTGGTCAGCGTGAAGACCTCGTCGACGCTCATGCCAGCGCGCAGGGCATCGGCAATGAAGAAGATACGCTCGGCACCGGCAGCCTGGAGCTCGCCCTTGATGCGTGCCATCGCCTCGTCGTTGAACTCGCCGAACGTGTACTCAGGAAGCATGGGATCGAGGCCGTCGTTGCCGGTTTCCATGCTGCGCAGCGCTTTCTGCAGCGATTCCTGAAACGTGCGACCAATCGCCATGCCCTCGCCCACCGACTTCATCTGAGTGGTCAGACGGTCGTTGGCCTGGGGGAACTTCTCGAAGGTGAAGCGCGGAATCTTGGTGACGACGTAGTCGATCGACGGCTCGAACGAGGCTGGAGTGCGCCCGCCGGTGATGTCGTTTGACAGCTCATCCAGGGTGTAGCCCACCGCCAGCTTGGCGGCGATCTTGGCGATCGGAAAGCCAGTGGCCTTGGAAGCCAGGGCCGACGAGCGCGACACCCGCGGATTCATTTCAATGACGACCAACCGGCCTGTCTTGGGATCCATACCAAACTGCACGTTGGAGCCGCCGGTTTCCACACCAATCTCGCGCAGTACCGCGAGGCTGGCGTCGCGCATGATTTGATACTCTTTATCTGTCAGCGTTTGCGCCGGTGCCACGGTAATGGAGTCGCCAGTGTGCACACCCATAGGATCGAAGTTTTCAATCGCGCAGACGATGATGCAGTTGTCGTTTTTATCGCGAACAACCTCCATCTCGTACTCTTTCCACCCCAGCAGCGACTCATCGATCAGCAACTCGTGGTTGTTGGAGAGATCAAAACCGCGCGTACAGATCTCTTCAAACTCTTCTTTGTTATACGCCACGCCACCGCCGGAGCCGCCCATGGTGTAGGAGGGGCGAATAATGGCGGGAAAGCCGAGTTCCGCCTGAATCTCCCACGCCTCGTCCATGGAGTGTGCGACTTTCGCCTTCGGGCACTCAAGACCAATACGCTTCATGGCCTGATCGAACAGATCGCGGTCTTCGGCCATGTTAATCGCATCGGCATTGGCACCAATCATCTCCACCCCGTACTTTGCCAGCACGCCATGCTTTTCCAGCTCGAGCGCGCAGTTAAGCGCCGTCTGGCCGCCCATGGTCGGCAGCACCGCATCGGGGCGTTCGGCGGCAATGATCTTTTCCACCGTCTGCCAGGTGATTGGTTCAATATAGGTCGCATCGGCCATGGCCGGGTCGGTCATGATGGTCGCCGGGTTGGAGTTGACCAGGATGACTCGGTATCCCTCCTCGCGCAGCGCCTTGCAGGCCTGGGCGCCGGAGTAGTCGAATTCGCACGCCTGGCCGATGACGATCGGACCGGCGCCGATGATCAGGATGCTCTGGATGTCGGTACGCTTGGGCATGGGGCTTTCCGCAAAATAAGGGTGACGAACGACGATGGTTCTCGGGGCGACGCCTAGCGACGGGCCTTCATCATGTCGATAAAGCGATCGAACAGCGGCGCCACATCGCGCGGGCCGGGGCTCGCCTCGGGGTGTCCCTGGAAGCTGAAGGCCGGGCGGTCGGTGCGTTCGATGCCCTGCAGGGTGCCGTCGAACAGCGAACGGTGCGTGGCCCGCAGGTTGGCCGGTAAGCTCGCCTCGTCGGCGGCGAAGCCGTGGTTCTGGCTGGTGATCATCACGCGGCCGGTGTCGAGATCCTGTACCGGGTGGTTGGCGCCGTGATGGCCGTGGCTCATCTTCACCGACCTGGCCCCACTGGCCAGCGCCAGCAGCTGATGACCCAGGCAGATGCCGAATACCGGAATCTCGGTCTCGAGGATTTCCCGGATTGCCTTGATGGCATAATCGCAGGGCTCGGGGTCGCCAGGGCCGTTGGCCAGGAAAACGCCGTCGGGCTGCATCGCCAGCACTTCACTGGCCGGTGTCTGGGCCGGCACCACGGTAAGCCGGCAGCCGCGGGAGGCGAGCATGCGCAGGATATTGCGCTTGGTGCCGTAGTCGTAGGCCACTACGTGGTAGGACCGCTCGGCCTTTCCATCAGGGCCGGCCGCATCGGCATAGCCCTCGCCCAGCGCCCATTCGCCTTCGCGCCACTCATAGGGGGTCTGGCAGGACACCACCTTAGCGAGATCCATGCCCTTGAGACCCGGGAAGGCCCGTGCTGCGCCCAGGGCACGCTCGGCAGCGTCATCCCCTTCGGCGTCGATGCCGGCCAGGATCGCCCCGTTTTGGGCGCCCTTGTCACGCAGGATGCGCGTCAGGCGGCGCGTGTCGATATCGGCGATGCCCAGCACGTTCTGACTCTTGAGGTAATCGGTAAGCGATTGTTCGGAGCGAAAATTGCTGGCGGTAAGCGGCAGGTCGCGAATCACCAAGCCGGCGGCGGCGATGCCGTCGGACTCGACGTCCTCGGCATTGACGCCGGTATTGCCGATATGCGGGTAGGTCAGGGTGACGATCTGTCGGGTATAGGAGGGGTCAGTGAGGATTTCTTGGTAGCCGGTCATGGCCGTATTGAACACTACCTCACCGCTCGTTTGCCCATCGGCGCCAATGGCCGTGCCGTGAAAAATGCTGCCATCTTCCAGGGCCAGTATCGCGGGTCTGTTCAACGCAAGGTCCTCCCATGTTCATCTCGGAATGCGGCGTTGGCCGGGGCTCGACACAGCGGTGGCCCACCCGCAAAAAAGCGGGACGAACCCGATTAAGACCGGTTTCATCCCGCTTGTTGTCATTCGCTCGGAATGCCTGGGCCGAAGCAACAAGCGCTCGAGAGGGGCTTTCACCCGCGCGCCCGGCCAAAATTTTTGAAATGTTACAGGATTCGCCACCCCGCGGCTACCCTCTCAGCCACCAACATCACGTCCCGAGTAGCCATTCAGTCCCAGGCCTCTCAACTACGCCATGTCGGACAGGGCTGTCTTCCACGGCCTGCAAACCCCGGGGGCAATGACTGTCACCTCAGGTCCAGCACATCCAGCATGTCATAACGACCATTGCCCCGGTCGGCCAACCAGCGTGCGGCGCGTACCGCGCCCTTGGCAAAGGTCATGCGGCTGCTGGCCTTGTGAGTGATCTCGATGCGCTCGCCCTCGGTCGCGAACATCACGGTGTGCTCGCCGACGATATCGCCGGCACGCACGGTCGAAAAACCGATCTCGTCCGCGCGGCGCGGCCCGCACTGCCCCACCCGCTCGAAGACGCCATGCGTCTTGAGGCTGCGTCCCAATGAATCGGCCACCACCTCGCCCATCTTCAACGCCGTGCCGGAGGGCGCGTCGACCTTATGGCGATGGTGCGCCTCGATCACCTCGATGTCGTAGCCCTCGTCGCCCAGCGCCTTCGCCGCGGTTTCCAGCAGTTTCAGCGTCAGATTGACGCCGACGCTCATGTTGGGCGCAAACATCATCGGCAACCTGTCGCGGTAGCCATCGAGCTCACCGAGCTCGGCATCGCTGAGACCGGTCGTGCCGATGACGATGCGCTTGCCGTGCTCGGCGCAGAACGCCAGGTTGGCAAGGGTCACCTGCGGCATAGTGAAATCGATCAACACATCGAAGTCGTCGACGATCTCGGCCAGCGTCTCCACGGCGCCGACGCCCAGCTTGCCAAGGCCGGCCAGTTCGCCGAGGTCGGCGCCGACAAGCGAGCTGCCAGGCTCGACGACGCCGCCGGCCAGCGTCGTGCCGGCATCCTGTTCTACGGCATTGACCAGAGTGCGGCCCATGCGGCCGGCGACACCGACGATGGCGATACGAGTCATGCGGGCTCCTGTGAAGCGGGTGTATCGAGAGAGGAAATCACAAAGCCAAGAGTATAGCAGAGGGTTCAGCGCGGCCGCTCAGTCGGCCTCGCGCTGGAACAGCAGCGCCATGGCCACAAGCACCAGCAGACTCCCCGGCAGCCACGCCCAGCCGATGCGCGCCGGCGTCTGAATGAACAACAGCAGCATGGAGACGAAGGGCACCAGATAGCCGTAGGCGGTGACCGTTCCCGGCGAGAGGACCGAGGTCGCCCGCTGCAGCAGCCAGAATGTCAGGGCGGTGGAGAAGAGCCCCAGATATACCAACAGCAGCAGGTCCTGCCCGCGCATCGTCGCCAACGACCCGACCGGCTCGAGGACCAGTCCCAGCAGCCCGATCAACAGGCCGCCGAGTCCCAGGCTCCAGAAGGTGCGTACTGCCGCCGAGTCGGGCAGTCGGCCGGTCACCAGTCCCCACTTGCTCAATACGGGATACAGGGCCGTGGACACACAGCCGAGAAAGAACACGCCCTCACCGATGCCGAAGCGCAGCTCGCCACCCTGCTCCAGCGACTCGGCGACCGCCAGACCCAGCGCCCCCGCCGCGCCCAGCAACAGGATCGCCGGCAGGCGCCAGGCCAACGGCTCGACCCCGAAGCCCAGCCCCAGGGCATAGCTCAGCAAGGGCACGGTCACGAAGAGAGTGGACATGGAAACGGCAGTGGCGTGATGCGCGGCCCAGAACATGGCGCCGAAAAAACCTGCCAGGCATAAACCCATCAAGCCGTACAGCGGCACGACACGCCTGGGCGGAACAAAGCCCGACGAGCGACGCGCCAGGTACCAGAGCCCGCCACAGGCGATGGCGAAACGCAGCGCGGTGAGTTGCAGCGGCGGCAACTCGCTCATCAGGCCCACGGCCGGGAATGACAGCCCCACCAACACCGCCCATAGCAGCATACCCAGGTGGGCGGCATGCGGCGAAGCGCTTGCCCTCACGCCTCCCAGACGATATCCAGCGACACCCCCGACAGCCCCTCCAGGGTCGCATTCACCCTACCCTCGAGCCGATCCAGGGTCTCGTCATCCAACGACTCGACCGCCACGATCAACCGATCCGGCTCGGCCTGCAGCAGACAGCTGCCCTCGTCGAAGGTAATGCGCGCCTGCGTCTCGTCGCGATCGACCGGTTGGGCACTCGCCCAATCCCGACACAGACGATCGACCAGTCCCTGGGCATCCTCGGCAGGAATTTCGGCTCGTGAAATCGGCATGGTAGTCTCCGCTCAGTTTGAGTGAATGCTCAGAGTAGGACGACGCCACCCCGAAGCGCCAGCCCTGCCGACGCACGTCATCCCCTCACTCCGCATGCCGCCCGCTGCGAAGGGAGACAGCAGGCGGGGGGCCTCAGGGTCTATGCTCTTCCACACGGCTCTATCACCCAGCTAGAGGACACAGCAATGATCGTCAACTGCGTGGCCTACGAGAAAGGACGCCGCTTGCGGGATATCCAGACCCACGAGATCGGCGACTACCTGGGGACACCGGACCGCTTCGTGTGGGTGGCGCTGCACAACCCCGACAAGGAGGAGATGGCCAGCTTCCAGCGGGTGTTCGGCCTGCATGAGCTGGCCGTTGAGGATGCCCTGAACGGGCACCAGCGTCCCAAGATCGAGGAGTACGGCGAAGCGCTGTTCATGATCATGCACATGATCACGATGCGCGACGACCAGCTGGAGGCCGGCCAGGTGGCCGTGTTCGCAGGCCCGGGCTATGTGCTGTCGGTGCGCCTTCACCCGGGCCGGGGGTTCTCCGAGGTACGTCAGCGCTGTGAGCACGAGCCAAAGCTGCTGCGGCATGGGCCAGCTTTCGTGCTCTATGCACTCATGGACACCATCGTCGACCGCTACTTCCCGGTTGTCGAGGCGTTGCAGGCCGAGCTCGAGAGCATCGAGGACGAGATTTTTGTCAGGGGCACGGCCCGCCGGAGCCTGGAGCGCCTCTACAAGCTCAAGCGCCAGACCATGAAACTCAAGCATGCCGCCATGCCCCTTGGCGAGGCCGCGGCTCACCTGTTCGGCGGCCGGGTGCCGGCACTCTGCCGCAAGACACGGGAATACTTCCGTGATGTCTACGATCACCTGCACCGCATCGAGTCATCGGTGGACACCATTCGCGAGATGACCATCACCGCGATCCAGGTCAACCTCTCGATGGTGGCCATCGACGAGGGTGAGGTCCACAAACGCTTGGCCGCCTGGGCCGCCATCTTCGCGGTGGCCACGGTTCTGGCCGGCATTTGGGGCATGAACTTCGCGCACATGCCCGAGCTTGACTGGCGACTCGGCTACCCCCTGGCCCTGCTGATGATGGGCCTGGCTTGCGGTGGATTGTATCTGCGCTTTCGACGTGCTGGCTGGCTGTAGCAAGGGCCGTCGGCATGCACGCCAATACATGAGTGATATAAGATACTCATTTGCCTGAGCAGCATGGCGTCGCAGACTAGAGTGTGCCCCGGGGGCAGCGGAAACCGGGAGCGCAAGAAGGAGTGCAGATGGATATGCGGCTTGACTGCCTGGCAAGGCTCAAGGTCGACCAGAGTACCGGGAGGCCCGCGCCACACCAGCCATGTCTTCTGTTGGCGATCATCTGCGAGATTCAGGCGGGTCATATCGTCTCTCCGCGAATCCAGATCGATACTCGTCTGATCGCTCGCTACCACGACATTTTCGAGACGGTGACGGGAGATCGACACCGAGCCCGACCATGGATGCCGATATGGGCGTTGAGAAACCGGGAAGGCCCCACCGGCAAGCTTTGGCGCCCCGAGTATGTCCAGGCCGTGCAGGGGGTAGCCGATCAGATGGGGCAACCGAAATCCATGAATCAGCTCGAACAACGCTTCGGCGCTGCCCAACTTGATCCGGCCCTGTTTTTGACCCTGCAGGATCCTGCCATTGCCCGGGAGGCCTGTGCGCTAATGGCCAACCGGTACCTGTCTTCTGACAAGGAGACCCATGCGCGACTTCAGGCCTATCTCGAGACGGCATTGGCTAGCGGCGAGTACGAGAAAGCCCCCGAACGCCTGACAGGCGAGGTTCGCGAATCAGACCAGAGCCAGGCCAGGTCCGCCGCCTTCCGCTCTCTGGTGCTGGAGGCCTACGATTATTGCTGCGCAGCCAGCCGGCGACGCTTCATCACCCCGGACTTTCGCTTCCTGGTCGAGGCCGCCCACCTGATTCCCTTCGCTGCAAGTCGTGATGATCGTCCCTGCAACGGCCTGGCGCTAACGCCAGACTTGCATTGGGCGATGGACAACCACCTGATCGCTCCGGGACCGGATAGGAATTGGCACGTCAGCCCCATGGTCGATTCGCTAGTGGAAGATAACCAGTGGCTGTGGCGGCTGGACAAACAGCCACTGGTGCTGCCTAGGGACGAGCGGTTCCATCCCCACGAAGATGGCCTGGCATGGCGAATCGACCACCTGCAGCGCTGATCGGCAAAGCTCAGAACGCAACAGAACCCCGGCATCGAGTGATGCCAGGGCTCTATCGTTTACCGGTGAAGACACCTTACGGCTTCATGTCCTCGAAGAACCGCTTCACGCCGTCGAAGAAGTTGCTCTTCTTCGGCGAGTGGCTGTTGCTGCCACTCAGGCTGTCTTGGAACTCGCGCAGCAGGTCCTTCTGGTGCTCGCTGAGCTTGACCGGGGTCTCGATGACCACCTTGCACAACAGGTCGCCTGGCAGGCCTCCACGGACCGGCTTGATGCCCTTGGCCTTGAGCCGGAACACCTTGCCGGTCTGGGTTTCCGGCGGAATCTTCAGCTTGACCCGGCCATCCAGCGTCGGCACTTCGAGCTCACCGCCCAGGGCGGCATCCACGAAGTTGATCGGTACCTCGCACTGCAGGTGACGGCCATCGCGCTGGAAGATGTCGTGCGGCCTGATGTTGGCCTGCACGTAGAGATCCCCCGGCGGACCACCGTTGATCCCCGCTTCGCCTTCGCCGTTGAGGCGTATGCGATCGCCGGTATCGACACCAGCCGGAATCTTCACCGAGAGGGTGCGTGTCTCGCGTACCCGGCCTTCGCCGTTACACTTGTGGCACGGCACCTTGATGTGCTGGCCGCTGCCGTGACAGGTCGGGCAGGTCTGCTGCACGGCGAAGAAGCCCTGCTGCATGCGCACCTGGCCGTGGCCCTGGCAGGTCGGACAGGTGTCCTTGGAAGAGCCCGGCTCGGCGCCCCCGCCATCGCAGCGCTCGCACTCCACGTGACGCGGCACGCGGATGTCGACGGTCGTGCCGGCTACTGCACTTTCGAGATCGAGCTCGAGGTTATACCGAAGATCGCTGCCGCGAGCCGGCGCATTGGGATGCCGACGCCCGCCGCCACCGCCAAAAATATCGCCGAACACGTCGCCGAAAATATCGCTGAAACCTCCGGCCCCGGCGCCACCGCCGCCGAAACCGCCGGCCTGACCTTCGACCCCGGCGTGTCCGAACTGGTCGTAGGCGGCCCGTTTCTCCTCGTCGCTCAGAATCTCGTAGGCTTCGGAGACCTCACGAAATTTTGCCGCCATCGTATCGTCATCGGGGTTGCGGTCGGGGTGGTATTTCTGGGCGAAGCGTCGATAGGCCTTCTTGATGTCTTTCTGATCGGCCCCACGCTCGACGCCCAGCACCTCGTAATAATCGCGTTTGGACATGGGTCCATGCGCCTCCTGGTCTACGCAGTTAACGCCTTGGCCGCGGAAACGGCAACGCGGGAGTCGAGTCAGACCCCCGCGCTACCGTCGTCCAAGGCATGGCCGTGGCGGTTATTGCTTCTTCTGGTCGTCGTTGACTTCCTCGTACTCGGCGTCGACCACGTCATCTTCCTGCTTGGTGCCGGCCTCATCGCCACCACCCTCGGACTGCTGGGCGGCATCGGCCTGGGCCGCATACATCTTCTGCGCCAGGTTGCCGGACGCTTCGGTCAACTTGTCCAGCTTGGCCTGGATGTCGTCCTTGTCGTCGCCCTTGATCGCTTCCTCGAGCTCGGAGATGGCCGTCTCGATAGCCTGTTTCTCCTCGTCGCCCGCATGCTCGCCGGCTTCCTCGAGGGTCTTGCGCGAGGCGTGGATCATGCCATCGGCCTGGTTGCGCAGCTGCACCAATTCCTCGAACTTCTTGTCCTCATCGGCGTGAGCCTCGGCGTCTTGGACCATCTGCTCGATCTCGTCCTCGGAAAGACCGCTGGAAGCCTTGATGACGATCGACTGTTCCTTGCCGGTGGCCTTGTCCTTGGCCGAGACGTTGAGGATGCCGTTGGCGTCGAGATCGAAGGCGACCTCGATCTGCGGCACGCCGCGCGGCGCCGGCGGAATGTCGGCGAGGTCGAAGCGGCCCAGCGACTTGTTGCCGCTTGACTGCTTGCGCTCGCCCTGCAGCACGTGAATGGTCACGGCTGTCTGATTGTCGTCCGCGGTCGAGAAGGTCTGAGTCTTCTTGGTCGGGATGGTGGTGTTCTTCTCGATCAGCGGCGTCATCACGCCACCCAGGGTCTCGATGCCCAGGGTCAGCGGGGTCACGTCGAGCAGCAGCACGTCCTTGACGTCGCCGCCGAGTACACCACCCTGAATCGCCGCACCCACGGCCACGGCCTCATCCGGGTTGACGTCCTTGCGCGCTTCCTTGCCGAAGAAGTCGGCCACGCTCTTCTGCACCATGGGCATGCGGGTCTGACCGCCGACCAGGATCACGTCGTCGATCTCGGAGGCGGACAGGCCGGCATCGGCCAGCGCGGTCTTGCACGGCCCCATGGAGCGCTTGACCAGCTCCTCCACCAGCGACTCCAGCTTGGCGCGGGTCACCTTGACGTTCAGGTGCTTGGGACCGGTGTTATCAGCGGTGATGTAGGGCAGATTGACATCGGTCTGCTGAGCGCTGGACAGCTCGATCTTGGCCTTCTCGGCGGCTTCCTTGAGGCGCTGCATGGCCAAATTGTCGCCGGACAGGTCGATGCCGCTGTCGGACTTGAACTGAGCGACCAGGTAGTTGATCAGCTGCATGTCGAAGTCTTCGCCACCCAGGAAGGTGTCGCCGTTTGTGGCCAGCACCTCGAACTGGGTCTCGCCGTCGACATCGGCCACTTCGATGATGGAGATATCGAAGGTACCGCCGCCCAGGTCATAGACCGCGATGGTCTTGTCGCCGCGCGACTTGTCCATGCCGTAGGCAAGCGCAGCCGCGGTCGGCTCGTTGATGATGCGCTTGACCTCGAGACCGGCGATGCGGCCGGCATCCTTGGTGGCCTGGCGCTGGGAATCATTGAAGTAGGCCGGCACGGTGATGACCGCCTCGGTGACTTCTTCACCCAGGTAGTCTTCCGCGGTCTTCTTCATCTTCTTGAGGATTTCCGCGCTGACCTGCGGCGGTGCCAGCTTCTTGCCCTTCACTTCCACCCAGGCGTCGCCGTTGTCGGCCTCGGTGATCTTGTAGGGCACCATCTTGATGTCCTTCTGAACGACATCGTCTTTGAAACGACGGCCGATCAGACGCTTGATGGCGTAAACCGTGTTGTGCGGATTGGTAACCGCCTGGCGCTTGGCCGCTTGTCCCACCAGCGTCTCGCCATCATCGGTGTAGGCGATGATGGAGGGCGTGGTACGCGCGCCTTCAGCGTTTTCGATCACCTTTGCGCTGTCGCCGTCGAGCACGGCCACGCAGGAGTTGGTGGTCCCCAGGTCAATACCGATGATGCGTCCCATATGAGCTCCTCAAAATCGTTTCAGTGTTACCGGAAATTGTGTTCTGCGGCGTTTACCGCGGGGTTGTCGTGTATCTGGGGGCCGCCGGCAGCATTTCAAGGCCTGCGACTCGCAATTGTTGATTGTCCTCAGCTCGCCGCCTGACTGACGACGACCATCGCCGGGCGCACCAGGCGTCCATTGAGCAGGTAACCCTTCTGCATCACCTCCATGACGCTATTGGGCTCGAGGTCTGCATTGGGGACCATCGCAATGGCCTCGTGGTACTGCGGATCGAAGGGCTCGCCATGGGGCTCCACGGCTTCGACGCCGAACTTGTTCAGCACATCGAGTTGCAGCTTGAGCGTCATCGACACCCCTTCGCGGTGCACGTCGCTGGCGCCGTCTTGCATGGCCTCCAGCGCCTTCTCGAGGCTGTCGACGACCGGCAGCAATTCCTTGACGAATTTCTCGAGCGCGAACTTGCGCGCCTTGTCGGCTTCCTGCTCGGCGCGACGACGGACGTTCTGCGCCTCGGCAGCGGCACGCAGCGACTGATCCTTGGCCTCGGCCAGGCTCTGCTCAAGCTCATCGACCCGCGCGGCCAGCATCTCCGCCTCAGGATTGTCGACCGTCTCGTCAGGCTCGGGGGTCTCGATCGGCGCAGCCTGCTCGGCAATCTCTTCGGCCTCATCGGCGCCTTCGATCGCCGCGTCCTGCTCGACTTCGTCGGGCTTGCGGTCGGCCTGAGGCTCGTCTTCCCGCTCCTGGCGGGCGAGTTCCTCATCCAGTGGGGTCTGGGGATCGTTGGCCATATACATCTCCTGAAATGCGCATGTCGGATTATCAGTGCGGCCATCGCGCCGCTGCATAAACGTTGTCGATCGATGGACGTGCCACCGAAGAACATGAGTCTGTCGAGGTATATGGGGCTGGTGGCGTCGATCTCAAGCCGTCATCGCGCGACGCCTTAACCTCGTGCATTGCCGGCGACCATTGACTACTGTATAAAAAACCAATATCGAAATGCACAGGCCGCCCTTCCGGGCAGCCTCCGGGAGTGATCATGCTGACAGAGCTTTCCCTTCGCGACTTCGCCATCGTCGACCACCTCGAGCTGGAACTTTCCAGCGGCATGACCGCCATCACTGGAGAGACCGGGGCCGGCAAGTCGATCCTACTCGGCGCGCTGGGGCTTTGCCTCGGCGAGCGCGCCGATGCCGGCAGCGTACGGCACGGTAGTGAACGCGCCGACCTCACCGCCCGCTTCGACCTTAGCCAGCTACCGGCTGCCCGTACCTGGCTCGAGGCACGCGAACTGCCCACGGACGACTGTCTGCTGCGCCGCGTACTTACCAAGTCGGGACGCTCCAAGGCGTGGATCAACGGCCAACCGGCGACCATCGCCGATCTCAAGGCGCTGGGCGAGCGGCTCATCGAGATACACAGCCAACATGCTCACCAGGCGCTGTTGCGCGAAGAGACCCACCTGCGGCTGCTCGACGACTTCGCCGGGCAGCGCCAGGCAGTGGCCGCCCTGGGCGATACCTTCCGCCGCTGGCAGTCCACACGACGGCGCCTCAAGCGTCTGGCCGAGGACGGCGACGAACTGAACGCCCGGCGGCAACTGCTGCGCTACCAGGTCGACGAACTCGACCAACTGGCACTCGCCGAGGGAGAGCTCAAGGCGCTTGAAGACGAGCAGGAAGAGCTCGCTCATGCCGAAGAGCGTTTGCGCGAAACGCAGTTCGCCGCCGAGTGCTGCGACCACGACGACGGCGGCGCCATGACGCTGCTCAACCAGGCGATCAGTCGATTAACGGCCCTGCCGGGGAGCGACCGCGGCCGCCTCGCCGATTGCCTGGGCATGCTGGGCGAGGCGCGCATCCAGGTCGAGGAGGCTGCACGCGAGCTCAACCACCTCGCTGGTGTCACGGAGCTCGACCCCGAGCGCCTGGCATGGGTCGAGGAACGACTAAGCGAAGTGCATCGTATCGCGCGCAAGCATCATGTGATGCCCGAGGAATTGACCTCGCTGCACCAAACGTTGCGGGAATCCCTCGAAGGACTCGAAGGCAATGAAGGCGACCTGGAAACCCTGGCGACCGAGGCGGAAACCCTGCGCGACACCTGGAAGGAGCAGGCCCGCCTGATTGGCGAGGTACGCCGTCAGGCCGCGCCACGCTTCGCCAAGGCCGTCCAGGAGCAGCTCGCCTTTCTGGCGATGGCCAAGGCACGCTTCGAGGTCGAGGTCGAGGAGCGTGATACCCCGACGCCCGAAGGACTCGAGACAGTACGCCTGCTGATTAGCGCCAACCCTGGGCAGCCAACGCGCCCGTTGTCCAAGGTTGCCTCCGGCGGCGAACTCTCCCGCATCAGTCTGGCCATCCTGGTGGTGGCGGCGCGCCATTCGACCATTCCGACCCTGGTCTTCGACGAGGTGGACGTGGGGGTGTCGGGTGCGACAGCCGAGATCGTCGGCCAGCTGCTGCGCCGCCTCGGCGAGCAAGGCCAAGTGCTGACCGTGACCCACCTGCCCCAGGTGGCGGCACAGGCCCATCAGCACCTGCATATCGAGAAGCAGGCCGAGCAAGACACCACGCTTACCCGCATGGCACTGCTCGACGAGGCCGGGCGGGTCAGCGAGCTGGCGCGCATGCTGGGCGGCGTGAATCTCTCTGATCGCACGCTCGCCCATGCCCGGGAGATGCTGGACGCCAGTCAACATCCCCACCATTAGAGCCATCGACCTGCCGTCTAACAACGGCCTGAGTCGACGACGCTTTTTGAACAACACTCGCACAACGACAGCGGCCCCGATCGATGATCGGGGCCGCTGACAGTCAGCAGAAACTTACTGACGTCACTTCTTCTGAATGCCTTCCTGGCGGGTAACGCGTGAGCCACTCGGCCGCACGTACAGCACCAAAGCGTGGTCAACCAGCTCGAAGCCGTGCTCTTCGGCGATTTCCTGCTGGCGTCGCTCGATGGTCTCATCGAAAAACTCGATAATCTCGCCGCTTTCCAGGCACACCATATGATCATGATGCTCTTCCTGGGAGATTTCGAAGACCGCATGGCCGCCATCGAAATTGTGCCGCACCACGAGTCCTGCGGACTCGAACTGGGTCAGCACGCGATAGACGGTGGCCAGACCAACATCTTCACCCGCTTCGAGAAGCGACTTGTAGACGTCTTCTGCACTCAGGTGATGCTGTCCTGGTGCGTTCTCGAGAATCTGAAGTATCTTGACGCGCGGCAGGGTCACCTTGAGACCGGCCTTGCGCAATTCATGGTTCTTGTCGGCCATGGTCGCTCTTCGCAGTATCGGGTAGGGTCGGGTATGATCGACCGAATCCACGATAGTGAAGAACGGGCGCAAATGCAAAAGCTGACTGGAATCATCACCCTCTCTGCCGTCCTGCTACTCAGCAGCGGCTGCAGTTACTTCGGTGTTTACAAGCGTGACTTGCCTCAGGGCAACCTGGTAACCGCTAACATGGTTGGCCAGCTGCAAACCGGCATGAGCCGCGACCAAGTGGTCAACGTCATGGGACGCCCGCTGCTCGAAGCGCCCTTCGAGGCCAACGAGTGGGACTATGTGTTTCGTCTCGACGAGGCCTATGGCGGGGTCGAACAGCGCCGCGTGACGCTAACCTTCAGTGGCGACCGGCTCGTCAATGTTGAGCGCCAGGGCAATCTCGACAACGACATCGAAGTACGCGCAGACGATGACATCGGCCCTCGTTCCGATGAGTCGGCGATGGACGCCTTCCCCGCCACCGAGGCGGTGCCCGAGAACGAAGGCAGGATTCCCATGGGCGGGGAGCCGGCTCAAGAGCCCTGAGCCTGTTTTGCGTCGCGTCCCATCGGCTCAGCGCTTGGTTCGCGACGCGCGCGCGACCCGAGCGGCCTTGGGATCGATCTGAAGCGGCCGGTAGACCTCGACGCGATCGCCCGCCTTGAGCACATATTGATCCGGAGCCTTCAGCAGCGCGCCGAAGATTCCCAGGTCAGCATCGCGGAAAGTGGCGGCATTACACTCGGGGAAATGCGCCTCCAGTCGGGCCAGCATTAACGCCTCGCGCGCCGTGGTGCCGCCGGGGACCGAGAGCTGGATGATGCGTTGCTCGCTAGGCAACGCATAGGCGACTTCGATATTAATGGGCTCAGCGGCCATAAATCTCGTCGGCGCGGCGGGTGAAGGAATCCACCAGCTGCCCCGCGACCTGCTGGAAGAGCTTGCCAAAGGCCATGCCCAGCAGCCGACTGGCGAACTCGAACTCCATCTCCAGGCTGGCCTTGCAGGCCGCATCGCCCATCGGTGTGAACAACCAACGACCATTCAGGCGCTTGAACGGGCCGCTGACCAGCGACATCTCGATGCGTTCGGGTGCAAAAAGATCGTTGCGGGTCATGATGCTCTGCTCTATGCCGGCGCGTCCCAACGTCATCTCACCGATCAGGTGGTCCGCGTCATGCTCGATCAAGCGCGAGCGGCGGCAACCCGGAAGAAATTCCGGATAGCTCTCGAAATCATTCACGAGGTCGAACATCTCCCGCGGGGTATGCCGCACTATGGCGGAACGATTTACCGTTGGCATTGAGCTCTCCGCTGACTTCACAGTGCCCAGGGCGTATCATGAGCGGTTGTTTAGACCCTTGAATGGTACCACGCTTCCCTCCACTTCGAAGGGTGAGCCGCCACCGGCAGATACAGGAAAGAGGTTTCATGGCCAACAAGAAAGGCAAGGGCAAGGGTCCCGGCAGCAACGTCATCGCCTTGAACAAGAAGGCGCGGTTCGAATACCACATTGAAGAAACCTTCGAGGCGGGCCTGGTGCTGGCCGGCTGGGAAGTGAAGAGCCTGCGCGCTGGCAAAGCACAGCTGACCGATACCTACATTCTGATCAAGAATGCCGAGGCTTGGCTACTGGGCAGTCATGTCCTGCCTCTCAACACCACCAGCACGCATGAAGTGGCCGACCCCACCCGTACGCGCAAGCTGCTGCTGCACCGCAAGGAGATCGCCAAGATCTTCTCGCGCACCCAGGACAAGGGGCACACCTGCGTACCCCTCAAGCTCTACTGGAAAGGCAACAAGGTGAAGTGCGAGCTGGCGCTGGTGACCGGCAAGAAGCAACACGACAAGCGCGCCACCGAAAAGAACCGCGACTGGCAACGTCAGAAAGGGCGGATCATGCGTGAACAAAACAAGTCGTGAGGTGTCACAGAGCCACCTGCCCTGTTAGACTTGGCAGTTATGGGGGCGACATGGCTTCGACGCCGGTGACAACCCTTGCGGTGCATGCCGAGAGCGTGATGTATCTCGTAAATACAACATCACGAACTAATAGTCGCAAACGACGACAACTACGCTCAGGGCGCGCTGGCAGCCTAACAGCTGTTAGCTTCTAGCCCGGCCCCAAAGTGATGTGCCCATTCATCACGGCGGGGATAAGAGCGACGATTGATGGGATCGCGACTGACGGCGTCTTCACGTCAGTTGCTAAAACTTTGAAGAATCGCGTTGCTGGAGCCTGCTCGTCGGCGCCAGTCGCGTTAAACCAAATGACGAAACTAAGCATGTAGAGCCAATGGGCGAGTACCGGCGGACGCGGGTTCAATTCCCGCCGCCTCCACCACTCAAGCATACGAATCAAGCACCTACGGGTGCTTTTTTCGTTTTGAAGAACTGATCAATTCCGGGCGGTAAGCTGTCCCAGGAATGGGGCGAGCGGATCCGCCTTCGGCGACATCACCGCGTTGCTTGCCATTACAGCGATTTGAGATATTCGATCACCGCGCGGCGCTCCTCCTCGCTCAGGTCATCACCGAAGTAATGGCCGCCGTTGTCGTAGCCAGGCAGCGTTGTGTCGTAGATATGCACCCGCTCGGCCGGGTCGTCGGCGGCATCCTTGCCGCCCTCCAGCACCTCGTGGCGCCAGCCCATCGCCTCCGCGTCGTGCTCCCGCGTCTCGGCATGGCGCCAGTAGCGGGGTCGCAACCGGCTGTCGAGCAGGGCCGCGAGGCTCGGCACCGAGCCGTTGTGCAGATAGGGCGCCACCGCCCAGATTCCGTCCAGCGGCGGGGCGATATATCCCTTCGCCGGCGCCGCCCGCACGGTGCCGTCATGCGGAGAGCGCTCCACCCATTCGTAGAAGCGGTCGAGGCTGCCGTCGGTCATGGTCGCGGCATAGAGGGGGTCGGTCCCGATCTCCTCAAGCGGGATGACCCGATTGGGATAGCTGGGGGCTTCGCCGTAGGTGCCGTGGCAGCTCGCGCAATTCGCCTCGAATACGGGCCGCCCCTCGGCGGCGAGCGCCGTGTCGATTTCCCCCGGAAAGACGGGTGGCGCGAGGCTTTCGAGATAGGCGCGTATGTCCGGAGCGTATGCGTCGATCTCGCGCAGTTCCTCAACCGTGTCGGCGCACAGGAGTGATGCAAACAGCATGTAGCGCGAATGGTCGCCCCGGCCGATGGTGGTATAGAACATGGCGTTCTTCTTGCCCATCCACCACCAGGGCGGGGTGCGAAGGGGCACCGGCGTCTCGGGCGGCGGCTCGAGCAGCGGGGTGTCTGACCAGGCCATGGTTTCGGGGTCGCGGTGCGCCATCAGCGCCCAGCTGAGGTTGGTGGCCGGATTCATGCCGATGGTGTCGGTCTGGATATAGGCCGCGATGCCCTCGATCCGGTCGGCCCAGTGCTGCCAGGCGGCGGTCTGTGCCGGGCCGCGCACGTAGCGGCCGACCTGATTGACCAGGCTGCGCGGATCAACAGTGAAATCTGCGAATGCATCACCCAGCCCGACCACCACCTCGTCGCCGATACGTGCCGCATGGCAGACCAGGCAGTTGTTCGAGACGATCTCGACGTCGTCGGCATTAACATGGGCGGTGAGGAAATAGGGCAGCTCGGCATTATGGCCTTTACGGCCCGGCAGCAGGTCTGCCGGGTCGGTTTCGGGCGCCAGACGGCGCCAGGCCTCGTGCGGCATGCCGCAGCTGACATAGGGTTCGTTGACCAGCGCATGGTAGCCCGCTACCGGATCGCCCGGACGCTGCTCGGTCGCCGGGACCTCCCCGGTGGGCGAGCGGTGCCGCTCCGGATTGGCACCGGATGAGGAAGGCAGAAATCCGCCCAGCCAGGCAATCGCCAACCCCGCGACCGCCAGGGTGACGACGGCGCCGCCGATCACGATCCGCCGTTTCATGGCGCTCTCCCTGTCATCAGTTCCCGTATCCCGTCAGCTGCAACGTCCCCAGCCCGGAAACCGGACGGTCGCCATGTTGCCCTTGCGCTCGTACCAGACCCGACCAGACACTGACCATGAAGGCGTGCTCCTGCGCATCCATCACCGGGGTTATGACGAGTTGCAGATCTCCAAGCCGCAGCCGCCAGTGCACGGGCCAGGCAGCCTCCGCGCCTTGCCAGCGGCGCGCCAGTTCCAGCTGCGCTGCGTCGTCGTCGAAGGCGACGACGTTGCCTTCCGTATCGATCAGGAGCGCTTCCACCGTCGGCGTGCCTGCCCCGTCGAGGCGGCGCGACCGGACGACCGAAAGCTCCGACCCGTCGTCGAGCTGCACTTGCAGCCGGTCCGATGCCACGGGCGAGCCGCCAGGGATCGGCAGCTCGCCCCACAGATGCTCGAACCAGGCGGTACCGGAAACCGACCGCTGGCCCGATTGCGTCTCGACGGTGCCTTCGGCGTGCAGCCGGCTGAAAGCGTAGCCGCGAAAGGGCACCGCCTCGCCGTCCAGCCGAAGGGGCGCCTTTTCAGGCGTCAGGTTCAGCTCGACCCGGTTATCGCCCGGACCCGAGCTCAGGGTCCACTGGTCCGGATCCGCCCGGGCCGGAAATGCCAGCAACCAGTTGTCGAAACGAAGCTCACCGAGGTTCGCCTCATATCCTGCAAGCCCCACCATGCCGCGAGCGAACTGCTCCTGAGCGACGACGGTCGCGTCAGCCGCCTCGACCAGCACGACGTGGCCGCGGAAGAGTTCCCGCGCCTCCCAGGCCGAGGTCGGCGGCGGCGCCTCGGGGCCGGCAAGACCGATGCGAAAAAGCAGAAACTGGACCCCGACGGGCTGGCCATCTTCATCCGCAAGGTGCGCCGACACATGCCATAACTCCGTGCTGGCTTCGGAGTGCACGCCATGATCCGCCGGAAGCGCCAGTTCCCAAGGACCCGCCAGCCGGTCGAATTCTTCTGCCGCGATGTCCGCTGCAGCCGAGATCCAATCGGATTCCTGCAACGGCGCAGACTGGGTCGGCTCGGAACCCCGCGGTGAGGCGAGAAAGTATGATACGACAGCTGCGGCAATCGCTATCACTACTGCGACAACGCCCCAGATGCGCCGTGTCATCATCTTCGTTCACTCCTTTATCTTCCAAGACCTCGCGTGATGCGGTGTTGACCTTCCCCCGCAAAACGCTCGGCAGGATGGCACCCCGGCCATTGCGGTTCAGTCCCCCAGCCCAGCACTTTTGTGTTGAATGCGACCAGACAGCTGGCTTCCGGCCAGACGACGCACCGTGACTACAGTATTCCCGCTTGTTCCGGAAATTACCAAGACGGCTTTTTTCGACGCCCACCTGTTGCGGCACCCAGTACGCCGAGCATCATCCAGCCTGAGCCTTGGCTATGGATGTGCTTCCATTCTTCCTATCGGCAATCTCCTACACGCTAACTTGACGCGCATCAACGTCTGGTCGCTGGATAGCAGCTAATTTGGATGTATAGAGACACGGAGGGCTCAATAAGGAAGAGCGAGCTGCAAGCTCGATGCACACAAGGATGCGCGGATAGGATGCCGCGATAAGCGGACAAGGATGAGAACGTAAAAGCCCAACCTGTGAAGGTTGGGCTTTTTTCTATCAGGCTCGCCGGTTTCTACCGGGCTTTAACGTTGAGTGGCTCACTCCGCCGCTTGGTCCAGCGCGGCTTGCGGTTCGCACAGCGTAGGTGACAGGCGCCGCCGGCGTTGGGCGTGCTGGCGCCGTGTAGGATCCCCCCACCGGCGAGACGCAAGTGGTGATCCTCCAAGCCAGCCTGGGTAGGGAAGAGCAGCGCAACGTGGACTAAAGTGGACTCCAATATTCGGACAACGGTTTAAGCTGTTGCCGAGCCTTCGCATTGGGATGCCACCGAGATCATCGAGAAGCGAGCGGAAAACGTATAACCCTGGATTCAGGGCGCAGGACGCAATCGATTACCTTGTGGCACTACAACTACAAGCCACGGATAAGAACGCAAATTAACCGTCAAAATCATGCGTAAGTTCGGGACACCCATGAACTTACTCATACCCGTAGGGCCTCTTACTTACTCACGCCCCTTTCGAGTAGTTGGGTGTCCCTTATTTGCTGCTGATAGCCGGAGTTGTTTGGCGAGTCAGGCGGCCTATTGCAGAAACTCCAGGATGAGGATGATCGCGGTATCAACCCACCGGACTGTTGGCAGGCTATTCGCTCATGTCTTGGCGCTTTGAGCGCTCCTCCCGACGCCGCTTGCGAATGGTACTGGTCTTTATGAATGGCAAGAGTTTTAGCAGAGCCGTAACAACGCGTGAACGATAGTACTCGACGCGAATGATGAAGCGGACAGCCCAGTGTTCCTTCCCCAGCTTGTCCTTGGCCGCTGTCATCGCTGCATTGCTTCCGGCGTTGCGGACGCTGGACAGGCGGAACAGTTCAATCTGTCGGAGCAGGGCCGATTGTCTCAGCAGCGGCAGTGGACGAAGAAGCCTTATCAGCCGAGTGGACTTGAGTATTTCGTGAAGCAGCGGAAAGGACAACAGGATAATCAATACCGATAGCCAGTTATCTTTTGTGGTTTTCCAGCGGTCTTGCGAGATGGCCATGTAGAAAGTATATTCGACCGCGAACACTGCCCAGATCAGCCAGTCGGCGACTGTGATCAGGGGGTGTTCCACTTCTAACCAGTAAGCAATCGTCAGCGGTACGGTCAGTATGGCGGCAATGATGACCCCAAAGGTCAAATAATTGCTGAGCGACTCTTCAAGCGCCGATCCAAGCCTCAATCGCATCGGCTTCCTCCCGCCTCCCTGAATGGCCGCCCGCTGGTGCGCGCACGGCGATGGATAGCGTGACGTTTTGAATTTTTGTTTCTTTGCATGATGTGCTCGTTATCATGACAGACTGTTCGCCACAATAGGCCGAAGTCAGCCTAGCAGCAGTACGGTGTCAAACATAAATGTGGCTGTCCATGTTGGCTGATCGCGGTATGTGCGCAAGCGCACCTACCCTTGGCTGGCATCATCCTAGTTTGGCGTATAGCTCGACTTGATTCAGGCATTTCAGGACAATAATCGTTGCCCCCAACACAAGGCGTTGACGTTCACGACGAGGGCTCCTGACGCTTTCACGATCGTCGTTGCGGCTCTACAGGTCGATGGATTTTGGGTAGAGGCGCGGAGCAATTGCCACAGTGGGAAGGAGTCTCATGGAATCAGAGCGCTGGATCAGGACCGACACGATACTACTGACGGCGGGGCTTCTGCTGATCGGCTACCTCCTCGGGGATTTACTCCTGCTCGTGTTCGCGGCCGTGCTGCTTGCGGTCGGGCTCGACGGGCTCGCGCGGGCGATCGCGGGGCGGCTGCCTGTCTCCCGCGGGTGGGCGCTCGTGGGTGTCACGATCGGCATCACGGCGATCATTGTCGGTTCGTTGGGCATGTCGGCGGCAGGCCTTGTGCAGCAGTTCCGGGAAGTAAGCGAGACGCTGGTCTATTTCGCAGAGCGCATGCAGGCCTGGCTCACGGAAGAAGCCGGAATAAACATGATGGCGGAGATGAATGACGAGAACGGCGGTCTCGCCGGAGCCGTGGGCAAAATGGCGGGACATGTAATGACGGCGGTCGGCGCCGTCACGAGCCTTATCATCCTTGTCGTCCTCACGCTTTTCCTTACAGCGAAACCGGCACTCTACCGGCGGGGGGCGGTGCGCCTCGTGCCGCCGGACAGACGGCTGCTGGTGGAGGACACGCTATCCGCGCTCGCCCATGCGCTGCGCTGGTGGTTTCTCGGGCAACTCGTGTCCATGGCGTTCCTCGGGGTCACGGTTGGGCTCGGGCTCTTCCTGCTCGGCATCGATCTCTGGTTTGCGCTCGGACTCCTAACAGCGCTGCTTACCTTCGTCCCGTTCATCGGTCCGCTCATTGCGGCAGTGCCGATCGTGGCGGTGGGATTTACCGAGGGTATGCAGACGGGGTTGATCGTGCTGTTCGGCTACCTCGTGATTCAGAACATCGAGGGAAACGTCTTGATGCCTATGATCCAACACAAGGCGGTCGACCTTGCGCCAGCGCTCCTGATCACCGTGCAGGTACTTCTCGGTCTCATTTTCGGGGCGGCTGGGCTGATCCTCGCCGCACCGCTCACGATCGTGGCAATGGTTGCGGTACAGAAGCTCTGGGTGGAACACATGCTGGGGGATAAGGTGACGTAAAGTGAAGTGGCCCCCGAAATTCGGAACAGGCGCTAAGCTCCGATCCTTCCGACAGGAGAATCTGTTCATGAGCAGAAAACGCCGGCAGTATGACAGCAACTTCAAGGCCAAGGTGGCCCTTGCCGCCCAAGCAGTAACGCGAGGCAGGACAAGGGCGGGACTGGTGTCGGCTTAGACAAACTCGGGATCGTCGGTCCTAACGGTCACCGCGTCATCCCCTTCCGATACCATGATCGAGAACTCACCGCCGCCCAGATACGTGACGGCATGGCCCTCCCGTGTCGTGAAGGACGGTAGCCCATGATGGGTAGCCCCGGCATGCTGCAGGTCGCTGAGGTCGCGGACACTGACGAACATGTCGATGATGTACTCTCGGCCCTGATCATCGAAGGCCATGATAGTCTTTTCTTGGGGATTCACCGTGCTTACCTCGCGTCTAGGTACGTCGTTAACATCCATAGCAGTGGAGTCGAGTGCTGGCCAACGCGTGCGGCCATCGCGACCCCTTTCCCCTGAAGCGTCTCCTCCTACACTTTAGTCGAAAGCCTGGCAAGAAAAGCACTTGCTACCGGCCTCGCTGGGCGCCATCATCAGCGCCCAGGAAGCACGCGAGACCAGGGTGGCGTCGGCTCCGGGCATGCTGCGGCAGCCCAAATTTCGATAAGACCCTATCCTTATTGTCATTTCCCGATCTGGAATCGAGACACCATGAGCAAAGTCCTGATTATCGGCGCCGGTGGCGTCGGTGGCGTAGTCACCCACAAGTGCGCCCAGCACCCTGAAGTCTTTTCGGAGATCTGCCTGGCGAGCCGCAA
Organism: Halomonas jincaotanensis; assembly: GCF_018448785.1. Taxonomy (GTDB): domain Bacteria; phylum Pseudomonadota; class Gammaproteobacteria; order Pseudomonadales; family Halomonadaceae; genus Halomonas; species Halomonas jincaotanensis. Next base: position 4,213 of record NZ_JAHCLU010000021.1, on the reverse strand, counting down.
CGAAGCGAAATGCAAGGCGATCGCTGCCCAGCTGGATCGCCCGATCCAGACCGCTCAGGTTGACGCCGACAACGTCGAGGATCTGGTCAAGCTGATCGAGTCCTTCAAGCCGGATGTGCTGATCCATGTGGCCCTGCCCTATCAGGACCTGACCATCATGGAGGCCTGTTTGCAGACCGGCGTGCCCTACCTGGATACCGCCAACTACGAGCACCCCGACGAGGCCAAGTTCGAGTACAAGGAGCAGTGGGCCTATCAGGACCGCTATGCCAAGGCGAACCTCATGGCCACCCTGGGCTGCGGCTTCGACCCCGGCATGACCAACATCTACTGTGCCTGGGGCCAGAAGAACCTGTTCGACGAGATCCACCGGATCGATATTCTGGACGCCAACGGCGGCGACCACGGCTATCCGTTCGCTACCAACTTCAACCCAGAGATCAACATCCGCGAGATCACCGCCAACGGTCGCTACTGGGAAAAGGGCGAGTGGAAGGAAACCGCGCCGCTGGCGGAGAAGCGCACCTTCAACTTCGAGGGCATCGGCGAAAAGGACCTCTACCTGCTCTACCACGAAGAGATGGAGTCGCTGTCCCAGAACATCCGCGGGCTCGAGCGCATCCGCTTCTGGATGACCTTCTCCGAGAAGTACATCACGCATTTGAAGGTACTCGAGAACGTCGGCATGACCAGCATCGAGCCGATCGAGTTCGAGGGTCGCCAGATCACCCCGCTGCAGTTTCTCAAGGCCGTCCTGCCCGATCCGTCCACGCTCGGCCCGCGCACCAAGGGCAAGACCAACATCGGCGTGATTCTCGACGGCATCAAGGACGGCAAGCGACGCAAGGTGCATATCTACAACATCTGCGACCACGAGGCTTGCTACCGCGAAGTGCAGTCCCAGGCGATCTCCTATACCACCGGCGTGCCGGCGGTGACCGGCGCCATGCTGATGCTTCAGGGCCTGTGGAAGGGCGATGGCGTGTTCAACGTCGAGCAGCTCGACCCGGACCCCTTCATGGAGCGCATCGGCGAGATGGGCCTGCCGTGGCAGATGGTCGAGCTCGACCCAGACACCGACCCGCTGGCCTGATCGCCTGATATGAACGACTCAGCTTACCCCTTCGACATTCAGGCCTGCCCCTCTCCCGCCTATGTCGTGGACGATGCGCTGCTGCGCCGTAACCTGGACCTGCTCGCGCAAGTCCAGGAGCTGAGCGGTGCTCGCATCCTGCTGGCGCTGAAGGGTTTCGCCATGTGGGACGCCTTCCCTCTGATCAGCCAGTACCTGGTCGGCACGACCGCCAGCGGCCAGGACGAGGCGCGCCTGGGAGCGGAGACCTTCGGCGGCGAGGTGCACGCCTACTCGCCGGCCTTCACTGAAACGGAGATGGACGTAGTGCTGCGCTATGCAGACCATCTCAGCTTCAACTCTCCCGCCCAGTGGCGGCGCTTCCGTCAGGCTGTCGCAGCATCGCCGCGCACGATCTCCTGCGGCCTGCGCGTCAACCCGGAGTATTCGACCGGCGCGGTGCCCCTCTATGATCCTTGCGCCCCAGGATCGCGCCTCGGCACTCGCGCCGCTGACCTCGCCCAAGCGGACCTGGCGGGTTTGGAGGGCCTGCATTTCCACGCCCTCTGCGAGCAGAACAGCGACGCCCTGGAGCACACCCTGGAGGCATTCGAGGCAAAGTTCGGCCACCATCTGGTCGGCATGACATGGGTGAACTTTGGTGGCGGCCATCACATCACCCGCGACGACTACGACGTCGAACGGCTGCTACGAGTGATCCGCAACTTCAAGGCGCGCTATCCACACCTCACGGTCTATCTGGAACCCGGCGAGGCGATCGCACTCAACACCGGCTTTCTGGTCTGCAGCGTATTGGATATTGTCGAGAACGACGGCACCATCGCCATCCTCGACACCTCGGCCACGGCGCATATGCCCGATGTACTGGAGATGCCTTATCGCCCCGATATCATCGGCGCGGGCAAGCCTGGCGAAAAGGCCTACACGTACCGTCTGGGCGGCCTGACCTGCCTTGCCGGCGACGTAGTGGGCGAGTACAGCTTCGATGCCCCGCTTGAGATCGGCGACCGACTCATGTTCACCGACATGGCCCACTACACCATGGTCAAGACCAGCACCTTCAATGGCATGCGCCTACCATCGATCTGCCGGGTCGACGAGACGAGCCGCAAGGTGCGAACGGTGAAGACCTTCGGCTACGAGGACTACAAGCAGCGCCTGAGCTGAGTCACCGCAACACCCCTGAATGGAAACGCCACGGCCCTGCGCTTGAAACATCGGAGGCCGTGGCGTTGTTCATGGCTTTGTACGGCGATCACACTGCTACCCAGCTACCCTCGATATTCGAGGTCTCGATGGCATCGATCATGCGATTGACCCGCCAGGCCTCGCGGAAATCCGGGTAGAGCGGTTTGTCGGACACGATGCCCTCCACCAGGTCGCGGATCTCGATGATCTTCTGGTCGTTGTAGCCCAGGCCGTGACCAGGGGCAGGACTGAAGGCCGCGTAGTCCGGATGTTCGGGTCCCATCAGCAGGGTGCTGAAGCCTCGACGCCCCTCATGCCCCTCATGCTTGTAGAGCTGCAGCTCGCTCATTCGCTCTTGATCGAAAATAATCGTGCCCTTGGTGCCAGTGAGGGTGTAGGCCAAGCCCATCTTGCGCCCGCTGGCTACCCGGGAGGTCTCGATATTGCCGATCAGGCCGCCATCGAAGCGCAGCAACGCCTGCGCCTGATCGTCGTTCTCCACCTCGCCCATGGCACCACTGCCATCAGATAGCGGGCGCGAGGGAAACACCGTCTGAAGCTGACCAAATACCTCGTCGATGCGCTGACCGGTCAGGTACTCCGCCATGTTGAGAATATGTGAGCCCACATCGCCCAGGGCCCCTGCTCCGGCAGTGGCCCGCCACGTGTGCCAATCCTGAGGCTTGGCCGGGTCGGCAAGGTAGTCCTCGTTGTGGCGACCGCGGAAATGGATCAACTCGCCGATCTCGCCACTATGGACAATCTCCCTGGCCAGTTGGGTGGCCGAGTTGCGGATATAGTTGAACCCCACCAGGGTCTTCACCCCAGCTTTTTCTGCCGCTTCGACCATCTCCTGCGCATCCGCGGCAGAGAGCGCCAGCGGCTTCTCAGTGTAAACGTGCTTGCCCGCGGCGATGGCGGCCAAGGCCATTTCCTTGTGCAGAAAGTTGGGCGCACAGATGTCCACCACGTCCACGTCAGGGTCCTCGACCAAGGCTTTCCAGTCGCCGGTGGAACGAGTGAAGCCGAGTGCGCAAGCCTTGCGAGCAGCCAGCTCGTCGTCGACGTCGGCGAGCAGCTCACAGACCGGTGTGGCGGGGAGTGAGAAGACGGTGGGAGCGGCCTTGAGAGCGATGGCGTGGGCCTTGCCCATGAAGCCGGTGCCGATCAGGCCAAACTTGAGATCTGTCATCTTGCTGTCCTCACACGGCATGGCGGCGCCGGACTTCTCGGCCCGACGCCGCAATGGTTGGGAAAGTATAGAGCGCTTCAGTGCGTGGGCATGGTGAAGTGGTTGGTCTCCTCGCGGATGCCGCTGGGCCAGCGTTGGGTGATGGTCTTCATGCGGGTGTTGAAGCGCACGCCATCGGGGCCGTGCATGTGCAGCGGACCGAACAGCGAGCGCTTCCAGCCACCGAAGCTGTGGAAGGCCATCGGCACCGGGATCGGCACGTTGACGCCGACCATGCCGACCTGGATCTGCTCGCAGTACTGGCGCGCGGCGTCACCGTCGCGGGTGAAGATGGCGGTGCCGTTGCCGAACTCGTGGGCGTTGACCATCGCCACGGCATCGTCGAAGCTCGCCGCTCGCGCAATGGCCAGCACCGGACCGAAGATCTCCTCGCGGTGGATACGCATGGCCGGCGTGACGTGATCGAACAGTGAGCCACCCAGGAAGAAACCGTCGCCAGCCCCCTCGACCGCGGTGTCGCGGCCATCGACCACCAGGTCGGCGCCCTCGTCCACGCCGACCTGGATATAGCCCTTGACCTTCTCCAGGTGCTCGCGGGTGATCAGTGGGCCCATGTCATTGTCGGGGCCCTCGACCAGACCGGGCCCCACGGTGAGCTGCTTGAGCTCGGCCACCAGCTTCTCGCGCAGGCGGTTGGCGGTCTCCTCGCCCACCGGCACCGCCACCGAGATCGCCATGCA
>NZ_JAHCLU010000020.1 GCF_018448785.1 Halomonas jincaotanensis | reverse complement strand
GGTCATCGTCAGGCACCTCTCCCGGCCCCCCAGCATCACGCGATGCTGGGGGGCTCTCGTGTGCGGGAAAGAAAAAGGCTGTGAGTGGAGGAAATGTGCCAAGCAGCGAGATAGGGCCTCGGCTGTTATCATGCTGCCTCCCTATTCTGACTCGGAGATCGTTCGTGACGACACCGCATGAGCTGCTGTTGTATTGTCGACCGGGTTTCGAGCCGGATCTGGCTGCAGAACTCGCCGACAAGACCTCCCGGATTGGTTGGCATGGTGAAGGCATTTTCGAGTCAGGAGCGGGCTTCGTCCGGTTCATGGGAGCGGACGAGGAGCCGATCAACGCGTTGCAACAAGCCTTGCCACTGAGCTCGCTGGTGTTTGCCCGCCAGAGCCTGGTGGCGCTTTCGCCACTGACGCTGATGCGGGAGGATCGCTTGTCGCCTATCGTTGAGCAGGTGGTGGATAGCGGCTGGAACTTTGAATCGATCTGGCAGGAAACGCCGGATACCAACGACGGCAAGGCCTTGTCGGGTCTGATCAAGGCGCTCGAACGACCGCTGGCGTCGCTGTTGAAAAAACGCAAGGCACTGCGTCGCAAGGCAGGAGCGAGGCGGCTTCACGTGCTGTGGTGTGCCGGTGATCGTGTGCAGTTGGGCATGAGCTTTCCCGGTAATCGCAGCGAGTCACCGGGCGGCATCAGGCGGTTGCGCTTTCCCCATGGCGCACCGAGTCGCTCGACACTCAAGTTGGAGGAGGCCTGGCATGAATTCGTACCTCGCGATGAGTGGGACGATCGGCTCGGGGAGGGCATGCAGGCGGCCGATCTGGGTGCAGCACCGGGGGGCTGGACCTGGCAGTTGGTGAGCCGTGGCATGAACGTCTATGCGATCGACAACGGCCCAATGGACAAGACCCTAATGGCGAGTGGTCTGGTCGAGCACCTGCGAGAAGATGGTTTTGTCTGGAAACCGCCCTGTCGTCTCGACTGGCTGGTCTGCGATATCGTGGACCGTCCGACGCGAGTGCAGGCGATGGTGGAACGCTGGTTGGTGCAACGCTGGTGTCGAGAGGCAATATTCAATCTGAAGCTACCGATGCGTCAGCGTTGGTGGCAGGTGAACGATTGTCTGGAAGGTCTCGAAGCTTCCCTCCGTGAAGCGGGCATTTCGGCGGCGTTGAGCTGTCGCCATCTCTACCATGATCGTGAAGAAGTCACGGTACATGTGCGTCTTCACGAGGCATAGAAAGGGTGTTGCTCAGTGAGTGGGTTCGTAGATACGAATGCGCTCGTCCTCCGTCAATAGCGGTAGCAGACGCTGCATGACCCGACTGCGTTCCTCGCTGGTGTACCATTCCTTCCAGGCGCGCAGGTCACGCCATTTGGTGATCATCAGCCGTCGGTCAACGCGTCCACTCTCGACAAGGCTCTCGCCGCCGATGAAGCCACGCACGCCGAGCGATTGATGCATGGCTTCCCTGGCAGCCGCCTCGTATTCCTCTTCGAGCCCGGGCATGATACGACGTTCGATAATGATCTTGATCATCAGACAGTTCCCTACTGATTTTTCCTGCAACGAGGTTATCGATGGATGATACCGCTGATACCCCTCCCGTTCATGACGCCGAACTCGATACCACGGGTCTGTACTGTCCAGAACCGATTATGTTGATGCACAACAAGGTGCGAGACATGGAGCGCGATGAGGTGCTCAAGGTCGTTGCCAGCGACCCGGCGACAATCCGCGACGTACCCAAGTTCTGCCATTTTCTGGGTCACGCGTTGATCTACCAGCGCGAACTGGGCGGTTGTTACCAGTATTTCATCCGATTGGGATGAGAGGCTTACCCGATATCAGGCCCAGCTATAGATCTCCCGTGCCTGTTTTAACCGCCGGCAGGCGACACAGCGTTGTCATGCATCACCATCAGCGCAAGTGCCTCCAGGGTGTCGGGATCCTCTCGGCGAATCCGATTGGCAATTTGGCGCTGGAAAAAATACACGACGCGATGCCGGCTATACCCCGGGTACAGGCAGGGATCGCTGGGCAGGATGGGGGTGGACTCCACGAGCCTTTCGTCGGCCAGCAGCGCTTCCACACGGCCATTATTGTAAAGGCGCCAGCCGAACACCTGCTTCAGCTGCCACGGGGCGTCATCCTCGTCCATGCACAGGGCATGGGTTCCCTGTGTTTCGGGGAGCTGCTGGATGAGGGTGGTTTCGTCGGTGTCCTCGTAATCGAAGTAGGCAGCGGCATGCTCCAATTCGAGCACCTTGTGTTCGGGTGCCGTCTCGAAAAGCTCCTCCGTTTCGGGGTCGCGGTAACCGACGAAGCTGCCATGGTCGGGATCGCCAAGATGATGGCAAGCCGTCAGCGCTTCCATCCAAGGCACCATGCCTACCACTTCGCCATCCTCGCGCAGCCCCCAGGCCAGCAGGGGCATGCCATAAAGGGTGTCTTCGCTCGACGAGAGCCGATAGACCATTTCCAGCCCATCCAGCTCGGGCGCCAATCGAATCAACCGGCGCCTGGCGCGCTGACGCTGGCGCATGGATTCCAGATCGATGACCCGGGCCGGACGAGTAGTCAGAGGGATCCCCATGATGTGCCTCCACGTGCTGCGTGATCACGGCATCGGCCTCGCGGCCGCTCAATAGCGCAATGCGTCAGTGTTGCACAACCAATAGCACAGACTCCCCCTGTAGGTTAAGTCCCATGTGTCCACGGCAGCGCTCCGCGAGCGACAGGCGCAATGCCTGATGGCGCTCCTTTGCTGCCGTGAAGGCGGGAAACGGGGCCTCAGCGGTTTCGAGAGAGAGCCAGCGACGCCGATAGGCTCGCACGGCATCGGGTGCCTCGATGTGGGCCTCGAGAAGCGCGTCGATCGCACCGAGCCAGGTAGTGCCAGCCGTCTCGAGCCTCTCGAGCCAGGCCGCCAGTTGCTGGGTTTCCTGGCGTTGCGCGAGTGCCGGCGTGAAGGCCTCGAGACGAGAGCAGACCGCTTGTTGGGTCACGGCGTTCTCGATCAACGCTGATGCCTCCTTGAGCCGCTGCTCGGCCAGCAACAACGTGCGTAACAGCTCGGCGGTAAAGGGACGCGACTGCAGGGCCTTGAGATGGCCTTCGAGGGTTGAGGAGTCGGGATGCCAGTCGGGATCGAACTGATGCAGGGTGGCCTCGCGCAGATACGCGAGGGCATCGAGCTGTGCTGGTGGAGGCTCGACTTCGCCGGGCATCAGAACCGAGCTGGCTCGCGAGAAGTTCTTGACCCACTCGTCTGAACCGAAGAGGGCATTCCAGCTGGCACGGGGTAACTGCTCGGTCTTGGTTTCAGTCAATCGGGCCAGACGCTCGCGGTCCACCTCGGCAAGAGTCTGGGGGACCTCGCTGTTCCAGCAGGCATCGAGCCGTCGCCATAGCGTCAACTCATAAAGCCAGCGCTGGCTGGCCGGTGCCACTCGTCCCAACTGATTATTGCGCTGCGCCACCAGATTGGTGATATGGCACTCACGCAGGGCAAAGATATTGAGCAGGCCGTCTCGGGTCTCGGGGATCTCGAAGAGGCGCTGATCCCGGTCGGGGAAGGCGCCGATATTGCTCGAAGGTTGCGGAGTGGGGGGCTCGAGTTCCAGAAGCTCAGCAAGCTGGTGCTGGTAATCGACGAGCAGGGCATCGCTCTCACCACTTCCGCTGCAACCGTTCAGGATCAGCAGCAACAGCACGCCCAGTGGTTTTTTCAACCAGTCGTGCTGGAAAGCCTTAGCGGCATGTGAGCCCGGCATTCCCATTCGCTACCTCCGTGGCCATCCGTCGCAGGCGTTCGCCCAATAGCAGCGCCGCCGCGGAAAGACCGGCAATCAGTCCGATCCAGTAACCATGGACCCCTAGCGGCTCGATCAAACCGAACAAGCCGTGACTCCCCAGCCAATGCCCGCCACCCAGTCCCACCACCCAATAGGCCACCAGGGTGATGAACATGATCACACGGGTGTCCTTGTAGCCGCGCAGGGCGCCGGCCAGGTTGACCTGTAGCGAGTCCGAAATCTGGAACATCATCGCCAGCACTACCAACGACAGTGCCAGTTGCTGGACCTCGATGTCATTGGTGTAAAGCGCGATGACCGGACGGGCCGTCAACCACAGCACCAGGCTATTGAAGAGCGCCACCAGTACCCCGATCGCGATGCCATTCCAGGCGACCAGGCGGGTGAGCTGATAACGCGCCTGGCCCAGGGTATTGCCTACCCTCACGGTGAGCGCCATGCTCAGTGATAGCGGCAGCATGAACAAGATTGAGGTGTAATTCAGTGCCACTTGGTGGGCGGCCACAGTCACCTCGCCGAGACTGGCGATGAACAGGGCAATCAGGGTGAATAGAGTCACCTCGACGAAGATCGCCACGCCAATCGGCACTCCCACGTAGAGCAAGTTACCGATCATGCGCCAGCGTGGTGGGGAAGGCGAATGCCACAGGGTGATATCGCCGTAGGCGTGGCTGCGGTGCGTATAAGCGGCCATGGCCAGGCCCATCACCCACATTGAGAGCGCCGTGGCGATCCCGCAGCCGAAAGCGCCGAGGGCGGGGAGTGACTGTATCCACTCCGGCAGCCAGCTGCCGAGGAGATCGGTGAGGCCGGCGCCGCCATAGATCAGCACGAAGTTACTGGGAATGTTGACCCCGAGGCCCAGCAGACTGATCCATAGCGACGGGCGGGTATGATTGACACCATCGGAGAATGCCCGCAATGCCTGGAAGAGAGCGACACCGGGCATGCCGAAGGCCAAGGCCGCAAGATAGGCCGAGGCGCCCTGTGCAACCTCGTCGGGCACCGCCATCAGGTGAAATATTGGCATCACGGTGAACCACAGCAGTCCTGCGGCCAGAACGCCGAGCATCAGGGCCACCCAGAGGGCTTGATGGACACGGGGGCGAATGCCGGCGGTGCGTCCGCCGCCGAGAAGTTGGGCGACGATGGGCGTCAATCCCATTAATGTACCGGTCATGAACAGCATCAACGGCAGCCACAGGCTGGAACCCACCGAGACGGCAGCGAGATCCGTGGCGCTCAAGCGGCCAGTCATCATGACGTCGACGACGCTCATTCCCGCCTGCGCGAGCTGGGCGCCGCAGATTGGCAGGGCAAGACGGATAAGCGGGCGCGTTTCTCGGCGACTGGCGGCCAGGAGGTCGGCGGCAAACTGAGCCAAGCGTGCTGCTCCATGCTGAAGGCGGGGAGATGTCTCAGCCACGGCGGGTGTGGCAAAGGCCCGACAGTCTATCAGCCGCGCCACGTTTTCGCCCGGCGCCCTCAACGCCTATAATGGCTGTTTTTCAGAGCACGCTATCCGCACAGGGAGCTTACGTGACGCATCGTCTCGAGGATGTCATCGCGCTATTCGATGGTCTCTTTCAGCCCACCTACGACACCTGCCTGATCCGGGGAGGCGAAGAACCACTGTACCTGCCGTCGGACGGTACCGCGCCGTTTCACCGGGTCATCTTCGCCCACGGCTTCTATGCCAGCGCCCTGCACGAAATCAGCCACTGGTGCATCGCCGGCGCTCGGCGTCGCCAGTGGGAAGATTATGGCTACTGGTACCTGCCAGACGGACGCGATGCCGCCGAGCAGCATGACTTCGAAGGGGTGGAAGTCGCGCCCCAGGCGTTGGAATTGCTCTTCTCGCGTGCCTGCGGCCTGGCTTTTAACGTCAGCGTCGACAATCTGGGCGGCGAGGTCGAGGTCGACCGTGAGGCCTTCCAGGCGAGGGTCGAGTCCCGTGCCGCTCGGTATCAACGTGACGGGCTACCGGGCCGTGCGGCGGCACTACAGCGCGCCCTGGAGGCCTTTTATCATCAAGGTGCCGACCTCGAGCACGCCGTGGCCGCCGGGCGGGCCATTCTTGCGCCTGCATTGATGCCGAGCTGACACTCAGTCTTCACCGCCCTCGAGTCGCTGATGCAAGTGCAGCATCACCTCGACCTCGTGGTCGGGGCGCATGGGCTCCAGGCCCAGTTCGCCGAAGAGCTCGCCTCGGGCACGTGACCAATCGTCCGACGCGAGGCTCGAATAAAGGCTCTCTGCCGGGGCGAGTTCCACGAAGGGGTCGAGACCATAGGTGTCGAAGAGCCGCGATAGGGCGGCCTCGTCATCACCGACGCCGGCCGTATAGAGGGTCTCGTTGAAATGATCGGTCTCCAGCTCGCGGATCACATCTAGCGGGCTCACGCCCATGCTGGTCAACTCTTCCAGGCTGTAGCCACCCAGCGCGACCAGCTCCTCGTTCAGCCAGTCGTCATCGGGCTGGATCAGCGTGTGTTTCACTCGTCCGTCGGGCAGCGACCAGGCGATAGCCAGGGGCAGCCCGCCTTCGTCACCGGTTTCCACGGCAATAAAGCCGGGTAGCTCGTTCGTGTCAGCGCCGGCCATGTCAGTGCTCCTCGCATTCGGGTGTCAGGGCGTGGTTCGTGGAGGCCAGGCGAAAGAACGCCCTGGCGGTGGCGGTGGTGGCCTCGGCCAGCTCGGCCTCGGGCATGCCCCGCCAGTGGGCGATCTCACGCACGATCCATGGCAGCAATGCCGGCTCGTGCCGCCGGCCCTTGAGCTTGGCCGGCAGATTGCGCGGCAGCAGGTAGGGACAGTCGGTTTCCACCATCAGCCGCGTCAAGGGAATATCACTGACCAGCTCACGCAGGTGGTGACCGCGCCGTTCGTCGCATAGCCAGCCGGTGAGGCCGATGTGCAGGTCGAGGTCGAGATAACCGTGGAGCGTATCGCGATCCGCCGTGAAGCAGTGCACCACGGCGTCATTGATGTCGTCACGCCAGGTATGGAGCATCTCGTGCATGCGCTTGCCGGCGTCGCGCTCGTGCAGGAAGAGCGGCAAGCCGCTCTCGGCCGCCAGGCCCAGTTGTGCCTCGAAAGCATGTTCCTGCTCGTCGGGCGTGGAGAAATTGCGATTAAAATCCAGGCCGCATTCGCCTACTGCGACGACGCTGGGGTCGCGGTGCAAGTCACTCATCGCTTGCGCCTGTGAGGCATTCCATTGGCTGGCGTCATGGGGATGCACCCCGGCGGTGGCGTAGAGGCCGGGGTAGCGCTCGGCGAGGGCCACCGCTTGCTCGGCGTGTTCCCGATCGGTGCCGGTGAGGATCAGGGTGGTGACGTTCGCCGCCCGGGCCCGCAACAGCACCGATTCGAGATCCGAACTGAAGCTGGCATGGGTCAGGTTGGCGCCGATGTCGACCAGTGGGCTCGGAGAACACCGTTGCAGCGCTTGGGGCAGGAAGTCGTCGAAACTGTCGGCGGGATCGACCAAGGCGGATCTCCTGTGTGGATCAGGCGCGTATTGTACGTGAGACCGGATGCGCGAGACAGGTACCCGAGCGTCCAGCCTCGCCACCACGCAGGCCCGGCCATGCGTTACACTAGCGCCCTCGATGAACGGAAGAGGTGAACGCGTGACCCTGCTACGTCTGGAACAGTTACAACAGGCCTATGGCAACCACAAGTTGCTCGACGGCGCCGACCTGGTGCTGGAAAAGGGCGAGCGCCTGGCGCTGGTGGGGCGCAATGGCACCGGCAAGTCGACGCTGTTGAAGCTCGTCGACGGCGAGATACAGGCTGACAGCGGCAGTATCTGGCGTGCGCCGGGGCTCAAGATCGGCGTGCTCGCCCAGGATCTCCCCGCGGCCTCTGGCAAGACGATCTTCGACATGGTAGCCGAGGGCTTACCCGAAGCTGGCGAACTGCTCTCCGAATACCATCACCTGATCCATGATGACGATCCCGACATGCGACGGATGGAGCAGCTGCATACCCGGCTGGAGGCTATCGATGGCTGGTCCTTCCATCAGAGCATCGATGTGGTGCTGACGCGCCTTGGGCTACCCCCCGATGCGGCAATGGCCGACCTCTCCGGTGGATGGCGCCGTCGTGTCGCCTTGGCACGTGCGCTGGTCGCCGAGCCCGACCTGCTGCTGCTTGACGAGCCGACCAACCACCTTGATCTGGACACCATCGCCTGGCTCGAAGAGCAACTCCTGGCCTTCAGCGGCGCGGTGCTGTTCATCACTCACGACCGTGCGTTTCTGTCGAAGCTGGCCACTTCGATCCTCGAGCTTGACCGCGGACGGCTGGGCCGTTATCCGGGCGATTACGCCAGGTATCAGGAGCAAAAAAACCACGAACTGGAGGTCGAGGCCCGGGAACACGCCGAGTTCGACAAGAAACTCGCCCAGGAAGAAACCTGGATCCGTCAGGGCATCAAGGCGCGGCGAACCCGCAACGAAGGACGAGTGCGGGCGTTGGAGCAGCTACGCCGCGAGCGCAGCGAACGCCGCGAACGTCAGGGCAAGGCGTCGTTGTCGGTTGATCGTGGCGAGCGCAGCGGCAAGCGGGTGGTGGAGCTTGAACACGTCACCCAGCGCTTCGCCGACGAGGTGGTGATCGACGATATCAGCCTGGAAATCCAGCGGGGAGACCGCATCGGTTTCATCGGTCGCAATGGTGCCGGCAAGACCACGCTGCTCAAGATCCTGCTTGGTGAGCTCAAGCCCACTGAAGGCAAGGTGAGCATGGGTACCAAGCTGCAGGTGGCCTATTTCGATCAGCTGCGCGCCGGGCTCGAGCTTGACAAGACCGTTTATGACAATGTGGCCCAGGGCAGCGACCGCATCAGCGTGGGCGGCCGCGATCGTCATGTGATGAGCTACCTGCAAGACTTCCTCTTCACTCCCGAACGTGTCCGTCAGCCCGTCAAGGCGCTCTCCGGCGGCGAATCGAACCGCTTGCTGCTGGCCAAGCTGTTCACCCAGCCAGCCAATGTGCTGGTGCTCGACGAACCCACCAACGACCTGGACGTCGAGACGCTGGAGCTGCTCGAAGAGCTGCTGCTCGACTTCGATGGCACCCTGTTGCTGGTTTCCCATGATCGCGCCTTCATGGACAACGTGGTGACCAGTGTGCTGGCCTTCGAGGGCGAGGGACGGGTTCGCGAGTACGTGGGGGGCTACAGCGACTGGGTGCGCCAGGGAGGTCGACTCCCACCGACTCCCTGGGAGGGCGCTGCTCGCCAACGGGTCGAGCCCGTAAAGGAGGCGCCGCAAGATCCAATACCGACTTCGACGCCGCCCTCACCGGCAAAGAAGGCGGTCAAACTGTCCTACAAGCTTCAGCGGGAACTCGATAGTCTACCTGCCGAGATCGAACGGCTCGAGGCTGCTGTAGCCGAATTGGAGACCCAGGCGGGTGACCCGACCTTCTATCAGCAGAATGCTGATACCGTCACCGCGACGCTACAGGCGTTGAACGATCGGCAGGCCGAACTGGAGTCGGCCATGGAGCGGTGGATGGCGTTGGAGGCGATGGCGGCTGGAGAGTAAGCGACGATTCGTTACTGCGCTTGATATCTTGGCCGCCAGCGGCGGCCAGACTCGTCATCCCATCAATCTTCTTTCGCGCGGCGCGAACCCTCTGCTTATCCAAGCATGAGATTGTCCAGTCGCTGGGAAGGTGGAATTACTCCGCGCTTTCCTCGCCTTTCTTGCCGACGCGCACGGCAAGCACGTCACAACGGGCACCGTGCAGCACACCGGTCGAGGTGGAGCCGAGCAGCAGGGCAAAACCATGGCGGCCGTGGGAGCCGACCACAATCAGATCCACGTCGTGCTCCTCTGAAAAGCGGTGAATCTCGGTATCAGGCATGCCGACCAGCACGTGCTGGTCCTCTTTGGCGACGTGGGGATCGGCAATCTCGGCTAGACGCTGCTTGGCGTGCTCGTCGAGTTGGTCCTGGATACTGGTCAGGTCCATGGGAATGTCGCCTCCGTAGGCGAAGCCCAAGGGCTCAAGGGTATGCAGGATAGATAGCTTGGCGTGGTTGCGATCGGCGATCTGCATCGCACGCTCCAGCACCCGGTGGGAGTCCTTGGTCAGGTCGACGGCGACCAGAACGTGACGATATTCGTTGCTCATGGTGTGGTTCTCCGTGGAGAGGTCAAGAGGCTGATGTTACTTCCACTCTAGAACGCCTGACGAAGCAAGACAACGACGTGCATCAAGGTTTACGCATCTTGGGTGCCGATGGTATTCCATGCCGAACGAGGAGGCCGCATGACCTGGCTGATCATTCTATTCGCCTTGATGCTGGTGATTTCGCCGGTGCTCTGGCTTAAGCCGAGTCCTCGGCAACAACGGGTGGTGCGCTTGCGCAATGCGGCCAGAAAGGCCGGTGTGGACGTAAAGCTTCGGACACCGCCGTTTCACGAGGCGCGCGGCGTCATGCCGTCCTATCGCTGGAGTTACCCCCAGCAGCAACCAGGCCCGGATTTCGTGCTGGTGCGCGATGCCCATGCAGCCGATGCGCTGACACCCTTCGCTCACGGCTGGCGCTGGCGTATCGAGCCGCTGCGTCCCCTCACTGCGGAAGCCCTGGCGCGGCTCGACGCACTGCTGACACGCCTGCCGATGGACGCCCAGTTGCTGGAATCGCACCCGACCGCACTGACCCTATGGTGGTGGGAGTCGCAGGATGCGAAGAGGTTCGCAACCTATTTAGAGGATTTCACTGCCTTGCGTGATGAACTGGCCGGTCGTCCTGACCGTCCCGAGGAGCATGCGCCGCTGGAAGGGCCCAAGCCGTGAGTTGGATCATGCGACAGATTGGCCTTCCTGAATGGCCAGGCCATTATCCTCGATACGCGCGAGCAGGGCGCTAAGTTGCTCGACCTCACTGTCGCTGAGACCGGCCAGCATCTCATGGCGTGCCTGAGTCACCACGTCGTCAATGCGTTCGATCAGGGGTGTGGCCTGCTGGGTCAGATACACGCGCTTGGTTCGCCGGTCCTGCTCGCAGGGGCGGCGCTCGATGAGGCCTTGGTCGGCAAGCTGGTCGAGCGTACGAACCAGGGAGGGGGCCTCGACGCCGATGACGCGAGCAAGGTCACACTGCGGCTGGCCATCGCCCAGTCGCCATAGATGATAGAGCGTTATCCAGCGGGTCTGGGTCAACCCCAGCGGTGCCAGGCGGTGGTCGATGACGGCGCGCCACAGACGCGGAACGCGGGATAGCTGGAAGCCGATATTCTGCTGCATGTCGCTCCTGGCTCCGTATGACATCGCTGGATTGTCCGAAGCGACATCGTGTAATGCAAGTGGATAAACCGCCGTTCGCACGCTTACTCGTTCTCCGACTCGGCGGCAGGCTTGTCGTTGGAGCGCTGTTCGGATTGTTGGTCAGGGGGCGCTGTTTCAACAGGGGATGTAGCCACCGTCTCCCGGCCGGGCAGTAGCTTGTGCAGTGCGATGCCTGCCAGGCCGAGCGGCGAGTCGATACCGCCGTCGGCCAGCGTGGCCTTCGCCTCGTCGGCGTCGACACGGAAACGCAGCACGCCGATGCGCTGTCCACTGTCGGTCATGACGTCGACACGCCAGGTCCCCGCAGGCGCCTCGGGGAAGTTCTGCTTGTGACTCCAGGCGCGGTAACCCTCATCGCGGCCCCCCTTGATCTCCAGCGGGATGCGATCGATGATCTCGCCATCGTGGCGCCAGACATGGAAGATTTGCTCTTTAAGACCGCGCGGCGCGCGGATCGATGTGTAGGCGTAGAGACCGGTTGCCGGGAGTGCCGAGGGCGTGAGACGCACGCTCTCGCGAGGTTGCCTGGCCGGCACGTCGAAGCCCGGCGATAGCGCCGTGGCAGTGATCCAAAGCGTCGCTGGAGGCACCCAGATTCGCCCCTGCCAGCCGGCCCCAGCAAGTAGCGGAAGCAGCGCCAGCATGATCACCCAGCGCTTGAGCGTCGAGCCGCTCAGCAGGTGCAGCAGACTGGGAAGACTGAACACGACCATCGCCGCCAGCGCGAGCTTCAAGCTTGTGCCGGTCGTTAGATGGAACATGATCGGCAGGGTGACCAGCACTACCAGGAAGACACATTGCGCATGGAAGGCGAAGTACAGCCAACGGGCGCGCTCGGCTAGCTTGTAGTAGAGCGGGTCGATGATCGAAAACACCGCCATGCCCAGCAGAAGCAGGGTAAACAGCGCCTGGCCGCTACTCCATACTGTAGTGACGAGCAGAAACGGTAAACAGAAGAACAGGGTTTCCTGGTGGATCATCTGCGCGATGAAGGTCGTGACCCCCTTGGGTAGCGTGGCGTGACCACGCCTTGACAACATCCGCCCGATCAGGCTTTCCGAGAGCAGCAGCAGCCAGGCGACCATCATGCCGATCGCCAGCATCGCGCCCAGCCACTGCTGACGCTCCACCAGGAAAAAACTGCCCAGGCCAGCGGCAAAGGCCATCGGGGGCCACAACCAGCGCCATGGGCGCAGGAAGGTGACCCACTGCTCGATACGTACTTGCAGCCGGGTGAGCCGGGACGAAAGGCCGCTATGAAGTGTCGAAGCGGTCGGTGCGGGGGAGTTCATCGCAATGTTGGCTAGCCTGAACATGAGGATGGCTGGATGCTAGCAGGTTGATGCCAGCATGCGGTAGTGGCGCCCGGCAAAGAGGGTGAGGTGCCTATGTAACTTGACCCCATCTTGAGACTGGACCAAGATTGAGCGTATTAAAACGATCGTATGAAATTGGGGAGGCTCGCTGATGATCTATCAAGGCAATGCCATTTCGGTATCGCGTGGTACCGGGAGTCCTGAGAGCGCCGGCGATGAGAGTGTCGCCACGCTCATCTTCGACCTGCAGGGCGAGTCCATCAACAAGCTGTCCAGCGCCGTGGTGGCTGAACTGGAAGCAGCGTTCAAGGCGATCCGCGCCGAGCAGGGCCTGACGGGCCTGGTGATCGGCAGCGCCAAGGAGGCGTTTATCGTCGGCGCCGACATCACCGAGTTTCACGATCTGTTCGACAAGGGTGAAAAGTCCCTGGTTGACATGAACCTGAGGGTGCACGACATCTTCAATGCCATCGAGGATCTCCCCTTTCCCACGGTTACCGCGATCAATGGGCTGGCGCTGGGGGGGGGCTGTGAAGTCGCCCTTGCGACCGACTTTCGCGTGATGGCCGAGGGAGCAAGACTTGGCCTGCCCGAGACCAAGCTAGGTATCGTGCCGGGCTGGGGAGGTTGTGCGCGCCTGCCACGTCTGATCGGCGCGGATAACGCCATCGAGTGGATTGCCGGCGGCACTGAGAACACGGCCGAGTCAGCGCTTGCGATGGGCGCGGTGGATGCCGTAGTGCCCGCTGATCAGCTCGACGCGGCGGCACTCGATATTCTGGCCCGCGCCAACCGTGGGGAACTGGACTATCAGGCTCGGCGGGACGAGAAGAACGGCCCTCTGCACCTTAACGCCATCGAGCAGATGATGGCGTTCGAGACCGCCAAGGGCTACGTCGCCGGCAAGGCGGGTAAGCATTACCCGGCGCCGGTGGAGGCGGTAAAGGTGATCCAGAAAGGCGCCGGCGAGGGGCGTGCGCGCGCCCAGGCCATCGAGGCCAAGGCCTTTGCGAGGCTGGCGCTGAGCGATGTGGCCTTCAATCTGGTGGGGTTGTTTCTCAACGACCAGGCGGTCAAGAAGAAGGCCGGCAAGTACGAGAAACAGGCCGCCGCCATCAACCAGGCGGCTGTGCTTGGGGCCGGCATCATGGGGGGCGGTATCGCCTACCAGAGTGCCTCCACGGGCACCCCGATTCTGATGAAGGACATCAAGGAAGAGGCCATCGAGCTAGGTCTCAAAGAGGTGCGCAAGCTGTTCGCCAAGCAGGTCGAGAAGGGCAAGTTCACGACCGGGGAGATGGCCGAAAAGCTGACCCATATTCGTCCTACGCTCTCCTATGGTGACTTTGACCACGTCGATTTGGTCGTCGAGGCGGTGGTCGAGAATCCCAAGGTCAAGGATGCGGTGCTCACCGAGGTGGAAGGCTGGGTCGGCGAAGACACCGTCCTCACCTCCAACACCTCGACCATCTCGATCACCCAACTGGCCGAGAATCTCAAGCGCCCGGAAAACTTCTGCGGCATGCACTTCTTCAACCCGGTCCATCGCATGCCTCTGGTGGAGGTGATCCGTGGTGAGAAAACCGCGGACACAGCGGTCGCCGCCACCGTGGCTTATGCGCGAGCCATGGGCAAGACGCCGATTGTGGTCAACGACTGCCCAGGTTTTCTAGTCAACCGGATCCTTTTTCCCTATTTCGGCGGCTTCAACCAGCTATTGGAGCAGGGCGCCGACTTCCAGCGCGTCGACAAGGTCATGGAAGCCTTCGGCTGGCCCATGGGCCCGGCTTACCTGCTTGACGTGGTGGGTATGGATATTGCGGTACATGCCGGTGAGGTGATGGCCGAGGGCTTTCCGGAACGCATGAAGCATGCGGGTGAGACGGCGATCCAGGTGATGTATGACAACGATCGCCTGGGTCAGAAGAATGACAAGGGCTTCTACGCCTACCAGCAGGACAAGAAGGGCAAACCTCAGAAGGTCACTGATGAAACCGCCATCGCGCTGGTCGAACGTGTGGCCAAATCGCACAAGACCTTCAGCGACGAGGACATCATCGCCCGCATGATGGTGCCGCTCTGCCTTGAAGCGGTGCGTTGCCTGGAGGACGGGATCGTCGACAGCCCGGCCGAAGCCGACATGGCACTCATCTATGGTATCGGCTTCCCGCCGTTTCGGGGTGGTGCGCTGCGCTATATCGATGCCATGGGCCTGAGCGAGTTCGTCACGCTGGCCGACGGCCTGGCCGAGGAGCTCGGGGCGCTCTATACCCCGACCGACAAGCTGCGCGACATGGCCGGCTCTGGCGACACGTTCTACCGCTGAAACCACCACGGACAGGAGACAGGAAATGAGCTTACAGCCGAGAGACATCGTGGTGGTCGACGCCGTGCGCACCCCCATGGCCAAGGCGAAGAACGGTGCCTTCCGTCACGTGCGTGCCGAGACGCTGTCGGCGACCGTGATGCAGGCGCTCTTCGAGCGCAACCCGGGCCTCGACCCGGCCGAGGTCGACGACGTTATCTGGGGCTGCGTCAACCAGACCCTCGAGCAGGGCTACAACATCGCGCGTAACGCGGCGCTCCTGACCGGCATCCCGCACAGCGTGCCGGCCCAGACCGTCAACCGCCTGTGCGGTTCTTCCATGAGTGCCCTGCATATCGCCACCGCCAACATCAAGGCCGGCATGGGGGACGTCTACCTCATCGGTGGCGTCGAGCATATGGAGCACGTCTCCATGATGCACGGCGCCGACGTCAATCCGGCGGTCAGCAAGCATGTCGCCAAGGCATCGATGATGATGGGCCTGACCGCCGAGCTGCTGGGCAAGATGCATGGCGTGTCCCGCGAAGCGCAGGACAAGTTCGGCGTGCGCTCGCACCAACGTGCCCAGGCCGCCATGGAGAAAGGCTATTTCGACAATGAGATCATCGGGGTGGAGGGCCACGACCAGCGCGGTTTCAAGGTCAGGATCGACAGCGACGAGGTGATCCGCGCCGATGCCAGCCTGGAGAAGATGGCCGAGCTCAAGCCGGTCTTCGACCCACGCCACGGCACCGTTACCGCCGGCACCTCGTCGGCGCTCTCCGTCGGCGCCGCCGGCATGGCGGTGATGAGCTACGAGCGAGCCCAGGCCCTGGGCCTCGAACCCATCGCTCGGGTGCTCTCCACCGGGGTAGCCGGCTGCGATCCCTCGATCATGGGCTACGGGCCGGTGCTGGCCTCGAAGAAGGCACTCAAGACGGCGGGACTGACCAGCGACGACATCCAGACCGTGGAGCTCAACGAGGCCTTCTCCGCCCAGGGGATACCGGTGCTCAAGGATCTCGGCTTTCTGGAGGCGCTGGATGACAAGGTCAACCTTCATGGCGGTGCCATCGCGCTGGGGCATCCGCTGGGCTGCTCGGGAGCGCGTATCTGCACTACTCTGCTGAACGTGATGCAGACCCGCGACACCACGCTGGGCCTGGCGACCATGTGTATCGGCATGGGGCAGGGCGTTGCCACGGTGTTTGAACGGTTGAAATAACGGCGCGCAAGCCAGCGCGGCCCGGCTTGAGAACGACGGCACCCATCGCGGTGCCGTCGTCGTTTGGCAGGCACATGTAAGCGATATCAATAAGGCCACCCGACGCCTTGTCAGTTGCCAGCATCACGGACAAGTCTGGCGAGGCGCTTTTTCCCCCTGGCTGGCCCCTGTGCCATGCCGGTTTCGGGAAGCCATCCCTTTTCACGATAGTAGCGTAGGGCGCCTTCATGCAGGGGCGCGCTGAGGCCCTCGTGAATCATCTCCTGTGTGCTGAGCATGCCAAGGGCCGGATGTACGGCCTTGAAACGCAGCAGGTTCTCGAATACCCCGGCAACCAGGCGATAGATCATGTCCGGATCGGCCCGTGCCGAGGTGACGAGGGTGGCCCTGACGCCGAAGGTCCGCACGGCAGGCTGGTCGGGACCATAGAGGCCACCGGCGATCCAGGCACGTGAGAAATAGGGGGTTTCCTCGACCAGTCGATCGACCGCCTCACCGGCCACGTCGATCAGGGCGGCATTGCAGAGGCGAATGGCCTGGGCCACCGAGGCATTGGGGTGGCCGACCGTATAGACCATGGCGTCGATATTGCCGTGGCACAGCTCCAGCGATTGCTGGTCGGCCGGGAGTTCGTTGACCAGAAGGAAGTCACTATTGCGCCAGCCACGCGTCTGCATGAGGCGTTGCATGGTGCCATGCTGGCCGGACCCAGGGTTGCCGATGTTCACCGCATGCCGCGGAATATCGTCAAGGCTATGGATTCCGGCATCGCGTCGCACTACCAGCGTGAAGGGCTCGCTATGCAACGCAAACACCGACCTCAGCTCGTTGTCAGGGCCGGCATCGCGGAAAGCTTCCGTGCCGCTGACGGCAAAGTGCTGGCTATCCGACTGAGCCAGTGCCAACGTTACAGCGCCGTGGCGAACGTTGTCGAGATTGGCTACCGAGCCGTTGCTCGGTTCGGCACGACAGGGAAAATCCACCGTACGGCAGATGGCGCGTCCCACGATGTGGTACACACCGGCCGGGCTGGCAGTAGCGATTGTCACTTCCTCGTCATCGCTGGCGGCTGCCGAAAAGGGCAATAGCAATGCACACAGCAAGGCGCGAGAGGTTCTGCCCGAGATACTGGATAACTGGCACATGACACGATTCCTTAGTGAGGGTCGGCCAAATATATCCAGTGATCAGCGGTGGCGAGGACGGTCCTGAAGTGGGAGGGTCATCACGAGATCTGGTCGACGCGATAGTGGGTAATGTTTCTTCTGCTCAGTGGTGCGTAGCACGCTTCGTAGGTCATTCGGGTTACTTGAGCAGGAAGAAGAGTTTTGATGAGACAGCTGCCTGTTCAGGCTTTTTTCAACTTAAATTAGGTATAGCACAGCCCCGGTGTTGCACAAGACAGCTTTGTGTCGATTGCCGGTTATGGCAATTTATCCTCTTGCGCGCCTCAGAAAATGCCACTCTCGAGGCCAGCTGAAAGATAAAGCCCCAGCTCTTCTGCCTGATCGACGAACTCTTGTTGCCACGCCCCGCGAAGGATTAGCGGTGACTGTACCCATTTCCAACGCAGACCGGTGACGATGCCTTCCACGGCACGTCGGGTACCCGTTCCGTCATGGCCGGCGCGTACATAGAGCGCGCACGGCAACCCCTGCGTCTTTTCCAGCAAGGAGTCATAGCTGCGGTCGAAGAAATCCTTCAGCGCTCCGCTCATGTAGCCCAGGTTTTCGGTGGTTCCGAGCAGGATAGCGTCGCAGGCGAGAACATCGTCGGGGCCTGCTTCAAGCGGTGGCTTGACACGCACGTCGACCTCTTTGATATCGACGTGATGGGCGCCACGCTCGGCGGCCTGTCGAAGCTTACGAGTATTGGGGGAAGGGGCATGTGCCACGATCAGCAGATGCTTCATGATTGACAGTCTCCTGGCTTTCTCCGACGCTGTTGCGACATTGTCCACCGACTGATTCACATGGAGATTCACACCATGACCTTTGCACTCTCGACCATGCAACTTGAAAGTTCGGCCTTCAAGGCTCAGGGCACCATCCCCACCAAGCATACCGGTGAGGGTGAGGATGTCTCGCCTGCCCTCTCCTGGCAGGGAGCTCCGGAAGGCACCAAGGGTTTTGCGGTAATCTGCCATGATCCGGATGCCCCGCTGGTGCAGAACGGTAGCTACGGTTTTGTCCATTGGGTGCTTTACAATCTGCCAGCTTCTACAACCTCGCTCGAGGAAAACAGTGGAGAAGGCAACTCCGGGCTCAATGATTTCGGCAAGCAGGGCTACGGCGGCCCCATGCCTCCCGAGGGGCATGGTATCCACCAGTACTACTTCTGGGTACTGGCACTCGGCAAGGCCACGGACCTGCCGGAAGGACTGGCGCTTCCCGAGCTGCTCAAGCAGGTAGAGCCGCACCTGCTTGGCATGAATCGTCTGATAGGGACTTATCAGAGACACTGATCTTAATGAAATCGTCGGTGGACTTGGCCCTACTTCGGCACTGCCGAGGTGGGGCAAGGTAGTGGACGGCGATTGCCTGTGCGCTATCAAGCCATTACCCCGCACGTTGCAGACCCTTCACTATTCAACCTCACGGTAATCATGGAGTGATGACGATGTTCGACTGGCTCGTGGCTCACAAGGAACTGGTCACGATATTGACCAATATCGGCACCCTGCTCATTTGGCTGGTGTATGCACAATTGCTCTATTTTGGCTTTCGTCGCCAGCGCCGGCCGCGACTGATCATCAACCGAGGCAAGAAAAAGGACATCAACGCCCGCTGCATCATCAGTAACATGAGCGCCGAGCCTATCTACATTCAGCACATTATTGCCGAGCTGAATACGACGCATGGCAAGTTGGCCAAGGACGTCACAGACTGGGAGGAAAGGCCTGACGAGGAGGGGCGGACCTCTGAGCGACAGACGTCGCGAGATGACACGACGTCGGACGGCACGCGGCAAGGGCCATTGAAATCCGGTAGTTACCTTTATATCACCAGCTTCAATGATCTGGTGCAATCGGTTGCCGCGGAAAATGACATCGCTCTTGAGGATGGACGCCCTGTCGGCGATCTAGCGTTCGTCTCGTTGACGATTCGTCTGATCTGCATTTACGGCTCGGAAGACCAGCCAATCGGTGCCGAACGCTGTTTTTACCTCGAGGACGACAAACGCCCCTACAGTCTAGTACCCAGCAACTGGGATACGCGCCGGCTGGCCTCGATATGGCAGCGTCGCAAATTGCGTAAGCTGGTCAAGCGCCTCAACAGCTCCAATTTCCCTCATCGCTACTGACCCGCCACCAGCGGACGCATTCAGCTTCGCTGGCGGCGGGACAACTTTTACCCCTTAGGCTTTATCACCGCCGTTGACTTGCTCTCTGTTCCCTTTCGCGTCGTCTGGCTTGGCGGAACCCCGATGGCTCAGCGGGCCGGCCTGGTCAAGCCGGGGATGGTTGTTCAGGAACTCTCGATGCGGATCCGGCAGGGCGTCGAGTGCCTGGAGCGTATGCGTGAGTACATGAATCGCCGCCAGCAGATCCTGGGTATTGCCGGTTTCCGAAATGGTATGCATATTGCGGATCGGGAAGCCGATGGAGGTGGCGGCACAATCCACCGCTGCCAGCACCCCGGCCATGCCGTCGGTCCCCGTATCGACCCCGACGATATCGCGCTGCAGGGGAATGCCATGTTCCTGGGCCGCGCTCTCGATAATACGGTTGAGTTGCTCGCTGGCGATGGCGCCAACCGCCATGGTGAAGCCTTTCCCCATCTCTAATGGCTGCATGCGACGGTCGCCGATGCCAGGAGCGGCCACGTAGTCGTGGTTCACGTCCACGCCGATCAGCGCATCGGGCTTGAGAACCCCGGCCATTACTCGACTGCCGAACCGCCCGATTTCCTCGTAACTGGCAATGGTGAACAGCACCCGCACTTGCTGGGTGCCGCCTGCCTCGGCGATCAGGCGTGCCACCTCGGTGGTAACGAAACAGCCCAGCCCATTGTCCAGGTAGGCGCCATAGAAAGTGTCCGGGCTGAAGCCGTGGCGAATGGGGCGGTCCAGAAGGATGGCATCGCCGGGGCGCACGCCCAGGTTCTCGACCTGCTGCTTCTTGTTCTCGCCATGGATCTGCAGGTCCAGGTAGATCTGCTCCTTCTTCAATCCCTTGCTCCCGTCGCGCACCGAGGGATCGGCGAAATGGATGGCGCCCAGCGCTTCTACCGTGCCGCCTTCGAGTACACGGTACTGGCCCGGGTGTTGCGGGTCTTCGCTGAATAGCTTTACCTCATGGCCGATCAGCACGGTGGGCAGGAAGGAGTCAGTGTTGATCCAGATCTTGCCGTCGTCCCCGATGCTGCGCACCTGCATGCGAATCTTGTCCGCATGGCCGATGATCATGACCTTGAACATGTCGTCGCGGCCCGGATGGGTGTCCAGCACCACGCCGGCATGTCCCTTGAATTGGTGCATGTGCCAGCCGTCGGGGGCGAAAGTGTCGAAGTGGGGCTTGAGAACGCCATAGGTCATCGCCGCCTCGAGCCCGACCGGGCTGGGGGCGTCGAGAATGCGCCGCATCAGATCGAACTGCGACTCGGGCATGGGGGTTGTCCAGGGCTTTTGGGTCTCGCTCATGGGGTCTCTCTTTCAACGATCAGAATAAAGAAGGGCTGCGGTCGAGTGGCAAGGGATGTGCCGAGAGTCAGTCTCTCAGTTTTTCCAGCGTGCCTACCAGCCGCTGACAGACGCCATCGAGTTGCGTCTGTTGCTTGGTGTCTGCTAGGCGTCCGTCACTGAAAGCGTCGCCCGCCTTGGCAACGGCGAGCTGGTCGGGCAATACCGTTACCCCGATATTGCTCAGCAGCTGACGAATCAGTGCCAGACTGCGCAGGCCGCCTAGCCCACCGGGTGACGCGGAGACGACCGCAGCGAACTTGCCCTCGAAAAGCTTAAGGCCACTCTCTCCTTCATGCGGTCGGGTGAGCCAATCGATGGTGTTCTTGAGCAAGGGGGTGATGAAGCCGTTATATTCCGGTGAGGCGATCAGAAGTCCATGATGTTCCGAGAGTAACTCGCGCAACGCCAGGGCATGGTCAGGCAGGCCGCTCGCGGTTTCCATATCACCATCGTAGAGCGGCATAGGAAAATCGCCCAGGTCGATGAAGGTGGCGATGCCGCCCAGCGCATCGATGCGCTGGGCGCAAAGCTGCGCCAACAGCTTGTTGAAGGAATCTTTGCGGCTACTGCCAGCGAAGACGAGAATCCGGGGCTTGTGCGAAAGGTCTACCATGCGTGCTATTCCTCGTGAAAGGTTGGGAATGCAAGAATCATCACGGTTCGCTGCCCTCAGCACAACATTTCGAAGCAGGTGTCTCGCGGCCAGCCAATGCACCATGGCGCCGCCATCGTTCATGAACGTTTGGGGTTTTAACATCCAGGGAGAGCGCAATGACCATTATCTTGTTTCTGGTAGGGCTGGTGCTGCTGATCGTCGGCGCCGAAGCCTTGGTACGCGGAGCCTCGCGCCTGGCAGCGCGACTGGGAGTCTCGTCGTTGATTATTGGCCTGACGGTCGTAGCCTTCGGCACGAGCTCACCGGAGCTGGCGGTGAGTCTCAAGGCGGCGCTGAGCGACCAGGCAGGTATCGCCATGGGCAACGTGGTGGGCAGCAACATCTTCAACGTGCTGTTCATTCTGGGGGTGTCGGCGTTGATCGTGCCGCTGGTGGTGGCGCAGCAACTGATACGCTTCGACATCCCGCTGATGATTCTGCTGTCAGTGGCGTTGCTGCTGTTGACCCTGGATGGGCTCGTTGGGCGCTTCGACGGTTTCCTGCTGGTCGCCGGGCTTGCCGCCTACCTGGGCTTTCTGCTGTGGCAGAACCAGCGCGCTAATGCGCTTGCCTCGGAGGAGGGCGCTCAGGACACCGCCGTTGAGGCTCCCTGGGCGCTCAATCTGGGCATGGTCGCGGGTGGGCTGGTGCTGCTGGTGCTGGGGTCGCGATGGTTCGTCGACGGCGCCGTGGCGCTTGCCGCTTATCTGGGCGTGAGCGATCAGATTATCGGATTGACAATCATCGCTGCCGGAACCTCCCTACCCGAGGTGGTCACCTCACTGATTGCGGCCCTGCGCGGCGAACGTGACATCGCCGTTGGCAATGTGGTGGGCAGCAACATCTTCAACATCCTCGGTGTGCTGGGGTTGACCGGTCTGTTGGCACCTTCGGGGATTGGCGTATCCTCGGCCATGGTCGGGTTCGATATTCCGGTGATGATCGCAGTCGCCTTGGCCTGCCTGCCGATCTGCTTTACTGGCGGTGTCATCAGCCGTTGGGAAGGGGGTGTCTTGCTGGGGTATTACGTGGCCTACACTGTATATCTCGTGCTGGGACAGTCTCATCATGATGCCTTGGGGGGATTCAACACCATGATGGTGACCTTCGTGATTCCGCTGACGGTGCTGACCCTGGCCGTTCTCTCATTGCAGGAAATGAGGCGGCGACGGGCCACGGGCGCGAGATAAGGCGTTAGCGATGATATTAAAACAGGGTAGGTGACCATGGATCACTTCATGCGAGTGGCTATCGATGAGGCCCGCCAAGGGCTCGCGGAAGGCGGCATTCCCATTGGCTCGGTGCTGGTGCATCGAGGCGTGTTGCTCGGGCGCGGTCGAAACCGCCGCGTGCAACTGGGCAGCGCCGTGTTGCATGGGGAAATCGACGCCTTGGACAATGCCGGCCGCCACGAGGCGTCGGTCTACCGCGAAAGCGTCCTTTACACCACGCTATCGCCCTGTGCGATGTGCAGTGGGGCTATCCTGCTGTTCGGCATTCCCAAAGTGGTGATCGGTGAGAACCAGACCTTCATGGGCGAGGAGGCGTTGCTGCGTTCCCGCGGCGTTGAGGTGGACGTGGTGCAGTCGCCGGAGTGCATCGACATGATGCAGGCCTTCATCGCGGCCTCGCCAGCGTTATGGCACGAAGATATCGGCAAATGACCGAGGCAGCGCTGCGATGAAGAAGTCTCGCCACGTATCACTCGAGGAAGAGCATCATCCCGAGTCGATACGGCGCCGGCTGAATACTCCCCACAAGGTTC
Organism: Halomonas jincaotanensis; assembly: GCF_018448785.1. GTDB lineage: Bacteria > Pseudomonadota > Gammaproteobacteria > Pseudomonadales > Halomonadaceae > Halomonas > Halomonas jincaotanensis. The sequence continues at coordinate 56,776 of NZ_JAHCLU010000020.1, read as the reverse complement.
AGACGGTCCCGGATGCCATCCTGGGAGGTATTGACGGCTGCGTGACCACCTTCGCCGTAGTGTCAGGTGCCTTCGGGGCTGGCTTCTCGGCCTCGGTAGCGTTGGTGCTGGGATTTGCCAACCTCGTAGCCGACGGGTTCAGCATGGCGGTCAGCAACTACGAGTCGATTCAGGCCCAGCAGGAGCACATCGACGGCGTGCGCAGAAGTGAAAGGCGCCACATCGAGAGGGTGCCGGAGGGTGAGCGGGAAGAAGTCCGCCAGATATTTCGCCAGAAGGGCTTCGAGGGCGACATGCTGGAACGGGTGGTTGACATCATCAGCCAGGATCGCGATGTGTGGGTAGATACCATGCTCACCGAAGAGCATGGCCTGCAGACGCAGGCATTGAGCCCCTTGCGCTCGGCGGCGGCGACCTTCGTCGCCTTCCTGGTCGTCGGCATGATGCCTTTGCTGCCTTATACTTTGGCGGCGTTTAGTGCAACGCAGCAATTTCTGGCAAGCCTCACGGTCGCGGCGTTGATGTTCTTTCTCATCGGCATGCTGAAGAGCGTGGTCTACCGGCAGCCGATACTTCGATCAGGGCTTCGCACGCTGCTGATGGGTGGCGCCGCCGCAGGGCTGGCCTTCGTGACAGGCCATCTTGCTCATGCCTGGTTCGGGGTGGGGGTATGACCTATGGAGGGTAAGGGGGTGCGGGTGCTCAGTGATCGAGGTCATGGTGTCGTTAGGGATCTGCTCCGACAGTTAGACATAAGAACCGTCCATAGGAACCATCCCCCAGGAACGTGGGTCTCCAGAAAAGCATGGGGCCAGCAGTGATGATCTGGCCGTCGTAGCCGGTCATAGCCCATTACGTCGTGTACGCAACACAGGAGTGACCATCATGACCAAGAAAAAGGGCAAGGAAGACGCCACCAACGACAGTCAAGCCCATTCGGAAGCGCCACCACGAGGCGGGAGCCCGCTGCGTGAGCTTGATCGTATAATCGATAGCCTATTCGATCGAGATGGCATCTTTCCCATGCGTTGGGACCGCCGTCAGGCGGGTGGAGAGCGGCGAACGCCTCGCGTCGACGTCATCGATCGTGACACGGAGGTGTTGCTTCGCGCCGAACTGCCCGGTCTGGAACGCGAGGATCTCGACGTCTCGGTTACCCAGAGTACGGTGACCATCAAGGGTGATACGCATAAGGAAAGTCGCGATGAGAAGGGCGATTATCACCGTAGTGAGATCGTCCATGGCACTTTCTCACGAACGGTAGCGTTGCCCAGCGAGATCAATGCGGACAAGGTTGAGGCACGTTTTCACAACGGCATTTTAGAGCTCACCCTACCGAAGCTGCAGGGAGACCATCGCCGCAAGGTCGAGGTGAAATAAATATTCTTGTGTCTTCGTGTGATACTCAGCACTTTCCATGTCGTTAACGAAGGAAACCACTATGAGCTTTCAGGGGGAGCAGCACCCGGGCGTCGAGACGCCACCTGCCGAAACCGAGGGCTTTCGCCTCAACCACACCATGCTGCGCATCAAGGACCCGGAAGCTTCGCTGGCCTTCTATACGCGGGTGTTCGGCATGCGGATGTTGCGTCGGCTGGACTTCGAGGAGATGCAGTTCTCGCTGTACTTTCTGGGTCGCCCGGAGACCGGCGAAACATTGCCCGAGGATGCAGGTGAGCGCACCGTCTGGACCTTCAGTCAGCGTGGCTTGCTGGAATTGACCCACAACTGGGGCAGCGAGGAAAAGACGGGACGTATCTACCATGATGGTAATGCCGAGCCGCAAGGTTTCGGCCACATCTGCTTCTCGGTGCCGGACCTCGACGCCACGGAAGCCTGGTTCGACACCAATGGTGTCGAATTCGTCAAGCGTTCGGACCAGGGCAAGATGAAAAACGTGATCTTCGTGAAGGACGTCGACGGCTACTGGATCGAGGTGGTGCAGGCAGATCGCCTTTCAGCGCTCGGCGACCAGCCGATTCGCTGAGCGACACGCTGATGCCGGGCTGAGCGAGTCCACCCGACCGCCAGTGCCACAAACCCTCGCGGCAAGGTTCATCGCCGCGAGGGTTTGTGATTGGCCATTCATGTTTTCAGGTCGCTCGGCACCTCATCGTCGGTGAGCCTGACGAAGGCGCCGCGGTGAAAGGCTGCCGCGGCCTCCACTTCCGCCAAGCCAATGCTTCCGGGTACCGGTGGCGTCTGGCCCGCCAGCACACTGAGTACCGACCTGACGCCCATCGACAATGATTCCAGGTTGTAGCCGCCCTCGAGAACGAAGACCAGATTGCCGTTGCAGTGGCGGTGAGCCATTTGTTGAAGAATCCCCGTCATGACGGCGAAACCTTCATAGGAGACGTTCAACGCCAGGTCGTGCCAGTGCGGATCGAAGCCGGCCGACACTAGGATCAGATCGGGCTTGAACCAGTCGGCGGCGGGGACCAGAATCTCCCGAAACGCTTTCAGATAAGCCTCATCACCGGCTCCACCCGGCATGGGAATATTGACCGTGGTGCCTTCGCCGAGACCGGCACCGATTTCCTCGAGATGACCCGAGCCCGGATAGAAGGGCGCGGTGCGATGAATGTCGACGAACAGCACGTCCGGGTCTGCCCAGAAAATCTCCTGAGTACCGTTGCCATGATGCGCGTCCCAATCAATGATCATGACGCGCTCACAGCCCAGTACCGCCAGGGCGTGCGCGGCAGCCACAGCCACATTGTTGAACAGGCAGAAGCCACGGGCGCGCACCGGCTCGGCATGATGACCGGGTGGGCGCACCAGGGCGAAGCTGCTATCGGCGCGCCCTTGCATTACCGCCTCGACTGCAGCAATTGCGGTGCCGGCAGCGACTTCGGCGGCCTCGATGCTGCCGGGCGAGACGGCGGTAGTGTCCACATCGAGCCAGGCGTTCTTGCCTCGCAATGCGAATAGATGGTCCAGGTGGGCAGTGGTATGGACGCGGGCGAGCTGTTCACGTGTGGCTTCGACACCCGCTTCGAAGCGTACCCCGGCAATTGGCTCGCGTTCCAGAAGTTCGCGAATGCTCGTCAATCGGCCAGGATGTTCGGGGTACTTCCACGGTGCGCTTAGCCCAGCAAGAAGATGCCGGATTCGCCGGTCCATGCGATCGGGCAGAAACGGAACTTCGAGACTCGGCTCATGGCTAAGGACGCGCTCATCGTAGAAAGCGATCACTCTGTTCTCATCGGCCACTGGCAGGTCTCCCGGGGCTGACAAAGCAATGTGGATTGAAGACAAAGCCCATGGTCGCTATCCCAGCATCGCCATGTCACTACCCCCAATCCACGAGGGTTAACGAATTCACCATGAATGATTAGCACAATTCCGCCACGTCATACCAGCAACGGCGCGGCGGTTCATATCTATGGCAACGCTCGATTCACGAATTCGGCAGGCAAGTGGGAAGGCTGTCGCGCAGTGAGCGAGGCACGATCCCCAGATCACGGAAAGTCCCCACGTCACGGCTGGCCAGTGTGTCCTGCTGCATCAGAATGACTTGATCGGTGGTCAGCGGCGGGTCTTTCATCAGCGAGGTGGTCGCGGCCAACACCCGCCAGACGAAGAAGGGTAGCGGTACCAGCGGTCTTTCACGATGCAGGTGGGCCATAAGTAGCGTCAGGATGTCGCGATAACGCATGACATCGGGGCCGCCGAGTTCGAAGAGACGACGTTGGGTGAGTGGCTCGCCAAGCAGGCGGATCAGGGCGCGGGCCACGTCGGTGACATGCACCGGCTGGAGACGGGTGTGGCCATGGCCAAATAGCGGGATTACCGGCATTCGGGTAAGGCCGGCAAGAGTGGTGAGGAAGGCGTCATCGGGTCCGAAAAGCACGCTCAGGCGAACGATGATAGCGCCGGGCAGGGCCTCCAGCACGGCGCTTTCACCCTCCGCGCGAGCGCGAACATATGGCGAGGGGGAGTCGGTGCGGGCGCCAATGCCGGAAATGTGTACGAGGCGTTCGATACCTGCCTGACGCGCCAGAGAGGCTAGCCGGGCGGCACCCTCGACATGAATCGTCTCGAAGCTCGCCCCCGGCTGCTCGACATAAAGACTCACGGCATTGACCACGCTGTCCGCGCCGCCGACGGCTGCCTTTACACTGCGGCTTTCGCGAATATCGGCGCGAACCAGTTCGATGGCTTCGCCGCCTTCGGTGTGCAGCGGCATGACGGGGTGCCTCGCAGCAATACGCACCCGCTGGCCGGCATCCACCAGTTCACGCACGATGGCGCGGCCGAGAAAGCCGGTGCCACCGAAAACTGTGATCAGCTGTGCAGGCATGAACGCATATTCCGACAATCGGGATGACCGTGAGTATTGTGCCCACTTGGCTGCTCAATGGGAACGTTAGGCGCGTCGCCCGTCTAGCCTGGGGCAGAATTGCGATGTAACAATGTTAGTGCTGGTGCTGGGAACTCTTTTCGAAGGCGCTGGCCGAAGGTACCTACCGTCGCTGGTCTGACCCGCTGCCTTCTCTTGCGTGAGACGAACGCGTGGCATCGAGCAGCCGCTCGACGGCCAGCAGTAACTGACGACGCGGCTGTGCGCCTTCCAGAATGCCGGCATGCTCACCATCAATCGAGAAGCGCAGGCCCGGCACGCCGCCGATGCCCAGAGCATGAGCCTGACGCTGATCGGCTAGAACTTGTTCGCGATAGCGTCCGTCGACCAGCGCTTCATACAATGCTCCTCCGTTGAGGCCCAGGTCCCAGGCCAGACTGACGAGTGCCCGGGTGTCGGCCAGGTCCAGGCTCTCTTCGAAGAACCCGCGAAACAGTGCACGGCGCAGGGTATCGGCCTTGTCGACCTGCTCGGTATCCGCCCAGGCGCCGGCTTCGTGGGCGAGCCGCGAGCGTGGCTGACGCTTGGGTAAGCGCAAGGTCATGCCTCGTTCGGTGGCCATGGGATAGACGGCGCGCGTCCAGATGTCATGCAGATACTCGCTGTCGGGATCAAGCGTTGGTGCTGGGTCGGGGCGTAGCTCGAGGGCTCGCCAGTGCAGGTTGACCTCGTCACCGAACCGCTCGAGAACGGCGTCGAGCTCTGGCAGCTCGAGGTAACAGAATGGACAGACGTAATCGCTGAAGACGTCCAGGGTGATGCGTGCTGGGGGCATGTCGGGCTCCTGGTTGAGGGGGAGGGGGAGGGGGATTGTATCAAGAGGATGGCATCTTCTTGACAGGTCGCGTGTCGTGTCGATTGTCCGGGTTGTCTTTTTGTTGGTGGCTCTTGCCCGACACGAGCATGGATTGACGACGATAAAATGATTCCTCACAAATGCGAATCATTAGTCTTATTTATGCGATCTGCAGCGATCGTGCGCCTAACTCGGCTTGTTTAGTCAGAAACCAACGGTGGGGCTTCACATCGAAATGATACAGGACTAAAATGGTACGCAATTGAAGGCACCGCCCAGCATCGGGTGTTGCGCTAACCAGGAGGCCAGGCATGCTCAAGCTCTCACGGCTGACAGACTATGCCGCCGTGGTACTGGCACAGATCGCTCGTCATCCAGAGCAGTCTCACGCCGCAGCTGAGCTGGCCGTGGCTGTTCAGCTTCCTCACCCTACCGTCAGCAAGACACTCAAGATGCTGGTGAAAGCGGGGCTGCTTGTATCACGTCGTGGGGCGCAGGGCGGTTATTCGCTGGCACGACCCGCTTCCCAAATCACAGCCATCGATATCATCACCGCCATTGAAGGGCCGGTGGCGATGACCGAGTGCAGCCAGGCCGATGGCGATTGCGACCTGGCCGCGACCTGTGGGGTCGCTGACAACTGGCAACGTGTGTCGCTTGGCGTGCGAACCCTGCTCGACAGCGTGACCCTAGCTCATCTGGCCGATACGTCGCCCATCAAGCTGCCGGTGCAGCTACCCATTCAAAGCGTGAGCCTGGCCGGCGACATGGCCTGAGCCCACCGAACCGGATTCACGACCCGAGGCGAGCGATGCTCGCCAGGCCAACCGCCCGGGAGGGGAAACATCATGGCAACGCAGGAAATGGAACAGCTCGTCCGTCGCGAGTACAAGGAAGGTTTCATCACCGATATCGAAAGCGACACGGTCCCGCCCGGTCTGGACGAGAGCACCATCGCCTTTATTTCCAACAAGAAGGGCGAGCCGGAGTGGATGCTCGAGTGGCGCCTGAAGGCCTATCATCAGTGGCTGAAGATGACACCGCCGTCCTGGGCACACCTTAACTACCCGCCGATCGACTACCAGGCGATCTCCTATTACAGCGCTCCCAAGCGTCCCGAGGACATGCCGCAGAGCCTCGACGAGGTGGACCCCAAGCTGCTCGAGACCTATGAAAAGCTCGGTATTCCACTGCACGAACGTGCGGCGCTGGCCGGGGTGGCGGTGGACGCCGTGTTCGACTCCGTGTCCGTGACCACTACCTTCAAGGAGAAGCTGCACGAGGCCGGGGTGATCTTCTGCTCCATGTCCGAAGCGATTCGCGACTACCCGGAACTGGTCAAGCAGTACCTGGGAACGGTCGTGCCCCAGGGCGATAACTATTTTGCGGCACTGAACTCCGCGGTGTTCACCGATGGCTCCTTCGTCTTCATACCCGAGGGCGTGACCTGCCCCATGGAGCTCTCGACCTACTTCCGTATCAACGAAGCCAATACCGGCCAGTTCGAGCGCACGCTGATCGTCTGTGAGAAGCAGGCGCAGGTGTCCTATCTCGAAGGTTGTACCGCGCCGATGCGGGACGAGAACCAGCTACATGCGGCCGTCGTCGAGCTGGTCGCCCTGGAAGACGCCTCGATCAAGTACTCCACGGTACAGAACTGGTACCCGGGCGACGAGAACGGTAAAGGCGGCATCTATAACTTCGTCACCAAGCGTGGTGATTGTCGTGGCGATCGCTCGCACATCAGCTGGACCCAGGTCGAGACCGGTTCCGCTATCACCTGGAAGTATCCTTCCTGCCTGTTGCGCGGTAAAGACAGCATCGGCGAGTTTTACTCCGTGGCGGTGACCAACGGCCGTCAGCAGGCCGATACCGGCACCAAGATGATCCACATCGGCGAGGGCACCCGCTCCACGATCGTCGCCAAGGGTATTTCCGCTGGCCGTTCCAACCAGTCCTACCGGGGCCTGGTGAAGATCGGCCCGCGCGCCAAGAACGCGCGCAACTTCACCCAGTGCGACTCACTCCTGATCGGCGATACCTGCGGAGCGCATACCTTTCCCTATCAGGAGATCGGTAACAGCACGGCGACCATAGAGCACGAGGCGACCACCTCGAAGATCGGCGAGGACCAACTGTTCTATTGCCAGAGCCGCGGCATCTCTGAAGAAGATGCGGTGAATATGATCGTCAATGGCTTCTGCAAGGACGTCTTCCAGGAATTGCCGATGGAGTTCGCGGTGGAAGCAGAAGCCCTGCTGAATGTGACGCTGGAAGGTGCCGTCGGCTAAGGCCCGGCAGGCCAACCCACGAATATACCGACGCCGCCGCTGCGGCGTGAATCGAATCAAGGTGATCAACATGCTCGAAGTCAAGGATCTGCACGTCACTGTCGAGGGTTCCGAGATCCTCAAGGGGCTTAGCCTGACCATCAAGGCGGGTGAAGTTCATGCCCTGATGGGCCCCAATGGTGCCGGCAAGTCAACTCTATCTGCGGTAATTGCCGGCAAGGACGGTTATGAGGTGACGCAGGGGTCCATCACCTTCGAGGGCCAGGACGTGCTCGAGATGGAAATCGAGGAGCGCGCCCAGGCGGGCTTGCTGCTGGGCTTCCAGTACCCGGTGGAAATTCCCGGGGTGAAGAATATCTATCTGCTCAAGGCCGCGCTCAATGCGCAGCGTGCGGCGCGAGGCGAGGCAGAAATCGCCGCGCCCGAGTTCTTGAAGCTGATCAAGGACCAGCTGGCCTTCATGAAGATGGATGGCAGTTTCCTGCAGCGCGCCGTCAACCAGGGGTTCTCCGGTGGCGAAAAGAAGCGCAATGAGATACTGCAGATGCTGGTCTTGCAGCCCAAGCTTGCCATGCTCGACGAAATCGACTCCGGCCTCGACATCGATGCCATGCGTGTCGTGGCGGAAGGAATCAACTCCCTGCGCGCCGCGGACCGAGGCATCCTGCTGGTGACTCACTACCAGCGTCTCCTCGACTTCGTGGTGCCGGACAAGGTCCACGTGCTGGTCGACGGTCGTATCGTCAAGAGCGGCGACGCCCAGTTGGCGCATGAACTCGAAGCCCGTGGTTATGAGTGGGTACTGGAGGAATCGGCCGCATGAATAGTGATGTGCAACGCTTTCTCGATCGTCTCACCGAGCGCAGCGCCCAGCGCGATGCCTCGCAAGGCCCCGAGCCTACCTGGATCGCTGCACGGCGCCAGGCCGGGGCCGCACGCTTCGAGGCGCTGGGCTTCCCCAATCGTCGCGTCGAGGCATGGAAATACACCGATGTGCGAGCCATCGCCAGCGGCGACTTCCAATTGGCGACTGACGCCGAGTTTTCACCTGCTACGACAGCAACGCTGACACTGCCGGTGGAGGCGCATCGCCTGACGTTTGTCGATGGCGTGTTTTCGGCATCGCTGTCCCAGCTTGATGACCTGCCCCAAGGCGTGCAGCTGCTCCCCCTCTCCCAGGCGCTGGAAGACAACCATGAAGCCGTAGGCGGTCCTCTGGGCAGGCTGACCGGCGTCGAGTTTTCTTCCTTTTCGGCCCTCAACACCGCCTTTATGGAAGAGGGCGCCGTGCTGCGTCTAGCACCTGGGTCCGTGGTGGATAAGCCGATCATCCTGCAGTTTCTGTCTCGCGCTAACGACGCGCCGGTGATGAGCCATCCGCGCATTCTTGTCGAGGCCGGCAGTCGAAGCGAAGCCACGCTGATCGAGCACCATATCGGCGAGGACACGGCGGCCAACTTCACCAATCTGGTGGAAGAGATCATTCTTGACCGCGGGGCCATCCTGACCCACTACAAGCTGCAGGAGGCGCCCCTGGCCGACCTGCACGTGGCCAGCATCCACGTCGAGCAGGGCCGCGACAGCCGCTTCACCTCCTTCAACCTGAACCTGGGTGGCGGCCTGGTGCGCAACGACCTGGTGACCGAGCTCAACGGCCAAGGCGCCGAGGCCACTTTCAACGGCCTCTTTTACGGTCAAGGGCGCCAGCACGTGGATAACCACACCCTGGCCAACCACAACGCGCCGCGTACCTTCTCCAATGAGAACTACAAGGGCATCCTCGATGACCGTGCCCATGGCGTGTTCAACGGCAAGGTCGTGGTCAAGCGCGACAGTCAGCAGATCGAAGGCTTCCAGAGCAATGCCAACCTGCTGCTGTCCGATCGCGCGCACATCGATGCCAAGCCTGAGCTGGAGATCTATGCCGATGACGTCAAGTGCTCCCACGGCACCACCACGGGGCAGCTTGATGAGGAGGCTGTCTTCGCCCTGCGGACGCGGGGTATCGACGAGCAGACCGCGCGCGGCCTTTTGACCTTGGCCTTTGCTGGCGAAGTGCTTGAGCAAGTGACACTGGATGTCATATCTGAGCGTGTCGAGTTGGCTGTAGCCGGCAAGCTGCCCGAACGTTTCAACCTGGCCGGCCTGGTGGAAACCGCCGTCGCGCTTGGCGAAGAATGAGCGCTGTACATGACATGAGGAAGCAGCCATGACAGAACTGGCCACCCGACATCTTCTCGAGGTCCCGGCTCTGGATGTAACCGCCGTACGCGCGGATTTTCCGATCCTCGCGCGCGAGGTGCACGGCAGGTCGCTGGTGTATCTCGACAATGCGGCGACCAGCCAGACGCCCAGGCAGGTGATCGAGGTGTTCAGTGACTATTACGGTCGCTACAACGCCAATATTCATCGTGGCCTGCATACCCTCTCCGACGAGGCCACGGCGGCCTTCGAGGGCTGTCGTGAGACGGTGCGCGCCTTTCTCGGGGCCGGCGAGACCCGCGAAATCGTCTTCACACGCGGTACCACCGAGGCAATCAACCTGGTCGCCAATAGTTGGGGACGCGCCAATCTCAAGGCCGGCGATGAAGTGTTGGTGTCTCGCCTCGAGCATCACTCCAATATTGTGCCTTGGCAGTTGTTGGCGGCGGAGCTCGACCTCATCATCAAGGTGATTCCGGTCGACTCGCGTGGCGTGCTGGACCTCGAGGCTTACCGCGCGCTTTTCACCGAGCGCACCCGCCTGGTGGCGGTGAATCATGTCTCCAATGCCTTCGGTACCATCAATCCGGTAGCTGATATGGCGGCGGTAGCTCACGAGCATGGCGCACGCATCCTCATCGACGGTGCCCAGGCCACACCGCACCAGCCGGTGGACGTGGTCGCGATAGATGCAGACTTCTATGCCTTCTCGGGCCACAAGGTCTATGGACCCACTGGTGCCGGTGTGTTGTATGGCAAGGCGTCACTGCTCGAGGCCATGCCGCCCTGGCAGGGTGGTGGTGAGATGATCAAGGAGGTCTCCTTCGAGTCTCCCACTACCTTCGCCGGCATACCGCACAAGTTTGAAGCGGGCACGCCGGCCATTGCCGAGGTGATAGCACTCGGCAGGGCGCTGGAGTGGGTGCAGGGAGTCGGTCTGGAGGCCATAGGAGCCTGGGAAGCCAGGCTGCTGGCGCATGCCACGACGCAGGTGTCGCGCATCGACGGTCTTCGCCTGCTGGGGACCGCGCCGGACAAGGCGGGGATGATTTCGTTTGTCGTCGACGGTGCCCACGCCCAGGATATTGGCCTGCTGATCGATCAGCTCGGCGTGGCGATTCGCACCGGCCATCATTGTGCCCAGCCGTTGCTGGCGCATTTCGGTGTGGATGCCACCTGCCGTGCATCGTTTGCCGCCTACAACACCCTGGAAGAGGTCGACGTCTTCGTTGAGTCTCTGGAACGGGTCATCGGCATGGTGCGCTAAGGAGGCCCATGAGTGATATCGAGCAGCTAACCGGCCTCGAGCGAGGGAAGACTCTGCCGCTCCAGCGCGATGTCGAGGCCATTTCCATCCCCTTCGGCAAGACCGTGACCCTGCCGGAGGATAGTACCGTCAGTGTGATGCAGGCCAAGGGCAGCTCGGTGAGCGTGGGGTTCGAGGGCCGGCTCTATTTGATCGAGGGGGCCCAGCTCGATGCGCTGGGTCTCGAGGCGCTGCCCAGGCCTACGCTGCCCGAAGACGCTAGCGAAGATGAAATCGAGCAGTTCGTCTGGGATCAACTGCGTACCTGCTTCGACCCCGAGATTCCTGTCAATATCGTGGACCTGGGGCTGGTCTATGGCTGTCGAATCGAGCGGTTGATCAGTGGCGAGCGAATGGTCACCATCCGCATGACCCTGACCGCTCCCGGCTGCGGGATGGGCGATGTGATTGCCGCCGATGCGCGTAACAAGATTCTCGGCGCTCCACAGATCAGCAAGGTCCACACCGAGATCGTCTTCGATCCGCCCTGGAGCCGTGAGATGATGAGTGACGAGGCAAGACTGGAACTGGGCATGTTCTAGCGTCTCCTGTCGTTGCCTGGTCCCGGAACCCCCCGATGCACGCGCTGTGGTGGAAAGTCTTCAAGAGTCTGTTGATGTCGCTGGGAGCTCTGATGCTCTTGGCGACATTGGTGTTGGTGGGAGCGAATCTATGGGTGCTGAGCAGTACTCGAGAGCTGATCGAGCAGGAGCTACCGATGTGCAGCCGCGAGCGCATCGGTATTGTATTCGGTACATCCCATTGGACCCGTAGCGGCGTGCGCAACCCCTACTTCGAGAGCCGTATGGTGGCCGCCGCACAATTGGTGCATAGCGGCCGGGTTAATCATCTGCTGCTTTCCGGTGACAACAGTACTCGCTATTACAACGAACCGGTCACGATGTGGCGTGATCTGCGCGAGCGACAGGTGCGCGATGTTGACATGACGCTAGATTACGCTGGTTTCAGCACGTTTGACACGCTGGCGCGCGCTCGGGACGTGTTTGGAGTAGAGCGCGCCCTGTTGATCACCCAGGCCTGGCATCTGCCACGAGCGCTGTTCATTGGCAAGGCGCTGGGTCTTGAAGTCAGCGGTTGCGCTGCCGTCCCCGGGGGGGCGGTGATGGGGCTCTGGCGTATCAAGGCGAGGGAGTGGCTAGCACGCGTGGCGACTCTGGGAGATCTTTATCTGTGGGGAAGAGAGCCACATTTTCTGGGGCCCCTTGAGCCACTCGAGATATTCCCGCGTCGTTGGGAGGCGTCATGGCTAATCAGCAGGAACGCAGGAGGGCCGTGGGTCAGGGCTTCTGCTTTTGTAACGCGTAAAGCTCACGGATCAGCGAACGACACCCTTTCCAGCACTCTTCTATCACTGGCTCGAGCGGGTCGGGGAGAGGATGAGTGAACAGCGTCGATAGCGCCTGCATTAACACGCGCTCCTGCTCGAGGAGTTCACCGATGACCACCTGGCTTTCGTTGCCGACAAAGCTTTTCAGTCGGCTCCACAACCACAAGTAATCGTCACGCTCGACATCGGCATCGCGCGGCAAGAGATCGAGATGCTTGCGCGAGAGTTCCTGCAAGGCTTGCAATGAATTCGCCCGTTGCTCGTAATGCGGCTTCAGGGTGTCGCGCAGCGTCGGCTTCAGGCGTTCCAGATTGTCCTGAAAGTAATCGATGCTGTCAGCCAAGGCTTCGAGAGCGCTGTCCATCGCCACTTGGCGATTGTCGAGAAACATGGATGGTCACCTCCTCCGGTGACGCAGATTGTGCGTGGGTGAACGGTGTTTTGCTACCCCTGAGCCGGATAAATTTGTGCCATTTTCCTCTGCTCGTTATTTAAAACCTATATCAACCGTTCGGCTTGGTGGGTGTCTTGCGCGGAGCAATGGCGTTCTTCTCGATATGCTCAATAATCAAGCCGGCGATATCCCGGCTAGTCGCGGTCTCGATCCCTTGTAATCCCGGCGAAGAGTTCACTTCCATGATCACCGGACCGTGATTGGAGCGCAACAGGTCGACCCCGGCAACACGCAACCCCATGGACTTGGCGGCCCGAATCGCCGTGGAACGCTCTTCAGGGGTGATGCGGATGACGCTGGCGGTTCCACCCCGATGAAGGTTCGAACGAAACTCGCCATCGGCGGCCTGTCGCTTCATCGAGGCAACGACCTTATCCCCGAGTACCAGACAGCGGATGTCGGCGCCGCGCGCCTCCTTGATGTACTCCTGGACCATGATGTTGGCCTTCAGACCCATGAACGCCTGGATAACGCTCTCGGCTGCCTGGTTGGTTTCAGCCAGCACTACGCCAATGCCCTGGGTGCCTTCGAGTAACTTGATCACCAAGGGCGCACCACGAACCATGGTGATGAGATCGGGGATGTCATCGGGTGAATGGGCAAACCCGGTGACCGGAAGCCCCAGCCCCTTGCGCGACAGCAACTGCAGCGAGCGCAGCTTGTCACGCGAGCGCGTGATGGCCACCGAGTCATTGAGGACATAGGTTCTCATCATCTCGAACTGGCGCAGCACGGCGCAGCCATAGAAGGTCACCGACGAGCCGATGCGCGGGATCACCGCATCAAAATGCTCGATCTCCTTGCCCTTGTAGTGAATCGACGGGTGATGCGAGGCGATACTCATGTAGCAGCGAAGGGTATCGACAACCCGGGCGGTGTGGCCACGTTGTTCGGCCGCCTCGATCAGTCGGCGAGTTGAATAGAGGTTGCGATTGCGAGACAGCAGGGCGATATGCATACGGCACTCCATGTCGATGGCCAAGAAGCGTCAGGGTTCACCATGCAAAAAGGCGGCGCCGGGCGCCACCAGCAGGCGGCGAAGCGCGCGGCGGCCAAGCAGCATGGGGTGGCGCATATCGCGCCGGTCAGTGAGGCTGAGTTCCAGCGGAAATTCCAGTTCGCCAAGGCGCATGGGCGTGCGGATCACGTAACGCCACTCCACCTGGCCATTTGAGCTGCGCACATGGCGCCGGTCGTGCAGATGCAGCTTGAACACGTGCGGAGGTGTTTGCGGCCCGCCACTGCGGGTGGTGAAACTGACCCACAGGCGATCGTCTTCTTCAAAGGATTCGATGTCCTCGGCATGCAGCGCCGAGGTTCGCGCACCGGTATCGGATTTGGCACAGAGGGTGATGCCCAGTTCGGGCAAGGTCACCATTTCGCGACGGCCGATGACCGCTCTGGCCTGGTATGGCAGTTCCTTCATCGTGTTCTCCAGGAGGGTGTCACGGTGATATGTGCTGGGGAAGCCTGGCGACCTGAATCGTGCTGACGTGGCGCTAGTTCACAAGGAGCTAGTTGCCGGAGGCCTGGCTGCGAACTGTGCCAAGGCCAGCCAGCCGGCGGCCAATCGCCGTATCTGCCGACGACTCGCGCAGGGTCATGAGCAGTGGCAGACGCAGGCGTGGAATCACCGCGAGGTCGCGGGCCACACTCATGAAATCCGTGTCGTGACGCTCGGCCAGTCGCTCGAGAAAGCGTGGTAGCCGCTCGGCATGCTCTAGGTGCGGCCAACCGCGTCCGGCAATGGCGGCGAGCAGGTCGGGTCCGCAGGCGTCGGGGTCGTCAAGCAGCTCGTCGAACCAGGCGCCGGCAATCGTCCGATCGGCACCACCAATGGCGCGCACACATGCGCAGAATGTTTCGATGTCACCGCTGTCGGCGGCTTTATCACCACGGTCGCGCAAGGCCAGGGCTAGTGCATCGTCGATGGCCACATGTTCTAGGCAGTAGCACAGCGGGGTCAGCACATCCTCGGGAAGGCTGGGCAATTGAGCGGCGAGTTCGCGGGCCTGCACCGAGTCGTGGCGCACCGCAAAGTCTGCCAATCCCTGCAAGCCCAGCGCGCGCCAGTCAACGGCCTGCTGGCCGCTGAGGTAAGCCTCCACCGGCTCAAGATGCTGGCTGGCAACATTGCCCATATCCCGATTGGCGCGCGCATGCATCACGGCGCGGAATGGCAGCGCGGGCGTGAAGGCCAGAGGGTTATCCTGCATGAGGTTATCCACCTCATGATGGCTCTCGCGGCCGTCGGCCGAAACGCTGCGGCCAAGGGTCTCGAGCAGGCGTTGGACGAAGTCATCCCGCCGGGCCGGGATAATCTGGCCCTGTTCGTCGAGCGGTAGTGCGAGAAACCAGATCAGCGGGTCGCGCACGTTGCCCAAGCGGAATACAAGGCCTAGGCGCGCCTCGTTCTGCCACGGCTCAGGCCAGGGCATCTCCCCGGCCTCGAAGGCCGCCAGGGTTTCCAGCGCGCAGGGTTCAACGCGTCTGCCCAGGTGATAGAGCCACACCTCGGCACCGCTGCGGACAAAGAAATCATGAAGGCTGTGGATGGGTTGCATACTGTCTCCCAGGCTCGAACAGTGCACTCTACCGTGACGATTCCGGGCTGTCAGCAGGTACCGAACACGGGTGACGTCTCGACGCTGATCAGAAAATGATCGATAGACCCAAGCGCCCGTGTTGTCTGGCGAAGAGACGACTTTCCAGTGATTATCCACAGGGACGTGCAGGGTTTCTGTGAATGAGTATAGGGCCATGCGTGTCATTGCCTCTCATAACCAACCGCTATTGGTAACTCGCTTGTTTACTACTTAGAGTGTTTGGCCATGAACCCCTAAGAAACCGTGGGTTTTTCTAGGACACCCCGTAAAAAGGAGTAAATTCATGCTGCGTTACATGGTAATGACTCTCGTATCTGTCGGTGCCCTCGCCCTCGGCGGGCTTGCCCAGGCAGATGATGAGCCGATCAGGGTCGGCATGTCTGGCGGCTACTTTCCTTTCACCTTCGTCGAGCAGGATACCCTGAAAGGCTTCGAGGTCGACGTCATGGAAGCTATCGCCGAGGAAATGGGCGGTGATGCCGAGTTTGTCACCGCCAATTTCTCGGGCCTGTTCGGCATGCTCGAGTCGGGGCGCATCGATACCATTGCCAACCAGATCACGATTACTGAAGAGCGCTCGGCCAAGTATGCCTTCACCGAACCCTACGTCTACGACGGTGCGCAAGTGGTGGTCAGAGCCGGTAACGAGGAGATCCAGGGCGTCGAGGACCTCAAAGGAAAGACCGTGGCAGTTAACCTGGGTTCCAACTATGAAGAACTGTTGCGCGAACTGCCCTACGCCGACGAGATCGACATCCGTACCTACGAAAGCAATATCGAGCAGGACACTGCGCTAGGACGGGTCGATGCCTTCGTTATGGATCGCGTGAGCGCCAGCCAGGTGATTCAGGAAAAGCCGTTACCGTTGGCCCTGGCCGGTCAGCCATTCTCCGAAATCCGCAATGCCTTGCCGTTTCGGGACACCGAGTCCGGGCGCGCCTTGCGTGACAGAATCGACGCGGCTCTCGATGCCCTACGCGAATCGGGCGAGCTCCAAGCCATTTCCGAGCGCTGGTTCGGCACCGACATCACCCGACCTTAGGAGCTGAGACGCCTTGATGAGCGTTCTCGATTTCGACTACATGCTAGGGCTGGTGCCTGTCCTGCTGCGCTACCTGCCTCTTACCCTGCAGATGGCGGCCGTGGGCATGGCGTTAGCCCTCGTGCTGGCTTGCGGCCTGGCGGTGATCCGCGTGTTGCGCATTCCCGGGTTGAACGCGGCCACGCTGCTGTTCATCTCGTTCTTCCGCGGTACGCCGCTGCTGGTCCAGCTGTTCTTGTTCTACTATGGCTTGCCGCAGTTGCTGGCCTTCTTGACTCAGATCAACGGTATCACCGCGACCATCATGGGGCTGACGTTGCATTTCTCGGCCTACATGGCGGAATCGATTCGGGCCGCCATCGTCGGCGTCGACCGCAGCCAGACGGAGGCCGCCCTGTCCATCGGCATGACCAACGGCCAGCTGATGCGGCGCATCGTTCTGCCCCAGGCCACGCGGGTGGCGGTGCCCACCCTGATGAATTATTTCATCGACATGATCAAGGCCACGTCGCTGGCGTTCACCTTGGGCGTCACCGAACTGATGGGGGCCACCCAGAAGGAGGCCGCCGGCAGTTTCCTCTACTTCGAGGCTTTCATCACTGTGGCGGTCTTCTATTGGGTCATCGTCGAGCTCCTGGCCTGGTGCCAGCGGCGCCTGGAAACCCGGCTCAACGAGGCATATCGCCGATGATCAAGGTGCAGGGACTCGTCAAGCGCTTCGGCGGCGTCGCCGTGCTCGATGGCATCGACCTTGCCATTGAACAGGGTGAGATCATCGTGGTGATCGGCCCGTCAGGGACCGGGAAGTCGACGCTGCTGCGCTGCCTGAACTTTCTCGAGCGACCCGACGCCGGCCACCTGACCATTGGCGACCTGGAGGTGGATGTCACCCGGGCAAGCCGTGCCGATATGCTCGAGGCCCGTCGCCGCACGGCCTTCGTATTCCAGAACTATGCGCTCTTTGCCAACAAGACGGCGCTCGGGAACATCGCCGAGGGCCTGATCGTGGTCAATCGCTGGCCGAAGCAGAAGGCCCATGCGCGGGCCCGGGAAATCCTCGAGCGCATCGGGTTGACCGACAAGGCCGATGCCTATCCCGCCTCGCTGTCGGGTGGTCAGCAGCAGCGTGTCGGCATCGGGCGTGCCATGGCCGCCCAGGCCGAGGTGATTCTCTTCGATGAGCCGACTTCATCGCTCGACCCTGAGTGGGTCGAGGAAGTGCTGGCGCTGATGAAGCAGCTGGCCCATGAGCGTCAGACCATGCTGGTGGTGACCCACGAGATGGGGTTCGCGCGGGATGTGGCGGATCGCGTGATCTTCATGGAAGGGGGTCGTATCGTCGAGCAGGGGCCGCCTTCACGGTTGTTCGGTGACCCTCAGGACCCGCGTACCCGTGATTTTCTGCGCAAGGTGCTCGCCAATCAGGTGTCGCTGGAGTCGACATGACGCCAGGACGGCTGGCCAGGCGTGGCATCGAGCAGGGATAATGGGGCATTTTCGGGAAAGAGAGTCGTTATCATGACCGTGCACGATGAACTGGGTGCCGCCCTGCGCGACCTGGAAGCCACCATGAAGGCCAACAATCTATGGCGGATGGAACGTCCGCCAGAACACGCCTTCGCCAGTCATCAACCATTCTGTATCGATACCATGGCATTGCCCCAGTGGTTGCGTTTCGTCTTCATCGTGCGCCTGGATGCGCTCGTGCAGTCCCAAGCCGCCATGCCAGCCAAGTGCGACGTGGCGCCTGCGGTGGAGGCCTACCTGAAACAGGAGGGCGCCAGTAGCGTCCAGCAATTGTTGATGCACCAGGCGGTCGAGAGGATCGATCAATTGGTCACTGAGAACTGAGGCCGTCATGCCCTGGTACTTTGCCTATGGCAGCAACATGAATCCCGCACGTGTGGCAGCGCGTATCGGCGCGACTCGCCGGGTGATGGCAGGCGTACTGCACGATTACTGCTTGCGCTTCGACAAGGCGTCGAAAATCGCGGGTGTTGCCCATGCCAACGTGGCCGCTGTCGCCGGTGAGCGCGTCGAGGGTGCGCTCTTCGAGCTTGAACGCCCCGAGCAGATCCGGATGATGGACCCCTTTGAAGGCTATCCCGTCGATTACGAGCGTCACCGCCTACCGGTGACCACTTGCGAGGGTGAGATCGAGGCCTGGGTCTATATTGCCGCACCCGGCACTACCGCGATGTCACTGCGCCCGGCAAGGGAGTATCTGGAACACCTGCTGGCCGGCGAGCCCTACCTGAGCCGCGCCTATCATGCCCGGCTCGCTGAGGTGGAGGCCGTGAGCGATCTTGGGGAGACCGCACTGACGGCTCTCGGGCTCTCGCGGCGTAAGTCTCGCTGATGCCTTCTCGTTGTGTTACGCGTTGAGGCCCGCCATTTGGCGGGCCTCGCGGAATGCTGACAAGATCGAACTGCCGACGACTCGTGCCGACAGTATCGGTCAGAAGCGGAAAGTCGCCCCTCCACCGATGGTCATCGGATCGACCTTGGCGCTGCCCAGGTCGCCCGCTCCCTCAAGAGAGACGTCGGGACCGACATCGGCATAGTTGACGAAGCCGTTGAGCATGAAATTATGCGTTATTGCCAGGTCGATCCCCAACTGGCCAACAGCACCATAGCTGTTATCGACATCGAGTCCCGACAGCGTTTCCCCGGTAAATCGCGTGTAGTTAAGACCCGCACCGATGTAGGGCTGCACGCGTGAGTCCAGTCCTCCCATTGGGTAGTAGTTGACCATCAGGTTGAAGGGCAAGCGGTTTACGCTGCCCAGTGCACCAATGTCGCCACTCAGGTCATGTTCCACCTTCTCCTGGCCGGACAGTTCGAGACCGACCTTGTCATGCACCAGTACGCCGACCCCATAGGTCAGGCCGCGCTCGTCACTGACGTCGAGATCGCCAGCGACATCTACGCGACCGTTGTCTGAGGCGACCTCAGTCTTGGCGACCCCCCCACGAACGAATATATCGCCGGCACTGTAGGCCATGACTGCTTGGCTGGTGGCGACGACACCCGCAGTGATGGCGACAGCCGAGAGTAATTTGACAGTATTCATCCTAGTATCCTCTATAGCAGGGCGCGACGAAGTCGTCATGCCACGTTCTTCAAGACTTGTACAAGATCAATATAGGAACGCCGTTTGAGAATGTCGTGTAAAATTTTGTAAACTTCCAAGGCCCTATGATATAAGGCATGTATTGGTGTTAGGGTTTTTACAAGCTCGTGAGTGATGATTGCTCGTATAAGAGTTGTCACATTTCAGGGGTTCCCATGCGGGCTGGCTCGCGTCTTCCAGAGGGATCTACTTGAATGAGGAGAGGTAATGAGGAGAGCGGAAATGATCATCGAGACACGCCAGCAGCAGCCTTGGGTTGCCTTGGTAGTGATGCTGTTCGCTGCCGGCCTGGCTATCTGGCTCCTGCTCGAACCGGCACTGCTGCGAAGCTTGCCCTTGCCGTTGCGATTGCCGCTCATCGGGTTGGGGGTCTGGTCCCTGGGGGCCGCCTTCACACATGGCATGGGAGTGAAGGTACGAAGACGTTGGCTCCGGCGAGCCGTTTCCCCTCTGTGGAGCCGTCTGGCCCTGGGGGTCTTTGCGCTGACGCTGGTAATGCGAGCCCTGTGGATTTGAGCAAAGGCCGCTTTAAGGGGGTCA
Organism: Halomonas jincaotanensis; assembly: GCF_018448785.1. Classification (GTDB taxonomy): domain Bacteria; phylum Pseudomonadota; class Gammaproteobacteria; order Pseudomonadales; family Halomonadaceae; genus Halomonas; species Halomonas jincaotanensis. Next base: position 36,692 of record NZ_JAHCLU010000020.1, on the reverse strand, counting down.
ACCTGGCATCAACCATGGCGCTGTTCACGAAAAAGCCGCCCAAACGGATAATGCCAGTCAGTTAGCACTGACTGGCATTATCCTGTAGAAGCTCTTTTCATTGCTCAGAGCGTTGTTAGCGCTATTGGTTACCGGGTGATGTGCTGGTACTCGCCAACATCTTGTGTGGCAAGGCTTACCACCATGATGGCAATCCAGGCGGCGATGAAGCCAGGAATGATCTCATATACACCGGGGCCTCCCATGAACTCGCCGTTCCAGCCTAGTGTAATCCAGATCATAACGGTAGCGGCCCCCACCACCATACCCGCAATGGCGCCAGCACCGTTCGCGCGCGGCCACATCAGTGACAGGATAATCAGCGGGCCGAACGCCGCACCGAATCCTGCCCAGGCGTTACTGACCAATGCCAGTACCTGAGAGTCAGGATCAGACGCAATGACGGCTGCAACCAGGCCAACCAGTACGACACTAATCCTGCCTACGGCCACACTCTCTTTCTCGGACGCTTCTTTGCGCAGGAACAGGCGATAGAAGTCCTCAGTAAGTGATGAAGACGACACCAGAAGCTGGCTGGAAATGGTGCTCATGATCGCAGCAAGCAGTGCAGCGTAGAGGAAACCCGTGATCAGCGGATGGAACAGCAGGTTGGCCAGGATGATAAAGATTGTTTCCGGATCCTGGACATCCATACCATTGCGAATCGCATAGGCCCGGCCGAACACACCCAGAGAGATTGCGCCTATCAGGGAGATGAGCATCCAGCTCATGCCGATGTTACGAGCAACAGGCACCTCCCTCAGAGTCCGGATGGCCATGAACCGCACGATGATGTGCGGCTGCCCGAAATAGCCCAGCCCCCAGGTAACCGCAGACAGCCAGCCGATGAAGGTCAGTCCCTCCGTCCATGACAATAGCGTGGGATCGACTTCATTCAGGGTCTGTGACGCCTGGGCGAAACCCCCACCACCTTCACCAAAGAGCACGACCGCCGGCATGATCACCAGTGCCAGCATCATGATGCAGCCTTGTACGAAGTCCGTCATGCTCACGGCCAGGAAGCCGCCGACGACCGTATAGGCCAGTACCACGCCCAGTGTGATGATGACGCCTGCGGCGTAGTCGCTTAGGCCACCGAAAGTGAAAATGCCGGAAAACGCACTTTCGAACAATTTACCGCCTGCCACCAAGCCTGAGGCCGTGTAAACCGCGAAGAAGATAACGATGACGATAGCGGATACCGTTCTCAGCGACATCGCTTGAGTCGGGAACCGGTTTGAAAGGAAAGCCGGAATGGTAATCGCATTACCGTAGTGAACCGTCTGTTCACGAAGGCGTGGAGCGACCAGCGTCCAGTTAAAGAACGCACCCACGAGCAGACCAATACCGATCCAGGCCGAACCTAAACCAGAAGCAAACATTGCGCCGGGCAAACCCAGCAGCAACCAACCGCTCATGTCCGAGGCACCGGCCGACAATGCCGCTACTTTTGGACTCAGGGATCGGCCGCCCAGCATGTAATCTTCAGACGAAGATGTCGCTTTGCGCATCGCATAAAAGCCGATGGCGATCATGAGCGCAAAGTAACCAAAAAGACTGATCCAGACACCAGTAGCCATGAAACTTCTCCAGTTCATTAGGCCGGACGTAGCTCCGACAGGTTAGCGCATTTACCGTGCAGAATTCGGTAGGGGAACGCTTTATTGTTTAACTCTGTTTTCCATTCATGCAACAAGGGGCTTTCGCCTGTGACGCCATCCTTCCTATCGCGATACTTACCTCCTGTCGTCTGGTTTTCGTTCCGCACTGCTTCAAGCAACGCGCCCTTCAACCCTCTTCATTGCCAAGTGACAACAGTGATGCATTGCCGCCCGGGACGGCGGTGTTGAGTTCTGCCGATGACCTCGAAGTGGGTGGATGTTCGTCTAGCCTAGTAAGTTAATCTACATCAATCTGTCAAAGAGATGAAAGAGGCTTAGCGAGAGGCTGGGCTGTCGGCGAACTTTCGCGATTCGCATTGCACCGCAGTCGGCTGAGGAATGGCCGAAGGTGCCACGGCATGCATGGGAGAGAACACTCTGGTTGGAAAAGGCGGTGAGGGAGGCCCAGACTTTCGATCTCGAATTCTGCCTGTCCTCGCGAGCCGATGACTATCTGGTGGGTGGCGGTATCGAGAGGTGTCTGGCGTACAACGTTTGGTGCGATAGCTTCCATCCTTGCGGTATGAGGTTCCGATTCCCGCGCCTGTAAGCTAAATGATTCATCTCTCCTGTCGACGATGATCCCTCAGTTCAGTGTGACGAACGAGATGCTCGCGCAGGGCGCGCAATTCCTCTTGGCCGGCTTCATCCAGTAGTGGGCGACCTTGTGCGAGTCGCCAGTAGCGGCCATGTTCCTCCATCAGGCGACGAGCGCGGCGCCGTATGCCATCCAGATAGTCGTCGTGACGGATCGGGTAGTCGATGATGGCATTCCACTCACTTTCTCCGACATGGCTTTTCAACGCCTTGTCGAACAGCTCGATCAAATGCTGGGGCTCAGTACGGTAGCGAGGTGTACCGGAGAGCAGAAGCGCGGCCATGACGCTGACAAAAAGTAGCAAGCAGACCAGGAAAACCAAAAGATATAGTGTCATGTCGTCACCCACGACTCGATATGGCGTCAAAACCTGCGAGTAGCGGCGGGCTTGCCACGAAGAACAAGTGTTTCACCACGGCAAGGAATCTGTCTGGCGTGGAGCGGGTGAAGGGAATCGAACCCTCGTCTTAAGCTTGGGAAGCTTCTGCTCTGCCATTGAGCTACACCCGCACGGCTTTTCCATAATAATTCCAATACGTTACCCATTGCAAGCTGTCTCACTTTTTCCCGAACAAGGGCGGCAAACCCCTGATGTCGGCATCTCCATGATCAACAGTTTGGCAGCTTCGAGGAAAAATGCAGTCGCGGTGAGAACTTTTGCGTCAAACGCTGTCAGATCTAGTGCAGGCCAACAGCGCGATAGCAGTCGCTAATACTGTTGACTTGGCTAGCTTATTCGATCCTTGCTTGCCGCCCCGCCACGGGCGGCTTTCTTTTTTTCGTGCACATGTATTCCGATGGGTCTGGGTAGGATCACTGTCGAAGCGCAGTGGCATGTCCTGCGTAGGGAAAGCCGCCGCCATGGCGGCTGGCTAACGGTCGAGCAACCCCGCTCAGCTATATCGCATGCGCAGCACGGCACTCAGTACGTCACGGCGGGTGACGATTCCGACCAGGCGCTCCTGTTCCACGACCGGGTAGACCTTTGGCTTTGGGCCACGCATCTCCTGAGCAAGATCGCTGATGCTCTTGTTAGGCGATACTGACAAGACCTCATTACGCATCATTTCGTGGACTAGCGGTGGCTCCTCATTCAGATAGGAGCTTTCCAGGACCTTGCCCAGCACGTCCTGCTCGGAAATGAAGCCAATAAGATGGTCGCGTTCGTCGACGACGGGAACACCTGGCAAACGATGCAGTGCCAGGCCCTGAGCCAGAGTAGAGATCGAGGTCTTGCCGGTCACCCGATAGCAATCACGCGACATGATCTCGCGAACGATGGTAGGAGCCTTGTTGGGCATGGCATTTCTCCTTTGCTGCATTGATGCCGGTATTCGGGCGCCTGGCCCGGTCTCGAGTACAGCATAGCCGACGGGCGCGGAGCATGGTGACAGCAACAACGATAATAGCCAACGTTATACTTTCGCATTATCCGGGCGCGACGGAACCCCATCCAGGCAATGATTTCCAAGTAAGCCACAATGACTTTTTTACCCATACCACCCTTCGCGGTGAGGCACAATCAAGGAGACATGATATGGACGCTCGAGAATACATGGCCCGCAAGGGTATCGATTCGGGTCGCGAACCGGAGCGTCCCAATACGCTGGAAGAGAAAGCCTGGGCCCGAGCCCGAGAGGCAGGAGGGCAACCGCCTCGTGCCGGGACTCCGCATGATTGGGAAGATTGGGAAAAACATCATGAGGACCTGGCCGACGCTGCCGAACAGATTGATCAAAAGATTGACCATGAGGCGCATCGCCGAGCGGTCGCGCATTCAGACCAAAGCGCTGTGCAGTCCTTCACGCCTGCTGCCGGCGATGCCGTACGGGTCGATCGTAATGAAAAGGCCCCCGGGTTCGAAAAAGCCTTGGAACCCCCCATGATTGAACCAGCGGCGCCACGCATCGCTCTGTTCGTATTGGCCATTCTGGTGCCGCCACTGGCAGTGGGGCTTGCCGGTGGCGGGCTTGTGCGAATTGCCATCAATGTGTTGCTTACGTTTTTGGGATGGCTGCCAGGCGTGGGACATGCATTCTGGTGGCTCTTCAAGAAGCAGCGTGACTGACATCCTTCCGGCAGTCCTCACGCCATGATCGAATATGAAAATGCAGCGATCCTGCGTTTTGTATCATCATGTCGTATCCCTCTGAAATCCCATTGCCTTCCTGTACTTTTCGCCGCGAACTTCTCTCTCGATACCTAGTTTTTTAGACCATGGTATAAGGCGTGTTAGCCGTTCCTCCCATTGCTCAGGGGCGCCGGCTAGGCTAGTCTCGTTATCGGAAACGAACATTTTTGGTTATTCGTGATTGAAATAGAACATATAGACGCGCGGATCTGCCGTCAGCCACGAATGCCGACCCTTCATAACGATAATTCGGGGTGCCGAACATGCCGCTCTTCCCAACGCCCACCGCTGGTGGTGTCGACAAGCGTCTCACCGAGACCACCGTTCCATTGCCGTGACGGTCGATCAATACGCATTCATGGCAGGTCGGCCTACACGATCAAGGCCGGCGGTCTTCCCTAACGCAGCAGAACAACGATGAAAACGAGGACACAATGTCCCTGATCCTTGAAAACATCGATCATGTGGTCAACGGTGCCACGCACATTGAGGGCATCAATCTCGAACTCGCGCCGGGTTCGTTCAATGTCCTGCTGGGGCGCACCCTGGCCGGAAAGACGACGCTGATGCGCCTGATGGCGGGGCTTGAGGCACCGACCCGCGGGCGCATCCTGATGGATGGAGAAGACGTCACCGGCGTCTCGGTCCGTCGTCGCAATGTGTCAATGGTCTATCAACAGTTCATCAATTACCCGGCATTAAACGTCTACGAGAACATCGCGTCTCCGTTGAGGCTGGCCAAGGTCAGCGTCGGGGAAATCGATCGACGTGTTCGCGAAACGGCTGAAATGTTGCATATCGAACATTTTCTCGATCGCTATCCTCTCGAGCTGTCCGGTGGCCAACAGCAGCGCACCGCCATGGGAAGGGCGCTAGTAAAAGATGCCGATGTCATTCTCTTCGACGAACCGCTGGTCAACCTGGACTATAAGCTTCGCGAAGAATTGCGCGAGGAACTGAATACCCTATTCGGCCAGCGCAACTGTATTGCGGTCTATGCCACGACCGAGCCTGGGGAAGCCTTGGCGCTTGGCGGAAACACGGCTGTCTTGCATGAGGGTCGGTTGCTGCAATATGGCCGCACCGAAGACGTCTATCATCGGCCGCGAGATATCCAGACCGCCGAGATGTTCTCTGAACCGCCCATCAATATTGTCCGAGGCAATATCTCTGGCTCGGAAGTGAGCTTCGATAATCGGATTCGCTTTCCTGTCAACGACGATCTGCGTTCACTGCCGCCGGGCGAATACCGTTTCGGCGTTCGAGCATCCCATATCACCCTGGAGCGCCGGGCGACCGATGACATCGAGGTCGAAATGAAGGTCGATATCGCCGAAATCAGCGGCTCGGAGACATTTCTGCATGTGCACAATGATCTCTTCCACATGACGGTGCTGCTCGAGGGCGTTCACGAATTTGATCCCGATGATCCGGTAGCGCTCTACTTCCCGACGCATAAGGTGTATGCCTTCGACAGGCAAGGGGCTGTCGTCCACATTCCCACCCATCTGGGAGGTATGTGACATGGCAGAAATCACGCTCAAGACCCTGGCGCATTCCTACCTGAAGAACCCAACCTCTCCCGAGGACTATGCCATACGGGAAATGGATCACGTATGGGAGCAGGGGGGCGCCTATGCCTTGCTGGGCCCCTCTGGTTGCGGAAAATCCACTCTGTTGAACATCATCTCCGGCTTGCTGCAGCCCTCCAGTGGTGAGGTACTTTTCGACGGGGAGCTCGTCAACGACCTGCCGCCCGAGCAGCGCAACATCGCGCAGGTTTTTCAGTTTCCGGTGATCTACGACACCATGACGGTGTTCGACAACCTTGCCTTTCCACTGAGAAACGTGGGGATCGACGAAGCTAAGATTCGCGAAAAGGTGCGCGAAGTCGCCGATGTTCTCGAACTAACACCTCAACTGAAACGCAAGGCCAAGAACCTGACGGCCGACGAGAAGCAGAAGGTTTCCATGGGTCGAGGCCTGGTACGCGAGGATGTCTCGGCAATCCTGTTCGATGAGCCATTAACCGTCATCGACCCCCAGTTGAAATGGAAGCTACGCCGCAAGCTCAAGGAGATTCACCGGCGCTTTAATATCACCATGGTCTATGTGACCCACGATCAGTTAGAAGCCTCGACGTTCGCCGACAAGATCGCGGTCATGTACGAAGGGCAGGTGGTGCAATTTGGTACCCCACGCCAGTTGTTTGAGCAGCCGGCACATACCTTTGTCGGTTATTTCATCGGTAGCCCCGGAATGAACTTCGTCGATGTGCGTGTACGTGATGGCAAATTGTTAAGCGGAAAGCATGTCGTGCCGGTCGATCAGCGTGTCTGCAGCATCATCGCCAATACGCATTCCGACAATATCAAGCTGGGTATTCGCCCCGACTTTATCGAAGTTCATGACACGCCAGTCGATGGTGGCATGGAGGTAGATGTGGTTGGTGCTCAGGACCTGGGAACTTACTCGGTTCTCTCACTGCGGTTCGGAGATGTGCTGCTGAAAGCGCGTATCGATGAGGAACAATCGACCCCTAAGGGGAAGGCATTTATCCGTTTTCCCCAAGAGCGTATCGGGATGTATGTCGATGAGTACCGTGTGGAGATAAATCATGAATAAAGTCTATGACAACAAGGCATGGTGGCTGATATTGCCCATGCTGGTGCTTGTCGCCTTTTCGGCGATCATTCCGTTGATGACGGTCGTGAATTATTCGGTGCAGGACGTTTTCGATGCCAATACCCGTTTCTTCACGGGGACCGAATGGTTTGCTCAGATGCTCAATGATCCGACCCTTCAGGCAGCCCTGTTGCGCCAGTTCGCGTTCTCCATGACGGTACTTGCGATTGAGGTGCCGTTGGGTATCGGGATTGCCTTGATCATGCCCAAGAAAGGCTGGCAAGCATCGGTCGTGTTGATACTGGTGACCTTGCCGCTGCTGATTCCCTGGAACGTGGTGGGCAGCATCTGGCAGATATTTACCCGTGGCGACATCGGCCTGATGGGCTGGGGGCTCCGCGAGCTGGGGTATGGCTACAACATCACGCGCAGCACCGTGGATGCCTGGGGCACCATCATCCTGATGGACGTCTGGCACTGGACGCCGCTGATCGCTCTGCTTTGCTACAGCGGCCTGCGCTCGATTCCCGAGGCCTATTACCAGGCGGCACGTATCGACCGGGCCTCCAAATGGTCGGTGTTTCGATACATCCAGTTGCCGAAGCTGACCAATGTGCTGGTGATCGGTGTGCTGTTGCGCTTCATGCACTCCTTCATGATCTACGCCGAACCCTTCGTCTTGACCGGCGGCGGGCCGGGTAGCTCGACGACCTTTCTCAGCCAGTCGCTGACCACCATGGCGATCGGCCAGCAGGACCTCGGTCCCTCGGCGGCATTTTCGCTGATCTATTTCCTGATCATCCTGCTGGTCAGTTGGGTCTTCTACACCGCGATCATGAACATGCAGAAAGAAAAACAAGAGGAGGGAATCTGACATGACGGATTCCATGCCCCATACCCCCACGGCGGTTCGCCAGCGTGCCGCAGCGGCGGATGCCAGTCGCAGAAGGAAATCGCGTTCGGCACCACTTAGGTGGCGTCCCAAGATGCTGATGGGCCTGTATTTGCTCTTCGTGCTGCTGCCGATCTACTGGCTGCTGAACATGTCGTTTCAGTCGAATACAGAGATCCTCGGCGGGCTGACCCTGTGGCCGAAAGATTTCACCTTTGAGCACTACGGCAAGATATTCACCACGTCGACCTGGTACATGGGTTATCTGAACTCGATCGCCTATGTCGTGATGAACATGTTCATCAGCATTCTGGTGGCGCTGCCCGCGGCCTACGCCTTCAGCCGCTACAAGTTCATCGGTGACAAGCATCTGTTCTTCTGGTTGTTAACCAACCTCATGGCGCCGCCCGCGGTCTTTCTGCTGCCGTACTTTCAGCTCTATTACACGGTTGGGCTCTTCGATACGCACATAGCCGTGGCGCTGGCGCATTGCCTGTTCAATATTCCGCTGGCGATCTGGATTCTCGAAGGGTTCATGAGCGGCGTGCCCAAGGAAATCGACGAGACGGCCTTCATCGACGGTTACAGCTTTCCGAAGTTCTTTATCAAGATCTTCATTCCCATGATCAGCTCAGGGATAGGGGTCACGCTGTTCTTCCTGTTCATGTTCTCGTGGGTCGAGCTGTTGCTGGCCAGCACCTTGACCTCGACGGGAGCCCAGCCGATTGCCTCGGTGATGACCAGCACTTCCACGGCCTCGGGCATCGATTGGGGCACGCTGGCCGCCGCCGGCGTGTTGACGATCCTGCCGGGCATCCTGGTGGTCTATTTCGTCCGCAACCATATCGCCAAGGGCTTCGCCCTGGGCCGCACCTGAGGGAGGAGGCGTCATGGAATGGATGGTCTGGACGGTGCCCACGACGATCTTCTTCTCCACCATCGCGGCAATGCTTGCCGGGATGACGATGTGGGAAGTGGTATCGCCGACGGTGGAACGCAAGGGCTTCTTGCCGATTTCGACCACGCGCGGGGATCGGCTGTTTATCGGTCTTTTGTCGGCAGGTTATATCCACCTGCTAGTGGTGGGTTTCACGCCGCTAAGTATTTGGTTGGCCCTGGGAGCATCAGTGCTCTGGTTATTGATACTGATGCGCTGGGGTTGATGCAAAGCCATGGAGTCATTTGCTCACGGACGGGCTACACACACGAAGAGGTCATTATGAAACCGACAAGAATGCGACTCTCTCTGCTGGCTGCCAGCGTGATGCTGGCAAGCGGCTCGCTGCACGCCGATAACCACGACACCAGTGCCATCATCGAGCGTTTGATCGATGAGCACTTTCAGGATTCGACTTTGACTCGCGAAGAGCAGATTGCCGAGCTCGAGTGGTTCGCTCAGGCAGCCGAGCCATTCCGCGACATGGAAATCAATGTCGTGTCCGAAGGCCTGACCACGCACGTCTACGAGCGTGACGTGCTGGCCGAGGCCTTCAGCGAACTGACGGGTATCGACGTCACACACAACATCATCGGCGAAGGTGATGTGGTCAACAACATGCAGACCCAGATGCAATCGGGCCGCAATATCTACGATGGTTACGTTAACGATTCGGATGCCATCGGTACCCATATCCGTTACGGCACCACCATTAACCTTTCCGAGGCAATGGAGAACGAGTGGGCCGACTATACTCTGCCGACGCTGGACCTGGATGATTTCATCGGTCTTCAGTATACCACCGGTCCGGATGGCAGCATCTACCAGCTGCCCACCCAGCAGTTCGCCAACCTTTATTGGTTCCGCTATGACTGGTTCCAGCGCGAGGATCTTCAGGAGCAGTTCCGCGACACCTACGGCTACGACTTGGGTGTGCCGACCAACTGGACGGCCTACGAGGACATTGCCGAGTTCTTTACCGAGCATGTCGGCGAGATCGACGGCGAGACGGTCTACGGTCACATGGATTACGGCCGCCGCGATCCGTCGCTGGGCTGGCGTTTCCATGACTCCTGGCTCTCCATGGCCGGCATGGGCAGCCCCGGCGTGCCCTTCGGCAACCCGGTGGACGACTGGGGCATTCGCGTCAACGAGGATAGCCAGCCCGTCGGCGCAAGTGTGAGCCGCGGTGGCGCTACCAACTCACCCGCATCGGTGTTCGCGGTGACCAAGATGGTCGACTGGCTGCGCGATTATGCACCGCAAGAAGCTCAGGGCATGACCTTCGGTGAGGCCGGACCAGTACCGGCGCAGGGCCAGATTGCCCAGCAGATATTCTGGTACACCGCCTTCACCGCCGACATGACCTCACCCGACGTGGCGGTCACCGACGATGAAGGCAACCCCAAGTGGCGGATGGCGCCCTCACCGACCGGGCCGTACTGGGAAGAGGGCATGAAGGTTGGCTATCAGGACGTGGGCTCCTGGACCTTCTTCGATTCCACGCCCGAGGATCGCCGCACCGCCGCCTGGCTGTATGCGCAGTTCACCACCGCCAAGACGGTCTCGCTAGAGAAACTGATGGCCGGCCTCACGCCGATTCGTGAGTCCGACGTCTTCTCCGATCAGATGACCGAGATGGCACCCAAACTCGGTGGCCTGGTGGAATTCTACCGCAGCCCCAACGAGTCCATGTGGACGCCATCGAGCACCAACGTCCCGGACTATCCGCGCATGGCGCCGCTGTGGTGGCAGAACCTGGCACCGGCGGTCAGCGGCGATATCACACCGAAGGAGGCGCTGGACAACCTGGCCGCGGATCTCGACAGCATCATGGCGCGCCTGGCGCGGGCCCGTGTGTTCGAGACCTACTCGCCGGTGCTCAACGAAGAACGTGATCCGGAATACTGGCTCTCACAGGAAGGTTCACCCAAGGCCAAGCTCGACAACGAGATGCCGGAAGGCAAGACCGTGCCTTACGACCAGATGATGGAAGATTGGATGGCCGCCGGATCACGCTGATGCTCGAGGGATGAGCCAGTCGGCTCATCCTGGTCTCCCTCGCGGGGAGGCCCAGGCAGTGACATGACCGGTTGCCCGAACGGGACCATGGCCCCGCTCGGCGCACGCTGAGCGGGGCTCTTGTTGGAAGAAGGGCCTCAAAATGCAACTTCGCCAGAACAACATTCGACAGCTATCCGAGCGGGAATTCGATGTCCTGGTCGTCGGGGGAGGGATCAATGGCGCGTCGGCGGCGGCGGCGCTCAGCGGCAAGGGCGTCAAGGTCGCGCTGATCGATCGTGGCGATTTCGCCGGCAGTACCAGCATGCATTCCTCGAATCTGGTCTGGGGTGGCATCAAGTACATGGAAAGCCGCGATTTCGCACTGGTCCGCAAGCTGTGCAAGAGCCGAAATCACCTGATCAAGAGCTATCCCTCGACGGTTCAGGAAATCCGCTTCTTGACCACGATCACCCGCGGGTTTCGCTATCACCCGCTATATCTCTGGGCCGGCGCCTGGCTGTACTGGTTCATCGGCAACGCCTTTACCCGAATACCGCAGTTCCTCTCGCCCAAGCGGATCAAGGAAGAAGAAGCCATCATCAATATTGATGGCGCCGTGGGCGGCTTCGAGTATTCCGACGCCTATCTGCACGACAACGACGCGCGCTTCGTCTTCAACTTCGTGCGCAGTTCACTGGATTTCGGCGCAGTGGCGGCCAATTACGTGGAATCACTGGGCGCGCAACGCGAGCAGCACCGCTGGGTGACCCAGGTACGAGATCGCATGAGCGGCGAGACTTTCGCGATACGCTCGCGCGTCATGGTCAATGCCGCCGGCCCCTGGGTCGACCAGCACAACAATCTTTCCGGGCAGAAGACCGATTACCAGCATGTCTTTTCCAAGGGAATCCATCTGATCGTGCCGCGCCTGACTGCCAGCGGTCGCGTGCTAGCCTTCTTTGCCGATGACGGTCGATTGTTCTTCGTTATCCCCATGGGTACGCGAACCTGCGTCGGTACGACCGATACGCGGGTCGAGAAGCCTGAAGTCGGCGTGACCGACGACGATGTGGCCTTCGTCCTCGACAACATCAACAAGCGTTTGAACCTCGACAAGCCCCTCCAGACGAGCGACATCATCGCCACCCGCTGCGGCGTTCGCCCGTTAGCGGTCAAGGCCAGCTCGGGCGGCGATCGCGACTTCCTGCAGTTATCACGCAAGCATGCGGTCGACATCGACGCCGAGAGTCGTCATCTAAGCATCTTCGGCGGCAAGCTGACCGACTGCCTCAACGTTGGGGAGGAAATTGTCGAGGAGGTGAGCAAGCTCGGGGTGGACATCCCGTTCCCAGACTTCCGCTGGTATGGCGAACCCGACAAGGCTGTCAGGGAGGCGTTCATGCAACAGGCCCGCCTGATGGATCTGGATGCCATGACCTCCGCGGAGGCGTCCGAGCCACTCAGCGATCGCCTATGGCGCCGCTACGGCGCCCAGGCCATGGAAATGCTCGAGGATATCCGCCAGGACCCCCGGCAAGGCGATGTGCTGATCGCCGGCACGGAGTACCTGCGCTGTGAACTTCGCCATGCCCGGCGTCGGGAAATGATCACGCGTCTCGAGGACTTCCTGCGTCGGCGATCCAAGATCTCGCTGGTGGTGCCCGAAGACACCATTCGCCATTCGCCCGGCCTTGTCGAGGCTTGCGAGATTCTCTTTGGCGATACGGCGCGCGAACGGCTCGACGAGTACCTGGCCGAGGAGCCCGACCCGCTTCTGGAAGCCCTGAGTCCCGAGGCCGAAAACGACAACCCGGCCCATTCGGAAAAGCTTCGATGGTAACGGTCGGCGCATGACGTGAGCGCCACCGCATTGCATGAACCAAGTGGGGCGGTATACTGCCGGTCAACCTCAAAAGCCATTGGAGTTTACCGTGGGTTATCTTGTCGGTGTCACGGCACTGTGGGCCTTGTCTTTCTCGCTGATTGGGGTCTATCTGGCCGGGCAGGTCGACAGCTATTTTGCGGTACTCATCCGGGTCGTGCTGGCAATGCTGGTGTTCCTGCCCTTCCTGCGGCCGTCGCTGCTCAAGGGGCGACTGCGTCTCGCCTTGATGGGATTGGGCGCCGTCCAACTAGGGGTGATGTACATCTTCTTCTATCAGTCCTTCCTGCTGCTGTCGGTGCCAGAGGTGCTTCTGTTCACCATCTTTACGCCCATCTATGTCACCTTGATCGACGACGCCCTGTTTGGCCGCTTCACCCCCTTCCATCTTGTCACCGCGGCGCTCGCGGTCATCGGGGCGGCGGTAATCCGCTATCAGGGCATCAGCGATACATTCTGGCTCGGCTTTCTGGTCGTGCAGGGGGCCAATGTCTGCTTCGCGCTGGGGCAGGTGGGTTATCGCCGACTCTCCTCGGCATTGCCGGCCTCGCTACCTCGGCACAGCATCTTCGCCTGGTTCTACCTCGGCGCGCTGGGGGTGGCCCTACCGGCGTTCTTCGTGCTGGGGAGTGGCGAGGCATTACCCACCACCGGCATGCAATGGGCCGTGCTGGCCTGGCTGGGACTCGTGGCCTCGGGGCTGGGTTACTTCCTGTGGAACCTGGGCGCCACCCGCGTGGATGCCGGCACGCTGGCGATCATGAACAACGCCCTGATTCCCGCGGGTTTGCTGGTCAACCTGATGATCTGGAACCGCGATGCGGATATGCCACGGCTGGCGCTGGGCGGCGCGATCATCGTGTTCTCGCTGCTGGTCAACGACCGGTGGCAGCGCCATCGCACCGCGCAAGCGGCCTGACCCGGTTTGCCCGCCCGCCGGGCAAACGCCATAATGAGCGGTCGCGACGCGAGAGACCAGCGCATGGAAGTTCCCTATCATAACCCTGGGTTCAGGAATATTGGCCTGATCGGCCGCCTGGGCAGCGCCAAGGTCGTCGAGACCCTGAAGCGCCTCATCCGCTTCCTCGACGAGCGAGACTATCACGTCATCATCGAAGACAGGACCGCCACGGTCCTGCTCGATCATGGTCATCCCGAGGCCACGCGTCGTGTGCTTGGCGAGCTGTGCGACCTGGTGATTGTGGTCGGGGGTGATGGCAGTCTGCTCGGTGCCGCGCGCACGCTTTGCCATAGTGGCACCCTGGTGCTGGGCGTGAATCGCGGCAGGTTGGGCTTTCTCACCGATATCTCGCCCGATGAGATTGAAGTGCGCGTTGGCGAGGTGCTGGACGGGCGCTTCGAGCTGGAAGAGCGCTTTCTGCTCGATGCCGAGCTCTACCGCGACGGCGAATCGGTCGGCAATGGCGATGCGCTCAACGAGGTGGTCGTGCATCCGGGCAAGGCTGTGCGGATGATCGAGTTCGAGTTGTTCATCGATGACCAGTTCGTCTATAGCCAGCGCAGCGATGGCCTGATCATCGCCACGCCGACCGGCTCGACGGCCTATTCGTTGTCTGGCGGAGGGCCGATCATGCACCCCAAGCTGGAGGTCGTCACGCTAGTCCCGATGTTCCCCCATACGCTCTCGAGCCGACCCATCGCCATCGATGCCGCCAGCGAGATTCGCCTGCATATCGGCGAGACCAACCAGACCTATCCCCACATCAGCTGCGACGGCCAGACGCGCGCCGTCGCCAAACCCGACGATGTTCTGGTCATCCGCCGCAAGCCACAGCGCGTACAGCTGGTGCATCCGTTGGGGCACAACTTCTACGAGGTCCTGCGCAGCAAGCTGGGCTGGAGTAATCGCCTGGGGGACTGACGTGACGACATCGGTGAGGATCGAAGGCTACGACCTGATCGGCGACGTGCATGGCTGCGGCGCCACTCTGGCGGCGCTGCTCGAGAAGCTGGGTTACCACCAGCGCGGCGGGGTTTATCGCCATCCCCGTCGACGCGTGATCTTCCTCGGCGATTTGATCGATCGTGGTCCGCGCATCCGCCTCGCCGTCAGCATTGCGCGACGGATGGTGGAGGAGGGCGAGGCAGAGATCGTCATGGGCAACCACGAAGTCAACGCCCTGGCCTATTGTCATCGAGGCCCAGCCAGTCTTGGTCATGACTGGCTGCGCGAGCACAGTCCGCGACACAATCGCATCATCAATGAGACTTTAGCGCAGTTCCGCGATCATCCTCAGGAGTGGGAAGACGCCCTGGACTGGTTTTTGACTATCCCACTCTTCCTTGAGCACGATGGCCTGCGCGTCGTGCATGCCTGCTGGGACCAGCCGCTGATCGATGATCTGCAGCGCAACCATCCCGATGCCCGCATCAACAAGGCCTTTCTGGTCGAGTCGGTCACGCCAGGCACACGCGCCTGCCGCATTCTCGACCGGCTGACCCGCGGCACGCAGATACCGTTGCCCGAGGGCGTGCAGATTCAGTCCGGGGACGGCTTCACCCGGCGCAGCTTTCGCACCCATTTCTGGGCCCGTCAGCCGCAAACCTGGGGCGACGTCGTCTTCCAGCCCGACAACCTGCCCGGCGATCTGGAACAGCGCGCGCTGACGCGGGAGGAATCCGCCCGGCTCAGCTACTATGGTCCCGAACAGCCCCCCCTGTTCATCGGTCACTACTGGTGCGAGGGCGTGCCGGCCTTGCCGACGCCCAACATCGCCTGTCTGGACTATAGTGCCGTCAAGTTCGGCCGTCTGGTGGCCTACCGCTGGAGCGGCGAGCGTCGACTCAATGCGGATCACCTGGTGTGGGTTGGTGTCCCGAGAGAGGAGGAGGCGAGACCGCAGCCATGGGAGATCGATTTCGATTGATACAAAATGTTACGCAAATAATCTTCTCCTCGACTGAACTCCCGTCGGCTGGCGCTATCAGAGTTAGTGTTCCCTTGAATGATTCCTTGCTCTTATCCGGCGGCCCCTCCGCCGGTTTTTTTATGGTCGCTCGCTTAACGCCGATGAGCGACGCCTGTTTTTTGCCTCAACCCGCGCTGGAGTCGCCATGTACCGGGTGATTGTCCTTCCGCCGGATGCCGATGCGCGCGAGTTACGCCGCGCGCTCTGGGCGCACCGCATTGCTCATCGCGTGACCGAGGAGGCCGATGGCCAGGTGCTGTGGCTGGTTGACCCGTCCCAGCAGGAAGCGATGCTGCGTCTGCTGCATCGCTGGCAGCGCGGCGATTCGCTGATGCCTGACAAGCCGCCACCCGCGCGTCACGGCATTAATGACCTCCTGGGACCGCTGCGCCAGGCGCCGGTCAGTGCGGCCACCCTGATCGTCTGCCTGGTCGTGTTCGCCACCATGGCGGTGCTCGGCGATCTGGTCATCGCCATGCTGGCCATTGTGCCGCTGGGGGTGACCCCGACGGGGAGCCTGGCCGTCGGCACCCTGACCGAGGCGATGAGTTCCGGACAGGTATGGCGCCTACTTTCACCGGCATTTCTGCACTTTGGCTGGATGCACCTGATCTTCAACATGATGTGGCTGTGGTATTTCGGTCGCCAGGTGGAACGGCTGCAGGGCAGCCTGCGCATGCTGACGATCCTGCTGGTCGCTGGCATCGGCGCCAACCTAGCCCAGTACGCCACCGGCACGGTGTTGTTCGGCGGGATGTCGGGTGTCGATTTCGCGTTGCTGGGCTATGTCTGGCTGATGTCGCGTCGCGCCCCGCGCAGCGGCTTCTTCGTCCCGCAGATGCTGGTGGTGTTCATGCTCGGCTGGATGGTATTCACCATGACTGACATGGCGGCATGGGTCGGCTTCGGCAATGTGGCGAACGAGGCCCATCTGGGTGGGCTGGTCGTGGGCCTGTTGCTGGGCTGGTATCATTCTGGCCGAGCCCGTCAACACTCCTGAGAGAACGATGCCATGAGCGATATGACCTTCGAGCGAATGATCCAGCAGATGACCCCGGCCATCTACGCAAGCCTCAAACAGGCGGTCTCCCTGCGCAAGTGGCCGGATGGCCGCATGCTCAGCACCGAACAGACCGCGCTTTGTCTCGAGGCGGTGATGCGTTACGAAGCCGAGAACAAGGTCCCGGAGCGTGAGCGGGTCGGCTATCTCGAACGCCGCACCTGCGGGGCCGACAGCAGTGGGGCGGGGGTATCGCCGGAGATGACGGGACTGGCCCGGGATGCCGCCGGTGACTGAATTGTCGCTGATCGAGAGCGTAACGCCCCTCCAGGGTTGCCTGAGCAAGATGGCCATCGAACCGGGCGCCCCGGCTCGCTACACCCTGCGGGCCGGCGAGCATCGCCGCGATCTCAACGCTATGCTCGGCAAGCCCTTTACTTTGGAATGGACCGGTGCCATCGTCTGTACCCACTGCGGCCGGGCAACCAAGAAAAGCTTTGCACAGGGCTACTGTTACCCTTGCTTCAAGACACTCGCCCAGTGCGATACCTGCATCATGAAGCCCGAACTCTGCCACTTCTTCGAGGGCACCTGTCGCGAGCCGGCCTGGGGCGAGCGTCACTGCTTCCAGCCGCACATCGTCTATCTGGCCAATGCCTCGGACCTGAAGGTAGGCATCACACGTGGCACCCAAGTCCCGACGCGCTGGCTCGATCAGGGCGCCGTGCAGGCGTTGCCGATCCTGCGCGTTGAGACCCGACAGCAATCGGGCTTCGTTGAGGTGTTGTTCAAGGAGGAGGTCTCCGACCGCACCAACTGGCGGGCCATGCTCAAAAACGATACCGTCGGGCTCGATCTGCCTGCCGAGCGTGACCGCCTGCTGGCGCGGCTCGAGAGCGGCTTGGCCAACCTGCGCGAGCGCTTCGGTGACGACGCGATCCAGGTACTCGATGACTCCCCCGTGGCCTTCGACTACCCGGTACTCGAATACCCCACCAAGGTGGCCTCGCATAACCTCGACAAGACGCCCCACGTCTCGGGGACCCTGCTCGGCCTCAAGGGCCAGTACCTGATCCTCGACAGCGGCGTGATCAACCTGCGCAAGTACACCGGTTATGAGGTGGTGGTGAGCTGAAGGCCACGCTATCGCTCTCTCGCCATCGAGTCCACGTGGCGGTCAGTTGAATAGATCGCCCTGGGCGTGAGGGGGGCGAAAAGCGCTGACGTCCAGGCCCATCTCGCTGCGCTGGCTTATGCCCAATCGCTTGCTGGCCTTTTGAAAGCGCTGTTCCAGCAGCTCGGCGAATACACCCTCACCCCGCATGCGATGCCCGAAGCGGGCGTCGTAATCCTTACCGCCCCGACATTGCCGGATCAGGCTCATCACCTTGCCGGCACGCTCGGGGTAGTGCGTCTGCAACCAGTCCTCGAATAGCGGCGCGACCTCGTGCGGCAGGCGCAGCAGCATCCAGGCGGCGGTCCGCGCCCCGGCGTGGTGGGCGGCGTCGAGCAGGCGTTCCAGTTCATGGTCGTTGAGGCCGGGAATCAGCGGTGAGATCAGCGCCCCGACCGGCACGCCGTCGGCGCTGAGCTCGCGCATGACCCGAAGCCTTGCCTGAGGCGAGGCGGTACGCGGTTCGAGAGTGCGCTTGAGCTCGGCATCCAGGCTGGTAAGGCTGATGAAGACTCTTACCAGTCGTCGCTCGGCCATCTCGGCGAGCAAGTCGCGATCGCGCAGGATCAACGCGCCCTTGGTCACCAGCGTCACCGGATGACGGCAGGCCAACAGTAATTCGAGTATCGCCCGGGTGGTGCGGCGCTTGGCCTCGAGCGGCTGGTAACAGTCGGTGTTGCCGGACAGGTTGATGGGCCGGCAGACATAGCCCGGCTTGCAGAGCTCTTCCGTCAAGCGCTCGACGAGGCCGGTACGCGCGATCAGGCGTGTTTCGAAATCGAGCCCCGGCGACAGGTCCCAATAGGCGTGGCTGGGCCGAGCGAAACAATAGATGCAACCATGCTCACAACCGCGGTAGGGATTCAGCGAGCGATCGAAGCCTAGGTCCGGCGAGCGATTCCACGACAGTGCGCTCTTGCTCGCTTCGTCGCGCACCTCGGTGGCCAACATGGCCGGGGCTTCCGCCTGCCACCAGCCGTCGTCGACCGCTTCGCTGACGCTGGGCGCGAAGCGGTTGTGGGGATCGAAGGTGGCGCCCCGGCCCTTGCGGGCCACGCCTTTAGGGGGCGTTTGTGTCATGACAATTCCTTTTCTGGTTATGCATACAGTATAGATGCGAAGCCAGCGCATGTCAGTGCCAGGCTGGACGAGGTATTCGCCACGACAGAGGGTGGTGGGCAGCGTCGCGTTTTGGCGGTGACGCATGGTGTTGACCCTCGTTGACGGCTTGGCTGTAGGTTGCTAGGTTACGTTCTCTCTCAGGTGCTGGCGGCGGGTTGCCGCCAGTGAAACGGGAAGTCGGTGCGCCTTTACAGGCTATTCCGACGCTGCCCCCGCAACGGTGATCGAGACAAGGACGGCTACTACGCCACTGTGCTCAAGGCACGGGAAGGCAGCCGTTCGGAAAGCCAGGCTCTGTCCTGTTTCCGCTCGTCAGCCCGGAGACCGGCCCGAGAGTTCAATGCCGATTCGCGGTGGGCGACGTCGAGGCAGGGCTGGCGTCGCCGTTGTCATTCTGCTGTTTGTCCCTCCTCCTCCTCGATCCCCTGCTGCCGTCCCGGTGACAGCAACCATATTGCCGTGCGGGTGAGTACGGCGTGCAAGGGTCTCACATGAAATCCAGAACCTCCGCCCTTCCTGGCTTGGCCGCCTTCGGCCTGGCAACACTTCCGTTGGCCGTTCAGGCGCAGACCGATACCTCTGGCCAGAGCGTCGATCTCAATCCCATGGTGATCACCGCGTCGCTGGTGCCGCAAACGGCCGACGAGACCCTCGCCTCCGTGACCGTCATCGACGAGGCGACGCTGCGCCGTCAGGATCCTGTCAGTTTGTCCGATCTGCTGCGTGGCCAGCCGGGCGTGGATGTCACCACCCAGGGCAGCTTCGGCAAGCAGAGCAGCGTCTTCATCCGCGGCACCGGAAGCAATGCCAACGTACTGCTCATCGACGGCATTCGGTTGCGTTCTGCGACCACGGGTGCCGCCGCCTGGGAATTCCTCGACCCGCGGATGTTCGAGCGTGCCGAGATCGTACGGGGCCCCCGCGGCAGCCTCTATGGTGCCGATGCGGTGGGTGGCGTGGTCCAGCTGTTCACCCCGGAAGGGGAGGGCGATCCCCAGCCGCGTGTTTCCGCCGGCGGCGGCTCCTTCGATTCCCGGCGCTACAGCGCCAGCTTCTCAGGCGCAGAGGGCGGCACCCGCTACCACTTCGCCGCGAGTCGCTTCGATACCGATGGCCAACCGGTGCGCCGCGGTGGCGACGACAAGGGTTTCGACAACACTACCGGCCTGGTGAGGCTTTCGCATGCCTTCGATGGTGGGGGCGAGGTCGGCATGCTGGCGTTACGCGGTCACGGCAGCACGGAATTCGATGCGTCCGGGCCTGCCGAGGACGACTTCGTACAGCAGGTGGCCGCGGTTTATGCGCAAACCCCCGTGACGGATACCTGGGCGAGTCGCGTCACCCTCAGTGAAGCGCGCGACGAGCGCGATACGGTGGCGCCGACCTATACTTCGCTGTTCGAGAACCGGACATGGACTGCCCAGTGGAAGAACACCCTGGCGCTCGGCCAGCATGAATTGGTGCTCGGGGCCGAGTACAGCGAAGACGACCTTGGCGACAGCCAGACCTCGGGTCTGCGCTTCGACGAGGAGAGCCGCTACAACCGCGCAGTGTTCGCCCAGGGGCTTCTGGATTTCCAGCCGCTGACCACCCAGCTGAGCCTGCGCCATGATGACAACGAGGCGTTCGGCGAGGAGCTGACCGGCAGCCTGGCGCTGGGTTACGACCTGGATGACCACCATACCCTCAGGGCCAGCTACGGAACGGCCTTCCGTGCGCCCACCTTCAACGAGCTCTATTTCCCCTTCGCCGGCTCGAGCAACCCCGATCTGGATGCCGAGACCTCCGACACCTTTGAATTGGGGATCCGGGGCCAGTACAGCGCCTGGTTCTGGGATCTTGCCGCCTACCAGACAGAAGTGGATGACCTGATCGCGCCGGATGCCAGCTTCCGACCGGTCAATGTCAACGAGGCCAGGATTCGCGGCGCCGAGCTCGCCGCCGGTGCCGAGATCGACGACTGGACCCTTCAGGCGGCGCTGACCTATACCGACCCGGAAGACCACAGAACCGGTAACCAGCTGGCGCGCCGTGCCACCCAGAGCCTGCGCCTGGATGTCGATCGCGAGCTGGGGGATTGGTCGCTGGGCGCTTCCTGGATCGCCCAGAACCATCGCTACAACGATAGCGCCAACCAGCAGCGATTGCCCGGCTACGGGATCGTCAATCTGCGCGCCGGCTGGCAGTTCGCACCGATGTGGTCGCTGCGCGCCATCGTGGAGAACGTGACGGACAAGGAGTATGCCACCGCCCAGGGGACCGAGTTCGACCCCGTGACCTTCGCGAGTACTCCCTTCGACTTCATCAACACCGGGCGTGCCGCCTTCGTCAGCGTGCACTTCGGCCAGTGATGGTTATCCGACTCTCAAGGGGGCTATTGACCGGCCTGGTGTGGCTGTCGGCCTGGCTCGCCCTGCCGGCGTGGGGCGAGACCTGCGCTGTCGACGACCGCCAGCGCAAGGTCTGCCTGGAGGAACCGGCGTCGCGCATCGCCACCCTCTCGCCCGGGGCCACCGAACTGACCTATGCCGCCGGGGCCGGGGACGGGGTGGTAGCGGTGGTCTCCTACAGCAACTATCCGCCCGAGGCGAAGGAGGTCGCCTCGGTGGGCAGCCACACTCGGGTCGACCTGGAAACCCTGGTGTCGTTGCAGCCGGACCTGGTGATCGGCTGGGTGACCGGCAATCCCGCCGAGCAACTGGAGACCATCGAGGCGCTGGGCATGCCGGTGTTCTACATCGAACCGCGCGACTTCGAGGGGGTGTCGACCGCCATCGAGCGCCTGGCGCGGCTGGCGGACACCCGGGAGGAGGGCGACAGGGCGGCCCGGGCCTTCCGCGATGGCATCGCCGAACTGGCGGCACGCCATGCCGATGCCGAGGCGGTGAGCATCTTCTACCAAGTCTGGGACGAGCCGCTGATGACCGTCAATGACGCCCACCTGATCGGCAAGGTCATCAAGCTGTGCGGGGGACACAACGTCTTTGGTGAACAGTCGCGACTGGTCCCGCGCATCGACGACGAGTCGGTGCTGGACGCCGACCCCGAGGCCATAATTGCCGGTGGCATGGGCGAAGAGAATCGCGATTGGCTTGACCACTGGTCTCAGTATCCCGGCCTCACCGCGGTCGACCGCGACAACCTGTTCTTCGTGCCGCCGTCGCTGATCCAGCGACCCACCCCGCGCTTGCTCGACGGCAGCCAAATACTCTGCGAGAAACTGGAGGTGGCCCGTGCCCGGCGCTGATCGCGAGGCATCATGCGTCGCTTGACCCTGCCCCTGGCGCTGCTGCTGGCCGCCTCGCTCGCGGCGATGGGACTGTCGGCCAGCGTTGGCAGCGCCAACCTGGCGCTTGGCGAGCTATGGGCGGTACTGAGCGGCGGCGGCGATGCCCTGTCGCGCACCCTGATTCTCGAGCTGCGCTTGCCGCGTTCGTTGTCCGCCTTCGCCACCGGCGGGCTGCTGGCGGTCGCCGGTGCCCTCATGCAGGTGCTGCTGCGCAATCCGCTCGCCGACCCTTACGTGCTGGGCCTGTCCGGCGGCGCGGCGGTCGGCGCGCTGGCGGCGATGCTAGCGGGGCTCGGCGGCATGGTGATCTCCGGTTCGGCCTTCGCCGGCGCGCTGCTCTCCACGCTGCTGGTATTCGGCCTCGCCCACGGCACCGGCAGCTGGACGCCCTCGCGCCTGCTATTGACGGGCGTGGTGGTCGCCGCGGGCTGGGGCGCGGTCGTCACCCTGATGCTGGCGCTCAGCCCCGCCGAGCGCCTGCCGGGCATGCTGTACTGGCTGATGGGGGATCTCGCCTATGCCCGCACGCCCATGCCCTCGCTGCTGGTGCTGGCGCTGGTCTGCCTGCTGGGCTTTCCGCTGGGGCGCAGCCTGAACGTGCTGGCCCGCGGGCCGATGCAGGCGGCGGCGCTGGGGGTCGCGGTTCGCCCGCTGGAGTGGACGATCTATGTCACCGCCAGCCTGCTGACCGCGATGGCGGTCACCACGGCGGGGAGCATCGGTTTCGTCGGGCTGGTGGTGCCCCACATGCTGCGCCTGGTGCTGGGCAACGACCAGCGCCTGATCCTGCCCGCCTGCGCGCTGGCGGGGGGCACCCTGCTGGTGCTGGCTGATACCCTGGCGCGTACCGTGATCGCCCCCGAGCAGTTGCCAGTGGGCGTGATCACCGCGCTGATCGGCGTGCCGACCTTCCTCTACCTGCTGTACCGGAGCCGCTGATGAGCCGACTCGAGACGCGCGGCCTGGTGATCGATGTGCCCGGACGAGCGGACGGCAGAGCGCTGGATCTTTGCCTGGCGCCGGGGCAGGTGTGGGGGGTGCTGGGCCCCAACGGCGCCGGCAAGACCACCTTGTTGCAAACCCTGGCCGGGCTGCGGGTCCCGCGTGCCGGCGAGGTGGACCTGGACGGTCAGCCGTTGGCGGGCCTGCGGCGGCGGCGGGTCGCTCGCCAGCTGGGGCTGATCTTCCAGGAGCGCCAGGACGGCTTTCCCGCGACGGTGCTGGAAACCGCCTTGATCGGTCGCCATCCCTACCTGTCGGCCTGGCAGATGGAGGGGGGCGATGACGTGCGCCTCGCCGTGGCAGCGCTCGAGCGGCTGGACGTCGCGCATTTGAAAAACCGCCTGGTCAATACGCTGTCGGGGGGCGAACGCCAGCGCGTCGCCATCGCCACCGTACTCACGCAGTCGCCACAGCTATGGCTGGCCGACGAGCCCACCAACCATCTCGACCTCCACCACCAGACGTCGGTCATGACGCTGCTGGGCGAGCAGGCGGCCGCAGGCAAGGTGGTGTTGATGTGCCTGCACGACCTCAACCTGGCCGCGCGCTGGTGCGACCACCTATTGCTGCTCTATCCCGATGGCGAGGCCTGCTGGGGGCCGGCAAGCGACATGCTGGTGCCGAGTGTCCTGGAACGGCTCTATGACCAACGCCTGGCGACCGCCGAGATCGATGGCGCGCCGGTTTTCGTCCCCATGAGATAAGGTCTGTTTTCCAACTCTTTCTCACCAACTATCTACGCGGTGAGGCGCGAGTCGCTCTGGCCCTGACCCCTGAACGGGAGACGTATCATGCGAGACAACGCCAGAGACTCCGAACGCCATGCGCGGCGCATGGCGCACAAGCAGAAGATCATGCGGTCGCGTATCGATCACGCCCAGAAGGAGCAGGGCATGCTGCTGGTGCTCACCGGTCCCGGTAAGGGCAAGAGCAGCTCCAGCTTCAGCATGCTGGCGCGTGCCCTGGGTCATGGCCACACTGATGATTCAGGGCACGACCTCGGATGCCGGCAAGAGCACGATGGTCGCGGCGATATGGCGCTGTTGCAGCCGGGGCTCGACTGGCCCTTGGCGTGCCGGGCGCTTCTTAGTCGCTTGGGATTGGCGCAGCCTGGCGCTGAGGCAGTGGACTACGGTGAGCATCGCCAGCGTGAGCTGGACCGCCTGGCCGATTGCGTGGAGGCGCACCTGGACATGGCGGCCCTTACGGCGCTGCTCGACTGACGCCGCCTGCCGTGGATCAGGCGTCGGCGTTTTGGTCAGGCAGGTACTCGGTAAACAGCGCGGGATCGTCGCTGATCACGCCATCCACGCCCCAGCCCCAGAGCGGGTGGAACGCGATCGGATCGTTGGGGGTGTAACAGAACAGGGCGTAGCCGGCATCCTTGATGGCGCGGGCATCCTTCTTCTTCAGCTTGCGCCAGTTGAGATGCAGGCTGAAGGCGTCGAGCCTTTCGGCCGCTTTTCGCCAGTCGGCTGGGAGCTTGTCGTAGAGCAGGCCGATGCGCAGCAGTTCGGCATCGCGCTGGACGGCACGCGCGGCCGAAAGGGTCGGGGCATCGAAGCACGACACCACCAGTTGCTCGGCCGGCAACGCCCGCAGCGCCATGGGCAGGGCGGTGTCGACCAGCGCCTGGCCGCTGCGGCCCCGGTTGACCTTGAGCTCCAGGTTGAGCCCCATGCCGAGCGAGTCGATCAGCGCCAGCATTTCTTCCAGCGTGGCCATGGGCTCGCCGGCGTAGTCCTTGTGGAACCAGCTGCCGACGTCCAGGGCGCTTGCCCTGTCCCGCGTCAGCTTCGCCAGCTTGCCGCGGGAATTGGAGCAGCGCCTGACGCCGTTGTCATGCCAGATCACCGGCGTACCGTCGCCGAGCAACTGTACATCGAGCTCGACCCAATCGCAGCCGGCCCGCTTGGCCCCACGAACGGCGGTCAGGGTGTTCTCCGGTGCCCGGGCCGAAAGGCCGCGGTGGGCAATGGTACGCGGCAGGGCGTTGGCGGTCGTGGCGTGCGGCATACAAGCGGTTCCCTCGGTGCGGATAACTTGCGAATTAAGGTGCGATAGACAAGGGTCGAGTTTGTGTCTGAAAAATGACAAACGTATGAATGTCGCAAAGGCGCTGTCTCCTCACCCGTGGACAACGTGGCCGCCACGCCAGCGAGATGAGGTTATGCTAGGCTTCGCGCCGAACGTGATCATAACGAGATCAAAGGATAGCGCAATGAACGTATTGCATGTCACCGACGAGGCCAACCGCGATGCTTGCCTGGCACGGTTGTGTGCCGAACATTACGGCCAGGCGGCGGGGTTGGCGCCGCTGGTGACATTTGCCGGCACCCGTCGGGTGCTGTTTGTCGAACAGGCCGCGCGCCTGCTGGCACTGGTGAACGCCGAGGGAACACCGCTGGCGCTGGCCTTGCTGGTGTTGGATGAGACCGGCGAGGGCATGACGCTGACCCTGGCCTGCAGCCTTACCGAGAACGACGAGCCCCGCTGTCGGCTGATCGGCGAGCTGGCGCTCAAGGCGCCGCTGCGAGTGAGCGCCGCCGATGCCGAGCAGGAGGCATTCTATCGCCGCTGTGGCATCACCCGCTGGCTGACTGGAGGTGACGGCGAGCGTATCGGCGTGGCATCTCGCCATCCCGCCGAACGTCTTGATGAGCTCACCGCGACCTTGCGGGTCGATGACGATGTCGTGCTACGCCACTTCAAGCATGATCCCAGGATGTTCGAGAACGAAAAGCGTCGCTTTGTCGATGGCCTGGAAGCGTTCCCCGACACCCTCACTTGACCGCCGGGGCGTTCAGCGTTTGGATAGCGCATGATCTCCCGTTAACTATCCAAGGAAGCGCTTCATGGCCAAACGCATTCAATTCGCCCGCACCGGTGGGTCCGAGGTTCTCGAACTCGTCGACGTCGCGCCCTCCGAGCCCGGCCCTGGCGAGGTCCGGGTGAAGAACGAGGCGATCGGTCTGAACTTCATCGACATCTATTTCCGCACCGGCCTGTATCCCGCCCCCTCGCTACCTTCTGGACTGGGGACCGAGGGAGCCGGCGTGGTGGATGCGGTGGGCGAGGGCGTCACGCACCTCAAGACGGGGGACCGCGTTGCCTACGCGCAGGGCCCGCTGGGCGCCTACGCCGAATTTCATAACCCGCCCGCCGACAAGGCCGTGGTGCTGCCGGTTGCCGTCGATTTCGAGACCGCCGCTGCCTGTCTGCTCAAGGGCCTGACCGTGCATTACCTGCTGCGTCTGACCTGTCCGCTGAAAGGTGGCGAGACGATTCTCTTTCACGCCGCCGCCGGGGGTGTGGGTTCGATCGCCTGCCAATGGGCCAAGTCGCTGGGCGTGAAGCTGATCGGTACCGTGAGCTCGCCCGAGAAGGCGGCCCTCGCCGAGAGGAATGGCGCCTGGGCGACCATCGACTACACTCGCGAGGACGTGGCCGAGCGGGTGCGCGAGTTGACGAATGGCGAGATGTGCGACGTGGTCTATGACTCGGTGGGTAAGGATACCTGGGAGCTCTCCCTGGACTGCCTGAAACCCCGCGCGTTGATGGTCAGTTTCGGCAATGCCTCGGGGCCGGTGGACGGCGTCAATATCGGTATCCTGAACCAGAAGGGCTCGCTCTTCGCCACCCGCCCGAGCCTCAACGGCTATGCCGATACTCGCGAGCGCCTGGAAATGATGGCCAACGACCTCTTCGCCATGCTGGAGAGCGGCAAGGTAACGATCGACATCGCCCAGCGCTACCCGCTAGCGGAGGCGGGCAAGGCACAGGATGCCGTGCAGGGCAGAAAGACGACCGGGTCCACCATCCTCTTGCCCTGATCCCTCGGCTCTCATTCAAGGAAGGTGGTATGCGTGGCTCACGATGGCGGGTTTATTTCCCGCCATTGGCAAGCCACTATCATGGGAAAGAACAACGCGCATGGAAGTGAACAGTTCGGGAGAGTGTCATGAGCCACGTATTCCACCGCAACCTGACGCAACGCTATCCGATGGCCGTCAAGGGGCAAGGGCCCTACCTGATTGACAGCCACGACAAACGCTACCTGGATGCCAGTGGCGGTGCCGCGGTATCCTGCCTTGGCCACAGCGATGCCGACGTCATTGAAGCTATTCGCCATCAGGTAGGTCAGCTGGCTTATGCGCACACGTCCTTTTTTACCACCGAGCCGATGGAGGCCCTCGCCGACCATCTCGTCGCGCGCGCGCCCGAGGGGCTGGAGTCGGTGTATTTCGTCTCGGGAGGGTCGGAGGCGATCGAGGCGGCGCTGAAACTCGCCCGCCAGTACTTCATCGAGATCGGCCAGCCCGAGCGCAAGCACCTGATCGCCCGGCGTCAAAGCTATCACGGCAATACTCTTGGCGCCTTGGCCACGGGCGGCAATGAATGGCGGCGTCGCCAGTTCGAACCCCTGCTGATCAATGTCAGTCATGTCAGCCCCTGCTATGCCTATCGCGGCCTGCGACCGGGCGAAACCCTGGAAGGGTACGCCATTCGCCTGGCCGCTGAGCTCGAGGAGGAGATCCAGCGCCTGGGGCCGGAGAACGTGATGGCCTTCGTGGCCGAGCCGGTGGTCGGGGCGACCCTGGGTGCGGTGACGGCGGTTCCAGGTTATTTTACTCGGGTGCGCGAGGTCTGTGATCGTCACGGCGTCCTGCTGATCCTCGATGAGGTGATGTGTGGCATGGGTCGCACCGGTACGCTCTTCGCCGCCGAGCAGGAAGGCGTGACGGCGGACCTGATCACCGTTGCCAAGGGGCTCGGTGCCGGCTATCAGCCGATCGGCGCCACCCTGGTCAGCCGTCGAATCCATGACGCTATTGCCAATGGTTCGGGGTTCTTCCAGCACGGCCATACCTATATCGGCCATGCGACGGCCTGTGCCGCGGCCCTGGCCGTGCAGCACGCCATCGAGGCGCGCCAACTCTTGCCGCAGGTGACGCGCCTGGGAGACGGACTGCACGAGCGTCTGGTCGAGCGCTTCGGTTCACACCCGCATATCGGCGACATTCGAGGGCGAGGCATGTTCCGGGGTATCGAACTGGTCGAGGATCGCGACAGGAAGCAGCCCTTCGATCCCGAACGCAAGCTTCATGCGAGGATCAAGAAAGCCGCCATGGAGCATGGCCTGATGTGCTACCCCATGGGAGGGACACTCGATGGACGGACCGGCGATCATATCCTGCTGGCGCCGCCCTTCATCCTCGAAGAGTCTCATCTGGACGAGCTTACCGACAAGCTCGACCACGCCGTACGCGATGCGTTGGGACGCTTGTGAAGCATGTCGGCTAACTGGCCGTTCCTGTCGGACAGCGCACTGGTCTTCATTCTTCTGGGGCTGACACTGGCCGCCTTCGTCTGGGGGCGCTTCCGCTTCGACCTGGTGGCGCTCTCTGCGCTACTGGGAGGCGTCATGCTGGGGCTGGTGCCGGCCGATGAGGCCTTCATGGGGTTTGGCCATCCGGCGGTGATCACGGTGGCGGCGGTGCTGGTGTTGAGTCGTGGTTTCGAACGCTCCGGCGTGGTCGACATGATCGCCGAACAGGTGCTCAAGGCGGGCGACCGTCTCCTTCTGCAATTGCTGGTACTCACCGGCACCGTCGCAGTGCTGTCGGGGATCATGAACAATGTCGGCGCCCTGGCGCTGCTGCTGCCCGTGGCGATGCGTATGGCCAGGGAGCATGACGCCTCGCCCTCGCTGCTGCTGATGCCGCTGGCCTTCGGGTCGTTGCTCGGCGGCTTGACCACGCTGATCGGCACCCCGCCCAACATCATCATCGCCACCTATCGCGAATCGGTCACCGGGGAGGCGTTCGAGATGTTTTCCTTCTCGCCGGTGGGGGCGGTGGTCGCTGGTGTCGGCCTGGCTTTTATCCTGCTGTTCGGGTGGCGGTTGACGCCACAACGCGCCGGCAAGGCCTCCCGGGAAGAGATGTTCGATACGGCGAGCTATCTTTTCGAGGTGCAGGTCGGCAAGGACGCTAAAGCGGTGGGCTGGACGCTGCCTGACCTGCATGCGGCGCTGGAGGAAACCATTCCGGTGCTGGCCGTGGTACGCGATGGTCGGCAACGCGCGGGACATGCCTTTCACGGTAGCCTGCGCGAGGGCGATGTGCTGCTGGTGGAAGCCGGTCCCGAAGAGATGAAGCAGCTCGAGGACAAGACGGGACTCCTGCTCAGTGCCAAGTCGGACGAAGATGACGAGGTGAACGACGTCGGGAAGCCGGCCGATGATGAAGGCGACGCACAGGAGCCACGCAACAAGATCGTCGATACCGAGGAGCTACAGCTGATCGAAGGCGTGGTACGCAACGACTCCATGATGATCAACCGGACCATCAGCCAGCTGCGCCTTCACAACCAGTTCGGCCTGCATCTGGTGGCAGTGGCGCGCGATGGGGGCCGTCTCAAGCAGCGTCTCCACGATATCCGCTTTCGCGCTGGCGATGTGCTGTTGCTGCAGGGCGGGGTCAGCGACATTTCCGAGAGCCTGGCCACCCTGGGCTGCCTGCCACTGGCCAACCGGAACCTGAGCCTTGGCCACCCGCGCCTGCTGATGGTCTCGATCGGTATCTTCGCCATCGCCATTCTAGTCATGCTGCTTGACCTGCTGCCAGCCGCCGTGGCGCTTGCCACGGCGGCTCTGGTGTCTCTGTTGGTGGGGGTGCTGCCACTTCGCGAGGGTTATCAGGCCATCGACGGGCCGGTAATCGTTCTGCTGGGAGCCATGCTGCCGGTCGGCAAGGCGCTTGAAACCAGCGGTGGGGCGGCGCTTATCGCCGACGCGATGCTGGCACTGGGCAGTGATTGGCCGGTGATGATGACGCTCGCCGGGCTCTTTATTCTTTCGATGCTGCTTTCCAACGTGATCAATAATGCCGCGGCGGCGTTGTTGATGGCGCCGATTGCCGCCAGCCTGGCCAGCGGGTTCAATGCTTCACCGGACCCCTTCCTGATGGCCGTCGCCGTCAGCGCCTCCTGTGCCTTTCTCACGCCCATCGGCCATCAGTCCAATACGCTGGTAATGGGCCCGGGCGGCTACCGCTTCGGGGATTACTGGAAGCTCGGCCTGCCCCTGTCGCTAGTCGTGCTGGTTGTTGCCGTCCCGATGATTCTGTTGGTCTGGCCGCTCTGAGGTGGCTTCCTGGCCGTGCTTCTTGAGATGGTGAACAGCAAAGCGCCCAGGCATTGCCTGGGCGCTTTGGGCTGGCGAAACACGGTCAGGCAGCCGGGATCATGCTGCATTGTGGCGCAGGATGTTGGCCTTGTCGGTGGCGAACTCGTCGTAGTCGAAGTCATCAACGCTGAGCAGCTCCAGTACTTCGGCTTCGCGCTCGCGCATGAAGATGGCGTCGTCCTCGCTGATCAGGCCCGCGGCCAGCGCGGCTTCCACGCGCTGCTCGGGGTGCAGGGCCTGTGCCGGTATGGCGCCCTTGGCATGGGCCTTGTTGACGGTACGGTAAAGGGCTTCGGCGCGCTCCTGGGTGGCGAGAAGGGCATTGTAATGCGCTAGTGGATTGTCACGCGTGCCATCATTTTGCTGCCAGGTACCCTCCAGGAGGTAGCGACGCAGAACGGTATCACGTGACACGGCCTGGGCGATCTCGCGGGCCAGATCGTCGTGGGGGCGCTTCCAGCGTCGGCCGGCAGGCATCACCAGGACACGTAGCAGACGGCCCAGGGCTCGGTTGGGCAGGTTGTCGAAGACTTCATCGAAGGCTTGCTCGGCGCGCTCCAGCAGGTAGGTACAGCCGTAATGTAACAGCGCTGCCTCGCCCTCGACCTTGTCGCCCTCATGCCAGCCCTTGAGGGTCATCGATGCCAGATAGAGATTGGAGAGCACATCGCCCAGGCGCGCCGAGAGCATCTCGCGCTGCTTGAGGGAAGAGCCGAGACTTGCCATGGCGGCATCGGCGCAGAGGCCGAAGCCGGCAGAGAGCCTGGCGACGTCCCGGGCGTAAGGCGCAGCAGTGGTGTCGAAGGGCGTGCTTGGCCTGCCCAGGCCCAGCCCCTGGGTGAGGGCGCGGGCGGCATTGCCTAAGACCAGGCCGGCATGGGCGAAGAAGGCGTGGTCAAAGGCCTCGAGATTGTCGGCGTCCTTGGCGGCCAGTTCCTCGAGCACGTAGGGATGGCAGCGAATGGCGCCCTGGCCGAAGATCATCAGGTTGCGAGTCATGATGTTGGCGCCTTCCACGGTGATCGCCACCGGGTTGGCGCTATAGCCGATGCCCAGGTAATTGCGCGGCCCCAGGGTGACGGCCTTGCCGCCGTGGATATCCATGGCATCGCTCAGGATCAGCCGCTGGAATTCGGTGAGCTGGCTCTTGAGAATTGCCGAGGGCACCGCCGGCTTCTCGCCATGATCGATGGTGTTGGCGGTCTGGTAGACCGCAGAGCGGGCGATGTACGCCAGGGCGCTCATGCGTGCCAAGGGCTCCTGCACGCCTTCCATTTCCGCTACGGGGACGTTGAACTGGCGACGGATACGCGCGAAGCCGCCGCTCCATCCAACGGCGTAGCGAGCGGTGCCGGTGGCGCCGGAGGGTAAGGTGATACAGCGGCCGACGGAGAGGCACTCGACCAGCATGCGCCAGCCCTGGCCGATCATCTCGTTGCCGCCGATGATGGTGTCGAGCGGCACGAAGACATCCCTGCCCTTGATCGGACCGTTGAGGAACGGGCTGCCGATGGGGTGATGGCGGCGCCCAATCTCCATACCCTGGGTGTCACGCGGAATCAGCGCCAAGGTGATGCCGCGGTCCTCCTCGTCGCCAAGCAAGTGCTCGGGATCGAAGAGACGGAAGGCCAGCCCGACCACGGTGGCGATGGGAGCCAGGGTGATCCAGCGCTTCTCGAAATTCAGCCTGAGGCCCAGTACTTCCTCGCCATCGATCATCTGCCGGCAGACCACGCCGGTATCGGGCAGCGAGGTGGCGTCACTGCCGGCGCGCGGACCGGTGAGGCCGAAGCAGGGAATCTCGCGGCCATCGGCCAGACGGGGCAGATAGTGGTCCTTCTGCGCTTGTGTGCCGTACTTGAGCAGCAGTTCGCCCGGTCCCAGCGAGTTGGGCACACCGACGGTAACCATCAGTGTCTCGCTGACCGAGAGTTTCTGCAGCACCAGCGACTGGGCCTTGGCGGAAAAGCCCAGGCCGCCATACTGCTTGGGAATGATCATGCCGAAGAAGCCTTCGCGCTTCAGGAAGTCCCAAAGCTCCTGGGGCAGGTCCGCCCGCTCCTTGGCGATTTCCCAGGCGTTGCACATGCCGGCGGCGACGCTGCACTGGGTGTCGAGGAAGGCCTGTTCTTCCCTCGAGAGCCCCTCGTCTTCGACGCCAAGCAGCCGATCCCATGCCGGGCGTCCGGAGAACAGTTCACCGTCCCAGGCGACGGTGCCGGCCTCGAGTGCCGTGCGTTCGGTATCCGATACCTTGGGGGCGACCTTCTTGAAGGTGGCGAACAGCCGTGGCGACAGCCAGCGGCGGCGCAGCGCCGGCAGGCCTGCGGCGGCGATGGCAACGGCGCCGAGCAGCAGGATAGCGCCGGATACCGGTGCGCCGGTGATCAGACCGATCAGGCCGAGAACGGCCAAAACGCCGATCGCGGGCAAGGCGCCGGCTTCACGCCGCATGACCGCCAGCAGGCCGGCCACCGCGAGTAGGAACAGGATCAAGGTGAGCATCGAAGGTCTCCTTCGTAATGAAGTTGAATCATGACACGTTCGAACGAGGCGTTTGGTACAGTTGGTTTCGGATAGTTGGTTTCGAACGGTTGTTTGAATTCTTGCAGATTAGCCCATTGTTCTGCAATTGACCATGCAGGATATTGATTCCGTCTCAACGCAAACGCCCCGCGTCGGCAGTCAGCCGACGCGGGGCGTGGAGGTTCGGTTCCGATAAGTCCGGCGGAACTCGCCGCTCAGGCCAGGCGCCGTTGCGTTGCCTGTCTCGCCGGCGTGCCATTGGGGGCAGGGGGTCTCCTTAGAACACCGACTCGAAGGGGCCCATCTCGATCTGCACCGACTTGGTCTGGGTATAGTGGGCCAGAGTCTCGACGCCGTTCTCGCGGCCTACGCCGGACTGCTTGACGCCGCCCACCGGCATTTCGGCCGGTGACTCCCCCCAGGTGTTGACCCAGCAGATGCCGGCCTCCAGCTGGTGAATGGTGCGGTGGGCGCGATTCAGGCTCTCGGTGAAGACCCCGGCGGCCAAGCCGTAATGCGTGTCGTTGGCGCGCTTGATCACCTCGGCTTCCTCGTCGAAGGCAAGAAGCGTCATCACCGGGCCGAAGATCTCCTCGCGCACGATTCGCATGTCGTCGGTGCAATCGGTGAACACCGTGGGTGCCGCCCAGGCCCCTTTCGCGAAGTCGCCCTGATCCCAGGCCTCGCCACCGACCAGCACCCGGGCGCCTTCCTGCTTGCCCAGCGTGATGTAGCCGAGCACCTTGGCCTGGTGCTCGAAGCTGACCAGCGGGCCGAAGTTGACGCTGGGGTCGTTCGGGTCGCCGGCCCTGATGCGTGCTACACGCTCGCTGATTCGTGCTTCGAAGGCGTCCTTCACGGAGCGTTCCACGAAGACCCGTGTGCCGTTGGTACAGATCTGCCCACTCGAATAGAAGTTGGCCATCATGGCGGCATCCGCGGCACGGTCGAGGTCGGCATCGGCGTAGACGATCAGCGGCGACTTGCCGCCAAGCTCCATGGTCACGTCCTTGAGGGTCGAACCACCGGCGGCGGCCATGACCTTCTTGCCGGTCCCCACCTCGCCTGTGAACGTGACCTTGTCGATGCCCGGATGCTCGGTGAGCATCTGGCCGACACGGCCGTCGCCGTGCACGACATTGAAGACGCCATCGGGCAGACCGGCCTCGGTGAAGATCTCGGCCAGCACCATGGCGGTGAGGGGGGTGACTTCGCTGGGCTTGAAGACCACGGCGTTGCCGGCCGCCAGCGCCGGGGCAGCCTTCCAGCAAGCGATCTGGAAGGGGTAGTTCCAGGCGCCAATGGCCCCGACCACGCCGAGCGGCTCGCGGCGAGTGTAGACGAAGGAGTCCTCACGCAGCGGGATCTGGGTGCCCTCGATGGCCGGTGCCAGGCCGGCGTAGTACTCCAGCGCATCGGCGCCGGTGACGATGTCGACCGCCGCGGTCTCGCTGATCGGCTTGCCGGTATTGCGGGTTTCGAGCTCGGCGAGCTCATCGTTGCGCTCTCTCAGGAGCGCCACGGCACGGTTGAGGATGCGACCCCGCTGCATGCCGGTCATGGCCGCCCAGTGGCGCTGACCGCGGCGTGCCGCGGCGACGGCGTCGTCGACATCGGCTTCGGCAGCTTGCTGCACGGTGGCGAGATGGCTGCCGTCAAAAGGGTTGGTGATGGCGAAGGTCTCGCCGGAGCTGGCAGCTATCCGGCATCCGTCGATGAAAAGGGTCTGTAGGTCTAGAGTTGCCATTGAGGCCTCCTTCAGAAATTTGGCGTGGTTTGGTTGCCATCAAGCAGCTTATCCAGTGTGGCATGGGCCAGAAATCGTGCCTGCGTGGCATCCAGGCCCTCGGGGGTCAGGGCGCCGCGCAGCCAGAGGCCATCGATCATCGCCGCAAGACCACGCGCCGCCTGGCGGGCTTGGTCGCGTGGCATCAGGCGGCAGAACTGGTTGCTCAGGTTTGAATACAGACGCCGATCGTTCACCTGCTGCAGTCGCTGGAGCCGTGGCGCGTGCATGCTGCTGGCCCAGAATGCCAGCCAAGTCTTGGCCACTGGCCCGGTGACCTGGCTGCGATCGAAGTTGCCGTCGATGATGGCCCCCAGATGCGCGCGGGGGCTGGGGGCCTCCAGCGACCGTCGCCTGGCGGCCACGGCCTCACCCAGATCGTGAAGGATCTGGCGCATCGTCGCTTCGAGCAGGCCATCCTTGCCGCCGAAATAATGACCGATGATGCCGGCAGAGACACCGGCATGGCGGGCGATGCGCATCACCGTGGTATCGGCCAGCCCGACTTCATCGATGGACATCATGGTCGCCCTGATCAGCTGCTGACGACGGATGGGTTCCATTCCAACCTTGGGCACCCTGCAGGCTCCTTCGTTAGGTATTCGTCTTGCCACCACACCCACTGGCATGGTTACCATAAGGTCAGCTTGCCATTTCTTTATTGAACGTTCAATCAATAAAAACTGCCTGTAGTGCGATGGCTGGTCGGTGTCGATCGTGACGCCGCAATGACGTTTTGAGCTACTTGAGACGATGATCCATTCGAGGGGAATCCAGATGAACAAGACAACCATGCAACGTCAGATGAGCCTTGCCCTGAGCGCTGTGGCCTTGGGACTTGTGGCAACGCCGTTGATGGCTGACGTGCCGGAGCAATGCGAAACCGTGCGCTTCGCCGAAGTCGGCTGGACCGACATCACGGCCACGACAGCCCTGGCGACCGAGGTTCTCGAGGCCATGGGCTACGAGACGCGCATCGATACGGTTTCGGTGCCCATCGCCTACCAAGGCATGAAAAATGACGACTTCGATGTCTTCCTGGGCAACTGGATGCCCTCAATGGCATCGATCAGTGATCCCTACGTCGAAGAGGGTGATGTCGACCGCCTGGGTGCCAATCTCGAGGGTGCCAAGTACACCCTGGCGGTTCCGCAGTATGTCCACGATGCTGGTGTCACCTCGGTCGAGGATCTCGTCGAGCATGCCGAGCAGTTCGAAAGCCGGTTGCATGGCATCGAGGCCGGCAACGACGGCAACGAGCTGATTCAGCAGATGATCGACGACGATGCCTTCGACCTCGGCGATTGGGACCTGGTCGACTCCAGCGAGGCGGGCATGCTCGCCGAGTTGAGCGCGCGGGTGCCGCGCGAGAAATGGATGGTGTTTCTTGGTTGGGAACCACACCCCATGAACACCAACTTTGACATGGCCTACCTTGAAGGTGCCGGCGACTATTTCGGCCCCGATCTGGGCGGTGCGACTGTGTATACCAACACCCGCGGCGGCTATGTCGAGGAGTGCGGTAACGTTGGCACCTTGCTCGAGAATCTCGAATTCACCCTTGAGATGGAAAACCAGCTGATGGCGACGATCATGGACGACGGCGCCGACCCACGCGACGCGGCACGTGACTATCTTCAGGCTAATCCCGAGGTCCTCGAGACCTGGCTGGACGGCGTGACTACCCTGGAGGGTGAGCCAGCCCTGCCAGCGGTCAAGCAGGCGCTTGATATCGAGGCGTGAGCGGACGCATAGGCTTGCCTTGGCGCGTGCCCGCGTGCATAATCTGTCTCCGTTGCCCGGCCATGGCCGGGCAACGTGTTGATAAGGCTACGTAGCTCAGCTGGTTAGAGCACATCACTCATAATGATGGGGTCCCCTGTTCGAATCAGGGCGTAGCCACCA
>NZ_JAHCLU010000002.1 GCF_018448785.1 Halomonas jincaotanensis | reverse complement strand
CTCACTCCTTGTCGACCCATGTAAATCCAGTATAGCCCTCAGGTTGGCGCGATGGCTGATCAACATGAGTAATCAGGTAAGATTATAAGCAGCACAAGCAGCAACGCCACCCCAAGAGGTGGCGTTTTTCGTGACGTTGCACCCTGTCAGACACCACCACCGTTCTCGAGCATCCAGGTGATGACTACCTTGAGGATATAGCCGAGCATGCCGGCGCCCAGCACCACGAACAGCATGATGGTGCCGAATCTTCCGGCCTTCGACTCGCGCGCCAGGTCCCAGATGATGAAGCACATGAAAAGCATCAGACCACCGATCATTATCGGGGTGATCCAAGCCTCGAAGGTTTGCTGCATGGTGGCTCCATTCCAGAGATTTACTCAACACCTATTATACGGGGCCAAAGCGCCTGGCGCAGTGCGGCCGACCGCGACCCGATGTCCCATCTTCGATTCCCTCTCCGTTGGTTTTCGGGATGTGCCATGGTTTCTCTACATGGTAAAATCCGGGCCAAATTCTCAGGTAAATCCAAGACATGCCGATGCTGAAGATTTTCGTAGGAACCGTGTATGGCGGTGCGCTTGACGTTGCCGAACAAGTCAAACCGCTCTTCGAAGAAGCCGGTTACCAAGTGGCGATCTATGACCAGCCAACTCTTGACGACCTGTCGGGTTCCCCCACCGACCTGGCGCTGTTTTGTACCTCCACCACTGGCAGCGGAGATTATCCGGGTAGCCTTGTGCCGCTCACCAATGCGCTCGATGAAACGTCCCCATCACTGACGGAGCTTCGCTACGGACTGATCGCCATGGGCGACAGCTCCTATGGCGATACCTTTTGCGGGGCGGGGCGCAACCTCGACGAACTGCTCGCCGGACTCGGCGCGCAACGTCTCGGCGAGCGGCTTGAGATCGATGCCATGGAGACCTTTATGGCCGACGATGCAGCCCTGCCTTGGGTGGAAGAATGGATTGAGACCCAACAGTTGAAGGTGGCCTGATGGAGGCTCGACACACGCCTGAGCGTGTGAGTCTGCTGCTGGGGCTGGGGGTATTGATGCTGTCGATTCTTCCCCGCTATGTTGCCGCGGGCCACCAGACTCGTTTGACACTGATCCTGCTGGCACTCGCGGTAGTGGGAGTGGTGGGGTTACTCCAATGGTGGCTACTTTCCACCGATGACAAGTCTCGCTTACCCAGGCTGCTCGGTCGCTTGGCCCTCGCCATGGTTGGCGGACTCATGGCGATGGGGCTGTGGCACCTGCTGTTCAGCGACTGGATCAGCTGGCAGCGCCTGATATCCCATGGCGCCACGCTCGGATTGCTGCTATACGCGTTGAGCCTTTGGTGGCAAGCCGGGAGCGAATGAATGGACTCCCCCGGTATCTAGTGCCTCATGCCAGGCGGTAGCAAGGCGAATAGTCGCCTGAAAGTTTCATGCGGCCCTGGGCCACGAAGGAGTTGAGCAAGGCGTCCAGACGCGCCATCAGTTCGGCTTCGGCATGAAGGGTAAACGGCCCATGTGCCGCAATCGCTCGCATGCCATCCTCCTTGACGTTGCCGGCAACGATCCCGGAAAACGCACGACGCAGGTTTGCGGCCAGTCGATGTACCGGAAGGTCTCGGCGAAGAGCAAGTGACGCCATGGCCTCATGCGTCGGCGCAAAGGGTTCCTGGAAGTCGCGGTCGACGGTCAGCCGCCAATTGTAATAGAAGGCATCCTGACGAGCCCGCCGGTAGTCGGCGACGGCATCGACCCCCTTGCGCATAGTTCTAGCCACCTCCGTCGGATCAGCGACGATGATGCGGTAATGGCGTCGAACCGCTTCGCCCAACGTGTAGACGAGGAACTCGTCAATACGCCGAAAATATTCGGCTGAGTTCGCCGGGCCGGTGAGGATTACCGGCAGCTCCATATCGGCATTATCCGGATGAAGCAGTATCCCCAGTAGATAGAGTATCTCCTCGGCGGTCCCCACGCCGCCGGGGAAGACAATGATGCCATGGCCCAGGCGCACGAAGGCCTCGAGCCGTTTCTCGATGTCCGGCATCACCACCAGTTCGTTGACGATCGGGTTGGGCGCCTCGGCGGCGATGATTCCGGGCTCCGACACCCCGAGATAGCGACCCTGATAACGGCGCTGCTTGGCATGGGCCACGTTGGCACCCTTCATGGGGCCCTTCATGGCCCCGGGGCCGCAACCCGTGCAGATATCCAGATCGCGCAGGCCCAGATGATAGCCGACGTCCTTGGTGTACTCGTATTCTTCTCGGCTGATGGAGTGACCGCCCCAGCACACCACCAGGCTCGGGTCGCGGCCGGGCTTCAAGGTGCCCGCCTTGCGCAGGATATGAAATACCGCATTGGTTGTGCCCTCGGCCGTGCTCAGGTCGAAGCGCTGGTGGCCTTGAATCTCGTTGTAGACATAGACGATATCGCGCAGGATCGCCGATAGGTGCTCCCGAATGCCACGAATCATGCGGCCATCAACGAAGGCTTCGGCAGGCGCATTGGTAAGCTTCAGCCGCACGCCACGGTCCTGCTGTATGACCTCGATATCGAAGTCCCGATAGGCTTCCATCAGCGCCAGGCTATCGTCTGTAGGAGTGCCGCAGTTGAGGACAGCCAGGGCGCACCGACGCAGCAGGTCATGCAAACCGGAACGCGAGGTGTCGTGTAGACGACTGACCTCATGCTGCGAAAGAATCTCCAGGCTGCCTTCCGGTGAAATGGTGGTTGAAATAGTTTCGGGCATCGGGGATAGGGTTCTCGCTGGGGGGTGATGTCGCGATGCTAACATGGCCCATGATTCCGACGCAGCGTGCCATGCAAAAGCCCTCGACACAGAATGTCGAGGGCTTGGTCTGGCGAGGACAACCAATTGGGTCAGTCGCGGTATTCATCGATGCTGGGGCAGGAACAGATCAGCTGGCGGTCGCCGAGTACGTTGTCCACGCGATTGACGGCCGGCCACTGCTTCGCGGCCTTGACCGCCTCAGAGGGAAAAGCTCCCCATTCGCGTGAGTAAGGACGAGACCAGTCCGCGTCCATCAGATCGGCCATGGTATGGGGGGCATGGACCAACGGGTTGTCGTTGGCCGGCCAGTCACCGTTCTCGACCCGGGTGATCTCATCGCGAATGCCGATCATGGCATCGCAGAACCGGTCGATCTCGTAGCGCGATTCCGACTCAGTGGGTTCAATCATCAGCGTGCCAGGCACCGGGAATGACATGGTTGGTGCGTGGAAACCGTAATCCATCAAGCGCTTGGCAATATCTTCCTCACTGATGCCGGAAGAGGCCTTCAGCGGACGTATGTCAATGATGCATTCATGGGCCACGGTGCCGTTGTCGCCCTTGTACAGCACTGGGTAGTGCGCTTCGAGACGCTTGGCGACGTAGTTGGCGTTGAGGATGGCGAGTTCCGTGGCGCGCCGCAGGCCAGCGGCCCCCATCATCTTGATGTAGGCCCATGAGATCGGCAGGATCGAGGCCGAGCCATAGGCCGCGGCGGAGACGGCCCCGCAGCCGGGTTCGACGCCTTTGATCGGTGTGACAACGTGGTTGGACACGTAAGGGGCCAGATGCGCCCTGACGCCTATCGGGCCCATCCCGGGACCGCCGCCGCCGTGAGGGATGCAGAAGGTCTTGTGCAGATTGAGATGGCTGACATCGCCGCCATAGTCGCCGGGACGGGTCAGGCCGACCTGGGCGTTCATGTTGGCCCCGTCGATGTATACCTGGCCGCCGTGCGTATGCACGATGTCGCAAGCTTCACGCACGCCGGACTCGAAAACCCCGTGCGTGGAAGGGTAGGTGAGCATGATCGCCGAAAGGGAA
Organism: Halomonas jincaotanensis; assembly: GCF_018448785.1. Classification (GTDB taxonomy): domain Bacteria; phylum Pseudomonadota; class Gammaproteobacteria; order Pseudomonadales; family Halomonadaceae; genus Halomonas; species Halomonas jincaotanensis. The sequence continues at coordinate 186,113 of NZ_JAHCLU010000002.1, read as the reverse complement.
TCGCTGTACTGTTCGGCCTTGCGACGAAGGTCACCGGCATCAATATTGCCATCGGTATCGCATTCCACCACTACAACTTTCATGCGGGCCATGGCAGCCGAGGCCGGGTTCGTGCCGTGGGCGGAGCTGGGTATCAGGCAGATATCACGATGGCCTTCGCCGACCGCTGCCTGATAGCGACGGATTGCCACCAGGCCCGCGTACTCGCCCTGGGCCCCGGAGTTGGGCTGCATCGAGACATGATCGTAGCCGGTGATCTCGACCAGGAAGGCGGCCAGCTCGTCGATCATCTGACGATAGCCGGCGACCTGGTCGCGAGGCGCGAAGGGATGCATGCGCGCGAACTCCGGCCAGGTAATGGGAATCATCTCGCTGGTGGCGTTGAGCTTCATGGTGCAGGAGCCCAGCGGAATCATGGCGTGGACCAATGACAGATCCTTGTTTTCCAGACGCTTGAGATAGCGCAGCATTTCGGTCTCGCTGCGATAGCGGCGAAAGGTCGGATGCTCGAGAAATGCAGATTCACGACGACAGTCGGCGGGGATCCCGCTCGTTGCCTCGGCCACGACCTTCTCGTCCAGGGCGCTCACCGACAAACCATGCTCCTCGCCCATCAGGACGTCGAAGAGCACATCCAGATCGTGGGCGGTGGTGGTCTCATCCAGACTCAGGCCGACGTCGCCATTATCGAAGTAACGAAGATTGATCTCGTGGGTCATCGAGCGACCATGGATCTTGCCGGCGTCGACGCCGGTGAGGCGCAGGGTATCGAACCAGCTGTCGTGGGCCAGGCGCACGGCTTTTTGGGTGAGCCCTGTTGCGAGAATGGTGGTTAACCGGTGAATGCGACTCGCGATAGTACGCAGCCCCTCGGCGCCATGGTAGACGGCGTAAAAGCCGGCGATATTGGCCAGCAGCGCCTGGGCGGTGCAGATGTTGGAGGTGGCCTTCTCGCGGCGGATGTGCTGTTCACGCGTCTGCATTGCCATGCGCAGGGCGGTGGCTCCACGGCTATCCTTCGACACACCGATGATGCGGCCGGGGATTGAGCGCTTGAGCTTGTCGGTGGTGGCAAAGAAGGCCGCATGGGGACCCCCGTAGCCCATGGGGACACCGAAACGCTGGGAGTTGCCAACGACGATGTCTGCACCGAGCGCCCCCGGCTCCTTGAGCAGCACCAGGCTCATGATATCGGCAGCCACGCAGGTCATGATCCCCTGCTGGCGAGCGTTTGCGAGCACCGGCTCAAGGTCGCGTACCTGGCCGCTATGACCGGGATACTGGAGCAGGGCGCCGAAGACGTTGGCATCCGCCAACTCGTCTGCCGGGGCGACCTCCAGTTCGAAGCCGAACCACGCCGCACGGGTGCGTACGACATCCAACGTCTGGGGCAGGACATCATCAGCGACGAAGAAAGTATCGCTTTTCGACTTCTTGTTGGCCCGCTTGCACAGCGCCATGGCTTCGGCGGCGGCAGTGGCCTCGTCGAGCAGCGAGGCGTTGGCCAGCTCCATCCCGGTGAGGTCCATGACCATCTGCTGAAAATTAAGCAGCCCCTCGAGACGTCCCTGGGCAATCTCCGGTTGATAGGGAGTGTAGGCGGTGTACCAGCCAGGGTTTTCCAGAACGTTGCGCTGGATCACCGGAGGTAGATACGTATCGTGATAACCCTGACCAATATAGCTCTTGAAGACGCGGTTCTGTCGAGCAATACGCTTGAGGTAATCGAGCGCCTCGGCTTCGGTGCGCGGTGGGTCGAGGTCGAGTTCACGGCCCAGACGGATGTCCACCGGTACCGTCTTCTCAATAAGCGTATCCAGACTGTCGATGTCCAGAAAGGTCAGCATGGCGGCCACGTCGTCATCACCAGGACCGTTATGGCGTTGGATGAAGGCATCGTGAGCGGCCAGATCGGCCAGGCGGCGATTGTCGAAAGCCATGAAACACCCTATTCAGTGTGGCGGGACCAGAGCCCCGGGTCATGGAAAAGCCGCCCCGGGCATCGGCCCGGAGCGGCGGATAGCAGCATCTAGCTTTTAATCGTCGGCGTCGGTTGCAGCCTGATAGGCGTCGGCATCGAGCAAGGCGTCGAGTGCGCTGTGGTCCTCGAGTTGTACCTTCATGATCCAGCCGTCTTCATAGGGAGATTCGTTAACGGTTTCGGGTGAATCTTCGAGTGCTTCGTTGACCTCGAGAATCTCACCGGCCACCGGGGCGTAGAGATCGGATGCAGCCTTGACCGATTCGATAACCCCGAATTCTTGCTTGTGCCCCAACTGAGTGCCGACGTCTGGCAGTTCGACAAACACCACATCGCCCAATGCCTGCTGGGCATGATCCGTGATGCCGATCGTTACGGTGCCGTCACCGTTGTCCAGCACCCATTCATGTGTCTCGGCATAGCGCAGATTGGCAGGAATCGTGCTCATCTCGGTTTCCTATACGAAAAAGGTTTTCAGAATACCCGAATGCTAACGCCGTTGGAGGCGTTTGGCGAGTCTGACCTTGGCATGTCGGTGGCATGCTAGCCACTACTCATGCCGCCCTTCAGAGTGGCCCGGTCGTGATGCGTCGTCCAGCCATCGACGCCTCTCACTTTCAACTTCTGAAAAAACCACGGGCACTAATGCGGTTATTGTTCCTATGCTGCAAGGGGTGCTGCCATGGGGCCTTGCTTGAAAGCGATCGTTGTTAACCATGTCGTAAGGCGGTGGACGGGGCGGGGGAGTCATCGTTCAGCATGCTGTGAAATCTGGATCAGCGTTGGTTTCCGATACGAAATTTGTTCCTCTTGGGCTGGTCTTGACAGCTTTGTGTGTCAAAAATGCCGTCGATTCGTTTCGCTTCTCTGGTCTCGGACAGACATATTCCGCTAAGGTACGCGTGAACTGACTGGTGATCGTGTCATGAATCGCTGGTCAGACAACACAATCATCTGTTGAGTCTTGTGTGCAAGGGTGCGAGGCGCAGCGTCAAGCGAACAGTCCAAATGAAAAGTACAAGCGAAAAAGGGAGGCACTCGTGGAAACCTTGAACAATATATTTGGTGCCATCAATGGCGTGGTCTGGGGGCCGTTGATGCTGATTTTGCTGTTGGGGGTGGGCCTTTACCTCCAGCTTGGGCTGAAATTCATGCCGATTCGCAAGCTCGGTACGGGTTTCAGGCTGATGTGGCAGGGGCGGGATCGAAAGCCTCGGCCAGGAGACAAGGCCAAGGTTCTGGATGAGGGGGAAATCTCGCCATTTAACGCTTTGATGACCGCCCTGTCGGCAACTATCGGTACCGGCAACATTGCGGGCGTGGCGACAGCCATTGCCTTGGGGGGCCCAGGCGCAGTGTTCTGGATGTGGATCACCGCGCTGGTGGGGATGGCGACCAAGTTCGCCGAGGCGGTTTTGGCGGTGCGTTATCGTGAGACTGACAGCACGGGCTATCACGTCGGTGGTCCAATGTTCTACATCAAGAATGGCCTAGGGCATAAGTGGCTTTGGCTTGGTGGTGCCTTTGCGTTCTTCGGCGCCGTGGCGGCGTTTGGCATTGGTAATACAGTTCAGTCGAATTCCGTGGCGGATGCGCTGGACTCAACCTTCGGCTTTCCTCACTGGATCACCGGCGTGGTGATCATGGTGTTGGCCGGTGCCGTGATTCTCGGTGGCATCAAGCGTATCGCCAAGGTGGCGGGAAAGCTGGTGCCAATCATGGGGATTCTCTACGTGCTCGCCGGCCTGGCCGTGCTGATCATCAACGCTGGCCAGATCGGCGAGGCATTCAGCATGATTTTTTACTACGCCTTCAACCCCCATGCGGCCATGGGCGGTTTTGCGGGCGCGGCGGTAATGGCGGCGATCCGTTTTGGTGTAGCGCGCGGCATCTTCTCCAACGAGGCCGGCCTGGGCAGTGCGCCCATCGCCCACGCCGCGGCACAGACCAAGAATCCGGTCCGCCAGGGTCTGATCGCCATGCTGGGAACCTTCATCGACACCATCATCGTCTGTTCCATCACCGCCCTGGTGATCCTGACCGCCGGGGTCTGGGAAACCGGTGAAGCCGGGGCATCACTGACCGCGCTTTCTTTCGACGAGGCCTTGCCGGGGATGGGCAACCAGATAGTGTCAGTGGCGCTGGCCATATTCGCCTTCACCACCATCCTAGGCTGGTCCTTCTACGGTGAGAAATGCTTCCAGTTTCTCTTCGGGACGCGTTCGATCATGCTCTACAGAGTGCTCTTCGTGCTGGCGATTCCGTTGGGCGCCATGGCTAACCTGGGCTTCATCTGGCTAATGGCCGATACCTTCAATGCCATGATGGCCATTCCCAACCTGATCGCGCTGGCGCTTCTGTCGCCGGTGGTATTCAAGCTGGCTCGGGACTATTTCGACGGCAAGGATATTCTGCCGGGCGAAGAGCTCGATCACGACAAATCCTGAATGTCATGCCTGCCGAGAGGTGCCGATCCGGCACCTCTCTTGGCGGAGCAGCGTTCTTCATCATGAGCCATGAGTGATGACAACATGAGCCAACTGAAACAAACCCCTTTGCATGCGCTGCACGAAGAGCTCGGCGGCAAGATGGTGCCCTTTGCCGGCTATGAAATGCCGGTCCAGTATCCGTTGGGCGTGAAGAAGGAGCATGAGCACACACGGGCAGCCTGTGGCCTGTTCGATGTGTCGCACATGGGCCAGGTGCTGGTAAGAGGACCGCACCCGGCCGAGTCACTCGAGACGCTCGTGCCGTCCGACCTGCTTGGGTTGGCCAATGGCATGCAGCGCTATGGCCTGTTCACCAGCGAAGAAGGGGGCATCCTTGATGACCTGATGATCGTGAATGCAGGCGATCATCTGTATCTGGTGGTCAATGCCGCCTGTAAGGACCAGGACGTGGCTCACTTGCGGCGTGGGCTAGGCGAGCACGAGGTCGAGGTGCTGGACCGCGGGCTGATGGCCCTGCAGGGGCCCGCGGCGGCGGCCGTGATGCAGCGGTGCTGTCCCGAAGCCTGTGACATGGTGTTCATGCAACATGGCAGGTTCACAATCGGCGGCATTGACGTATGGGTCAGCCGCAGTGGCTACACTGGCGAAGACGGATTCGAGATATCCGTTGCTGCCCAAAACGCTGAGGCCCTGGCGCGTCGTTTGCTGGCTGAGCCAGAAGTGGCGGCCATCGGTCTGGGCGCACGGGATTCATTGCGTCTGGAGGCCGGGCTTTGCCTGTATGGTCACGATATCGATACCCACACCACGCCAGTGGAAGCAGGGTTGATCTGGGCGATCGGCAAACCGCGTCGTCGAGGTGGTGAGCGCCCGGGCGGTTTTCCGGGTGCCGATCTCATCCTGCATCAAGTGGCCGAGAAGGATCATCGCCGTAAACGAGTGGGGCTGCTTGGCGAGGGTCGCGCTCCCGTACGCGAGGGTGCCGAACTATACACCGAGGATGACAAGCATATCGGTGTGGTGACCTCTGGCGGTTTCGGGCCCAGCATCGGTAAGCCTGTGGCCATGGGCTATGTGGATATCGAGCAATCCGAGGTGGGTACGCAAGTGTTCGCCGAGGTGCGAGGCAAGCGATTGCCCATGATCGTCAGCAAGACGCCTTTCGTTACGCCAGGCTACTACCGCGGCTGAAGGCTCTCGAGGGTTTCGTCGGTAGATTTATACCGTTATCTAATTTCGATTGCACTCGAGAACTAGCCGATACATGGGTGGTCGTTTTTTGTGAAACGACTTTAAAAATACACCCAACGGAACGTCAGGCTGATGCGCAACCCAGGCGCCCGGCGTGACAAAAGCGCATGCTGCAGACGAGCCTGAACGCCAGGGCCCATCACCAGTAAACTGTCGTGAGGCAAGCAGACGTTGAAGGCAGACCCTTCCTTGTGCTTCCAGCGAAACCGCAAGGGGCGTTCACATCCGAGACTTACAGCGGCGATCAAGGGGGTCGAGCCGAGTTCAGGTTCATCATCGCTGTGCCACCCCATCCGTTCCTGGCCAGTGCCGTAGCGGTTGAGCAATACACTATTGAAGTCCGCTACGATGCCGGCGCGATCGAGTCGGGCAATAACCGCATTGCGGATGTCCAAGACGATGGGATGCCAGCTGTCGGGCGAGAAAATTTGTCCGGAGTAGCGGTAACGGGCTTCGGCGTCACCCATCCATACCTGGCGTCGCGGGATGGGGTGCTCACGCCCGAAGAGGCGCAGGCGTGGCTGCTGCCAATCGAGAGTTTCATCCAGGCACGTTAATGCCAAACCGGCCGTTGTCTCTCCAAGCAGCGTGTCGAATCGCCTGATGACCGGCGAGGCGAGCAGGAGGTGGTTATCGGCATGACGCATGGCATCAGGATGCCATGGACTGTGTTATCGAGCCAGCGACCGGTTGCGAGTAGCTAACCCACCAATTGCAGGCTTGCCCAGGCAAAGGTGATGCCTATCAAGGCGCCGGCGATGACATCACTGAAATAGTGCAGGCCCAGGCCGACTCGGGAGATGGCAATCAGTAGCGATAGTGGTGCCAGCAGAATCAGTACCCAGGGGCTGTGACTGGCGGTGAGCAAACAGAACATGACCGCATGCATCGTGTGCCCGCTGGGAAAGCTGTAACGATCGCGCGCGGGTTCAGTGCAGGCGATGGTGCCATCGAAAGTAATAAAGGGACGCTCGCGGCACAGGCGTGTCTTGAGCAGACGATACACACCGACAGCGAGCAGTGCCGTAACGCTATATTGAAGCAAGTAAACCCACCCGTGGGGCTCATGCAGCAGCGGTTGTAGCGCGATCAAAGCCACCCATACCGGCCAGTCTCCCAGTTTGCTGGCAAGCCTTAGGGTGGAAAGCCAGCGGCGATGAACGCTCAAGCCGGCCATACGCTGACAGAGTTGCCATTCGAGCAGGTCGAGACGATCAAACACGGCAGGTGCTCGTGGTTTCATGGCGGCTCTCCCGAGCAAATTCGAGGGTGGCGATGAAGTCGTCGGTAATGGCCGACCACCGATAGGTTAGAGCGCGAGTTCTGGCGGCTCGCCCTAGCCGGGCATAGCGGGCAGAGTGGAGGCAGAGATTCGCCGCCGCATCGCGAAATCCCGCGGTATCGTCCGTCGGCAGGCTGACACCGGTGAGGTCGTTATCGATCAGTTCATCGCCGGCTGCATGGCGATACGTCACCACCGCGAGACCGCTGGCCATGGCTTCCAGTACGACATTCCCCCAAGTTTCGGAAAGGGAGGGAAAAACGAAGATATCTGCGCTAGCGTAGTGACGTGTCAGGCTTTCTAGGTCAATGAAGCCGGTAAAGTACGCCTCGGGTAGGGCCTTTTGTAGTGCCTGTCGGCCCGGGCCATCACCGACGACGACCAGCGTCAGATCCGGACGCGCGGCCAGCATGGCATGGAAGGTTTCTCGCAACTGATCGAGGTTCTTTTCGGGTGCCAGTCGACCCACATGCAGTGCCACCGGCCCATGCGCGTCAGCGCCCCACCATTGACGCAGGGCAGGGTCGCGCTTTACCGGTGAGAAACACTCCCCGTCGATACCGCGGGCCATGATGCGAAGATTGTCGAAACCCTGGTCGCTGAGACGATTGGCTTGTTGGCGGGTGGGGACCAGCGTGGCCGCGCAGCGGTTATGAAAGGTGCGGAGTCGCTGCATGACCAGCGGGGTCAGCCAGGCGAGACCATAATCGGTGCAATAATGATCGAAGTTGGTGTGCCAGCCCCCGACGACCGGTATCGACAGACGCTGCGCGGCGCGCTGCGCGGACCACCCCAACGGACCTTGGGTGGCGAGGTAGACGACATCGGGTCGCTGCTCGCGCCACAGGCGGACAATGGCGCGCGTGTCGGGTATGCCGAATCGCACCTGGCGATAGCTCGGGACCGACATACCCCTAACCTGAAGTTCGGCGTCCATGCCATCGGCACGAGAGTAGCTGCCATCGGCAGGCCGCGGTCGAATTAGCTGCAACGCATGACCACGGCTGCGCAACTCGTTGTCGATCTGCTTCAGGGTATGAGCCACGCCGTTGATGTCGGGTGACCAGGTTTCACTGACCAGCGCGATGCGCATGACATTCCTCGTCCTGTTGAAGGCCCTGGCTGGGCCACTTCAAGGACAAGAATGGTGTTAAAGGATGACATTACGGCGACATGCCGATGAATAGACCATGACGCAAGCGATGCAAGCGAACCTACCTCAAGACCTGCCGTGGATCGATAGGTTTCCCCCCATGACGTAGATCGAAGAGCAGATCAAAGCGTTCGCTTGCGTTGTTGTACCCCACCTCGCACAGTTCGTCGCCACGGCTGACCCGATCGCCGTTGGTGACTAGCGTATCGTCGCACAGGGCATAGACGCTCTGGATGTTGTCGGCGTGATGGACGATCACAACCTGACCGAGTTGGCGCATGCTGTCGGCAAAGCGCACGTCGCCGTCGGCCACCGACCGAGCACGAACGCCACGCTCCGTCGCCAGCAGCATTGGCTGCAGCGTGCCTCGGCTATCACTACCGAAGCGCCTGACGATGCGGTAGTCCTGCAATGGCCAAGGCCATTGGCGGGCCGAGATGGGCAGGTTGCCCGGATCGGGCAGGCTGGCCGTTCGTGTCGCTGCACTGGCAGAGCGGGTCTTCGTGGTATCACTGCCCTTGTTATCACTAGCCTTGGCGCCTCCGGTGCTGGCCTGACCCGTGGAACCTGGGCCAGTGAGGGGCACCGAGATGATCTGGCCGACCTTGAGCGCAGTGGCCGACATGCCGGGGTTGGCTGCTTGCACACGTGATGCGCGAGTATTGAAGCGTCTGGCGATACTGGTATAGGTATCACCGGGGCGAATCTGGTAGCGATAGGGGCCGTTTGCGGGTGCACGCTCATTCTGGGTCGGCAGCAACAGGCGTTGACCGACCGCCAGCTTGCGCGAATCGACGCCGGGATTGAACCGCTGCAGGCGCTCGAGCGGGACGCCACCGCGTCGCGCAAGCTCTCCCAGCGTATCGCCACGTTGGACGCTGACCCAATTGCCCGCCATGGTAGCGCGATCGCGCTGTGTTGACCTGTCGGAACTCGAGGCGCAGCCGGCAAGTATCAACAAAACCATCGTCAGAACTAACGTAAGAACTATCGGGGGCGCGAAAGGATGTCGTCCTTTTCCTGCCACAGGGCGTTCAGCCATGAATGGAAGCGTTCCTTGGTCAGCGGATCGTCATGATAATTGCCGTGCATCATCCAGGGGGGGATGTCGAGTCGTTTCGCATGCAGCGTCACGCGATCCTCGCGCCCACAGAGAAAGCTCCAGAAACTCGGCTGGGGATTGTTGTAGCACAGCGTCACGTCGAGGATACCATCCAGGCGATCACCCAGCAGGTTCAGCACCTGAGCAACGCCGCCGGCGCGTGGACGCAGCAGGTGACCGTATGGCGACGCCTGGGCGACATGCTTGGCCGGCGTGAAGCGTGTACCTTCAACGAAATTGTAGATGGCGATCGGCCGCTCCCTGGCATGGCGGCACATCCGCTCGGTGGCATCGCGATCCCGGCGTGCCAGCTCGGGGTTGCGTTCGCGTTGTTCGCGTGTAAGGCGACGCAACATCGGAAACTCCATGGCCCAGAAGGCCAGGCCGACGACGGGAATCCAGATCAATTGACGCTTGACGAAGAAGTGCGGCATGGGAATGCGGCGATGCAGAGCGATGAACAACAGAAAAATATCGGTCCAGCTGCGGTGGTTGGACAGCACCAACCACCACTTATCACGACTCAACCCTTCCGGCAGTTGGATATCGAGTGGCGGCTTCAGCCAGCGGCGCATCCACCACAGATTGGTCCCGATCCAGTTGAGTGCTATCCCGTTGAGGCCTGCCAATACGCGTCGACGTAGCGGGCGGCTCGGCGTGATCAGCTTGAGGAGTGTCAGCAGGATCAACGGCACCCCCCAAAAAATTGTACTGAGAAACAGTAGCAAGACGCTGACGATTCCCTTGAGCAACGACATGCCATGGACCCCGCGGCAGGATGCGAAAGCGCTCATGCTAATAGATCATGCCCGAGCTGCCCAGACGGTGCCATCAACGTCACGAATCAATAGTGGAGTTATCGATCGTCTCGGCGAGCACTTGCTGCAACGCCAGGGCTGCGACCGAGAGCTCGTGAGTACCATAGGTGAGCACGCCGACGGCGTGTTCGATGACCGGCTGGGTAAGCGGCAGGCAGACCGCACCGAGTTCCTGCATCTGGCGAAGGCATAGTGAAGGCACCGCACTGACCCCCAGACCGCTTGTGACCATCCTACCTACGGTAGCCAATTGATGACTTTCGAAGGCGATCGGCAAATGAATGTTCCTTTCAACGAGCTGCCGATCGAGTAGGCGGCGTACCATGGAGGGGCGCTGAAGTGCGATGAAGTCATGCGTCAACAGCGTCGACCACTCGAGCCGGGAATGGCTGGCAAGCATCGAGTTCGCCGGAACCACGGCGACGAAACGATCGACGAACAACGGGGCAAAGGTGAGACTGCCGGTGGCCTCGGGTTCGAAGGCAATGCCGAGTTCCACTTGGCGATTGCGCACCATGTCGATGACCTGCTCGTTGATGACATCGTGGACGGTGATATTGACCTTGGGATGACGTCGCCGGAATGCCATCAGCGCTGGCGGTAGCAAGTTGCTTGCGAAGGAGGGCATGGTAGCGACCGTGAGGCGTCCAAGCTGCAGGGTGAAGCGCTGGCGCAGCATCTCTTCGGTATTGTCCCAGTCAGCCAGCAGACGCTTTGCCAGTGGGACCAGCGACTCGCCTTCGGGGGTCAGGCGTACGCTGCGGGTGCTGCGAATCAGTAGGCGGCCCCCGAGGCTCTCCTCCAGACCCTTGATGGCCAGGCTGAGGGCGGGTTGCGAAAGATGGAGCACCTCGCATGCCTGGGTGAAACTCAGGGTCTGGGCCACGGCGAGAAAGGCGCGCAGCTGTTTAATGGTCATGGCATGCTACCAAGGTCTAATTTATTGGTATAAAGAGTCAATCGATAAGAAAAACAAACTTAACAAATATATCCTGACGTACAACACTGTGTGAAAGCGTCATGCCCTTTGGCGACAACTACGCTGAATATTCTCTTCACAACATCACGAGGCGCCACTATGGCCGGATTCGACAAGCGAGTTTACTCCTATGAAGACGCGATGGACGGCATCGAGAGCGGAATGACCGTGATCGCCGGCGGCTTCGGGCTCTGCGGCATTCCCGAAAACCTGATCGGCGAAATCAAGCGTCGCGGCGTCAAGGACTTGACGGTGTGGTCCAACAACTGCGGCGTCGATGGCTTCGGCCTGGGTGTGCTGCTGGAAGATAAGCAGATCCGCCGGATCCATGCTTCCTACGTCGGCGAGAATGCCCTCTTTGAGAAACAGATGCTCAACGACGAGATCGAGGTGGTTCTGACTCCGCAGGGCACCTTGGCGGAAAAAATGCGTGCCGGCGGCGCCGGTATCCCGGCCTTCTACACCGCCACCGGTTATGGCACGCCGATCGGTGAAGGCAAGGAGGTTCGCGAGTTCAACGGGCGTCACTACATTCTCGAGGAGTCAGTGGTCGGCGACTTCGCCATCGTCAAGGGCTGGAAGGCCGACCGCTACGGCAACGTCGTCTATCGCGACACCGCCCAGAACTTCAACCCAATGGCGGCCACCGCAGGAAAGATCACCGTGGTCGAGGTCGAGGAAATCGTCGAGCCCGGCGAGCTCAAGCCCGACCAGATCCACACCCCAGGCATCTATGTGGACCGCATCATTCAGGGCACCTTCGAGAAGCGCATCGAGAAGCGCACCGTGCACCAGGGCTGACCACCGGTCACACCGTCGACACAGACACCACCGCCAGGGCGCTCATCCCCCTCGGCGTTACCGATCACAAGAGGCAACACCATGGCACTCACCCGCGAACAGATGGCAATGCGCGTGGCGCGCGAACTCGAGGACGGCTTCTACGTCAACCTGGGCATCGGCATCCCCACCCTGGTCGCCAACTACATCCCCGACGGCATCGACGTGATGCTGCAGTCCGAGAACGGCCTGCTGGGTATGGGGCGCTACCCCACCGAGGAAGAGCTCGACCCCGACATGATCAACGCCGGCAAGGAGACGGTCACCGCCCGGCCCGGCGCGGCAATCTTCAATTCGGCTGAATCCTTCGCCATGATCCGTGGTGGTCACGTCGACCTGACCGTGCTGGGCGCCTTTGAAATCGACCAGAACGGCAACATCGCTTCCTGGATGATCCCCGGCAAGTTGATCAAGGGCATGGGCGGCGCCATGGACCTGGTGGCCGGGGCCGAGAACATCATCTGCACCATGACCCACGCCTCCAAGCATGGCGAATCCAAGCTTCTGGAGTCCTGTAACCTGCCGTTGACTGGCGCAGGTTGCATCAACCGCGTGCTGACCGATCTCGCCTACCTGGAGATCGAGAACGGCGCGTTCATCCTCAAGGAACGTGCGCCGGGGATCAGCGTCGAGGAAATTATCGAGAAGACCGCCGGTAAGCTGATCGTCCCCGACCATGTGCCGGAAATGACATTCGACGTCTGATCGATGGCCTGATTGGACAGCGCATGACGGCCCGGAGGCGATGATTCGGGTCGTCGTGTGTTGTGGGGAATGATCGGCGCGCCGATGTCGAAAAACTGACCAGTCTTGCTCAAGCCGGTCATCTCGGCGCTTGTCACCGCTTGCCAGCGGCTCCTGCACAGCGTTATCCACAGAATCTGTGGATGATTCGGGGTGCCGCTATCAGGACATCTCACAGCGAGTATGGTGCGGCAACAACAGCTCCGAAGTGCGCTCCTGGTTGGCGCTGACTTGCTTTTGCACCAGCGCCAGGCCACCTAGTTCGATGCGATGCTCATCGCCTTGGGCGAAGGCCATGCGTCGAGAGCGTGTGGGGTAAAAACGAAAGTCGAGCAGAGGGGAGACGGGAAAGACGCCTTGGTGGCGGTTGCGGTGGCCGTCAAGCCCCGCCTGATCCAACTGCTGATCCAGCACCTCGATATCGCAACCCAACTGTGTGCAATCGAATCCGACGTGATGCAGCCGTGGACCCATCACCGCTAGCCAGCCGGCCAAGGGGTGGGCGAGATGTAACGCTTGATACGTCGACCAGGCGGGCATTGCCCAGGGGCGACCATTGTGCAATAGATTCTGGTCTTGCCGTAATCCCGGCGGCGTATCCGACACCAGCGTCTTGAGTGTGTCGCGAGGATGACGCGACAGAGTGCCGAGTTGCAGCTCGGCCAGCAGCAGCCAGGCGCTATTGTCGGGGGGAGAGAGCAGGGACACCAGCAGGCCACGGTCGGCCATGGCATGGCGATGCACACGGCGATAACCAAGAAGCGCCAGGATCGGTAACAGCCTGTCCATGGCATACTCCCCATGGTTCAGGGTCAGCAGAGCCATGTACTCCATCGGTGCATCGACTGGCCAGAGTCTAAGCCCACTGATATCGGGGTGCTGATGGACGTAGTCCAGCCATAGCTGCTGGATGAACTCTTCCCGCTGCATCGTGGCATATCCCTCGGTCATGAAGCTTCGGCTTTCGCCGTGACGTCTCGGCCAAAAGTATAGGCAGAGGGATCATGAAGGCATTCAACGAGGGGATGACGCTGTGACAGGCTAACGCCCTTGCCAACGCCGCTGTCGAGCGACGACGGGATCTTCAAGACAATTTTCTCAGTACTCAGCGCGGACTAGCGACGGCCAGGAGGTCGTGATCGCGCACATAGCGATCGAACTCGGTAAATCCGCCGACATGCGTCTCGTCGACGAGGATCTGCGGCACGGTATGTACCGGCTTGCCGATAGTCTTGCCTAGATCCGCTTTGGTGATGCCTTCGGCATGGATGTCGACATAGCGCAGGCCCTCGATAGCGCTTGCCGCTTCAAGGGATTTGGCCAGCTGCAAGGCGCGTATGCAGAAGGAACAGCCGGGACGACCATAAATGACCACGAACATGAAAAATCTCCTGGCGCCTGAAGCGCGCAATGTAGTGAGTAGAGCGGGATAAGGTTAGAGAGCGATGTGTGTTCATTTTGTCAATCAGCGAAAGTGCTGACCAATAGCGGCCGGCTAGCGGGCCCATAATGCCCCGCTATGTCATCAGGCCTTCCGTTCTTCCTGCTTGACAAGACTTGCTCGCCAATATGCCGCCTTACCCGGGAGTCGCTGCACTGTCATCAGCGAGACGCAGTAATTCGCCAAGTTCGTCGTAGATCGCCGGGCTTGCGACCAGCAGGTTCTCACCGAACAAATCTTCGGGAATCCCCGCCGGGCAGGCGTACAGATGGCCGGTTCGGGCGCCTGCTTCACGGGCAATCAACCAGCCAGCGGCAAAGTCCCAAGGTGAGACGCTCTCGTAATAGGCATCGAGACGACCGCAAGCGACATCGCACAGGTCCAGTGCCGCCGACCCATTGCGTCGCACATCTTGGCAACGAGAGAGAACGACGGCGAAGCGGCGCATCAGAGGGAGGCGGATGTCGCGTTGATAGGGAAATCCGGTGGCCACCAGGCAACGCTCTAGATCGTCGCTCCGACTTGCCTGAATGGGGGTATCATTGCACCAGGCACCTCGTGCGGCGATGGCGGTGAAGGTCTCACCGAGAAAAGGTGCATGCACCACGCCGATGCGAACCCGGCCATCGAGCACCCAGGCAATGGAAACCGCGACATGGGCCAAACCATGGGCGAAGTTGACGGTGCCGTCGATCGGGTCGATGACCCAGAGCGGTCCTTGCTGTCCCAGAGCGTCTCGGTTAGGAGCAAGTTCTTCGCTGAGGCGCGCTTCGTTGCCGAAGTGGTACTGAAGGCGTTCACTGATCAGAGTATCTACCGCCACGTCGACATCGGTGACCAGTTCACGCCCCTGATCCTTGTAGCGGTGCGCGAAATTCTTTTCCTGACGAGCCTTTACAATCATTTGGCCCGCCTCCTTGGCGATGTTCACGGTTATCTTCAGGCGCTCGGCAGGGGACATGGCGGTCAACTTATCGGCAGCGGGACGAATGACTTATGCTAGCAGTTCACAACGGCGCTGCCGAACACCTCGATGGCTGGGTATCATGGCGTGCAACCTAGGGAGGAGTCGATGCAGTCCTTGAGCCCCGAACAGTATGGACGGCTGCGCCAGTTTGCCGATGCCTGGACACGTCGCCATCTCAAATCGGCCAAGCGTGATCCGCATTTCAATCCGCGACTCGGCGTCGATGCCTTGTGTTTTCAACCGGTGGATAACCAACTGCTGGGGGCGCTGATCACGCCGCTGTCACTGTCGCTGGCGATGCTGCCCCAAGACTCGGCGGCATTGGTGCCGGACAATGGTGCCACACGCCATGTTGCTTTGCCCTCGGGTGGCTACGATTTTGTAGCTGAACGACTCGAGGTGGGTATCTGGTGGTGGCGCTGCCAGGTGCTGGATGATCTCTCGGATATTGAGTCGCTACAGCAAGCTAGCCGTCTGGCTCAGCAGCTCATGGAGCGCGTCATGACGCCCGACGATGGCTGACTGGTGACATCCTGGCCGCATCCGTATGCTGGGCAGGGCGAACGCTTGCCAAATCCCTATCCGAATCCCGATCAATATTGTTAAGGAGAGACAAATGACATCGAGCGCAGCCACTCCCCGCGTCGCCTTGGTGACCGGCACCAGTAGCGGTATCGGTGAGGCCGTG
The DNA here is from genome assembly GCF_018448785.1 of Halomonas jincaotanensis. Classification (GTDB taxonomy): domain Bacteria; phylum Pseudomonadota; class Gammaproteobacteria; order Pseudomonadales; family Halomonadaceae; genus Halomonas; species Halomonas jincaotanensis. The sequence continues at coordinate 170,417 of NZ_JAHCLU010000002.1, read as the reverse complement.
GTCCGCCACTTTCGCGAACTGGGCCACCAGGTCCTGGCAGTGGATTTCAATCCGGATGGTAAGGCGCTTGCGGAGTCGGTTGGGGCGGCTTTTTATCAGGCAGACCTGACCGACGGTGAGGCCTGCAAGGCGGCGGCGGCCGATGCCATCAAGCGCTACGGCAGGGTTGATATCCTGGTCAATAATGCCGGCATCCAGCACGTTGCCCCCATCGAGGAGTTTCCCGAGTCCCAGTGGCGTCGCATCATCGATCTGATGCTCACGGCACCCTTCCTGCTAAGCCAGGCTGTTTGGCCCTCCATGCGCGAGAACGGCTGGGGGCGCATCATCAATATCGCTTCTGTGCATGCTCAGGTGGCCTCACCCGGCAAGTCGGCTTATATCAGTGCCAAGCATGGCATGATCGGTTTGACCAAGACCGCAGCGCTGGAGGGTGGCGCTCAGGGCATCACCGCCAACGCCATCTGTCCGGCTTACGTGAAAACCCCGCTGGTCGACAATCAGATTGCTGACCAGGCCAGAATGCACGGCATGCAGGAGCAGGAAGTGATCGAGCAAATCATGCTCAAGAATGCGGCGGTCAAGCGTCTGATCGAACCTTCCGAGGTCGCCGAGCTGGTCGCCTATATGGCCTCGGATGCGGCCGGCGCGGTGACCGGCTCCAGCTGGAATATCGATCTGGGCTGGACGGCGCAGTAATTGCGTTAATCCTTAGCGTCGCACCGGCCGCTTTTGCAGCTTGCGCTGAAGAGTGCGTCGGTGCATCCCCAATGCGCGGGCAGTCGCCGAGATATTGCCGTCGTGTTCCTGCAGTACCTTCTGGATGTGCTCCCAGGTGATGCGATTGATCGACGGCGGCTTGTCCGCCACTTCGGTGTCAGGGTCACCTTGTTGCTTCTGAAGGGCGGCTAGAATCTCGTCGGCATCGGCCGGCTTGCACAGATAGTTCACCGCGCCCAGCTTGATCGCTTCCACCGCCGTGGCAATACTGGAATAACCGGTCAGGACCACCACCCGGCAAGCCGGCACCAGTTCCAGCAACTCGGGCAGCAGCTTGAGGCCAGATTCATTCTCGAGCTTGAGATCCAGTGTGGCTATTTCCGGTAGGTGGCGTCTGGCCAGGGTCAACGCCTCGCCGGCATTGCGAGCCACCAGTACTTCGTAACCCCGCCGGCTCATGGCACGGTGTAGTACATGGCAGAACATCTCATCATCGTCGATGATCAGCAGGTGTTGTGTGCTCTCTTGCATGGCGTCCTCGCAGGGATGTTGACAACAATGCGCAGTCAGACAGCAGGTTCACTACGTGGCAGGGTAACCTCGGTGAGGGTTCCGCCTTCGGGGTGATTGTACAGTCTGACGCCGCCACCAAAACGGTTGATGGTGGCATGTGTCAGGAAGAGTCCCATACCCAGGCCCTTGCTCTTGGTGGAAACGAAGGTCTCACCGAGCTGGTCGGCGATGGACATGGCTACGCCGGGGCCATGGTCACGGATGTCGATCACCACATCCTCCGCCGTCCAGTCGAGATGAATGAGGATATCGTCCGAGTTGGCATCGGCGGCATTGTTGAGCAGGTTGGTCAGCGCCTGATCGAGAGTAGTATCCACGGCCAGCCACGGCCGACCTCGGCGATCGGCGACCTCAAGGCGGTAGCTGACGTCGGGGCGCAGCACCAGCCAGCGTTGAACCACTCGGGCCAGCCAGAGGTTGGCATCGAGGATCTCGGGCTCAGCCATACGCCTTCGGTCGGCATTTTCCACAAGATGGAGCAATCGCGACTTGCAGGTATCCACTTGGTCACGCAGAACCGCCAGATCCTTCTCGAGAAGGGCATTGCCTCGGACCTCCTCACGCATCTCGCTGAGAAGCACCGCCATGGTCGACAGCGGAGTTCCCAGCTCGTGTGCCGTGCCGGCGGCCTGGGTGGCCACGGCCAGTACCTGCTCGTTACGTAGTGCCGCCTCACGGGTGCGTGACAATGCCTGGTCACGGCCGCGCAGAGCGTGGGCCATCTTGAAGATGAAGAACGTCACCAGTCCCGCAGAAAGGCCAAAATTCAGCCACATACCCAGCACGTGCAGATTAAGGTTGCCACTGGTATGGCCATGGCTCAGCTGGGGAATCGGCTGATAATGAAACATCAGCACCGAGTAGGCCAGCATCGCTGCTGCAGCGACAGTCCAGGCGTGGCGCCAGGGCAGGGTGGCAGCAGCGATGGTGACCGGCACGAGATAGTAAGTAATGAACGGGTTGGTGGAGCCGCCCGTAAAGTAGAACAGCAAGGTCAGCCCAGCGACATCGGCCATCAAGTGGGCAAGATACTCGCCGTGGGTGACTGCACGCGGGCGGCCGAGACGCCACCAGGTAGTGACATTGATCAGGGCCATGCTCACGATCACCGCGATGACGGTGGTCACATCGAGCGCAAAATCCAGCACCTCGATACCGATGATGATACCGGCAAGAAAACCGGTCCAGGTGATGCCGCGTACGAAGGTTAGGCGTACCAGGTTACGGCCGGGGGTAGAAAGCGGCAGGGGCAGGGCGGCGAGCATGATCTCTCCAAGTTTCACGACGCCTAGATGATACCCGATCGCGCATGGCTCGCCGACAATGCCAGTGCTGGAGCGTCTGAAAAACGATATCTATCCCCAAAAGTGTTCTGAAGCAACGTGATTCACCTTTCTGGTGCTTCGAGCGAGACGATGAAGATGCTGAGGATCATTCAATCTTGGCTATCGTCATAATGAAGATGTAGTAAGTTTCAGTGTGATCAATAACTAAAAAATAATAAAAGCATTAACATGCTAATCAAAGATATAAAAAAAATGATCACTATATGCTGCGTAAGTGGTCGTTGCCGTGCTCCCTATCTGTCAACGTAGTTGTCGCCAGATCACGACGTAAGAAAAATGGCCACTTGTAAGATGAGGGTTCATTGTCTGTCATGCTATCGAAATGTTTGTGCCCATGAGTTGAAGCGTGCTAATCTCTTTTTAGATTCGATATCCAAGATGGAAGCGGGCTTATCCCATGTTAGTCCTTGATGATAAATCTAGTCCTTCAGTGACTGTATTTTTAATTTTTCTTGATCAATCTGTTCAATAAGTAGTCTTTTGAGAAATGCCGGTAAGGATTAGCTATGTAGTTTAAATAATATAAAGATTTGGTTAAGGATATTCAGGATAATATTCATAAGCTTCAAGCAGAGGGCTACGATTTGGTGGTCGGTATTCCTCGAAGCGGAATGATTCCTGCGTATATGATAAGCCTGTTACTTAACTTCAAATGTACCGATCTGAACTCCTTCCTCTCCTCAATGATGCTCGAATAATCTCGGGTAGCACGAGGAAAGGAGCGAGAGCTTTGCATACCGTCTGGGATGCCAAAAAAAATTGCTGGTAGATGATGGCGTCATGACAGGGGTTTCCATGCGGGCTGCGCTTGAGGAAATTCAAGACAAGACATCGCGTCAGGTGACCCGGCTGGCAGTGTATATCGAGAGGGATAGCATCAAGTTCGTCGATATTCTATAAACTGCATACAGCCATGACCCATCGTAGTGAGAAATATCGTGAGCCAACATTACGTTGGCTAGCAGACAATAACATAGGGCATGGCTATCCGATGATGAGCGTTGCGTCATCGATGAGAAAGAAGGATTGCGCTGGGGAATATGCCATCCGCCAAGCCGATCATTATAGATGTTCGGTGACGCGGCTGTTAATTACAAAAGATGAGCCGGTGGCGAAAAGGGTGGCAGAGCGTTCGGGAAAACCTGTTCTTTGTCTGGAAACGAGTGAAGTATGTCGTCCGGGCATGGAGTCAGTCGCCAAGCACGGTAAACAACACTTGGCAAGAGTAGCGATGTTAAAGCTTCGCAGAAAGTTGCTTTTAATGACGCCCGATTCAACGAAGCAAATAATGCAGAGGTTCTATCGGAAATGCTTTCGTTGATAAATAAAAATGATAGAGAATTACTTGCCTCCTCACGATAGCAAGGACGTCGCGCTATCTCATCATTCAAGACGGCGCGTCGTCCTCGTCAGGCCATGACAAGCGGTAACGCGATTCCTGCCAGAACCAGCAGGCCGCCAACGAGACGGCTGATATCATCCGCACGGGGCAGCAGTTTTTCGGTCAGGAGGTACACCGCCAGAGCCACCATCCAGACGAGACTCATGACACCACCCACGAACATCAGCAGCATCAGCGCCCAACAGCATCCAGTGCAGAAGGCACCGTGTCTTAAGCCCATGGTAAATGCCCCAGTTCGCCCTTCGCGCCACTCGGTGGTCAAGAAACTGAGCGGCGTACGACACTTGCCAAGGCAGGCTTGTTTGAGGCCACTGAACTGAAAGGCACCCGCCATGATGAGCAGGCTGCCCCCCAGTAACGGACCGACGTGGCCCATCGCGGAACTCAGTAGTGTGCTCTGGTGCAGGCTCCACTGTGCCAGGGCGGCGAAGATCGCGAAGCCCACCCAGATAGTGAGATAACCCACCACGAATAGCCAGGTCGGCACCAGCGCTGAACCATTCGCGCGTCGTTTCTGGTAGACCCGGGTATAGGTAAGGATCATCGGACCGGCACTCGGCAGCATCATGGCGATCATCATCACGCTCCACATCAGTACGCTTACCCCCAGCATCTGCAAGCCCCAGTCGCTCGACGCCGGCATGCTCATGGACATGCCATCGGCTGATCCCTGCATGATGAGATGCCACCAGGCGAGCATCGTCAGGGCAACCAGAGCCGTGGCGGTCAGTACCCGCTCGTGCGAGTGAATCCGCGACATGGTCATCTCCATGGCGATGCTCCTCTCAAGGTCCCGTATAGGCAAACGGCGAGTAGAATGCCGTGCGTTCGCTGAGATCAATATCAATGCCGTGGGCCTGATGTCGCAGTGCCTTTGAGCTCGCCACCACCAAGGTCTGACCTGGCGCCACCGCCAATGGGTGGTTGGTGATAGTGATCTCACCGCCATCCAGGCCTTCAAGAGCCGTAATATCGGCTTCTGCGGTCTCACCCAGTGCGAGGTGCCGCCGGCCTCCTTCGATCCCGTAGCTGATGGGCAGCCGCTCTACGCCGCGCACCTCGCTGATAAGTGAGGCAAGCACGGCTGGATGACCTCCTGCCTGACCCCCGAATATTGTCCCTAGCGCTTCCTGCTGGCGCTCATCGGCCCGCTGATCGAGATACAACACGACCTTCCAGTTACCCTCGGCCATCGCCCCGGGAGAACTCAGTGCAACGGCAACATTGAGTTCATCGAGCCCGATGTCGCCATAGCGTCCTGCATTAATGTGCCAACCGACCAGTGCACTACAGTCGCCCTCGGTGGGTGAACCAAGATACACGCAGGGGCAAGCCCCACGGCAGCTGCAGCTTTCCAGGTATTCACCTTTAATATTCCATTGTGTGTTCATGGTTTTGCTCCTCTCGTCTGTAAACTTTATTCTGGCTGTGCATTTTTTATAGCGCCGAATCGGTTAAGACATGTGATGAGGCGATGAGAAAATCATGAGAATTACCTTTCTTCCCCGTAAGGCCAACGCGTTCTGCACACCTGCCCCTGGCCAACTAACCTGAAGTCAAGAGGAGGGCGAGCCATGCCGCAGCGGATGTCAGACTTGTTGGCGACTCAGGCGCATCAAGCCTTCGTCGGTCGTACTGCGGAACTGGATGCCCTGAATGACGCGCTTGGGCGTGACGGGGCGCGTGTGGTGCATGTCCACGGCATCGCTGGCATCGGCAAGACGGCGCTGCTTGAAAGATTTGCCAAACAGGCCAGGGATGCAGGTGTCACTGTCGTTCGTCTGGACTGCCGCAATGTGGAGCCGACGGAACCCGGTTTTCTCAAGGCATTAAGCCATGCCATTGGTGGTGGGGATCAGGACATCGGCGCTCTCACGGCTCGCTTGGGTGACCTTGGGCCAGCGACCGTTCTGGCCTTGGATACCTACGAGGTCCTGCGTCTTCTCGATACCTGGTTGTGCCGAGTTTTCGTGCCGATGTTGCCCGAGAACGTCCGGCTGTTCCTGTTTGGCCGCCAGCGGCCGCTCGACACCTGGGCTGATATGCCGGGCTGGGGACGATTGTTGCAATCCGTGGCGATATCGCCATTGAGCGAGACCGAAGCGAGAGATTTCTTGACGAGTATGGGAATGAACGCCGAGCAGGTGGCGTCGATCATTCCCCCGACTCACGGTCATCCTCTGGCCCTGACGCTTGCAGCCGCTGCGGTCCGCGAAGAGCCGTCCGGGCAATGGCTGCGAGAAGCCCCGATACAGAAAGCCCTAGAAGAACTAACCCAGATGTTCCTAGCTGATGTCGGTGACGTGGCCACTCGCCGTGTATTGGAAGGGGCCGCCGTCGCACGGCGGGTCACCATTTCATTGTTACGGGCCCTGTTCCCTGAGATCGCCCCACAAGATGCTTATGAGCGCCTGCGTAAGTTACCCTTCGTGGAAATTGCCAGTGATGGCCTGGTGATCCACGACGCCGTAAGGGATGCGATCGCTCACTCCCTGCATGCCAGCGACCCCAGTCGCCATCTGGCGTATCGGCGCGCTGCCTGGCGGCAGCTGATAACCGAAGCCGAGGCCGCCGCTGGCGTCGATCTGTGGCGCTACACAGCCGACATGCTCTACCTGATCGAGAATCCGGTAGTGCGCGAAGCCTTCTTTCCCAGCGGCACGCCATCATTGATGGTCGAGCACGCACAGCCACAGGACAGTGAGGCCATAGCGGCTATTGTCCATGCGCACGAGAGCCGTGAGGCAGCCGAGGCATTGATGCGATGGTGGCGACGTCAGCCGCAGAGTTTCTCTGTCGTGCGCGGCCGGAAAGGTCGTGTCGCTGGCGTATGTTGCAAACTGCGCTCTGATACCGCTGAGCCGGCATGGCTTCTCGAGGATCCGATAACGGCCCAGTGGTTCCGGCATCTTGAGCAATGGCCGATGCCCCGTGGAGCCATTGCCCTATTGTGCCGACGCTGGTTGAGCGTCGATGAAGGCGACTCGCCCAGCGATGTCCAAGCCGCTGTCTGGCTAGATCTGAAGCGTATCTACATGACTCTGCGGCCGAGGCTGCGGCGGGTGTATCTAACGGTGTGTGATCTTTCCGCCTATGCTTCGGTGGCTGAACGGCTGGGGTTCGAAGTGTTATCCGACCGAGAGGTCGATCTCAACGGTGTCACTTATCACAGTGTCGTGCTCGACTTTGGGCCGGCTTCAGTGGATGGATGGTTGTCAGACATCGCCGCGGCGGAACTCGGTATTCATCACGGTCAGGAACTGCTCGATGTGGAAGCGCGGGAGTTAGTGCTGGAGGAAGATCGGGTGGCGCTGACCCCACTGGAGTTTGGTGTCACACGTTATCTGGCCGCCCGTCAGGGCAAGGCGGTATCGCGCAGCGAATTACTGCATAATGTGTGGGGCACGCGCTATGAGGGCGGCAGCAACGTTGTGGATGCCGTGGTGCATAGCCTGAGAGGCAAGCTAGGCAGCCAGGCCTCGCGAATCGAGACCGTGACAGGCGTAGGGTATCGTCTCAGGCCACGCTAGGGCGACGAGTCGATCTGTTGGGGGCGTGCGGGAATCATTGCTGGCCTTGCCCCCAGAATGTCTTCTCCTTGGGGGTGGCCTTTTCTATGACCACTTCGGGATGATGGCGATGAATGACTGAATCGATCTCATTTTCCCGTCCCTCGGGAACATCGAGCATCATCAGGTAGGCACCGTTCTCGATCGCTTCATCGTTGTAGATAATTCCGTGAACGGCAAGTTGGGAATGCCGCCCGATTACTTGCGCAGGTTATGGATAGGAAGGCGTCCCAACAGCCTCAGCAGGGTATTTCGGAAAGCCTTGAGCGGCGGGTAAAGACGAGCAGAGCGCTCGGGAGACGCAAAGAGGCGCGCCATTCCGCGATTGACGAGGCCGCTTCGAGTACTCATCAGGCTGAGTCGATGCAACGCCTCACTGCCGTGATACCAGCATTCGCCAATCTGCAACGCGAAGCCTTCGTCCAGGTCGATGCCGAGGCGGGTCAATTCGTCTCTAACGGCGCTATCTTCACGGGCGTCGATCAGTCCAACCTCACCCAGATCACGTCGGATGCGTTGTAGCCGCACATATTGCCGACACATCGGGCACTGACCGTCGTAAACCAGCTTCATTGGACTACCTCGATGAATGCTGTGTTCAGCCTAACGTGTTTGACCCCGGTTTGTGTAATACCCAGGGTGCAGCCCAGTGGTCTGTCGCGCTATCATGGCGGCCTTTCGAGAATCCATTCGAGACCCGACCAGGCTCCGCATCGATGTCAAATCCCACCTTGGCCCGTGAAGTCGGGCTTCGTAGAACCTTCGCGATCATCAGTCACCCCGACGCCGGCAAGACCACCATCACCGAAAAAATGCTGCTTTTCGGCAATGCCATCCAGATGGCTGGCTCGGTCAAGAGCAAGCGCAACGACCGCCACGCTACCTCCGACTGGATGAAGATGGAGCAGGAACGCGGTATCTCGGTAACGACCTCGGTCATGCAGTTTCCCTACGGCGGTCGCATCGTCAATCTGCTCGACACACCAGGGCATGAGGACTTTTCCGAGGATACCTACCGTACTCTGACCGCAGTGGATTCGGCCCTGATGGTCATCGATTGTGCCAAGGGCGTCGAGTCCCGGACCGTCAAGCTGATGGAGGTCTGCCGCCTGCGCACCACGCCGATCCTTACCTTCATCAACAAGCTGGATCGCGACACCCGTGACCCGATCGAGGTCATGGACGAGGTCGAGGAGGTGCTCAACATCCAGTGCGCGCCGATGACCTGGCCGATCGGCATGGGGCGCCACTTCCGTGGCGTCTATCACCTGCTGAACGATGTTATCCATCTGTATACTCAAGGGCAGGGTAGCCGCATTCCCGACGACAAGCGCATTGAGGGACTCGATAACCCCGAGGTAGATAAGGTTCTTGGCGAAGAGCAGGCCGCGGAGTTACGCATGGAAATCGATCTGGTTCGCGGCGCTTCTCATGACTTCGATCTGGAGGCGTATCGGCGTGGCGAGCTGACACCAGTGTATTTCGGCACCGCCATGGGTAATTTCGGCGTGCGCGAGATGATGGATGGCTTCGTCGAGTACGCGCCGACGCCCCAGCCCCGCGATACTGATGTCCGCACCGTCGAAGCTGAGGATGAGCGCTTCAGCGGTTTCGTTTTCAAGATACAGGCCAACATGGACCCCAATCACCGCGACCGCATTGCCTTCCTGCGTGTGTGTTCCGGCAAGTACGACCGCAACATGAAGATGCGCCACGTGCGTATCGCCAAGGATGTCAAGATCGCCGATGCCCTGACTTTCATGGCCTCGGACCGTTCGCAGGTCGAGGAGGCGTGGCCGGGCGACATCATTGGGCTGCACAATCACGGCACCATCCAGATCGGTGATACCTTCACTCAGGGCGAGGACATGCGCTTTACCGGCATCCCGCACTTCGCTCCGGAACTCTTCAAGCGCGTGCGCCTCAAGGACCCGCTGAAGATGAAGGCACTGCAGAAGGGCCTGCAGCAGCTCTCCGAGGAGGGTGCGACCCAGGTCTTTATGCCACTGGACAACAACGACTTGATTCTCGGCGCGGTGGGGACCCTGCAGTTCGATGTGGTCGCCCATCGGCTGAAGGAAGAGTACAAGGTCGACTGTCTTTACGAGGCGGTGAACGTGCATACCGCCCGTTGGGTCTACAGCGAGGATGCCAAGAAGCTCGATGACTTCAAGCGCAAGGCCAGCACCAATCTGGCCATCGATGGCGGCGGTTATCTGACCTACATTGCGCCGACGCGGGTCAATCTGCAGATGACCCAGGAGCGCTGGCCGGAGATCCGCTTCCAGCCCACACGCGAACATTGATGCTTTTCCGTATTGGTCGATGCTCATGCTGATAGACGCCCACTGTCACCTGGATTTTCCCGACTTCGATGCCGACCGCGAGGCGGTCTTCGAGCGGGCCAGGGCCAGAGGGGTGCGCGGTTTCGTGGTGCCTGGCACGACCCGGGCACGATGGGATCTGGTGCTGGTGCTCGGCAAGCGAGATGACGTCGAGGTCTGCCTGGGACTGCATCCCTACTTCATCGACCAGCATCGCGAGTCGGATCTCGAGGCACTGGATCAAGCCTTGGCAGCCCACCCCGAGATCGTGGCAGTCGGCGAATGCGGCATCGATGCGCGCTTTGCCGACACACTCGGCGATCAGTGGCGTTTCTTCGATGCTCAGTTGCGTTTGGCCAAGCGACACCGGCTGCCGGTGGTGATTCACTGTGTTCAAGCCAACGATCGGGTAGCCAAGCGCTTGCGTCAGCTCGACCTGTCGGCTGGTGGGCTGATTCACGCCTTTTCCGGTTCCCCCGAACAGGCCCGCCAGTTTCTCGATCTCGGCTTTACCCTGGGCCTCGGCGGTGCCTTGACCCATGAGCGCGCCAAGCGTCTTCATCGCGCGGTCGCGTCGCTGACGGATGAGGGCTTTGTGCTGGAATCCGACAGCCCCGACATGCCGCTTGCCGGCCTTCAGGGCGAGCGTAACGAACCGGCCAACGTTGCCGAGGTGTGTAAGCATGTGGCGAAGCTGCGTGAGCAGACGATCGATCAGGTGGCAGCACTCAGCACCGCCAATGCTGAGCGCCTGTTCCAACGTTGAGGTTTAGCCTCTGGTTGCGAGGCTCTCGGGGTCCAACCGTTCTATCTCGTAGGGCAGTTTCAGCAGCTTGAGCCTCTGGCCCGCGACACTCAACGGCAAGGCCGCTTCCCGGGTGCTGATCACTGCCAGCACTTCGGCTTCTCCATAGGCATCCAACTCGGCGCAGAACACCTCGCCGAGACGTTTGCCGTCGGCATCCTCGATAGCACTGCCGGGGTCGGGAAGCCGATTGCCGTCGAGCTGGGCCCGGACCAGGCGCTTCTTGACCTGGCCACGGAAGTGCGCCCGAGCGACCACTTCCTGGCCCGTATAGCAGCCCTTCTTGAAGCTGATACCGCCCAGGGCCTCCCAGTTGATCATCTGCGGTAGGTAGGCATCACGCTGGCTGGTATCCAGCCAGGCGAGGCCAGCCTGGATGTCGTGCAAGCGCCAGACAGCATTATCAACCGGCGTGGCATGTTCGCTCAGCCGTTGCCAGGCCTCGATGGCCCGCTCGGCGGACAGGCAGGCCAGCATGCGAGGGCGCGGGCCGGGATGGGCCAGTAGCTGCAGGTCGTCGTTGGCTGCCTGGTGCCATGGCCGGGGCGGCTTAATATCGAAACGTACCTCGGCGAGGGCCGCCGCTTCGCGGCCGACCAGACCCAGCAGCGCCAGATCGTCGCGGATGTCGAGGTTGACCTTGTAGAAGGCGGCAAACTTGCCCAGGTGCTCGGCCAGCGCCTTGACCAGGCTGGCATGCATCAGCAACCGGTAATGATCCTTGGCAACCCGCCATAACTGGGCATTGGCCAACATGCGGCCCTTGGGGGTGCAGAAACAGGTCAGTGGAGCGAAGTCCCCGTCGGCCAGGGCCACCTGGGCACTGGTCTGTCCCTGCAGGAACGTTTCGGCGTCGCTGCCGACTACGTCGAGCACACCAAAGTGGGCCAGCGGAGTCAGTGTCGTACCTTCCAGGGCCAGGCGCGCCTGATCCGGTGCGTCGAACAACACCTTGTATTCGGCTTCCTGCCGACCGCCTGTGGCAGCGATCCAATCGGTCATTTCCGGGGCTCCTGGCGATGAGGTGAAATCGTTCATGACGTCTAAATGCGGGCTTGGGTGCCGCATTGCAACCACCTTAGCGGTATTGCGGCCATGCTAGACTTGGAACCTTGTCAGGCATGCCAAGTCAGGACGTAAATGTGTATGGCGAACCAGTCGCTTAGTTTCGAGGGCGTCGAGAGCGCCGAGCAGGTCAACTGCATCACGACTACGCTCATGTTGATCGACGGTGTCGAGAGTGTCGAAGTCGGTAAGCATGGCGCCGAGGTGGAGGGTCGAGTCCGACGGGACGCCTTGATCAAGGCGGTGGAAGCCCTTGATCTGTCTATCAATGTGACTTGACTACATTACGTCACCCGATCATGTCGAGGTAAAGGATGAAGAAGAAGCCCATTGAAGTCATTAGCGAGCGCAACCATATCTACCGTCAGTGTGTTGAACTCGACGGCTTCGACGACCTCTTCGTCGATGTGCCGGAAGAGTTCGGCGGTGAAGGGACCGCGCCGGATCCGCATGATTACTTCGATCTGTCGCTTGGCGCCTGCAAGGCCATCACGGCGCAGATGTATGCGCGGCGCAAGGCGTGGCCCCTGAAACGGGTCAGCGTCACGGTCAATCGTGATGACAGCGAGGAACGCCACGGCACGTACCGACTCGAAGTGCTGATGACCTTCCATGGGATCGACGATCCCGCGCAGCGGGCACGGCTAGAGGAAATCAGTGACAAGTGTCCGATACACCGGCTGATAACCAGTTCCACCGTAGAAGTCACCACGCGAACTACCCAGCCTCACGCCTGACGCGATCTGGGGTCATTATCGTCTCGCGCGGGCGCCATCATGGCGCCCGCGCCGTCCGGAAGATGCCATGAGCAAATCGTTTCATTTGCAGTCGAAGTTCAAGCCTGCGGGCGACCAGCCTGCGGCCATCGAGAGTCTCGTCGAGGGGCTCGACTCGGGACTGACCCATCAGACGCTGCTGGGCGTCACGGGCTCCGGCAAGACCTTCACCATGGCCAACGTGGTCGAGCGCCTGCAGCGCCCGACTATCGTGATGGCGCCCAACAAGACCCTGGCCGCTCAGCTCTACGGGGAATTCAAGGCCTTCTTCCCCGACAACGCCGTTGAGTATTTCGTCTCCTACTACGATTACTACCAACCCGAGGCCTATGTGCCGTCATCGGACACCTTCATCGAGAAGGATGCCTCGATCAACGACCATATTGAGCAGATGCGCTTGTCGGCTACCAAGGCCCTGCTCGAGCGGCGCGATGCAATTATCGTGGTCTCGGTATCGGCGATCTACGGCCTGGGCGACCCGGACCAGTACCTGAAGATGCGACTGCATTTCTCCCGTGGCGAGCTGATCGACCAACGCAAGATGCTCCGACGCCTGGCGGAACTTCAGTACACCCGCAACGACATGGACTTTAAGCGTGGCACCTATCGCGTGCGCGGCGACGTGATCGATATTTTCCCGGCGGATGCCGAGGACGAGGCGGTGCGGGTCGAGCTGTTCGACGATGAGATCGACACGATCAGCCTCTTCGACCCCTTGACCGGCGAAGTGCGGGGCAGGGTGCCGCGCATGACCATCTATCCTAAGTCGCATTATGTCACCCCGCGCGAGACCATCCTCGGGGCTATCGACGCGATCAAGACCGAACTGGTCGAGCGGCTCGACTGGCTGCGCAAGCACGAGCGCCTGGTGGAAGCCCAGCGCCTGGAGCAGCGCACCCTCTACGATATCGAGATGATGCTGGAGCTGGGCTACTGCAACGGCATCGAGAACTATTCACGCTATCTGTCTGGTCGCAACCCTGGCGAGCCGCCGCCCACCTTCTTCGACTACCTGCCGGCGGATGCGTTGCTTTTCATCGACGAGTCCCACGTCAGCGTTCCTCAGGTGGGCGGCATGTACAAGGGCGACCGCTCACGCAAGGAAACGCTGGTGGAATATGGCTTCCGGCTCCCCTCAGCACTGGATAACCGCCCCATGACCTTTCAGGAATGGGAGTCGATCTCGCCTCAGACGATCTTCGTGTCGGCCACTCCCGGGCCCTATGAAGCCGAGCACGCGGGTCAGGTCGTTGAGCAGGTGGTGCGCCCGACCGGCCTGCTCGATCCGCAACTGGAGGTGCGCCCAGCTTCGACCCAGGTCGATGACCTGCTATCAGAGATCCATTTGCGGGCGGAAGTCGAGGAGCGGGTGCTGGTGACGACCCTGACCAAGCGCATGGCCGAGGACCTCACCGAATACCTCGACGAGCACGGCGTGCGCGTACGCTATCTGCATTCGGATATTGATACGGTCGAGCGGGTGGAGATCATCCGCGACTTGCGGCTGGGCAAGTTCGATGTGCTGGTAGGCATCAACCTGCTGCGTGAGGGGCTCGATATCCCCGAGGTGTCGCTGGTGGCGATACTTGATGCCGACAAGGAGGGCTTCCTGCGCAACGAGCGCTCGCTAATCCAGACCATGGGGCGAGCGGCACGCAACGCTCACGGCAAGGCGATCCTCTACGGGGATCGGATCACCGACTCGATGCGCCGCGCCATGGAAGAAACCGAGCGGCGGCGTAACAAGCAGATTGCCCACAACGCGCAGCACGGGATCACCCCGACGACCGTGACCCGCTCAGTCGCCGATATTCTCGAGGCCGCACAAGCGCCAGGTGGGAAGAGCAAGCGGCGCAAGAACGAGCGCCAGGTGGCGGAGGGGGCCGCGGTCTACGATCTAGACGAACTATCGCCCAAGGAGCTCTTGAAAGAAGTCTCTCGCATCGAGGATGCCATGTTCGAAGCCGCGCAGAATCTTGAATTCGAGGAAGCCGCGCGGCTGCGGGATCGCCTCCACAAGCTGAAGGAGCGCCAGTTGCTCCTTGGCTCCGCCTGACGGCCGCCCGCCATGCCAGAAGGTCCGGAGATCCGTCGTACCGCGGACCGCGTGCATCGTCAGATCGCCGGCCGGCGTCTCGACGATGCCTGGTTCGTCTTTCCCGATCTGGCCGGGCAGGCCGCCTCGCTGGTCGGTCGCGAGGTCATCGCCGTGGACAGCTGGGGCAAGGCGTTGCTGACCCGCTTTGACGACGGCCGCGTGCTCTACTCCCATAACCAGCTGTACGGAGTCTGGAAGGTTCACGCTACCGACTGCGAGCCGGATACCAGCCGTTCGCTGCGCGTCCGACTGGTGGCGCAGGGGAGGGCGGCCAGCCTCTACAGCGCCTCGGACGTCTCGCTATGGGCCGGGGAGCAGCTCGGCGACCACCCTTTCCTGTCGCGTCTCGGTCCAGACCTGCTGACCCATGGCGTGACGCTGGGGCAGGTCAGGGCGACGCTTCTCGAGCCGCGCTTCCAGCGGCGCTGCCTCGGCGGGCTGTTGCTTGACCAATCGCTGTTCGCCGGCATCGGCAACTACCTGCGCACCGAGATCCTGTTCTTTGCCGGACTGCACTTCACGAGTCGGCCAGGAGAGCTGGAGGAGGGCGCCCTGTCGCGCCTGGCGACATGCATCCTATCGGTGACGCGCCAGGCTTACGACCAGGCGGGGGTGACTAATCGTGCCGACTGGGGTGCCGCCGAGCGTGCCCGGGAAGCCAGTTGGCGACGCTGGCGCTTTGCCATGTTCGAGCGTGAAGGCCTGCCGTGCCACGCCTGCGGCACGGACATCGAACGGGTGATGGTGACCTCCCGACGGCTCTACTTCTGTCCTCGCTGCCAGCCAGCAGGTTGATCGCTGAGGAAATATTATACCGTTGTCTTTTTTTATTTAACAACCCAGATAAAGATGTAAATGTCAGTAAGTCAAAGGGGAAGGTATAATGCCCGCCGTTTGAACCTACCGCTGCGGCCTTTGATCGCCTCGACGCGGGCATGACGACAACACCTGAGGAGACGCTTGCCAATGACCGTAATCCACCAAGACGATCTGATCCAGAGCGTCGCCGATGCCCTACAATACATCTCGTACTACCATCCCAAGGATTTCATCGAGGCCATGGCAGCTGCCTACGAACGAGAAGAAAATCCTGCGGCCAAGGACGCCATCGCCCAGATCCTGATCAATTCACGTATGTGCGCCTTAGGGCATCGTCCCATCTGCCAGGACACCGGCATTGTCACCGTATTTGTCCACATCGGCATGCAGGTGCGCTTCGAGACCGATATGAGTCTCGACGTCATGATCAACGAGGGCGTACGCCGCGCCTACCAGTTGCCTGACAACGTGCTGCGCGCCTCAGTGTTGGCTGACCCGGACGGCGCCCGCAGGAATACCGGCGACAATACCCCGGCGGTTATCCATCATAAGCTGGTGCCCGGCGATACCATCGAGGTTCACGTGGCAGCCAAAGGCGGGGGCAGCGAGGCCAAATCCAAGTTTGCCATGCTCAACCCCTCGGATAACGTGGTCGATTGGGTGATGGAGCAGCTACCGAAGATGGGCGCCGGCTGGTGCCCGCCCGGCATGCTGGGCATCGGCATCGGTGGCACTGCGGAAAAAGCCATGGAGATTGCAAAGGAATCGCTTCTCGAGCCTATCAATATCCAGGAGCTCCAGGCCCGTGGTCCATCGAACCGTGCCGAGGAGCTGCGCCTCGAGCTCTTCGACAAGGTCAACAGGAGCGGCATCGGTGCCCAGGGTCTGGGGGGCTTGACCACGGTGCTCGACATCAAGGTCAAGGACTTCCCGACCCATGCCGCCAACAAGCCGGTGGCAATCATCCCCAACTGTGCTGCTACCCGGCATGCCCACTTCACGCTGGATGGATCGGGGCCGGCGGCCTTGCCGGTACCCAGGCTTGAGGACTGGCCGGAGATCACTCGCGAGGCGGGTGACAACGTCAAGCGTGTCAACCTCGATACCGTAACGCCGGAGGAGGTGCAGACCTGGCAGCCTGGCGACACCCTGCTTCTCAACGGCAAGCTGCTCACGGGTCGTGATGCCGCCCACAAGCGCATGGTCGACATGTTGGCGAAAGGCGAGAGCCTGCCCGTCGACATGAAAGGCCGCTTCATCTATTACGTGGGCCCCGTGGACCCGATACGCGACGAAGTCGTTGGCCCGGCCGGTCCGACTACCGCGACACGCATGGACAAGTTCACCCGCACAATGCTCGAGGAAACCGGCCTGCTGGGCATGGTCGGAAAGGCCGAGCGGGGTGAGGCGGCGATCGAGGCGATCCGTGATAACCAAGCCATCTATCTGATGGCCGTGGGCGGCTCTGCCTATCTGGTCGCGCAAGCCATCAAGAAGGCACGAGTGGTGGGCTTCGAAGACCTGGGCATGGAAGCCATCTATGAGTTCGAGGTGGAGGACATGCCTGTAACCGTAGCGGTCGACAGCCAAGGCACCTCGATCCACCAGACCGGGCCTGCCAAGTGGAAGGAGATCATCGCCGAGCGCGCCTGACGCGATGACTCAATAGATCCGACGGCCCCGCCTTCTGGTGGGGCCGTTGTCCTTAAGGGTATGCTGTAGACCGTTGTTTTTTTCTGGGCGGCATACTGCCGCTATCTTATGGTACGGGATGCGAACATGACTTCCTGGTTGATCGGTTGGGCGATTTTTCTGATCTACCTGCTGGGGTTCCTCTCGGCGGTACTGGCCTTGATGTCCAGCCGGACTTCCCAGGGCGCCATCGCCTGGATCATTTCTCTGGTCACCTTTCCCTACTTGGCGGTTCCCGCTTACTGGATCTTCGGTCGGCCGCGATTCTACGGCTACGTGTCGGCGCGTGGCGAACGCGACAGCGTACTGCGCCGAGTCTTGGCACGTTACCGAGAGCGGGTCGAACCGTTTATCACCCAGTCGCAGGAAGCCGACATCCGTGCCGTCGAACAGCTGGCGATGATGCCCATGACCGGGGGTAATTGTGCCGGGCTCCTGATCGATGGTGAGGCGACTTTCGAAAGCCTGTTCGATGGTATCGAAAGAGCCGAGGATTACTTGTTGATCCAGTTTTTCATCGTGCGCCACGATGCCCTGGGTATTGATCTAAAACAGCGCCTGGTGAGGGCCGTCGAACGTGGCGTGCGGGTGTATTTTCTATACGATGAAATCGGCAGCCACAACTTGCGAGACGGCTACCTGCGCGAGCTTGCCGAGGCGGGTATCGAAGTCAGCCCTTTCCGCTCATCACGCGGGTTCCGGCATCGCTTTCAGCTCAACTTCCGCAACCACCGCAAGGTGATGGTGATCGACGGCTGCGAAGGCTGGCTGGGGGGCTTTAATGTCGGGGTAGAGTACTTGGGTCAGCATCATCGTCATGGCCACTGGCGTGATACCCATCTCAAGTTGACGGGGCCCAGCGTCCTGGGGCTGCAGGAGGCCTTTTGGGAAGACTGGCATTGGGCCACGGGCGAGGTGATCAACCTTGCCTGGACCCCACGGATCACCTGTGAGGATAATCAGAACGTGGTTATCGTCCCCTCGGGACCAGCAGACCGGCAGGAGACCGCTAGCCTGCTGGTCCAGCATGCTATCCACAGTGCTAATAAAATGTTCTGGGTGACCAGCCCCTACTTCGTGCCCGACCAGGGGGTACAGGATGCCTTACGGCTGGCCGCCATGCGTGGTGTCGATGTTCGGATCATGATACCCGAGCGCCCAGATCATCTACTGGTCTTCCTGTCGGCGTTTTCCTTCCTGCCCGACATGTTGCGAGCCGGGGTCAAGGTCTATCGCTACCAGCCGGGGTTCCTGCATCAGAAAGTGATGCTCATCGACGATGTCGCCGCCAGTGTCGGAACGGTAAATCTCGATAACCGTTCGTTTCGCCTCAATTTTGAGATCACCGCCGTGGTACCCGACAAGCGTTTCGCTGCCGAGGTTCGGCAGATGCTCGATCGCGATTTTTCCCGTTGTCGGCTTATCACATTGGAGGAGCTGACCTCGCGTCCCCTATGGCGCAAGTTGGTTTCTCGCGCCGCCTACCTGCTGTCGCCAATCCAGTGATACATTAGCGCCTCGCCAAGGGCAGCAAGACGTTGTCCGGTAATGCACCAGTGATCGGGAGCCACGGTGAACCTCGAGACCAAATGGCTGGAAGACTTCGTCACCCTGGCCAATACCCGAAGCTTTTCTGCTGCCGCGCGTCAGCGCCATGTCACCCAGCCGGCCTTCAGCCGCCGAATCCGGTCACTGGAACACGCCATCGGTGTCATTCTGATCGATCGTTCCACCACGCCGGTAGGTATTACATCGGAAGGTCAGCTATTTCTGGTGACAGCGCGTAATCTCGTCGAGCAGCTCACCGAGTCGCTCGGCCATCTGCGCGGACTCTCCATGGCTAACGAAGCCCTTGATATTGTCGCCGCGCATTCGCTGGCACTGAGCTTCTTCCCGCAATGGATCTCGCGGCTCCAGCAAGGCGTGGGGGAACTACCTACACGGCTGGTAGCCATGAACGTCGGCGAGGCCATTCATGTGTTGCGCGAGGGCAATTGCGATCTGATGCTCGCCTACTACGACCCCTACGCCAGCATGCAGCTGGACGCCGAAGTCTTCCCCTCCTTCTCGATCGGCAAGGTCAACATGCTGCCGGTCTCGCTGCCTGATGCGGCGGGCAAGCCACGATTTCCCTTGGCAGGTCAGGAGTCGATCCCGTATCTCTCCTATACCCAAGGGGCCTTCCTTGGTCGCAGCGTGCGCATGTTGCTCAAGAATGACCCGTTGCGCATGCGCTTGCGAACCGTATACGAGACCGCCATGGCCGAAGGTCTCAAGGGCATGGTGCTGCAGGGCGTTGGCATGGCGTGGATCCCCGACTTTTGCATTCGCGAGGAACTGTCGAGCGGCAGACTGGTTCGGGCTGGCAATCAGAAGTGGGACGTGCCGCTGGAGATTCGTCTCTACCGCTGCTCACTGGTGCATAAACCTGGCGTGGAAACTCTTTGGCGCCAGATGATGAAGCTGCCACGAGACTTCCTTCATGCCTGAGTTCGAAACACTCAAGCGCCGGCATAATCCGCGGGAAGCCCCAGGAAGTTCTGGATGATGAAGAAGTGATCCTCGAACAGACCCTCCGGTTCGAGATCGGCCAGCGCTACCCATCGGGCATGATCACCGCCCTTGACGGGTTTTAGTTGCGGTAGCTGTTGCTCGGGACGCAGCGCAAAGTAAAAGGCCTCGGCCAGGGTGCGTCCTCGCCAGCTACGGTGGGGCTCGTCGAATAGCCGCTGGGCGCGCAGTGAGCCCTTAAGGACAGGTTCCGGCACCTTCAGGCGGATCCGTTCGCGAAGCTCGCGCAAGCATCCATCGAGTAACCGCTCATGGGGATTGATGAAGCCGCCCGGCAGGGCGAAGAGCCCCTTTCCGGGGGCCGCAGTGCGTCGAACCAGCAACACATGACCCGATTGTACGACCACCGCGCTGACGGTAACGAAGATCGGGGGGTAGGGCGCCTGATCCCAGGCAGAATGATACTGGTCGAGCAAGCGCTGCTCCTCGACCAGCTGCTGGTAGGGCTCTGCCTCGAGAAAGTTCTGGATCCCGCCGACCACGCCCGGGGGAAGATCGTGGCTGGCGTTGGTGCTCAGGTAATCTTCAGCGGACGCCACGGAGCGGAACAAACGCTCGCGTATATGGCTAGCCGAGATGCTTTCGACCAACGGCACGCTGACCGATTCCCATTGAGGAAACAGCGACAGATAATAGCTCGATTGCCCTCGACTGGCGCCAATCAGGCCGATGCGCGGTAAGCGTGCTCGGTCGGGGCTGGCGATATCGCGCACCTTGCGCTGTACGTCGCGCACCCAGACATCATTGTTATAAAGAGCATCCAGCAACGGGACGATCTCGAGTCGATCGTTGTCTTCGCCGTCGAAAGCGCTGCGCAGCATGTGTTGGCGCTCTTCGTAATGCCAGGGGTTTCGCAGCGAGCGAGCCTGCCAGGCAGAGCCGATCAGGACAATCACTTGGCGTGCGCGCTTGAGCGCTTCGTGGATTACCGCAAGATGACCCAAATGAGGAGGTTGGAAGCGGCCGATGAATACCAGACAGTCGAAATCAGAGTCGCGAATATCTTCGTCTGGTCGATGGCTCATGGGCAATCCTGGCTGAAGAAGGGCATCAACTATTATCGTTACGCCCGCCATATGGTGCAATGATGATCAACTCACGGCGAAGCCCCGTCTATTCACGTATCCTTGACCGAGGACACACGCATGGCAGGGAAACATCGTGATCATATCGATCGTGCTTTTCTGGTGGCAGGTCGTTCAGGATGCCACCAAACTCTGGCTGGAGCGCAATGCGTTCAGTTATGCCGGTTCACTGGCGTTCTATACCTTGTTCTCATTGGCACCGACCATGATCATTGCCGTGACCGTGCTTGGTGTGGTCATGGGCGAAGAGGCGGCTCAAGGGCAGATCGTTGCCCAGTTGCAAAGCACCATGGGCGCCGATGCCGCTCAGGCGGTCGAGGATGCTGTCGCTCAGTCGCGTATCGAGGAATCCGGTTTGCTACCGACGCTGCTGGGTGTCGGCGCCCTGCTGGTCGGCGCCACCACTGTATTCGCGCAGATGCAGTTTTCATTGAACACGATCTGGGGCGTCACCGCGCGACCCAGCAGTAATAGCCTGCTGATCTTCATCAAGAACCGCGTACTGTCCTTGACGGTGGTGTTGTCAATCGGCTTCATCCTGATGGTGTCGCTGGTCTTCGGCGTAGCACTGCGCGCCGTGTTGCAAACAGCCGATGACTTGCTACCTGTCGTGGGAATCCTGACGACATCTGCCGAGCTGCTCATTTCCCTGGCGGTCATCTCTGCGCTCTTTGCAACCATCTTCAAGGTATTGCCTGACGTGGTGTTGAGCTGGCAGGACGTGCTTGCCGGAGCGGTGGTCACAGCCGTTCTGTTTACGGTCGGTCGCTGGGGGATCGCTATTTACCTGGCCTATACCGCCACGGCGTCTACCTATGGCGCGGCGGGCTCGGTGGTGATGATCCTGCTGTGGGTCTATTACTCATCACTGATTCTGTTGTTCGGGGCGGCTTTCACCAAATGCCTGATGCTTCGCCGCGGACGGCATATCGTGCCACGCAATACGGCGGTGTTGGTGCGTCGCGAGCTGGTCGACGGCTTGTGAGTCAGCCATTAGATCGTTGAAAACGCCACGAGATCTTTGAAAATGAAGGGAGGCGAGCCATGCAGACATGCTGCGTGAAAGCCATGGTGACCGGCAAGGTTCAAGGTGTCTGGTTCCGTGGGGCGACTCAGGAACAGGCACTGCAGCACAACGTGACCGGCCATGCGAAAAACCTGCCCGATGGCCGCGTCGAGGTACTGCTGTGCGGTGATCGTGAGGCGGTCAAGAAACTCAGCGAATGGCTCTGGAAAGGCCCTTCAGGCGCCCGGGTCACTCATGTGGAATTCGAGGTGATCGATGCCCATGCCCCGGACACCTTCAGTACGCGATGAGCGCGCGAAACATCGCGTTCCGCGGACCCATCAGGATAGTGTGTCGGCGATCCACTCGCTGACAGCGTTCCCGTCGACGCCAAGGCAGACGTCCACCACGGGGGTGCTCGACCAGCGGGTCTCGATGAAACCGCGGCCCTGAGGCGCAAAGACGGTCTGCCCCTCGGCAACACCGGAGGTTGCCACGCCCAGGTGCCCGCGGGCGGTGGTGAACAAGTCGGGACGCAGCAGCCAGGCGAGGGCGCAGCTGTCGTGCGGACAGCAGCCGTCGATGCCAAGGAATTCGCGGTAAAAGTCACGATAGAAAGCGTAGCTTTCCGCCAGCACCCTGCCCAGGTGTCCACCTAGGCCGGATTCGATGCGATCCATGTGGGCCTGGGTCAGTACGCAGCGATGGGTGACATCGAGCCCCACCAGGACCAAGGGCCAGCCGGCCGTCAGCACTCGGGCGGCGGCATCCGGGTCGTTGAACATGTTGGCCTCGGCCACCGGCGTGACATTACCGCCCTCCTTGATCGACCCTCCCATGACCACGACCTGACTGACCTTCTCGATGAGGCCCGGATCGAGCTGCAGGGCCGCGGCCAGATTACCCACCGGACCGACGGTTACCAGGGTCACATCACCGGGGCGAGCGTTCACCGTATCGACGATGAATTGCGCCGCGCTACGCGGGTCTGCCTTGCCCTTCACCTCGGGCAACTCGATGTCGCCAAGACCGTTGACGCCATGAATATGCGCCGGGGCAGGGTGGCGAGGCTTGACCAAGGGTCCAGCTGCGCCTTGTGCGACGGGGACTGGCTGGCCGGCCAGTTCAGCAAGCAGAAGAGCGTTGTGCGTGGCGGTTTCCACGTCGACATTGCCATAGGTAGTGGTCATGCCCAGAAGTTCGATTTCAGGGTGGCGCAGGGCAATGGCAATGGCCTGGGCGTCGTCCACGCCCGGGTCGGTATCGAAGATGATCGGATAGGGCATGAAGTGCCTCCTCGGAGCGATACATTTTCAAGTTAAAGCGT
The DNA here is from genome assembly GCF_018448785.1 of Halomonas jincaotanensis. Taxonomy (GTDB): domain Bacteria; phylum Pseudomonadota; class Gammaproteobacteria; order Pseudomonadales; family Halomonadaceae; genus Halomonas; species Halomonas jincaotanensis. The sequence continues at coordinate 147,239 of NZ_JAHCLU010000002.1, read as the reverse complement.
AGGTTAGAGAGCTCTCAGGCGTGGGACGGGACTCAGCCCGATGGTGAGGCCCTTTGCAAAGCCTCTTCGACCTGGGCGAAATGGGGAATACTGTCGGTGGCGCCATGGCGCTGAACGCTCAGGCCGGCGGCAATGGTGGCGCGATGTAGGCAATCCGTCACACTTCTGCCTTCCTGAAGGGCGGCAAGGTAATAGCCAATAAAGGTATCACCGGCGGCGGTGGTATCGACTGCCGTCACCGGCAATGCAGGTTGATATTGGCGCTCATCACCTCGTTGACGCCAGGCGCCTTCACTACCCAAGGTCAACACTGTCTCGGTAGCGGGAAGCTTGCTTGCCAGAGCCTCCAGCAGTGCCTCGGCTGCAGTGGATTCCGGCAGTTCGACCAGGCGCGCTGCCTCGCCGCGGTTGACGAACAACAAGCGGCAGTGTTCGAGCGGAAGCGATAACACCTCATCGGTCATCGGCGCCGGGTTGAAGGCAATATTCAAGCCATGCGCACTCGCCTGGGTCATCTGATGGGACAGGGCGTTGCATTCATTTTGAACCAGCAGCCAGTCGCCTGATTGCGTACTGCTGATGGCGTCATCAAGGTTCGACGACAGGAAACCGTGATTGGCGCCGGCAAAGAGCAAGATGGCATTCTCGCCCTGATCGTCGACCTGAATGATCGCATGGCCGCTGGGCTCCTCCACCAATTCGACACGCGAGACGTCGATGCCGGCCTCGGCAAGAAGGTCTCGTGCCCAGCCATCCTGGCGGCCGACACGACCCCAATGCGCGATCGCGGCACCCGCACGCGCCAGGGCCAGCGACTGGTTGGCGCCCTTGCCGCCCAGGCCAATACGATAATCATGGCTGGCCAGCGTCTCGCCAGGGGTGACGAAATGGGCAACGCGATAAAAATGGTCGAGGTTGATAGAGCCAAGGTTGTAGAGCATGGAGGCTCCTCGATCAGCTGGCTTGCCAGGTACGCAGGTTATCCACGGTCAACGAGACGATCCGCTGACGCGCCTCAGGCGTGATCCAGGCATTATGGGGAGTGACGATCAGGTTGAGGGGCTCGGCAAGGGCATCGAGTAGCGGATGACCGTCACGCGGCGGCTCCTTGGGCAGTACATCGACCCCGAGTCCACCCAGACGGCCGTTACGCAGGGCGGTGAGTGCGGCCTGTTCGTCGATGATGCCGCCGCGAGCACAATTGATCAGCAGCGCACCGGGCTTGAACTTCTCGAGCAACTCGGCGTCGACCAGATGACGCGTCGCCTCGGTGAATGGGCAGTGCAGGCTGATCACATCGGCCTCGGGTGCCAGCTCATGAAATCCTCGGCGACTGTCGTTGGCTTCGTTGCCCGGCCGGGCCGCGAAGCTGACACGCATATCGAACGCCTCACCCAGTTGAGCGACCTTGAAACCCAGCTCCCCCTGGCCGACGATCACGAGGTGCTTGCCCTCAAGCTGTAGAGTGCGGTGATCCATCAGACAGAAGATCGGGCTCTGATTCCAGAGGTCGTTGCGCACGTCCTGTTGGTAAAGAGGCAGACGGTTGGCCAGCGCCAATATCAGCATCAGGGTATGCTGGGCGACGCTGGCCGTCCCGTAGGCGCTGACGTTACGCACTTCGATGCCGAGCCGCTCGGCGGCCGCCATGTCGATGTTGTTGGTGCCGGTCGCCAGCACACAGATCAGACGCAGTTCGGGTAGCGCCTCCAGGGTTGCGGCGTCGAGCACTACCTTGTTAACGATGGCGACCCGCGCGCCGGCGAGACGCTCGGTGCTCTGCTCGGTGGTGGTGAGCGAATGGACCTCGAGGGTGTCGACATAGTCGCGGACCGGGGTAAGGTCGATGTCGTGGCCGAGGCTGTCGGCGTCGAGAATCACGGCTTTCATGAGATGTCCTTGGTGGCGGTTCCCTGTTGCGGTCAGAAGGCGCATACCTTGCCCGCAGTGGTGGTGATCACGCTATAATGACCGGCTTTGGGCAGGCTTGGAATATCCGTGGGCCGGCCACATATTCGTCAGGCGAGACGCCCATCGTCGCCTGGCGTCGCCTTTTCTGGGCAATGTCGTTTTACGGAGTGATTCAAACCATGCCCATCTACGAATACGAGTGCAAGGCCTGCGGCCATCGTCTGGAAAAGCTGCAGAAGATCAGCGCCCCGCTGCTGACCGACTGCCCGGCCTGCGAGACCCCCGAACTGACGCGGCTGATCTCTGCCGCCGGCTTCCGGCTCGCCGGCAGCGGCTGGTACGAGACCGATTTCAAGTCCGGTAGCAAGAAGAATCTGGCCGGGGATTCCTCCAGCGAATCTTCAGGCTCCAGCGACAAACCGCCAGCAAGCAGCAAGCCGGCGACCAAGAAGGATGAAACGGCGGCCTGAGGGCCGCCTCCAGGCTCGAGCCTCGGGCAACACATTTTTGACAACGCAACGGAACAGGATACGACATGCGCAGCCATTATTGCGGCCAGCTGAACGAGACCCAGGTGGACCAGACGGTCACACTGTGCGGTTGGGTACATCGCCGCCGTGACCACGGAGGCGTGATCTTCCTCGACATGCGCGATCGCGACGGCATCGCCCAGGTCGTGGTCGACCCCGATACCGCCGAGGCTTTCGCCAATGCCGACCGCGCCCGCGGCGAGTATGTCTTGCGTATCGTTGGCCGGATTCGTCTGCGCCCTGAAGGCACCCAGAACCCCAACATGCCTACCGGCATGATCGAGGTGCTGGCCAAGGAAGTGGAAGTCCTCAATACCGCCGCCACGCCTCCTTTTCAACTCGACGAGCATGGTAAGGTCGGCGAGGAGGTTCGCCTAAAGCATCGTTACATCGACCTGCGCCGCCCGGAGATGATCGAGAAGCTGCGCTTGCGCTCGCGTATTTCGCATAGCGTGCGGGCCTTTCTGGAAGGCCAGGGTTTCCTGGACATCGAGACCCCGATCCTGACCCGCGCCACCCCCGAGGGGGCCCGTGACTACCTGGTGCCAAGCCGCACCCATCCAGGCAGCTTCTTCGCGCTGCCCCAGTCGCCACAGCTGTTCAAGCAGCTGCTGATGGTGTCGGGGTTCGACCGCTACTACCAGATCGCCAAGTGCTTCCGCGACGAGGACCTGCGCGCCGACCGTCAGCCGGAATTCACTCAGATCGATATTGAGGCCTCTTTCGTCGAGGAGGAGGACATCATGGCGATCACCGAGACGATGGTCCGCCAGCTGTTCCAGGAGGTGCTCGACGTCGAACTCCCCGAGTTCCCGCGCATGCCCTATGCCGATGCCATGAGCCGCTTCGGCTCCGACAAGCCGGACCTGCGCATCCCGCTTGAGCTCACCGACGTCGATGACCTGATGAAGGATGTCGACTTCAAGGTCTTCTCGGGCCCTGCCAATGCCGACGAGGGTCGCGTCGCCGCCCTCAAGGTCAAGGGGGGCGCCAGCCTCTCCCGCAAGGAGATCGACGACTACACCAGGTTTGTCGGCATCTACGGCGCCCGCGGGCTGGCCTGGATCAAGGTCAACGAGCGAGCCAAAGGGCTCGAAGGGCTGCAGTCGCCCATTGTCAAGTTCATGGAGGGCGTGGTCGAACAGTTGCTGGATCGCGTGGGCGCCGAGGACGGCGATATCATCTTCTTCGGTGCCGACAAGGCGCGCATCGTCAACGAGGCCCTGGGGGCGCTGCGCGTGCGCCTGGGCGAGGACCTCGACCTCTATACCGCCGACTGGGCCCCGCTGTGGGTGATTGACTTCCCGATGTTCGAGGAGGATGGTAGTGCCCGCCTGCAGGCCCTGCACCATCCCTTCACCGCCCCGTCCTGCGACGTCGAGACCCTTAAGTCGCAACCTGCCTCCGCGCTCTCGCGGGCCTATGACATGGTGCTCAACGGCACCGAGCTGGGCGGCGGTTCGATCCGTATCCACGACCTGTCGATGCAGCAGAGTGTGCTCGAGGTGCTGGGCATCGGCGAGGCGGAGGCGCGCGAGAAGTTCGGCTTCCTGCTCGACGCACTGCAGTATGGCGCACCGCCCCATGGCGGCCTGGCCTTCGGCCTCGACCGCCTGGTGATGCTGATGAGCGGGGCAAAGACCATCCGCGAGGTGATCGCCTTCCCGAAGACCCAGAGCGCGGCCTGCCTGCTGACCGAGGCGCCGGGCGAGGTGAGCGCCGAGCAGCTGCGCGAGCTAAATATTCGCTTGCGCCCCAAGGCCAAGGGGGAAGCCGCCGGTGAATAGGCGGTCAGCGCGATCTCGATGACCGACACACCGGCGCCTCCAGGCGCCGGTGTCAGCTTGATGACAAGGCGCCCCAGTGCGCTTGAGGATATCGGTGATGACCGGGACGTTCATGAACACCGCGATGGCGCGAGCACTATGCTGATTCTCGGTATCGACCCCGGCTCACGGATTACTGGATACGGGGTGCTGGATGCTGCCAGTACTACACCGCGCTACGTGGCCAGTGGCTGTATCCGCATCCAGGCCGATGACCTTGCCCAGCGACTCGCCCAGATCTACGCCGGCATCGGTGAGCTGATCGCGGTACACCGGCCGGGCGAATTCGCCATCGAGCAGGTATTCATGTCCAAGAATGCCGACTCGGCGCTCAAACTCGGCCAGGCGCGTGGCACCGCCATCGTCTGTGCGGCGAATCACGGCCTGCCTGTGAGCGAGTACGGGCCGCGTCAGATCAAGCAGGCCGTTACCGGCAGTGGGAATGCCGACAAGTCGCAAGTTCAACACATGGTGACCGCCATTCTGGGGCTCGACGGAACGCCCCAGGCCGATGCGGCCGATGGGCTGGCGATTGCCCTGACCCATGCCCACGCCCGCAGCGGCCTGCTTACCGTAGGAAGCTTCGGTGGGCATTCTAGCCGACGCAAGGGGGGGTCCTGGCGCGACTTCCGGCCCTGAGCGCCGGCATTTCACGACAACCTCAGCGATTCTCGAACGGCGTTTGATGGCGGACTGGTCAGTCGCTCGGACGACCAGTATAGTATTGGCACGGTGGCCTGAGTGATCACGATGGAATTGATGGCAATGGATATGACAACCCCATGATCGGACGCCTGCGTGGCACCCTGCTCGAGAAACAGCCGCCCTGGATGGTCGTAGATGTGAATGGCGTCGGCTACGAGCTGGAAGCCTCAATGAATACCCTGGTGTCGCTGCCCGTGAGTGGTGAGTTGGTGTCCATTTTCACGCATCTGGTGGTGCGTGACGACGCCCATCTCCTCTACGGCTTCGCCCGGGAACAGGAACGAGCGTTATTTCGTGCCCTGATCAAGGTCAATGGTGTTGGCCCGCGTCTTGCCTTGGCCATTCTTTCTGGTATGGACGAAGACGCCTTCATTCGTTGTGTGCTGGATGACGATGCCAAGGCCTTGACTCGTTTACCCGGGGTGGGCAAAAAGACGGCCGAGCGGTTGATCATCGAGATGCGCGATCGCTTCCCCCATTGGGAAGCCCCCCGCGAGACGCTCTCCGCATTCGAGGACGACACTGGCGCACTATCGTCTCCTCGTCAGGATCCGCTGGCCGATGCCGAGTCGGCACTTATCAGCCTGGGATACAAACCCGCGGAAGCGGCCAGGATGCTGGTCGGTCTCGAACAGGAGCCTTCCACCGAGGCCATGATAAAGGCGGCGCTGAGCCGACGCCTGGCCGGGTGATGCCCTTCATGTCGCAAGTCTCGACCCTGCCGTGCCGGAGAACCGCCGATGCTGGAGAATGATCGCCTGATCGCCGCCGACTCGAGCGAAGGGGAGGGGCATATCGATCGTGCCATCCGCCCCAAGCGACTGGCCGATTACATTGGACAACTCAGGGTCCGAGAGCAACTCGAGATCTTCATCGACGCGGCGCGAGGCCGTAGTGAGAGCCTCGATCACACATTGATCTTTGGCCCGCCTGGGCTTGGCAAGACGACACTCGCCAACATCATCGCCGAGGAGATGGGGGTCGGACTCAAGTCCACCTCCGGTCCGGTGCTCGAGCGTGCCGGCGATCTCGCCGCCATGCTGACCAACCTGCAACCCGGCGACGTACTCTTTATCGATGAGATCCACCGCCTGTCGCCGGTCATCGAAGAAATCCTCTATCCCGCCATGGAGGATTTCCAGCTCGATATCGTCATCGGCGAAGGTCCCGCTGCGCGTTCGATCAAGCTCGACTTGCCCAACTTTACCCTCGTTGGGGCCACGACGCGCGCGGGGCTTCTGACTTCACCGTTGCGCGACCGCTTCGGTATCGTCGAGCGCCTGGAATTCTATAACATCGACGACCTTACCGAGATCGTCACCCGCTCGGCGAGACTGCTGCGCGTCGAGACCGAACGGCCGGGGGCGGTGGAAGTCGCGCGCCGCTCTCGCGGCACACCACGTATCGCCAATCGGCTGTTGCGACGGGTTCGCGACTATGCCGAGGTTCGCGGCAACGGCCACATCGATGCCGATACCGCCGACTTGGCGCTCAATATGCTGCATGTTGACCATCATGGCCTCGACCATATGGATCGCCGCTTGTTGCTGGCGATGATAGAGAAGTTCGACGGCGGCCCGGTCGGCGTCGACTCTCTTGCGGCGGCGATCGGCGAGGAGCGCGATACCATCGAGGATGTCATTGAGCCCTACCTGATACAGCAAGGGCTGATGATGCGCACCGCTCGGGGTCGGGTGGTCACGCGTCAGGCCTGGCAGCACTTCGACCTGGCCCCCGACCAACACTCCATGGATGCACCGGGCGAGGTACGTCCATGAAGACGTCCATGAAAAAGGTACGGCCATGAGCGTGTTTCAATGGCCAGTGCGCGTCTATATCGAAGATACCGATGCCGGCGGTATCGTCTACTACGTGAACTATCTGAAATATATGGAGCGGGCCCGCAGCGAGTGGCTGCGCGCCTCCGGGTTCACCCAGCAGGCATTGCTCGAGAGCGGCATCCAGCTGGTTGTGCACCGCCTGGAGTGTCGCTATGCCAGGCCCGCTCGCCTGGATGACAGCCTGGACGTTGGTGTCGAGGTGTTGACCCAAGGGCGCTGCCGCTTGCAGTTCGCCCAGACGGTGGCACGCGATAGTGAGCCTCTCTGCGAGGCCAGGGTCGACATAGCCTGTGTCGATGCCAAGCGGTTCAAGCCCACACAATGGCCGCCGGCACTGGCCGCGGCCCTGATCTCTCGATCAGCCTCCGACCACCCGCAAGATGCTCAACAGTCAGTCTGACGAGGATGCCCGTGAACGACTCCATGTCTATTCCCCACCTGATCATGAATGCGAGCACCGTGGTGCAGGGCGTTATGCTGCTCCTGATAATCGCCTCGATCATCTCTTGGGTCATGATCTTCCAGCGAACCTTCGTGATGCGCCGTGCCCGCAAGGCGCATCAGGTCTTCGAGGAACGTTTCTGGTCCGGTGTCGATCTCAATGAACTCTACCGTGAAACACCCTCCGAGCAGGAAACTCAGGGCGCCGAGCACCTGTTCCGATCGGGTTTTCGCGAATTCAATCGCCTGCTGCCCAAGACCCGCAGTCCACAGGCGATCCTCGATGGCGTGCAGCGCAGCATGCGAGTGGCCTGGTCACGGGAAGAGGAGCGTCTCAACCTTCATCTGGTATTCCTGGCCACCGTCGCGTCGGCAAGCCCTTATATCGGCCTGTTCGGCACCGTCTGGGGGATCATGGGGTCCTTCCAGTCGCTCTCCATGGCCCAGCAAGCGACACTCGCCACGGTAGCCCCCTGGATAGCCGAGGCGTTGATCGCCACGGCGATGGGTCTGTTCGCCGCCATCCCGGCGGTCATCTTCTACAACCGGCTCTCGGCCGAGTCCGGTCGTCTTCTCGGCAAGTACGAAGACTTCGCCGAGGAATTCCATTCCATCCTGCATCGCAACCTGCAGGGCCGGGCCGAAACCGGTACCGCCTGAGGGAGGCGCATCATGCATGGACCTTTCAATCGCCGTGGCACCCGCAAGCCCATGGGCGAAATCAACGTGGTGCCCTTCATCGACGTCATGCTGGTGTTGCTGGTGATCTTCATGATTACCGCGCCCATGCTGACCCAGGGCGTTCAGGTCGATTTGCCGCAGGCCAGTTCTGAACCGATCGACGAGGCCGAAAACAGCGAGCCTATCGTCGTATCGGTGAACCGTGAAGGGGAGTATTTTATCTCGCTGGGCGGTGAGGAGACGGCAGTGAGTCTCGACGAAATCGCCGACCGTGTCGTTGTCCTGCTCGATCGCAACCCGGCGACGCGCGTGCTGGTCCGAGGAGACCGCAACGTTTCCTATGGTCAGGTGATTACCCTGATGAGCACGCTGCAGACCGCCGGGGTGGCCGATGTCGGCTTGATCTCGGAACCGTCCCCCGGCGAGGGTTGAGGAGTCGACATGGCCAGACACGACCAGCGCGTGGGTTATGGTCTGCCGACCATCCTTGCCATCGTCCTGCACCTGGGTATTTTGCTGTTCAGCGTGATGCGCTTTCCCCAACAGGAAGAGGCATCACCGAGCAGCTCCATCGTTCAGGCGACCCTCGTCAGCACCGAAACCACCACCGATCAGGCCCAGCGCGCTGAAGAGGCGCGCTCACGCGCCCTCGCTCGCGAGGAAGAGGAGCGGCGTCAGTCCGAGGAAGCAGAGCGCGAGGCCGAAGAAGCAGAACGCGAGGCCGAGGAAGACGCGCAGGCGGAAGATGCCGAGGCTCAGCAGCAGGCAGAAGAGGCTCGACAGCAGCGAGAGGTCGAGGCGCGTGAGCGCGAGGAAGCCCTCCGTGCTGCCGAAGCGGAAGCTCAACGCCGTGCCGCGCAGGCCGAGGAGCTGGCACGTCTGCGTGAACAGCAGGCCGAGGAACGACAGCGCCAGGAAGCCGAAGCCGAGCGTCAGGCTGCTGAACAGGCACGACGCGAAGAAGAAGCGGCAGCAGAGCGAGCACGCGAGGCGGAGGCTGAGGCAGAGCGGCAACGTCAGGCCGCCGAACAACAGCGTCAGGAAGAAGCCGAAGCGCAACGCCAGCGCGAGGAAGCGGCAGAACGCGAGCGTCAACAGGAACTCGAGGCGCAGCGACAGCGCGAAGCCGAGGCTGAGCGGCAACGTCAGGCCGAAGCCGAGCAGCGCCGCCAAGAGCAAGCTCGACAGCAGGCCGATGAGCAGCGTCGACGTGAGGAGGCAGCACGCCGCGCAGCCGAGGCGGCAAGCCAGGGGCTCGATCGCGCCATCGAAGGTGAGTCCGAGGACGTGGCCGCGGCGCGTCAGGCACAGCAAGCGGCCAATAGCTTCATTACGCTGGTGCGCCGCGCGGTGGAACAGGCTTGGGTTATTCCACCTAACTCACCCGAGGGTGCCAGTGCTGAGGTATCGGTGCGTCTCGGGCCTTCCGGCGAGCTGTTTGCTGCCAATATTACCCGGGGTAGCGGTGATGGGGCCTTCGACCGATCGGTGGTCCAGGCCGTGGAAGCCGCTGCACCGTTTCGTGAGTTGCGCGAGTTGCCCTCATCAGTGCAACGGGATTACCGTCAATTCAATCTACGCTTCAGACCGGGGGATATCCGCTGATGAAAGCCTTGATAACGACCTGGCTTGCGGCCGCGTTGCTGGTGTTCGGCAGCCTGGCCCAGGCTGACCTGACCATCGAGATTACCCGTGGCAGCGACCGGGCTACGCCGATTGCCGTGGTGCCCTTCGGCGGTGGCGACGCGCTGCCCGAAGACGTGTCGCGCATCATCCACGACAACCTGGCGCGCAGCGGGTATTTTGATCCGCTCGAGCGCAACGCGATGTTTGAGCGTCCGACCACGGGCGACGAGGTCCGCTTCGGTGACTGGCGTGCCCTGGAGGTTCGCTATCTGGTGGTGGGGACGGCCACTCAGGAAGGGAATGGCTACCGTATCCAGTACGAGCTGATGGACGTCAGCGGCGAGCGACGTATGCTCGGCGAAGTCGTGACCGCCGGCAATGGCGAGTTGCGTGGAGCCGGGCACTACATCAGCGACCAGATCTTCGAGGCGATCACCGATATCCGGGGTGCTTTCTCGACCCGAATCGCCTATGTGACCGCACGTGGCACGGGCGATAACATCCGCTTCGTCCTGCATGTGGCAGACGCCGATGGACACAACAGCCAGCAGATTCTTTCGTCAGACGAGCCTATTCTTTCGCCTAGCTGGTCACCGGATGGCCGCAAACTAGCCTACGTTTCCTTCGAAACCGGGCGTCCGGCCATCTACATCCAGAACCTGAACTCCGGGGAACGAGTACGCGCCACCTCTTTCGAGGGCATCAACGGCGCGCCGGCGTGGTCGCCAGACGGACGCAGACTGGCGATGTCGCTGTCAAAGGATGGCCAGCCGGAGATCTACGTGATGGATATAGGCTCCCGCGATTTCCAGCGTCTGACCAACAACTCGAGCATCGATACCGAGCCCAGTTGGGCACCCGACGGCCAAAGCCTGGTCTTCACCTCCGACCGCAGCGGTGGACCGCAGCTTTATCGCTATGATCTTGCCAGTGGCGAGTCGGAGCGGCTGACGTTCACCGGCAACTACAACGCTCGCGGCCGCTTTGCGCCGGATGGCGAGTCGCTCTTTCTGATCCATCGCGGCGACCGCGGATATCAGGTTGCCCGACAGGAACTCGACAGTGGGCGCCTGGTCGTTCTCAGCGATTCCGGGCAGAACGAGTCGCCCAGTGTTGCCCCCAACGGGACCATGGTAATCTTCGCCACCCAACAAGGAAATCGCGGGGTGCTCGGGGCGGTATCGGCAGATGGCCGATCCTCTTTCCGGCTTCCTTCGGCCGAGGGTGACGTGCGTGAACCCGCGTGGTCCCCATTTCTGGACTGACACGCATCGCCGTTGACACACCTCCCATATTTACGATGTCGATTCGCAAGACCAACACGGAGTGAACACATGCAACTCAAGCCCTATGCTAAATGTCTGGCACTGGCACTCTCTCTGGCGCTACTGGCCGGCTGTGCCAGCCGTGGGGGCAGCCAGGACGGAATGGCGGGTTCAGCTGATGGCTCGCGCGACGGGGTCTCCGGCTCCGATGCCACCCGCAGCGGCCAGGCCAGTGGCAGCCGCATGGGGGATGGGGCGGGACAGCAAGCCGACGCACGCATTCCCGAGGTTCGTACCATTTATTTCGCTTATGATAGTGACATCATACAATCAGAATTTGAGCCGGTATTGGCGTCTCATGTCCGCTACATGCGCAACAATTCCGATGCCAGCGTGGTGCTGCAGGGCCATACCGACGAGCGCGGTACCCGTGAATACAATATGGCCCTCAGCGAGCGCCGTGCCGATGCGGTGGAGCGGTTTCTGAACGTACAAGGCGTCTCGCCGTCGCAGATTGATGTTGTCGCGTATGGTGAAGAGCGTCCGGCGGCACGGGGCCAGAACGAAGAGGCCTATGCCCAGAACCGTCGCGTCGTGTTCGCCTATTGAACCGGCGTCTTTGCACGTAAGGAGACACGCATGAAACACGGTCTGAAAGGACTGTGCGGTGCGGGAGCCTTGATGCTCCCGCTGTCCGTATGGGGACCCGCCATGGCACAACAGCCGCTGATCGAGGATCTCTCCGATCAGCCGCGCTCTTTCTATGATCAAACGCAGGTACGTGAGGAATCCAGTGGTAGCCTTGTGTTGTTCAACCAGGTTGAGCAGCACAAGGAGGAAATCAGGCAGTTGCGCGGTCAGGTCGAGGAACTTCGCCATCAGATCGAACAACTGCGTCGCCAGACCCGCGAGCAGTACCTGGATATCGAGGATCGCTTGGCTTCGAGCATGGCGGGTGTCGATACCGGTGCCGAGGTGGACGCGGAGGCCGCCCAGCAGGTGGCGAATGCGCCATCCCCCAGCGGCACCAGCGCCGAGGCTCAGTCGGAGTATCAGGCTGCCTTCTCGCATGTTCAGTCACGCGAATTCACCGAGGCAATAGATGCCTTCGTCGCGTATGTCGATAATCATCCCGATACCGGCTTGACCGCGAATGCCTATTACTGGCTCGGGGAACTGTACGCTGCCGAAGGCGAGCTAGAACAGGCCGAATCGGCGTTCCAGCGCGTCCTCGATGACTTTCCACAAAGCCGCAAGGCGCCCGATACGCTCTATAAGTTCGGCCTGCTCAAGGCGCGCCAAGGCGAGCCGGAAGAGAGCCGAGCCCTGCTTGAGCGAGTGATCGAAGAGCACCCCGACACCAGCGCTGCCGGACTGGCCAATGATTTCCTGCGCCAGGACAGTTGATTTTAAGGAGCCCCGATGACCTGCAAGATCGACTACCAGCCACCGACGGATCTGCTCCGAGATCGCATTATTCTGGTGACAGGTGCGGGAGATGGCATCGGTCGGGCTGCGGCCCTGGCCTACGCCGCGGCGGGCGCCACGGTAATACTGCTGGGCCGTACCATCGCCAAGCTGGAAAAAGTCTACGATGAGATTGAAGCCCAAGGCTCCCCCCAGCCCGCCATCTTTCCGCTGAACTTCGAGGGCGCCACCCTCAAGGACTATCACGACATGGCGGAAACCCTGGACCGAGAATTCGGGCGGCTCGACGGCTTACTGCACAATGCCGGTATCCTGGGGCGCATCACCCCCTTCGAGCAGTACAATCCCGAGCTCTGGGAACAGGTAATGCAGATTAATATCAATGGCCCGATCTGGATGACCCAGGCGCTGCTGCCCTTGCTCAAGGCATCAAACGATGCCTCATTGGTCTTCACCTCCTCAAGTGTCGGGCGCAAGGGACGTGCCTATTGGGGCGCCTATGCGGTGTCGAAGTTTGCGACCGAGGGCTTCGTCGAGGTGCTGGCCGACGAGATCGAGCATCTAGGCAACTTTCGCGTCAACAGTCTCAATCCCGGTGCGACCCGCACCAAGATGCGCAAGACCGCTTACCCTGGCGAGGATCCCATTGCCCTGCGGTCGCCCGAGGAAATCATGCCCACTTACCTGTGGTTGATGGGCCCGGAAAGCCTTGGTCACAACGGGGAACGGTTCGATGCCCAACCGCCTAAAACCGTATAACCTCCCGCACTGACGACATGTCAGTTCAACAGCGCCTCGACCAAGGATTCTGAGGTGTCGAACCATCGATCGGCCGGCCAGGCTCGATAGTCGTCCCCTTCCTCGATATAGCCATAACCTACCGCGACCGCCGGCATGCCGGCGGCTTGTGCGGCCTGTATGTCACGTAGATGATCGCCGATGTACCAGCACTCGCCAGGTGTGCAATTCAGCCGTCGGGCCGCTTCCCATAGCGGCTCCGGTGCCGGCTTCTTGACCGGAAGGTCGTCCGCGCAGATCAGCACACCTGGCGTCAGCCCCAGCGCCTCGATCAGCGGCTCGGCATAGGCACGAGGCTTGTTGGTCACGATCCCCCAAGGGCGTGTTTGCGATTCCCAGGCGGTCAGCAGTCGCTCCAGCGGCGGGAAGACACGACTCTCCACCGCCACGGCACGACCGTAGGCTTCAAGCAGGAAGGCCCGTGCCGCGTCATGGCCAGCGGCTTGCTTCTCCAGGCCGAGGGCAAGAGTGACCAGGGCGCTACCACCGTTGGACACCTGAGCACGGATGACCGAGTAGGGCAGCGGCAAAAGCCGATGGCTCTCTCGCAACTCATTGGTCGCTCGGGCGAGATCGGGAGCCGTATCGACCAGGGTACCGTCCAGGTCGAAAAGCAGCGTTCGGGGGCGCGTATCGGCTGGCATCAGACGACATTCCGACGACAGTGCATGAGATAATTAACTGATACATCGTTGGCTGAGAGTCGATAGCGCCGTGTTACCGGATTGTAAACCAGGCCGCTCTGCTCGCGAACCTCAAGCCCCGCCTTGCGGCACCAGCCGGCGAGTTCGGAAGGGCGGATGAACTTGGCGTAATCGTGTGTACCGCGAGGTAGCATACGCAAAACGTATTCCGCGCCCAGGATCGCCAGGGCATATGCTTTGGGGTTGCGGTTGAGTGTCGAGAAGAACACCTGGCCACCAGGCTTGACCAAGCGGGTGCAGGCCCGCACCACCGAGGCCGGATCGGGCACATGCTCGAGCATCTCCATGCAGGTCACCACATCGAAGTTGCCCGGCGCTTCGTCGGCCAGCGCTTCCACGCTGATCCAGCGATAATCGATCTCCCTGCCGCTTGCCGAAGCATGCCGTCGCGCCACTGCCAAAGGCGCCTCGCCCAGGTCGATCCCGGTGACACGGGCGCCCCGATGCGCCATGGCCTCGGCAAGGATGCCGCCGCCACAGCCCACATCGAGGACTTTCTGCTCGGCCAGCCCGGCCCTGGCATCGATGAAATCCAGTCGCAACGGATTGATATCGTGGAGGGGTTTGAAATCACCTTCGGGATCCCACCAATGATCGGCCATGGTATCGAACTTGGCGATTTCCGCCGCATCGACATTGTCCGACTGTGGTCGGCAGTCTGTCATCTGAAACCTCCGTTGGAATCCTTGGTCAGCCACGGTGGCAAGCCGCGTAACGTTCGGTATCATGACATTATACGCGTACCCAGGGCGGCATTCCCATGTCATCGTCCCGGCTGCATCTCGACTCGCCCGACAAGGATGGTTCCATGATTCGCAAGGCAGTATTACCCGTCGCCGGTTTCGGCACTCGATGCCTCCCCGCCACCAAGGCGATACCCAAGGAAATGATCACCATCGTCGATCGACCGGTGATCCAGTACGTGGTACAGGAAGCCGTGACAGCCGGTATTCACGATATCGTGCTGGTGACTCACGGCAGCAAGAGTGCCATCGAAAACCACTTCGACAAGCATTTCGAGCTCGAAGCCACTTTGGAAGCCAAGGGCAAGTACGACCTACTCGAGGAGCTACGCTCCATCGTGCCTGAGGACGTCAATATCATCAGTATACGCCAATCCGAGCCGTTGGGGCTGGGCCATGCCGTCCTCTGTGCCCGGCCGATCATCGGTGACGACGAGCCGTTTGCTGTGCTGCTGCCCGACGTACTGGTCGATGACACGGGGCTTTCACGCAATGATCTCGCCGGCATGCTGGAGGCGTTTGATCGTACCGGTCACGCTCAGCTGATGGTCGAGGAGGTCCCCCACGACATGGTGTACAAGTACGGCATCGTCGATACCCGTGGCGAATTACCCGCACCCAGCGAGTCTTGTCAGATGGCCGGCGTCGTGGAAAAACCGGATATTGACGAGGCCCCCTCGAATCTCGCGGTGATTGGCCGCTATGCCTTGCCGGGCCGTATCTTCCCGCTGCTTGCTGAAACACCACCGGGCGCAGGGAATGAGATCCAGCTGACCGATGCCATCGAGTCGTTGCGTGTGCAAGAAGGCGTTGATGCCTGGCGAATGCGCGGCAAGACATATGACTGCGGCCATCAGCTAGGTTACCTGGAGGCGATACTTGCCTACGGCCGCCGTCATGCCCGCTACGGGGAAGGGTTCCGTGAATTACTGACCCGCTACGCTGGCGGGGAATGACCGATGCGCATCCTGGTACACGGCAGTGAACTGTCAGCCGCCACAGCTGCTGCGGCGCTTTCCTGGGTGGGACACAAGGTCATCTGGCTCCCCCATTCCACGGCTTCCTGGCCACAACTGGCTGCGTCCGACTGGCTGCTTCGCGAACCGCAGCTCATTGCGCAGCTGAACGAGAGCGTTGCCAAGAAGAGCCTACGTGTGATTGAGAATGCCGACTCGCTGGTGTCGCTCGGTGACGATATCGAAATCCTGTGGCTGGCCCTGTCGCCGGAACAGCGCGGCGATTGCGATCGACTTCTCAGCCATCTCGTTCAGCATGTGGCCGAGGGCTTCGTGCTGGTGAATAATTCGACTTTTCCGGTGGGTGAGACCGAACGCCTCGAAGCCTCGCTGCAGGGTCGCGGGACTGCCGTCGCGCTTCCCGACCTGCTGGAGGAGGGACGCGCCTGGGAGACTTTCTCGCGACCTAGCCGTTGGCTGTTGGGCTGTGACGATGAGGAGGCCACCAAGCGCGTCCGCGAGCTTTTGCGTGCCTTCAACCGGCGTAGCGAGGTGATTCAGCGCATGCCGCGACGGGCTGCGGAGCTGACCAAGCTAGCGATCAACGGCATGCTGGCCACACGAATCAGCTATATGAACGAGATCGCCGGGCTAGCCGACACCCTGGACGTGGATGTCGAGTTCGTGCGCCGCGGAATGGGTGCCGACTCCCGTATCGGCTACGAATATCTCTACCCTGGCTGTGGCTTCGGTGGCCCCAACTTCTCGCGTGACCTGATGCGACTGGCCGATGTCCAATCGTCGAGCGGCCGCCACTCGGCGCTGCTCGACCAGGTGCTCGACATCAACGAGCACAAGAAGGAGACCCTGTTCCGCAAGCTCTGGGCGCATTTCCATGGGCAATTGCAGGGTCGCATCGTGGCGATCTGGGGAGCGGCCTTCAAGCCGGGTACGGCACGTATCGACCATGCGCCCGTGTTGACCCTGCTTCGTGCGCTCTGGGCCCAGGGTGTGCATGTACGGCTGCACGACCCGTCAGCCATCCATGCATTGCTTGCCGAAGTCGGCGAGCACCCGCTGCTGGAGGTCTTCGATGATGACCCGTACTTGGCCTGCCAGGGCGCCGACGCGTTGTTGCTTGTGACCGAGTGGAAAGACTACTGGAACCCCGACTGGCCTCGTCTGGTCAGCCTGCTGGGCGAAAAACTGCTGCTCGACGGTCGTAACATTTTCGAGCCGGACTGGGTGGCGAGCCAGGGGCTGCACTATCGAGGCATAGGAAGACGCGCCGATCCTCGCTGACACTCCAGCCATGCGCTACGCAGTGCCTCTGAATCACCTGAAGGCCTGGCCATCGGCCGGCTTTCAGGGGTTCGTGAAGTTTGGGGGGTAGGAAAGGTCGAGGCTAGAGAAGGTCAGGGCTAGAAAAGTTCTGTGCAATAAAATCCCAGTTGATCACCTGCCATAGGTTTTCCAGATAGCGACTGCGCGAATCGCCGTAATCGAGGGCATAGGCATGTTCGTGGACATCGATGGCGAGCAGCGGGATACGACCGTGGGCAATGGGCGTGTCAGCGTGGCCCGTGCTGAGAATCTCGATGCCGGCATTGGGAGTCTTGATCAGCCAGGTCCAGCCGGACGCGTCATTATCCATGGCGCTCGCAAGGAAGACCTGCTTGAACGTCGAGAGGTCGCCAAACGCCTCGGTGAGGGCGTCAGACAGGGCACCGGTTGGCTCGCCACCCCCTTTGGGCGCGAGACAATGCCAGTAAAAGGCATGGTTCCAGACCTCTGCCGCCTGAGCAGACGTGCGTCCATTGGAGGCATGCAAAATTTCCTCGAGCGACTTGCCTTCAAGCGCAGTGCCTTCGACCAATGTGTTGAGCGCAGCAACATGTGAGCGGTGAAGCCTGCCATAGTGATAATCGAGCGCTTCCGCAGAGAGATGGGGCTCCAGAGCGTTCCTGTCATAGGGAAGGGCGGGTAATTCGAAGGTCATACGGCCATTCTCGCTCGTCGCTGTTAATCGTGGGGATAGGCGTGTTCATCGGGGCGTTGGCGGGAGCTCGTGTGCATGCCAGAAAAAAACCTTACACTATGAAAACGCTCTGAAACTATCATCCCGGCACCAGGGTATCGGGTTGCATAGGCCGTCGACACGCCGTCTCGCTCTAGGAGAATACATCACCTGACGCTCCCTGCCGTCCGCGGTAGGTCATTCGCACGAAGCATGAAGATCGAAGAAAGGAGTCTGCCATGGCAGAGCGCCCGGAAGACCGCCGACATGCACGACCGATCGTTCCGGACCCGGATTCAAGCCTGGCACCTCGCATGCGTCAGCCGCCTGCGCCGCGGGTGTGGCCCCTGTGGTTGCTTGTGTTGTTGCTGATGGTTGGCTGCGTGGTACTTGCCTGGACCGGCTGGCAGGAAAGTTCGCGATTCGAGCGTGAATTGACCCGGCTTACCGGGGAGGTGTCCAACGTCCATGCACGTTTCGAGGCGCAACAAGGAGAGGGTGACGTCTTGAGATCGCTGGAATCCCGTCTCGAGGCACTCGAAGCGCGTGACTCGGCCTTCGAAGAGCGTCTCCAAGACATTCAGGAAAGGGCGCAGGCCCAGTTGTCCACCATGGATGAACGCCTCGATGAATGGGAAACTCGACAAGCTGAAGCGGCGAGCGACGCGGAGGCGCGCGATGCCTTGCTTGCCTCGGCGCGGATGTCGCTGGATGCGTTGGAACGCGCTGGGGAAGAAGGTCGAGCCGCGCTGGATGAACGTCTCACGGCGATGGCCCAGGCCAGGGAGCGTGATCAGCAACGCATCGACACCCTCGAGAATGAGACGATCGCCACACTCGAGACCGAGCAGTCTATGCTGGAAGAGCGATTGATCAGTACCCAACGCCAGCTTGAGGACTTCAACAGCCGTCAGTCACAATTCGCCGAAGCGATTGAATCCGTTGAATCATCACAGGATGCTGACCAGCAGCGCAGCAGCGCCACTGTCGAGAGGTTGAATGTCCTGGAAGATGAGCTTGCCGAGTTGCGACGTGGGCAACTTGCCATGAGCGCCCAGCTGGAAGCCCTGCAACCCTGAGCAGAGCGGACGGCGTGCCATCTAGGCTAGGGAAATCATTTTTATGGAAAAACCCGTGATTGTCCGCCCGACCAGAGCATGCCAGGGCTTAATAGGGATGTGCTTGGGCATCGGCTTGCTCGGAATGTCGCCCATCGTATTGAGTATCGAGTCGCGTGTTGAGGGCATCGAAGGTGATGTCGCTGCCAACATCCGCCAGTACCTGGAAGGTCTCGATGCCACCGAACTCAGCCGCAGCCGGGTCGAGAGCGGCGTGCAGCGCCGTGCGCGTGAAGCGATGCGGGCCTATGGCTACTATTCACCGCAGATTACCCACGAACTCGACCACAATGACCCGCCCGAATTCGTGGAGCTGACCATCGAGCCCGGCCCACGCGTTGCCATCGAGACCCTCGACTTCAGCCTGGAAGGCGATGCCACCGAGGACCCGCCTTTCGAGGAGGCCATCGATGCCTTTCCTCTCGAGATTGGCGATCCTCTCGTCCATGCGCCTTACGATCGGCTTCGTGGGCGGTTGGCGAACCTTTCCCTGGAACGCGGCTATTTCGATTGGCGCTTCGTCGATCGGCGTATGGAAGTCCGGCCCTACGATGAGAGCGCTCGGCTCTATCTCCGTCTGGATAGTGGCCCGCGTTACCGTTTCGGTGACGTGACCTTCACGGGTAGCCATATCGAGGAACAGCGGTTGCGCAACCTGCTCTCCTTCACCCCGGGTGATCCCTACCTGGCCGGCGAGATTGCTACGTTCAATCAGCGCCTGGGGCAAACCAACTGGTTCAATACCATCACGGTGCGCCCAAGACTCGAGGAATCTGCCAGTCTTGCCTTGCCTGACCGGGAAATGGATTTCTGGAATGTGCTTGAGCTCGAGAGCGATTACGCTCAGGCCATCCAGGACAGTCGCGACGCGTCGACCAAGCCACGGCTGTCGGAAGATGCGCTTGCCGCCGCGACCAGCCTGAATCAACCCACGCGTCCCGCGGTGCCCATCGATGTGCGCGTCACTCCCGCTGATCGCCATCAATTCGAAATCGGCCTGGGCTATGCCACCGATGTAGGGCCACGTACGCGTTTTTCCTGGAAGCAGCCCTGGATCAATCGCTACGGGCATGGCTTGGACCACGAGCTTTTCCTGGCGGCGCCTGAGCAGCGCTTCACCGGCACCTACCAGGTGCCACTCGCTGATCCCCTGCGCGACAGTTACCGTTTCCAGTATGGCTTTCGAAACCTCGACAACGAGGATACCCAGTCGCTCCAGGCGACCATTGAAGCCGCACGTCGCTGGGAGTTCGACAACGACTGGGTGCAGACGCTATATCTGCGCAGTACCTTTGAAGACTACACCCAGGCCGACGAGGAACAGCAGGTGCTGCTGTTATATCCGGGCATCAGCTGGTCTCGCACCCGGACACGCAACCCGACATTTCCTACCTGGGGCGATCGTCAACAGTTGTCCTTCGAGGTGTCTGATGGCCTATGGGGCTCGCAGGCTGACTTTGTCCGGCTCACGGCGGATACCCAATGGATACGCATGCTGGGTGACGACAACCGTTTTGTCGGTCGGGCCGGTTTCGGTGCCATCGAGACCAGCGAGTTCAACAATATACCCCCTTCGCTGCGTTTCTTTACCGGTGGCGACCGCACCGTGAGGGGCTATTCCTACGAGAGCCTGGCGCCTCGCAATGAAGAAGGAGAGTTGCTCGGTGGGCAACAATTGTTCACCGCCAGTGTCGAATACCAGCGACGGGTGACCGGCGACTGGTGGGGCGCCGCCTTCGTCGATACCGGTGATGCCTTCGATGACTGGGGCCCCAGTGACTTAAATACTGGCGCTGGGCTCGGCGTTCGTTGGGTCTCTCCCGTGGGACCGGTGCGTTTCGATATCGCCCACCCCTTTGACGAAGACGATTCATGGCGAATTCATTTCGCCATCGGCCCGGAGTTCTGATGATCTTGACCCTTTTCTGGGTAATGTTACGCCTAATGATACTGTTGCCGCTGTGGTTGTTCGGGCTGATCTTCCTGCTGCTGGGCTTGGGGCTATCGCCTTGGGGAACTGGCATGCTGCTGGAAGAAGGCGCCAAGCGAGGTTTCTATACCCTGGAATCCTACGAGGGCTCGCCCCTGGATCACCTGGTGCTCCGTGACCTGAGTCTCGACGCCGGACCCGCGAACATCGCGGCGGAGCGGCTCGAGATCGCCTGGGCAGAGGATTGCCTGCTGTCGGGTCGACTGTGCCTAGATACGTTCGAGGTCGAAGGCGCTCGAATCCGCGTGTCGGCGACCGAGCCTGCCCCGGCCGAGGAGAGCGAGCCCGGCGAACCAGCAAGCCCCATCGCCTTGCCGTTCCCCGTGGAAATCCGCTCGCTGGCTCTGCGCGATGTCGAGGTCAGACTCGCCGACGGCACCCGGCTCGCCTGGGATCATTTCAGCACCGGCGCAGTAGCGGAAGACGACACAGTCACCCTGGCGCCGACCCGTTTGTCCGACACGAGGCTGATGCTGCCGGGATCGCCCGGGTGGCAGTTGGCGCTTGACGACAACACCCCCCAGGCCGAGCGAAGCCAACCGCGGATAACAGCAGCAGCGATCGATGCCGCTATTGCCGCAGGCTCGTCACCCCCGGCCGTGGCTTCTGCCGATGGGCAGGAGCCAGACGGTCCTCCCCTCGAGGAACAGCCGCGTCGCGAGCTACCCGACATCCGCTTGCCATTGCGTATCGAGGCACCGGAACTGCTGGTGGAAGACTTCGTGGTCGGTGGCCCAATGGATTACGCCGTCGAGCGCCTGGCGGTGTCGCTGACCGCCGAAGAACATGAGGTCGACATCTCGTCGCTCGAGGTGACGACGGAAGACGCCGATGCGCGGCTGGAAGCGAACGTGACGCTTCGCGACGACTATCCGCTGCAGGCTCGCCTGAAAGCGGCGCTATGGCTGCCCGAGAGGATGCCCGAGCTTGCCGGACAGCGCATCAACCTGGCCCTGGACGGCAACCTAGGCGACCTGATCGTTCGGCTAGGATTCTCGGGACCGATTACGGCAACATTCGACGCCCGCCTCGATGCCCTGGACCCGACAGTGCCTTTTACCGCGTCTCTGGACAGCAAGCTGGTTCAGTGGCCTTTGCCTAGCGCGGCGGCGCTGGCCGACCCCGAACAGCTGGGTGACACGCCACTGGATCCGACCGACCCCTGGCTGGTCGAAGATATCACCCTGCGGCTCGACGGCAGCCTGACAGGTTATCGGGTCGCTGCCTCTCTGATGGCGGAGGGCCCCGATCTGCCCTATAGTCGCCTCGCGCTTGCTGGGACGGGCGACCTGGAGCATTTTGCCTGGACCCCGTTATCCTTCAGTCTTGGCCAGGCCTCGGTCGTCTCTCGCGGGCGCGTCGACTGGGCAGAAGGTTTGGATGTCGAGGCCATCACACGGCTGGATAATCTGGATCCCGAGGCGTTCGTCGAGGGACTCCCGGGGCGACTCGACGGCGACGCCGAGCTCAACTTCACCCAATCCGTCGCCGGGTGGTCGGTGGAAGTACCTCGCCTGGCGATCGATGGGGAGCTTCAGCAACGCCCGCTGTCGTTGGCGGCAAGCCTAACAGGCAACAGCGAAATGCAGTGGCAGATCGACACCTTGGACTTCCGCCAGGGCGAGAATCGCCTGACGGCCAGAGGTCAGGTCAGTGAGACCTCGATTGATGTCGCAGGACAGCTCGACCTGCCGGCACTGGCCAGCCTGTACGACGACCTGGGGGGCAGTCTAAGCGGGGAGTTCTCTGGCTCCGGGACGCTCGAGGCGCCCCAACTGGACCTAGAAATGTCCGGACAGGGCCTGCGCTTCGCCGAGAACCGCCTCGAGCGTCTGCGGCTTGCCGGCAGGGTCAGTGGACTCGAAGACCCGGCACTGGATATCGAGCTGGGAATCGAGCGTCTCGATGCCGCCGGTCAGCGCTTCGACGCCATCGACCTGGGCCTCGATGGCCGCCTGTCCGAGCACCGGCTGACCCTCGATGCCAATGCTGGCCAAGGCATGCCGCTCTCCCGTGCGGCGTTGGCGATCGAAGGAGGGCTGGGTGAGTCGCGTGAGCGCTATGCGGGTCGCTTGACCCCGTTGGAAGTGGATACCCTTTACGGTGATATTCGTCTGGCCGAGGCATTGGCCTTCGAGATCAACCTGCCGGCAGGCAGCGCTCAGGTAGCACCTTTCTGTCTGGAGCGGGTCCAGGGCGGCGCGCTCTGTCTACAGGAACCGCTCGATGCCTCGGCCGAGAGCGGCAGGGCGCAACTGGCGCTGCAGGCACTGCCCATGTCGTTGCTGGATGAAGTCGTTCCGGCGGAGTGGGAGCTTGATGGCGCCACGAATGCCGAGCTGATCGCCGAATGGGGAGCGGGTGGTACCTGGCGGGCACAGTTGGATCTGGACAGCGAGCTCGCCATGAACGGTGTGGACGCCTACGGCCAGCCATGGGCGCTACCGGAATCGAGCGTGACCCTGACCGCCGATGCGAATCAGACGCGCGCCGATATGGATCTGGGCCTGAGCCTGGCGGAGGTGGGTGACATCAATCTGGAGCTGGGGATTGACGATCCCACCGGTGAAGCGCAACTCGACGGACGATTACGCCTGAGCTCCCTCCAGCTTGCGCCCTATCGCACGCTCGTGGCGGGCATGGACAGGATGGAAGGCACTCTCGGTGGAAATGTTCGGATCGGTGGCAACCGTGCGGCGCCCACCCTCGATGGTCGGATCGGTCTCGACCAATTACGCCTCGAAGGCGGTGATCTGCCTCTGGCCGTTGCCGATGGAGAGCTCGAGGTGCAGCTGGCCGGTGATCGCGCCGACATCGATGGCTTCATCGCCGCCGAACAAGGCCGTCTCTTAATCGACGGGTCGGCCGGTTGGCCCGACCCTGAGAACTGGCGAGTCGCCGTGGATCTGGAGGCGCGCGAGGACCCCTTGCTGGCAACGCTCCCGGCATTCGGGCGTCTGCGGATTGCCCCCGATCTAACCATACGCGTGGTGCCGGACCGCCTGCAGGTTCGCGGCACGGTGCAGGTGCCCTGGGCCCGTCTTGAGGTGGGAGATATACCCGAATCAGCGGTAGCGCCAAGCCCCGATGAGGTCATCATCACGCGCCGCGACCAACGCCGCATGGACCTCGAAGCACAGCGTGCGGCAGAGCGGGCCGCCGCGCAGGAAATGCAACAGAACGGCGAGAGTGCCGCCGCGACGTTGACCGAGGCCGGGATGGCGATGGATGTTCGGATCGAGCTGCAACTGGGTCCCGATATGCTGCTCGATGCCTATGGTCTGGAGTCCGGGCTTTCCGGCAACCTGGAAGTCCGTCAGCAGAATGGTCCGGTCCAGCTGTTTGGCGACGTCAGTCTGGTCGATGGTCGCTTCCGGGCGTTCGGCCAGGATCTGTTGATTCGTGAAGGGCAGCTGCTGTTCAGTGGTCCTCCAGATCAACCGCTGCTCGATTTCGAGGCAATCCGCAATCCTGAGGTGACCGAGGATGGCGTCATCGCTGGCCTTCGGGTCACCGGAAGTACCGCCCAGCCACAGCTAGAGATATTTTCCGAGCCCAGCATGGAAGAAGCGCAGGCGCTTTCCTATCTGCTGCGAGGTCGCTCGGCGGATGACAGCGGTGGCGCCGATGGCGCCTTGACCTCGGCGCTTGTCGGCATGACGCTGGGTCGCACCGGCGGTGCAGTGGGGGCCATCGGGCAGGCCTTTGGCGTCGATGATCTCAACCTCGAGACAGCGGGAGCGGGAGACGAAAGCCAGGTGGTGCTCAGCGGACAGCTCACCGAGGACCTGCGCCTCAGTTATGGCGTGGGGCTCTTTTCGCCCATCGCCGAGCTGACGCTTCGCTATACCGTATGGCGCAATCTGTATCTTGAAGCGGTGTCGGGTGCCGCCCAGGCCGTGGATCTGGTCTATGCCTTCAGTCGCCCGGGCGCGCCGCCAGACCCTTGAGCCACATATACAGGCCTGACCTTGACGTCTCCAGGCCTGAGCTTCAACAGGAGAAAGAGATGAGCATTGATACCCGACGCGCTCCGACAGGGCGCTCTACCCCCATCGAGATCAGTGGCGTGCATACCGTTTCGGGGCATTCCATGCTTCCTCCCTTCGAGCCGGGGCTCGACGAGATTGTGTTCGGGCTTGGCTGCTTCTGGGGCGCCGAGCAGCTGTTCTGGCAGCTTCCCGGCGTGCATGTGACGGCCGCCGGTTACGCGGGTGGGACGACACCCAATCCGACCTACCAGGAAACCTGCGGCGGGCAGACCGGCCATGCTGAGGTCGTGCGCGTCGTCTTCGATCCCGACAGGATCGCGCTGGAAACGCTGCTGCGTGCCTTCTGGGAAGCCCATGATCCCACCCAGGGCAATCGCCAGGGGAACGACATCGGCTCTCAGTACCGGTCCATCATCCTGACCACCAGCAAGGCCCAGCAAGACGCGGCGATACGCAGCCGCCAGGCCTATCAGCAGTCGTTGGCCAACGCCGGCAGGGGCGAGATCACCACCGAGATTACCCCGCTGGAAGCGTTTTACTATGCAGAGGAATATCACCAGCAATATCTGGACAAGAACCCCGGCGGTTACTGTGGGCTGCGAGGCACCGGCGTCAGCTGTCCGATCGGCTGACCCGACGCGGCTCCTGCCACGCGTCTTGTGGGGTCACGCGTCCCCAATCCCCCAACTGGCGAGCCACGCGACGGGCCAGCCAGCTGCCGAACAGGCCGTCATGCCATTCAACGAAGCCGACATGACCACCGTGTCGGGCGATCTCGACTCGCACGGCATCCCCCGGGGCGGGAAGTTGGTCGAAGAGGTCCGGCGGCATGAAAGGATCATCGTTGGCGTGCAGTATCAAGGTCGGCAGCTCGAGGTCACCGATCAACGGACCCGCTGAGGCGCGCCGGTAATAGTCCGCCACATCCTCGAAGCCGTGCAGGGGTGCAGTGACGGCATCGTCGTAGTCGCGCAGGCTGTCGAGGGCCTCGAGTTCCCGCGCCGTGAGCGACAATGGTAGCTCCTCGAGGCGGCTTGCCACCTTGGCCTTGAGCGATGCCAGCAGGTGGCGTTCGTAGAGTCGCGAGAAGCCCTGGTGGAGAGTGTCGGCGCTGGCCGAGAGATCGAGAGGTGGCGCGATGGCGATCGCACCTGAAAGGTCAAGGCCGTCGCCGCCCTGTTCGGCAATCAGCTTGATCAACATGTTGGCACCCAGCGACACGCCGATAGCCACCTTGACGGCACGGGGATAGCGGTGCGCCAGCTGGGCGATCAGCCAGTAGGCGTCTGCCGTATCGCCGCTGTGGTAGGCCCGTGGCAAGCGGTTGGGTCGGGTTCCGCAACCTCGAAAGTGCATGACCAGCGCCCGCCAACCGAGCTCTGCTGCCGTGGCCAGCAATTCCTGAGTATAAGGAGAGCGGGTGCCTCCCTCCAGCCCATGGAACAGCAGACACAACGGCGCGTCTTCCGCCACCGTATCCGGCATCGCCCAGGCCAGCTCGACAAAATCGCCATCGGGCAGCTCGAGAATCTCTGCCCGCCACGTCAACCGACGCCGGGGCAGCAACCGCGGCAGCAGCGTCTGTACATGGCGGTTGGCCAGGCCGGGAGGCGGGATAAAATCGGCGCAATGCAGCTGGGCTGCCATGGCGGTGTCACTCGGTTTCGGTTGTCGTCGACGTCAGGTTGTCGGGGCCCTGTCGGGTCACCAGAACATTGTCCTCGATGCGAATCCCACCGTGACAGGCTAGCCGCTGAACAACTGAGGCATCAATATCACCGCTGTCACGATAAGGTTCAATCAGCTGGGGAATGATATACACCCCCGGCTCAATGGTGACCACCATGCCGGCCTCCAGTTCCCGTGTCAGGCGCAATGCGGGATCGGCGGACGGAGGCAAGAGTGGCAGCCCATCGGCGGACCGTCTGCCTGCCACGTCATGGACCTGCAGGCCGAGCAGGTGCCCCAGGCCGTGGGGACAGAAGGCGCGGGTCAGGCCGGACGCCTGGGCATGTACGACTGAACAGGTGATCACACCCTGTTCGACCAGCAGCTCGGTAAGGCCGTCGTGCATCTGCTGATGTAGGTCGATGAAACTGATGCCGGGCCTGAGGGCGGCGACCAGCTGCTTTTGCAGCGCCCGGACACCATTCACCAGGGGTCGAAACGCCGGGTCGGCGTCGGGGCCCGACCAGGTGCGCGTGATGTCGGCACAATAGCCTCGGTAGCGCTGGCCGGCATCCATCAGCAAGCTGTGGCAAGTCTCGGGCGGCGCCGTGTCGTAGTGTTGGTAATGCAGCACACCGCCATGCGTATTGACGCCGACGATGCTGGAATACGGCAAGGCGGCCTCACGCTGTCGAGACGCGCCGAGATAGGCGAGCTGGATGTCGAGTTCGCTGTCGCCAGCCAGAAACGCCTGGCGCGCTGCGTGGTGTCCGGTCATGGCGCACCGATTGGCCTCGCGCAGGCAGGCGACTTCGTACTCGCTTTTACGCACCCGCAACTCGTCCAAGTCGGCTTGCAAGGCTTCCGGTTGATATACGACGCTCACGTCATCGAGACAGGCCTGCGATACATCGCCGAGCACCGCGAAGCGCCCTTTGGGAAGAACGGGGGGCGCATCGTCATCGCTCAGGATGATCTCGAACCGTCCGACCCAGGCTTCGTCCGGCAGCCGAGCGGGCAAGTGCCAGAAATCCCGAGGCGCATGTACCTTCAGCCTGGACACCTGGCCTGGGCATATCAGCAGCCAGCTGCGTGCCAGACCGGCTTGGCCGGTCCAATGCTGGAAGTGGCCGAAGGCCGCGAAATTCGCCTCCTGATCGTCGGCGAAATGACGGCGTGGATGGCCACTGTAAAGCAGCACACCATCCAGTTGATGGCGCGCCAGCACTTCAGCGTAGGCACTTTCGAGGGCATCAAGATGCTGACGTTGCAGGGCATCGAAACCTGGCGGCATGTGGCTCTCCATCGCTGACATAAGTGACATAACTGATATAGCTGAAATGAATGCTCAAGTGACCGAATGGACGGGCGCCGCGAACCAGAAACGACGCGGCGCTCCGTCAGCAAGGTTGACCCGCCGGTATAGGCGAATTTCCATGGGGACTCGCCAACGCGAACTGCCTGCTACTACCAGGGTGCCGGCCCGAAGCGCCCCATGAGCGGTTCGCTCGGGCAACCAGCCGACGCCATAGCCCAGGGTAACCAGCTCACGAATATTCCCGCTCTGGATGCTCTCGTTGAGCACACTGAACTCAGGGGCATCGCCCAGTCGTGCCAGATGCGACCCGATGGCGGCAGCGAACAGGCCTCGGGGGTGATAGGCGATCAGTGGCAGCTTTGCCATCCGGTCCAGGTCATAACGTGGCCGCCCATCCGATTCGGCCAGCGATACGGGGACCAGTCGCTCCTCACCGACCTGGCGATAGACCGTCTCCTCGGTCACCGATTCCATGCCGCAGGTCATCGGCGGCCAGTAGCAAAGCACCAGGTCGCATTCCTCACGTGCCAGGCCCTTGAAGTAGTCATCGATCAGCCAGCCGGTCGCTCTAAGGTAGGGAGTCACCGGCGGCGGGGCGGACCACTGATTCAACCACTCGGGGACGAAGTGGACGAGCAGGCTCTGCGGCGCCGCCAGACGTATGCGTCCGGCCTGCTGTTCGGTCAGCTGGTCCAGACGCCGGCGGCTCTCGGCGATCCGCTGGGTGACATCGTGGCATAACGCCAGGAACTCCTCGCCCGCCGGGGTCAGAGACAACGGCAATGTCTGGCGATTGATCAGCGTGGTGCCCATCTCCTCTTCCAATAGCTTGATGCGACGCGAGAAGGTTGGCTGGGTAACATTCTGCTCCTCGGCGGCTCGAGAGAAGTGTCGCGTGCGTGCCAGAGCACGAAAATCTTCCAACCAGCGCAGCTCCATAATTTCCTCCAGGCCGGTGTGAAGTCTTCCAACTCGTCAGTATGCCAGAGGTTTATGGAGCTCAGCCGATGCGGCCTTCCTCCACGCCATGGCACGCCACCTGGCTGCCCTCGGCCGTGTCGATGAGGGCGGGGATTTCCCGTCCACAACGTTCGTTGGCGTGAGGGCAGCGTCCATGGAAGACACAGCCCGATGGCAGGTTGACCGGCGTCGGCACCTCGCCCTTCAGCCGTAGATGCTGGGGGCGGTCATCCTCGAGGCGCGGAATGGCCGACATCAGTGCCTGGGTATAAGGATGACGCGGCCTGGAAAACAAAGTGGCGGTCGGTGCGACCTCACAGATCCGTCCCAGGTACATCACCACCACTCGGGTACCGAAATGCTCGACAACGGCCAGGTCATGGGTGATGAACAAGTAGGTCAGATTGTGCTGCTGCTGCGCCTCCATCAATAAGTTGAGAACCTGAGCCTGGATCGACACGTCGAGGGCCGAGATCGGCTCATCGGCGACGATGAATTCCGGATCGACGGCCAGGGCTCGGGCAATGGCGATGCGCTGCCGCTGGCCACCCGAGAACTCATGGCCGTAGCGGGTGCCCCAGTCCTGGGCGATGCCTACCGAGGCCATCACCTCGGCGACCTTGTCACGCACGCGTGTGCTGTCCCAGCCGGGATGGTGCAGGCGAATGGGCTCTTCCAGCGTCTGCTGGATGGTCATGCGTGGGTTCAGAGACGCGTAGGGGTTCTGGAAGATCATCTGCATGCGACGCCGAAAAGGCATCAATTCCCGGGTCGACATGTTATCGATCCGCGAGCCGCCGTAGCGTATCTCGCCGGCAGAAGGTTGCAGCAGCCCCATGACCGTCCGCGCCACGGTTGACTTGCCGCAACCGGATTCCCCTACCACGCACAGTGCCTCGCCACGCCGTATCGCCAGATCCACGCCGTTGATCGCATGCACGTATTCCTGATGGCGCACCAGCTTGCCGCCCTTGAATCTCAGTTGCTCGAGAAAGTCGCCGGATAGCGAGAAGCGCTTGACCAGGCCACGAATCTCCAGCAGCGGGGTTTCCTCTTGAATGTCTGCACCCGGGGTTTTAACAGTCTGGGACATTACGTTCATCGCGATGTCTCCTCGGCCGGGATCCGGTCACGTTCGAGCATCTCGGCCACCATGTGACAGGCCACCTGGCAATTCCCGGAGGTGACGAAGCCGGGAATATTATCCTCGCAGGCGCGGCGATGGGAGCCATCATCACGCTGGACGAAGCCGCACCGGGGATGGAAGGCGCAACCGCTCGGCAGATTATCCAGTGATGGCATGCTGCCCGGGATCTGGTTGAGCCGGCTGCCTGGGGTCGCCATCTGCGGCAGGGCGTTCATCAGCCCCTGGGTATAGGGATGCTGCGGATCGTTGATGATCTCGCGCGTCGGACCCTGCTCGATCACTCGACCGGCATACATGACGAGCATGCGTTGGGTGACCTGGCTGACGACGCCGAGATCATGGGTAATCAGGATCAGGGCGACGTTGTGCTTTTCGCAAAGTTCGAGCAGCAGCGCCATGATCTCGGCCTGGATGGTCACGTCGAGCGCGGTGGTGGGTTCGTCGGCGATGATGATGTCCGGATCGAGCAGCAGGGCGATGGCGATGATCACGCGCTGCCGCATGCCCCCGGAGAGCTCATGGGGGTATTGATCGAGTCGCGCCTCGGGAGAGGGGATCTGGACCTGCTCGAGCTTGTGCAGCGCGATCGCGCGTGCCTCGCGCTTCGAAATGCGCCGATGGGCCTTGAGGCATTCCACCATCTGCTCGCCCACGCTCAGCACTGGGTTCAAGGTCATCATCGGATCCTGGAAGATCATCGATACCCGATGCCCGCGGATATGGCGCAATTCGCGGTCGCTCATGCTCGTCAGTTCCTGGCCGTCGAAGCGAATCGTGCCACCGGCGATATACCCTGGCTTGCCGATCAGGTTCAACAGGCTGAACGCCGCCACGGACTTGCCGGCGCCGGACTCGCCGACGATCCCCAGGCGTTCGCCGCGATCGAGACTGAAGCTGACGTCACGCAGCGCCTGAAGCTCACCGCGGCGCATGCCGAAACGCACATCGAGATGGTTTACGTCGAGAAGTGCCATGTCATTCAGCCCTTGTAAAGTCGCGGATTGAGAACATCGCGCAGCCAGTCGCCCAGCAGGTTGATTACCAGCACCAGAGCCACGAGCACGGCACCTGGAATGAGGGTGATCCACCAGGAACCCGACTGGAGATAGTCGAAGCCCGACTTGATCAGCGACCCCAGTGACGGGTGAGTCTCGGGCATGCCCAAACCCAGAAACGACAACGCCGCCTCGGAAATGATGGCATTGGCCACCTGAACGGTGGAAATCACGAATATGGGCGACAGGGTGTTGGGCAAGATGTGCCGAAACATGATGCGTCGGCTGGGAAGCCCCATGGTTCGGGCCGCATCGACGTATTCCTTGCCTTTCTCGGCGAGCACCGACGCCCGCACAGTACGCGCATATTGTGGCCACTCGGCCAGGCCAATGATCAGCACCAGCAGTGGCACGGCATAGGCGCTGAAGGTGGAACTGCCGAAGATCGCCTTGACCAGCGCACCGACCACGATGGCAACCATCAGGGTGGAAAAGGACAGCTGGATATCGGCCAGCCGCATCAGGAAGGCATCGATGCGCCCCCCCAGGTAGCCCGCCAGCAAGCCGAAGCAGATGCCCAGGGCCGCCTGCAGCGCTACCGCGCCGAAGCCGATGATTAAAGACACCCTGGCACCATAGAGAATGGTCGACAGCAGGTCGCGCCCCTGGGCATCGGTCCCCAGCAGGTAGGCGTCGTCACTGCCGGCCATCCAGAAGGGTGGCATTTCGGAGGCCATGATGTCGATCTGGGCCAGATCATAAGGATTCATCGGCGCCAGCCAGGGCGCCAGAATGGCAACGGCCACCATGGCAATGAATATCAACAGACTCAGTTGGGCGACCAGGTCGCGCTTGAAGCTGTAGAGCAGGTAGGAGTCGCGTAAACGCTCCCAGCGGCCCGCCCGGGGAACAGTCGTGCTCGTGGTCATGCGGGTCTCCCGGTCAGTTTAACGGTGGGATTGACCAGGCCGTAGATCAGATCGACCAGGGTATTGGTGATCACGAAGATCAGGCCCACGATCATCAGATAGGCCACGATCAAGGGAATATCGGAGCGCTCGATGGCATCGAGGAACATCAAGCCCATCCCGGGCCACTGGAAGACGGTCTCGGTGAGAATCGTATAGGCCACCAGGGTGCCGATCTGCACCCCGCCCACGGTGATGACCGGCAGCATGGTGTTCTTGAGCGCATGCAGGAAGTAGATGCGACGCAGCGGAATGCCCTTGGCGCGGGCAAACTTGACGTAGTCGGACTGCAGCACTTCAAGCATCTCCGCCCGGATCAGGCGAATGAACAGCGGTAGCATGATCGAAGCGAGCGAAATCGCCGGCAACACGAGGTAGGTCAACCCTTCGAGGGTGGCAAAATTGGTCGTCCAGGTGCCAAAGACCGGCACCGGATTGCCGCGTCCATAAGCCGGCATGCCGCCGTCGGTGGTGATCACGCCATTGAGCCAGCTTCCCCAGCCGGTATCGGCGGGGAAGGGCGTCCAACTCACCCCGATCGCGAACAGTTGGATCAGCACGATGGCGGTGAGAAAGACCGGAATCGAGATGCCGACGATCGACACGCCCATGAAGAAGCGCGACAGCCAGGCGCGAGGCTTGATCGCACTGTAGACGCCAATCGGCACCGACAGGAACACGATCAGGAAGGTGGCCGCCGCCACGAGCTCGAGCGTCGCCGGCAGATGGCGAGCAATCACCTCCATGGTGGGCTGATTGAAATTGTAGGAATAACCGAAGTCGAGCTGTGCCGCGTTGCCGGCAAAGCGAAGGTATTGGACGAAAAAGGGGTCATTGAGCCCCAGTTCTTCGCGCAGCGCCTCGCGCTCGCTCTCCGGCACCGACTGGCCGACCATCTGTTGGATAGGGTCGCCGAGGTTTTCCTGAATGGCGAAGGCGATCAAGCTGATGACGAACATCACCAGCAGCGCATGAAAAAGGCGCTTGACCAGAAAGGCGATCATGTCTGTCGTCCTCTAGGCAACAGGCGTCGACGCACTCAACGGTGAGTGCGTCGCGCTGTTGCGGGCGGGTACATGGCCGGCAGCAAACCGGCGTGTCGAGTTACTCGGTGTCGATGACCAGATCCCCGAGATAAGGGAAGTTCATCACATTGAGGATGGGCTCGATATTCACGTTCTGAGCCGACGCCCAGGCCAGATCCTGCCAGTGGAGCGGCACGAAAGCGGCCTCGTCATACAGGGTCTGCTCGACCTGCTGAAGCATCTCGGCACGTTTTTCGAGATCGACCTCGAGATTGGCTTCTGCCACCAGCGCATCGAGCTCGGGGTTGCAGTAGCTGCCGGCGTTGTACTGACCCGCGCCACTGTCGGCATCCTGGCAGGCGGTCAGATACTCGTGAAAATTGGCACTATCCTCGGTATCGGCGTGCCAGCCGATCATCATCATGTCGGCGCTTCGATCGTCGAATTCGCCCCAGTACTGCGCTTTGGGCAGGGTCCTTAGGTCGACGTCGACATTGATGCGCGCCAGCATGGTGGCCACGGCCTGGGCGATACGGGCGTCGTTCACGTAACGGTTGTTGGGCGCCATCATGCTGATCTCGAAGCCGTCCTCGAAGCCGGCTTCCGCCATCAGCTGGTTGGCCTTCTCTAAATCGTAACGCCGTTCCAGGTCTTCCACATGGCCGGCGTAACCCTCCGGCGAGAATTGTGCCGCCGGCGTGGCAAAGCCCTTCATGAGGCGATCGGCGATGGCGTCCTGATTGATGGCATAGGTAAATGCCTGACGTACCCGTGGATCCTTGAAGGCATCGACGCGGTCCTGATTCATGTGGAAGAGGATAATTCGCGTGCCAGACATGGTCACCAGCTTGGCGTCCTCGTCTTCACGAACGCGCTCGAGGTCGTTGGGTGGCACCGGCGCGATGAAGTCGACGTCACCCGACAGTAACGCTGCCACGCGGGTCGCGCTCTCGCTGATCGGTGTCATGACGATACGGTCGACGTTACCGGGAGAATCCTGATCCCAATAGTCGGTATTGCGCGCGAACTCCATCCTCACGCCCTGTTGACGCTCGGTGACCGTGAAGGGGCCGGTGCCGGACAGGTTGCTCGAGGCGAAGGAGTTGCCATTCTTGACGATCTCGTCCTTGGCATCGCCATCACTGTCGGTGCCCGAGTAGAACTCGCTGTCCAGCGGGAAGATATAGGTGGCAAGGTTCAACAGCAGCGGGTAGGGCTTTTCGGTCTCGAACTCGACGGTGTGATCGTCGATGGCCGTCACGCTGGTGATCGGCGTAAAGATCGCCTTGAAATCGGGGCTCTGCTTGAGTCGCTCGACCGTCCAGACCACATCCTCGGCGGTGAAGGCATTGCCGCTGTGGAAGGTCACGTCCTCGCGCAGGGTCATGCGCATATGGGTGTCGTCCACCTGCTCCCATTCACTCGCCAGCCGGGGTTCGAACTGCAGATCATCGGTCCAGCGCACCAGCGGATCGAACGTCATGTGTGATAGCTGGAGGATACCGCCGGAGAGTTGTTCATGGATATCCAGCGACACCGGATCAGCGTCATAGGCCATGCGCAAGGTGTTTTCGGCCATGACCGCCGCGGGCAGGGCGACGCTGGCACTGATCAGGCCTGCCAGCAGAGTCTTCTTGGAGTTCATCTGGGTTCCCTTTCTCGGTTTGTTGTTGGTGCTACAACATCAACCCTGTGACGCGAAAGGGAAAAGCACAATCGAAATTGTGAGAAACGCTATACGCTCATTACATGACCGCGCTGAACGCGGACGTCTCAGTCATCCCGCGATGGCGCCAGGCGGTCGATGCGATAAAGCGTGGCCACCTGCTCGAGGCCGGTAATGGAACAGTCAAGATCCTTGATGTGGCCATCTGCCAGACCGTACACCCAGCCGTGTACCGACAGTGCTTGGCCTCGCTGCCAGGCACGTTGAAGAATCTTGGTGCGGCACAGGTTGTTGACCTGGGCCTTGACGTTGAGCTCGCACATGCGGTCGACCTGATCTTCTAGCGGCAGCCCCTGGAGCGTGTCACGGTGACGGCTGTAGAGTTCGCGAACCGAATGCAGCCAGTAGTCGACCATTCCGCATTCACCGCCAGTGACGGCCGCTCGGACACCCCCGCAACCATAATGGCCGACAACCATGATATGACGTACCTCGAGTACGTCCACCGCGAACTGGACGACCGAGAGGGCGTTCATGTCATTGTGATGGAGCAGGTTGGCGACGTTGCGGTGTACGAAGACTTCGCCTGGAGGCAGAGCGATGATCTGGTTGGCGGGGACTCGACTGTCGGAACAGCCGACCCAGAGATAGTCCGGGTTCTGTTGGCGTGATAGCCGGGTGAAATAGTCCGGGTCTTCCTGGCACATGCGTTTCGCCCAGGCGCGATTGTTGTCCAGCAATCCCTGTATGTCGCTGTCGTGCATCACTATTCCCCCGATTAAAAAGTGATCGTGACGGGTACCCATGTGGCGCTTCCTTTTACCTCTCCTTCGTGAACCGGTCAACTGTCGGCTCTCCCGAGTCGAGAAGTGGGCTGGTATCATCTTGTGGCATTCAACCCCGGGACCTTCTTTTCGGTCCTCAACGGCTCAGGAGACTGGTGTGGCCGAACTCGCCCCCTTACAAAACGATAGCACCCGGTACGACTACGACCTTTTTGTCATCGGCGCAGGTTCTGGTGGGGTACGCGCCGCGCGGACCGCGGCGGCGGCGGGGGCCCGTGTGGCCATCGCCGAGGACCGCTATCTGGGCGGAACTTGTGTCAATGTCGGCTGCGTTCCCAAGAAGCTCTATTCCTATGCGGCGCATTTCCGCGATAGCTTCGAGGACGCCAGTGGTTTCGGATGGCGACTGCCGGCAGCCCCCGAGTTTGAATGGGCGACCCTTCGTGACAACAAGGTCGGTGAGATCAAGCGGTTGAATCGCATCTACGATCGCATGCTCGATAACGCCGGCGTGCGGCTGATCCACGGTCGGGCTCGCGTGGTGGATGCCCATACTGTTGAGGTGGCGGATGAAACTATAAGCGCCGCCAAGATTCTCATCGCAGTGGGCGGCTGGCCCTGGGTACCAACGTTCCCCGGCAGTGAGTTGACGATCACGTCCAATCAGGTGTTTGACCTCGACTCCTTTCCGGAGCGCCTCCTTGTACTTGGCGGTGGCTATATCGCGGTTGAATTCGCCAGCATCTTCAATGGGCTGGGGAGTGACACGCACCTGGTCTACCGTGGCGAACTCTTCCTGCGCGGTTTCGACCATGAGGTCAGGGAGTTCGTCCGCGATGAAATGGTCAAGAAGGGGGCCACACTGCGTCTGGAAACCAACATCGAGTCGATCCGCAAGGTCGAGAACGGCCTGGACGTCACCCTCACCAATGGTGAGCGGCTTGAGGTCGATGCCGTACTGGCGGCCACCGGGCGCCGGCCGCATCTCGCCGGGCTGGGATTGGACAAGCTTGACGTTGCGCTCAGTAATACGGGACATATCGAGGTCAACGAGCGTTTCGAAAGCTCGGTGCCATCAATCCTGGCACTGGGGGATGTGACGGGGGGGGCGGAACTCACGCCCGTAGCGCTCGCCGAGGCGATGCACATGGTCCAGCATCATTTTGGCGAGATACCGCCCTCCAAGCCGCTCGACTACCACAATATCGCGACGGCGGTGTTCTGCCACCCCAACATCGGCACCGTCGGGCTCTCCGAGCAGCAAGCTCGCGAAGCGTGTGGCGACATTCGCGTCTATACCACCGATTTCCGCCCCATGAAGCACACCCTGTCTGGCAGTAGTGAGCGGTGCTTGATGAAGCTGATCGTCGACGACCACAGTGACGTGGTGGTAGGCGCCCACATGGTCGGTGATGAAGCCGGTGAACTGATACAAGGCATTGCCATTGCCGTTCGAGCGCAACTCACCAAGGCTGACTTCGATGCCACCATCGGCATTCATCCCACCGGCGCCGAGGAGTTTGTCACCATGCGAACGCTGACCCGACGTTGAATTCATGAGAGGTTGCGGCGGGTGCTGCAACCTACAACCGGTAAACATCGTCAAATCAGTCCGGCGAGGGGCACCAAGGGCGGAACACGAAAGGGGGCGAGCCCGCGGAAAACTCGGCTAGACTCAAGAAGAGAACAAGTTGAGCTGGATTCACACGGCGGTGATGGTGATACGATTTCTCATCGTTCAGTGATGGTGACAAAACCGGACAATTTTGAATTGTCATAAGCCAATGTTATAATGGTAGTAAATTCGCATAGCGAAACCTTCTATGAGTGCAACATCCGAACCTTTTATTCCTTCCGCCGATCTTGCTCGCCCCAGCGTGGCGGATGCGGTAGTGGGCAATGAGCAAACCCCGTTATTCATTCGCAAGCCAAATCCGGACGATGGTTGGGGCGTTTACGAACTGGTCAAGTCTTGTCCGCCTCTGGATGTCAACTCCGCTTACGCCTACCTGTTGCTGGCGACGCAGTTTCGCGAGACTTGTGCCGTGGCAACCAACGAGGAGGGCGAGATTGTTGGCTTCGTATCCGGCTATGTGAAGAGCAATGCTCCGGACACTTACTTCCTCTGGCAGGTCGCTGTCGGCGAGAAGGCCCGCGGTACCGGCCTTGCCCGCCGCTTGGTCGAGGCCGTGATGACGCGTCAGGAACTCGCTGATGTGCATCATCTGGAAACCACCATCACCCCCGACAATGAAGCGTCCTGGGGGCTTTTCCGTCGGCTGGCCAACCGCTGGCATGCACCTCTCAACAGCCGCGAGTATTTTTCTACCGACCAGCTCGGTGGCGAACACGATCCCGAAAATCTGGTGCGGATCGGCCCCTTTCAGAATAACCGTCTCTGAGACGTGAGGGCTGACTTGCCATCTTGTCGCAAGTACTGGAGCGACGACCTCTTCGAGTGTGATGCCCAGCGCAAGGGCAGGGTGGTTGCTCGTCTCCGGATAATCGCCACCCGGAGATTCTCGAAACCAGCGTCAAGCAGGCGCTGAAATGATACGCTTGAGCTAGGCTGTCCTTGTAGTCAGCCAGGTCATTGGTCGGTCGGATGTCCGGTCGGCTCGTTAATGTCAAACTACGGAGATTTTTCCATGATCGTTCGCAACCTCGACGAAGCGCGTCAGACTGATCGTCTGGTCAAGGCCGAGAACGGCAACTGGGACAGCACGCGTCTTTCCCTCGCCGACGATGGCGGTAAATGCTCGTTTCACATTACGCGCATCTACGAAGGGACCGAGACGCATATTCACTACAAGAATCATTTCGAAGCGGTTTACTGCATGGAGGGTGAAGGTGAGGTGGAAACCCAGGCCGATGGTAAGATATGGCCGATCAAGCCGGGTGACATCTATATCCTGGACCAACACGACGAACACTTGTTGCGGGCCCACAAGACTATGCACCTTGCCTGCGTCTTTACACCTGGGCTGACCGGGCAGGAGGTCCATCGCGAAGATGGCTCCTACGAGGCTCCGGCTGCCGACGACAAATCACCGATCTAAGCACCGACATAAGTAAGCGTTACGCGCCGTGCTGCCG
The DNA here is from genome assembly GCF_018448785.1 of Halomonas jincaotanensis. Lineage (GTDB taxonomy): Bacteria > Pseudomonadota > Gammaproteobacteria > Pseudomonadales > Halomonadaceae > Halomonas > Halomonas jincaotanensis. Next base: position 109,039 of record NZ_JAHCLU010000002.1, on the reverse strand, counting down.
ATGCCTCCATCTCGACGAGTATGGAGGCATCTTTTTTATGGGTCCTCGGCGGTGAACTGTCGATCAAAAACGATGGTGATCTCGGCAAGCGTCACGCCGAATTTCTTCATGGCGGTGCGGTTGATCAAGCGTCCGTCGGGTTGCAGGAACATCCAGTCATCCATAGTGAAAGTGAACGTGCGTCCCGATATCTCCACGTCGAGAGGATACGTCATGGTGAAGACGTGGCCGGCCTGGCGGGCGACGACAGGTCCCTCAACATCATTGGCACTGCCGAACCAATGATCTTCGGCCTGGCGCTCGAAGGTCCAAACTCGGTGATCTGTGTCGCCGTTATCGTACATGAAGCGCTCGTCGAGTACCAAGGTATCGCCATCGAGCCGACCATCGATGTCGACGGTAAATCGGCGTTGTACTTCGCCGGAATAGTCTTGCACCATGCCCCAGGCGCGGCTGCGACCGTCGAAGTAGGTGCCGATGTCCAGTTTTGGTGTAGTACCGGCATAGAGCTCTAGGTCGCCATTTGCACAGCCCACCATGAGCCATGTCAAAAGGGCGAGAATGATAGGTCGGTAATGATGCATGTGAAATTTCCTGTATAGGTGTCGTCTATGATTTTGGCTAGCCTAGCGCTAATCTCGGTGTGATGCCATGGCAATACTGGCGTGGAGAATCATCCACCGTCAGTTCGTATAATGTATATTATGTTAAATAAAGTGCTAGTTTATCTACAAGCCAACCTGATAGCTGAGTGATGATCTTGCATGGTATTCACCTCCACGTTGGACAAGGATGCTGGCGACTCCTTATCATCACGCCACCTGCCACCGGAATGTACTGCCCCATGCGCCAACATCTAAAGCTGCTTATCGCGCCTTGTCTTGCCTCGTTGCTCTCAGGATGTACCCTGCTGACCGAGTCGCCGGAACCCGAACCGAGGCTGGGCCCAGAAGTGTTCGCCGACCGCATCGATCGTCTCGAAAGTAATATCGCCGAGCGCTGTGACCGTCAGGAACACAAGCTCGATGCTTTTGTACGCCAGCAGGTTCAACTCGGTGCCGAACTTCGCGATGTCGGCAGATTGTTGCACCGGCACACCCGCGACACAGCCAGCAGCGATATCAGCGGGACAACCCCACTGGTCATCCAGCAGCGTTGCGAGCAGGAAGATTCGTTGCTGGCCAACAAGGTGCTGGTGGGCCGTAGTGAATGGGTTGGACTTCCCGATGTTGGCACTTATCTCAAGGCCAGAGTGGATTCCGGCGCCAATACCTCGTCCCTTTCGGCAACCGAGATCACCCCCTTCGAACGCGATGGCGAGGACTGGGTGCGCTTCAAGCTCGGGGTCAACGAGAACGATGTGGTCGTGGAGGATGTCGTTGATGAATGGATCGAAGAGCCGGTGGAACGTCGGGTGCGGATCATTCAAGCTGCCGGCGAGGAATCTCGCCCGGTGATCAGCCTGCTGATGACCCTGGGGTCGATTCGTGAGCCGGTGGAGTTCACTCTCAACGATCGCAGCCATCTTAGCTACCCGGTGCTCTTGGGGCGCCGTTTCCTCCTCGACATCAGCATCATTGATGTCGCGCAAGCGTATATCCATGATCGCCCTGAATTTCCTGGCGGGCTGCCCTCGGAAGAGTCCGACGTCGATGAAGTCGATGATCCCGATGACGAAGAAGAAGCCTGACCTCTGACCGATTCGGGCGTCATCAGCAAGGATGAACCATGTCACGACTGCCATTCTATCTGATCGTCGGCCTGTTGTTGGTAGCCGGCATCGCGTTCAGCATTCATCGCCATTTAAGTCTTGAAGTTCCCTGGACACCAGGAGAACAACGCCAGGTTTGGGAAGTCGAGGCGCTGATCAATTTCGAGGCCCAGGGTGATCCCGTTCTGATCGATATGGCACTTCCCACCAATCAGCAGGGTTTTCGGGTACTCACAGAGCACACCGCCTCGCCCGGTTATGGCCTTTCGTTCGTCGAGAGTGAAAGCGGTCGTCGCGCCCAATGGTCGATTCGCGAGGCATCAGGAAGTCAGCAGCTCTTCTATACGGTCCAGTTGCTGGTGTCACCCGATGCCAGAGCCCCGGAAATGCCTCCACCGCAATTGCGTCGGGATATTGTCTGGGAGCGACCCTATGATACCGCCGCCGCCCAGGTCATCGAGCGTGCCTGGAGCCGCAGCGCTGATCCTTTCACCTTCGCTAGGGAACTGATGCATGACTTCAGTGACGAGCGCCAGGGCGAAAACGCACGCCTGCTACTCACCCAATTCCAACGCAGCCCACTCCTGGTAAGGCTCATCAATCAGGCCGGTGTTCCTGCCCGGGAGGTCAGCGGGCTCAATCTCGAGGACGGTCGCCGACGCCAGAACCTCACCTCCTGGGTGCAGGTCTACGACGGCGAGCAGTGGGCGTTATTCGACCCCAACAGTGGTGAACAGGGACGTCCTGATAACTTGCTGCTCTGGGAGACGGCAGGTCACGCCGTTCTCGAGGTGGAAGGCGGAACCGATTCGCGTGTCACCTTCTCGATGCTGACGCATAATCAACCGGCAGCCGCGGCGGTGCGTAATCAGCTCAGCAACGATACGCTGCTGAACTTCTCGATTCATAGCCTTCCGCTCGAAGAGCAGGCCCTTTTCCAGACCATCCTGTTAATTCCTATCGGGGCACTCGTCGTCGTGATACTTCGGGTTCTGGTCGGCATCAAGACCTCGGGCACTTTCATGCCGGTATTGATTGCCCTAGCGTTCATCCAGACCACTCTGGTGACCGGCCTGATTGGCTTCCTGCTGGTCGTCGCCATGGGTCTGGTGATCCGCAACTATCTCTCCTATCTCAATTTGTTGCTCGTGGCTCGTGTCTCGGCCGTCATCATCACGGTCATCGCCATCATCTCGATATTTTCGGTCCTTTCCTATCGTTTCGGCCTCAATGCCGGACTGACCATCACCTTCTTCCCGATGATCATTCTGGCCTGGACCATAGAGCGAATGTCGATCCTGTGGGAAGAAGAAGGTCCCAAGGAAGTCCTGATCCAAGGGGGGGGAAGCTTGCTGACGGCGGTACTGGCATTTCTGGCAATGAATAATCCCTTGATACGCCATATCACCTTCAACTTTCTCGGGGTTCAACTGATCCTGATGGCGTTGATCCTTCTCTTGGGCAATTACACGGGTTACCGCTTGCTTGAACTGCGTCGTTTCAAGCCGGTGACAGAGGACTGAGCTCATGTGGACTACCCCGGCCAAGCTGCGCCTCAAGGGCATCATCGGCATGAACCGTCGCAACATTCGCTATATTGGCCGTTACAACTCGCGGCGGTTATACCCACTGGTCGACGATAAACTCAAGACCAAGTTGCTGGCCCAGGAGCACGGCATCACCACGCCCGCCTTGATCGGCACCGTGAGCACGCAGCACGGCATCAAGCAGCTGAATCGTGTGCTTGGCGGCCACCATGGGTTTGTGATCAAACCCGCCAAGGGCAGCGGTGGCAAAGGGATCCTGGTCATCGAGAGAGTTGAAGGTGAGCATTTCATCAAGCCCAGCGGAGTGCGATTGACGCTGAGCGATGTCGAGCGACATGTCTCCAATTTGCTCTCAGGCCTTTACTCCCTGGGTGGATCACCGGACGTGGCACTGATCGAGGCGCTGATCAATTTTGATGAAGGATTGTCGGCGTATACCTATGAAGGCGTACCCGACATCCGGGTCATCGTCTTTCGCGGCTACCCGGTCATGGCGATGATGCGCTTGTCCACGGCGGCTTCCGATGGTAAAGCCAACCTCCATCAGGGCGCTGTAGGCGTCGGGCTGGACATCGCCACCGGAACCGCGATCCGCGGCGTGCAGTTCGATCGTACCCGACAAGACCACCCCGATACCGGCCATGAGCTGGCCAGCTTGCGAATCCCCGACTGGCGCACTCTGCTCTTGCTGGCCGCCGGCTGCTACGAAATGACGGGGCTGGGCTATCTGGGCACCGACATGGTACTCGACCGTCATTTCGGCCCCATGCTTCTGGAACTGAACGCCCGCCCCGGTTTGGCCATCCAGATGGCCAATGGAGAAGGACTACGCTTGCGGCTTGACCTTGTCGAACAACAAGCAGAGGGCAGCACCCCGGAGCAACGGGTGGCCTTCGCCCAGAAGCACTTCGCTCGGCACAGCGAGCTCGAAGAAGGCTCAACCCAGGATGCAGCCGTCGCCACAGGTTGAGCGTGGCTGGCCCGCGGCACATCCGGTGCGTAGAATACGGCGTTCCACTTCTATACCCCATGGCCACCATGACCGACACCCGTGGTTTGATGCAGCAGGCCGAAGCGCAATGCCAGCAGCGTGGTGTGCGTTTCACCCCGATTCGCCGTCGCGTGCTGGAAATGATTGCCGGTGACCCGGGTGGCCTGAAGGCCTATGACCTTCTCGACCGACTGACCACCGAGCATGCCGCCGCGCGTCCACCGACGGTGTATCGCGCCCTGGAATTTCTCATCGACCAGGGGCTGGTGCACCGTATCGAGTCCTTGAACGCGTATGTCGCCTGCCCCTGTCCCGAGCATGCTCATGGTTTCCAGCTGTTGATCTGTCGTCGGTGCGGTCGCGTCGAGGAGTTGCATCTGGACGAGATCAATGATCGGCTCTCTCACCGGGCCCGGGAGCTGGGGTTTCGGGTCGACCGGCAGACCATCGAACTGCTCGGCTACTGCGACGCCTGTCTGCAGGTGGCCCGTGAAGCCTGACCTTATCGCCCTCCTTCTACTTGCCAACCCGGATTGGATCATGACCGACACCTTCAAGACCCTTGAACGAGCCGACCTCGATAGTCTCCACCCGCTTGACGCGGTGCTCGATGCAGTGAGGTTCAATGTCGACGGCCTCGTTCCCGCAATCGCTCAGCAGTATGATACTGGCGAGGTCTTGATGATGGCGTGGATGAACCGAGGCGCGTTGGACGAGAGCCTTTCAACCGGGCGTGTCTGCTATTGGTCGCGGTCGCACCAGGCCTACTGGCGCAAGGGAGAAAGCTCCGGCCAGCAGCAGGCACTGATCAGTGCGGCCTTGGATTGCGACGGAGATACATTGCTGCTGCAGGTCGACCAGACCGGCCCTGCCTGTCACACGGGTCGCAAGAGCTGCTTCTATGTCAGCCTGGAGAGCCGCCACGCGCGTATTGTCAGTGCGCCCTTGATCGACCCAGCAACTCTTTATGGGCCGGAGAGATTCCGGGGCTGATACAAAGGGCTTGGCCAATGACAGATTCGAGCGTTTGGACCCGCTATCTCATCCACCTGCCCGGGCGGTTGTTGGCTGGGATCATGGTGGGCCTGGTGAAGCTCTATCAAGTCACCTTGAGCCCCCTGCTGGGCCCTCGGTGTCGTTTCTGGCCAAGCTGCTCACACTATACCGAGGAAGCGGTCCGGACGCACGGGCCAATCAAGGGCGGCTGGATGGCGCTTAGACGCCTCCTGCGCTGTCATCCCGGCAGCGCTGGCGGCATTGATCCGGTACCGGGGGGACCCAGCGAGATACTCTGCCGCGAGGATCCGGAGCTCGATGCCGACTACCGTTGCCGTCCATCCGACAGGAAGTCTTAGGGCCGGGGTGTAAAGGCCGGTGCTGTCAGGCGGCTTCGTGCTCGGCCACGCGATAAATCCGCTCCAACATGGCATTGAGACCGTTGCTGCGAGTGGGCGACAGATGCTTGTCGAGTCCCAGATCGCCAAGAAAATGCGGGCTGGTGTCACGGATATCAGCGGGTCGGCGATCATTGTAGATGCGCATCAACACGGCAATCAGACCCGATACGATTGCGGCGTCCGAGACGGCATCGAAATGCACGTAATCGCCATCACGACGATGATGCATCCAGACATTGGACTGACAGCCCTGAATCTTGTGCTCAACCACCTTCCATTCTTCCGGGAAGGCCGGCAGCTGCTTGCCCATGTCGATGATGTACTGATAACGGTCCATCCAGTTGTCAAACATCTCGAATTCCTCGAGAAGCTCCTGCTGGGCCTGTTCAACCGATGTCGCGGAACTCATGGTAACTCCTTGGAGGCTTTCCTCTATTATAACGGCTCAGCGTCGTCTTCTCGATCACGTGACCACCACCCAGCCCTTTCCTATGGCCGGTCCAGGCCGTGAAACGACTGCTGGCGATGCCATTCCTCATCCTCTGCATGCAGATAGCGCGCTGTGGTATCGAGGCGTGAATGACGCGCCGTCTCGGCCAGATAGCGAAGCTCCACGCCGGCCTGGGCCTGATGCGTCAGCGCCGTATGGCGTAGCCAGTGAGGCGTGGCCCGGCGTAGTCGCGACACGTAGGCACGCGCGTCTTCACCCTGCTCTTGTTCCAGCACCTCAGCGGCCTTGTGGAAAGTCTCACAAACGAGACGATATAACCGATTGTCGCCCAGCCCTCGGGTACCATCCAGGGCGCGTAGCAGCGGCCCCGTCTCGTCGGGTGCAGGCTCCGACGATAGCCCCAGGCGGCAACGCCATGCTTTCAGAAGTGAGAGCATATCTGGAGGCACCGGAATGCTGGCCGTCTTGCCCCCCTTCCCCGTCACCTGCCACCACCAGCGCCCCTCGCGCTGGGTGAAATCCGCCATGCGCGACGCACTCATCTCGCCGATTCGCGGCGCGAGCAGGTAGGCGAAGCCGAACGTGAAACGACGACGCTCGTACTCGAAGCACTGGCGACCTGAAGCGCCATCCTCCAGTGGCCGGTTCAGCCATCTCCAGAGCCACGTCCAAAGCTGCCGCTCGAGGTAGCGCTCGATACGGCCCTGGTGATTGTCGAGGCGTCGGCGCTTGTCGCGCATCAGGCGAAATGGGTTGTGACGTACCCACCCCGCTTCTGCCAGCCAATTGAACATGCCCTGCAGAATCACCAGGCTTTGGCGGCGGCTCGCCGGCGACAGCGGTCCGCGGAACGGTCGCCAGCGGTCATCTTTACGGGGACGGGTCGGCCCCACCCAGCGCGCTCGCGGCCTGGGGTCGCCAAGAAAGGCCTCGAAGGTGTCGAGATGCTCACGGCGCATCGCCGCCAATCCCAGGCCCTGATCGGCTAGCCACAACAGCAGGCGTTCGGCTTCGCGTCGATAGGCCTGCTGCGTGCGCGGACTGCCGCGGTATTCGCGCAACCAGCAGGCGATCGCCTCGGCATCCGTATCGGCATTGATCATGGCTGGCACGGCGTCTGCCTGGTGCAACGCCTGCCCTGACAAGACGCCAGGCTGCCAATTTACACGTGACACTGGGGCAAGGGATGGCTCTTGGCTCTCGTTCATCGCTATCTTCCCGCCGATTTCACACGTCGTATTGTCAGACACACCCTACCAATAAGCAAGATAAGGCGCGTAATCTTGCTTTTATTATCAATATCGTAATGTATATTACATAATACATATAACGTAAAAACTACTTTTTATCCGCATTTCGGGCTACGCTGCGACCTCATGAAAGATCACTTCTGCCGACAGCCAGCGCGTCGAGCTGACGATTTGAACACTCAAGGAGTGGTAGATGGCACGTAGCGGAGTACGTTACGAAGATGTACAGCAGGCGATCGACCAACTGGTAGCGCGTCATGAGACGCCCAGCGTGCAGAAGGTTCGCGAGCTCCTGGGCACCGGCAGCTTCACCACCATCAGCGAGCATCTGCGCGAATGGCGGGCCAGGCGCGAGGCCAACCGTGATCTCCCTGCGCCTCACGATATGCCGGAATCCCTGCAGCTCTTGGCCAGCGCGCTCTGGGAGCAAGCTCAACAAGAGGCCGGCGAGGCGCTGAATCACTACCGGGCTGAGGCGAACCAGCAGGTCGAGGCGGCGCGTGTCGAGACCCGCGAGGCTCGACGCGAGGCCGAGGATGCGCAGCAGCGCGAATCCGCGCTCGCATCGCACCTCGCCACCACTGAGCAACGCCTCGAAGAGCGCAGCGCCGAGCTAGCCAGTAGCCAGTCGGCCCGCCACGCCCAGGAAGAACGTGAGGCAGAACATGCCGCCCGCCTGACAAAGCGCGAGGAACAACTGGCGAAGCTGCAGACACAGAAAGAGCACCAGTCACGGCACCACCAGGAAATACTAGCCGCTCGGGAAACCCAGCATCAGCAGCGGCTGGCTCAGGAAGAGCAGCGTCATGAAAGCGCCGAGGCGCGCCTGATGACGCTGCTCGACGAGGCAAGACAGGAGCGACAATCCGCGGAAAAGCGCCATGCCGCCAGGGAGCGGCAGATCGAAACACGTTTGGAAACGCTGCAGCAACAGCTACAGGCGTCACGGGCCGACATGGTAGAAGAAGAGAAGCGCCGCCGAGAGCTCGAATGGGCGCGCACGCGGGCCGAGGACCGTACGCACACTCTGCAGCATGAACAAGCCCTGCTTCAGGCCCGTGTCGACGAGCAGAAACGCTTGCTGGAAGACCAGGCAAGCCGCCTAAGGGATCTCGAGGGCCAGCTCAACCACCATCTCTGGCAGACGCCGATGTCGGCATGGGAGACCGGGACTGACGAGGCCGGAAACGATAAAGGCTCCGCGGAAGCGAAGCCCTCGGAAGGGAGTGGGTCTGAAGAAGACCCGAAGCCGGATACGCCCTAAAGCGCTAGCGTCTAACGATAATAGGCGTTGGTGGTGTCCGTGTGGTCCGTGACGTCGCGGATGCCGCCAAGCTCCGGAATACGCTCCATCAAGGTGCGCTCGACTCCATCCTTGAGCGTGATGTCGACGGCGGCACACCCCTGACAGCCACCGCCGAAAGACAAGACCGCAATCTGCGCCTCGGTAAGCTCGATCAGCTTGATTTCGCCACCGTGCGCGGCCAGACCGGGGTTGATCTCGCTGTAGAGCACGTAATTGACGCGGTCTTCCAAGGGGCTGTCGGCGTTGACCTTGGGCATCTTGGCGTTGGGCGCCTTGATAGTCAGCTGCCCGCCCATACGGTCGGCATTGAAATCGACCACGGCTTCATCGAGGAAGGCCAGGCTGTTCTTGTCCAGGTAGACGGCGATCTTTTCGAGCTCAAGACGCTCGTCGCTCGGCTCCTCCTCGCCGGGGCGGCAATAGGCCAGGCACGTCTCAGCATAAGGCGTGCCGGGCTGGGTAATGAAAATGCGCACCGCAATACCTTCGACGTTCTGCTTTTCGAGCAGTTCGGCAAGATAGTCCTGGGCGCTGTCGGTAATCTGGATGCTCTCGCTCATGGGATTCTCGCTGTTCAGGTCCGTGGGGCGGCGCGGCGATGTATCGACGACGCCCATATCAATACCTATATGGTAAGACAGCCTGCCGGATGAGACAATCCCGACTGTTTTGCTCGGGATTAGTCACACCCTGCGCGAACTGCCCCCTCTGCCCTCCGGTACGCCTTTTTGTTACCCTAGAGAGCTATTTTTGCGTCTGCCTTATCGCCGCTTGCATCGTTTACCTGGAGATCGCCTCGACCCATGGCCGCCGTTCCCACCGCCTTGACCGCCACGCTCACCGACAGCCTGTCACGGCGCATTCTCATGCTCGATGGCGGCATGGGCACCATGCTGCAGAATGCCGAACTGTCCGAAGCGGAATTTCGTGGTGAGCGCTTCGCCGACTGGCCGAGCGATCTCAAGGGCAATAACGACCTGCTGGCGCTGACCTGCCCTGACCTGGTAACGCGCATCCACCGTGAGTACCTGGAGGCCGGTGCCGACATTATCGAAACCAATACCTTCAATAGTACGCGGTTATCGCAATCCGACTACGGCATGGAAGCCATCGTGACGGAGCTCAATCGAGAATCGGCGCGTCTGGCACGTGCTGTGTGCGACGCCGTGGCGGCGGAGACCAAGGTGCCGCGCTATGTCGCCGGCGTATTGGGGCCGACCTCACGCACCGCCTCGCTGTCGCCGGACGTCAACGACCCAGCCAAGCGCAACGTCACCTTCGATGCATTGCGCGAGAATTATTACGAGGCCGCCGAGGCGCTGATCGAGGGCGGTGCCGACCTGATCATGATCGAGACGATCTTCGATACGCTCAACGCCAAGGCGGCGATCTTTGCCCTGGAGGAGCTCTTCGAGGCGCGGGGCGAGCGGCTACCGGTGATGATTTCCGGCACCATCACCGATGCCTCCGGGCGAACGCTATCGGGCCAGACCACCGAGGCGTTCTGGAACTCGGTGCGTCATGCCCGGCCGCTCTCGATCGGGCTGAATTGTGCCCTGGGTGCCGAAGAGCTGCGTCCCTATATCAACGAGCTTTCCAGCAAGGCCGACACCTTCGTGTCGGCCCACCCCAATGCCGGGCTGCCCAACGAGTTCGGCGAATACGACCAGACCCCCGAGGAGATGGCGGCGATCGTCGCCGAGTTCGCCGCGAGCGGCCTGGTCAACATCATCGGTGGCTGCTGTGGCTCCACGCCCGAGCACATTGCGGCACTTCATGCGGCGATCGAAGGCCTTGCGCCGCGTCGGGTTCCGAAGCGGGCACGCGCGTGTCGCCTCTCGGGCCTCGAGCCTTTCAATATTCAGGCCGACTCGCTGTTCGTCAACGTCGGCGAGCGCACCAATGTTACCGGCTCGGCGCGCTTCAAGCGCCTGATCGTCGACGAGGACTACACCACGGCGCTCGAGGTCGCGCTCGAGCAGGTCGAGAACGGCGCCCAGATCATCGATATCAATATGGATGAGGGCATGCTCGAGTCCGAGGAGGCCATGGTGCGCTTCCTCAACCTGATCGCCGGCGAGCCCGACATCGCCCGGGTCCCCATCATGATCGACTCCTCCAAGTGGGAGATCATCGAGGCGGGCCTCAAGTGCGTCCAGGGCAAGGCGGTGGTCAACTCCATCTCCATGAAGGAGGGCGAGGACGCCTTTCGCGAGCAGGCGACCAAGTGCCGCCGCTTCGGCGCCGCGGTGGTGGTAATGGCCTTCGACGAGCAGGGGCAGGCCGACACCTTCGCCCGCAAGACCGAGATCTGCCAGCGGGCCTACCGCATTCTGGTCGACGAGATCGATTTTCCGCCCGAGGACATCATCTTCGATCCCAACATCTTCGCCATCGCCACCGGCATCGAGGAACACGACAACTACGCGGTGGACTTCATCGAGGCCACCCGCTGGATCCGCGAGCACCTGCCGCATGCCATGGTCTCCGGCGGCGTCTCCAACGTTTCGTTCTCGTTTCGGGGCAACAACCCGGTGCGCGAGGCGATTCACTCGGTGTTCCTCTATCATGCCATCCGCGCCGGGCTGACCATGGGCATCGTCAACGCCGGTCAATTGGCGGTCTACGACGACCTGCCGGCCGAACTGCGCGAAGCCGTCGAGGATGTCGTTCGCAACCGTCGCAGTGACAGTACCGAGCACTTGGTAGAAATCGCCGACAAGTTCAAGGGTGACGGTAGCGGCCCGGCGAAGAAGGAAGACCTCGAGTGGCGTTCCTGGGAAGTGGAAAAACGCATCGAGCATGCGCTGGTCAAGGGGATTACCGTTCACATCGAGGAAGACACCGAGCTCGCCCGCCAACGGGCGACGCGGCCTATCGAGGTGATCGAAGGTCCGCTCATGGATGGTATGAACGTGGTCGGTGACCTGTTCGGCGCCGGCAAGATGTTCCTGCCCCAGGTTGTCAAGTCGGCACGGGTGATGAAACAGGCGGTGGCCTACCTGATTCCTTACATCGAAGCCGAGAAGCGCGAACTTTCTCAGGAAGATAGCCAGGCCAAGGGCAAGATCGTCATGGCCACGGTGAAAGGCGATGTGCACGACATCGGCAAGAATATCGTCGGCGTCGTCCTGCAGTGCAATAACTACGAGGTGATTGACCTCGGGGTCATGGTCCCGGCCGAGAAGATCCTGCGCGTCGCGCGTGAGGAAAACGCCGATATCATTGGTCTTTCGGGACTCATTACCCCCTCGCTTGACGAGATGGTCCATGTGGCCAAGGAAATGCAGCGCCAAGGCTTCGCCCTGCCGCTACTGATTGGTGGTGCCACCACCTCCAAGGCGCATACCGCGGTCAAGATCGAACCGGGCTATGAGCATCCGGTTATCTATGTCACGGATGCCTCACGCGCCGTCGGCGTGGCCGGCAAGCTGCTTTCCGCCGATCTGAAAGACGCCTACGTCGCCGATATCCGCGCCGACTACGAGAAGGTGCGTGAGCGCAACGCCAAACGTCGCCCCAAGGCCGCTAACCTCAGCTACCCAGAAGCCCGCGAGCGCAAGCCGGAGATGGACTGGGCAGGCTATACACCACCTCGGCCTGCCATGACCGGTCTCGAGGTGTTCGACGATTACCCGCTCGAGGAGCTCATCGAACGCATCGACTGGACGCCCTTCTTCATGAGCTGGCAGCTCTCCGGCAAATACCCGCGGATTCTCGACGATGAAAAAGTCGGCGAGGCGGCGCGCAGCCTGTTCGACGATGCCCAGTCGATGCTGCGCAAGATGATCGCCGAGAAGCGTATTCAGGCCCGCGGCGTGATCGGTCTATGGCCCGCCAATAGCGTCGACGATGATGTCATCGAAGTCTATTCTGACGAATCGCGCCGTCAGGTTATCGAACGATTGCACCATATTCGCCAGCAGACCACCAAGAATCGTGACGGCGTCTGCCAGAGCCTGGCCGACTTCATCGCGCCCAAGGAAAGCGACAAGCCGGACTGGATCGGTGGCTTTGCGGTGACGGCTGGCCATGGCGTGGAAGCGCTGACCGAGGAATACAAGGCGGCCGGTGACGACTACAATGCCATCCTGGTTCAATCGCTGACCGACCGCATGGCTGAGGCGTTCGCCGAGCGCCTGCACGAGCGAGTGCGCAAGGAATTCTGGGGCTATGTCCCCGACGAGCAGCTCGACAACATTGACCTGATTGACGAGAAGTACCAGGGCATCCGGCCGGCCCCGGGCTACCCGGCCTGTCCGGACCATACCGAGAAGGCCACCCTTTTCCGCCTGCTCGAGGCGGAAACCCATAGTGGCCTGACGCTGACCGAGAATTTCGCCATGTGGCCCGCGGCGGCCGTGGCGGGCTGGTACTTTTCCCACCCGCGTTCAAAGTATTTCGCTACCGGGAAGATCACCCGTGACCAGGTCGAGGTGCTGGCAGAACGCAAGGGGATGTCGTTGGAAACGCTCGAGCGCTGGCTCGCGCCCGTGCTGTCCTACGACTCGGCCTGACCGCCAACAGGGCCCTCACAGGCCTTCTCGCCTCACTTATTGCGCTCGCAACTAATAACTCATTGATTAAATTTTATGATTATTTATTCTTTCATAGAATAACGGAAGAGGAGTATGTTGCCATCACGGCAGTCTCCTTCACCCGCTTCGACCAGCAGGAAACGCCCGAATGTATCGGTACGACACCTACGACCAGACCCTCGTGGACGAGCGCGTCGTCCAATTCCGCGATCAGATGGATCGCTACCTGGGGGGGCGACTCGGCGAAGACGAGTTTCGTCCCCTGCGCCTGCAAAACGGCCTGTATATCCAGAAGTATGCGCCTATGCTGCGCATCGCCATCCCCTACGGCATGCTCGGCAGTCACCAGCTCAGGCGCCTGGCGGCGATCACGCGTCGCTATGATCGCGGTTACGGTCACTTCACGACCCGTCAGAACCTGCAGCTCAACTGGCCCGCTCTGGAAGACGTGCCGCAGATTCTCGGCGAGCTGGCGGAAGTGCAGATGCATGCCATTCAGACCAGCGGCAACTGCATCCGTAATACCACCAGCGACCAGTTTGCGGGGATTGCGGCGGATGAAGTGGAAGACCCGCGGCCATGGTGTGAGCTGATTCGCCAGTGGTCGACCCTGCATCCGGAGTTCGCCTTCCTGCCGCGCAAGTTCAAGATCGCCGTTTCCGGGGCGGCCGAGGACCGTGCGGCGATTCAGGTCCATGATATCGGGCTGCGGCTGTGGTACGACGACCAGGGCGAGCTCAAGGTCAGGGTGCTGGCGGGAGGCGGTCTGGGTCGCACCCCGATGATAGGCGATGTGGTGAGAGACGACCTGCCCTGGCAGCATCTGCTTACCTATCTTGAGGCCTGCGTCAGGGTCTACAACCAGTTCGGCCGCCGCGATAACAAGTTCAAGGCGCGCATCAAGATTCTGGTCAAGGCGCTGGGTATCGACGAATTCCGGCGGCGTGTCGAGGCCGAGTGGGCGCATCTCAAGGAGGGTACCCAGACCCTGACAGCCGAGGCCGTGGAAGATGCTCGTCAGCATTTCCCGGAGCCGCCGCGCCGGCCGGTGGCCGACAGCGCGATCGAGGCGTTCGAGCGCCTGCGTATCGACAACCGTGCCTTCTCGCGCTTCGTCACCAACAACGTGACGGATCACAAGGTGACGGGCTACAAGGCGGTGACGCTGTCACTCAAGCGCCGCGAGCATGCGCCCGGCGACGTGACGGCCGATCAACTGGAAGCCGTGGCGGATCTCGCCGAGCAATTCAGTTTCGGCGAGTGCCGCGTGACCCACGAGCAGAACCTGGTGCTGTCCGATGTGCCGGTGGATGAACTCGAGGCGCTCTGGCAAGCGCTTGAGACACACGGCATGGCCAATCCCACCGTGGGCACCCTGAGTGACATCATCTGCTGCCCGGGTGGGGATTTCTGCAGCCTGGCCAATGCGGTCTCGATTCCCATCGCCCAGGCACTCCAGGAGCGCTTCGAGGATCTTGATTTCCTCTACGATCTCGGCCCGCTGGACCTGAATATCTCCGGCTGCATGAACGCCTGCGGTCACCACCACGTCGGCCACATCGGCATTCTGGGTGTCGACAAGAAGGGCGAAGAATATTACCAGGTCTCGCTGGGTGGCAACTCGACCGACGATGCGTCGCTCGGCAAGATCCTTGGCCCCTCATTTTTCCGCGAGGATGTTCCGGAGGTGATCGACAAGGTGCTGCAGGTCTATGTGGAACAGCGCCATGAAGATGAACGCTTCCTCGACACTTACCGGCGCATCGGCCACAAGCCTTTCAAGGAGCGGGTCTATGCCTGAAACCAAGCCTGAACATACGCCTGAAGAAAGCTCATCCGATCCGCTCACGGCCGACCAGCAGCTCCATCATGTCGACACCTTGATCAAGATGGGCCAGCCGGAACAGGACGAGTGGGCCCTGTCGCGAATCGAGGAGGCGCTGCCCGAGCGCCGGCCGGTCATCGTGCCACTTGCCCTTTGGCGCAAGCAGGCAGACGACCGGGGGCTGGCGCCATGGCTTTCCAGCGAAACCGAAGTAACGCCTGAGCTGGCCGCCATCCTCGCGGCGGCGCCGTTGATCGCCATCGATTTTCCTGCCTTTACCGATGGTCGCGGCTACACGCTGGCACGGCTGCTCAGGCAGCGCTACGGCTATTCCGGCGAGATCCGTGCCATCGGTGATGTGCTGGTCGACCAGCTCTACTACATGACGCGATGCGGGTTCGATGCGCTGGCACTACGCGAGGACCAGCGTCTCGAGGACGCCATGCGCGCACTCGGCGCCTTCAGCGTCAGCTACCAGCCGGCGGTCGATGTCGGCGAGGCGCTCTTCGAGCGTCGCCTGCGCGAGAAGCGCCGATCCTGAGTCGTCAGCCGCGCCTCTTCTGCTGGCGCTCCCGGTTTGCCGCCTTGGCGCGTTCGCTCTTGCGCAGCATCACCCAGGTTGCACCGAGGCCACCATCGCCCTGCTCGGCCGAGACATAGGCCTGGACCTCATCAAATTGAGCCAGCCATTTCGCCAGGTAAGAGCGAAGCACGTTGGGCGCGCTATCGATCTCGCGTCCGCGGCCATGCACGATCATTACTGATCGCAGGTCATGGGCATAGGCTTCGTGGATGAAGGGAGCGAGAAGCCGACGACACTCCTCCAGGGGACGTCGCAGCAAGTGGAGGCGGGATTGGGCGTCGTAGCCCCCATGGCGCAAGCGGTCCAGGACGCCCTGCTGGATGCCGTCGCGGCGATACGCCAGTGGATCGAAGGGAGGTACCAGATCCACGAAATCATCGGAAAGGAAATCGTATCCGTCCGTCTCGGCCGCGGCACTCTCGCGCCGAGCCAACTGTGACTCGCTGGGCGCGAGTCGCGGGCGGCCCGGGTCTGCGCGATTGCGGACGCTGTCGATGGGACGCACGTCATCCATCAGTGCCCGGAAATCCACATCGTTACGATTCGGCTGATTCATGGGGCACCTCATGACCATCGGATGGACCTTCATCCTAGCAAAGGTCACGGAAAGGCTTAAGCCAAAGGGCGCGACATGGCAGGATGATCCCCCGAATCATCACGATAAGGCGGGGCAATGAGACTGATCAAATGGCTGATTGGCCTGCTGCTCTCCACTTGCCTGGCAGTGGCAGGCTGGCTGTGGCTGACCATGTTGAGCCCCTTCATGTATGACCGCCCGGCGCATCTTGAGCCCATTGCCGAGGGCCCTCACCGTGTCTTTGTCTATGGTACCTTGCGCTATGCCCTCGTGCGCTGGGTCGTTATGGGGCGTGCCGGCGAGGCCCGCCCGGCGACGCTGGAAGGCTTTCAGCGCGACGCGCTCGACATCAGCGAGTCGCCGCAGGCGAGTGTCGAGGGGGAGATCATCACGGTCAGCGCAGAAGAGCTTGCGCGTCTCGATCGTTACGAACGGCTCGGGTTGCGCTACGAGCGCGTCCGGCTCGATCTGGCTGATGGTCGCGAGGCGTGGGTGTATCGCCGCCTCGAAGCGGCAACCTCCGAGTCATCAGCGTTGTGACCGGCCCTACGACCCTTCTACAATGCATGCTTGTTTTCGCCAAGGATCCGCGATGAGCGATACCCTCCCCTACGTGTTGGTGCTCTA
This sequence comes from Halomonas jincaotanensis, assembly GCF_018448785.1. Lineage (GTDB taxonomy): Bacteria > Pseudomonadota > Gammaproteobacteria > Pseudomonadales > Halomonadaceae > Halomonas > Halomonas jincaotanensis. Next base: position 92,236 of record NZ_JAHCLU010000002.1, on the reverse strand, counting down.
TTACTCTCGTCATGGCGCTGTGCGCGCCATGGCCGAGCAGTTCACCGCCGGCATCGAGTCGTGCCGGGGTATCGAGGCGCGCTTGCGCACCGTACCCTCCGTATCTGCCACCAGCGAGGCCGTGGAGCCAGAGATACCCGCCACGGGTGCCGTCTACGCTGACCTGGATGATCTGCGTCACTGTGCCGGCCTGGCCATCGGCAGCCCAACCCGATTCGGCAACATGGCAGCGCCCCTGAAGTACTTCCTCGACACGACCAGTGAACTATGGCTCGGCGGCGCCTTGATCGACAAGCCAGCCAGTGCCTTCACCTCGACCGCGAGCCTGCATGGCGGCCAGGAGACCACCCTGGTGTCCATGCTGCTGCCGCTTCTGCACCATGGCATGGTGTATGCCGGCCTACCCTACAGCGAAACCGAGCTCATGGAGACGGTCAGTGGCGGCACGCCCTATGGGGCCAGCCATCTTGCCGGCAAGTGCAGCGACCGTCCTCTGGACGAGCATGAACGCCACATGATCCACGCTCAGGGTCGCCGTCTTGCCAGACTTTCCCTGGCCCTGTCCGTCATGCGGCGGGAGGAGTCATGAGACAATGGCTTGAAGGACTCGAGGCTCGCCAGGGGCTTGATCACCTGACACGACGTTCGCGCCAACTGGTAGTGGGCAGCTTTACGCTGTTACTGCTATTGATGCTGTATCGAGGCTTGGTGGTACAGAGTGATTCCGGCAGCCTGATGCCCATCATTGCCTTCGTGCTGCCGCTGGTGCTTTTCCTGCCCTCGATCATTACGCGCCGCCCGCGGGGCCATGCTTGGCTGGCGTTCGTCAGCCTGCTCTATTTCACGCAGGGCGTCATGATCGCCACGCTGCCCGGTAGTGGCCTGCGTGGGTTGCTCGAGGTCATCGCTTCACTAGCTCTGTTTGCCGGCTGCATGGGCTACGCCCGCTTTCGAAGCCGCCAGCTTCAGGCGGCCGATTAGTAACTGCAGGTTGACAATAAGATAGTTAGCTCGACGCTGTGAGCGGCGAACACGACACTCAATCCGTGGAGATCAACATGACACGCAACATCGCCGATATTCGCCGCGACTACGAAGGCGGTCGACTGGATGAAGACCAGGCCATTGACGACCCCATGGCATTGTTTGATGAATGGTTGACCCTGGCACTGGAAACCGAGGGTATCGACGCCAACGCCATGACCCTGGCGACCGTGGATAGCCAGGGACTTCCCCACGCCCGAGTGGTACTGCTCAAGGGGCTCGATCAACGTGGGCTCGTTTTCTACACCAACTACCATAGTCACAAAGGCAGCGAACTCACTAATGTTCCCCACGCGGCTCTGGTGTTCTGGTGGCCCTCGGTGTCTCGGCAGGTGCGCCTCGAGGGGCGTGTCGAACGAATCAGCGACAGCGAGTCGGATGCCTATTTCGCCAGCCGGCCACGCTCCAGTCAGCTGAGCGCCTGGATTGCCACGCAGAGCGTGTTGATTCCCAACCGCACCTGGATCGAGGAGCGCGAGCGGCGTTTCGAGCGCGCTTATAAAGGTCAGGAGATTCCGCGCCCTATCCATTGGGGTGGGTACCGCGTCATTCCCCACATGATCGAGTTCTGGCAAGGCCAGCCCAGCCGCTTGCACGATCGCATCCGCTACGAGCTGCGTGACGTTACCTGGCGCCATTTCCGCATGGCGCCTTGAACTTCTTCCCTGGTTGTAACTGGACGTGACTGCTTCCGGTAATCGGGGGCAGTCTGATCAACGGCTCAGTCGGGTAGGCTTTCCAGGCGATGGCGCTGCCACTCGCTTGTGGGCTCGTTGAGCCGCAGCACGGCGTCTACCACCTCCTCTTCCATGTTGTAGTGCAATCGAAATCCCAGGCGTTTCACCAATGAGCGCATGGGATGGTTATCGACCATGATCTTGCCGATCATTTCCAGGGTGCCAACACTCTTGCAATAGCAGATCATCTTCTTCATCAGAAGCGTGCCAATGCCAAGCCCTTGCAGGTCGTCGCGGATGATGACGGAGAACTCGGTGCGGATATTATCAGGGTCATTCCAGACCCTCACGACACCGAGCATTTCTTTCTCGCCAGCATCGGAAATACGTTCGGCAATGAAGGCCATCTGGCGGTCATAATTGATGTGGGAGAGGTTCGACAGGTCGCGCTGAGTCAGGTCAGCCTTGTTGTGAAAGTAGCGAAAGCGGATGCTTTGCTCGGACAGGTGGGTATGAAAGCGGGTGATGAGCGGTGCATCCTCGGCCCGGATTGGGCGAATTTCCACATCCCAGCCGTTCTTGAGCGTGACCCATTCTCTCAGTTCTTCCGGATAGGGCATGATCGCGAAGCGCGCCGGCGGCCCGAGATCCATGGCGAAATCCAGTGCCACCATGCCGTCGCGGTTAAGCATGAGCGGATTGAGCTCGAGGCCGCGAAGCTCAAGAAGATCACTGGCCATCTGCGACAACTTGACCAGCAGTTGGCAAACCCGCTCCATATCGCGCTCGGGATCGCTGGAATGCTCTTGAATCAGCCGTGCGGCATGAGTGCGCCTCGCCAAGTCCCGAGCCAGGTGCATATTCAGCGGAGGGAGCGCCACCTGCCGATCGGCCAGGATATTGGCCTTGTAACCCCCGATGCCAAAGACGACCACCGGACCGAAGATGGGATCTCGCGTGATGCCAGCGCAGAGCTGCATGGAATGCATACCACGCTGCATGGGCTGCAGACAGTACTCGTGGACACCAAATGAGGGATACTTTTCGCTCACATTGGCGGCCAAACGTGACACCCCCAAGGCGACTTCCTCGGGCGTCGTCAAATCCTGAAGCAGGCCGGCGGATATCCTGTGGGGGTGGTTGCGGTAACGAAAGGGGCGGGAATTGCCTTCGTGAACCACCTTGAGCGCCATGGCGCCATCGAACGCCAGTGCGGCGTGCCTGCCTTCCTGAACATCGGTCACGTAGCGACTGGGCGCCACGGTGATGCCGTAGGCCTCGATTACCTGAGCTGTTTCGTGATGCCATAGATACTCCCGCCCCGCCGCCTTCGCCTCCTCGATCAGCGTACGGCAGCGAGCGCGGATGTCAGGAGTGGTAGTAAACGGAAGGCTCGGCGGGGTTTCCTGAAGCAGCACCTGAACTCGCTGATAGACGACCATGTGCATGAAGGCTTTCACCGCCTGCTCCGGTGAAATATAGGTCGGGATTCCAGCCAGGTTGCATTCGTGGCGAGCCGAAATGGCCTCCTCGAGCCCCATCCAGCTGGTCAGCAGATTGCGCCGAAAGCGCTTGCGGTTGGCGACGATTGCCTGAGCCGTAGTTTTCGATGGTGCCATGCGAGTCGGCGCATGCACGACCAGTACCGCATCCACGCCCGGATCGGCAGCAACGATCTCCAGGGTATCCACCAGGGTTTCCGGCGTTGCGTTGCCTCCGAGGTCCACCGGGTTGTCTCCTGGACGACTCATGTCGACATTCGCATCGAGCAAGGCGCGGTAGGTCTGCTCATTAAAGACCGCGAGACGCCCACCGGTGCTGATCAGCTTGTCGATGGCAAGCAGCGCCGGCCCGAGGCCATTGGACACGATGGCCAGGCGATCACCGCGCAGTGGCTTCATGCGCGACAGCGTCTCGAGCGCATCGAATAACTCATCGGAGTCATTGACCCGAACCACCCCGGCCCGAGCAAAGGCGGCATCGAAGAGCTGGTCTCGATTGGCAATGCCAGGGGTCGGCGGCAAGCCGGTCAGATCGGATTCCGCGGTACGCCCACTCTTGATGGCCAACACCAGGCGATTGCGCGAGGCATCGCGCAATGCTGTCATGAAATGCTGGGCATCGAGAATACGCTCCAGGTGCAGCAGCAAGGCCTGGGTAGGCGAAAATTGGCTGATGTAATCGATCAGATCGGGCAGCATGACATCGACGCTGTCGCCCACCGTAATCAGGTGGGAGAACCCGATGCCCCGTCCTGCGGCCCAATCAATCATGGCGGTGCCGAGCATTCCCGACTGGCCGAGGTAGGCCACACGCCCCACCTTGACGGAGCGGTTGGCGTAGGAGGCGTTAAGCTTGTTGCCCGGCACGATCAGGCCCATGCATTCCGGGCCAAGCACCCGGATGCCGGAATTGCGTGCAGCGCTAAGCATCCGGCTACGTATCGACCCCTTGCCGTCCAGCTCATCATCAAGATGCGGTCCGCCGGAAAGCACCAGAGCCGCCTTGACACCGAAACGTCCCAGGCGCGCGATGCGTCCCGGCACCGTCGAGACGGGCGAGCAGATGACTGCCAAGTCGGGCGGCGACGGTAGGTGCGACACCCGCTTGACGCAGGGGACGTCAAAGACACTTTTGTACCCTTTGGGGTTTACAGCCCACAGGACACCGGGAAAGCCGCCTTCCTGCAGGTTGCGGATGACGAGCCCACCCAGCGAGTGAGGCTTCGCGGAGGCACCGATCACCGCGATGGTGCGGGGTTTGAAGAAATGATCAAGGAAACGAGTACTCAAGGCATTCTCCACGTTGGGTGGATGGCATGAGGGCTATGCTCTATGTACGACCTATTGTCAGTGTCGTGCAAGGGACGGCGACGACTATGGTGGTGCCAGTCACTCTGGAGCACACGCATGATCACCGGCTACATTACTCACCCCGATTGCCACCTTCATCACATGGGACCGGATCATCCCGAGAGCCCTTTGCGGTTGGACGCGATCAGTCGACGCCTGGCGCTTGCCGGCGTACTTCAACAGACCATGCAATCCGAAGCCCGTGAAGCCCGCGAAGAAGAACTCGGCCGCGTCCATCCGTTGCGCCATCTGCGTGCTCTCGAGAAATGCGTGCCCGATACGGGGATCGTCGCACTCGACAGTGACACGATAATGAATCCGCATAGTCTACAGGTCGCTCGCATGGCCGCGGGCGCCGTGATTCGCGGCGTGGATCAAGTGTTCCGACACCAGGCCGACAATGTCTTCTGCGCCGTACGTCCGCCCGGTCATCATGCCGAGGCAACCGATGCCATGGGATTCTGCTTCCTCAACAACATAGCAGTCGGAGCGGCGCATGCCCGCGCAAAATACGGCGCGCGACGTGTCGCCATCCTCGATTTCGATGTCCATCAATGCAATGGCACCATCGATATTTTCAAGGACGACCCCGACGTGCTGGTCTGCACCAGTTTCCAATATCCCTTTTATCCTTGGCGCTATCTGCGCAGCGAGTGGCACAACGTGGTCAACACCCCGCTCCCTGCCGGTACCGATAGCACGGCCTTCCGACGCGCCATCGAAGATGACTGGTTGCCGGCCCTACATGCCTTCAAGCCGGATATCGTGCTGGTGTCGGCGGGCTTCGATGCCCATCGGGAAGACGTCATGGCCGATCTATGCCTGGAGTACGAAGACTTCTATTGGATCACCCATCTCGCCATGGAAATCGCGACGCTGTATGCCGATAACCGCCTGGTGTCGGTTCTCGAGGGTGGCTATCACCTGGAATCGCTGGGGCGCAGTGCAGAGGCGCACCTGAAAGCCCTGTTGGGATTGCCCTTCGCATGAAGATGGCGAAGAACCGAAACCGATGAGCATTTTCACACTACCCGGAAACGCCACCACGCTGGATAACCCGAAAATTGCGTTATAGCGTCTTCATTATCGCGTTTTCCAGGGATATCGGCCTCGTTCAGTGATAAGCTAATGGAAACTCTGTTTCCGATAGTGAATTAACAAATGACCGATATGACCGACAAGAATGCGGCCCTGCGCATCGCCTCGGGGCGCAAGCCGTTCGTCGAGCCGCTTCGTCTGGGCGAACGTCTCAAGGAAATTCGCCTGTCCCATCAATGGACGCTCGAGGATGTCAGTCAACGCACCGGCCTGGCTCGCTCCACGTTGTCCAAGATCGAAAACCACCAGATATCGCCAACGTTTACAGCCGTGCAGAAACTGATCGGCGGCTTGAATATCGACCTACCGCAATTACTCTCACCGCCGCGCGCGCAGGCGCGCACCATGGGACGCCGTGACCTGACCCGGCGGGGCCACGGTCAGCAGCACCCTACCCCGACCTACGAGCACGAGTTGCTGAGTTGCGAGTTGGCTCAGAAACGCATGATCCCCTTCAAGACCATCGTGCGAGCACGTCGCTTCGATGAGTTCAGCGAGTGGGTCCGTCACGACGGCGAGGAGTTCCTGATGGTGCTCGAAGGCGATATCCTGCTATATACCGAGTTCTATGAACCTCTACGCCTGGCCTGTGGCGACAGCATCTACTTCGACAGCGACATGGGCCACGCGCTTATCTCAGCCAGCGAAGCCGATGCCGTCGTGTTGTCGGTATGCACGCGGGGCGACAGCGCTGCCTGAGGCCGGTAACAGGGCCACATCGTTTTGGCCACAACGAGAGGGCCTCATGTGGCTATCAATGTCGGTCGCCCGGCCGCCGAGCGGGCATGGCATCCAGTTCAAGGCGTCCTTCGGCATGGATCGCCTGGAAATGGCGCCCCTTGGCCCGTGCGATCAGCAACACCCCGAAGCGCTGGGCGAGCTCGACGCCCTTCTGCGTCACCCCGGAACGTGACACCAACACGGCGATGCCCATCTGAGCCACCTTGAGCACCATCTCCGAGGTCAGGCGACCGGTGGTATAGAAGATGTCGGCGGTTTCAGAAGCACTTTGTGCTAGCCACTGGCGCCCCGCCAGGGTGTCGACCGCATTGTGACGACCCACGTCCTCGACGAAATCCAGCACCGTTTCCTGGTGGCACAATGCGCAACCATGCACCGCACCAGCACTTCGATAGGTCTCATTGTATTCACCCAGGTGGTCGAGCATTCGATAGAGCACGGACTGACGCAATTGGGTGGTGGGAAGCGCCGTCAATGACGCCACCTCGAGCAAACGGCCGAAGACCGTTCCCTGACCACAACCAGTGGTCACCGTGCGTTGCCCGAGACGCTCTTCGAGGTCCTCGGGCAAACGGCGGGTCACCACCGCCGCCGCTTCCACCTCCCAGTCGACATGGACCGCCTGAAGGTCACCGCGCTCACCGAGCAATCCCTGGTTACGCAGGTAACCCACCACCAGCGCTTCGGGATCGGCTCCCAGGGTCATCAGGGTGACGATCTCACGCTTGTTGAGATAAAGCGTCAGCGCCCTTTCCGCGGCAATGGCTTGCCGTCGTGATTGCCCGAACTCATCGGTGACGTCGATCTCGATAGTCGCAGGCAGACGTGCCTGGCTCAGGCTGATGGCATGCATCCAGGGCTCCAGGTAAAGCGTTGATTGACGATGATGGCATTCCGTCGGCCGAGTGTCTTTAATGAATAAGCAGAGAAGAGAGAGCAGTGATTCATGGCATCTTTCAATAGTCGTCGTACCCTCAGTTTCGATCTGACAAGCGAGACCCTTCAGATCAAGGGCTTTCGCTCGACCCGCTGGCGTATCGCCGACCTCTCCCCGGGCGATGCGGGGCCATGGGTGCTCGACCTACAGTTGTTTCTCACCGAGCGGGCCGCTTATCGCTTCAATCTGACCGGTGGCGTGCCGCGCCTGTTCGTGCGTTGCGGACAATCCGGTGTTATACCCAAGCCCTCGGCGATCACCGCCAGTCAGGATGTGGCGGCCGCATGGCTTGACGGCGAACATCAGGTGCTCGAGGTCGATATGCCCCTAGCGATTCAGGTCTGGCTCGAGAGCTATCTGGTTCGTCATGGCGAAGCGCCAGAGGAAGGTCGCAAGAAAAAGCGCAAGGGTGCTGGCCGTGCCCGGGAGCAGAGCCTATGAGCCGCCTGGAGCGCTGGTCGCGCCGCAAGCGCGGGAACGACGCCACCGAGGCGGTTGAGGCATCGAATAATGTTGACACCGTCATCGACGATACCCGCGCCACTGAGTCGAGCGATAGTCACGAGACCGTACATCACGACGGCGAAGCCGTTAACGTGGTCGAGGGGGCAGATGAGACGCCAGCGCCGGGCAGTCTCGACGCTACCTTGCCCGACCCGGAGAGCCTGGCCCCTGGCAGTGACATCAAGGCCTTCCTCGAACCTGGCGTCAGCAGTGGCCTGCGCCGTCGCGCCCTGCGCCGTCTTTTTGCCGGTGAAAAGTACGGTATCCGAGACGGCCTAGATGACTACGATCACGACTACCGCGAAATGCTAAAGCCGCTGGCCAGCGAGCTTGCACAACGAATGCGTAAATGGACGGCTCCCGCCGAGGACTCCCCTGAGGAGTGTGAGGAAGAATCGGGTGCCGGCGAGGTCAGCAACGGCGAAGCCCAATCGTCACCAGATCAGCCCGAGCGACCCGCAGAGCAAGATGAAGAGCAAGATGAGACCCCGCCAAGTGATGAATCGATAGCGAGCGTCGAGAGTCGTCAACCAGACGACGATTCGATGTTAGACCAAGGAAGGGGTGGAAACCGCCACCAATCCGGCCAAGACTGATATATAAAATTATTAAAAAAATCGACTTACACTCTGACGCACCCCCCGAACGTGAGTTTGCATGAATCAACGAATAGAGATGCTGCCAGTGGATGAGCAGCGCAACCGACATGCCAGGGAGGCTGCAAGAAATGGTATTTCGTGGCCCGTCAATCTGACACCGGCCAGTGTCAGCTATGTCAGCGATGGCCATGTCCTGCTTGTCGGCAACGAACGCGACACACGCCTCGCCGCTCTTGAGCTTGCGGACAAGGCGCTCGCGTCAGTCACCCTGCTTATCACCGAGCCCGTCGACGATAGCCGAACTTCCGAACAGGACATACTCGGCGACGAATCACTTCTCGCCGCTACCCGAGAATGCCGACAGCACACCCTGTCGCGCGAACAGGCTCATCAGTTGCGCATCGAGGGCCATCTGGGCCACTTCTCGGTTTCTGTGTTGAAGGATGGCGAGTCACTGGACCTCGCCAGGGCTCTGGCGGGTCGTGCGCATTTCGACTCGATTCTGGATCTTGGCGAGACACCTGTCCTGTCGCTCGAATTGCCGCCACCCGGCTATGTCAGGATGTGCTGGAACGCGGCTGATCGTGTCGAGCAGTTGGAAGCCTTCGCCGGCCTGGTCGGCGAATTCGACAAGCCTCGCTATTTCCAGATCAACAGCGACCTGTGTGCCCATGCCGCCAGCGGTAACATCGGTTGCACACGGTGTCTTGAGGTCTGCCCCGCCGATGCGATTGCCAGTCACCAGGGGCGCATCGAGGCCTGGATCGAGATCGACCCCTTCCGTTGTCATGGTGTCGGCAGTTGCAGCAGTGCATGCCCGACGGGCGCCATCCAGTTCCGCATGCCGGAAACCCATCGGCAGCAGGAAACGGTGCTCTCCTGGCTGCAGTCCTACCGCAAGGCCGGTGGTACCGCCCCGGTGGTGCGCTTCGCCGAAGCCGAGGACCTCTCCGGCGAACGCGAGGCAGCGGGTCATGTGCTTGATGTGCCTCTTGAAGAGCTTGGCGCTGCCGGGCATGACCAGTGGCTGACCGCTCTCGCGGGCGGCGCCGCCGAAGTCCGGGTGCAGTGCCATGAGCGTATGCCCGAGCGCTTGAAAAGCTTCATTGACGACCAGCTTTCCCAGGCGCACGTGCTTCTCGAGGCGTTGGGTCATTCACCGACGCGGGTAAAACGTGTCAATGCCGGAGACAGCGCTGGCCGCGATGCCCTGCCCGACGAGACGTCATTGACCGACGAGACATTGCGTTTCACCACGAGTGACAAGCGCGAGCGACTCAACACGGTACTCGATCGTCTCGCGAGTCTCGGCACACCCGATGGTGAGCGTCATCGCGTCACCCCCGGGGCCGCCTACGGCAGCATCAACGTCGACCAGGAGGCCTGCACCCTTTGTCTAGCGTGTGTAGGAAACTGCCCGACCCCGGCACTTGCCGCGGGTGACGCCTCTCCCTTGCTGAGTTTCCGCGAGTCGGACTGCATCCAGTGTGGTCTCTGCGTTCAGGCCTGTCCTGAAGACGCCATCGCCCTGGCACCCGGTTTCCTGGCCAGCGATGCGCGCAGCGAGCGGCGTGTCTGTCACGAGGAACCCGCCTTCGACTGTATTCGTTGCGGCAAGCCATTCGCCTCTACCAGCACCGTCGAGACCATCAAGGCCAAGCTTGCCGATCATCCCTATTTCGCCGGTGATGCCATGGCAAGGCTCGAGATGTGCGAGGACTGCCGGGTCAAGGATGTCTGGCACGAGATGGCCCGCAACCCTGACGCGCAATTGAAGGTATGAGCCCCATGACGCAAGCCTCCGTGGATCAACAACCCCCCCATGAGCTCAACGACACCGATGCGCTTCGCGTTGAGGTATATGGTCTGCTGGCAGGACTGTTGCGGGAGGCCCCGGATCAAGCCCTTCTGGATTGGCTCGCCTCACTCGAGATCGAACAGGATGGCGGCGTGCTAGCCGAGCGTTGGGCGCAGCTGGTCGCCGCTGCCGCCAAGGCGTCTCCCGAGACCCTGTCTCGAGCGCATTTTCGCCACCTGATCGGTGTGGTCGAAGGAGACGTGATTCCCTACGCCTCCTGGTACCGCAACGGTGAATTGATGGACGAAGCACTGGTGGCGCTGCGTCGCGACCTCAAGTTGCTGGGCTTCGAGCGTGCTGGACACACCAATGATCCAGAAGATCATCTCGCGGCACTCTGCGAGGTAATGGCGATGCTCATCGAAAGCCGGTCTTTCAATGAGGCCCGTTTCTTCATGACCCATATCGCCCCCTGGGCCGCTAGCTGCATGGCTGACCTGGGGCGCGTGGACACCGAGTTTTACGCGTGCTTCGGCAGACTTGGCCAGGCATTCATCGAAAGCGAACAATCCCGCCTCGAAAGCGAGGCGAGCCGTGCCCCTGTAAGAATCGTCGAACCCTGACGCTAACCGACCGTGATGACACAAACACAACTAGGCTCATCGACGGCCACTGCATGATTGAGGAGAACCCCATGCAAAAGACTCGCAACCCAGAGCGCCGCCGCTTCCTCAAGACCCTGGGGGTTGGCACCGCCGCCGCCGGGGCGGCAGCGGCCGTCGGTCACGTCACTCTGGCACAGGCGGAAAGCAAGGCGAGCGCCCCTGCCCCGGAGGCCTCGAGCCACTACCGTGAAACCGACCATATTCGTGCCTTCTACGCCACGCTGCGTGACTGACGGCCCCAGAGCCAGGAGATCGAAACCATGCGTTTGACTCGCAAATCCGATACCCCGAGGGCCTCGGGGCTGGGTATTTCCCGCCGTCAGTTCCTCCAGCGCAGCGGCGCGACGACAGGCGGCCTGGCCGCTGCCGGCTTCATGGGGGCGCCGATGATGCAACGCGCCGAGGCCGACGAAAAGACCCCGGTCCTCGATGCACCGGTTGAGACGAAGCGGACTGTCTGCTCACACTGTTCAGTGGGTTGCGGTGTCTATGCCGAGGTTCAGGAAGGCATCTGGACCAAGCAGGAACCCGCCTTCGACCACCCCTTCAACCGTGGCGCCCACTGCGCCAAGGGTGCCTCGCTGCGTCAGCACGGCCATTCCACCAAGCGCCTCAAGTACCCGATGAAGCTGGTGGGTGGCGAATGGCAGCGCATGAGCTGGGACGATGCCATCGAGGAGATCGGCGGCAAGGTACTGGATCTAACCGAGCAGCACGGGCCGGATAGCATCTACTGGCTGGGTTCTGCCAAGTTCAGCAACGAAGGCTCGTACTTGATGCGCAAGTTCGCTGCCCTGGCCGGTACCAACAACACCGACCACCAGGCGCGTATCTGCCACTCGACTACCGTGGCCGGGGTCGCCAATACCTGGGGCTACGGGGCGATGACCAACTCGCTCAATGACCTGCAGAACAGCAAGTCGATCATGTTCATCGGCTCGAACCCCGCGGAAGCGCACCCGGTGGCCATGCAGCATATTCTGCTGGCCAAGGAGCGCAGCCACGCACAAATCATCGTCGTGGACCCGCGCTTCACCCGCACTGCCGCCAAGGCAGACAGCTACGTCCGTCTTCGTCCGGGCTCGGATGTCGCGTTCATCTGGGGCCTCTTGTGGCATATTTTCGAGAACGGCTGGGAAGATCGGGAATATATCGACCAGCGCGTCTATGCCATGGACGAAGTACGTGCAGAAGTGGCTAACTTCACGCCGGACGTCGTCGAGAACATTACCGGCGTTCCGGAAGACCAGATGCGCGACACGGCTCGTCGAATTTCCGAGAATCGCCCCGGCTGCGTCGTGTGGTGCATGGGCGGCACCCAGCACACCACGGGCAACAACAACACGCGCGCCTACTGCATTCTCGAGCTCGCGCTTGGCAACATCGGCAAGTCGGGTGGTGGCGCCAACATCTTCCGCGGCCATGACAATGTACAGGGGGCGACCGACCTGGGCCTGATGTCACACTCGCTGCCGGGGTATTACGGCCTGGCCGAGGGTGCCTGGAGGCACTGGGCCAGGGTTTGGGATCTCGATTACGAATGGCTGGAAAGCCGCTTCGACCAGACCGAATACGCCGACGGCAAACCGATGTTCAGTAGCGGTATCACCGTCTCGCGTTGGATCGATGGCGTACTCGAGGAAGAAGAGGCCATTTCTCAACGCACCCAGCTGAAGGCGATGTTCTATTGGGGCCATGCGGTCAACTCACAGACCCGCGGCGTCGAGATGCAAAAGGCCATGCAGCAGCTCGAGATGATGGTCATCGTCGACCCGTATCCCACCGTGGCCGGGGTCATGCATGGCCGTACCGATGGCGTCTATCTGCTGCCGGCCTGTTCGCAGTTCGAGACCTCCGGCAGTGTCACGGCCACCAACCGTTCGCTCCAGTGGCGTGACAAGGTCATCGACCCGCTCTTCGAGTCCAAGCCCGATCACGAGATCATGTACTTGCTGGCGCGCAAGATGGGATTCGCCGAGGAGCTCTGCAAGAACATCCAGGTCAACGGCACCGAGCCGCTGGTCGAGGACATCACCCGTGAGTTCAATGCCGGCATGTGGACGGTAGGCTATACCGGCCAGAGCCCGGAGCGCCTGAAGCTGCATCAGCAGAACTGGCACACCTTCGACTTCCATACCACCCAGGCGGAAGGCGGGCCGGCGGATGGCGACTACTACGGCATGCCCTGGCCGTGCTGGGGAACCGCCGAGATGGGCCACCCCGGAACGCCGCTGCTCTACGACACCAGCAAGCGGGTTTCCGAAGGCGGCCTGACCTTCCGGGCGCGTTTCGGGATCGAACGCGACGGCGAGAACATTCTGGCCGATGGCTCCTACAGTCTCGATTCCGAGATAGAGGATGGCTATCCCGAGTTCACCGCCGACATGCTCAAGGATCTCGGCTGGTGGGATGACCTCACCGACGAGGAGAAAGCCGAAGCCGACGGCAAGAACTGGAAGACCGACCTCTCCGGCGGCATCCAGCGCGTCGCCATCGCTCACGAGTGCTCACCCTTCGGCAATGCCAAGGCCCGCTGTAACGTCTGGACCTTCCCCGACCCCATCCCCAAGCATCGTGAGCCGCTCTACACCAGCCGTCGCGATCTGGTGGAAGATTACCCCACCTGGGACGACGTGACCTCTCACTACCGCCTGCCGACGCTTTACAAGTCGATTCAGGAGAACGATGTCACCGATAAATACCCGACGATCCTGACCTCCGGCCGCATGGTCGAGTATGAAGGCGGCGGCGAAGAGACGCGTTCGATGTCCTGGCTTGCCGAGCTTCAGCAAGAAATGTTCGTCGAGATCAATCCCGCCCTGGCCAACGATCTGGGTATCGCGGAAGGCGACGATGTCTGGGTCGAAGGGGCGGAAGGTGGACGCGTTCGCGTCAAGGCGATGGTCACCAACCGGGTGGCGCGCGAAGTGGTCTTCATGCCCTTCCACTTCGGCGGCATGTTCCAGGGCGAAAGTCTGCACGACCGTTATCCCGAAGGGTCGGCACCCTATGTCCTCGGCGAAGCCGCCAACACCGCGACCACCTACGGTTATGACAGCGTGACGCAGATGCAGGAAACCAAGTGCACCCTGTGTCGAATCGAGAAAGCCAGCTGATTGCGCCCGTGTCCAAGGAGATTCCCATGGCTCAAATGAAATTCATGTGCGACGCGGAGCGCTGCATCGAGTGCAACGGCTGCGTCACCGCCTGCAAGAACGCCAACGAAGTCGAATGGGGCATACAGCGCCGCCGCGTGGTCACCCTCGACGACGGTGAGCCGACCGAAGTGTCGATTTCCGTCGCCTGCATGCATTGCGACGATGCACCCTGCATGGCGGTCTGCCCTACTGACTGCTTCTACAAGACCGACGATGGCATCGTGCTTCACGATAAGGACCTGTGTATCGGCTGTGGTTATTGCCTTTACGCCTGTCCCTTCGGTGCGCCGCAGTTCCCGAAACAGAACGCCTTCGGCGAACGCGGCAAGATGGACAAGTGCACCTTCTGCGCCGGTGGTCCAGCCGAGACGAAGGAAGAGGAGTACCAGAAATACGGTGCCAATCGTATTGCCGAGGGCAAGCTGCCGCTGTGCGCCGAGATGTGTTCGACCAAGGCCCTGCTCGCTGGCGACGCCCAGGAAGTGGCCGACATCTTCCGTCAGCGGGTGGTCCAGCGTGGCCACAAGGACGGCGGATGGTCGGGCAACCCTCAGGCCAAAGCCGACTCGCTGGCCTATGACGCTACCCAGCAGGGGTAAGGAGGCCAGGTGATGAACGTTTCCAAAGCTTGGACGTCGGTGTGGCGAATGGCACTGATGGCGTTGGTGCTGATCCTCGGACTCGGCCTGGGTCAGCAGGCGCTGGCCCAGGCCGACCCGGATCGCGAGATAGCCACGGCCGTGCCGTCGGTGGATGCCGATGCCTGGCGTCAGATTCGTAGCGGAGAGACAGGACCTAACTTTCGATCATCGCGATTCGACAGCAACTATAACCTGATCAACGCCAGTGGTGAGAACTGGCGTCAGCTGCGCAACCGCTGGGTATCCCCCTTCGGGCTGATCGCCATCGGCGGCATGTTCGCAATGATCGTGATCTTCTATCTCATCTTCGGCCGCAAGCGTCTGGATGAGCCCAGGACCGGTCGCAAGCTGCTTCGCTGGCCGTTGATGATGCGGTCGCTGCATTGGACAGTGGCAACACTGTTCATACTGCTGGCCCTTTCAGGGCTCAACCTGTTCTACGGCAAGCTGGTCTTCAAGCCCTTGTTCGGTGACAGCGCGTGGTCGGGGATGATCTCGGCCTCCAAGCTGGTTCATAATTACTTGGGGCCGCTGTTCGGCATCCTGCTGGTGATCCTGCTGCTGCGCCTGTTCAAGGAAAATCTGCCGAAGAAACACGATCTGGTGTGGTTCAAGAAAGGCGGGGGCATGATCGGCAAGGGCCATGTCGATGCCGGCTTCGCCAATGGTGGTGAAAAGGTCTGGTACTGGCTGCTGGCGACTGCCGGGATCGTGGTGATCGCCAGCGGCCTGGTACTCGACTTCCCTAACTTCGGTCAGGGTCGCGATACCATGCAGTGGGCCAACATCATTCACGCGCTGGGGGCTCTTGGTCTTACCGCCGTGGCCCTGGGCCACATCTACATCGGCACCATCGGCACCGAAGGTTCGCTGGAAGGCATGGCCACCGGCTATGTCGATGAAACCTGGGCCAAGGAGCATCACAACCTCTGGTACGAGAAGGTCAAGGACCAGACGGTCACGGAAGAGCAGCTCGCTGCCGACCGTGGAAGCTCCCGGGACGGGGATCAGGCGACGCCGCGTACGAGTTGATGCCTATCGTGCCCTACCGTTCGACACCGCCTACGGGCGGTGTCTTTTGTTATGCTGGCCCTATCGGCCACCCTCCTCCAAGAAGGACATTACCCTATGCAACACCTAGACGATGCGACACGTACCGAACTCGAGGCGGCGGCGTTTCGTCGTCTTCTCAAGCATCTCGATAACCGTAAGGACGTCCAGAACATCGACTTGATGATCCTGGCGGACTTCTGCCGTAACTGCCTTTCCAAGTGGCTGGTGACGGCCGCGGAAGAGCGTGGCGCCGAGCTCGACTATGACGCCGCGCGTGACTATGTCTACGGAATGCCTTACAGCAAATGGAAAGCCCACTATCAGAAGGAAGCTTCCCCCGAACAACAGGCGGCGTTCGAGGCGCTGCAGGCTCGCAAGAAGGCCGCCAAGGAAGAGCAAGCATAAATGAGCGAACCGATGATTCCGCTGACCATTGCCGTGCTGACCATCTCCGACACGCGCACCGATGAGACCGATCGCAGTGGCCAGGCGCTGATAGAGCGACTCAGCGCTGCCGGACACCAGTTGCACGAAAAGCGTATCGTTATCGACGACGTCTACCGGATTCGTGCGGTAGTCGCCGAATGGATCGCCGACGCTGCCGTTCAGGTCATCGTGACGACCGGCGGAACAGGGTTCACCGGACGCGACTCGACACCCGAGGCGGTCTCGGTGCTGCTCGACAAGGAAATCGAAGGGTTCGGTGAGCTGTTCCGACAGCTGTCCTGGCAGGAAATCGGCAGTTCCACGATACAGAGTCGCTGCCTCGGTGGCCTCGCCAATGCCACGGTAATTTTCTGCCTGCCGGGCTCCACCGGCGCCTGCCTGACGGGCTGGGACGGCATCCTCGCCGAACAGCTCGACAGCCGTCACAAGCCCTGCAACTTCGCCAATCTGGTCATACCCGAGCGTGGCCAGCATGGCTGAGTTGCGGTCCGTCGAGGCGGCGCTGGCCGCCCTGGTCGAGGGGGTGGAACCTGTCGATTGCGAGCGTATTGCTGGTGACGAAGCAGGCGGGCGCGTCCTGTGCGAAGACGTCACCGCGAGCCTCGACGCCCCCCCCTTCGACAACAGCGGCATGGATGGCTATGCCCTGTATCATGGCGATGCCGGACGCTGGCTGACGGTTAGCCAGCGCATCGCCGCCGGCTCGACTGCCACGCCCTTGGCGCCGGGCAGTTGCGCGAGAATCTTTACCGGCGGTGAGATACCCTCAGGCGCCGACTGTGTCGTGATGCAGGAAAAGGTCGAGCGACGGGGCGACAGGGTATGGATTCCCGGCAATTTGCCCGCCGGCGACAACGTCCGTCGCCGCGGGCGCGACGTTTCGACTGGCGATGTACTGTTGTGCGCCGGTGAACGGCTGGAAGCGGCCGCCCTGGGCCACCTGGCGGGACAGGGTATCACCGAGCTTATGGTACGCCGCCGCCCTCGCGTCGCCCTGCTCTCCACCGGCGACGAGATCATCGATCCCGGCCAGTCACTGGCACCGGGACAGCTCTACAATTCCAACCGGCCGATGCTCAAACGCCTGCTCGAACGATTCGGTGCCGAGGTCATACAGGCCGTCACAGTGCCCGATGAGCCCCGCGCGACACGGGGCATACTCAGCAAGGCCACCGAGGTCGCTGATCTCGTGGTCACTACCGGGGGGGTCAGCGTCGGCGAGGAGGACCATGTCAAGACCGCCGCGGAGTCACTGGGTCAACTCGATATGTGGCGCTTGGCCATTCGCCCCGGCAAACCATTGGCGTTGGGGCGATTGACACGCCATGACAATAGCGAGGCCCGCTTTGTCGGTCTGCCCGGCAACCCGGTCTCCGGGTTTGTCGGCGCCTGGTTGTTCCTGCGACCACTGGTGGGCGCCCTACTCGCCTGCCCCGCGCTGAAAACGTTGCCCCAACTCTCCGCGCGCGCCGCGTTTACCACCACCACGGGGCCGCGCCGACATTACATGCGTGTCGCACTTGCGTTCAACGACCAGGGCATAACCGCACATGCCTTTCGCGATCAGAATTCGAGCGTCCTGTCGTCGTGTATTCACGCGGATGCACTGGCCGTCATTCCTGCCGAGACTCAGGTAGCAGCGAACGATCGCATCGACTGCCTGTGGCTCAAGGTGGACTGAAAGAAATTGCCGCAGGGGCTATGCTGTTGGAGTTATGCGGCTGGGGCGATGCAGAGCGCAGTAACAACAGAGGGCCAGAGCTGGCTGAAATCATCGGCCAGTCGGTCGTAGTCCGTCTCGAGCCAAGGCACCAGTTCCTCGAGGCGATTGGGGCCGGAGAGGCGTCGGCCGATACCTGCTACCGCGTTGCAGGTGAAGCGGAAATCCGCATAGCGATGCAACCAGTCCTGTTGGACCAGCAACGGCATCATCGTGGCCAGTCGTGCCGGAGCGGGCTGGTTATCCAGCACTCGGTAACAACGCGCTATCAGCAACGACCGCTCCGTCTCCAGGCCCAGCCGCCTCGCCAGAAAGTGGTCCCAGACCATATCGAGGGCAATGCCCGCCACACGGCGCTGGCCTCGCGGGACACGTGACAAGGTCCCCGCTACGACCGGGTGCGCATCGACGAAGGCATCGACCCGGCGATGGTGGCGAATGCCACTGGCAACGTCGGTTGGCCAAGGTGACAAGTCGGGCCCCTTGACGCCATCGGCGATTAGATTACCGAACAGGAAATCATCACTGCCGCCACGCGCTAGCCAGGCATGCGCGAGAAAGTTCACAATGCTCCTCTCATGGCGAGAGACTCATAGACAGTTGGTCGGCTTGGGCAGGCCCGCCAGGCGCGCGGCCACCTTGGCAGGACTGCCGGGAAAAAGGCGCATCAGGTGGATCGAGCGCCCCTTGTCTTCTCCCAATGACTGTCCCACCGCTTTTACCAGCGGCCGCATGGCGGGTGCCATGGCGAAGCGAGCATGGAAGTTCCGAAGCACCTCGATCACCTCCCAGTGCTCGTCAGTCAGCGCTATGCCGTCTTCATCGGCCAGCGCATGGGCCACGTCGGGCGACCAGGTATCGAGATTCACCAGGTACCCTTCGGGATCCAAACCGATACGCTGACCTTTCACGTCTAGGTAGCGGGCGAGAGTGGTGGACGCCATCAGTACCAACTCATCGTGCGTTCGGCTTGTTCGGTCAATAGTACGAAACCGTCGACATCGACCACCTGTACCGAGGCATCACACCGACCCAGCAGGCCACGCGATGCCAGATCCTCCTCGAGCGCGAAGAGCCGACCTTGCACCTCGCCGAAATGGCGAACCATCTGCGGCAAAGCCCCCTGCACACCATCCTCGACAAGCAGCAGCCGGTCTTCCTCACCCATCATGGTCAATGCCTGCTGGTAGACCCGACTGGTGGCGGGAGAACGATTAAGCACATGCAACAGCATAGGAATCCTTGGAAAGATTAACGTCGTCAGGCATCGGTACCATCAGAATGTCAGCACCAGTCGATGCGAGGTCGGCAGCGTCGATAACGTTGCACCGGTCAGCAAGCGGACCGGTAGCATTAATTCGTCAGGCGTCAGCCCAAAGAGCTCAAGGGCCGTCTGTTCAACCAATATCGCCTCGATATCATACATCGACAGCATCTCGATCGTCGCTGACGTGCCCTTCTGGCCTAGCGGATCTGGCTGC
Organism: Halomonas jincaotanensis; assembly: GCF_018448785.1. Taxonomy (GTDB): domain Bacteria; phylum Pseudomonadota; class Gammaproteobacteria; order Pseudomonadales; family Halomonadaceae; genus Halomonas; species Halomonas jincaotanensis. Next base: position 72,821 of record NZ_JAHCLU010000002.1, on the reverse strand, counting down.
TGGTCATCCACCAAGGCCATAACGCCTTCCCCCATGAACAATAGGGACACCCGTTGTCCAAAGGCCGCCGCCACAAGCGCGGCGTCCAGTCCGTCACGCAGCAGACTGCTGCCATGAGGGCCGTGACGCAGTATTACCAGCAGATCGGAAGAAAAGTGTGATGTCATGTGATGCCCTTCATGGTGCGAAGGTGATCAGTCGATCACACCGCTGGCCGAGATCAATCAGTTGACCCAAGCCAGTCAGTTCGAATGGCGCGTCTATGCTATGCCCTGACTTGCCATGGCGTGCGGCCTCGCGTTCATCCAGCAGGCCACGACGCAGTGCCGCGGCGATACAGACCTCCAGCGAGGTGCCATGCTCGGCATGCAAGGCGATCCATTCATCTACCACGTGCCTTTCATCTTGTGGCGGAGCCGCAAGACGCGCCGCATTTTGCACACCATCGTGGTAGAAAAACACGGCATCGAGGGAGTGTCCACGCGCGAGCAAGGCGTGCGCAAAGCGCAGGGCGGAATGTGAAGCCTGGTGACTGTAGGGGGCGCCGAGCAGCAAGATGGCGTAGCGCATGACAAAAGGGACCTCCTGAAACGGACTGGCCCCGCCAATCGGCGGGGCCAGTGACATCTTGGCGCCGGACGATCAGTCGTTGCTCATGATGCCGAGAATCGAGAGCAAGCTGATGAACAGGTTGTAGATCGAGACATAGAGGGTAATGGTAGCGAGTATATAATTGGTTTCGCCCGCGCGATGCACGATCTCGCTGGTCTGGTAGAGAATGGCGGCAGAGGCAAATAGCACAAAGCCAGCTGAAACCATCAAGGAGAGCGCGGGAATCTGGAAGACCAGCGCTGCCACCATGGCCAGAATCAGCACGATGGCACCCGCCATCAGGAAATTACCCAGAAAGCTGAAATCCTTGCGAGTCAACAAGGCCACGGCCGAGAGCCCCAGGAAGGTAGCCCCCGTCATACCCAATGCTGTCATGATCAACTGAGCGCCGTTGGGCAACGTCAGGTACGCACTTAGAATCGGCCCCAGGGTAAAGCCCATAAATCCGGTGAAGGCAAACGTCGACAGCAACCCCATCGCGGAATTGGCCGTCTTGTGAACCAGGAACATCAATCCGTAGGCACCGATGAAGAACACAAAAATGTTCATTCGCTCGATGCCCATGGCCATTGCAGCACCAGCGGTCATAGCGGAGAACAGTAGCGTCATGGCCAGCAGGCCATAGGTATTGCGGAGCACCTTGTTGGTACTGACCGCTTGAGACTGCGGACGCGTCAGATGCGTATCTTGGTAAGCCATTATTGCAGAGCTCCCTGTTATGATGATCTATGGTTTGGACCTAGAATGCCCACTCGGAGTTCCCGGCGCAAGTCATTGTCTCGCCGAAACTCAACGGTATTTATGCTGAAAGATAGCGTCCCAGCTTACGGCACGCTATTCAAGCGGTTAGCTCGCAAATCACCTTAAGCCCGACCTTCGGTTCCCGCTAAGATATTGCTTCTCTAGGCGCTTGACCAGCGATCGAAAACTGGTAGTATGCTGCTCCGTAAGCCGGAGGGATGGCAGAGCGGTTGAATGCACCGGTCTTGAAAACCGGCAAGGGTTAATAGCCCTTCCAGGGTTCGAATCCCTGTCCCTCCGCCAAGAATACCGATTAAGCCGCTGATTTCAGCGGCTTTTTCTTTTTTTAGTGTCTGCTGACCCACACTGTGACCCACACTTTTCAGTTGGCTGTCAACGGTTCAGGCTGGAAGCACTTGGACAGTCTCCGGCCCCCCCACTGTCAAGCTATTTGAACGAGTTGTCGCGGTACCCACGGGACCATTTCTAGCTCGCTAGTGGCAGCTGGAATTGGTTGTATCTCCCTCATCGTTCATCACGTGTTGCGTAGGGCGTTCCAGAGTCTGCAGCCGTTCCGTCAGGGACTCACCCCGCCTCGCCAATTCGGTTTTGTGAGCGCGCTGCTGGGCGTCCTGAAGCGGCTTTTCCAGTGCCTCCAGCCGATCATGGTTCTAACGATTCCACCCCCACTGTCTTCCCGGCTCCCACCTCATAGCCGCTGACCAGCACATAGAGGCTACCGCGTCGGCGATCGGCCCACTTGCCGCGATAGAAACGTTCGTCGCGCAGCTGTCGCCAGCACGGAGACACCGAGCGTGGGGCGGTCATGGCCAGATTCAACTTGCGGTCCTCGCGGTCGTAGCCGATATGCGCGAAAGGCACGCCCCTTTTCCCTTCCGGGTGCTTGTTCTTCATCCAGGCCGGCACGCCGCTCGACAGCGCCTCGGGATAGGCGGAGAGATACATACCCAGCGACAGCACGTAGCGCACCACGGCACGCAGGATCATGCCCTCCTCATCGGCCAGTGGCGTCGACCGGCCACCGGGGTATTCGATGGCCTCGCGATTGATGAAGTCGGTGATCTGTGAGGGCTTGAAGGCGCCGCGCAACATGGTGGGGTTGAGGCTGGGCTGGGTACCCAGCGGGTTGTGGATCGCGACGATCAGCCAGGGATCGCCGAGGCCCATCATGTCCACGCCGTGCGGGTTGTCGTGGGCGCGCAGGAAGGCCTCATAGCGGCCAGGCAGCGTGGTCGAATCCACCCAGGCCACCAGGGCACCGTCCAGTGCGTGACCATGAAAGGTCTGCCTGGACGGGAACGACAAGGTGCTGAACGCCCACGGCCACGACCAGGCGTCGCCTTTCACGCGGCTGAGCTGCACCGTCTGCAGCCATTCGGACAGTGACGACTCGGGCACCACCACCTTCCCCTCGCGGCCGTGGTGCCACTCCAGCATCAGGAGCTCGCCGTTGATGGAGTGCACCACCTGTTCGTCGTGCACCATCTCAGCGAAGATCTCGGCCTCGATCCGGGGCTTCTTGGGCAGGCCCATCATCTTCATCACCGAGCGAACGTATCGACGGTGAAGCTGGGATTAGTGGCGGTAGGTGGCCTGGGGCATGCGCGGCTCTTCGAGGCGGAAGCGATGGCGACAGGGTACACCAGCGACGGCGGCGGTGGGCAGTGAGCCAGCCGCCGGCGTCAGCCGGGGGCGGATTGGGAAGCAGCGCCAGAAAGCACGGGTCCGCGGCGAGGGTGGCGCGAAGCGCGACCCGCACGCCAACGCAGCGCGAGCGATGAAGTCCTGTACCGACGCAGCATGGCGTCAGCCGTGCGGGCCAAGGGTTGGCCCCGGCGTGCAGCGCGGGGGGGATGGTGTCCACGATTGCTGGGTAAGATCACAGCGACCTAGGTCGCCCACCACCGTCGGATGCTGTGCACCTTGCATTTTGGTTCATATTTGGCTCAACTGGTTCCACTTCGCCCCTTCGGGAGAGAGAAGATGGGTCACCCTATCTGCGTCGCTTCGCCTTCTGAAATGAACGAAATCGCCGCGATCATGGACAAGGGTTTCGAAGCGGACCCTACCGTCAATTGGGTGTTGACCGAACGGGATTTTATGACATCTCACCGTAAGTTCGTCGAGGTGTGCGCCAGGCCCGCGTTCAACGTTGGCGGAGTTCACGTCTTCACCGATTTTTCCGGTGCCTCAATCTGGTATCCGCCCGGCGTCGGGCTCGATGAGGCCGAACTGGCGCGGGTCTTTGAGAATTTAGATCGACAGGATCGGATAGCATCCTTTTTTTCCCTTCTCGATGCATGTGTGAAGTTCAGGCCCGAAAAGCCCTATTGGGAACTTGAGTTACTTGCAGTTGATCCGGAACAGCAGAGACAGGGGCGCGGTGCAAAGCTGCTGGAGTATGGCTTGCAGAACTGTGATGGCGAACACGCCTTGGTCTACCTCGAGTCCAGCAATCCCGCCAACCTGTCGTTCTACCACCGTCATGGTTTCGAGCTTTTAGCGGAAGTTCAGTTGCCCGGAACGCCGAAACGTTTCCCGATGCTGCGTGCGGGCGGGTAGTCCACTTTGTGCGCATATCCGAAATTCGAGACCACGAAGCCCTCGCAGATTTCTGCGAGGGCGCTTTCATCCTGAAAGCGCATTCCCGCTGCGCCCTTGCTCTGGCGGTGCAACACATTCGGTAAGGGGCTTGTCATGTGGGTAGTCCCCCTGGGTTATAGAGCGACAATTACTCTGACCGGGCCGTGCGTGTTGCCTCACAAGAAAAGGTTACTCTGCTGCCTCTCATCAGGAATGTTACCGAGTGGTTGTCCCTCTTCACTGCTGATCTTCTCTTCATGGTCATATATCGGGGAAGTAACATCGGTGCTACCTTGACCAAACACAAGGTGAAGCGCCATCTGTCTGCGCCACTCTTTGACTCGGCGTTGCAGTGTCCGAAGATGTCCATCGGGAAATGGGGTGATAGTTAGTCATTCGAAGCGATACCTCAACAGTCGCATCGCGTTCAGGGTGACCAGCACGGTGGCGCCAGTATCCGCCATCACGGCAATCCACAGCCCGGTAATGCCCATCGCCGTGGTCACCAGGAAGATGGCCTTGAAGCCCAGCGCCAGGGCCACGTTGGTCTTGACGTTGCGCAGGGTGGCGCGCGACAGGTCGATCAGCTCGGCGATGCCTGCGACCCGGTTCCCGAGTAGTGCCGCGTCCGCCGTTTCGAGGGCGACTTCAGTGCCGCCGCCCATGGCAATCCCTACGTCTGCCGCTGCCAGCGCCGGGGCATCGTTGATGCCATCACCCACCTTGCCCACCGGTCCTCGTCCACTGGCCTGCCATTCGCGTACACGGTGCGCCTTGTCGTCCGGCATCAACTCACCGTAGGCCTCGATGCCCAGGGCTTGACCGATCGCCGCCGCCGTGCGGGCATTGTCGCCGCTCAGCATCACCGCCTTGACACCCAGCCGCTCGAGCGCCCACAGGCCTTCCCGGGCATCGTCGCGGGGCTCATCGCGTACGGCGATGACACCAAGCAACCGCTCGCCCTCGACCAGAATGGCGACGCTCTTGCCCTCCTTCTCGAGGCTCTCGATGTAGTCACGGCGTTCGGGCTGTTCCGTTAACCTATCGGCCACATGACGGGGACTGGCCAGCTGCAGGTCCCGGTCCTCGACGTGACCAGCCACTCCGGCACCGGAAAGCGCCCGGGCGGCCTGTACCCTGGGCAGTGCGAGATCCTGCTTGCGAGCGTAGTTCATGATCGCGGTGGCGATCGGATGGCTCGACTCGCGCTCGAGCGCTGCCGCCAATCGCAAGATGCCTCGCTCATCATCATCATCGGTAAAGGCCACCACATCGGTGACCTGCGGCATGCCGACAGTCAGCGTACCGGTCTTGTCCATGGCGATGGTCTTGAGCTTGCCCAGCGTTTCGAGAACGGCGCCGCCTTTGATCAGCAGGCCCCGGCGTGCGCCGCTGGAGAGGCCAGCGGCGATGGCGGCCGGTGTCGAGATCACCAGGGCACAGGGACAGGCAATCAACAACAACGCCAGCGCACGATAAATCGATTCCGACCAGGCCATACCCAAGGCAAGCGGCGGCACCACCGCCATCAACCCGGCCAAGCCGGCCACCACCGGCATGTACCAGCGGGCGAAGCGATCAATGAAACGCGCGACCGGTGCCTTTGCGGCCTGGGCCTCTTCCACGAGACGAATGATTCGCGAGATGGTGTTGTCCTCGGCACGGCGGGTCACTTCCACCTTGAGCGCACCATCGTGATTGACGGTCCCGGCAAAGACGGTATCTCCGGTTGTCTTGAGTCGCGGCACGGACTCGCCAGTGACCGGCGACTCATCCAGGTAAGAGCTTCCTTTCCCGATAAGTCCATCGCAGGGCACGCGATCGCCGGGGCGTACCAGGACCCACTGTCCGGGCAGCAGAGTGTCGGCGAGAACTTCACGGGGTTCGCCGTCCTCCAGGTGCTGAGCCATCGAGGGCTTCAGGTCCGAGAGCGCCGAGATACTGCGTCGCGCTCGGGAGGCCGCCACTCCCTCAAGCAGCTCACCCACCGCGAAGAGGAACACCACCACCGCGGATTCGGCGGCGGCATCGATAACCAGGGCGCCGCCGGCGGCAATGGTCATCAGCATTTCGATGGTGAAAGGCTCTCCCACGCGCAAGGCGCGCCAGGCCGCCTGCGCGATCGGTACCAGGCCGACGATGGTGGCGACGACGAAGGGCCAGTTACCTAGCTCGGGCCATACCCAGTGCAGGGCGAAGGCCAGCACCAGCAACGCACCGCTTGCCCCCACCAGGCGTCCCTTGGCGCTCTGCCACCAGGCTTGCGGCTGCAAATATTTTGAGGGCGACCCGCCCGCTTCGTCCGGCGTGACGCCGTAACCCAGGCCGCGGATTGCGCTCTCGATCGCCCGACGTGACGGAGACCTGTTCTCCTTGGCAGTGACGCTGACCGAGCCGATGGTGGCATTGGCGGCCACGCTCTCGACCCCGTCCACGCGCATGACCGCAGACTCGACCTTGCGCACGCAACCGGCACAATCCATCCCCTCGACGCGCCACCGAAGCGTGTCGCCAGCAGTGGCCACGCCTCGTGCTTTCTCTGTCATGGCATTTCTCTCACATGGCGTTTTTCGCAACCTCGCCGATCGGGATAATCGAGATCAGGATAATTCCTATTGTAACTAGAAGCTCAAGCCATGTCGGGCGATATGACCACCCTCTCGCCAGGCGAACCCCATGCTGAGCATCGGTGCCATAAAAAAAGCCCCGCTGTTCGGGGCTTCTTTATATGAACGATATGAACGCTATCTCGCTTTACCGCCGTTCCCCCGCTTCGCAAGGAAGGGCGCTGGCATGGCTAGGCGCCAAGATTCAACGAAAACCGAGAAATGAAAGGATGGCCAATACAATAACGACGGCCCCGACGATATAGACGATATTATTCATAAAAACTCCCTTTAAATTCCATTAATCCTGAACGATTGGCGACACAGTCGCGACTCGTCTTACAACGTCGCAACACTGCGACCCACGGTGTGACTGCCTATTCAGGCTTTCATTCGCCACACTTTTCACTAATAGCTGATCTTTCGCTCTCTCACCTTAGATCTTCTTGCCGGAATCGTCCATAGGGGAAGGCATACCGTTCGGATTCCCTCGGACTGCAGAGAAGACGCTTGCGGTCCATCATCGTCGGCGACGCTGGGTATGGCATCATGACCCACGTTTTTCGCCCAATCAGGTGACACACCCCATGGCACTGAAAGCAACGGTACATAAGGTGAAACTCCAGATCGCCGACATGGACCGGCATTACTATGCCGAGCACACCATGACCCTGGCTCGCCATCCATCGGAAAACGATGAGCGAATGATGGTGCGGCTCCTGGCATTTGCCCACCATGCTAATGAATCACTACATTTCGGTCGCGGGGTGAGTGCCGAGGACGAACCCGACATCTGGCAGAAGGATCTGACCGGTGCCATCGAGCTCTGGGTCCAACTGGGGCAACCGGACGAAAAGACCCTACGCAAGGCGTGCGGCCAGGCCAGAAAAGTCGTCGTCTACTCGTACAGCGGCCATGGGGCTCAGGTGTGGTGGGAGCAGATCGGCAGAAAGCTCAAAGGCCTTGAAAACCTTGTGGTCGTCGATATCGGTGCCGGTTCTGTAACATCGCTGGCTGCGCTGAGTGCCAAGAATATGACGCTCAGCTGCACGATCCAGGACAGCAGCACTTATATGGCGAGCCTCGACGACTCAGTGGAGGTGACAATGGAGATACGCCACCCCCTACCATCCTGATGTATACCCCGACCTTACACGGACCTCGGTTTCTTGCGTAGCGCCGGCGGCGAAAGACTCAATACAGGCGCAAGCCCACGCGGGTCACCGTGTTGCCTTCCATCTCGCTTACGACCCAATGGATGCCGTGCCAGTCAACATCATCGCCCACGACCGGATGGCCGCCTACGCGCAATGACACGAAGTCGGCTAACGTCATGTCGTGCTCGCCGGGACTCAGGGTGAGACCGTAGGCATCGGCAATGTCCTGCATTCGCGCCTGGCCATCGAACGTGAAGGTACCGAAGAAAGCCCGCACCTGCTTGAGCTTCGCATCGCCATTGAAAATCCGATTCAAGGCCGGCAAATCATCGGTACGACCGATGACACAGATGACGTCGCCCAGTTGCAGTCGAGTGCTCCCCTTGGGATGCAACATGGCATGTTCCCGGAACAGCGCCGAGATCAGGGCGCCGGAGGGAAAGCGTAGCAGCCGGATCGGCACATCCTTGAGTTCCTCGTTGTCCACCACATACACGAACATCTCGTAGTCGTTTTCCGGCAGCACCCCCAAGGGGCCACGAAGGCTCGGAGTGACACTCTTAGGTACCTCGACCTTCATGCGCCTGGCCATCCAGGGCAGCGTACCTCCCTGGATAAGCAACGACATCAACACCACAGCGAAGGCCACATTGAAGTAAAAGGACGCATTTTCGACACCGCCGATGACCGGAAAGATCGCCAGCACAATGGGCACCGCCCCGCGCAGCCCCACCCAGGAGATGAACCCGACTTCCCGCCAACGGAATTTGAAAAAGGGTTTGATGGACAGTAATACGGCAAGTGGGCGCGCGATGAAGATCAGCGACAATGCCACCAGCGACGCGGGCAAGGCGTGCTCAAGTAGCTCGCTGGGATTGACCAGCAGGCCCAGCACCAGGAACAGCCCGATCTGGCTCAGCCAGGCAAGCCCATCATGCACCGGCAGGATGAAGTTGAGATGCCGTCCGGGCTGGTTGCCAATCATCAAGCCGGTCAGATAGATGGCCAGAAAACCGCTTCCGCCCAGCACGCTGGCCAGGCCAAAGACAAAAAAACCTAGCGCCAGAGCCAGCAGCGAGTAGAGCCCCGGTGCAAGATCGACCCAGCGCAGCAGCTTTGCGATCAGCCAACCGGCGCCTAGGCCAACGACCATGCCCAGACCGAACTGCTTCACCAGGAAGAGACCGGTATCGACAACACCGCCGATCTCGCCTACCAGCACCTCGACGAGTACGATCGTCAAGAAGATGGCCATGGGGTCGTTGGTGCCGGATTCGATCTCCAGCGTCGCCCCAACGCGCTCGTTGAGATTGACCCCGCGACCGCTCAGCATGGAAAATACCGCCGCCGCGTCGGTCGAGCCAACGATCGCTCCCACCAGTAGGCCCTGGATGAGGGTAAGATTAAAGACCCACATCGAGATCAGCCCCACCAGTCCGCTGGTGATGAATACGCCAAGCGTGGCCAGACTCAGCGCCGGCTTGAAACCCACCCGGAATGTCTTGAGACGCGTCCGTAACCCACCGTCGAGCAGGATCATGGCAAGCGCCAGATGGCCAATTACGAATGCCAGCGAATAGTCATCGAACTCGATGCCGAGAATCCCTTCCTCGCCGGCCAGCATCCCCAAGCCCAGGAAGATCAACAGCAAGGGCACCCCTGCCATAGTAGAAAGGCGGCTGGCCAACACACTCAACGCAATTAGAAAGCCGCTGAGCAGAAAGAGCGTATTAATCGTATCCATCGATATCCAGACAAGCGCCAGAAAACGCGATTATTGCATGCCACCCAGCCCTTCGCGACGCCACCTGTTTACCCTCAGAAGGGTGCTGGCCATGATCAACGGCCAAAGGCTACACTAGGCTACATTTTTGTCGCATCCTGCAGACGCGACTGTCGCCTACGCCGAAGAGGCCTTGATGACAACGCACACTCGATACCAGCCACGCTGGTCCCACACCCTCTTGGTATGGTTAGTGTTGTGGGTGTTCCTTTTATATAGCTGGCATTCCTCCATGGCCTCCGACGAAGCACTACCTGCGCCGCCTCTGGGTTATCCGCCCCTGGCGACCGACGTGATGGTCCCAACGCTGGGCAACGATGATAGCGGGACGGCAATGATGACCGAGCCATCTGCCAGTGATCGACGGGTTCAGCAATTCACCGACAGCCCCTTCGTGCCACTTGTTGAAGCGCCAACACCCGAGCATGAAGCCATTAACCCACCCTCAGATGTCACTGGCGTTACGCCGCCCCCCGACCCGGGGCCGACCGTGGTCGAGGCACCGCCTGAACCCATCGAGCCGCCCCCTCTCACTACGCTGGAAGTGACGCTCGATTGGTATCCAGGCCCACAGCACGCCGCCCTGTTCGTGGCCCAGGCACGTGGCCTGTATGAGCAACGCGGATTGTCCGTGATCGTGTCGACCCCTGCCGATCCTGACGTCCCGCTGAAACTGCTGGCCGCTGGGCGCGTTGAGCTGGCGCTGAGCCACCAGCCGCTGCTTCACCATGAGGTCGATCGAGGCTTACCATTGATCAGAGTCGCTACCCTGATCGGCACACCGCTTGCCGGCCTGGTGCTGCGTGAGGACCTCGACATTGACTCCCCTGCGGAACTGGCTGGGCTACGGATCGGTTATGCGACCCAGGATGGTCTGGGGATACTGCTGTCGAGCCTGCTGCGCCAATACGACATCCGACGCGACGAATTGAAGGTGCAAGGTGTCGACTTCGAACTCGATGACGTCATGAGCGCCCGCGAAGTGGACGGTGTGATCGGCTCCATGCGTCACTTGCTGCCCCGACAGTTGGCCGATGAAGGCATGGCGACCCGGGTGCTACGGGTCGAGGATCACGGCGTGCCCTTGCATGACGGCCTGATCCTCGTCGCCAACCGCGATCGACTCGGCAAGAACCGCGCGGCTATCCGCCTGTTGGTGGAGGCGCTGGAAGAGGCCACGGCATGGATCATCGAATATCCTGATGACGCCTGGGAGTTGCTGGCTGGTGTCGAGCCGGGCCTTGACTCTCCCAGCAGCCGCGCCGCCTGGTCGGATACCTTGGCGCGTTTCAGCGCGCGACCCGCCGCCCTCGATCACGGCCGCTACGCGCGCTTTGAGGCCTTCCTACACAAAAACGCCATGGTCGATACCTTGACCCCTGTAGAGCGGCTCGCCGTCGATCTTGGAGCGCCCTGACGTGTCCATTGCTTACCCGCTGGTCTTCCTGGATCTGGAGACGACCGGTACCCGCACCACGCGTGACCGCATTACCGAGATTGCGGCACTGCGTGTCGAGCAGGGTCGTATCGTGGGTCGCTGGGCCCAGCTGATTCAGCCAGGCATGCGTATTCCTGCGCAAATTGTGTCGCTGACGGGTATCGACGACGCCATGGTGGCCGAGGCACCCTCCTTTGCCGCCATTGCCCCGTCATTTCAAGAGTGGCTGGGAGACGCCTGCCTTGTCGCGCATAACGCACGCTTCGACTACGGCTTTCTGCGCAACGAATTCCAGCGCGCCGGCATCGACTTTCGCGCCCGGGTGATCTGTACCCTGCGCCTCTCCCGCCGTCTGAACCCTGACCAGGCTCACCATAATCTCGACGCGCTGCTGGAACGGCATGAGCTCAGCAACCAAGCCCGGCACCGTGCTGAGGGTGACGCACGAGCACTGTTCGCACTTTGGCAACGCTGGGGGACCCACTATCCTGTTGACCGTATAGAGGCAGAAGTCTCTCGGCAATTCAGCCAGCCGAGCCTGCCTGCCCACCTGGATCCCGGGCTGATCCAGTCCATCCCAGGCAAGCCAGGCGTCTATCTGTTCTACGGCGAGAATGATCTGCCCCTGTATATCGGCAAGAGCGTCAACCTGCGCGCCCGCGTCATGAGCCATTTTCAGAGTGACTATCGGCATGATCGCGAGATGCGACTCGTCCGCCGGATCCAGCGCATCGATTGGCGAGAAACCGTAGGCGATCTTGAGGCCCAGTTGCTGGAAGCCCGCCTAGTCAAGGAGTTGCTACCAACCATGAACCGGCAACTACGGCGACGCGGTGAGCTAATGGGCTGGCGCTGGCCCGAAGGTGATTTGTCGCCCACCCTGGTCAGCGGCGGTGCCATGACCGGCCCACAAGCCAGTGAGTTGTTCGGACTGTTCCGCAGTCGCAAGGAGGCCCGCCGCGCCCTCGAGCAGATAGCGGCCGATCAGGGCTTGTGCCGGCGGGTGTTGGGCATTGAAGCAGGGCGAGGTCGATGTTTCGCCAGCCAACTGGGCAAGTGCCAAGGTGCCTGTCACGGAGCCGAGAGTCTCGATGAACACGAACGCAGGGCAAGAGACGCCCTCGCGCGCCTTCAGGTCAAGAGTTGGCCGTGGGAGGGGCGTGTAGCCATCGGCGAAACGAACGACGACGGCCATGAACGATGGCATCTCGTCGCCCACTGGTCATATCTGGGCAGTGTGAGCTGTCTAGAAGAGGCATCGACACTCGATGGCACCGACAATCGATTCGATGTGGATACCTATCGCATTCTCAGGCGCTGTCTCGACGATCCCTATGCCAGCCGGCTAAGGATCGTGCCAGCCTAAACGCCTCGGGGGCCGAGTTCCGCCAGGAAATTATCGACCGCCTCCCGGAATGCCTCGGGTTGCTCGGCATGCAGCCAATGGCCGGCATCCAGTGTCTTGATCTGGGCTTTCGGCAATACCTCGCGAAGCGCAGGCAGCGCCGCGTCGGCAACGTAATGCGAGTGCGCACCACGTAGCACCAGCGTCGGCCCATGGTAGGGCGACCGACCCGCCGGCGCCCCCATGATCGCCTCATAATCTGCCTCGATTTCATCGAGACCGAGTCGCAAGGTTAGGCCGCCCTCCTCCGCGCGCTCAAGGTTAGTCGCCAGGAAGAGCCTGACAGGTCGTTCATCGACATGTTCGGCGAGCAGTTCATCGGCCTCGCGACGATTTGCGGGCTTTCCCTTGGCAACCCGGCGTAGCGCAGCAAATACCGTGTCGTGATCATGGCCATACGCCTGCGGGGCGATATCGGCCACGATCAGCGAGGCCACCCGCTGCGGATACTGCCGTGCGACACTGATCACCACTTTGCCGCCCATTGAGTGACCCAGCAGGTGAGCCTGTTCGATACCCAGACGATCGAGCAAGGCCACCACATCCTCCGCCTGCTCGGCGTAGCCCATTCCCGCCAGATGGGGGGAACGACCATGATTGCGCAGATCCACGGCAATCACCCGACGCACGTCTTGCCAGGCTTTGACATGCGAGCGCCAGTTGTCGGCGTTGCCGAACAGGCCGTGGATCACCACCAGCGGAATGCCTTTGCTGTTGTCGTCACCGTTATCAGCGTGGGTATCGACCTGGGTATCAACATAGTGGAGTGGCGTTGGCATCTCTCTCCTCGGCGGTTATGGGTTCAATGGCGCGCTGATAAGGCGGACGGCGGCAGATCCCGGCTTCCGGTTACCGCCACCAGTCGTTGGCTCAGCCAAGACAACAGCAAGCCATACAGTGGCAGAAAGAACAACAGGCTGATACCAAGCTTGATGACATAGTCGACCCAGGCAATTTCCAGCCAGTTAGCGGCCATGAAGGGGTCCGGGCTGTGAAGGAAAGCGATCGAGAAGAAGGCGAAGGTATCGATCAGGTTGCCCAGCACCGTGGAAACTGCCGGCGCCACCCACCAGGCACGCAGCCGGCGAAGCCGATCGAAGACGTTCACGTCGAGAAGTTGCCCGAGCAAATAGGCCATGAAACTCGCCACAGCAATGCGGGCAACGAACAGGTTTACTTCTCCTAGCGCCGCCCAGCCTGCAAAGCCCCCCTGGGGGAAGACCACCGAGATCACATAGGACATGACCAGCGCGGGCAACATGACACGCATCACAATCGCCTTGGCTGGCTCCTTGCCGAACAGGCGGACAGTCAGGTCAGTCGCCAGGAAGATAAACGGGAAGCTGAACGCGCCCCAAGTGGTATGAAAGCCCATTAGCGTGAAGGGCAACTGCACCAGATAATTGCTGGCTGCGATAACCAGAATATGAAAACCCACCAGTAACACAACACAGCGGCGGTACTGGTCAGGGGAAAGCGCAAACATGCCGTTGTCCTTTTTTGCCGAAGGGCGTTTTGCCGAAAGGCGTTTTGCCAAGAGGCTTGGAGAAGAGGGGTGAGGGAACCCTCTTGATCGAAATCGCTAGCGTCAAGACCGCTAGCATCGAGTGAATGGAGGGGCATTATACGGGGACGACTTCAAGCTGGCTATGACGACAATAGCAACAAGCGATACTTGCCCTGCTGCCACCTGGAGGCAGCAGCAGCGAACTAGCTAACTCCTCTGGCTATTTACACCTGTCGTGCCTCATGGGCCAAGCCCAGGGACCTCTCTATCATTGCCTCCCGTACATCGTGCAGACTAGATGGATCGTCGATCGTCGAAGGAATCCCGAACTCATTGCCGTCGGCGATGTTGCGGATCAGCTTGCGCAGAATCTTTCCGGAGCGTGTCTTGGGTAGTCTGTCGACCACCAGCACCTGTTTGAAACTGGCGACGGGGCCAATCCGGTTACGAACCAGGTCGATGAGTTCCTTTTCCAGCCGCAATTCATCGCCGTCGAAGCCATCCTTGGGGATCACCAGTCCGACCGGCACCTGCCCCTTGAGAGCATCGTGGATGCCGATAACGGCACACTCAGCCACCGCTGCGTGCGCCCCCACTACCTCTTCCATCTCACCGGTGGAAAGGCGATGCCCCGCCACGTTGATGACATCATCGGTACGCCCCATGATGAACAGATAGCCGTCCTCATCGACGTACCCCCCGTCGCCGGTGAGGTAATAGCCGGGAAAGGCTGCCATATAGGCGTTATGGAAGCGTTTTGGATCCCGCCAGATGCCGATTAGACATCCCGGTGGCATGGGCTGCTTTATGACCACACTGCCTTGGAGCATGGCGCCGACCTGCTGACCATCGCGGCCGAGTATCTGCACATTGAAGCCGGGTACCGGAACCGTGGCGCTGCCCGCCTTGGTAGGCATAGGTTCAAGGCCATGCAGGTTGGCAGCGATAGGCCAGCCAGTTTCGGTCTGCCACCAGTGATCGAGCACCGGCACCTCGAGCAAGTCGTCAAGCCAATGATAGGTGGGAGGGTCGAGCCGTTCGCCCGCCAGGAATAGGGCCTTGAGACTGCTGATGTCATATTGCGCAAGCAGTTTGCCATCCGGGTCCTGTTTCTTGATGGCGCGAAACGCCGTCGGCGCCGTGAAGAAACTCTTGACACGGTACGTCTCGATCAACCGCCAGAAGGCTCCGGCATCCGGAGTCATCACTGGTTTTCCTTCATAGACGACCGTGGTGCACCCTCGTAGCAAAGGAGCGTAGACAATATAGGAGTGACCAACGACCCAACCGACATCCGAGGCCGAGAAGAACACATCCCCGGGAGCAACGTCGTAAATGACGTCCATTGAGTAGTGCAATGCAACAGCATACCCGCCGGTATCGCGCACGACTCCCTTGGGCTTGCCGGTAGTCCCGGAGGTATAAAGCACATAGAGCGGATCACTGGCTTTCATTGCCACGCAATCGGCAGGCTTGGCCTCGCTCACCAAGGCAGACCAGTCGTGATCGTTAGCACTCAGTTCGGCGCGCTGTTGCTCACGCTGAAATATCACGCAGGCTTGGGGCTTGTAGGCGCTCTGCTCGATCGCCTTGTCGATGATCGGCTTGTAGGGCAGTATCCGGTCGACCTCGATGCCGCAGGAAGCCGCCACCACCACTTTGGGCTCGGCATCCTCGATACGCACCGCCAGCTCGTGAGGCGCAAACCCGCCGAACACGACAGAATGCACGGCGCCCAGACGCGCGCAAGCATACATGGCGACCAATGCCTCCGGCACCATCGGCATGTAGATGACCACGCGATCGCCCTTTTCCACCCCGAGCCCCTTGAGAGCCCCGGCGAACAGCGCCACATCGTCACGCATATCGCGGAACGATAGGGTGCGCTTGTTGCCGGTTACCGGTGAATCCCAGTAGATGGCAGGCTGGTCACCTCGGCCCTGTTCCACGTGGAAGTCCAGCGCGGCATGACAAATATTAAGCTCGCCATCGACAAACCAGCGGGCATGTCCAGTGTCGTCGTACTCGAGAATCGTCGTGGGGGCCTTGAACCAAGGGATACGGTTGGCTTGCTCGGCCCAGAAGACTTCTGGCTGTTCGATAGAGCGGTCGAAGTGGCTGCGATAGGAGTCCATGAGTGGCCTGCTTGTGGTCGTTAGCGTCGAAGATTGTCGACACTTTAGAGCAGAATTGACCGACTGCCACTCATACAATGGGCTAACGTTCGACAAAATCAGCATCCTCCTCGCCGTCATTGTCGACAAACAAACGGGGAGGGCCTGACTAAGTTCGTGCCGTGGAATCAGTCGAAAACATGACGTCTTCCGTTGCCTCGCTGGTCTATCATTGAGGGATAGTTAAAACAGGAAGATCTGCCGGGGGTTGGACCCTAGGCAGCCATTCGCTGGGGCCGCTATTTGGATCCGCGACTTACGCCAGCTCAGGGAGAGCACAATGAGCAATACCCGTAACGACACATCTCGGCTCCTCAAGAGAGGAGATTCGGTCATCAATCAGGCCACATCATTGTTGAAAGCCATGGCCAACGACAACCGCCTGAGAATCCTCTGCTTGCTCCAGGAACAGGAACTCTCTGTGACAGAACTCAATCAACGTCTGTCTCTCAGTCAGTCCGCGCTTTCCCAGCATCTGGCGATCCTGCGCCGCGAAGGGCTGGTCAGCACCCGTCGCGCCTCGCAGACCATCTACTACTCGTTGAGCGGCGATCATGCGCGTATTGTGATCGATGCATTGGGCAGCACCGAATTCGCCTCGAAAGACTGAATCATCTTGCTATCTAGCGCTTTTGCCAGCGTGTTGCGTCCAGCACTTCAAGACCACGTTCGAGGGTCCTTTCAACGCCTCGCGATATCGCCAGACCCAAGCGATCGCCCAACTTGCGCTTGGGCTGCAGCTTGAAACTGATCACCTTTTGATGCTCCATGCGCTCGACCAGATACGCCTCACTGGTCCCCAGCGCATCGATCAGGCCGATCTCGCAAGCTTGACTGCCGTACCATATTTCACCTGTCGCGACTGCATCGATATCAAGGACTGGGCGTCGCTCGGCAACATGGCGCTTGAATAGGTCATGAGTGGTTTGCATATCCTCGAGAAATTTATCCCGGCCTTCTTGGGTGTTCTCGCCAAACACCGTCAGGGTGCGCTTGTAACGGCCCGCGGTCAGCAACTCCACATCGATATCGTGACGCTTCAACAGACGGTGCACATTAGGTAGTTGTGCCACCACCCCGATGGAGCCGAGTACTGCAAAGGGGGCGGCACGTATTCGATCAGCAGCACACGCCATCAGGTAGCCTCCGCTAGCCGCCACCTTGTCGACACATACCGTCGTTGAAAGCTTGGCATGTCGCAGGCGATCCATCTCGGCAGCCGCTAACCCGTAGGCATGCACCAGGCCTCCGGCGGACTCCAGACGCAGCACTACCTCGTCGCCCTCCGCCGCAACGGCGATAACAGCGGAAATCTCCTCGGCGAGCCTGGCAGCACCACTGGCCTTGATATCGCCATGGAAATCCAACACCCAGACCGTAGAGCGAGCGTCTTCCTGCGTCTTGCGCTCGCGGTGGCCCCGCCTTTTGTCTTCTTTGCGAAAAGCTTTTAACAATCGCTTGCGAGCCCCCGGCTCGCTAACGGCCATGGTCATTCGCCGTTGGCGGTGCTTTCGCGTCTCGTTGAGCTCCTCGAGATGCAAACGGCTTTGCTCCGGACTGCTGTTTCTTGCTCGCATCACCACCGCGGCAATCAGTGCGATGATAAGGACCAAGCTCAGTAGCTGTGCCAGGAACATGCCAAAATCAGTCAACCACTCGTTCACATCAGACTCCTCGCCTATATTTTGCCTCGACCCAGGATGGAAACAGGCCACCCTAACCGCACATTCAAGCCTGCATTGAAGTCAACATGCGGCTTACATGACGGGAAAGCTCAAGGCCACCGGAAACGTCACGCTGGCCACCAAGTTGAGCAGCCTCTTCCCGACACGATAGATCGGTCGCCGCGGTATCAGTGTCCCGTCTTGACCTCTGCCAGATGTGTCTCTATTAACGCGCGGGAGATGGAATAGAGCGGCGGCAACTGAGGCAAGCTGCGCGGGCTGAACCAGGCCGCATCGCTGATTTCAACCCCATCGATACGGATACGCCGGCTCGCTGCCTCGGCAAAGAATCCCAACATCAGAGAATGGGGGAAGGGCCAGGCCTGGCTCTTGAAATAACGGACGTGACCCACGGCAATTCCCACTTCCTCGAAGACCTCCCGGCGCACCGCCTCCTCGGCGGCCTCCCCGGGTTCGATAAATCCTGCCAGCGTCGAGTAGCGCCCGACGGGGAAACGCGGACTACGACCCAGCAGGATTGATTCACCGTGGGTGACCAGAGTGATGATACAGGGCGAGATGCGGGGGTAGTTGCGATGCCCACAAGCATGACAGTGCATCGCGAATTCGGCATCAAGACGCGAGGCCTGGGCACCACAACGCCCACAGAAATGGTGATTGCGCAGCCAGGCCCCCACCTCAAGTGCCGTCGATAGCAGGCCAAATCGGGACTCTGGGAGGCGACTCAACCAGCTGCGTCCATCGGGCCAGTCGTCGCCGGCACTCGCTTCCACGCTGAGCGCCACCGGTTCATCGTTCCAATAGCACAGCGGCTGCATCGCCGAGGTCCAGTGACAAACGGGCTGCAGAAAATCGCCGTTCTCAGACGGCGCAATGCGCCCTTCGGACAAGCGAATCACGTGTCCTGCATCGGCATTGACCGGCAACTCGCGACGCAGCATCAGTTCGCCTCCCCATCTCCGGCCAGGCGATCCCAGTGACATTCCCCTGCCGCCGCTCGAATACCAGCAAGCTTGGCACGGTGTGCGGACAGCTCAGCGTCGTCGGGGGAGGTGATTCTCAGGCGACCCGGCTCAAGCGCGATGCGGCGAATCGATAGCCCATCCTGAGCCCCCGTCTGCCCCTCGCGGGTAGTGGAAGCATCGAGAGATAGCGCGGTCTGCCCCCCCGTCATGGCCAGATAGACATCGGCGAGAATCTCGGCATCGAGCAGCGCGCCGTGCAGTACCCGGTGGCCATTGTCGATCTCGTAACGCTTGCAGAGAGCATCCAGGCTGTTGCGCTGGCCGGGATGCTTGTCGCGGGCTAACTGAAGCGTATCGAGGATTCGGCAATGCTCGGCGACCGGAGCGAATCGCGATTCACCGAGGTA
This sequence comes from Halomonas jincaotanensis, assembly GCF_018448785.1. Classification (GTDB taxonomy): domain Bacteria; phylum Pseudomonadota; class Gammaproteobacteria; order Pseudomonadales; family Halomonadaceae; genus Halomonas; species Halomonas jincaotanensis. Next base: position 53,737 of record NZ_JAHCLU010000002.1, on the reverse strand, counting down.
CCGATTGAACAGACGGAACTCGTGGTCCATGAAACCGACATCGAAGGGCGCGTTGTGAATCACCAACTCGGCGCCCTCGATAAACGCCCAGAATTCATCCGCGATATCTCCGAATCGTGGCTTGTTGGCGACATCCTCGTTGGTGATGCCGTGTATCGCCACGGCCTCGGGATCGATCTCGCGTTCCGGGTTGATATATTGATGGTAGGTTTTGCCGGTAAGGCGGCGGTTGAGCATCTCGACCGCGCCGATCTCGACCATGCGATGGCCATCACGGGGGTCAATGCCGGTGGTTTCGGTGTCCAATATAATTTGACGCATGGTGGTCTCGTCGGCTGGCAGAATGGTGGGCGGTAAGATGTAGAGCGGGAAATGAGTCTACGTCACGATTCAGGCCGGGGCCCGATTGGCATCGATGGCGGCATTGGCAAGTGCATCGGCCCGTTCGTTGCCGGGATGGCCGTTATGACCCTTTACCCAGTGCCAGTCGATGCGATGACGATGGGTCTCTTCCAGAAGCTCCCGCCATAGCTCGGCGTTCTTGACCGGCTGGCGAGCGGCGGTTTTCCAGCCACGCTTGATCCAACTGTGGATCCACTCGGTAATGCCCTTGCGCAGATACTCGGAGTCCGTCCACAACTCGACGTGGCAGGGGCGCTTCAGCTCGCGCAGCGACATGATGGCGGCCATCAGCTCCATGCGATTGTTCGTCGTCACCGCCTCGAAGCCATTGAGGGGTTTTTCATGGCGCCCGCTGACCATCAATGCGCCCCACCCGCCCGGCCCGGGGTTACCGCGACAAGCGCCATCGGTATAGATCGTCACCCGGGGCAGGTCTGTAGCCTTTCGTGTATCAGTCACCCTCGGTCGTCCTTTCCAGTTCGTGCTCGGAGCGAGCCTGCCCGAGTCTCGCCGCACCTCCTAACGATGAGGTACCCAAAGGCCGGGCGAAGGGAAGAGAAGCCCCTTGCGGCCGAACAATCTGCGACTTGCGACGCGCATGAATCATGTAGCTGTCGCCCAATGGAAGATTGTGGCGACGACCCAGAGTTTCCAGCATGGCATTGCACGGCAGACTGCCGGGCAGATGAAAGCCACAATAGTCTACTCGCTCGATTTCAAAATCGACAAACGCCAACCAATCGCCAAGACGACCCGGCGTACGCCAGTGGCCCCGCCACGGCAGCCGGCGGCGGCGTCTCGGTAGAGCCCGGCTCAGGCCACCGGGACCCAAGGGTGCCCAGCCGAAAATGATCAATCGACCTTCGGCGGCGGTCACGCGGGCCGCTTCCTGCAGAGCATGGTGTGGATGGGGCACCACCTCGAGAAGATGGTGTATCACCACCAGACTGAGGCACTCGTCCGGTAACGGCAAGGCATCAGGCTGACAGACCAGCGTCGAGGCGTCGTCGGCAAGTTCACGGGTGGGTGCCCAGCGCATAGGGTGACGCACCGGACACATATCGGCCATCGTAACGCCCATACCGAGTTCCAGGCTGTGGGCACCGAAGACCCCCTCGCAGACCGGTCCCAGGCAGGCCCGTTCAGCCTGGCGGACAGCCTGTCCTGACTGACTCGCCCAATACATACGCCCCTCGCGCACGAGCCTTGCTAGTTCTAGCGTGGACGACGTAGTTGACATGTCGAGCGCTACCCTATAACGTAAGAGGATTTTGAAATTTTTCCGATTAACCGCAAGGTTAGGTCACGATGCGCGTTAGCCACGACCCAGGTGCCACCTGTTATTTCTTCGCTAGCGAGCATTTTCCCGCGGCGGGGAGGCTGAGCGGATACCATTCCCCGAACTGGATACCCTGCATATGTTGAGCGTGACACCGATTCCCGCGCTTGGCGACAACTATATATGGTTGCTCCGCCAAGATGCCAATGCCGATGTCTGCGTGGTTGATCCTGGTGATGCCGGACCGGTTATCCGGCTTCTCGAGCGAGAGAATCTTACGTTATCCACGGTGTTGATCACCCATCACCATCAAGATCATACCGGCGGTCTGGCGGAACTGATCGAGCGTTATTCACCCCATGTAATCGGCCCCGACAATCCTGATATCGCGGGTATCGACCAATCGGTTCGGGAGGGGGATGAGTTCCGTGTCATGGGGCGGCTGTTCGAAGTCCATGAAGTGCCCGGTCATACCCTCGACCATATCGCTTTCTTCACCGCCGGCATCCCCCCCTTGCTGTTCTGTGGTGACACCATCTTCAGCGGAGGCTGCGGTCGTCTCTTTGAAGGGACGCCCGCGCAAATGCACGACTCGATCAACAAGCTCTCGTTGCTGCCGGATGACACCATGGTGTTCGCCGCTCATGAATATACGCTTGCCAATTTGCGGTTTGCCCTGGCAGCAGACCCGGGGAATGCCGATGTGGCCAGCGCCCTCGAAGAATGTCAGCGAGCACGTGAGCTCGACCGCCCGACGCTACCCAGCACGCTGGGTCGTGAAAAGCGCATAAACCCATTCCTGCGCTGTAATGATCACCATGTTCGCCAGGCTGTCTCATCGCAGGGCAACACCGATACCAGCGAGGCGACCTTTGCCACACTGCGCGCATGGAAAGACAATTTCTGAACATTACCCGATGGGCACAAGCCCTGGAGCGTTGCCAGCCGGCTATGCTCCCTTGTGCTTGCGACCAGAGGCTATTGCTCGATGACCTATTACAACACACGTCGACGGATGATGGGGTTCGCCAGCGTCGCCGCAATGATCGGCTCGCTGTTGACCTTCACGCATGGTCAAGCATCTACCAGCCTGCCCCCCGGCGGTGGTAACGCCATCCCCCAGGATGACACCGCACCTTTTGTGGGCGGCCATTTCTGGGGAGCCCTGGCGCTGGAACCGAAAGATGCCTGGAGTCATTTACGTGCGAATTTCCAGTGGCAAGACCAGCCGCACAACGAGCGTGTCAAACACTGGATAACCCATTACCAGGCCAACCCCCAGAACGTTGCCAAGATCTCCGAGCGAGCGCGCCCCTGGCTTGCCTGGATCACAGAGCAGGTTGAAGAGCGTGGCCTACCTGGCGAAATCGCGCTGGTTCCTTTCATCGAGAGCTCCTTCGATCCGCGAGCGCGCAGCCATCGCGGTGCTGCTGGTCTCTGGCAATTCATGCCAGGGACCGCGGATGCCTTGGGCCTGCGCCGCAACGGTGCCTATGACGGGCGACTCGACGTCGTCACCTCGACCCGGGCCGCGCTGGATTATATCGAGCTTCAGGCCGATCAATGGTATGACGGCAACATCCAGCTCTCGCTGGCCGCTTACAATGCCGGCGCCGGCACCGTCAACCGCGCAAGGAATATATCATTGTCCCGCGGCGAAGCTGGCGACTACTGGAGCCTGCAGCTACCCAACGAAACCATGCACTACCTGCCCAAGCTCAAGGCCATCGCGGCCATCATCGATGCCCCCGACGACTATCAGGTGACGCTTCCTGAGATAGACGCAAACCCGGGATTCGCCAGTATTCCGCTGACACGGCCATTGGGTCTTGCCGAGGCGGCTCGCCTTACCGGGGTATCGCTCGATACCATGGCCGATCTCAACCCGGGCCTGATTGGCGGCAACGCGCATCCCAACCACACCAGAGTCCTGCTGGTGCCCAACGGCCGGAAGGAGAGGCTGCTCAGCCAATTGGAAAACCGTCGGTCTCCCCCGAGCAACACGGCAAGCGAGGGTTCCTATGTCGTCCAGAACGGCGACTCGCTTTCGCTCATCGCCTCAAGGCAAGGAGTGAGCGTGGAAGAGCTTCGTCGCCACAACGGCCTGGACAGTAACCTTATACAGTCGGGACAAGTGCTCGATATCCCTCAACGAAGCCTTGCATCGCGTTAAATCGATCCTATTGTTGACAAGGACGTTGCAGGCCAAGGTTTACAAGCACACGGCGTCCTGACACCTTATGGCGATAACGAATCCCGGATCGACCGGGAGTAGATTCGATCAAGGAAGTCAGTGATGCCGTTCATCCCGCGTTGTTGCTTGTCGAGTGCCCTGCTTGTCACGGCGCTGATTTCGTCCGCCTGGGCCGCCGACCCTTCCGATGTCCCCACCGTGCATGGCTTGGCCCTTTACGGCGAGCCGGGCCTGGACGAAGGCTTCGAGCATTTTCCTCACGCCGATCCTCAAGCGCCCAAGGGCGGCACGCTCACACGGTCCTCCATCGGCAGCTTCGACTCCACCAATCCCTTCATCATTCGCGGCACCCCCGCCACCGACCTGACCGAAATTTACGATACGCTGCTCACCCAGAATCCGGATGAGCCTTTCTCCATGTACGGCCAACTCGCCCAGGGCATTCGCCTCGACCCGGACCGGCAATGGATCGAATTCGACCTCCATCCTGAGGCGCGTTTCCACGATGGCGAACCGGTCACCGCGGACGACGTGGTCTTCAGTTTTACGACACTGACCGAGCAGGGCCAGCCCTTTTATAGCGCCTACTATAACGACGTCATCGAGGTTCGCGCCGTCAATGAGCAAACCGTCCACTTCGATCTTGCCGAGAGCGAATCGCGTGAGCTGCCACTGATCATCGGCCAGTTGCCGATCCTGCCGGCTCACTTCTGGGAAGAGCGCGATTTCGAAGCGACAACGCGTGATGCCCTGCTCGGTTCGGGCCCCTATCGCATTGCCGAGGTCGACCCGGGCCGCCGCATCGTTTACCAGCGCGTCAAGGATTACTGGGGCCGGGACCTGCCGGTAAATCGTGGCCGTCATAACATCGACCGGTTAGTTTACGATTATTACCGCGATCAGACCGTCGCGCTCGAGGCATTCAAGGCCGGCAACCTGGATATGCGTATCGAGTCCAGCGCCCGCAACTGGGCGACGGCCTACGATTTTCCCGCCTTGGAAGAAGGGCTCGGGAAGCGTCTGGAAATTCCCGATGGCCAGCCCGCGGGCATGCAGGCCTATGTGATAAACCTGCGACGCGAGACCTTTCAGGATGTGCGGGTACGCGAAGCCTTGAACCTGGCTTTCGATTTCGACTGGCTCAACCGCAACCTCTTCTATGGCGCCTACGAGCGCACCGAAAGCTACTTCGCCAATTCCGAAATGGCCGCCGAGGGACTGCCAAGCGAAGCGGAACTGGCGCTTCTTGAGCCTCACCGCGACAGCCTGCCCGAGCGAGTCTTTGAACAACCGCTACCCATCGAGCATCCCGAGGAAATGCGCCCTCGTCTGGGTCGGGCCCTGGAGCTGCTGCGTGAAGCCGGCTACGAGACTCGTGACGGCAAGCTGGTCGATGGGCAAAGTGGCGAGCCTCTGCAACTGGAAGTGCTGCTCTTCGACACCCAGTTCGAGCGCGTGGTCCAGCCACTTCTACGTAATCTATCGCGTCTGGGTATCGAGGGCAGGATCCGTGTCGTCGATGTCAACCAGTATCTTAACCGATTGCGCCGCTTCGACTTCGATATCATCGTCGGCAGCTTCCCCCAGTCAGCGAATCCGGGCAACGAGCAGCGCGATTTTTGGACTAGCCCCTATGCCGATGTGCCCCAGAGCCGCAACCTTATTGGCCTGGCCGACCCGGCGATCGATGCCTTGGTGGATAAGCTGATTGCCGCCGATTCCCGAGACGCTCTCGATACGGCAGCGCAAGCCTTGGACCGGGTGCTGCGCTGGGGCTTCTACGTTATTCCCCAATGGCATCTAGGCCAGACCCGAATCGCCATCTGGGATAAGTTCGGTTGGCGCGAGCCCTTCCCCGAGTACACCCTGGACCTGGCCGCCTGGTGGGTAGACCCTGAGCGGGGAGCCACCATTGAGGCCCGGCAGCGCAACCGCTGAGCCGTATTTGCTCCTGGGCTAAGCCAAGAGAGCCGAGCCAGCCAGGGGCATCCACTATCACCTTTATAGCCTCCAAGGAGACGCCGTGGCCGCCTATGTCGTGCGCCGCCTGCTGCTGATGATTCCCACCCTGCTGGGGATCCTGCTGCTCAATTTCATCATTGTGCAAGCGGCACCGGGCGGGCCTATCGACCAGATGCTGGCTCGCTTCGAGGGTTTCTCGAGTCAGGCCAGCACCCGAATGGAGGGTGGCGGTGGCGATGCGGCGGCAAGTGGCGATTCACGTGGCGCCCGTGGCGTTCCCGAGCACCTCATCGTCGAGCTCGAGCAACAGTTCGGCTTCGACAAGCCGCCTCACGAACGCTTCCTGGGCATGCTGGCAGACTATGCCACCTTCGATTTCGGTGAGAGTTTCTTTCGCGATGAGAAGGTCATCACCCTGATGCTGGACCGCCTGCCCGTATCCATCTCTCTCGGACTTTGGACCACCCTCGTGGTCTATCTCGTATCGATACCGCTGGGCATTCGCAAGGCGCTTCACCATGGGTCACGTTTCGATGTCTGGTCATCGGGGCTGGTGATCGTCGGCTATGCTATCCCGGGGTTTCTGTTTGCTATCCTGTTGATTGTCCTGTTCGCCGGCGGAAGTTACTGGGATGTCTTCCCGCTGCGAGGGCTTACCTCGCCGGACTTCGACGAGCTTTCCGCCTGGGGGAAGGTCAAGGACTATCTCTGGCACATCACGCTGCCGGTGATCGCCTCGGCGATCGGCAGCTTCGCCACCCTGACCATGCTGACCAAGAACAGCTTTCTGGATGAAATCCACAAGCAATACGTGCTGACTGCCAGGGCCAAGGGAGCAAGCGACAGCCGGGTGCTTTACGGTCATGTGTTCCGCAACGCCATGCTGATTATCATCGCCGGGCTTCCCGCCGCGCTGGTGGGCATTTTCTTCACCGGTTCGTTATTGATCGAGGTCATCTTCTCGCTGAACGGCCTCGGCTTGCTAGGCTTCGAGGCGGTGATGCAGCGCGACTATCCCGTCATTTTCGGCACCCTCTACCTCTACACCCTGATCGGGCTCGTGTTGAAACTGATCTCGGATCTAACGTATGTGTGGGTGGATCCGCGAATCGATTTCGAAACCCGAGAGTCTTGAGCCCATGTCCCTGTTGTCGCCCACGCTCTCCCCCATTACCCGCCGCCGACTGGCAGTATTTCGTGCGAACCGGCGTGCCCGGCTGTCGCTGTGGTTGTTCGCTGCGCTGTTTCTCCTTAGCCTTGTCGCCGAGCTTATCGCTAACGATCGGCCTATCGTCATGCAATACCAGGGCGACTGGTACCTGCCACTGCTGGTGGACTATCCAGATACCGAGTTCGGCGGCTTCCTGCCGAGTGCCGCCGACTATCGCGACCCCTATGTCCGCGATGAGATCGAGGCCAATGGCTGGATGCTGTGGCCTCCCATTCCCTTCTCCTATGAAACCCTCGACATGGAGCTCGATCATCCGGCCCCCTCGCCGCCGGGTTTTCGCCACTGGTTGGGCACCGATGACCAGGGCCGCGATGTACTCGCCAGGGTGATCTATGGCTTTCGTCTTTCGGTAGTGTTTGCGTTGATCCTCACTGCCGGCTCTCTGGTACTCGGCGTGCTCGCCGGCGGGATTCAAGGTTACTTCGGCGGCAAGGTGGACCTGATCGGGCAGCGCTTCACCGAAATCTGGTCGGGACTGCCCATGCTGTTCCTGCTGATCATCCTGGCGAGCCTGGTGGAGCCCAATCTCTGGTGGCTACTGGGTATCATGCTGCTCTTCTCCTGGCTTGGCATCGTCGATGTGGTGCGCGCCGAGTTCCTGCGCGCCCGCAATCTCGAATATGTCCGCGCCGCCAAAGCCATGGGCCTGCCCTCGCGGCTGATCATGTGGCGTCACGTGCTGCCCAACGCCATGGTCGCGACCCTGACCTTTATTCCCTTTCTGTTCACCGGGGCGATCACTACGCTGACGGCCCTCGACTTCCTGGGCTTTGGATTGCCGCCGGGGTCGCCCTCGCTGGGGGAACTGGTAGCTCAAGGCAAGAACAACCTGCAGGCTCCCTGGCTGGGCATCACCGCCTTCATTACGCTGTCGGTGATGCTCTCGCTGCTGGTGTTCATCGGCGAAGGGCTGCGTGACGCCTTCGACCCACGCCATATTCAGTACTCCGCCAGCCCCGACCCCACCGCCGGGGCGACAAGGAAACCTCGCGATGCCTGCTGAGCCACTGCTACGCCTCGATGACCTGTCCATCGCTTTCGACGGTATCAATGTCGTTGACAAGCTGTCGCTTACCGTTGGACGCGGCGAGACGCTGGCATTGGTGGGCGAGTCGGGTTCCGGCAAGTCGGTGTCTGCGCTCGGGGCGATGAATCTACTGCCCTCCAACGCCCGGGTCACCGGCGAGCGCCGGTTAGGCGATACTGATCTTACGACGCTGTCGGCGCGAGGTTGGCGTGGCCTGCGCGGGGGGCAGGTCGGCTTCATCTTCCAGGAACCGATGACCTCGCTAAACCCGCTGCAAACCATCGACAAGCAGATTGGCGAAACCTTGCGCCTGCATCAGGGGCTCTCGGGCAAGGCAGCCCGGCGACGCAGCCGCGAATTGCTCGAACAGGTCAAGCTGCCACGCGCCGAGGAATTGCTTGATGTCTGGCCGCACCAGCTTTCCGGGGGACAACGGCAGCGCGTAATGATTGCTATGGCCATCGCCAACGAGCCGGAACTCTTGATTGCCGATGAGCCGACCACCGCCCTGGATGTGACCGTACAGCAGGAAATCCTGGCTCTGCTCGCTGAGCTACGCGACCATCACGGCATGGGAATGCTGTTCATTACCCATGATCTTAACCTGGTGCGTCGCCATGCCGACCGTGTCTGCGTGCTCTTCCAGGGGCGTGAACAGGAAACCGGCGAGGTCGGCGAGGTATTTCGTCAGCCGCGCAGTACCTACACTCGACTGCTGATCGATGCCGAACCCGAGGGCCGACCGGTTGCGATTCCCGGCGTGTCGCCATTGCTACAGGCTCGCCAACTCGGTGTCAGTTTTCAGCGGCCTAAAAGGCTTTTCAGCCGCCGCCCGGCGCCCTTTGAAGCGGTTTGCCCATTGGATCTGACGCTGTCGCCCGGTGAAACCCTGGGCATCGTTGGCGAGTCCGGCTCCGGCAAGACCACACTGGCATTGGCATTGCTGCGTCTGACCGAGTCAACGGGCGGGATCGAGTTCGAAGGCTCAAGGCTCGACCAACTGACCGGCAAGCCGCTGCGCCAGCTTCGCCGCCGATTTCAAGTGGTTTTTCAGGATCCCTATGGCTCCTTGTCACCCCGCCTGCCGGTATCGCAGATCATCAGCGAGGGCCTGCGCTTTCATTTTCCCGAGCTGAAGGAAGCCGACGTCATCCGCCGGGTCCAGGACACGCTCCGTGAAGTCGGCCTGCCGGAAAACTGCGCCTCGCGCTACCCCCATGAGTTCTCTGGTGGGCAGCGTCAGCGCATTGCCGTCGCGCGGGCTATCATTCTCGAGCCGGAACTGCTCGTGCTGGACGAACCCACCTCGGCGCTGGATCGTACCGTGCAGAAACAATTGATCGAACTGTTGCGTGATCTTCAGGCTCGTCGGGGAATGAGCTATCTATTCATCAGTCATGATCTGGCGGTGATCCATGCGATGGCGCATCGTGTGATGGTGTTGAAGGAAGGAAAAGTCGTCGAGCAGGGTGAATGTCTGGCTGTGCTCGAGCGCCCAACTACCGACTATACTCGCGCTCTCGTTAAGGCGGCTGGACTCTCCCTCAGCACACGAACTGCTGTTTAACCTATTCTTTAAATTGTTCAATAAGTTTCACTTTTTGATATTTAATGAAAGATAACGGTATAATTTTACTTGATGGCCAGTAGTTCCCTATATCGAATAAGGGGACAGAGTTTTAGGTTTGCCTTATAATAATACCAGCGATCTGCAAGCCGGTCATGGCTCATCATGCGTTCATCCCTCCCCCCGCTATTGTGGGCCTTGGTATTCTGCCTTTCGATAAGCGTGCCGTTGCAGGCAGGCGCCACTACCACCGACCTCGAAAGCGGCTGGCAATATCGTTGGGGAGATTCCCCCCTCGACGAGAATGGCACCCTTGTCTGGACCCAGGAAGCTGTCGATGAGGCATGGCAACCCATCGGCTTTCCTTCCAACCCGCCGGGTCGTGACGAACGTCAAAATGCCTGGTTTCGCATCACCCTGCCGGAGGGCGACTGGCGTGATCCGGTGGTGTATATCTTCAGCGTCGACTTGATCGTGCAGGTCTATCTGGAATCGGACCTGATCTACCAGTACGGCGCCTTCGACCAGGACGGCCGGGGACGTTTCGAAGGCTGGCCTTGGCACCTGATCGAGCTACCCGAAGACTTCGGCAACAGTACATTGTATTTTCGGGTTTTTTCCGATTACACCGATATCGGCCTGTGGGGCGAGGTCAAGCTCATGGAGCGCCCCGAGCTGTTCGTCTATATCCTCGAGCGATCCGCCAAAGCCCTGGCGATCAGTGGTTTTTCCTTGCTGATCGCCTTGCTCACCTTCTTTTTTGCCCTGCTCCAGACCAACCGGCGCAGCTTCGCTGCCATCGGCCTGTTTTCCCTGGCTTCGGGATTGATGATCCTGGCCGAATCGCAGGCCAGCCAGCTGCTTTTCGAAGCGCCCCTTTTCTGGGACACACTCGCCGCCGGCAGCTACTTCCTGCTGCCAGTCGCACTGGCACTGCTGCTGGAACATTGGCTGGAGGGGCGGTATTCGTGGGTCATGCGGCGACTCTGGCAGGGTCACCTGCTTTATGCGGTTCTTGCACTGGGGCTATCGCTGTCGGGTGTCGTGGATCTGTCGACCACTTACCCACCCTTCGATGCCCTTCTGGTAGTCAGCCTGATTATCATGCTCGGCCCAGTGTTGGTCTTGTTTCGTCACCTTTCACTCGAACAGAAGGCAATTATCACAGCCAGCGGTTTCTTTAGCCTGCTGCTGATCGCCGACATGGCCGTCGCTCATGGCCTGCTCTCCTGGCGCCGGATTCCCGTAAGCCTTGGCGCGCTGGGGTTTTCCCTCACCATGGTGATAATTTCACTCGCTGACTATGCAAGAACGCAACGTGAAATCCAGCGCCTGAATCGCGAGCTCAAGCAGGAAGTAGCTGCCAGAACCCAGGAACTGGAAACACTGGTGGACACCCTTAGGGACTACTCGTATCAGGATCCGCTCACCGGTTTGAAGAACCGACGTCACTTCGAGGAATTGCTGGTTCACGAGTCGGCCTCGGCGCGCCGTGAACGCACACCACTCGCCCTCGTCATGCTCGATATTGACCATTTCAAGCAGTTCAACGATCGCCATGGCCACGAGACCGGCGATGCAGTATTGGCCTCAGTGGGCGCCTTGCTACGCGAGCATTTTCGCGATGCGGATGTTGTCTGCCGCCTGGGCGGCGAGGAATTCGTCGTGGTACTCCCGGGCGCTACGGCACAACGCGCAGAGGCACGCGTGCAGGCGCTGCTGTTTGCCATCCGTGGCAGGCGCTTCCGACACCTCGACACACCACTGGACGAGGTCACATTGTCCTGCGGCATCGCGGCCTATCCGCAGCACACCCGTGACCCTAGCGAATTGGTCACGCTCGCCGACCAGGCCCTGTACCGGGCCAAGCACGCCGGCCGCGATCGCAGCGAAACCTATGTCGCCTCTGTTGCTGGGTAAAATGCTAGCTGAACGCGGCGATCTCCGATGCGTCAAGTTCGCGCCATTCGCCCGGTGCCAATGATGCGTCGAGCGAAAGTGGCCCTATCGTCTCCCGATGCAGAGCCATTACGTGATGGCCGACAGCCGCGAACATACGCTTCACCTGATGATATTTGCCTTCGTAGAGGGTCAGTTGCGCTTCGGTATCGGTATGCATGACAAGCTCGGCCGGGCGCATTGGCATCTCCTCGCTTTCAAGCTCAATGCCCTGAGCAAACCGCTCGACGGTCTGCTCCAGGGCCTCACCTGTCAGCGCTTCGGCCAGGCTCGCCTGGTAGACCTTGCCAAAACGCCGTTTCGGTGATGACACCCGATGCGACCACTGGCCGTCATCGGTCAACAGCAACAATCCGGTGGTATCGACGTCCAGCCGGCCTACTGGCTGGAGACGCTCCACCTTGGGCAGGTCAATAAGATCCACCACTCGCGGATAAAGCCCTCGACGTGCCGTGCATTCGACCCCCGACGGCTTGTTGAGCATCACATAACGCAGCCCCACCAGCGACAATCGCTCCCCATTCCAGGTCACCACATGCTCGGTATCGACCTGGGTCGCTGGGTTCTTGACGATTTCGTGGTTCACGCAAACCTCACCACGGTGCATGGCCTTCTTGGCCAGACTGCGCGTCAATTCAGTGGTCTCAGCGAGAAAACGATCCAGGCGCATCAGTACCCCACACCGTCGGCGAGGCCAAAATGATCGGCATCCCGCCAAGCCGGGAATTTCTCGCGGAAGGCGTCCAGCGCATCCCGGGAAAGCCGACCGGTACGAACGAAGGGTTGGTCGGGCGGCTCATCGAGCATTGCCTCGCCCTTGAAGTCCACCAGCATCGAGTCGCCGGCATAGGCGAGTCCCTTGGCGTCTTCCCCGACACGGTTGACGCCGATCACCGGGCACAGGTTCTCGATCGCGCGAGCCTGTAGCAAGATACGCCAGGGATGGCGACGCGGCGCCGGCCAGTTGGCCACACACAGCAGCAGGTCGTATTCGAAATGCTCATCCGGGCCGGGCTGCTGGCGTAGCCATACCGGGAAGCGCAGGTCATAACAGACACTGAGCAGGATTCGGAAGCCCTTGAGCTCGACGATCACTCGCTCGTGACCCATGCCGTAACGCTCATGTTCGCCCGCCATGCGAAAGAGGTGCCGCTTGTCGTAGGTCGCGCGGCTGCCGTCGGGCCGTGCCCAGACCAGTCGATTATAATAGTTGCCATCCTCGACTACCGCCACGCTGCCGGTGACGACACAGCCACGCTGACGCGCCTGGGCCTGCAGCCATGCCACCGCGGTGCTCGTCTCCATGGGTTCGGCCATCTCTTGGGAATTCATGGTGAAGCCGGTGGCGAACATCTCCGGCAACACGATCAGGTCGGTGTCGCTGGCACCCAAGTCTCCCAATGTGTCTTCCAGCATCCGACAGTTGGCGTCGGGGTCTTCCCAGCGCAGGTCACACTGCACCAAGGTGGTTCTCAGCTCACTCATCGAAGAGCTCCTATCGGCATAACAGGTCGCGGAGTATGGAGTATGGGGGTATGTCTTATGGTATGCAGGGATCAACATCCAGCGTAACCGACCCGGGCGCATCGCGCAGCCCTCTCGTCGGCTCGTCCGGACTTTCAAGTAGAAGCCTTCCTATGAGGCCATTCATCCAGGTAAGGGCATCGTGTGGTAGATTACCCTTTTCGCTGATGGACACGGCATGTCTGCTCCCTCTACTAACATTCCCGAAGCCGGCAAGGGCGTCGCTTTCGGGCTCATTGCCTACGTCATGTGGGGCTGCTTTCCGCTGTTCTTTGCCCTCTTCGATGCCGTGCCCGCCTACGAGATACTCATTCATCGTGTGACCTGGTCGTGCTTGTTCCTGGTGGGCCTGGTCACGCTGATGGGACGCTGGAAGCCGATTCGGGTAGCGCTACGGGAACCTCGCCGACTGGGACGCGTGCTTGGCTGTGCCGTTCTGATCGCCATCAACTGGGGGCTCTACATTTATTCGGTGGAGACGCGACAAGTCCTGCAAGCGAGCCTCGGTTACTTCCTGACACCGCTGGTCAACGTGGCACTGGGTATGTTGATTCTGCGCGAAAGGATGCATCGACTTCAGGCCGTAGCGGTTGCCTTGGCCACCCTGGCCATCGCCCTGCAGTTGCTCATGCTGGGCAAAATCCCCTGGATTAGCCTAACGCTAGCCTTGTCATTCGGCACCTACGGGCTGCTGCGCAAGCAAGTCCCGCTCGACGGACTTTCGGGTTTGTTCGTTGAAACCCTGTTGTTGCTGCCACTCGCGCTCATGGCCCTGACATGGCTTTCACAGGCCGAGCTTTCGCACTTCTTCGCCGACTCACGCACCACGATGCTGTTGATCGCCAGCGGCGTGATTACCGCACTGCCGCTGCTCGCCTTCGCCGGTGCCGCCAGGCGTCTGCGTCTTGCCACCCTGGGTTTTCTGATGTACCTGAACCCAACCATTCAGTTCTTCATCGCTCTACTGGTGTTCAATGAGCCGCTATCGTCCGTGCAACTTGGCACCTTCCTGCTGATCTGGGTGGGTCTGGCACTCTACTCCTGGTCGGCCTGGAGCGAGCGAGCGCGTACGCTCCAGGCACCCGCGGGGGCATCACCTCAGCAACAGCAGCGTCGCTAAGCGGTCGCCTCTCGTTGTGAGGCGCCCGGCACACCTTCAAGCCTGGCTGGCGGCGATCGCCTGCTCCAGGTCGGCAATGATGTCGTCGACGTGCTCGATGCCGATGGAGAGGCGCACCATGTCGGCGGTGACGCCGGCGGCCTTGAGCTCATCATCGTTGAGTTGGCGGTGCGTGGTCGCAGCGGGAATCGACGAGCACGTCTTGGCATCACCGATGTTGACCAGCCGCAGGATCATGCCCAGCGCGTCGTAGAACCGCGCCCCGGCCTCGCGCCCACCCTTGATACCGAAACTGAGAATGCCCGATGCATGCCCACCCATGTAGCGCTGGGCCAGTTCTTGATCCTTGTGGCCGGGCAGACCGGCGTACTGGACCCAAGTCACCTGCGGATGGCCTTCCAGATACTCGGCAACGGATCGAGCGTTTTTGCAAATACACTCGATACGTAGCGCCAGCGTCTCCAGACCCTGCAGCAGGTTCCACGCCGCTTGAGCAGAGAGTGCCGCCCCCATGTTGCGCAGCGGCACTACCCGGGCCCTGCCGATGAAGGCAGCCTCGCCCAGGTCACGGGTATAGCAGACGCCGTGATAGGAGGCGTCAGGCTCGTTGAGCAGCGGGAAACGATCGGCATGGTCGGCCCAGGGAAACTTGCCGGAATCGACGATGACCCCGCCCATGGTAGTGCCGTGGCCACCGATGTACTTGGTAGCGGAGTGAATGACGATATCGGCACCGTGCTCGATCGGCCGCCACAAGAAAGGCGTAGGCACCGTGTTGTCGACGATCACCGGTACCCCATGTCGATGTGCAGCCTCGGTCAGTCTCTGCATGTCGACCACGCTGCCCGACGGGTTCCCGACACTCTCACAGAACACCGCCTTGGTACGCGCGTCGATCAGCGACTCGATACCGTCGATATCATCCTTGTCGGCGAAGCGTACCTTAATGCCCTGGCGCGGAAAAGTATGGGCAAAGAGGTTATAGGTGCCGCCGTACAATTCGCTGATCGAGACGATATTGTCGCCAGCCTCGGCGATGGTCTGAATGGTGTAGGTGATCGCGGCCATTCCCGAGGCGACTGCCAGTCCGGCGATACCTCCCTCCAATGCCGCAATCCGCTGCTCCAGTACGGCACAGGTGGGGTTCATGATGCGCGAATAGATGTTGCCCTCGACCTTGAGGTCGAAGAGGTCAGCCGCATGCTGGGCGCTGTCGAAAGCGAACGACGTGGTTTGATGAATGGGTATCGCCACGGCATGCTGGTCGTCGGGAACATAGCCGTGGTGCAAGGCGATGGTTTCGGGTTTCATGGCGTGTCCTGTGGAGGTCGATTCGGTGTTGCGTTATTTCATCTGATGCTAACCAACACTCAACCCATCCACCAATATCGTTTAGTCTGAGGGTCCAGACCCACAACGCGAAGAGACCGGATGCTCAAGCGCTACCTGCCGATTCTCACCTGGCTGCCGCACTACAACCTTCGACTGGGTGGTGCCGATCTGCTGGCCGGGGTCATCGTCACCATCATGGTGATCCCCCAGTCCCTGGCCTATGCCCTGCTCGCCGGTCTGCCAGCCGTGGTTGGTCTCTATGCCAGTATTCTACCGCTGGTCGCCTACACGTTGCTCGGCACCAGCCGCACCCTGGCGGTAGGTCCGGTGGCGATCATCGCTCTGATGACCGGCGCTGCGCTCGGTGGCGTGGCCGCACCGGGCAGTCCCGAGTATCTCCAGGCGGCTCTGGTGCTTTCAATGCTGTCGGGGGGAATGCTCACGCTGATGGGCCTATTGCGGATGGGCTTTTTCACCAACTTCTTGAGCCATCCGGTGATTGCCGGCTTCCTGTCGGCGTCAGGGATCCTGATCGCCGCTAGCCAGGCGGGCCATTTGCTGGGCATCGAGAGCAGTGGTTATACGGTGATGGCCCTCGTCGTCAGCCTGGCCTCGCAACTTGCCGAGATTCACTGGCCGACCCTGGCCATCGGTGCCGGCAGCCTGCTGTTCCTGGTCGGCGTGCGCCACCAAGGGAAATCCACGCTGATGCGTGTCGGCCTGAGCCCGGGCCTGGCGACCCTTCTGGCCAAGGCCGGCCCCGTGCTCGCGGTCGTGGTAACGACGCTTGTCGCCTGGCACTTTGATCTGGCCCAGCAAGGCGTCGCCGTGGTCGGTGACATCCCGCGAGGGCTTCCGCCTCTCACTCTGCCCTTCTTCGATGCATCACTATGGCAACACCTGCTCGTCCCCGCTTTGCTGATCAGCCTGGTGGGGTTCGTCGAATCGGTTTCCATGGGACAGATGCTCGCCGCCAAGCGACGCCAGCGCATCTCGCCTAATCAGGAGCTGATTGGCCTGGGGGGTGCCAACTTGGCAGCGGCCTTCTCGGGCGGCATGCCGGTTACCGGGGGCTTGTCACGCACCGTGATCAACTTCGATGCCGGCGCCCAAACTCCCATGGCAGGCCTCTTCGCGGCAGTGGGTATCGGTATCGTGACATTTGCCCTGACCCCGCTGCTCCATCACCTGCCTATCGCTACCCTGGCGGCCACCATCACCGTGGCCATTCTTACGCTGGTCGACATTCCCATGGTTCGTCAGACCTGGCGCTATTCGCGTAGCGATTTCTCGGCCATGGCCGTGACCATTCTACTGACGCTGGTCGAGGGGGTCGAAGCCGGGATCATCGCCGGGGTGGTGCTTTCCATCGGCCTATTCCTGTATCGCACCAGCCGGCCCCACAGCGCGCTCGTGGGACGCATCCCGGGCACCGAGCACTTTCGCAACATCGAACGACACAGTACCGAAACCGCCAGCCATATCGCCTTGCTGCGCATCGACGAGAGTCTCTATTTCGCCAATGCGCGCTACCTGGAGGATACGCTTTACAGCCTGGTCGCGAGCCGGCCGGAATTGGAGCATGTCGTGCTGATCTGTTCGGCCGTGAACCTCATTGACGCCTCGGCACTGGAAAGCCTCGATGCCATCAATGCCCGCCTCAAGGATTCTGACGTCACCATGCACCTGGCGGAGGTCAAGGGGCCGGTCATGGACCGACTAAAGAACAGCGATTTTCTCAACGACATCACCGGCCGGGTCTTTCTGAGCACCTTCGCTGCCTGGACTGAGCTCAACCGCAAGCCGGATGATGCCGATTGAAGCGAGTGACGCTCCGTATCGGCGTTGGCGACGATTAACGAGAGTTGCGACGATCGGTTACTATGGCGCTATTATTTAGCGAACGGCGGCATCATGGCGCAACCCCCTCGACAGAATCTTGGCATCAGCGCCTATCAATGGCTCAAGCGCGACATCATCCGTGGCGTGTTCCCACCAGGCGAAAAGCTGCTGATGACAGGGCTCAAGGCACGCTACGCCCTGGGGGTCGGGCCGTTGCGCGAAGCGTTGTCGCAACTGGTTGCCGATCGGTTGGTCGTAGCGATCAGCCAGCGCGGCTACCGGGTGGCGCCGATGTCGTTGGCCGAACTTGCCGACCTTTACGACGCACGCGCCCAGTTGGAAGCCATGATGCTACGACTGGCCATCGAGCGTGGTGACGATACCTGGGAAGCCGATATCCTGGCCTGCGCCCATACCCTGGCCAAGGTCGTAGAGGTCAATAGCCCCGACGAGTTGCTGGAAGTCTGGGACACGCGCCACAAGGCGTTTCACACTGCCATGGTAAAAGGCTGCCATTCGCCCCACCTGTTGCAGGTGCGCGACAACCTTTTCGACCAGGTCGAGCGCTACCGCCACCTATGGCTACGCGAGACCGTATTTTCCGATTCGGCATTGGCACGCAAGCGACAGGAGCATGCCGAACTTGTCGAGGTCATTCTGGCACGCAACGCCGAGCGCGCCACGGAACTGATCCATGACCACTTGATGACCCCTGTTCCTGTCATTACCGAAGTGATGCACCGGCACGGCCTGGCATAAGTGTCTCTTGGCATGAAATCCGCCAGGAGTTTTAACCTTGTCAGCAAACGCCATAGCTCGATGTCATGAAGACGTCATGGAAAGTCACGAGACTCGATATCAGCCAATCCCCGCGATCGGCGATGGTAGACTGATGTTAGACCATGGGCGCTTACGACTCGAGGCGCCAGCTGATGGAGAAACCCGATGCCACACCTGCTGCGATTTCCCCGCGATACCGAAGGACGCCTCGAAAGACTCAGCCGACAGACCGGGCTCAGCAAAACCGTGCTGATCGAACGTTGCCTCGATGATGGACTCAACGGCCTGGAGAGCCAGCTGTTGCTGGAGACTTCCGCGCTCAATCGCGTCGAGCGACCTATCGATCAGTTACTGCGCGAAAGTGGTCTGGGCGCATGATGACAGCATAGTTCAGATTAGGGCTCGGCTTGGAGTTCGGTTTAGCCGCATGCACGCTTTCCTGGTTCAGCTAAAGCTAGTTCAGCCGAAGCCGCCACGAAAGCGTCGATACTCGGCCAGCGCTCGCTCGTGCGAGACGGCCATGATTTTCACCTCCTGACCCGGCAGGCATTGAGCGAGCCGGCTCGCGGCAAGCGGCGTCAATGCACCCAGGCGCGGGTAGCCACCAATGGTCTGTCGATCATTGAGCAGCACGATTGGCTGTCCATCAGGGGGCACCTGTACGGCTCCCATGCCGATCCCCTCGGAGATCATTGTCGACAGCCGGCATTGCAGGCGTGGCCCGGTCAGCCGAACACCCATGCGATCGGCACGGTCATCCACACGCCAAACCGTATTGAAGGCGCGAAACAGGCTGGTACCCGAGAACTCGGCGATTTGTGCACCGGCGAGCAGACCGAGTGGCCCGGGCTGCTGATAATCGGGAGGCGAAGGGGGCTGGGCAGCGTCGACCGGCGCCTCTCGACCGGCCGTTGCAGAAACCCGCAAGCGATCTCCCTCGGCAAGCTTGTGTCCTTCGCCGTCATGCCCTCCCAACCCTTCACGCACGACGCACGCCACGCTGTTCAGCACCGGCAGGGCCCGAAAGCCGCCCGCGACGGCCAGGTACGCCCGTAATCCATTGACAGGAGAGGCGAAGGCCAGCACCTGTCCTTCGCGAAGCGTAAGGGACCGCCAGATGGCCAACGGTTTTCCGTCTACGGTGACACCAAGGTCGGCCCCGGCAATTGCGACCGAGAGATCCCGTTCGGCGACAAGTTCCAGGCCACCAAAGGTCACTTCCAATGCCGGCGCCCCCCAGTCATTGCCTACCAACCGGTTGGCCCAGGCCCAACCATGCAGATCCGCGGGACCGCCCTGAGTCACCCCTAGCTGACGCACGCCGAAGCGGCCGGCATCCTGCAGCAAGGCCAGAGGACCGGCACGTTGGACCCGCAACCCGGATACGCCTTCCTCGGCCATCACGAGTGCTCCTTGTGCTTGGGCATAGGGTCCATGGGGGTCGCGTCACCACCTGCGGCCTCGAAATCGGCGCGATCGACACTCACGAAACGCACGCGGTCTCCCATGCGCAGCAGACTGAAACCGTCATGGTGCCGGTCGAACAACGTTGTCGAGGTACGGCCAATCAGGTTCCACCCCCCCGGGGTCACAGCCGGATACGCCGCCGTCTGACGCCCCGTGACGGCCACGCTGCCCATGGGGACGCGTCGACGCGGCGTATCCAGCCGTGGGCACTCGAGACGCTCGTCGAGCAGCCCCATGAAGGCGAAACCCGGCGCGAAGCCCAGGGCAAACACGCGATAGCTCCGTTCGCTGTGACAGGCAATTACTTCGTCCACACTCAAGCCGCTGCGCTCGGCTAATGTTGGTAGCTCTGGCCCGACACTGACGTCGTACCAGGTCGGTAGTTCATGACGCTTGCCGTCGTCGCCTGCCCCATCGGGGGTTAGTGAGGCCAATTGTGCCTCAAGACATCGACGAGCTGCGTCGGGCTCGAGTCGCAGCGGATCGAAGACCACCAGCAGCGTGGTGTATGACGGCACAAGATCCACCAGATCGGGCCCCAGGGCCTTCTCGCACGCCCGTGTCAAAGCGGTCATCCATGGGAGATTGGCTTCGTCGATGGTGTCAAACAGACGCAGCAGCCAGGCATCTAGCCCGGCCGGCTCGACCCTAGGCAATCGACTCACGTCTCGTGCTCTCATGAGGACTGCACGAGGCCGTCGAGCGCATGGCGAATCGCCTTGACCGACGCGATGGATTCGGGATTGTCACCATGGACGCAGAGGGTATCGGCCGAGAGCATCAAGTCACTTCCATCGCTAGCGGTGAGAGGCTTGCCAGTCGCAATGCGACGCGCCTGGTCGACGATCACCTCGCGATCATGATGCACGGCGCCGGGTTCGCGGCGTGAGACCAGCCGCCCCTCACCATCGTAAGCCCGATCGGCGAAGGCCTCGAACCACAAGCTTGCGCCATGCTGTTCGCCAAGCTCGCGAGCCGGAGACGTATCCCGTGTCGCCATCACCATCAGCGGCAGGCGAGTGTCGAACGCCACGACGGCGCGCATGACGGCCGACAGCGTCGCCGGCTCGCGAATCATGTCGTTATACAACGCGCCATGGGGCTTCACGTAATCGAGCTCGACGCCCTCGGCACGCGCGATCCCCGCCAGTGCCCCGACCTGGTAGAGCACCATATTCTCGATCTCCTCGGCGCTGCAGGCCAGGGAACGGCGCCCGAAGCCGACCAGGTCGGGATACGCCGGATGGGCACCGACCCTGACGCCATACTGCCGGGCCAGTGCGACGGTCCTTCGCATCACGTCCGGGTCCGAGGCATGAAAACCACAGGCCACGTTGGCCAGATCGACATACGGCATCACCTCATGGTCGAGCCCCATCACCCAGGACCCGAAGCTCTCTCCCACATCGGCATTCAACAGCAAGGCTTTCATGAAGGCGTCTCTCCGCGCGGCGATATAATCCAATCTACCAACGTTTTCACGACAACACAGCCATGCCTTACCCCGTTACCGTTGATGACACATGGGTGATAGACCCGCCCCCGGTTTGAAACAATGGCTATTATCTAAGTCGAGATGATTGGCCTCCAGCCCGATAAACCAACCGAATGAGGACGCGTTCATGACCACTCGACTCAAGCCACTGGCCCACCTCGGCATGACCGCTGCGATGGGCTTGGGCGTCATGACCCTGAGCGCCGGTGTCCAGGCCGCCACGGAATGGGACATGCCGACACCCTACGGTGACCCGACCTTTCACACCGTCAATATCCGCGAATTTGCCGACGATGTTCGCGAGGCCACCGATGGTGAACTGGACATCACCGTGCATTCCAACGGCTCGCTGATCGGCCATGCCGAGATCAAGAATTCGGTGCGTCGCGGTATCGTGCCGATCGGTGAACTGATCATGTCGCGCCTGGCCAACGAGAACCCGATCTTCGAGGTCGACTCGGTGCCCTATCTGGCGGCCAGTTATGACGAGGCACAGGCGCTATGGGACGCCTCTCGCGAGGTAATTGCCGAGGAACTGGCCGAGCAGCAGCTTCGTCTGCTGTTTGCTGTCCCTTGGCCGCCACAGGGAATCTACACCCAGGAAGCGCTGGAAGGTCCAGACGACCTGAAGAACCTCAGCATGCGTGCCTACAACGCTGCCAGTGAGCGGCTCGCCCAATTGACCGGCGCCGTACCCACCCAGGTCGAGGTGCCGGATATTCCCACCGCCTTCAGCACCGGCCGTGTCGATGCCATGATCACCTCTCCTGCCACGGGGGCCGACACCAAGGCCTGGGATTACCTGAACCACTTCAACCATGCGCAACTGTGGCTGCCCAAGAACATGGTCATCGTCAGCGAACAAGCATTCTCGCGACTCGATGAGGCCACCCAGCAGGCTCTGCTCGACGCCGCTACCGAGGCGGAAACGCGTGGCTGGGACATGAGCCGCCAGGAAACCGACGATGCGCTCGCCGTCCTGGAAGAGAACGGCATAGAGGTCACCGAGCCAACGCCGGAACTGGCCGAATTACTCCAGCAGGTCGGCGAAACCATGACCGAAGAATGGGTCGGGCGTGCCGGCGAACAGGGCCAGACGATCCTCGATGCCTATGAGAACGTCCGCGACTGAGCGCGCCTCCACCACTGAACCTTATCCCACCGGGGCTTGACACGCCCCGGGTCTGCCTTCGGTTGCCGTCATGACCTACCGTTTCAGAGCGCTTTACAACCTGGGCGGCTACCTCTCGGCTGCCTGTCTGATCCTGATCTGCACCTTGATCACGGCACAGATCCTCGGCCGGATCATCGACCGAATCGCCACGGGGATCGGCGGTGATCGCATCGGTCTGGCCATTCCCGGCCTGTCGGAAGTGTCCGGGTTCCTGCTGGTCGGCGCCAGCTTCCTGGGACTCGCCTACACCTTCGTCAACGGTGCCCATATCCGGGTCACGCTGCTGATCGGCCGCCTACCGATGCATATCCGCGTATACGTCGAGACCTTCTGTCTGGCCATTTCGCTGGTGCTGTGCCTTTACCTGGCCTGGTACCTCTATTGGCTGCTTGCCGACAGCATCGCCTTCGGTGAAACCTCCTACGGCCTGATCAGCATTCCCTTGTGGATTCCCCAGTCGGCGATGCTTCTGGGCGTGCTGCTGTTCTGCCTGGCGCTTGGCGAAGCCTTCGTTCAGACCCTGCTGACCGCGCTACGTGATCCCACATCGTTCGCCATCGACGACCAGCCGCCACTATGAACGAGTCAAGACCTACGTACAGGGCACGACCTATGAACCAAACACGACCCATAAATAAGGCACGATCATGCTGTTGATCATGCTGACGCTTTTCGTCGTGCTGCTGGTACTCCTGGGGAGCGGCGTCTGGGTGGCGTTCTCGCTGCTCGCCCTGGGCTGGATCGCCATCGAGCAGTTCACCTCCATTCCCACCGGCGATGTCATGGCCTCCAATGTCTGGGGATCCAGCTACAGTTGGGAACTGACGGCCCTGCCAATGTTCATCTGGATGGGCGAGATCCTCTTCCGCTCGCGTCTTGCCGACGACATGTTCACGGGTCTCTCACCCTGGATGCAGCGCATTCCCGGTCGGTTGCTGCATACCAACGTGGTGGGCTGCGGTCTGTTCGCCGCCGTTTCCGGCTCATCGGCGGCCACCTGCGCCACCATGGGCAAGATGACTCTCCCCGAGCTCACTCGCCGCGGTTATGACGAGCAACTGGTCATCGGCACCCTCGCCGGTTCGGCCACCCTCGGGCTATTGATCCCGCCCTCGATCATCCTGATCGTCTTCGGCGTCGCCACCGAACAGTCCATCGCTCGACTGTTCATGGCCGGGGTGTTTCCAGGGCTGTTGCTGGTCAGCCTGTTCGCCGGTTACCTGATGCTCTGGTCCTGGCGGCATCCCGAGCGGATTCCTGCGGCTGATCCCAGCATGCCCTGGTCGGAACGACTGCGCCGCTCGAGGCGGCTGGCGCCACTGCTGGCCCTCATTATTGGCGTGATCGGCTCGATCTACGCAGGCCTGGCCTCGCCCACCGAGGCGGCCGCTGTCGGGGTCTTACTGTCGCTGATACTCGCCAAGGCGCAGGGCAACATGGACAGGGAGGTGTTTCGCGACGCCCTGATGGGCGCGGTGCGCACCTCGACCATGATCGCCTTCATCCTCGCCGGAGCGTCGTTTCTCACGGTCGCCATGGGTTTCACCGGCCTGCCCAGCGATCTCGCCGCCTGGATCGGCGCCCAGGGGTTTTCACCCTTCATGCTGCTGGCGGCACTGACGGTGTTCTTCATTCTGCTCGGCTGCTTTCTTGACGGCATCTCGGTGGTCGTGTTGACCACCTCGATCATGCTACCGATGGTCGAGGCGGCGGGCATCGACCTGATCTGGTTCGGCATTTATCTGGTAATCGTGGTGGAAATGTCCCAGATCACCCCCCCGGTGGGCTTCAACCTATTCGTCCTGCAGGGAATGACCGGCCGCGACATCCTCTATATCGCCTGGGCGGCCATGCCCTTCTTCTTCCTGATGATGCTGGGCCTGGTGCTGATCAGCCTGTTTCCCGAAATCGTGACCTTCCTACCGACGGCCATGGGAAACCGCTGAGCGATGGCTGACTATCAGATGATCGAGCCTGAAGAGGTGACCGCCCATCTCCAGCATCAGCACCGGCAGGGCCAGCACCAGGCCGATCCAGAAGCGCCGTGTCATGTCCTGCAATCCGAGATCGAGAATGGCCAGGGCATAGTTCTCGGTCCTCATGACGGATCTGGCCACTCTCAACGAGGTGGCCGGATCGACGCGGTAACCGTTGTCCTTCAGACTCTCGGCCAGGCTCTCCGCGAGCAGGTCGTCATCTTCGAGCAGCAAAAATTTCATGCGGGAGCATCACCCCTGGAGATCGATGTTTCCTGACATGCCGGCCTCATAGTGCCCCGGGATGTTGCAGGCATACTCCAGGTCGTCGACGTTCTCGGGGGCGGTCCAGACGAGTTCTGCCGTCTCGCCCTTCGCGATGGTAATCGCCGGCATGTTGCCGCCATGCTCTCCCTCGGCCATGTCATGTCCACCATCATCGTGCCCGCCACTCATTTCCTGCATCATCTTGCGGTGCGCTTCCTGCGCCTCGGCATCCCCGATGACAAATTCATGCCCGAGATTACCGGTGTTGACGATCTCGAACTTGACGGTCTCACCCGGTGAGATGTCGAGACTTTCTGAGTCGAACCACATGTCGCCCGCCTCAAAGCTGATGGTGCGATCGATATCGGCCTCGCTCACGTCAGCGTGGGAGCCGCCATGCTCACCGGCAGCGAATGCCGTGGTCGTGATCATGCCCAGTGCCAGGGCCAGCAGTGTCTTGCGCATCGTGTCATCTCATCAGTGGTGCTGGGAATCTCGTTTATACCGCACGAAACTGAAATGAGACTGAACCCGGAACAGATTGCTTGCAAAGGGATAAGTCTTCTTGACCTAGGGGCTACCCACAGGTTTTAAGCTGATATGCGACATTCGCATAAAATGAAAGGGCCTTGATGAGGCCTCCATCACCACGGTGACGCCGGCCACGCGCCCGCTACCAAATTCACTTGTACCATTATCAGGAATCACATCATGATGACCAGCGATTGCTTTGCCCACATGGGTGCCATGGGCTGGATGGGCTGGGTGATGCCACTCGCCTTCCTGCTTCTCGTAGGCTTGGGTATCGCCTCTCTCGTCAAATACCTCTTCTCTTCCAAAGGAGATCGTACATGAGCCGTTACACCACTCCCCTGCTTCTCTCCGGCGCCCTGCTGCTGGGCGCGACTACCGCTCAGGCGGCCATGCCGACTGAAGCTACCCTCTACAAGAACCCGCAATGTGGCTGCTGTGATGAGTACGGTCGCCACCTGGAGGAGATGGGCATTGACGTGACCATCATCGACGACGTGGAACTGGGCAAGATCAAGGAAGCCTCGGGCGTTCCCTATGGCCTTGGTTCCTGTCATACCATCGAGATGGGCGACTATATCATCGAAGGCCATGTCCCCATGGCAGCCATCGAGAAGCTATTCGAGGAGCAACCCGACATCGATGGCATCGGCCTGGCTGGCATGCCTATTGGCACTCCCGGTATGCCTGGCCCTCAGCAAGAGCCCTATGAGGTGTATCAGTTCACCGACCGGCAGGACGCCTCCTTCATAACCCTTTGAGGATCCGTCGGGCATGTCGAGTATAACCACTTCGCCCCGGAACTCGCCGGGGCGAAGCGTTTCAAGGACAGTTTTGCTCAACACAGCGGTGCCAGCCAAGCCTCGGCGAGCATAAGTACCAAGGCGTAGCGGCCACCCTTGGCAAGGATGATCAGCAATGCGGCTCGCCACAAGGGCAAGCGAAAGATACCGGCAAGAACGGTGAGCGGGTCACCAACCACCGGTACCCAAGACAGCAACAAGCTGGCTTGACCGAAGCGCCGATACCAGTGCTCGCCCCTGGCCAGCCCAGCAGGACTAGCAGGAAACCACCAGCGGTCGCTGAAGTGACGCGCATAGCGACCCAGGGCCACATTGATCAAGCTCCCCAGGCTATTGCCGGCGGTGGCCACCGCCCAAAGACCCAACCAGGATGGATTAAGGCACCACTGTCGGGCCAGCCATACCTCGGAGCCACCGGGCAGCAAAGTGGCGCTGATCAGCGCCACCAGAAAGAGGCTCAGCATGGCACTATCGTGCGTCCTTCCAGAACGCTTTCTGCCCTCTTGAAACGCAACGACATAAGATCAAGTCCGTCCCCTGATTCCTATTCAATAGCCTGAACATCGTCGGCTCCGGCCAAGAAGCCGTTCCCTTCATGACTCTCTAGCGTCGGGTGGTATCTACCGCCACCAGCGCCGCTCGCGGATCGCGGGGATAGAAACGCTCAGGCTGTCGGGCCACGTGCGCAAACAGGCGGGTATCCTTGTAGGGCATCTTCATGAAACCTGAAACCCCAAGCCCCTCGATCAGCCCCACCGCCGCGAGAATATCGTCCAGCCGCTGGCGAAATTCCGCCTCTCGCGAGGGGTCGAGCAGGCGATAGTAGCTGTGGATCTTGAGATGCGCCGGCAGTGCCTCGAAGATGATCATGCCGGTGTGATGGATCTCGTTGAGCGCTTCAAGCGAGGCGATGATCGCCTGGGGCAATACCAGGAACTCTTCGGGGTCGGGGCCGTCCTCGAAGTAACTGTGCACGCGGGTATGGTCCTCCAGCTCCGGCATCGCGCTGACCTCGAAGGCCAGACGCATGCCGGGTTCGATCACGAAGGGACGCTCGGGGCCCTCGCGGTCCAGGTGCAGGGTATCGCGGGCGTTGAACAGACAGCTCTTGAAGATGCCACGGCGATGAATGGCCCGGGCGAGCGTCACCATGTTGTTCACGGCCGCGACAAAGGCCGACTTGAGCGCCGCATCGTGCAGGTTGAGTGAGGTATCGATGTAGACGCCTTCGGCCTCCCAGCGTACCGCCAGCCCCCCGACCACCGGGTACTTGCCCAGCCGACTCACGGCGGCGAGAAAGGCTTTCTCGGTTTCGCCCATGCCCTGCATGAAATTCTTGTAATAGCGATCAAGCTGCACGTCGTTGACATCGTTGAGTGTCTCCGGCTCGCCTTCCTCGCGCAGAAAGGCCTTGCGCGAGCTGTAGACCACGGTATCGATCTCGCGCGTCGCCGGACGCACCCATACCGGCACCAGCGGCGCAGCGGATTTCTGAGGGATGTCGAGCATGACCAGCCTGGCGAGCCGCGGCATCTCGCGGATGAAATGATCACCTGCCTTCAACCGCGTGCGCGGGTCGGGGTCGAGCATCGCGTCGAGCATGCGGGCAAACTCGACCGGGAGGCCCAGTGAGGTCGCGGGAATGGCGCGATGACCGAAACGACAGGATTGGGCCGAGGCCAGCGCATAGAGGGTGGCCGCGGCGCCCTGCTCATCGAAGCGGGGCGAAGACAACGCCCCATTGAGCTGCTCTTCGCCGATGAAGTAGACGTCCCCCAGTCGGGCGTTGGTCTGCTGCAGGTTGTCCGACATCAGCTCCATGACGTTGGCCGCCACGAACTGCAGATTGGCATCGAGTTGCGCGAAGACCGAGGATCCCCAGTCGATCAGCGCTACCCGCTCGATACCGGCGTCGAACACCAGATTGGAGGGCTTGATGTCGCCATGCACGATGGGCCTGTCGATGAGCCCACTGCCCGGCTTATGGGACGCTTCTCGACGCAGGGTGCGCAGGATATCGGCGATCTGATCGGCAATGCGCACCACCAGGCGCGGTGAGAGCCGCCCTTCGCGAAGCGACACCTCCTCCAGGTTGAGCCCGGGGGCGCGCTGCATCACCAGGATCGACTGGCGACGCACGCGTTGGAAGACGATCAGCTTGGGCACGCGGGGATGATCGACCTGTTCCAGCATGAAGGCCTCTTCCTCGAGCCGGTCCTGGAGATGCTGGGGCAGGTTCACCCGGGTGAACTTGAACACGTATTCGTCGCCGAGCCCAGTGAGCCCGGCGAACACGAATCCGTAGGCCCCCTTGCCGATCAACTCGATATGGCGATAACCCAGTTGCTCGAGCTGTGTCTGGCACAACGCCACCCACGCCTTGAGTTTGCGCGCATCGTCATGGCTGAGCAGATACACCGATTGCTCTTCGGGTATATAGAACTGCTGCAGGGGACCATGACTCATGGGCTTAGCTAAGGTTCAGTAACATGGTTTCCGGAGCTTCAAGATAACCTTTCCAGGCGTTGCAGAAGCGGGCCATGGTACCGCCATCGATGAGACGGTGATCGCCCGCCCAGGTGACGGTCAGGATGGCCTGCTTGATGACATTGTCGTTTTCATCGAAGCGCGGCAACCACTGCGTCTTGCCGATGGCGACGATCGCCACTTCCGGGGCGTTGATGATCGGCGCGGCGTAGGTCCCGCCCAGCGCGCCGATATTGGAGATGCTGATGGTACCGCCCTTGAGGTCCTGCTGGGCGACTCGCCCCTCGCGCGCCTCAGCGGTCAGGCGCTGCGTCTCCCTGGCAAGCTCGAGCAGGCTCAATCGCTCCACACCCTTGACGTTGGGAACCATCAATCCGGCCTTGCCATCCACGGCCATGCCGATATTCACCGACGGCAGATAATGGATCTCGTCGACGGCTTGGTTCAGGCGCGCATTGAGAATCGGAAATTCCTGCACCGCCAGCGCCAGGGCCTTCATGAAGAAGGGCATCAGTGTCAACTTCGAGTCCTGCGCCTCGGCACGCGGCTTGAGCCGTTCGCGCAGAGCGAGCAGGTCGGTGACGTCGAGCTGCTCGCCATAGTGGAAGTGAGGGATCGTGGTCGCCGCCTCGACCATCCGCCGCGCCATGACCGCCCGCATGCCGCGCAGGGGCTCCACCCGAGTCTCGGCCGCATCGGAATGACGCCGCCCGCCTTCGACCGCGGCATCGGTTCGGGCCGCCGGCTCGCTACCCTTGTCGACCCCCTGCTCGAGCACATGCAACACATCGTCCTTGAGCACCCGGCCGTCCTTGCCGGAACCAGGCACATCCTCGAGGGCCAGGCCATGTTCGCGCAGCAATCGACGCACTGCCGGGCTCGCGGGAATGCGTCCATAGGGCCCCTGCCCCCTCGAGGCCTCGCTCGACGCCACTCGTTGCTCGGCCGAAGGCGCCGATGCCGAATCGGTGAATGAACCGTCGTCGAGCCCAGCGTCTCTGTCGTTACTAACACGTTCGTCATCAAGCGGAACACTTCCCTGCGGTTTTTCCTGCAAGTCGCCCAGTTCTCCTCCTTCTTGATCGTCGCCTTGTCCTTGACCCTCACCCTGGACGTCATAGGAAAACAACGGCGCATGCACCTTGGCAATCTCGCCCTTGGGGACGAATAACCGCGTCACCCTGCCCGCCTCGGGGGCCGTGATCTCGACCAACGCCTTGTCGGTCATGACTTCGACCACCGGCTGGTCCTCCTCGATGAGATCACCCTCGGCGACCCGCCATTCGACTATCTCGCACTCCACGATACCTTCACCGATATCGGGCAGCTTGAACTCGCTCATGATGCGTCTCCTGTCCTGGCTCGCATAAGCCCTGATACCGAATCGTCAGAAGGCCAGGCTGGCCTTGATCGCCTCGAAGATCTTCAGATGGTCGGGCAGATACTCCTTTTCCAGCGTAAGCGGAAACGGCGTATCCAGGCCGGTCACTCGGGCGATCGGCGATTCCAGATACAGGAAACAACGCTCCTGGACGGTGGCCGCGATCTCGGCGGCGAAGCCTCCGGTCAATGGCGCCTCGTGGGTGATCAGGAGTCGCCCGGTCTTGAGTACCGACTCCACCACGCTGTCCTCGTCCCAGGGCAGGATGGTGCGCAGGTCGATGACCTCGCAGGAAATCCCTTCCTTCTCGGCAAGTTCGACGGCGCGCTCGATGACTTCCATCTGCGCCCCCCAGCCCACCAGGGTGACGTCGGCGCCTTCGCGGGTGACCTCGGCCTCGCCGATGGGCAGCTGGTAATCCTCCTCGGGCACCTCGCCGGTGGAGGCCCGATAGAGACGCTTGGGTTCGAAGAAGATCACCGGGTCGGCGTCACGAATCGACGCCAGCAGCAGCCCCTTGGCCTGGTAGGGATCGCGCGGCACCACTACCTTGAGACCCGGCGTGTGCGCAAAATAGGCCTCGGGGGATTGGGAATGGTAGTGGCCCCCGGCAATGCCGCCCCCGTAGGGCGCGCGAATGGTCAGTCCGCCGACGTTGAAGAGATCCCCCGAGCGGTAACGGAACTTGGCCGTCTCGTTGACGATCTGGTCGAAGGCCGGGTAGATGTAGTCGGCGAACTGGATTTCGGCGACCGGGACCGAACCCTGGGCGGCCAGGCCGTTGGCGAAGCCGATGATGCCCTGTTCGACCAGCGGCGTATTGAAGCAGCGCGACCTGCCGTACTTTTCCTGAAGATGACTCGTGGCACGGAAAACCCCGCCGAAGCCGCCCACGTCCTCGCCAAAGCAGAGCACCTTGTCGTCCTCGGCCATGGCGATATCCAGCGCGTTATTGATGGCCTGCAGCATGTTCATGGTCGGCATCCTAGGCGCCTCCCTTGTCGTCGGCGTCGTCACGCGGCGAGACATCGGGGTCCAGCGACATGGCACCCTTCGGATAGGCGTCGGGATAGCGACGAATGTGCGTCTTGAGGGTATCCAGCTGGCGCTGCAGGGCCGGCGTCACGTCGGCATAGACATCGGTGACCAGGCTATCGAGTGGTGGCGGCGGGCGCTTCTGGGCACGCTTCATGGTTTCGAGCACCTCGCGACGCAGGCGCTCCTGACACTCCGTCTCTTCCTCGTCGCTCCACCAGCCCTTGTCGTTCAGCCAGCGACGCATACGCAAGAGCGGATCCTTCTCACGCCAGGCCTCTTCTTCCTTCTTCGAGCGATACCCCGAGGGGTCGTCCGACGAGGAATGGGCCGCCAGGCGGTAGGTCATCGCCTCGATCAGCACCGGTTGGTTGTGCTCGGCGGCCAGGCGACGCGCCGCCCGAGTGGCGTCGTAGACCGCCAGGATATCGTTGCCATCGACGCGGATCACATGCATACGGTAACCGAACGCACGCGGCGCCACGCCATCGGCAGCGAACTGTTCGATGGAGGGCGTGGAGATCGCGTAGCCGTTGTTACGACAGAAGAAAATCACTGGCACCTGATGCACCGCCGCCATGTTCAAGGCCGCATGGAAGTCGCCTTCAGAAGCGGCACCCTCGCCGAAGAACACGATGGTGCACTGCCCTTCTCCGGCCAGCTTCTGCCCATAGGCAAAGCCGGTGGCCTGGGGAATCTGCGTGGCCAGCGGTGAAGAGATGGTCATGTAGTGGAGCTTGCGCGATCCATAATGGATCGGCATCTGGCGGCCCTTGCCATAATCGAGCTCGTTGCCGAACAACTGGTTCATGAACTCGTCGAAGCTGAAACCGCGATACATCAGGGCACCCTGCTCACGGTACTGCGCCATGATCATGTCGGCGTCATCGAGCGCCGCTGTTGCGCCGACGACCGCGGCTTCCTCGCCGGTGCACTGCATGTAGAAACTCAGCCGGCCCTGACGTTGCGCCGCCATCATGCGCTCGTCGAGTACCCGGGTCGCCACCATGGCATGATAGATGTGTCGCGCCTCTTCGCGGCTCAGCTCGGGCGCCACCGCCCCGTCGAAGAGCGTGCCGTCCTGTTGAAGGAGGCGGAAGGTGGGAATGCTGAATTCATCGCCAGCGAGAAAGTCCGGCGAGTGGATATCTGTTGTCGTTGTCATCACCGTGATCCTGGGTCCCTTTTGAGGGCAGTGTTGTCGCTAATGAGCCTCTCCGCCAGGGGATCGGCCCCGGCGGCCGTCAACGCAATCAAACCTGACGTTAACGTAAGCGGCATGTGAGGGAAAGCGTTTTCCCGCGCGGACGTTGCCTCCAGATTGCAGGTGATATTGACTTACAAGCGAGAGTCACTATGCGGGAAGGGTCACTAAGTGGGATTCACTACGCAGGTTCAGCGACTGATGCGCCGCACGGTCAGACGCTCGAACGTGCTGTCCACGGTAAGTGCCAGCAACCCGATCATCAGCGCGCCTTGCAGGATATAGGCAGTATTGCCGTTAACGATGCCGGAGATGATGGGATCGCCGAGGTTGCTGGCACCGACCGTCGCTCCCAGTGCGGCGGTGGCGATGCTGACCGTTACCGAGGTGCGGATGCCCGCCAGAATCACCGGCGCGGCCAAGGGCAGTTCGACCTGACGAAGCACCTGGCCCCCGCTCATGCCCATGCCACGGGCCGCCTCGAGTATCGATGGCTCGATGCCCTGTAACCCCGCCAGGGTATTGCGCACGATGGGCAGCAGTCCGTAGAGCAGCAAGGCGACGATGATCGGCAAGGTTCCGAAGCCCAGCACCGGCACGGCCAGGGCCAGCACCGCAACGGGCGGAAAGGTCTGGCCCATGGAGGCGATCTGCGCGACCAGCGGTAGGAAATCCTGGCCGGCGTGGCGCGTCACGGCGATGGCCGCACTCACCCCGATCAGCGTGGCCAGCAACGAGGCCACCGACACCACCAGCAGATGACGTCCTAGCAAGGTGACGAAGTCGGCGCGATCGTAGATCACCTGTCGACTGTCGGCCTCGACCCAGCGAAACACACTCTCCAGCTCGGCCATGCCGACGGTCAACGCCGTCAGCAGCACCAACCATGCCAGTGGCAGACGCCAGTGGCGCAGGGCGCGGTTTGCTCGCCATTGAACACCATGCTCATTCATGGCGTGTGACCCCGACCAGGCGCTGTAACGACAGCTCGCCCACGGGCCTATCTTCGTCATCGAACACCGTGAGTTGATCGGCGTGCTCGCGAAACATGACCGCGAGCGCCTGGCGAAGCGTAGCATCACGATGGACCCGGGCCTTCGCGTTGAGTGTCTGTCCTGGCGGCTGCATGCGCTCACTGACACGCACCAGGCTAGTTTCCTTCAGGCCACGATCATCGCCACCAAGCATCGACTCGACGAAGGGGGTTGCCGGCTCGCGGAGCAACTCCAGGGGGGTGCCTTGCTGGACGATCCGCCCGGCGTCCATCACCACCAGCTTGTCGGCGAGACGCAATGCCTCGTCCATGTCGTGGGTCACAAAGACGATGGTCTTGTGCAGTCGCGCCTGCAATTCGCGCAACTCGTCCTGAAGCGCCTCGCGAGTGATGGGATCCAGGGCACCAAACGGCTCGTCCATCAGCAAGATGTCCGGGTCGGCGGCCAGCGCGCGGGCCACGCCGACACGCTGTGCCTGTCCTCCCGACAGTTGGTCGGGATACTTGTCGGCGAATGCCTCGTGCGGCAACCCCAACAGTGTCATCAACTCCTCGACTCGCGATTCGATCCGCTCGGGCGACCACTTGAGAAGCCGTGGCACAAGGCCAATGTTGCGGGCTACCGTCCAATGTGGAAACAAACCGGTGCTCTGGATTACATAACCGATACGTCGCCTGAGCGTGTCTTCCTTGAAGCGACGAACCGGCTGACCGTCGATATGGATCTCGCCATCACTGTGCTCGATCAGACGGTTGATCATGCGCAGCGTCGTCGACTTGCCGCATCCTGAGGTGCCGACCAGCGCACACAGCTCGCCACTATCGACCCGCAGCGAAATGGCATCGACGGCGGCTTCCTCGCCAAAGCGTTTGGTGACGTCAAAGAGTTCGATCATTTCGCCCCTCCCGGGCGCAGTCGCTCGCTCAAGGCCCCGAGCAAGGCATCCGCCACCAAGGCCATGCCCAAAATCGGCAGCGCACCCAGCAGCACCAGGTCCATCGCCGCCTGCCCCAACCCCTGGAAGATAAAGCCACCCAGTCCTCCGGCGCCGATCAAGGCCGCCACGGCAGTGAGACCGATCGCCTGCACGGTAGTGATTCGAACACCCTCCAGCATGACCGGCAGTGCCAGCGGCAACCGCACCTGAAGAAAAACCTGTACGTGACTCATGCCCATGCCCCGCGCGGATTCGATCACGCCCGGATCGACTTGCGAAAGCGCCACAAAGGTGTTGCGCACCATCGGCAGCAGGCTGTATGCCACCAGAGCGATCAATGCCGGGGCCCAGCCGATGCCACGTACCCCGAGAGTCGAGACCCACTCGACATTGGCCGCTAGCCAGGCGAGCGGTGCCAGCAACAGACCGAACAGGGCCAGGCTGGGAATGGTCTGCAGAAAATTGAGGACGCCAAAACCGGCGCGCTGCAGGGTCGGGAAACGCCGCATGGCGAGCGCCAGTGCCACACCCAGCACCAGGCTTGTGCCGACTGCTGCACCGACCAGTGCCAAGTGATAGAGCACGGCAGACACGAACTGATCACTACGCCCACGAAACTCTTGGAGCAGCGCCAATGGCGCCAGCCACAGACTCAGACACAGCCACCAGCTGAGTACCACGGGAAGCATCAGCACCCAGCCATTGAGGCGTGAGACCCCCAGGCGGGTGCGCAACTCGATCATGGCCAGCAACGTCACGAACAGCACGACCCAGAAGCCCGGCCCGATACCCAGGCGCGCCTGAGGCATATCGGAATCGGCGAGCCTGGCGGCGGCCAGCGCGAGCACCGCCGGCAGGGCCATCAGCATGGTCACCGTCACAATCAAGGCAGCGCGGTATTTGCGCGGGTTGGGACGAAACCCCAATATGGCCACCGCGAGCATCGCCAGCGAACCCGCCAGCACGCCACCCCAGCCGATGGCATCGAGGGTAGCAACGCCTTCGCCGGGCACGATGCGGTTGGCTGCCACGCTGACCAGGTCGGCGACAAACCAGGCCACCAACGCCGCGATCATCAAGGCTGGTAAAACGCGATTATGATGCTGAGGATCCATTCGCTGGTCGGATCACTCGTCCAGGGTATCGAGAAATTCGGATGCCACCTCACGAGGCGGGCGACCATTGACCGCCACTTCGCCGTTGAGATTCTGCAGGGTCTCCAGGTCGAGTGCCTCGAAGAGCGGCACCAGCAGCGACTCGATCTGCGGGTAGCTGTCGAGCACACTGCGGCGAACCACCGGCGCTGGCTGATAGACGGGCTGCACCCCGAGCGTATCCTCGAGCACGACCAGCCCCAGCGCGCCGATGCCCCCATCGGTCCCGTAGGTCATGGCGGCGTTGACGCCACTGGTCTGCTGCGCAGCGGCGCGCATCGTGGCTGCTGTATTGCCGCCGGACAATACCAGCAATTGTTCCTCGGAGAGCTCGAAACCATAGGCCTCCTGGAACGCCGGCAGCGCCTGCGGCGACTCGACGAATTCGGCACTCGCGGCCAACTTGAACTCGCCTCCTTGCTCAAGATACGTTGCCAGGTCTTCGAGGCTCTCGAGACCCTCCTCGCTGGCGAGATCTTCGCGCACGCTGATTGCCCAGGTATTGTTGGCCTCGGCAGGCGTCAGCCAGATGAGGTCGTTGGCCTCACGGTCGCGCTCACGGACTGTTTCGAATGCTTCTCTGGGATCATTCCACACCGGGCTATCGGCCATATCAAAGAAGAAGGCACCGTTGCCGGTATATTCGGGGTACAGGTCGATCTCACCGGCGATAAGCGCCTCACGCACGATGCTGGTGGCTCCGAGCTGTAGGCGATCTTCGACGTCGATGCCACCGCCCTCTAGCCGTTGCAGAATCAGCTGACCGAGCACCGAGCCTTCGGTGTCGATCTTTGAGGAAACTACGACAGGGTCCTGGGCCTGAGCCAGGGTAAATGTCAGCAGGGCACTGGCAGCCACTACCCCGATACGAGACATAGGTCGAAACATGATTATCACCCGATTCCTTGTGAAGGTAAGCTGACTATAAAACCTGTATCAGCCAATCACTCATTATATTTCTCAACGCGAATCATCAACGTAATGCCACCATCGGCTCTTGCGCTGCTCTCCCGCCTGCATCACCCACTGGTACGCGATCTTGCCTGGGTGCTCCTGGCGCCTGACCTGATCGTCACTCCCTACCTGGGGCGGCCATCCATCAACGAGTTGGGTCTGAGTGATAACGCGACGTTAGAGGCATGGCTAGGTCAGCTTGAGCAATATCCTCAAGGGCTGCAACGTTACCTTGGCAATACGCTGGCCGGTCGCATGGGACTCTACCATGAGCGCCTCTGGCAATTCCTGCTCGAACGCGCGCCCGCTATAAGGCTGTTGGCACACAATCAACGGATCAGTCGAGGCAAGCTGACGCTTGGCGAACTCGATTTGCTGTATTGCCGGAAGGATGACCCCACACCCGTGCACCTCGAGGTGGCGATCAAATTTTACCTGGGGTTGCCGGACGGCCCCGGCCCCGCCACGGACCAGGCCCGCTGGATTGGCCCGAGTGGTGCCGACAGCCTGGCGATCAAGCGGGAGCGTCTGCATCGGCACCAGTTGCCGTTAAGCGGCATGGCAGAAGCGAGGGAGGCGATCCGTTCCGCCGTTGGCGAAACGACATACGAGGTCGATGAGCCGATACCTATCAAACACCGCCTCGCAATGCCCGGCGTCCTCTTCTATCCCTGGCATGCGCCCATGCCGGCCCCCATGGAAGCCGGCCCGGCACATCTGTCCGGGCAATGGCTATTCTGGAAGGACTGGCAACAATGGCGCGCATCACAACCGGCCGGTACCCGTGGCGCCTGGCTCAGAAGGCCTCACTGGTTCGCCGAGCCCCGCGATGAGCAACTGTGGTCGATGCAAGGGCTTGAGCAAGGACTCGCCCGCCACTTCCAGCTTGCCGCCTCGCCGTTACAACTCGTCGTAATGACACCTGACGGCCAACGGCAACGGTTGTTCCTGGTGGCAGATGACTGGCCACGGCAGATTCCTCTGCCGCCCATGCCCGCCTGCGCCGATGGCTGAGCCTCAACAACAGTCATAGTGCAGATCATTCGACAGGCCAGTATGGCGCCAGACTTCATGGAGGTGACATGGCGGAAGGAGAGATGATCCGAAGCGCTAACCATTACTGCGCTGGATTCAGCGCCTGCTCCAACAGATGGCGCTGACGGGGCAGCAGACCGACCTTTAACCCCAACGGCTTGAAGACTCGGTTCATCACGGCGAGAGTAATATTGCTCTTGTCGCCTTCCAAGTCGGAAAGCGTGCGCCGACTGATGCCTACCAGGCTGGCATAATCGGTCTGGGAAAGCCCCAGCACATCTCGGCGGAGGGCGCGTAGCAGCTGCCCCTCGGTGAGCTCGTCTGCGTAGAACTGCTCGAGCAGGAACAGCAGCGCAGCCTCTCGATCCGGCTGACTACGGGGTTTCACAGTAGCCCCCAGCGCTGCAGTCTGGCGTTCAGCGAATTCAGCCCTACCGCCGGCATGCCGAGTATACGCGTCGGCACCCCTCGGCTCTCCAGGCGTTCCCCAAGGCCCTCCAATGCGAGTGCCAGCTCCGTCAGCGCCGCCATCAGTCTTTCGGGTGCAACCAGATCGGCCAGGGAATCGGCAATGCCGAGCCAATCGAATTCGCCCCCCACTTCAAGCGGTGTCCCCCACTGCATGGTGCGGGTCACCCCTTCGGGGTCGGCCTTCATGGGAGCAAAGTCGAACACAGGAGAGAGCCAGACCCCCTCTGCTCGCTTGAGCAAGGCGGTATTACGGCCATGATTATCGGAGTTGCCGAAAGCGATATTGAGCAGGTCACGCTTGACCCACTCGATCACGAAGGCTTCGCTGTCGAATGCTATCTGCTCAGTGACTCTATACTGTCCCTGCAGCAGGTCGACAAGCCGACGCAGCGTCACGCCGTGCTTGAGAAAACTTCCCGGGGCAGCTTCCATGAGCGAGTAGACCGATTCCAGGCCATATCGCTGCCAGGCTCCATTACGATATTGCATGGCGAATCGTGGCAGCCAGAGGGATGGGTATCTCTCGCCTTCGACGAGTTGCATGGACTCAGTGTCGATGGTATCAACGCCCAGCGCTGCAAGCTCCTGATAATAATGGTATTCGGCACGCAGAATATCGCAGTCATCACTGGAGCGCCTTCCACGCGGAAATTTCACCAGCATCGGCCTATCGGGCTGTTGATCCTCATCCTGCCAGGTGTCGATCCAGACCCGCTCGTCTGCCCCCAACCGCAGCAACAACTTGGGTGCCTCCCCCCCGGCGCCCGTAGCACCACCGCTGGCGGCCCCCATCTGCTGGGCATATTCCAGAAAATCGGTGTGCCGCTCCACCACGCTGCTCAGGGAAAAGCGCCGTTTGCTCTGAGAAGCTGTAGCGCGCTTCTCCGGCACGGCTTCCTTAATTCGCAGATTTCCCACAGGCGCTATGGTCCCCTTGGCAAGCAACAACGTGTCCTGACGCCCTTCCGGCAGCTCGTGCAACCCAAGGTAGTTCACCCAAAAGCGGCGGCTGGCACCGGCGGGCATGATGTCCTCCAGGAAGCCAAACCAGCGAGGTGCACTATGGGTGAGCATCAGCTCTACGGGAAGGAGCAAGCTACAAGCATGCAAGTCATCATGAAACATCCAGTCGATGGCGTAATTGTGTTCATAGCGAAGCTTGGCTTCCCCCCTGATGCCTCGATCAGGCGCAGGTAGTATCAGGATGGCCGCATCATGCCAAGCCTGATCGAAGTGAATCTGCAGCGTCAGTTCCAAAGCTTACTCCTGCGCAAAGTAATGCTCAAAAAAAGCGAACCTTCTTACTTATGAGCAACTTGGCGCACAGAATATCATACAAAATAATTTTTTGCGTAGAATAATGCTCATCAAGGCAGGCAATCACTACCAAGCAATACTAGACGCCCGGCGCATCTCTTCGTGAGCCGGGCGTCGAGACCGGAATGCGCCATTGGCTCCTCACCCCTCGGGCTTTTCGAAAACCCAGCTGGTGCCTTCGCGGGAATCCTTGAGCACGATACCCAGCGCCGCCAGCTCGTCGCGGATAGCATCAGCCGTACCAAAATCCTTGGCCTTCTTGGCGGTGGCACGCGCCTCGATACGCGCCTGTATCTCCGCCTCGTCAAGCGCAACGTCAGTGACACCGCCCTGCAGGAAGGTCGCCGGGTCCTGCTGCAGCAGTCCCAGCATGTCGCCTAGCCGGCGAAGTTCGTGGGCCAGCGCCGGGGCCTGTTCTGGGGCTTCCTTCCTCGCACGATTGAGCTCGCGCGCAAGGTCGAAGAGTACCGACAGCGCTTCGGGGGTATTGAAGTCGTCGTCCATGGCCGCGGTAAAGCGCTTATGAAAGCGGCTATCCACGTCATCTTCAACGAAATCGACGCCCTCGAGTGCCACTCCTTCAAGCGAGTTATAGAAACGCTCCAGCGACTTGCGCGCCTCGGCGAGCGAATCCGGGGCGTAATTGATCGGACTGCGGTAGTGGCTCGCCACCAGCAGGTAGCGCACCACCTCGGGGTCGTGATGTTCGAGAACCTCACGGATGGTGAAGAAATTGCCCAGCGACTTCGACATCTTCTCCTGGTTCACCCGCACCGCCCCCGCATGCATCCAGGTATTGACGTAGTGATGCCCGGTGGCGGCTTCACTCTGGGCGATCTCGTTCTCGTGATGGGGGAACAGCAGGTCGGGGCCGCCACCGTGAATATCGAAGGTCTCGCCGAGACAGCAGGTCGACATCGCCGAACATTCGATGTGCCAGCCCGGGCGTCCCTCGCCCCAGGGCGAAGGCCAGCTGGCCTCGCCGGGCTTGGCGGCCTTCCACAGCACGAAGTCCAGCGGATCTTCCTTGTGCTCGTCAACGTCGATGCGCGCGCCGACACGCATGTCGTCGGGATCACGGTTGCTCAACCGACCATAGCCCTCGAAGCGGCGCACCCGGAAATAGACATCGCCATTGTCGGCGGCATAAGCGTAGGACTTGTCGATCAACGTCTCGATCATGCGCAGGATGTCGTCGACATGACGCGTGGCACGCGGCTCGTGATCCGGCGGCAGCACCCAGAGGCGCGCCTCGTCCTCGTGCATGGCCTCGATCATGCGCTCGGTCAGCGACGCGATCGACTCACCGTTTTCATCGGCGCGCTTGAGGATCTTGTCGTCGATATCGGTGACGTTGCGCACATAGGTGACGTCGTAGCCCCGGGCGCGCAGATAGCGGGTGATCACATCGAAGGCCACCATCACCCGCGCATGACCCAAGTGACAGAAGTCATAGACGGTCATGCCACAGACATACATGCGCACCTTGCCCGGCTCGATGGGCGTGAAGGGTTCCTTGCGCCTCGTCAGCGTGTTGTAGATCTGCATATCAGCGCTCACGTTCACCCCTTCGTCTTATCTTGATCTTTTTTCTGGGCTTCTTGCTTCTTGACCTTGGCCCAACTGTCCTTGAGTCCTACAGTGCGGTTGAACACCAGCCGGCCATCGCGGCTGTCATGACGGTCGGCACAGAAGTAGCCCACCCGCTCGAACTGGAAGCGACTCTCCGGGGTGGCGGTGGCCAGGCTCGGCTCGCCGATGCCCTCGACGGTGACCAGTGACTCGGGATTGAGATGCTCGAGGAAGTCGGCGTCCCGGTCCTTGTCCGGTTGCTCGACCTGGAAGAGGTTGTCGTAGAGGCGCACCTCGAGGGGCACGCCATGCGTGGCGCTGACCCAGTGGATCACGCCCTTGACCTTGCGACCCTCGGGGTTCTTGCCAAGCGTATCGAAATCCACAGAGCAGCGCAGTTCGTTGATTTCGCCGGCGGCGTCCTTGATCACCTCATCGCAGCGGATCACGTAGCTGTTGCGCAGGCGCACCTCCTTGCCCGGTGCCAGGCGGAAGAACTTCTTGGGCGGCTCCTCCATGAAGTCATCCTTGTCGATGTAGAGCTCCCGCGTGAACGGCACCTTCCGCACCGTCATGTCCTCGCGCGCCGGGTGGCCGGGCACCTCGTAGACCTCTTCGACATCTTCCGCCACGTTGGTCAGCACGAGCTTCAGCGGCTTGAGCACGGCCATGGCGCGAGGGGCGTTGTCCTCGAGATCGGAGCGGATGGCATGGGTCAACATGGCGATGTCCACCAGGCCGCCATCGGCGCGGGTCACGCCGATCATGTCGCAGAACTTGCGGATCGAGGCCGGCGTGTAGCCGCGGCGCCGCATGCCGGAAATGGTCGGCAGGCGCGGGTCGTCCCAGCCGTCGACGATCCCCTCGTCCACCAGCAACCTGAGCTTGCGCTTGGACGTCAGGGTGTAGTTGAGGTTGAGGCGCGCGAACTCGATCTGGCGGGGCTTCACCGGCACCGGCAGGTTATCGAGAAACCACTCATAGAGCGGGCGGTGATCCTCGAATTCCAGCGTACAGATGGAGTGCGTGACGCCCTCGATCGCATCCGACTGGCCGTGGGTGAAGTCGTAGGACGGATAGATCTTCCACTTATCGCCGGTCTGGTGATGGCTGGCGTGACGGATGCGATAGAGGATCGGGTCGCGCAGGTTGATGTTGGGCGCGGCCATGTCGATTTTGGCGCGCAGCACCTTCTGCCCCTCGGAGAAGTCGCCCACGC
Organism: Halomonas jincaotanensis; assembly: GCF_018448785.1. GTDB lineage: Bacteria > Pseudomonadota > Gammaproteobacteria > Pseudomonadales > Halomonadaceae > Halomonas > Halomonas jincaotanensis. The sequence continues at coordinate 12,044 of NZ_JAHCLU010000002.1, read as the reverse complement.
GCATGCGCTCGAGCAGGTCGAGATTCTCGTCGGCATGACGCTCGCGGTAGGGGCTGGGACGACCCGGTTCGGTCAGGCTGCCGCGGTACTCGCGGATCTCGTCAGGGGAAAGATCGTCGACATACGCCTTGCCTTCGCGTATCAAGTGTTGGGCCCAGGCATACAGCTGATCGAAGTAGTCGGAGGCGAAGCGCACACCACCGGCCCACTCGAAACCCAACCAGTTGACGTCAGCCTTGATGGCATCGATGTAGGCCTGCTCTTCCTTCGCCGGATTGGTATCGTCGAAGCGCAAGTGGCAGTCGCCACCGAACTGTTCCGCCAGCCCGAAATTCAAGCAGATGGACTTGGCATGGCCGATATGCAGGAAACCATTGGGCTCCGGCGGGAAGCGAGTGACGACCTTGGCTGTCTGCCCTGCCTCGACCTCCTCCTGTATCTGATTGCGGATAAAATTCGGCGCACTAGTGGTGTCGGTGGTCATGGTAGGAGAGGCAACCTCTGGTTGAATCGCGAGCCTGACAATGGGAGGGGAACGGTTTGAACGCCCCTCGACTTCGCGCATCGATGCAAAAGGGCTATTATAGCGCCACGTCTAGGGGTAGCGCCAAGGCGCATCCGGGTTATTGCCAGACACTCGACACATTACCGAGACACCACGAGACAGGAATTTGTCAATGATCGTACTGCAGACCAATTACGGCGACATCACCATCGAGCTTTACTACGACAAGGCGCCCAAGACCGCAGCCAATTTCGAGCAATACGTGCGCGACGGTTTCTATGACGGCACACTCTTCCATCGCGTCATTCCAGGCTTCATGGTCCAGGGAGGCGGCTTCGACACCGACTTCAACCAGAAAACGACTGGTGACCCCATCCAGAACGAAGCCGACAACGGCGTCAAGAACACCGCCGGTACCCTCGCCATGGCACGCACCCAGGATCCGCACTCGGCCACCGCGCAGTTTTTCATCAATGTCGCGGATAATGACTTTCTCAACCACAGCGGCAAGTCGATCCAGGGCTGGGGCTACTGCGTGTTCGGAGAAGTCACTGACGGAATAGAGGTGGTGGAAAGCATCAAGGCGGTTCCCACCACACGCCGCGGCATGCATGCCGATGTGCCCGCCGAGGATGTCATCATCCAGCGTGCCTATATCGCATGACCACCTTATTGATTTCGGACCTGCACTTGCATCCCGGCGCTCCCGAGGTCACTGAAGGCTTCATGCGATGGCTCGAGCGGCGTGCCAGCGACGCCGACTCCCTTTACATCCTGGGTGATTTCTTCGACGCCTGGATCGGCGACGACCTGCTCGACCTCACGGACAGCGATCCCACTGGCAGCGCCGCCCTCGCGGCGCGTGTCGCCAGCGCCCTGCACCGCCTGGCCGCCCAGGGTACGGAAATATTCATCATGCACGGCAATCGCGACTTTCTGCTGGGCGAGCGCTTTGCGGATGCAGCCGGCGCACGCCTGCTCGACGACCCGAGCGTCGTGGTGCTCGGCGGCAGCCAGGTGCTGCTGATGCATGGCGATAGCCTGTGTACCCGCGATACCGCCTACATGGCCTTCCGGCGGCAGGCCCGCGACCCTGTGTGGCAGCGCCAGATACTCGCCATGCCGATCACTGAGCGTATCGCGCTCGCCCGCCAGCTACGCGAGCAATCGGGAGAAGCCAATTCCAACAAGGCCGAGGACATCATGGACGTAACGCCGGATGAGGTCATCCACATCATGCGTGGGTACGGTGTGACGACCCTGATCCACGGTCATACCCATCGGCCAGCAGTGCATGAGCTCGAGGTCGACGGCGAGCCAGCCAAACGCTTCGTGCTGGGCGACTGGCACCCTGACAAGGGCTGGGAAATCCTCGTGGAAGCTGGACAGACACCTCAGTTACGCGAATTTGCCCTGTCGTGACACTTGGATGTCGCCTTCTCTCAAGCTTGACAGCCCTGCAAGGCTAACTGTATTGCCTCTGCCTTCGGCATGGCGTCGGGTTCACCGATAAGCTCCAGTCGTGAATCACGACGCCAGGCCGACGCCGTCAGGGTGACCGCAGCGTCGGCGCGGTTATAGAGCTTCCAGCCATCTACAGTGTGAAACACGCCTTTTACCCGCAACTCCCCCGGCAGTTCCCCCAGGTACGCCGTCAAACGGTCCAGATCGAAACGATCCTGCGCGTGCCAGCGCCAACTCAGAGACACATATCCGAGCGAGGAACCGATGTCGAGAATCGGCTCACCGAGTGCGGGCTCGCGAAACATCGCGTCTTCCTGCGAACTGTGAGCCGCTGCCCTGTGAGTATGACGATGCACAGGTGGGGTACGGTCGCTGCTAGGCCTATCCTGATCACCAGCCTGAAGCAGCCAGGATAGCGCAAGCTCTCCATGGGGCGCCTGCCTTACCCACTTGCGTGGCGGCCAAAGCGTTTCTGCCAACTCGAGAGCAGCCTGAATCTGGGCAGGCGTCGACAAGTCGGTCATCGTCAGCGCAATCCCGTCGGCAATGCTCAACTGATCGCTGAAGGTCACGCTGTCGCGGGAGCGTGGGTCCTCCAGGCGCCGGGGATCCAGGACAGCAATAATGTCGCGTACTTCCAGCACCCCTGCGAAGCCTTCCCCTTGCAGGACATCCAGCAGGCCGGCCGGATGCCCCAACCCCGACGGCTCGATAATCAGTCGGTCTGGTCGATATCGGTGTACCAGCTTGACCAGAGACGCCTGCAGCACAAACGCCAACTGGCAGCACAGACACCCTCCCGGCAGTCCCTGGATGATCAGATCGTCTCGCTCGGGAAACATTGTCTGATCGATCCCGACCCGACCGAATTCGTTGATCACCACTGCCCAACGCTCATGGGTCGGTTTCTGCTCGATCAGTCGACGAATCAGGGTGCTCTTGCCACTGCCCAGAAAGCCGGTGATCAAATGTACGGTTATCGGGTTCAACAGATTCTGCATAACGAAACGTGGAGGTCCATGAAGGTCGCAATAGTTCTGTTATATTATAACTTAACAGGGCTGCTTGGCCATATTGGAACTGTTCTATAAACGTGAAATCAAAAAGATAACGGTATAAATATCATGGTTAAAAAATGGGGCGCTTCAGCGCCCCATACCATCCCAACCATGTATTACAGCCGCTCAATATCCGCCTGATCGCGAAGTGTCTCGAGAAGTCCCTGGATTGCGGCCTGAACACGTAGCCGCTCGGCCATGCGTGCCACAAATTGCTCGACTTGCTCATCGACCTCGCCTTCCTCGACGCTGTCGAGCGCTATCAAAATCGCTTCATCCCCATCGACGACATGGCCAAAAACCGCTTCGCCATTTTTGGGTGCCGGCAAACGAAAGACCGCTTCTATCACCGACTGGCTGACGTCAGCCGAGGACTGACGGCCAACGTCTTCGGCACTCTCCCAGTCGATATCAGGAGAATCACCACTACGCAATTGCTTGACGCGTTCGGCGGCAAGTTCCCTCAAGGCTTCACGGCGCAGCCTGGTCTCGACCCTCGAGCGCACCTCTTCACGTACCTCGTCGAGTTCAAGCACGCTAGCGTCCCGATGATCGGCAACACGCAACACCATTCGACGATCTTCATCGAGTTCGATGACTTCGCTGTTATACCCCTCCTCGATGACATCGTCGCTGAATGCCTGCTGCATGACACCAGGCTCGGATAGCACCCCCTCGGCTTCATCGCGAGACATCCAGTCACTGGTCTGCAGCGTGAGGCCTATTTCGTCGGCGACACTCTGCAGGTCATCAGCGGCGAAACTCCTGTCGATCAGCTGTTGTGCTTTTTCGTTGAACTGATCCGACACCCTCGACAAGGCAATCTCACGCTCAAGTTGATCGCGAACCTCCTCGAAGTCAGGCCGCTCCAACTCGGTCACCTTGATCAAGTGCAGGCCATTGTCAGTTTCAACGATTTCCGATACCTGGCCTTCATCCAGGGAAAATGCCGCATCCTCGAAAGCCTCACCAAAGAAGCCACGGCTGATGACGCCGAGATCACCACCCTGCTCGGCGGAGACGTTATCCTCGGACACCTCAGCGGCCACGTCTTCAAAGGCATCGCCGTCGTTGAGGCGTTCTCGAACATCCTGCAGAGCCGCTTCGGCTTCCTCACGCGTTCGCTCCTCGCCATAGGTCAGCATGATGTGCGAGACGCGACGATCGGCATCGGCGCTCGTCGCATTCCAGCGTTCACGCAGGGCGTCTTCCTCGACATCGACGTCTTGTGCCATTTGCTGTCGATCGAGCACCACATAGTCGAGACGCACCTGCTCGGGACGACGGAAGTCCTCAGTATTTTCTTCGTAATAACGCTGGATGGCCTGATCGTCGGCTTCGGGAAGGCTCTCGAGATCGTCGACGGTCAACGCGTGGTAGCGAAAGTCACGTGTCTGACGCTGCAGAGCACCCAGTGTCTCGCGCTCGGCGGGTAAGGTGAACTCACTGAGCGCCATGCCCTGCTCGAGCTGCTGGCGCTTCATGTCGGTTCGCAGCTGGTCGCGGAAGGAGAGCGGCGTATAACCGGCGCTGGCCAAACGGTTGCGGAAAAGTTCTTGAGAGAACCGCCCTTCCTGGTCCTGGAACTCCGGCAGCGAAACGATCAGTTCATCAAGCTGATTTTCGGAGAGATGCATTCCACCTTCGTCGGTATACTGGGTCAACAAACGGACGCTAATAAGCTCGTTTAGCATCTCGTTGCGAAGCTGCCGCTCCTGCTCAGGGGGGACCTGCCCGCTACGGATGGCTCGCTGGACCTCCATCTCGAGCTGCTGACGCGTGATCGTCTCACCGTTAACCTCGGCGATATCCTCTCCGCTGTTACCGAGCAGTCCGACCAGCGACTCGACACCAAACAATGCCATGGTCACGACGACGGCACCGATGATGATCTTGGCGCCCCAGCTCCTGGAGCGGTCTCGAATACTTTGCAGCATGCAGGCCTCGGGTAGGTGGTATGGGCAGAGTCCCGCCACATTATACGCATCGACGCCTGACACGCGACCATCAGTCCACGCTAAATCGGCGCTTCACAAGAAAACAGGCGCACCGCCGGTGGGCGATGCGCCTGGAGGAAACAAGCGTCATGGCGATGGCACAAGCCGGTCGCTCAGTTGACGGAGTCCTTCAGTGCCTTACCGGCCTTGAAGCTCGGCACCTTGGCAGCACTGATTTCGATCGGTTGACCAGTCTGGGGATTGCGGCCAGTACGCGCAGCCCGCTCCTTGACGGTGAAAGTGCCAAAGCCTACCAGCGAAACGCTATCGCCCTTCTTTAGACTATCGGTTACGGAATCGACCATGGCGTCCAGGGCGCGAGTCGCTGCCGCCTTGGGAATATCGGCAGATGCGGCGATGGCTTCGATCAGCTCGGATTTGTTCACACTTCACCCCTTGACTTTTACGGAAATTGGCTTTAACCGGCGCAACTTTAAACTAAATGACGCGGTCTCAGCCTGACATGATTTATAGCAATGCGGTCAAACGACTGTCAAGTAATCTTGAGCGCCAGACCCCGCCATACCGGGATTTTGGAACCGATATGACAGGATAATTATCGTTAATGCGTGCTTACCATCGTATGCGCAGCGACTGGATCATCAGTCCGAGAATCCTCGCCTGATGCTTCAGGCTTTTTAGCCAACGCCTCTTCGAGAATATCGTCTATCCAGCGGACAGGTCTGATGTCGAGGGCTTCCTTGATATTGTCGGGAACCTCCTTGAGATCGCGCCGATTCTCCTCGGGCACCAGCACCGTCTTTATACCACCGCGCCTGGCTGCCAGCAATTTCTCCTTCAGGCCACCGATCGGCATAACCTCGCCACGCAGGTTGACTTCCCCGGTCATGGCCACATCACAGCGCACGGCCCGACCGGAATAGGCGGACACCATCGCCGTCACCATAGCGACGCCCGCACTGGGACCATCCTTGGGTGTTGCCCCCTCGGGCACGTGGATGTGCAAGTCTTCCTTCTCGAAGCGCTCGGGATCGATACCCAGCGACACGGCGCGAGCACGCACCACGGTATGGGCAGCACTCACTGACTCTTTCATCACATCACCCAGCGAGCCGGTCTTGTTGATGCGCCCCTTGCCAGGCGTGACCACCGACTCGATGCTTAACAGCTCTCCTCCAACGGAGGTCCAGGCCAGCCCCGTCACGCGCCCCACCTGATCCTCCTGATCGGCCAGGCCATAACTGTAGCGGCGAACGCCTGCATACTGCTCAATATCAGCACCTGCCAACACCACCGGCGCCTGGGCCCCTTCCTTGGCTTCCTTGGCAAGCAGTTCGCGCAACACCTTGCGCGATACCTTGGCGATCTGACGCTCGAGCTCACGCACCCCAGCTTCACGGGAGTAATAGCGTATCAGTTCCAGTAACGCCTCATCTGCAAACTCCAACTCTTCGTCCTTGAAGCCGTTGGCCTTGAGCTGCTTGGGTACCAGATAGCGCTTGGCGATCGCAAGCTTCTCGTCTTCGGTGTAACCCGGCAGACGGATCACTTCCATGCGGTCGAGCAGCGGGCCAGGGATGTTCATTGAATTGGCCGTGCAGATGAACAGCGTCTCGGAGAGGTCGTAATCCAGTTCGAGGTAGTGATCACTGAAGGTATTGTTCTGCTCCGGATCAAGCACCTCGAGCAGCGCGGAAGCGGGATCACCACGATGGTCCATGCCGATCTTGTCGACTTCATCAAGCAGAAACAGCGGATTCTTGACGCCAGCCCGGGACATGCGCTGAACCATCTTGCCTGGCAGCGAACCGATATAGGTGCGACGATGGCCCCGAATCTCGGACTCGTCTCGCACGCCACCCAGCGCCAGACGCACATATTTGCGATTGGTGGCACGGGCGATGGACTGACCCAGCGATGTCTTGCCAACGCCAGGTGGGCCGACCAGGCAGAGCACCGGCCCCTTGAGCGTCTTGACCCGCTTGTGCACGGCAAGATATTCGAGGATCCGCGCCTTGACCTCTTCGAGGCCGTAGTGATCCTCGTCGAGCACTTTCTGGGCATGCACCAGGTCATGCTTTACACGCGTGCGCTTCTTCCACGGAACCGCCACCAGCCAATCAAGATAGGAGCGCACGACCGTGGCTTCTGCGGATGACGGCGACATCATCTTCAGCTTGTTGAGCTCCTGGGTCGCCTTCTCGGCCGCCTCCTTGGGCATGCCGGCGTCCTTGATCGCCCGCTCGTACTTCTCGGCCTCGTTGGGCACATTCTCGAGCTCGCCCATCTCTTTCTGGATGGCCTTCATCTGCTCGTTGAGATAGTACTCGCGCTGAGACTTCTCCATCTGGTCCTTGACCCGCGAGCGGATACGCTTCTCGACCTGCAAGAGATCGATCTCTGACTCGATCAACGCCATGAGATGCTCGATGCGATCACGCACGCGATCCATCTCCAGCAACTGTTGCTTGTCGTCGATCTTCAGCGACAGATGCGCGCAGATGGTGTCGACCAGGCGGCTGGGATCTTCGATGCCCGAGAGCGAGTTGAGCACCTCATTGGGCACTTTCTTCGACATCTTCACGTATTGCTCGAACTGGTTGAGCAAGACACGTACCAGCGCCTCCTGCTCCCGCTCGGTGAGGGGTTCACTCTCGCGCAGGTTTACCTCGGCACGGCTATACCCCTGATCGACAACAAGGATTTCCCCGACGTTGGCGCGCGAGACACCCTCGATGAGTACCTTGACGGTGCCATCGGGCAGCTTGAGTAACTGCATGATCTCGGCCACGGTTCCGATCGAAAAAAGATCACCGTGATCAGGGTCATCCTTGCTGGCTTCACGCTGAGCTACCAGCAGGACACGTTTATCCGCCTCCATGGCTGCCTCGAGAGCCTGGATCGATTTCTCGCGGCCGACGAACAAGGGGATAACCATTTGCGGGTAGACGACCACGTCCCGCAGCGGCAAAAGGGGCAGACTCAGGGTCTGTTCGGCGTTCTGCTGCATCGCAGACGTTCCTCAAAAACGAATCGGAAGAATACTGACTGACGTATTACCAACGGAGTGGGGGCGGCATTGCCATATTGCAAGGCAAGGCGCAGGAGGGCATAAAAAAGCGGCACTAGGTTATAAAAACGATGGGAGCGAACCCATTGCGGCACGTCCCTATCAGCACGCCATCGCAATGACCCCACTCCCAGCACAAGGAGAGCTTGTTCCCGCCTTTGCCTTCGCCTCAGCCGTCGGTGCCGTCGACTCGCGCCTCTTCCTGCTGCGAGTAGATCATCAGCGGCTCACTCTCGCCGGTGATCACCGACGCATCGATAACCACCTTGGACACCCCTTCGAGCGAAGGGATCTCGTACATGGTATCGAGCAGCACTGATTCAAGAATGGAGCGCAGGCCACGTGCACCGGTCTTGCGCGCCATCGCCTTGTGCGCCACCGCGCGCAAGGCATCCTCACGGAACTCGAGTTCCACATCTTCCATATGGAACAGCTTGGCGTACTGCTTGACCAGCGAGTTCTTGGGCTCGGTGAGGATCTCGATCAAGGCATCCTCGGTCAGTTCGGTCAAGGTGGCGATAACCGGCAGTCGGCCCACGAATTCGGGAATCAGGCCGAACTTGACCAGATCCTCGGGCTCAACGTTGGTCAGCAGATCACCCACGCCCTTGGCTTCGTCCTTGCTCTTGATCTCGGCATTGAACCCGATACCCCCCTTTTCGGTGCGCTCACGGACCACCTTGTCCAGGCCGGCAAAAGCGCCGCCTACAATAAACAGGATATTGCCAGTATCAACCTGCAGGAACTCCTGCTGAGGATGCTTACGACCACCCTGGGGCGGCACCGAGGCCGTGGTACCCTCGATCAACTTGAGCAAGGCCTGCTGGACACCCTCGCCGGAGACATCTCGCGTGATCGACGGGTTGTCCGACTTGCGCGATATCTTGTCGATCTCATCGATATAGACGATACCACGTTGCGCTTTCTCGACGTCGTAGTCGCACTTCTGCAGCAGCTTCTGAATGATGTTCTCGACGTCTTCACCGACATAGCCGGCTTCGGTCAAGGTGGTCGCGTCGGCAATGGTAAAAGGCACATTGAGAAGCCGCGCCAGCGTCTCGGCCAACAGAGTCTTGCCGCTGCCGGTAGGGCCGATCAGCAGGATGTTCGACTTACCGAGTTCGACATCCTCCCCCTTCACGCCGGAGCGAAGCCGCTTGTAGTGATTGTAAACTGCCACGGACAACACCATCTTGGCGCGGTCCTGGCCGATCACGTAATCGTCGAGGGTGTGACGAATCTCGCGGGGAGCCGGCAGACGCTCTTCATCGCTCTCGGCATCGGCATCGAGAACTTCTTCGCGAATGATGTCATTACACAGGTCGACACATTCATCGCAGATATAGACGGACGGGCCGGCAATCAGCTTGCGCACTTCGTTCTGGTTCTTGCCGCAGAACGAGCAGTAAAGCAGTTTGCTACCTTCGTCCTTGCCTTTGCCGTCGGCCATTCGCGTACCTCTTTCACAAAGACGATCCTGACAGTAACCGCCTGGATCGTCGGATTCGTCACGGCGGCGCACGCCGCCGGGAAACTAACTTCGCCTGAACGGCATCCTTCGCCTGAACGGCGTAACTATTACGAATTACGCTATCAGGATGTGGGACGCTTATCCAGCACCGCGTCGATCAAGCCATACTCGGCGGCCTGTTTGCCATCCATGAAGTTATCGCGGTCGGTATCCCGGGCGATCGTCTCGAAGTCCTGGCCAGTGTGGTGCGCCAGAATACGGTTGAGCTTGTCACGGATGCCCAGAATCTCGCGGGTGTGGATCTCGATATCCGAGGCCTGACCCTGATACCCACCCAGCGGCTGGTGAATCATCATGCGGGAATTGGGCAGGCAAAAACGCTTGCCGGCTGCCCCGCCTGCCAGCAGGAAGGCCCCCATACTCGCGGCCTGGCCGATGCAGACAGTCGACACATCGGGCTTGACGAACTGCATGGTGTCGTAGATCGACATACCAGCCGTCACGCCGCCACCCGGCGAGTTGATGTAAAGATGAATGTCCTTGTCCGGATTCTCGGATTCAAGAAACAGCAGCTGCGCGACCACCAGGTTGGCCGTGTAGTCTTCCACCGGACCCACCAGGAAGATCACACGCTCCTTGAGCAGACGAGAGTAGATGTCATAAGACCTTTCGCCTCTCGCGCTCTGCTCGACCACCATCGGCACCAGGCCGCCGGCGTTTTGAATATCGAACTCGTTACTCATTTGCGTGAAGTCCTTGCATCCGATGAAGGAAAGGGTGGGTAAGGGCGGCGCCCCATGCCTTGCTGGCACGGGGCATCGCAGCCATCAGGCCTTGGCCTGGTCACTGCCTTCTTCGCTTTGCTCTTCAGCGTCATCCTCGGCATCGTCGTCGACTTCTGCTTGCTGCTGCGCTGTCGCCAGCGCTTCCTGATAACTCATCTCCACATCCTTGACGGATGCCTGTTCCAACAGGATATCGACAGCTTTCTCTTCGAGGATGGCAGACTTGACCTGAGTCTTCATCTGCTCGTTACCCATGTAATACTCGACCACTTGTTCGGGCTCTTGATACTGCTGGGCGAGCTCCTGAACCTTGGCCTTGATCTCGTCATCACTGGCGTCAACGCCATGAGTCTTGATCACTTCGGCGAGCAGCAGGCCCGCCTGAACGCGGCCCTTTGCCTGATCGGCAAACAGTTCGTTGGGCAGCTGGTTGACATCGAAGTCCTCGCCGAGACCAAACTGCTGAGCCGCCTGACGCTTGAGCCCGTCGGTTTCCTGCTGGACGAGATTCTGCGGCACCGGAATCTCGTTGGCCTTCTTGAGCGCCTCGAGCACCTGCTGCTTGACGCGGTTGTCGACGGCCTGGTTGGCCTCGCGCGTCATGTTCTGCTTGACCTCTTCGCGGAACCTGTCGAGGTCGCCATCGTCGACACCGAAGCGCTTGACGAATTCGGCATCCACTTCCGGCAGGGCCTGACCGCTGACCGCATGCACCTTGACCTGGAAGGTCGCTTCCTGACCGGCCAGATTCTCGGCCTGGTAGTCTTCCGGAAAAGTCACCTTGAGCGTCTTTTCTTCACCGGCCTTGGCACCAATGAGCTGCTCCTCGAAACCCGGAATAAAGTTGCCGGACCCTATCACCAACTGATGACCTTCGGCGCTACCGCCCTCGAAAGGCTCATCGCCGAGAAACCCCTGGAAGTCGATCGTCACCTGGTCGCCATCTTCGGCGGCGCGCTCGACTTCTTCCCAAGAGGCATGCTGCTTGCGCAGCGTCTCGATCATCTCGTCAACATCCGCCTCGGTGATCTCGACCACCGGCCGCTCGACCTCGGTTCCGTCGATGGACGCCAGCTCGATTTCCGGATAGATCTCAAGCGTTGCGGTGAACTCAAGATCCTTTCCCGCCTCATTGACGGTGGCTTCGATATTCGGGTAGCCGGCCGGATTGAGATTCTCGTCGCTGATGACGCGCACGTAGCGCTCGCGCATCACTTCACCCACCACTTCGTTGCGCACGTCGCTGCCGTAGCGCTGACGAATCACCGACATCGGCACCTTGCCCTTGCGGAACCCGTCCATTCGTACGTTCTTGGCGGCATCCTTGAGACGGGCAGCGACGGCCTCATCGATCTCGTTAGCCGGCACCTGCACGGTGATGCGGCGTTCGATCTGGGAGGTCGTATCGACGGAAACTTGCATGAAATGTCCTCTACCGACTGGGGCGTTCTGTTGGGTGCGTGAAAAACGTTAAGGGAAGGATTCTATGAATCCCTCCTGGCACTGGCAAGCGCCTTGCCGGTGAAATGGGGGCGTCGGGCGGTAATACAAGGCGCCAAGGGCCAAAAAACATGCGGCAACGCTGTGTTTCGATCCGAGTCATGACAGGCTTCGCCCAACAAGCCATGTCGAACAACAACAATGTTAGCGATCCTTCGTTCGTCGAGGGGCACGTTCAAATTCGTTGGCAAGGGGACAAACAAGAGGGAAATTCTGAGGAAGAACGGGCAAAT
>NZ_JAHCLU010000019.1 GCF_018448785.1 Halomonas jincaotanensis | reverse complement strand
ATGTCAACCCCCGAGGCAATTCGATCTGTCTTGCCAATCGCGTCCAACCTCAGGAAAAACAACCACTTCGTCCGCCTGCACCGCCAAAAACGTCCCCCGTCCCTGGCAGCGGATGCGTATCCTACGATCTCTCCCGCACAGGCGCAAGACCTGAGCAAAGAAAAAGATTACGACGCCCGGCTGGCTCGGTCGAGGAGGGACAGGATCGACCGATAAGGAATACCGCCATGCTGACTCAGGCCGATCTCGCAGGTGCGCGAGTTTGAATAGCCGGCACTGCAGCCGGCCACTTGCTCGGCCAGCCCTTCGAGCGCGGCAGCGTTGAGTTCCGGCGTATTGAAGCCCTTGTCGCCTGCGAACCCACAACAATTGACTTCGGCGGGCACCACCACCTCTTGTGCACAGGCACGAGCCAGCGCCACAAAACGCTCCGACAACCCCATTCTTGTACTTGAGCAGGTCACGTGCACCGCAATGCGCTCCTTCAGCGGCGTGACGGCAAGACGCGGCAACAGGTGGTCATGGGCGAAATTTACCGGCTCCGTCAAGGTGAGCCTTTCGTCCAGATGCGACTGCATCTGCAGGGTACAGGGGCTGGTGTCGCAAAGCACCGGATAGCGCCCGTTCTGGGTAGCGATCAGCAACTCGCGATTAAGCTCCCTTGCCTTGTGGCTGGCCTCATCAAACTGCCCCTTGGACTGGAACGGCATACCACAGCAGAGATGGCCGATCATTTCCGGCAGGATAACCTCAAAGCCTGCCTTGTCGAGCAGCGATAGCGTGATCTCCATCACCGAGCGCGTTTCGGCGTCGTCAAAGGAGGCGCCGAAGACCCGCGTGGCGCAGGAGGGGAAATACACCACCTTGTCCCGTCCGGCCTCGCCGTCGGCCTCGCGCTTTAGCACTCGAATCGGTGCCGATCTGGGCAGGGCCGGACTCCACTGGGGCAAGCGATCACCGCTCAGGTGGCGAACACCACCCGTCGCCTTGCCCATAAGGTTTTTCCCTAACGCCTGACGCGCAGCACCCGCCACGTTCAGAGCACCACGCCCGACGCGCGTGGTACCGGAGAAGTGGCGCCCGAGCAGACGCGCCGTTCCTGCCTTCCCCATGTTTCGTTCATAACGCAGATTACGCACCAGATCGCCGGTGTTGATGCCCACCGGGCACTGGGTAGCACACAGGCCGGTCGCAGCGCAGGTGTCGATGCCCTGATAGGCATAGGCATCCCAGAGCTCCTTCATGCGTGCCCGCTCATCTTCGCTGGCACGCTCGCCCAATGCTTCCAACCGGGCCAGCTCACGGCGAATCACGATGCGCTGGCGAGGTGTCAGGGTCAGGTCCTTCGATGGGCAGATCGGCTCGCAGAAGCCACACTCGATGCACTTGTCGACCAACGGGTCGGCCGCTGGCATGGGTTTGAGGTTTTCCAGATGCAGGGTGGGGTTGCGACTGAGGATAACCTCGGGGTTGAGCAAGTTCTCCGGGTCGAAGAGCGCCTTGATCTCCCACATCAAGGCATAGGCATCGGCCCCCCATTCGAGCTCCACATAGGGTGCCATGTTACGACCCGTACCATGCTCGGCCTTGAGCGAGCCGCCATATTCGACGCCTACCAGCTGCGCCACATCGTCCATCAGCGCCTGGTAGCGCTCGACCTCGCCGGGCTTTTCGAAACCTTGAGGGAAGACGAAATGCAGATTGCCCTCCAGGGCGTGACCGAAGAGGATCGCCTCCCGGTAACCGTGTCGCTGGAAGACGTCGGTCAGTGCCAACACGCCCTCATCGAGACGCTCGATAGGAAAGGCCACGTCCTCGATGATGACAGTGGTTCCGGTCTCGCGTACCGCTCCCACCGCCGGAAAGAGGCCCTTGCGGATCTTCCAGTAAAGCGCGTAAGTGGCGGCGTCGCGTGTGAAGGTGACCGGCTCGAGGGTCTGGATACCCTCGATCATCTGCTGTGCTGCGAGCATGCGCGCCGCCAGCTCGTCATCGTCGTTGCCACGCACATCGATCAACAACGCCGCCGCGCCCTCGGGCAGCGATTTCAACACCTCGGGCATGCCCGGCTTGTCCTGTACCGAACGCAGGGCGGCACGGTCCATCAACTCGACGGCAGAGACCGGCGAGCGCTTGAGGGCGATCGTCGCCCGACAGGTCGTGCCCATGTCAGGAAAGAAGGCCAGGGCCGCGGCCTTTTGCGGCTCATCCACCACGCTGTCGTAGGTAATGGCACTGATGAAACCAAGCGTACCCTCCGACCCGATCATCAGATGCTTGAGAATCTCGATGCCATCCTCGAAGTCCACCAGGCTGTTGAGGGCATAGCCGGTGGTGTTCTTGAGCCGGTACTTGTGGCGGATTTTTTCGGCCAATTCATCATTGGCGCGAGTCTCGGCCGAGAGGCGCTCCAGTCCGAGGAGCAACTCGTTATGAGAGCGGCGAAACCTAGTGACACTGTCGGCATCCGCCGTGTCCAACAGGGCCCCATCGGCCAAGATCACGCGAATATCGCGCACAGTGCGATAGCTGTTCTGCGCCGTGCCACAGCACATGCCGGAGGCATTGTTGGCGGCAATTCCCCCGATCATGCAGGAATTGATCGAGGCCGGATCCGGGCCGATCTTGCGCTGGAATGGCGCGAGCAAGGCATTGGCCCGGGCACCGATCACCCCGGGCTGAAGACGGATGGCATGCCCCTCGTCAAGAATTTCATGACCACGCCAGCCCTGACCGAGCTGAATCAGCACCGAATCGGTGACTGCCTGCCCGGAGAGCGAAGTACCGGCGGCACGAAAGGTGACCGGCAACCGCCGCGCCCGGCACTCGGCCAGAATGGTCTGCAATTCTTTCTCGCCGTGCGGGCGCACGACAAGCCTGGGGATCAGACGATAAAAGCTGGCATCAGTGCCGAACGCCAGCGTGCGCAGCGGGTCGTCGATCAACCTCGCCTCAGGAATCTTGTCGGCCAATGCGGCCTTCAGATCACGCCAGGCTTCAGGATTGATTGCCGTGGTCATATTGCCTCCTTGGTGTGGCGCACCAGCACCACCAACTCACGTGGCCCGTGCACCCCGTAAGCAAGCGTCTGTTCGATGTCGGCGGTCTTGCTGGGGCCGGAAATCAACAGGGCGTTAGTGGGCATGCCCGCCGCCCAGCCATGACGCTCCACCACATCGAAGAAGGTGTCCTCGAGTCCGCTGCCCTCCAATACGGCGATATGAATCGGCGGCACCAAGCTGATCAAACGCGGCTCGTCAGGCGTCGGCCATAGCCATAGGCTGCCGGTTTCGGCAATACCGCCGCGGGTGGAGGTCAGGCCGGCATCGACATCATCGAACTGCTCGCGACGCCACTGCTCGATATCACGGTCGACATCGACCAACGCCACCCCGTGCTCGGCCAGCGCCGAACGGGCCTCGGCGGCGACCGGATGCTCCCGTCCCAGCGCCAGGCGCTTGATGCCCTTTGACGCCAACACCTCGATCAGGGCCGAGGTCCAGTCGTTTTCGTGACAATGAACCACCTCGCCGTGCACCGAGGTAATCAGCCGTTCGAAGCGCTCGAGACGCTCCTGTGCGCTCCAGCCACGATCGGTCACCACGGCGAAATCGCATTCGGGCGCCGCCAACGGGCCATCGGTGCGATCACGCAGGCGCTTGAGAATCGCATCGCGGGCACTCATGAACGCGTCTCCTCGGTACCTGCCGGGGAATCGGAGGGCCTGCTTTCAGCCCGGTGACGCTTGACCAGCGCATGCAGCGACACCTTGGCCGGCTTCGGCGCGGTACGGTATTCGGTCCAGGGACCGAGACGCGAGGGCGTCAGCGCCCGCAGCTTGCCGGCCACGGCGGTACCGCCCCGCCAGGCGGACGGATGGGTCGCCAGCCACTGGAAACCTTTCCAGGCGGCCACTTCCTTTTTCGAGCGCTTGACCCCGGCACCACGGACATTGCCGCGCCCTTCGCCTACCGCCTCGCGGCGCAACCTCACCAGCAGGTCGGGAATCGGAATCTTGACCGGACAGACCTCGCCACAAGCACCACAAAGGCTCGAGGCGCTAGGCAGGTCCTTGGTATCCTCCAGGCCCAGCAGGTGCGGCATCAGGATGCTGCCGATCGGCCCGGGATACGTCGTGCCGTAGGTGTGGCCGCCAACGCGAGTATAGACGGGACAATGATTCATGCAGGCGCCGCAGCGGATGCAGCGCAGAGTCTCGATCAGCTCGTCATCCTGGTAGATGCTGGAGCGACCGTTGTCGACCAGCACCAGATGCACCTCTTCCGGGCCATCGTGTTCGGCAGTCTTGCGTGGCCCTGAAATCATGTTGAAGTAGGTGGTGACATGCTGGCCGGTGGCCGAGCGGGACAAGAGGGCAAAGAGCGGCGGCACATCGCGTACCTGCTCGACCACCTTCTCGATGCCCGTCACGGCAATGTGAACCGGCGGCACCGACGTCGTCATGCGGCCGTTGCCTTCGTTCTCGACCAGACACAACGTGCCGGTCTCGGCGACCGCGAAGTTGACCCCGGAGACCCCTACGTCCGCCGCCATGAAACGCTCGCGCAGCTGCTGGCGGGCGGCGGCGGTCATATAGTCGACATCACGGGTCCGTTCGGTTCCCGTCTTGTTATGCATGATCTCGGAGATCTCATCGGTGTTGAGATGGATCGCCGGCATGATGATATGAGATGGCGTCTGCTGATTGAGCTGCACCAGGTATTCACCGAGATCCGATTCCAGGGCGTCAATGCCGGCGGCCTGGAGATGCTCGTTGAGATGCATCTCCTCGGACACCATGGACTTGCCCTTGATTACCGATTTGGCACCACGCGCCTCGCACAGCTCACGGATGAGGCGACAGGCCTGTTCGCCGTCCTCGGCCCAGTGCACGCGAATGCCATTGGCTTCGCAGTTGGCTTCGAGTTGCTCGAGCAGGTCGGGGAGCTTGGCGAGCGCCCGCTGACGAATGTTGGCGCCCAACTCGCGCAGGGTTTCGAGGTCCCAGTCGCTGAACACTTCGCGCCGCTTACCCATTAGTCCGTCCATGGCCTTGCGGAAATTGGCGCGAATCTGCGGATTTTCCAGCGCATCATGTGCCTGACGATGAAACTCGCGCGGGCTATAGGTCTGTACAGTATGGTTTTTTACGGGATGGGCCTGAACCGAATCACTCTGAGCTGTCATGACGTCCTCCGCCACAGGTAACTGGCGATATGCTCGCCCTTGACTGGCTTCTGCTGATGCTCGAAGCGCCCGCCGATGTTCATCAGGCAACCGCAGTCGGAGGTAACGAAACGCTCGGCACCGGCCTGCTCGATTGCCACTGTCTTGTCCTCGACCATGGCCGCCGACACCTCGGGATGACGGACAGCGAAGGTCCCGCCGAAGCCACAGCACTCGGCAGCGCGCACCTGTTCCACCAGCTCCACCTGACCGAGGCTTTTCAGCAGGGCCGGGCCGGTCTCGGCCAGCCCCATCTCGCGCCGGGCACTGCACGACGTGTGCATCGCCACCTTCTCTGGCTGTCCTCGGTCATCGAGCCTGAGATGACAAACATGCACCAAAAATTCAGTCAGCTCGTAGATACGCCCCGAGACCTCGGTCGCCAGCGCCTCTTGCTCGGTGCCGGCGAAGAGTTGCGGATAGTGGGTTCGCATCATGCCGCCACACGAACCTGACGGCACTATGATCGGCCAGGGCTCGGGGAAGAGCCCGAGCTGTGCCGTCGCCACCGCCCGAGCTTCGCTCTGGTAGCCAGAGGTATAGGCGGGCTGGCCGCAGCATGTCTGGTCTTCCGGGAAATGCACCTCGATGCCTTCCCGCTCCAGCAGCCGCATGGCATCCAGACCCGCTTCGGGGTAGAACATATCGATAAGGCACGTCCCAAAGAGATAGACTTTTTCCGGCCTGGGTGGATAGAGCTTGACTGGCGTCATGGATAAAATCCTCGAGAATGCTCTCGGTGAAGGCGCTTCATGATCACTTTCATACGATGGTCTTGTGGGGCAAGGCTTGAGGTAAATTGGTATTACCAATTTACCCGAAAGATAAGTTACGTTACGTAGCCAGCCCTTACATGTCAAACACAGTGCCGTCAACAGGGGGCCAATTGCCTCTATACTTTGGTATAAGTCCCTGTGGCTCAAAGGCAACAAGTTGAATGCTAAACATTTTACGAAACAAGCCTGCGCCTGGACCTTCCGTCAATGTCGGTCGTGACTCAGCCACGATGCACCAGGCTCGCCATATTGGTAATACCAATTAAGGCGCGTTATCCTCAGTCTTTCTCAATACGCTCAGGAAGCTAGCTCATGGCCTATCAGCCCGTTCGCCAGCCTCGCCTCGCCGATGTCATCACCGAACGCCTCGAGGCCCTTATTCTTGAGGGTAGCCTCAAACCCGGCCAACGGCTTCCCCCCGAGCGCGAGCTTGCCGAGCGCTTCGGTGTGTCACGCCCTTCGCTGCGGGAAGCTATCCAGAAGCTCTCCGCGCGGGGAGTGCTATCAAGCCGGCAGGGTGGCGGCACCTTTATCACCGAAGAGCTCAATACCGGCTACAGCGACCCGCTACTCGAGATGCTGTCGCGACACGGCGAATTTCATCTCGACCTGCTGGAATTTCGCGACGCCATGGAAGGCATCTCCGCCTATTACGCGGCCCTGCGCTCCACCCCCACCGACAAGGCCATACTGCTAAAACGCTTCGAAGAACTCGAGGCCTGTTTCAAGGGCCGCAACCCAGCCCTTGAAGCCAAGGCCGACGCCGCCTTCCATATGGCCATCGCCGAGGCTGCGCATAATGTGCTATTGCTGCATACCATCCGCAGTATCTTTCATCTGCTCGAGCGCAGCATCGTCGACAACCTCGCGCATCTATTCGAAAAACCCGAATCACGCCCGAAGCTGATGAAGCAGCACCGCGCCCTGCTTGACGCCATCCTCGAAGGCCGCGCCGAGGATGCTCGTAGCCGGGCTCACGAGCACCTGGTCTTCGTCGAAGAGAACCTTCTCGAACTCGAACGCGCTGAAACCCGTGCCCAGCGCGCCTTGCGACGCGCCCAGGCGATGCCGGTATCGGGATAAGACGCCGCCCCATGAAGGCAGGCCCTCCGCCGTCACGCCTGTCTCGGGGCTGGCGACGCCTGCTGATCCTACTGGTGGCATCGCTGGGCCTGGTGCTGAGCATGTGGCAGGCCGCCCAACTAGCGCGGGAGCAGGCCTTGCAGAGCCTGCAGCAGGACGCCGAAAACGAGCTGCGCCTCTCGGCCGAGGGCCTGGTCGGTCACCTGTCCCGTCACGAATACCTGCCTCGGCTGCTTGCCTCACGGGAGGGTGTGAGGCGCTTCCTGTCCAATCCAGACGGCCTGGACCCCATGCCGCTCAATCTGCTGCTGGACCGCTTCCGCGCCATCGCCGGCGTCTCCGACATTTACCTGCTCGACCGCAACGCCGACACCCTGGCGGCCAGCAACTGGCATCGCCCCGACACCTTCATCGGTCAGAATTATGCATTTCGAAGCTACTACCAGGACGCCATCGCCGGCCATCAGGGCCGCTTCTTCGGCCTGGGCGTACAATCGCGCGAGCGGGGCTATTACTTTTCCGCGCCGGTCTGGCTCGATGATACCGCCCCCGACGCCACCCCTGATGGCGTCCTGGTCATCAAGATACTGCTCGATAGCGTCGAAGAGAAATGGGCCGACCAGGAGGCCGAGCTGCTGGTCACCGACCATGACGATGTCATCTTCATGGCCAGTCATCCGGAACTGCGCATGCGTGCCCTTCATCCGCTGTCGGAGGAGACGCATGCTGCGCTTCGCAACACCCGCCGCTATGCCGATCAACCCTTGTCGTCGTCGGGAATTCGCGTGCTCGAGTCGCGCGGGGAGGCCAGCCGCCTCGTCGGCTTCGAACAGGGCCCACTAACGGCGGGTAGCTACCTGAGCCTGTCGCGGCCCTTGGAAGCCTTCGGCTGGGACATGCACATTCTCAAGCCGCTATCCCCGGTGATCCGCGCCCAGTGGCTCTCCGCCCTGCTGGTCGGCGGCCTCTACGGTATCGTGATGCTCGGCGGCGGCATCGGCTGGCAACGCCTGAGGCTGCGTCGCGAACGCGAGCAGTTCGCCGAACGCGAGCGACGCACCCTCGCCCAGGCCCGTGATGAGCTCGAGCGCAACGTACAGCGGCGCACTCACGACCTGGTCGAAACTAACCGGCGCCTCTCCGACGAGATCGATGAGCGTCGACATGCCGAGGAGCGGCTGCGCCAGACCCGCGACGAACTGATCCAGGCCGCCAAGCTGGCGGTCCTTGGCCAGTTGGCCGCCGGCATCAACCACGAGCTCAACCAGCCGCTGGCGGCCATCCGCGCCTATGCCGAGAACGCCCGCACCTTCCTCGAGCGCGAGCGCCCCGAGGCGGTCGCCGGCAACCTCGAGCAGATCGTCGAGCTCACCTCGCGCATGGCCGATATCAGCGCCCAGCTGCGCCAGTTCTCGCGCAAGAGCGGCGACAGGCCCAGCGCCGTCTCGGTGCCGGCCTGTTTCGACTATGCCCTGCGCCTGTTTCAGACCCGCTTGCACTATGCTGGCGTCACCATAGAGAGGCACTGGCCGGGGGAAGAGATCTGGGTGCATGCCGATCCGGTACGACTTGAGCAGGTACTGGTCAACCTGATCGGCAATGCCCTGCAAGCCATGGCGGACACCCCCGAGCCCCGTTTGCGCCTCTCGATCGACCGTGATGCGCATCACGTCACCATCGGCGTGGCCGACAACGGGCCGGGGATCGCCGAGGCGCACCTGGCAAAAGTCTTTGAGCCCTTCTTCACCACCAAGTCACGCGGTAGCGGCCTTGGCCTGGGGCTATCCATCTCCTCGCGCATCATTGACGAACTGGGTGGCCGCCTGGTGGCGACTAACCTTAACGGAGGCGGAGCGCTGTTCAGTATCGTCTTGCCCGCTGATACCCAAACCACCATCCACGCCTCCTCCCAAGCCATAGCCGGCCCCGAAGACCACGACACTCCTGAAGAGACTTCTTACCATGCATGAACCGTCGGCCACCCCGGTGATGATCATCGACGACGAGCCCCACCTGCGCATCACCGCCGGTCAGACCCTGGAGCTGGCCGGCTACACGCCCGAGCCGCACGCCAGCGCCGAAGCGGCGCTTGAATGCCTCGCACCGGACTTCCCCGGCGTGATCGTCAGCGATATTCGCATGCCCGGCATGGATGGCATGACACTGCTGCGGGAGGTCCGGCTGCGCGACCCGGACCTGCCTGTGATCCTGATCACCGGCCACGGCGACATCTCCACCGCCGTAGAAGCGATGCGTGAAGGCGCCTGGGACTTCCTTGAAAAGCCGTTCGCTGGGGAGCGTCTGGTGGAAGTGGTGAGACGCGGCGTCGAGAAGCGTCGCCTGAGCCTCGAGAACCGTCGCCTCAAGGCCGAACTCGAGGCCCAGCAGAATGCACCCGGGCCACGCATGGTCGGGCGTACCGACGTCATTCAGCGACTGATCTCGATGGTCCAGCGCATCAGCCAGGTGGAAACCGATGTGCTTTTGTTCGGCGAGACCGGCACTGGCAAAGACCTCGTCGCTCGCTCCATTCATGAGCGCAGTAACCGTGGCGGCCGCCCCTTTGTCGCCATCAATTGCGGGGCGGTACCCGAGAGCACCATCGAGTCGGAGCTGTTCGGCCACGAGAAAGGCGCCTTCACCGGTGCCGTCGAACGGCGCATCGGCAAGTTCGAACACGCCACCGGCGGCAGCGTGTTTCTCGACGAGATCGAATCGATGCCGCTGGCGCTGCAGGTCAAGCTGCTGCGCGTGCTGCAGGAGCGCAGCGTCGAGCGCCTGGGGGCCAACGTGCCGGTGCCGCTGGATATCCGCGTGATCGCCGCCACCAAGGTCGACCTCAAGGCCGCCGCCGAGGCCGGCAACTTCCGCGAGGACCTCTACTACCGGCTCAACGTGGTCACGCTGCCGATTCCCGCCCTGCGCGAGCGCCGCGAGGACGTGCCCCTGCTGTTCCAGCACTTCGCCGTGGTCGCCGCCAACCGCAGCGGCCTGGAATACCCGCCGCTGGACGCCCCCGACATTTCTGCACTGCTCACTCATGACTGGCCGGGCAACGTACGCGAACTGCGCAACCTCGCCGAGCGCTATGTGCTGCTCGGGGCCACCTGCGACTACCGTCTCGACGCCCTGCTGGAAGGCGTGGAAAGCGACACCGGCGACCTCGCCCTGCCCCAGCAGGTGGAGCTGTTCGAGAAGAGCCTGATCAGCCAAGCATTGGCTCGGCATCGCGGTCGCATCAACGAGGTCTGCGGTCAGCTCGGCCTGCCGCGCAAGACCCTCTACGACAAGCTGAAGAAATATGGGCTGAGGGCCGAAGATTACCGCCAGAGCGCCATGCCCTGAGCGGCGAGCTCGCTCAACTGGCGCCAGGCGGGCAACCAGGGCATCAGCCCTGCGGCCAGCAGCAACATCAGCAGAGAGTTGAGCGGCTTACGGTAGTCAAAGAGCTTGAACGCGGTGCCGAACGAGCGCTTGAGACGCGCCCCGGTAAGATCAACGCTGAAGAGCTCATCGAGCAGCAGGTGGATGCAGAAGCCGACCATTACTGACACCCCCTGCGACCAGGCCAGCCGAGGCTCCAGGTCCAGGAAACGGTAGCTGACGGCGCTGGTGGCCAGCGCGCAGAGTACGCCCGCCAACAGCGAGTGCCATATCCCACGGTGCACCGAAAAGCGCTTGAATATCGGGCTCAGCACAAAGCGCACGCCGATATAGAGCCCACCGCACGCCATCAGCAGCATGCCCGGCTCCAGTCGGGCGTCCATCAGTAGCGCTCCCGTCACCACCGCCAGCAGGGCCAGCGTATTGAAGATAAGCCGCACGGCATGCGACTGGTCGGCATCGATATCGGGAAGAATGCCGCCGAAGGTGGTCAGGCCCGCTACCGTGAGCGCTTCGCCCGGCGTCCAGAGGGCTCCCTGCCAGCCAACCACGGCCATCAGGACACCACCGCCCACGGCGGCACTGAGATGGGTACGAAAATCGGCCATGCCGGGGCGAGCCCTCGATTACTGGATAAAACGACAGATTATCACCTCGCAACCGATGTAAATCAATAAGTTGTAGCATCAATCCGTAGCGGCAGCCAGATACTCGTCCTTCAGCTTGACGTAATTGCCGGCGGTATAGCGAAAGAAGGCGCGCTCCTTGTCCTTGAGCGGACGCAGCGCCTTCGCCGGATTGCCCGCGTAAACATGGCCGCTATCCAGATGTTTGCCCGGCGTCACGACCGCGCCCGCGGCGATAATGACCTCGTCGTCGACCACCGCCCCATCCATGATGATGGCGCCCATGCCCACCAGAATACGGTTGCCCAGGTTGCAGCCGTGCAATATCGCCTTGTGGCCGATGGTCACTTCGTCGCCGATGGTCAGCGGGAAGCCGTTCGGGTTGAAATCGCTGGCGTGCGTGATGTGCAGCACGCAGCCATCTTGGACACTGGTACGCGCACCGACCCGGATGCGATGCATGTCTCCGCGAATCACCGCCATGGGCCATACCGAGCAATCGTCGCCCAACTCCACGTCGCCCAGCACCATGCTGGTGGGATCGATGAGGACCCGCTCACCCAGTTGCGGGAGCACACCCTTCCAGGCGCGCAGCGCTTTGGCTTGCCCTGTTTTCGTCTCGCTCATTGTTTACCTCCACGTATGCATTCAGGACCAGCGTTGACCTTCGCCCCATACTACCAGCGTCAGCGGAATCGACACCCAGCGCACCAGAGCCTGCCAAAGGTGAAATCCGGCGAAGCCGGCGCCGATCTGAAGGCCCAAACGCTTAAACACGGTCACGACATTGAAACCCTGGCCAGGTGCCCACATCTAATTAACGTTGAGATTCTATTGTCATCCCACGTTCCCCCCGAGGTGCGCATGTCCCGCAACCCACTACTCGAATCCCACGAGTTGCCTCCCTTCTCCGAGATTCGTCCCGAACACGTAGTGCCCGCCGTCGAGGAGTTACTCACCCAGAACCGTGAGGTCGTCGAGCGGCTTGTCGAGCGGGCCCGGCATGCACCGCCCAGTTGGACGAGCCTGGCCGCACCCCTCGAGGCCTGCAACGACCGGCTTTCGCGCGCCTGGTCACCCGTGTCACACCTCAACGGCACCATGAACAACCCAGCGCTGCGTGAGGCCTACGAAGCGTGTCTCGGCAAGCTTTCCGACTACAGCACCTGGCTTGGTCAGCATGAAGGCCTCTTCCATGCCTGGCAGGCACTTCGCGACGGCCCCGCCTGGGCCGAGCTCGATGAAGGCCAGCGTCGCACCGTCGATAATGCCCTGCGTGACTTCCGCCTCGCCGGCGTCGACCTACCCGCCGAGAAGAAGCGTCGCTACGGCGAGATCCGCTCGCGCCTCTCGGCACTGGCCAACACCTTTTCCAACCAGCTGCTCGATGCCACCCAGGCTTGGCACCTCGACCTGGACAGCGACGCCCGACTCGCCGGTCTGCCTGAGAGCGCGCTTGCTACCCTCCAGGCCAATGCCGAAGCCAAAGGGCAGAAAGGCTTTCGCATCACCCTGGATTTCCCGAGCTTCTTCCCGGTGATCACCTATGCCGATGATCGGGAACTGCGACGCGAGGTCTATACGGCCTTCGTCACCCGCGCCTCGGACCAAGGTCCCAACGCCGGGCAGTTCGACAACGCCCCGGTGATGGAGGAAATCCTCGCGCTACGCCATGAGCTCGCCGAGCTGCTGGGATTCGCCAATTACGCTGACTTCTCGCTCGCCACCAAGATGGCCGAATCGTCCGACCACGTAATCGCCTTTCTAGAGGACCTGGCCGTCCGCGCCGTGCCTCAGGCTCGGGAAGAGTTCGCGGAGCTTGAAGTCTATGCACGAGACGAGTTGGGCATGATCGAACTCGCGCCCTGGGATGTCGGCTTTGCCAGCGAGAAGCTGCGCGAAACTCGCTACGCCATTTCTGAAGAGCAGCTGCGCCCCTACTTTCCGGCACCCCAGGCGGTCGACGGCATGTTCCGCGTGGTCGAGCGCCTATACGGGGTCAACTTCGAGGAAGATCGCGAGGCGCCCCGCTATCATGCCGATGTCCGCTACTTCCGTATCATGGAGGACGGCGCGCCGATCGCCAGCTTCTATCTCGATCTCTACGCCCGCGAAGGCAAGCGTGGCGGCGCCTGGATGGACGAGTGCCGCGTTCGCCGCCTGGAAGGCGATGACATGCAGCTGCCTGTCGCCTATCTAACCTGCAACTTCACCCGCCCGGTGGGCGACAAACCCGCCTTGCTGACTCACGACGAGGTCTGCACGCTGTTCCACGAGTTCGGTCATGGCCTGCATCACATGCTGACCCGTCAGACCGTTGCCGATATCTCCGGCATCAACGGCGTCGCCTGGGACGCCGTGGAGCTGCCCAGCCAGTTCATGGAGAACTTCTGCTGGGAGCGCGGGGGCCTCGACCTGATCGCTGGGCACGTCGATACCGGCGAGCCGCTGCCTGCCGAATTGCTCGAACGCCTCCAGGCCGCCAGGAATTTCCAGTCGGCGATGGGCATGGTGCGTCAGCTGGAGCTCTCGCTGTTCGACTTCCGCCTGCATCGCGAATTCGCGAGTCCGACGGCCAGCGACATCCACGCCCTGCTGAGTGACGTGCGCGATCGCGTCTCCGTCGTGCCACGGGTGCCCTTCAACCGCTTCCAGAATGGCTTCGGACACATCTTCGCCGGCGGTTATGCCGCGGGGTATTACAGCTACAAATGGGCCGAAGTGCTCTCGGCCGATGCCTGGAGCGCCTTTGAGGAAGCTGGCATCTTCGACCCGGAAACCGGACGCCGTTTTCGTACCGAGATCCTTGAGCGAGGCGGGTCGCGCGATGCCGCCGAGTTGTTCCGTGCCTTCCGTGGCCGCGAACCCAGCGTCGAGCCGCTGCTGCGCCACAGTGGCATACGCGCCGCCTGAAATTGTCTTACGAACTCACCGGCCGCCGCGCGTCTGTGGCGGCCCGAACCTGGAGCCCCCATGGCCACCGTGAAACGCTTTATCGCTGGCGTCATCTGCCCGCGCTGCGCTGAGATGGATCGCATCCGCGCCTGGGAGCAGAACGGCATCCGCTACCGTGAATGTGTCAGCTGCGCTTTTTTCGAGCAGCTGCCCATCGAGGAACAAGACGCGCCGCAACTCGAAACGCGCGTCAGTCAACCACGCCAGGAACAGCAAAGCAGCGACTTCCAGCCGGTCAGGATCCTCGACCCCAAGCGCCGCTGACCCAGACGCGTGGAGGATGAGCAACGTGCTCAAAGCGTTCCTTGTTGCTGCTTCAGCTCCGTTTAGCTCCCGCGATCACACCACTACGTCACACGCTGTGCGGATAACCACATGGCGGGTGGCGGTTTCTGTGTGGACTCTCGCACCATCCCCGCCACGCATCACTCGACCTTTGTCTAAATCTAAAATCGCAACAAAATGATTTTATTGGAGTTGTTGAGAACTGGCGTGTCACTTGCGCTGTATAACCGTTGAACGATGCCGCACCCGGAAGCAGGCAGGAATCGGCGACAGTCACCATACTGACCAGTCGTCACCTTGCCCCCGCCCACCGGCGGGACTCCGGCGAATAACCACAACCCCGCAAGGAGATACGCCATGCGTACTGCAGCAACCACGATTCTCACCGGCACGCTGGCCGGCGCCATGCTGGTCGCCACCTCGGCCTCCGCTCAGTCGGACCGCAGCGATTGGCCCGACAACTTCACCGTGGGCACTGCCAGCCAGGGCGGTACCTACTTCGTTTACGGTTCCGGCTGGGCCAACCTGATCTCCGATGAGCTCGACATCTCCGGCGGCGGCGAAGTCACCGGCGGCCCAACCCAGAACCTGGCACTTGTCCACGGCGGCGACGTGGCCTTCGGCTTGACCACCATGGGCCCGGCCTCCGACGCCGTGTCCGGCGAGAGCCCACTGGCGCCGGGCATGGAGATGGATAACGTCTGTGCCCTCTTCCCGATGTACGAGACGCCATTCTCCATCACCGCGCTGGCCGACAGCGGCATCGAGTCGATCTCGGACATCCCCGACGGTGCCAGCATCGGCTTCGGGCCGGCAGCCTCTACCTCCGACACCTACTTCCCGGCTATCCTGGAAGAGCTTGGCGTCGATTTCGATCGTCGCAACGGTGGCTGGTCCGATCTCGGCGGGCAGCTGCAGGACGGCCTGATCGACGTCATCGCCTTCGCCGCCGGCATTCCGATTCCCGCCGTCAGCCAGCTCGAGGTGCAGACCGACGTGAACATCATCGAGTTCACCGAAGAAGAGCAGGCCAAGGTGCTCGAATCCTTCCCGGTGTCCGAGTTCATGATCCCGGCCAGCACCTATGAGACATTGGAAGAGGATGCACGGGCGGTTTCCATGTGGAACTTCGCCATCGCCGGCTGCAACCTGCCCGAAGACTTCGTGTATGAAGTCACCAAGCTGACCATGGAAAACAACGATCGTATGATGGACGTCCACCGCACCGCGGAAACCTCCATTCCGGAAAACATCAAGTTCAACACCGTACTGCCGTTCCATCCGGGTGCCGTGCGCTGGTACGAAGAGAATGGCTACGAGATCGATGACGACCTCAAGCTGAACTAAGCCGTTCCCTCGATCGCTGCCCCGCGTCGCACCCCCGGCGCGGGGCAGCTCGTCTGATCCTCCGTGATACCCCCAAGGGTGCCTGCCATGTCCCATACTCCCGACCCTCGCCACCACGATGACAGCGGCGATGACGCTGTGGAAGCCGTTGTCGCCACGGGCGTTGACGATGAACCTGTCGAATCCAACCGGCGCTTGTTCACCGGTTGGCACTGGCTGCTGTTCAGCGCCTTGGCCATCGCCTACTCGAGCTTCCACCTGATCTCGCTGAATATCTATCCGATGGAAACCTGGTCATTTCGCATCGTGCATATCGCCGGCGCTTTGATCCTCGGCTACGGCCTCTACACAGGCGCGAGCTTCGCCTCGGAAGGTGAGCCGTCTGCGGCCTCGCGTGCGCTGACCTGGGCGAGTTATGCCCTGCTGATACCCGCCATCTATGCCTTGGTCCAGGTATTTCTGATCCAAAACACCATGAGCGGCGGTGCCATGCGCATCGAACCCGTGGTGGAAACCTGGCATTTCGGCTTCCCGCTGATCTTCGCCACCGCCTCGGCCATCGTGATTTCGTGGTTCCATCGGCGCACCCGCCAGCATCTCTGCCCGGCCGACCTGGTATTGATGGTCGCCGCCATCGCCAGCGCCGGTTACCTGCTGATCATGTTCAACAGCCCGCTGCGCGCCTCGACCGGTACCTCCTTCGCTCCCATTGGCATCTCCTGGGCGGCGATTGCCGGTTCGCTATTGATTCTGGAGCTAACGCGGCGCGTGACGGGTCTCGCGCTGGTCGTAATATCCGCAATCTTTCTTATCTATGTGTTTGCCGGTCCCTATCTGCCGGGTTTCCTGGGTTATCCCGGACTATCCTTGGGACGCTTCTTCAGCCAGGTCTACACCGACGCCGGCATTCTCGGGCCGACCACAGCGGTCTCATCGACCTACATCATCCTCTTCATCATCTTCGCCGCCTTCCTACAGGCCTCGAAGGTTGGCGACTACTTCGTGAACTTCGCCTTCGCCTGCGCCGGCCGCGCCCGTGGTGGCCCGGCCAAGGTGGCGATCTTCGCCTCCGGCCTGATGGGCATGATCAACGGCACCAGCGCCGGTAACGTGGTGTCCACCGGCTCGCTGACCATCCCGCTGATGAAGAAGGTGGGGTATCCGGCCAAAAGCGCCGGCGCCATCGAAGCTGCGGCGTCGACCGGCGGACAGATCATGCCGCCGATCATGGGCGCCGGTGCCTTCATCATGGCCGAGATCACCGGTATCCCGTACACCGACATCGCCGTGGCGGCGCTGATCCCGGCGATCCTCTACTTCGTGTCGGTCTACTTCATGGTCGACTTCGAGGCGGCCCGCAAGGGCATGCGCGGCATGCGCAAGGAAGAAATTCCGCTGTTCTCGAAGCTGGTCAAGCAGGTCTACCTGTTTGCGCCGATCATCATCCTGATCGCCGCACTGTTCATGGGCTATTCGGTGATTCGTGCGGGAACCCTGGCGACGGCCTCCGCCGCCGTAGTGAGCTGGTTCTCGCCCAACAAGATGGGCCCGCGCGACATCCTCAGGGCCTTGCAGCTGGCCGGTACCATGGCGATTCAGATCATCGCCGTGTGTGCCTGCGCCGGCCTGATCGTCGGCGTCATTTCCCTGACCGGGGTCGGCGCACGCTTCTCCTCGCTGCTGTTGGGTCTGGCCGGCGTCAGCCAGCTGCTGGCGCTGATGTTCGCCATGTGTATCAGCATCCTGCTGGGCATGGGCATGCCGACCACGGCGGCCTATGCAGTAGCGGCATCGGTGGTCGCACCGGGCCTGATCAATATCGGCATCCAGCCACTGGTCGCCCACTTCTTCGTGTTCTACTTTGCGGTGGTCTCGGCGATCACGCCGCCGGTCGCACTGGCGTCCTACGCGGCCGCCGGAATTTCCGGCGCCAACGCCATGGGCACCTCGGTCGCTTCCTTCAAGATCGGGCTGGCGGCCTTCATCGTGCCCTTCATGTTCTTCTACAGCCCGGCCATGCTGATGGAAGGCTCCTGGTTCCAGATCCTGCGTGTGGGCGCAACGGCCACCCTTGGCATCGTATTACTGGCCGGGATGGTCCAGGCGTGGTTCTTTGGTCCGGTGAAGGCCTGGCAGCGGGTCGTCATGCTGATCGGCGCCCTCTTCCTCATCTACGGCGGTATCTATACCGACATCGCCGGTCTGGTGATCGGTGGTGCGCTGTTCATGATGCAACGCGGCGCCCACGGAGGCGGCGCCAAACCCGTCACTTTAAGCTAGTCGTGATATGACCGGCACGCCGTCATGACGTACAGACACGAAGAAGGCCCCGCATCAGCGCGGGGCCTTCCTGTGTCATGGCGCCTGTGTCATGGCGTGTTAGCCAAGGTGTACGGTGTCAGGACTCGACCACACCGCATGCCATGCGGCCACCCCCGCCGCCCAGCGGCTCTGGGTCGTCGGAATAGTTGTCGCCACCCGCGTGGATCATCAGGCTGCGTCCGTTCATGTCATCAAGGCTCAGCCGCGGCGCCAGGACCGGCAGCGTGGCCGTTTCATCGTCGTCCACGATCAACACCGGCAGGTCGCCCAAGTGTCCCTCACTGTAGGGTCCTTCGTGGCGGCCGGTATCCTCGGGATCATAATGGCCTCCGGCCTGCAAAGCCGCCGCCATGTCCCCCGAGTCGTTCTCGCCCGGCTCGCAGCTGGCTTCCTGGTGGACATGAAAGCCATGGACGCCCGGCGCGATGCCGCTCAAATCCGGCGTCAGCAGCAAGCCGTGATCGGTATCCTCGAGGGTAATGGTGCCGATAGACTCCCCGACGCCCTCGGCACTGACCGAATGCATCTCGACGTCACGGCTTTCGTTGGCGTGACTGCTGACGGCGACCAGCAGTAGCGAAGCGGTAGCAACCCGTGTAAGAGCGTCTAAACGCATCTTGCGTCTCCTGTGTCCGTTTCCATGGATATGCGGCTATCAGCGTAGACACTCACCAGGGTGATCGCCAGCGACGGTGTCAGGCCAGATTGTCGAGAATCTTCAAGCTGGGGGCGGCCTGATTGAGGGTATAGAAATGCAGCCCCGGCGCGCCGCCATCCAGCAGCCGCTGACAGAGCCGTGACACAACATCCTCGCCGAAGGCGGCAATCGACTCGCTGTCATCGCCGTAGGCCTCGAGTTGCTTGCGGATCCAGCGCGGTATATCGGCACCGCAGGCGTCCGAGAATCGCGCCAGCTTGGTGTAGTTGGTGATCGGCATGATGCCAGGGACGATCGGCGCTTCGACGCCAAGTGCACGCGCCCGATCGACAAAGTGAAAATAGGCATCGGCGCTGAAAAAGTACTGGGTGATGGCGAGGTTTGCCCCAGCCTTCACCTTGCGGGCAAAATTCTCCAGGTCACGGTCGAAGCTGGGTGCTTGGGGATGCGACTCGGGGTAGCCGGCCACGGCGATTTCAAAATGATCGCCGGTCTCCTCACGGATGAACTCGACCAGTTCGTTGGCGTAACGAAACTCGCCGATGCCGCCCATACCCGAGGGCAGGTCGCCACGCAGCGCTACAAGGCTGTCGATGCCCTCTTCGCGGTAGCGGGCCAGCAGGTCGCGCATCTGCGCCTTCTCGCTGCCGATACACGACAGGTGGGGCGCCGTGGTGATGCCCGATTCACGCACCGCATTGACGGTATGCAGCGTACGCGCCTGGGTCGACCCACCGGCCCCATAGGTGACCGAAAAGAAGCGCGGGCGACGCTCAGCCAGGGTATCCCGTGCACTTTTCAGTTTTTCACGCCCGACATCGGTATTGGGGGGAAAGAACTCGAAGCTGATGCCCAAGGGGTGTTCCTGCGTGCTCATCGGCTGACCTCATGAAAATAATGCATATAACGGCTATTCTGACGCCTGGATGTCCTACGGACCAATGAAAGATACGCGAAGCTGTATCAATACTGCTCATCTAGCGGCGGGCCAGCGACCCAGGGAAGAACATGACCATGATCGATCCCAGCACCTTGATGGGTCCCCTCTGGACGCTGCTGGCTTTCGTCGGGCTGGGTTGGCTGGCCGCTCGACGCCTGGCCATCGACCCTCGCCCCATCGCCACCCTGCTGGTCTACCTGATCGCGCCATTGACCTTCTTTCGAGCCCTGGTATTGGGCGGACCGACGCCCGCCTACCTGCTCCTGACCGCAGCGTTGTTCCTGCTCTCGAGCCTGGTGGCCCTGATCGTCCAGTGTCTGGCGCGCCGCCGCTTTGCGTCCGAGGAAAGTGCGCTACTGGCCTTTTCGTCAGGCACCGGTAATACCGGCTATTTTGGTCTACCGGTCGCTTTGGTGTTGCTGCCGCCCCAGGGCGTGACGTTGTACCTGTTCTGCGTTCTGGGGGTGACCCTCTACGAATTCACAGTGGGGTTCTACCTGAGCGCCCGTGGGCGCTTTTCGGTAGCGCAGAGCCTGGCTAAGATCGTGCGGCTGCCGCTGGTCTACGCCTTCCTCGCCGCCCTGCTCGCCAGCGGCCTGGGTCTCGACATGCCGGACGCCATGATGGAAGGCATGGCGGTCTTCCCCGCGACCTATACCCTGCTCGGCATGATGATCATCGGCATGACCCTGGGGCGCGTCTCGTTGAGAGCGCTGGACCTGCGCTTCATTGGCGCCTGCGTGGCGATTCGTTACGGCCTCTGGCCGCTGCTGGCACTGGCCGCGGTGTTGGGTCTGCAGGCGTTCTTCCCGTTACCCCCGGAACTGGCGCTGGCCCTGTTGCTGGTCGGCGTGGTGCCGATGGCCGCCAACGTGGTGGTGGTGGCCATGGAGTTGGGCATCGCCCCGGCGAAGGGCGCCCTTGCGGTACTGGTCACCACCCTGGCCGCCCCGCTGCTGATCCCGTTCTACCTGAACCTCCTGATGGCGCTTGCCGGGATGCGCTGACCTCCTTGGCCGAGCCGGGACGACTCACCCCCGACTTGCAGCCACCCCGCCCACGGCTAGTCTTAAAGCATCGAACGACTGGCGAGAGGAGATGAGCATGCAACGGCGGCATTTTCTGATCATGATGCTAATGAGTGCCCTATGGCTGCACACGCCGGCCATCGCCCATCATGGCTGGACCGGCGGTGAGACCATCGAACTCACTGGCGTCATCACTGCAGCGCGGCTCGGCAACCCCCATGGCGAGCTGACCCTCGACGTGGAAGGCGACACCTGGACCGTCGAGGTGGGGCAACCCTGGCGTAACGAGCGCGCGGGACTCGGTGACGGCGACCTGGCTGAGGGCGTCGAGCTGCGGATATCGGGCGAACATGCCGGTGAGCGCCTGCTCAAGGCCGAACAGCTCTGGATCGGCGACCAGCACCACGTACTCTACCCCGGGCGCATCTGAGCCCAGTCGGTGGACGAGGTATTGACGCGACTGGCCGCGACCCCACTCGCCGACTGGATGCGGTTGTCGCGTTGGGGTTACGCGGGCGTCAATACGCTGCATGTGCTGGGCATTGCGCTGTTGATTGGCGCCATCGTGCCCCTGGACCTCCGGCTACTCGGCCTGCGCCGCAACATCGGGCTCGCCGACGCGGCGAGTCTGCTGCAACCGCTGGCCATCGCCGGACTGGTGCTGGCCGCGACCAGCGGGGTCCTGCTGTTTCTTGCCGACCCCCGCGGCTACGCCAGCACCCCCCTGTTCCCGCTCAAGCTGGTGCTGATCCTGATGGCCGTCAGCAACGCCTTGGCGCTGAATTTCGGCGCCGGTCTGCCGGGTGCCTCGACAGCGCGGCTGCGGCTGCTGGGCGCGCTGTCGCTGATCCTCTGGCTGCTGGTGCTATGTGCCGGGCGTTTTCTGGCCTTTGTTTAAACAGTCGAAAGCCAGAACCAGCACTCAGTAGCGATAGTCGTGAGGCTTGAAGGGCCCATCGGCCGACACTCCGGTGTAGTCGGCCTGGGCCGCGGTCATGCGGGTGAGCACCCCGCCGAAACCCTCGACCATGTAGCGGGCGACCTCCTCATCCAGGTGGCGCGGCAGTACGGTGACCGCCAGCGCCGACGCCTGGCGGTCGCCGGGAAGGTCGGCGAAGCGTTGTTCGTAGAGGTGCAACTGCGCCAGCACCTGGTTGGCGAAGGAGCCGTCCATCACCCGCGAGGGGTGACCGGTGGCGTTGCCCAGGTTCACCAGCCGCCCTTCCGAGAGCAGAATCAGGTAGTCGCGACTCTGCGGGTCGAAATCGCCTGGCGTGCTGTCGCGATAGACCTTGTGCACCTGGGGCTTGACCTCTTCCCAATGCCATTGACGGCGCATATGGGCCGTGTCGATCTCGCTGTCGAAGTGGCCGATATTGCAGACCACCGCACCCGGCTTCAGCGCCTCGAGCATGGCGGCATCGCAGGCGTCGACGTTGCCGGTGGCGGTCACCACCAGGTCGATGCGCGCCAGCAGGGCACGATCCACACTCTGCGCGCCACGATTAATACCATCGACGTAGGGCGAGACGACTTCAAAGCCGTCCATGCAGGCCTGCATGGCACATATCGGATCGATCTCGGCGACCCTGACGATCATGCCCTCCTGGCGCAGCGAGGCCGCCGAGCCCTTGCCGACGTCACCGTAGCCCACCACCAGCGCCTGCTTGCCGGCCAGCAGGTGATCGAGACCGCGCTTGATGGCGTCGTTCAGTGAGTGTCGACAGCCGTACTTGTTGTCGTTCTTCGACTTGGTGACGGCATCGTTGACGTTGATCGCCGGCACCTTGAGCGTGCCGTCACGCAGCATCTCCTGCAGGCGATGGACCCC
Organism: Halomonas jincaotanensis; assembly: GCF_018448785.1. Classification (GTDB taxonomy): domain Bacteria; phylum Pseudomonadota; class Gammaproteobacteria; order Pseudomonadales; family Halomonadaceae; genus Halomonas; species Halomonas jincaotanensis. The sequence goes on along the minus strand of NZ_JAHCLU010000019.1, from coordinate 59,330 downwards.
GGTGGTGGTCTCTTCAGAGATGCCGTGGATGGCATCGAGTAGCTCAGGATGCGTGTCGTGAAGCAGCGCGGTCAGGTCGCCGCCATCGTCGAGCACCAGATTAGGCACCCAGCCGTCGGGACCCTGGGCGGTCTGCTCGATGCACCACCAGAACTCGTCCTCGGTTTCGCCCTTCCAGGCGAACACCGGAATACCTGCGGCGGCGATAGCGGCGGCGGCATGATCCTGGGTAGAGAAGATATTGCACGACGACCAGCGCACCGAAGCCCCCAGATCGATCAGGGTCTCGATCAGCACCGCCGTCTGGATGGTCATGTGGATGCAGCCAGCGATGCGGGCCCCGGCCAGCGGCTGCTGTGCGCGGTACTTGTCGCGGATGGTCATCAAAGCCGGCATCTCGGTCTCGGCGATTCGGATCTCGCGGCGCCCCCAGTCGGCCAGGCCAATATCGGCGACCCTGTAATCCGTGGTGGACGGAGTGGAAACGGCAGGCTGATTCATCGGCGACACCTCCTGTTCATGTACGCAAGTGATCATGGACGCAAGAATTGGCCTCGAGGGCGAGGCCTACCCCCCCCACTATAGGCACTCACGCCGATACGCCACAAACCTATTGCCGCACGGTTCCCCCTCGCGCCTCATCCATCGCGTCTCGTCAGAAGCCTGCGATATCGGCCTCACGCAGCCGCTCGACCAGCGTTCGTACCTGCGGATGATGAAAGAAAGCTACCAGGTCCTCGGCCCGCTGCGGCCCCACGCCCGGCAATGCACGCCACGCGGCTGCGTCGCGCCTGGTCAGGGGCTCCCAGCGCCGGGTGTTCGCGTGTTCAAGCCCAGGTGGCGGACCCAAGGCCGCCAGCCAATCGCCGAAAGCGCGCCGCCGCGCCAGGGCAAAGACGTCGCGCAGCTGACCGGCGCGCACCTCGCCGATCCCGTGCACGGTTTCCAGCTGAGCGGTATCCAGCGTCAGCCAGTCGAGCAGTCCCGCGACCAATCCCGCCTCGACCAGCGCCTCCCAGGTGCCAGGGCCGACACCGGACATATCGAGCCCCTTTGCGCCGCCCAGCCAGGCTAACCGCTCCATGAACTGCGACTCGCAGGCGGGCGTCGGCCGCCAGCAGCTAAGGGCGTGATAGTCCTCTGCCTGCGGGGGCGATACTGCCGGTCGCTCGGCCGCTCGCCATGCGACTCCCTCGAGGCGCGGAATGGTCAACCCGGCCAGCGCGATGGTCACCTGATCGCCGGGGCGGATGTCCAGCGAGCGCCAGTGGTCCAGCGAACTCGCGCTGACGCGGCGAATCACGCGCCCGCCCAGCTCGACCGGCACGAGATGCAACAGCGGCGTGATGCGCCCGGTGCGGCCGATACGAAACTCGACCCCGCGTACTTCGGCCAGCGCCTCGCGGGGCGGGTGCTTCCAGGCCACCGCCCAGTTCGGCGGCTCGGCTCGCCACTGCTCGCCTGGCGGACGCCGCCCCTGGCGAAGCACCACCCCGTCGGTGGCGAAGGGCAGAGGGCCGCGGTACCAGGTCTCGCGCCAGCGTTTCACGTCGGCCAGCGAGGTGACGGGATGGGTCATCCTGGTGCTTTCGGCGAAACCCTCGATGTCGCCCTCGGTGTCATCCAGCTTGGCCAGTGCCGCCAAGCGCGCCTGCATCGTCTCGGGGCCGTCGGGCCAGTCCCAGACGAAGAGTCCGATCCGCTCGGCCGCCTGTGCCGACAACTCGTGACGCGCCAGTAGCCCCGCGACCTCGCTGCGAGCCCCGGCGGTGCCAATCTCTGCCTGGACATGGCCGTCGAGGCGTAGGTAGAGCTCACCCTGCAGTACCAGATCCTCGCCCGTCGCCAATCGCTCGGACACCGCGGCGATTTTCCCTGCATTCTCGGTCCAGTCCTGACCGCCCCGACCGTCGCCGCGGCTGACCGCACGCGACAGGCGCCCGGCCCGATAGACCAGCGTCACCGCCACACCATCCACCTTGGGCTGGATCCAGGCATCGTCGCGGCGCGCCAGCCAGCGGCGCACTGCGTCTTCGCCGTCGAGCTTGCGAAGCCCGGTCTGGGCGATGGGATGCTCGACGGGACCGGCAGGCAGCGTCGGCTTGGTCACCACCTCCGGCACCTCGCCTGGAAAGCACGCCTGCCACTGCGCCAGGCGCTGGCGGGCCTGATCATAGACGCCATCGCTTACCGTCGGTTCGCCCTGGCCACTCTCTTCATGGGCGTAGTAGGCGCGGTCCCAGTCGTTCAGTCGCTGCGTCAGCGCGGTGACCTCGCGCTCGGCGCGCGCCGCCGTCCAATCGGGACAGGCATCGGCCAGGGCCAGCGAGCCGGGAAGCAGGCTGGACAGCCACCACAGGAGAAGAGCTGCTGAGAAGCGCATGATCGGGACTCTCGGGAAACTGCCCCGACCATACCAACAGGCCCCGCGCGGCGGGTGCCGGCGGGGCCTGTCAGTTTGCGTAGGCGATCGCTTACATCTATGGGCTTACTACACCTAAACGGGTTATACACCCAAGGGCTTAGAGGCCAGCGGCCTGGCGCAGCGACTCCGCCTTGTCGATCTTCTCCCAGGGGAAGGCGAGGAAAGTCTCGACATGTTCCTGGCCCTGGGTGTCGGTCCAGCGATAGGACGTCTCGAAGGGCTCGCGGCCGAAGTGACCGTAGGCGGCCGTCAGCTGGTACATCGGGTGCAGCAAATCGAGCATGCGGGTGATGGCGTTGGGGCGCAGGTCGAAGTGCTCGCGGACCAGTTCGATGATGCGCGCATCGTCGATCCGGCCGGTGCCGAAGGTGTCGATGGCAACCGAGGTCGGCTCGGCCACGCCGATGGCGTAGGAGATCTGGATCTCACACTTGTCGGCCAGTCCCGCGGCGACCAGGTTCTTGGCCACGTAGCGCCCGGCATAGGCTGCGCTGCGGTCGACCTTGGACGGGTCCTTGCCGGAGAACGCCCCACCGCCGTGGCGCGCCATGCCGCCGTAGGTATCGACGATGATCTTGCGCCCGGTCAGGCCGCAGTCGCCCACCGGGCCACCGATCACAAACTTGCCGGTGGGGTTGATGTGATACTTGGTCGAGCCGGTGAGCCACTCGGCGGGGATCACCGACTCGATGATCTCGCGCTTGACCATCTTGCGCAGCTCATTCTGGTCGATGCCCGGGTCGTGCTGGGTGGACAGCACCACGGCGTCGACGCCGCAGGGCTTGCCGCTGTCGTCATAGCGAAACGTCAGCTGGCTCTTGGCGTCGGGCCGCAGCCAGGGCAGCAGGCCCTGTTTGCGCAGCTCGGCCTGGCGCTCCACCAGACGATGGGCATAGTGGATCGGCGCCGGCATGTAGGCGTCGGTCTCGTTGGTGGCATAGCCAAACATCAATCCCTGATCCCCGGCTCCCTGATCCTCGGGCTTGGCCCGGTCGACGCCCTGGGCGATGTCAACGCTTTGCTTGCCGATCAGATTGAGCACGCCACAGGTCTCGCCATCGAAACCGACGTCCGAGGAGGTGTAGCCGATGCCGGTGATCACCTCGCGCACCAGCGCTTCCAGGTCGACCCAGGCCGAGGTGCTGATCTCGCCGGCGACGATGGCGACACCGGTCTTGACCAGCGTCTCGCAGGCCACGCGGGCATGCTTGTCGCGGGCGATAATGGCATCGAGCACGGCATCGGAAATCTGGTCGGCGATCTTGTCCGGATGCCCTTCGGACACGGACTCGGAGGTGAACAGGGAGTATTCGCGCATGGCGTTCTCGACCCTCTGTGTAACGGCAATAGGCAGTGGCGCAGTTTACACGCTGGCTTTACGGCTGACACCCGTCATTTGCCGCCGACGGCCAAGTCGGCGACAATAGCGACCGTTTTTATCCGCGCCACGGAGTCCCGTGGCGCTTCCAGCCAGAACGCGCGTCCCGTCGCCCTCCGACGGGTAATGCCCAGCACTTTCTGCCGCAGGCGAGGAGCTCTACATGCCATCCCGTTTCGAACTGGCCAACGCCATTCGCGCCCTGTCCATGGATGCCGTCCAGAAGGCCAATTCCGGGCATCCCGGCGCCCCCATGGGCATGGCCGATATCGCCGAGGTCCTGTGGAACGATCATTTCAAGCATAATCCGGCCGACCCGACCTGGCCCGACCGCGACCGCTTCGTGTTGTCCAACGGTCATGGCTCGATGCTGCTCTATTCGCTGCTGCATCTGACCGGCTACGAGCTGAGTCTGGAGGAGCTGCAGAACTTCCGCCAGCTGCACTCGCGTACCCCGGGCCATCCCGAGCTGGGTTACACGCCGGGCATCGAGACCACGACCGGCCCACTGGGCCAGGGCCTGGCCAATGCCGTGGGCCTGGCACTGGCCGAGCGCACCCTGGCGGCGCAGTTCAATCGCCCCGGCCACGCCATCGTCGATCATCACACCTGGTGCTTCGTGGGCGACGGCTGCCTGATGGAGGGTATTTCCCATGAGGTGGCATCGCTGGCCGGCACCCAGCGGCTCGGCAAGCTGATCACCTTCTATGACGACAACGGCATCTCGATCGATGGCGAGGTCGATGGCTGGTTCACCGACGACACCGCCAAACGCTTCGAGGCTTACGGCTGGCACGTGGTAGCCAACGTCGACGGGCACAAGCCCGAGGAAATCCAGGCCGCCATCGAGCTTGCCAAGACCCAGGACGACAAGCCCAGCCTGATCATCTGCAAGACCATTATCGGCTTCGGCGCGCCCAACAAGCAGGGCAAGGAGGAGAGCCACGGCGCGGCACTCGGCGAGGACGAGGTCGCCGCGGCGCGCAAGCAGCTCGACTGGCCGCACAAGCCCTTCCATATCCCCGAAGAAATCTACCAGGGCTGGGACGCCCACGACGCCGGCAGTACTCGCCAGGCCGACTGGCAGGCGCGCTTCGAGCGTTACGCCGCGGCCTATCCCAGCGAGGCAGCAGAGCTGCAGCGACGCCTCAAGGGCGAGCTGCCAGTCGAACTCGGCAGCGAGCGGCTGATCCAGCAGGCGCAGGAAGCCGGCGAGAACCTGGCGAGCCGCAAGGCGTCGCTGGCCTGTCTCAACGCCCTCGGCCCGCAACTGCCCGAGCTGCTCGGCGGCAGCGCCGACCTGGCACCCTCCAACCTGACGGTCTGGAATGGCGTCAAGGTGATCGGCGCCGGCTCGTCCAACAACCCCGCTGAGGGCTCTTCCAACAACTCCGCTGAGGGCTCTCCGGACGGTAGCTATCTGCACTACGGGGTGCGCGAGTTCGGTATGGCGGCGATCATGAACGGCATCGCCCTGCACGGTGGGTTCATTCCCTATGGCGCCACCTTCCTGATCTTCATGGAATACATGCGCAATGCCGTACGCATGGCGGCGCTGATGGGCACCCAGGTGATCTACGTCTTCACCCACGACTCTATCGGGCTGGGGGAGGACGGCCCCACTCACCAGCCCATCGAGCAGCTCACCACCCTGCGCTCGACGCCCAACCTCGCCACCTGGCGCCCCTGCGACGCCGTGGAAACCGCCGCCGCCTGGAACGCTGCCATCAAGCGCCACGCCGGTCCCACGGCGCTGGTGCTGTCACGCCAGACCTTGCCCCACCAGGCGCGCACCACACAGCAGCTGGCCAATATCCAGCGCGGTGGGTACGTCCTGAAGAACAGTGTCCGCAAGGACAAGGTGGTGACGCCGGACCTTATCCTGATCGCTACCGGCTCGGAAGTGGGCCTGGCCATGGACGCCGCCACCGAGCTGGAAACTCAGGGCCGTGCCGTGCGTGTGGTATCCATGCCCTCCACCTACCGCTTCGACGGTCAGGACGACGCATATCGCGAGAGCGTGTTGCCCAGGGCCGTGACCAAGCGCCTGGCTGTTGAAGCCGGCCACCGCGACGTCTGGTACAAGTACGTCGGCCTGGACGGCGACATCATCGGCATGAACACCTTCGGCGAATCCGCCCCCGCCGGCGATCTGTTCAAGCACTTCGGCTTTACCGTCGCCAACGTGGTGGCCAGGGCCACCGCGCTACTGGGCTGAGACAGCTTGTCCTCTCAACACGTCTTCTCAATACAACTCGGGCCCGGCAATTGCCGGGCCCGAGTTGTTCCAACCACCCTCTGCCGCCAGGTCCGTCAGGCGATGGTGATATCCCGGGACAGGTAGACGTCCTGGATGGCATTGAGCAGTTCGACGCCCTCCGCCATCGGCTTCTGAAACGCCTTGCGGCCGGAGATCAGCCCCATGCCACCGGCCCGCTTGTTGATTACCGCGGTACGTACCGCCTCTCCCATGTCGGAGGCACCCTTGGAACCACCACCGGAATTGATCAGCCCGGCGCGACCCAGGTAGCAGTTGGCCACCTGGTAGCGAGCCAGGTCGATCGGGTTGTCCGAGGTGAGCTTGCTGTAGACCTTGTCGTGGGTATGGCCGAAGCCGATGTCGCGGAAGCCACCGTTAGTCTCGGGCAGCTTCTGTTTGACGATATCGGCCTTGAGAGTCGCCGCCAGGTGATTGGCCTGGCCGGTCAGATCAGCAGCCACGTGATAGTCGGTGCCATCCTTCTTGAAGTCCGAGTTACGCAGGTAGGCCCAGAGCACCGTGACCATGCCCAACTCATGGGCGCGCTCGAAGGCCTCGCTGATCTCCATGACCTGGCGCCGGCTTTCCGGCGAGCCGAAGTAGATGGTCGCTCCCACCCCTATGCAGCCCATCTCGAAGGCCTGCTCGACCTGCGCGAACAGCGTCTGGTCATAGATGGCCGGGTAGGTCAGTGTTTCATTGTGGTTCAGCTTTAGGATCATCGGGATCTTGTGGGCATAGCGCCGTGCGACCGACGCCAGTCCGCCGAGCGTGGACGCCACGGCGTTGCACCCCCCTTCAAGGGCCAGCTCAATGATGTTGGCCGGATCGAAGTAGAGAGGGTTGGGCGCGAAGGAAGCCCCTGCAGAATGCTCGATGCCCTGATCCACCGGCAGGATGCTCACGTAGCCGGTACCGGCCAGCCGACCGTGGTCAAACAATGCCTGCATGTTGCGCAGCACATTGGGGCGGCGGTCGCTGGCGGCCATCACCCGGTCAATGAAATCCGGTCCGGGCGGGTGCAGCTGCTCTTTCGGGACCCCGGTGCAGACATGCCCCAGTAATGCCTCGGCCTCGTCACCCAGCCACCTGGCGATATCACTCATATTACTTTCCTCTTCCTTGGGCGTGGCAACGCCCTCCTTTGATTGATCGCGCCGAGCGCTCCTCCAAGGGTAGCGGAAGAGGGCCCCCCTATGACACCACCAAGATAAACGTAAGCGCCCTTCCCGTTCGGAAGGGCGCTTGTCGCTTGGCGGCCGTCAAGCCGCCTTGACGTCGATGCGTCGACGGCGATGGGTCTCTTTCTTGGGGAGCACCAGATGCACCACGCCGTTTTCGATGCGCGCCTCGATGGCGTCGGCTTCGATCTCGTGGCTAAGCGTGAAGCGACGCATGAACCGCTGAGCACGCACCTCGGCATAGATGGCTGACAACCCCTCGGGCATGTTCAGCCGTACCTCGCCTTCCAGCGTGAGTATATTGTCGTCCACCTCGATACTCAGCGACTCGCGCGTCACTCCCGGCATGTCGGCGATGACATGCAGTGCATTGCTCTGCTCGAAGATATCCACCGCAGGCACCAGAGACTCCTCTCGCTCTTCACGCTTGGCCGGTTCCCGCGAGGCATCACGCCGGGTCACCTCATTCATGACCATTCACCTCCGTTTGCTTTATTTGCTGTTTACTTTGCACCCGTTTTCACTGCGTCTCGATGGCTTACCGCGTCAGCTAGCCTCCTGCGACTGGATCTCGATCCGCCGCGGCTTGAGCTCCTCGCGCTTGGGCAGCCGCACCTCAAAGATCCCGTCGCGGAAATGCGCTTCGGTGCGGTCGACGTCCAGGCCATCCGGCAAGGCCAGGGAGCGGCTGAACTCACCCTGGTAACGCTCGCGGCGAAAATCGGTACGCGCCGCCTGCCCCTCTGCCGCGACATCAGGGGCTTCACGCTTGCCGCTGACGGTCAGGACATTGTCCTGAATGCTCACCTCCAGCTGATCCGCGGTCAGTCCCGCCGCGAAGACGTAGACGCGCACCGCATCATCGGTGCGTCCCACGTTGATCATCGGATAGCTCCCGCGCGGCACCGAACGGATATCCGTCGCCGCAGTGTCGGGAAACACCTCGTCCATCCATTGCCGGAACCAGTCCAGACCCTGAGGCTGGCCGACATCGAAACGTCTGAGATCTCCGAACATCACAAACACCTCCTCTGACATCAAGCTCCATGTGTTCAATCACGGGAATAGTCGATGCCTGCTGACATTGCCCCGTTAATCTGCAAAATAGGATCGCTCGGTAAGGTTTCAAGGCCCGAGCGAACAATTTTTCACCTTACCTGACAAGGACGCTTATGCCGGCATTGCGCGGGTTTCTGTGGTTGGTCGGGTTCCTGCTTCTTGGCCAGGCACTGGTGTGGTCACTGCGCCTCCCGGTGTCACCCGGCGTAGTGGGAATGCTGGCCATGACCCTGTGGCTCATCCTGCGTGGGCGGGTCAGCGAGGATATTCAGGCCGCCAGCCAGCCACTGATCGCGGTGCTGGCAATGCTGATCATGCCCGGGGTGGTAGGCGTGTTCTTCATTGCCGAGGCCTTCGCCGGCCAGTGGCTGGCCGTCGGTGTGGCGTTGGTGCTCGGCACCCTGCTCAGTGTGGCGACCACGCTATGGCTGATGCTGCGCTTCATGCCGATGGATACGCCCGATGACTGAAAGCCTGGCACCGCTACGCGAGCATCTGCTGGCCACTCCGATGCCGGCCATCGCCTTGACGCTGGCGGCCTTTCTCGCCGGCAACCGGCTATTCCTGCGTCTCAATCGGCCGAGCGGGTGCCCAGCGATCCTGATCGCCGCCATGCTGCTCGCCGCCAGCCTTGCCTTGCTCGGCATCGATTACGCCGATTATCGCGCCGGGGCTGGCTGGATGATGTTGTTGCTCGGCCCAGCCACGGTGGCCCTCGGCGTACCGCTTTTTCAGCAGTGGCCGCGTATCCGCGCCCTGTGGCGCCCTATCCTGCTCAGCCTGCCTCCGGCGGCGATGCTGGCCGCCTTCTATTCGGTGGGCCTGGCCTGGGTGCTTGGCGCATCGCCCGAGGTACTGGCGTCGCTGGCGCCCAAGTCGGTGACCGCGCCAATCGCCATCGGCATCACCGAGCAGCTGGGCGGCGTGATTCCCCTGATGATGGGCGGCCTGCTGATCACCGGCGTGATGTCGACGGCCTGCGTCGGGATGATGGCAAAGCATCTGGCGATACGCGATCCACGGGTGCTGGGCTTCGTGCTGGGCGTCAACGGCCACGTCATCGGCACGGTACGCGCCTTCGAGCTCGGCCCCACCGCCGGCGCCTTCGCCTCGCTGGGCATGAGCCTGACCGGCATCTTCAGCGCTCTGTTCCTGCCGCTTGCCTGGCGGTTGCTGGGCCTGTAGAGCAGACGATCCGCATGCAAGTGCGCTAGAATGCCCGGCTCGCACACGCTACCGGGAGTTCCAGGCACCGCCATGGCCTATCGAATCGCCATCAACGGTTACGGCCGCATCGGCCAGTGCGTGCTGCGCGCGCTTGTCGAGAGACAGACGCGACTCGACTCCAGCGACCCTAGCGGAGGAGACAAGGCACTCGAAATCGTGGCGATCAACGAGCTTTCGGACCTGGCCACCATCGCCTACCTCACGCGCTACGACACCACCCACGGCCTCTTCCCCGGCCAGGTGGAAGCACAAGGCGACTGCCTGATGGTCAACGACCACGCCATCCGCGTGCTCTGCGAACCCGACCCGGCCCGGTTGCCTTGGCGTGAACTCGGCATCGACCTGATACTGGAATGCTCGGGCAGCTTCCGCGATCGCGCTACCGCCGAGCGGCATATCGCGGCCGGCGCCGGCCGGCTGCTGTTCTCCCAACCAGCGGAAAACGACGTCGATGCCACCATCGTCACCGGCATCAATGACCATGAACTGTCGCCCCAGCATCGAATCGTCTCAGCGGCCTCATGCACGACCCACTGCCTGGTGCCGGTACTCACCGTGCTCGACGAGGCACTCGGCATCGAACACGGCGTCACCACCACCATCCATTCGGCGATGAATGACCAGCCGGTGATCGACGCCTATCACCAGACCGACCTGCGCCTGACGCGTTCGGCGATGCATTCCATCGTGCCGGTGGACACCGGCCTTGCACGTGGGATCAGTCGCCTGATGCCGCACCTGACCGGACGCTTCGAATGCCTGCATATGCGCGTGCCGACCATCAACGTCTCGGCCATGGACCTGGCGATTACGGTGCGCCGAGACACCTCGACGGCCGAGATCAATGACCTGTTGCACGAAGCCAGTCGTGACCGCCTTGCCGGGTTGCTCGGCTATACTGAGGAGCCCATGGCCTCGGTCGACTTCAACCACGACCCCCGCTCGGGTATCGTGGATGCCACCCAGACCCGGGTGGCCGGAACCCGCCTCATCAAGCTGCTTTGTTGGTTCGACAACGAGTGGGGCTTCGCCAACCGCATGCTCGACGTGAGTCGACAGCTGGCGGCCCTGGCTCCGCCCGGCCGATGACGCTGCTTTGGTGAACTGTTCCGGTGACCCTGTTTCGGTTTCCCCAAATGAGGATCACGCCCCCATGAATGTTCGCAAGATGACCGACCTCGACCTCGGCGGGCAGCGCGTGCTGATCCGCGAGGACCTGAACGTCCCCATCAAGCATGGCAAGGTGACCAGCGATGCCCGCCTGCGGGCCTGCCTGCCAACCATTCAGGCCGCCGTCGATGCCGGCGCCAAACTGATGCTGATGAGCCACCTGGGCCGCCCCACCGAAGGCGAACCCGCCGAGGAGTTCTCGTTGGCACCGGTGGCGGAGCATCTCGGTGAGCTGCTTGGCCGTCCCGTCCGCCTGGTCAGCGAGTATCTGGATATCGCCCTGGATCTGGCTGATGGCGAAGTCGTGCTGCTCGAGAACGTGCGTTTCAACGCGGGCGAGAAGAAGGACGACGAGACGCTCGCCAGGCAGTACGCCGAGCTCTGCGATATCTTCGTCATGGACGCCTTCGGTACTGCCCACCGCGCCCAGGCCTCCACCCATGGCGTGGCGCGTTTCGCCCCCACGGCGTGTGCCGGCCCGCTGCTGGCCGCTGAACTCGACGCGCTGGAGAAGGCGCTGGCCACGCCCAAGCGCCCGATGGCCGCCATCGTCGGCGGCTCCAAGGTGTCGACCAAGCTCGAGGTGCTCAACGCCCTCTCCGAGCGCTGCGACCAGTTGATCGTGGGCGGCGGCATCGCCAATACCTTCATCGCCGCGGCCGGCTACAACGTTGGCAAGTCGTTGCATGAGGCGGACCTGATCGACCAGGCCAAGGCACTGATGGCCAAGGTCGAGATCCCATTGCCCACCGACGTGGTAGTGGCCACCGAGTTCTCTGAATCCGCGCAAGCGGTGGTCAAGCCTGTCGACCAGGTCGCCGATGACGAGATGATCCTCGATATCGGTCCGGACACCGCCGGTCGCCTGGGTGGGCTACTCAAGGATGCCGGCACCATTCTCTGGAACGGCCCGGTGGGCGTGTTCGAGATCGATCAGTTCGGCAAGGGCACCGAGGCACTATCGTTGGCCATTGCCGAAAGCCACGGCTTCTCGATCGCTGGGGGCGGCGACACCCTCGCGGCGATCGACAAATACTGCATCGCCGATCGCGTCTCCTATATCTCCACCGGCGGCGGCGCCTTCCTCGAGTACGTGGAAGGCAAGACCCTGCCGGCGGTCAAGGCGCTGGAAGAGGCGGCCACACGCTGACGCCGCAACACATACTGACAGATGTCGCTCGGCACTATCGGCCCAGTAACCGGCGTACCTGTCGGCCTGGCCGCGAGCCGGGGGCCTTTCGCATGACCTCCCTGCCGGCACGGCGCCCCACCACACGGGCCACCCCGACCAGCATGCCGGTACCGGCCCCCCAAAGCAGAGCCTGGCGCCAGCCCACATCGGGCTGGTCGGGATTGGCCGGCGGGGCCTTGCCAACCTCGCGCCGATAGGCCTTGTCGGCGGTCTTGCGAGCCATGACACTGGCGGCCACCGCGGCAACGGAGCCAACCAGTGACCAGATATCGTCCTGCTTCATGATGCACCTCATCCGTCTCGACATTATGTTAGCGATTACTTACCCAGCGCCCCTCACGAGCCGGCTTTATTGACGTTCTCGGGCGTAAACACATCACAGGTTATCGTGTTGCGATGCAATATGCGTGATACTGCCCGCATTGTTTCGTCCACCCAGCGCTCCATTTTTACATCGAAAAGGTCCCACTCCCATGAATAACACGTCTCACCCTGCCCTAGTTCCGCAGACCCCGGCAGCCATGATGGATGTCTGGAAACTTGGGATCATGGCCTTCGAGCTATGGTCGACATCGCTTTCCACCATCAACATGCGCCAGAACCTCTGGCAGACCAAGCAGCCAAATAGCGCAAGCATGATGAAGGAAAACCAGCGCATGGTGTCCGAGAAGCTCGAGGCCGCCATGGAAACCGGGCTCGAGATGCAAAAGGCCATGCTGGGTATGGCCTTCGGCCAACAGACGCCGTGGTGGGTCACCGGCCGCAAGGCGATGGTGCCGTACCATCGGCGCAGCAGCGCCAATTCACGCCGTCTTTCCCGGCGCAAGTAAGTAACCGGCACGAGTCACCAACGCCACGCTACCTGGTCGTCAGCGAATCCTGCCGACGACGTCCAGACGATCGCCACTCGGCCTGACCACGACAATATCGCCGGAGCCGACACCGCTGTTGGTCAACGCCGATATATTGACCTGATGAGTGACCATCACCAAGGTCGCCTGCCGGTCCCACGCCGCTATGAGCTGGCGGGTACGGGCGGTCTGCTCATCGGCATCGCTGCGGTCACGAAAGAAGGAATCCAGCGAAGGGGTCGGGACAACATCACCGAGATCGAGCAAACGGGCGGTGTCGAGGCTGCGACACCAGCGACTCGAGTACACGGCGGCAATCTCGATGTCACGCTCACGAAAGGCTTCGCCCAGTGCGCGAGCCTGTTGGCGACCTTGCGCGGAGAGGTTACGTTGGGTCTCGCAACGCTCGAGGGCAAAGTCCGGCGGGTCGCCGATACCGGGAGCCAGCGCATGACGGATCAAGGCCACATGACCGCCTTGCGCCAGCGCCTCCCACGCCGCGGAAGGGCTGTCGGCAGCTGCCGAGGCGATGGGCGTTACGGCGAGCAGAACCCCGATCAGCAGGCTGCCAGCGTTCCGGCAGCCTGCTGAAACGGCGTATCGCTCAGTTCGTAGGCATTCCTTCTTCCGTCTCGTCGACGCCTTCATCACCCGATTCGACTTCGGTAACGTCGGTAACGACATCACCCGAATCTCCTTCCTGCTCTTCGGTCGGGTCCTGCTCAGCATCTTGCTCGGCCTCCTGGGCGGTATCTTGCTCGGCCTCCTGGGCGGTATCTTGCTCGGAGGCTTGGCCTCCACCACCGCTTTCGTCTTCCGATGCCGGCTCGTCTCGCTTCAACGCGCCGGGCGTGATGCCGTACTTCTCTTGCAAGGCGTCGTCATCGAGGGCCTGGCTGCCTTCCTGAGCGCTGTCCTGCGACTCATCCGACGATGATTCATCATGTTCCGAGGCCATGGCATGCGTGCCAAGACCGCCTGCCGTCAAGGCGACAGCGATACAGAGCGTGGTAAGCGAGGGGTGAAATCGCATCCGGCGTTACTCCTGTAGGCGATGGAGGACATCTCTGCACCGCATCCACGGCGCCTCCTCAGACTAGCGCACCTGCCCTGGCTTAGGAATCTCGTTACCCAACGCAAGCCGGGGTAACCAAGTCCCCTCGGGAGCGTCGTCAACATCCTCACCGGTGCCCTTGAAGGATGAAGGATATGCGACAACACTATTTAGAAACACCGTTCACAAAGTCTTGATTTTTGCACAAGCCTCAATGTTAGCCCTGATATGCTAATAGCCATGACACGGACTTACCGATTCCCTGACCTGCGCGAGATGCCCGACGATGGCACATCCTCCCTGCTTGCTTTTCGACTGTGACGGTACGCTGGTCGACAGCGAACCGCTCCTTGCCACCGAGATGGCCATCGCGTTGAGTGGCGTGGGTCTACCATTCCTTGCCAGTGACTATATGGGAGAGTTCCGGGGTTCCCGCTTTCGCCAGATCGTCGCCGAACTCCAGCGCCGCCACGGTGAAGTCGACCCCGACCACCTCGAGGTCATGGAAACTCAGATGCGTCGCAAGTTGATGCAGCGACTGGAAACCGAACTGATCCCCCTGCCGGGCGCGCCGGAAGCCCTCACAGCGCTGGTTGGCTATCCCATGGCGGTGGTTTCCAATGGCCCAGAGGCAAAGATTCGTGCCTCGTTGAGCAGCAGCGGACTAGCCGAGTATTTCGGCGACCGCCTGTTCAGCGGCTACACCGCCAAGTGCTGGAAACCCGACCCCTGCCTGTTCCTGCATGCCGCGAGCCTCATGGGCTATGCGCCGGAAGATTGCGTCGCCATCGACGACTCCATCGTCGGGGTGCGGGCGGCACTGGCAGCGGGCATGACGGTGATCCATCTCAACCGTTTCCCCGATGCCGAGCAGACCCCTTCGGGGGCCATCATGGTCAGCAGCATGTACCAGCTACCCACGGTCATCACCCACTTGACGGCGGCTCGGCGGATGGCCGCCTTCGGCTGAACGAACCCGCCGTGCTGGCAAGCGTGTTCACCACTGCCTGTCACGCTCATGGTATCTCGCTGGGGCGTGATGCTTGCGTGCTGCCTGGCTGCGCCTTGAAAGGATTCACCTTGTCCACCTAGAGTGAAGGGTGTCCTTTCAAGAGTCGTCCTGATGCCAGATCCACTTGTGGTCCCTGCATTCATGTACCTTGCGTTTGCCTCATGAGTCAGGCTCTCGGCGCAATGCCATTGGGAATGGCCCTACTGCTGTTCGCGGGCTGCACCCTGGTGATCGGAATCGTGGGGACACGCTTGGCTCGGCTCGTCGACGACCTGGCCGATCGCACCGGGCTTGGCGAGGCCATCGCCGGGGCCGTATTGCTGGGCATGGCCACTTCGCTGTCTGGCTTGGTGGTATCGGTGTCGGCGGCATTCGCCGACCGCCCGACCCTGGCGATGAGCAACGCCCTTGGCGGTATCGCCGTGCAGACCTTGTTTCTGACCATCGCCGACATCACCCATCGGCGCGCCAATCTGGAACATGCCGCCGCCTCCCTCGGCAATATGATGCAGGGTGGACTGCTGCTGTGTCTGCTGTCACTGGTACTGGTCGGCCGCTTCGCCCCCGAGTGGACGCTCTGGCAGGTGCACCCCATCACACCCTTGCTGTTGCTGGGCTACCTGTTCGGCCTGCGCCTGGTGGACCGCAGCCGCGACCACCCCATGTGGAGCCCGGCCCAGACCCGCGATACCCAGCCCGATGTGCCCGACGAACAGGCCATGCAGCAATCGGCAGCGCGGCTCTGGCTGGCCTTCGTGGCACTGGCGGCAGCGCTGGCCATCAGTGGCTGGCTGCTCGAGCGTAGCGCTGCCATCATCGCCGATGCGACCGGCCTGGGCCACTCCGTGGTGGGTGCGCTGATGACCGCCGTGGTGACTTCATTGCCGGAGCTGGTCACCTCGGTGGCCGCGGTGCGCCGGGGGGCGTTGACGCTCGCGGTGGCCGGCATCATCGGCGGCAATGCCTTCGATACCCTGTTCGTCGCCGCTGCCGATGTCGCTTATCGGGGTGGCTCCATCTATCACGCCATCCCCGACTCGGTCTCGCTCTGGGTCGCCTTGTCGCTGTTGATGACCGCGATCCTGATGGTCGGGATGCTCCATCGCGAGCGTCAGGGACCCGGGCATATCGGCTTCGAGAGTGTATGTATCATCGGCTGCTATGTGGCCGGGGTGCTGGCACTGCTGCTGGTCCCGTGAGACGCCAGGGTTTGCCCGATGCGTCGATGGCGACCACGCTGGCCCAGCCTGGCCGTAACTGCGAGGTCCAGCGGTCCTCACGCGGCCGATGATTTCATGGCCGTGGCCGACGACCATTCCGCCTAGCATCGCTACGACGACGCCTAAGCCTGTCTTCAAGCCATGCAAACAGGTACCCGCGCGACTCATCGAACCCCGTGATCACATACCGAAGCGTGTAGGGATTATGTAGTGTCGCCTGCAACATCGGCTCCACCCACTTGACGCCGCAGAATAGGACCTCGTCGCCGACACCAAGCGGAAAATCCTCGTCCGGCAGCATGACCGCCTGGCCTTCCCGACGAATGGCGAGCGCCCCACACGGTAGCGCTTCCGGGAACGAGCGGGCATCCCGGCACAGCGCCCCCAACACCACCGTTCCCCCGGCTTCCAGATAGTCGGTCACCGCCGGGGCTTCGCCCGGGACCAGCTTGACCGACCACAGATGCGGGGGGGCCTTGACCATGGTCGCCTGCAGACGGCTTACCAGTGCTTTCGTCTGGGCCGGTTCGCGTTGTGCGAGCCAGTCGATCAGATCCTGGACGAGAGGCGAGATCAGCAGCTTCAGTATCCGGCGCGCCGTCGTCAGGCTGTGCTGGAGGACCAGATCGGCCCGCGCGGCATCGAACGCCACCTGATTCTCGTGACTGTTCTGGCGCACGATGCGGAACGTATCCGGATTGAGCTCCGTCACCGACAACAGTGTACTGAGATTATCGGCATCGCGATTCGTCGCGGCGATGACCCCGGCCGCATCGTGGATGCCCGCCTCCTTCAGGGCCGAAAGATCGGCATTGGACTGGACCATGACCGTTCCCTCTCGGGCCAGGTTTGTGTCCACGTCCGGATCGATGATGCGTACGCCGATGCCATGCTCCCGGAGACAGCGATTGATCCACCGTCCCATCCGCCCGTACCCGCACAGAATCCAGTCGCCCCGCGGCACGTACACCGGCACCCCGAGTTCTACGCCGCGAGCACCCACGAACCACGCATTGAGGTTGTGTAGCTCGGAGCGTGCGATCGCCCAGTAGACGAGTTGGGAGAAGATCTCGAAGGGGTCAACGACCGTCACATTGTCCAGCGCTCGCAGATTGGCCTCATGGCGGGCCGAGGTCGAACGGCAGATGACCCGGAGCTGCGGGTTAAGATGCCGGGCCATCACCGCGATCTTCAGATTGACGTCGTCATCGTTCGTCAGCGCGACCAGGGCCCGGCATGTGGGGTGTTCCACCCCCGCGGCCAGGAGGTGTTTCGGCGTACTGGCGTCCGCGCAGAGCCCCGGCATCGCGACTGTGTAATCGCGCACGCCCAGTGCCTTGATGCGTTCCGGGTCGAAATCGAGTATCACGGCGCGCATGCGGTGGTCGCTCAGACCCCGAGCCAGCAGGCTGCCGGTATCGCCGAAACCGCACAGGATGACGAAGGGGTCCACATTGCCTCGGACCTTGCGAGCGAACCGAAACCCCTCCATGGCCTGGATGAAGTGGGGATTCTGCACCAGGCGAATCAGGGAACCGATTGCATAGAACCAGGCGACGGCGCCGGTATAAAGGCAGAAGATCGCCCACAGGCGCTGCTCGTCGCTGTAGTCATTCGGCAGTTCACCGAAACCGGTCGTGGTCGCCGTATAGGTGAAGAAATAGAAAGCATGGAAGAGATTCATGTAGGTCGTCTCACCATCGACGACCCGGCCTGGCATAAGCGCCATGCCCATGACGCCCACCGAATACACGAACAGCAGCGCGAATAGCGGCCGGCGCATATAGCGCAGGACGATCATCGTCACACGGTCAAGATCGGACGTCGGCGTCACGCGTTCAACCCCCCCTCTGCCTGTTGAGAATCGCGGCTGTCACGCTGAATCGATCCGCGCTCTGTGCTAGCGACGGGAGAGCAGCGTATCGCCGACCAGGATCGCCGTCGCGATGATATTCGCGACCAGCGCTCCTGTTGCGAGCGAGACGATATCAGCCATGTCTCCTGGCCCCGGTGCGCCCCCGCCACCGGCATCCGCGACGATCCAGACGACGCGAGCCGTGATCAGTAGAAGGCCGGCAACCAGGCCGGAGGCCAGCAGCAAGGCCCCGGTCTGAGAGCGATCCCCAAGTTTCAGGCCGATCGCGACCAGGTTGACGATGATGGTGAGCGTAAGAATCCACACATTGTGGTGGGCGGGAGACTCGATGCCTCCCGCGACGAAGGCGTAATTGAGGCTCAGGGTAAGGATGATGAAAAAACCGAAAACCACGCGTTCGAGATTCATAAGCCTGCTCCTGGCCGGGACGCGCCGTCAGTATAGGCATGAAGCCCCCGCGACTGCGAACGCCACCGCCGTGCTGGACTCAGGCAGCGTCCGGTGTCCGGCAGGGACCCTCTCAGTGCGGGGCGGGAAGCCAACTCCGGACGACGCCGCCATAGGTTCCCGGTTCGGCCGGCTCGATGGCCCGGCCCCTGACGCCGAGGACCCCGGTCCATGCCTTGTGGATGAGGTCGTAGCTGTCGACGTCGTCGTCGGTCTCGCCGGTCTCGCGATATGCCATCCAGCTATCGTCTCCCGCATGGAAGACATCGAGCAGGTAGCGCGTGCCGTCGCGCACCTGTACATCGTTCTCCGGGGTGCAGCCGTACTGTCGGAGCGAGTCGACGAATTCCGCGACGAGATCGAGCTCGCCCATCTCGAGCACCGGATAGAAGTGCCGACGGTGGTAGTCGAAGAGCCTTGGGGAGTCCTCGACATAGAGAGGGAAGCGGTGATTTCCGGTGGGGATGTAGGCGATATGGGTGGCGAGATAGGCCTGGTCGATAAAGTCCTCGTCCTCCGCGCCGTCCTCGAAGGTCTCCACGTCGTCAAGCGGGTAGGTCTTCAGATACTCCCAGAGGGCAGGCGCGAAGGCCCTCATTTCCTCCGTTGTCTCTAGGCCGGGAACCGTCTGCGCCTCGATGAAGATCAGACTCCAGATGACGAGGTCGAAGACCTCCTCGTCGTCCGTCTCGTCGGTCCCGTCCAAGACCGGCTGGTAATCGATACCCATCGCTGCTTCCAGAGACGGTTCACAATCCCGAAGCGCGGCGTTGGTCAGATCGACAATCTTGCCCGTATGCGGGTCATCCGGTCCGAGCTGCGTGTGTGCGTAGACCGCGAGCGGCACCACGTCCTCATACTCGTCGCAATCCATGGAGTCCGGCGTGCGATCGAGATAGGGCGAAAGCAGCCGAGACAGGTTCCTCAACGCGGCCTCGCGCGCGCTCCTGTCCAGTTCGGGATCGTTGGCGCTGGAATAGGTCACCTCGATCAGGGAGGCGACCGAATCCTCCCAGAGGTCTTCCGCCGCGGCCGGGTTCCGTTCGTAGAGGGCGATCATCTCCTCCACCCCGAGCCAGATCGAGCGCACCGCGTCCTGCGCCTCGCTCGGGGACCACGGTTTGGGATCCAGGCTCTCGGCCACCTCCGCCCCCGGTCGCCACTCCTCCGGCAGCGAATCGATGTCCGGAAAACACGGCGGACCAGCGTGAGCAATAGCGGAAAACGATAGTGAAAGCACAGAGAGCCGCAGCTTGCCGAACGTCTGCATACCGATACCTCCGCTCCTATTGTTGTCTTTTTTTGCACTTTAATTTTACTTCGTCTCGAGTAAAATGCCAGGCTTTATGATCGGCATGCATTTACGAACTACACCTTCGCAGCAGCGGGCGAATCAGGGAACCGATTGCATAGAACCAGGCGAGGGCGCCGGTATAAAGGCAGAAGATCGCTCACAGGCGCTGCTCGTCGCTGTAGTCATTCGGCAGTTCACCGAAACCGGTCGTGGTCGCCGTATAAGTGAAGAAATAGAAAGCGTGGAAGAGATTCATGTAGGTCGTCTCACCATCGACGACCCGGCCTGGCATCAGCGCTAAGCCTGCTCCTGGCCGGGATGCGCCGTCAGTAAAGGCATGAGCCTTCGGTGACCCCGAACGTCACTGCCGGGTGGGCTCGGGCAGCGCCTCTTCGCCTGGTCCGGTAGGCCACTACTACGGATGCAGGCCGACGGCTGCAGGGCTATCATCGCCCAGACACGTGCGAACATGAGGAGGCCGACATGGCACCCCTGAAGGACCAGCTCGGCGGCCTGGTCTACTCCACCGAGCATGGCGATACCTGTCCGGACTGCCGCCGCCCCCTTGCCGAGTGCCACTGTGCCAAGCAGGCCGACCAGGCGCGTCTGGCCGAACTCGACGGTATCGTGCGCATTCGCCGTGAAACCAGCGGGCGCAAGGGCAAGGGGGTGACAACCGTTAGCGGGCTTCCCTTGTCTGCCGACGACCTCAAGGCGCTGGCCAAGGAGCTCAAGAAACGCTGCGGTACCGGCGGGGCGCTCAAGGACGGGGTCATCGAAATCCAGGGCGATCACCGCGAGCGGCTCAAGGCCGAACTGGAAAACCGCGGCTACACGGTCAAGCTCGCCGGCGGCTGAGGCTAAGCCTTGTCTGTTTTGGCAGCAGCGCCGGAGAGGGACGCCACCAGACGCTCGAGCCCCACCTCGGCAGACGCCGAAACCTTCACGGCATAAAGCGCGTCGGCCCGGGTGCGGCCGAGATTCAGGCAGGCGATCGGCTTGGCCTGCTTGGCGGCGGCCCGGGCGAAGCGAAATCCCGAAAAGACCATCAGCGACGAGCCCACCACCAGCAGTGCATCGCTCGCCTCCAGCAAGGCGAAGGCGCGCTCCACCGCACGGCGCGGCACGCTGTCGCCGAAGAACACCACGTCCGGCTTCCAGATACCGTCGCCGCAGCGCGAGCAACTCGGCACCTCGAAGCCGGAAAAATCGACCTCCAGATCGGCATCGCCATCGGGTCCGGCCAGTGCGCCGTGGGTCGACCACTGGGGGTTGCGAGCCATGAGTTCGGCATGCAGATCGTGACGCATGCGCTTGGCGTGGCAACTCATGCAGCGCACCATGTCGGCGCGGCCGTGAAGGTCGATCACGTTTCGCGAGCCTGCCCGCTGGTGAAGGCCATCCACATTCTGGGTAATCACGCCCATGACGTGGCCGCTGGCCTCGAGACCCGCCAGCGAATGGTGGGCGGCATTGGGACGCGCGTTCTGCAACGCCCGAAAGCCCACCAGCGCTCGGGCCCAGTAGCGCTGACGCGCCGCCTGACTGGTCATGAACTGCTGGTGCTGCATCGGCGGCGAGCGTTTCCAGTCGCCGGACTCGTCGCGGTAGTCGGGGATGCCGCTGGCCGTGCTGATGCCCGCGCCGGTCAAGACCGCCAATCGCGGGAACTGTGCCACAAAGTCGACCAGTGCCGTCAGGTCCGGCTCTCTGGAGACAGACAAGGATGATTGCATCGAAGGGGGGTCCATTCGGCCACAAACGACTCAGAGCATGGCCCTCAAGGGACATGCTTGTCTAGAATGGGTTGCCGTACCCACCCCGACGGGCAAGGACAACAACAATGGCCTGGCTGGAATACCTGTTACCGCTGATCTTTCTTTTCCCGCTAGCCGCCACGGGGGTGATTGTTGTCGCGCTGCGCAATCTTCACGATGCCCGGGTGCGCTCGCCCTTCGACGCCCACCCGCTGCGTGAGCCGGGCCAGGCATTGCGCGACCGACTCGACCGGGCCTTCGCCGGGCTCTTCCTCGACGGCGCGCTGGGGCCCATCATCACGATGACGCCCCTGGTCTACGGTATGGGGCGCATGCTCTTCGCCAACCAGCAGAACTGGCTGGAGTGGGCGCTCTACGGCCTGATGAGCACCTTGCTGATGCTGCTGTTCTGCTTTCTGCTGATACGCGACTTCCAGCGCATACGCCGCCTAAAA
Organism: Halomonas jincaotanensis; assembly: GCF_018448785.1. GTDB lineage: Bacteria > Pseudomonadota > Gammaproteobacteria > Pseudomonadales > Halomonadaceae > Halomonas > Halomonas jincaotanensis. The sequence continues at coordinate 37,472 of NZ_JAHCLU010000019.1, read as the reverse complement.
CTAGGCCTGGCCTGCGAACTGGCCGTGGGGCAGGAACTCGAGGCCATGATCCGGCCCGAGGCCCACCCCTATTACGTGTTTCATGACGTGCCCACCGATACCACCACCATCGACCACGTGGCGGTAACGCCCCACGGCGTATTCGTGGTCGAGACCCGTGCCCGAACCCCGGCCTGCGCCGCCGATGGCAGCGAGATCAATCGCGTCGCCGTGGAGCGTGACCGGCTGCGTTTCCCCGGCTGGAACGAGCACATTCCCTTGCAGAAGACCCGCCAGGCCACCCGCTGGCTGAGCCATTGGCTCGAGGAGCGAGCCGGGCAGGCGGTGCCGGTCATGGGCGTGCTGGCCCTGCCCGGCTGGGAGATCGACACCCAGGCGGCCGACGGCGACCTGCTGGTGGTGAGCGGCGAGGCACTGGCCCGTCAGCTCGTCCAGACCCGGCTCGGCGAGATCGACGCGCCTACTCACGATGTGATCATCGCCGCCCTGCTCGAACGCGCCGCCCTGCTCGAACTCACCCATTTGCAGGCGCCTTCGGTCTGATTCAGTCGAAGGTGACGATCCGGACCCGCGTCGCGCAGTCGCCGCGCCCCAGCGATACCAGGCTGTCGGCGTCGGGAAAGGCGTCCAGGCGCTCGGCGTCGATACCGATGCGTACCTCGGTCAACAGCCGATTGCCACGCCCGTCGCATTCGAGCCGCAGCGCCCGGCCGGTTGCATCGCCAAAGGCCGACTCGAAGGCCTCGATCAGGTCGTTGCGCGCCACCTCGCCGCCCTGATTGAGCGTCACGAAACCGCCGAAGGCGCTGGCGTTGACGGCCTCGACCAAGGCCACTGAGGCAGCGAAATAGTCCTCCTCGGGCATCGCGAAACAGGCGGCATGCTTGGCGTACTGGTAGCGCTCCAGACAGCTGGCCCGCCCCGGCATCGCTTCATTCAGCTCTGCATCAAGGCTATCGGATAGCGCAAAGGGCGGATGGGCGCGACAGAAACTTCCCTCGGCGCGGGGCTGTTCAATAAAGCAGCCGTCCCGCCACCACTCGCGCCGCTCGACGCCGCGTTCGGCCAGGCGCTCGGGCAGCGAGGGCCAGAGGCCGTGCAGCACGAACCCCAGATCGGTGCCTTCGCGCAGCGAGGGGTCGCGACACTCGCGCGGCGGGGACGAGCGACTCGCGCAGAAGCCCGCGTGCCAGGTCAGCGCCAGGGTGTAGTGGTCGAAGCCCTCGGCGTCGAGCCGCGCCAGTGGCGTCTCGGCGATAGCGACGCCGCTCCACACCAGCGCCAGCAGGCCGAGCCGCGAGATGCGACGAAAGCAGTGACGGATCATGATCATCCCCGCAACCGACCGCCCATCTCCTGGGCGAGGTCGACCGCGTAGTGATCCGTCATGCCACCGATGAAGTCGAGCATGCGTCGGTAGCTGTCGTAGAGGCTCCAGGAGGGGCGCGGGGTGTTCTCGCCGATCAGTGCCAGTACGCGCTGATGCTTGAAGGTGGAACGTCCCGTGTAATGAAGCTCGTGGGCCGCCCCGATGAACGCCTCGAGCAGGATGCCCAGCGTGGTGTAGGCGCCGATCTCCAGCTTGGCCTTGCGCTCGTTCTGGAAGATGCGCTCGCGGGCCAGCTGCTTGGCGGCACTCACCCCCCAGCCCAGGTCCGGATGGCAGAGATCGAGCAGGTCCTGACTGAGCGCGCCGCTGCGCAACTCGCTTTCGTGCTGGACGAAGACCGCCCCGACGTCGTTCACCGCCCGCTCCATGGCGGCCCCGCGCAGGGCGGCGATACGCCGTCGCTGCGAGACACCGCTACGCTGCATCTCATCGTAATCCGCCGGCACGCCGCCGGCGATCTGAATCAGCACCTCGGCCACTTCATCGAAGCGCAGGATGCCCATCTCCAGGCCGTCTTCGAGATCGAGCAGGGCATAACAGATGTCGTCCGCCGCCTCGACCAGCCAGGCCAGCGGGTGGCGACACCAGCGTCCCTCGCCTCTGGGCAGCAGCCCCAGCCGCTCGGCGACCTCCGACAATAAAGCGCGCTCGCTCTGGTAGCAGCCGAACTTGCCGGCTGACCCGCCGTGTTCCACGGTCCAGGGGTACTTGAGCAGGGTGCCGAGCGTCGCCGTGGTCAGGCGCATGCCGCCGCGAAACTGGTTGTACTCGATCTGGGTGACGATGCGAAAGCCCTGGGCGTTGCCCTCGTAGGTCAGCAGGTCCTCGCGCTCCAACGCGGACAAGCCGTCCAGCAGCCCGCTGCCGTTGCCACCGGCGCTCGAGAACCAGTCGCGGATGGCGTACTCGCCGGCATGGCCGAAGGGCGGGTTGCCGATGTCGTGCCCCAGGCAGGCGGCCTGGACGATGACGCCAAGATCCGCCGGGGTGATCCAGGCGGGCAGTCGCGCATGCAGGCGCTCGCCGACGATCATGCCCAGCGAGCGGCCCACGCACCCGACCTCCAGCGAATGGGTCAGGCGGGTGTGGATATGATCGTTGTCGGTCAGCGGGTGCACCTGGGTCTTGCGCCCCAGGCGCCGGAAAGAACCGGCGAAGACGATCCGGTCGTGGTCCTTGTGGAAAGGGCTGCGGCCGATCTCGTCGCGACCGCTGGTGGGCGGCGTGTCGCGTGTGTCGTGCAGTCGGCCCGTGTCGAGCAGCCGCTCCCAGCTCATCTGCGTCATGGGTAAACTCCTTGAGAGCCCATTCTGGCAGCACACATCGTCGGCGCCCAGCCCGATGACTCAGTCGCCGTCCGCCAGCGCCGGCAGCAGGGTCTTGAGCTTGCGGGTAAGGGTGTTCCTGCCCCAGCCAAGCAGCTCGGCGGCTTCGCCCTTGCGCCCGCCGGTATGCTTGAGGGCGGTTTCGACGAGAATGCGTTCGAAATCGGGAACCGCCTGCTCAAGCAGATGCGTATGGCCGGCGGCCAGCGCCCGATCGGCCCAATCGCGGAAGGCGCTGCGCCAGTCGCCATTGGCGGCTTCAGCGCCATCGCTGTTGCGCAGCTCCGGGGGTAGATCCTCGACCAGCACTTCGCGCCCCGAGGCCATTACGGTCAACCAGCGACAGGTATTCTCGAGCTGACGCACGTTGCCGGGCCAGGGCTGCTGGGTGAGATGCGTCTCGGCCTCGGCGGTCAGCACCTTCCCGTCGGTGGAGAGCTCCTTGGCCGCCTCGGCCAGAAAATGCCGTGCCAGCCTCGGGATGTCTTCGCGGCGCTCGGCGAGCTTCGGCAGATGGACGCGAATGACATTCAGGCGGTGGAAGAGATCCTCGCGGAAGCGACCGTCGTCCACCAGGATCTCGAGATTCTGGTGGGTCGCCGCGATAATGCGCACATCGACCCGCACCGGGGTATGCCCCCCGACACGATAAAACTCACCGTCTGCCAACACCCGCAGCAGCCGGGTCTGGGTTTCAGCCGGCATGTCACCAATCTCGTCCAGAAACAGGGTGCCGCCGTTAGACTGCTCGAAGCGGCCCAGCCGCTGCGAGGTCGCGCCGGTGAAGGCGCCCTTCTCGTGACCGAACAGCTCCGACTCGATCAGGTCGCGGGGGATCGCTGCCATGTTCAGGGCGATGAACGGCTTGCCGGTCCGCGGGCTGTGCTGATGCAGGGCGCGAGCGACCCGCTCCTTGCCGGTCCCCGATTCGCCATTGATCATCACCGTGATATGCGAGTGCGATAGCCTGCCGATAGCGCGAAAGACTTCCTGCATGGCCGGCGCTTCGCCGATGATCTCGGCATCCAAGCCCTCGGGCACGGTGACCGGGCGTTTGCGTTCGCGGGCGTGAGCCACCGCGCGACGTACCAGCGCCAGCGCTTCGTCGACATCGAAGGGCTTGGGCAGGTATTCGAAGGCACCGCCCTGGTAGGAGGCCACGGCGCTGTCGAGATCCGAGTGCGCGGTCATCACGATCACCGGCAGGTCGGGATGCGCCTCGCGCACCCGGGCCATCAGGTCCAGGCCATCGATTCCCGGCATACGGATATCGGTAACCAGCACATCGGGCGGATCGTCGAGCAGACGACCCAGCACGGTGTCAGCGCGTTCGATGCACTCAACCTCCAGGTCGGGTTGCGCCAGGGCCCGTTCGAGCACCCAGCGAATAGCGCGGTCATCGTCGACGACCATCACGCGGGCGTTATCAGTCATGGCGATTCTCCAGCGGAATCAGCAAGCGGAATTCGGTATGGCCGGGGGCGGACTCGCATTCGATCAGCCCGTGGTGTTGATGCAGGATCGACTGGGCGATGGAAAGGCCCAGCCCACTGCCCTCTGCGCGGCCCGACACCATGGGGTAGAAGAGCGTATCGCGCAGTGACGAGGGGATACCTGGGCCGTTATCGATCATGCCCACTTCACAGACGAGCCGGTGGCGTTCGGCGCCCAGGGTGAACTGACGCCGGGCGCGTGTCCGCAGTATCAGCCGAGGCTGATCGGTGCCAGCCTCGGTCATTGCCTCCACGGCGTTGCGCGCCACGTTGAGCACCGCCTGGATCATCTGCGCCTCGTCCCCGGCAAGATCGGGCAGGCTGGGGTCGTAGTCACGTTCGATATGTACACGGGGCTGCTCGACGATCAGCAGCGAACGCACGCGCTCCAGCACCTTGTGAATGCTCAGTGCCTCATGACGGGACATCCGATTGGGCCCCAGCATCGAGTCAACCAGATCGCGCAGCCGGTCGACTTCCTCAATGATGATTCGCGTGAACTCCCTGAGGCTCGGATCGTCGAGATCGCGCTCCAGTAGCTGGGCCGCGCCACGGATACCGCCCAGCGGGTTCTTGACTTCGTGGGCCAAGCCACGTGCCAGAACCTTGATGGTTTCCTGACGGCTGTGCAGCGCCTCCTCACGAGAGATGCGCAACAACCTGTCGCGCGGCTCGATCTCCAGCAGCAATTCATCTTCAGAGAGTGGTGAGACAGTGTAATCCACGGTGAGCACCTCACCGGTGGCCAATGTCAGCCGCGCCTCGCGCTGGGTAAACGGATGGTAGGCATCGCGTGCCTTCTTCAAGACCTCCCCGATATGTTCCTGGCCGAGCAGCGCCGTCAGCGAGAGGCCTTTTACTCGGCTCAGGCTCAGCGCCAGCAGGGCTTCGGCAGCGGGATTCATCCAATGAACGCGCAGCTGTGCGTCTAGCAGCAGAACCGCGATGGTGAGATGTTCCATCAAGCGTTGGTACATCGGGCCCTCTCGTGTCTTGGCAAGATCCCATGCTGCCGAAAACTCTCTGAGACAACGTTATCTCGCCGTCTCACCGCCTACCTGCCCAAGAGATTTGCAAGAAGCAGGCCAGTCGCGTAAATCACGGCTTGGCGTCATCACAGTGCCACCCTGCACCGATTTAACGCACCAAGATAGTGCACCGACATTTCCAACGCACGGTGAAATGGCGCGCCCCGTGAAGAACGCACCGATTTGCCCTTGTCGGCGACTCAGCGATCCCGAAGGAAATGCTCCTTGTCCCATCGGCGGTCACGCCGCTGTTCACGCTCGGCGGCGCGCCTTGTCTCTTGACGACGAAGCTGGTCGCCGGGGCGATAGTCGAGGGCACTGCCCTCGCTCACCCTGTCGGCATGATCGAAGGCATCAAAATGACCGTCGCCGCGGCTCGCTGGCTCGCGACAAGGCCTGAGACTGCCGTCCGGACACAGCGGCCGAGGCGCCCGGCGAAGGGGCAGCTAATTGGCGGGGTTGTTGGGGTTCTGGGGCAAATTAACGCTGGCGCGCTGGACGTACAGCGTCACGGGGGAGGTACGATGCCGAACCTCGCCGCTGCCATCGATCAGCTCGGCCTGCAGGACATGCTCTCCGCGCGCCAGGTCAGTGAGCAGGAACGCCTCGGTATGCATCGCCGACTGGCTGACGCGGCCATCCACCAGCAGACGTACGCGATGATCCTCGCGCAGCCGGGGTTCGATCCCCAGTGCCACTTCCAGGTTGCCAGCGGCCCCGCTGGGAAGCGTTTCCTCATTGCCGGGCGAGGCGATCCGGAAGCTGTCGTAGGGCATGAAGGGCTCGCCGGGACCATCCCGGGAGGCACTCGTGCCGCCGCTCTCGACCCGTATCACGGTCTCCTCATCGCGCACCTCTCCCGTTGAGGGCACGACGGTAAGCGGCTCGAGGTCGACCTCTTCACCGCCACGCTCCGGATTGTCGGTGAAGACCACATTGCCTTGAGCGTCGGTGCTGCGATAAATGGTCTGGGCATGGACAACAAGGCTTACCGAGAGTCCCAGCGCCAGCGTCGCGACTGCCTTGTACATTTCTCTCTCCTGAACTGTCACCGCCGCCCTCGATGACGCCAGCGATCTGCAAAATTCGTCACTACTGGATAGGATACTGACCCAAAGAAAGGGGTTCCGCCATGGCGGAACCCCTTTTTCATAACGACACGCCTCTCACTCTCGGCCGGCCCCGCTAAGAGCCGACTCGGCAGGCAGTCATGTGATCAGCAGCTGTAGTACATGTCGAACTCGATCGGATGCGTGGTCATACGGATACGCTCCACGTCTTCCATCTTGAGCTCGATGTAAGCGTCGATCATGTCGTCGGTGAACACACCCCCTTCTGTCAGGAAGGCGCGATCGGCGTCAAGTGCCGCCAGAGCCTGATCGAAGCTTTCGGCTACGGTTGGCACGGACTTGCCCTCTTCCGGCGGCAGATCGTAGAGGTTCTTGTCCATGGCATCGCCGGGATGGATCTTGTTCTTGATGCCGTCGATGCCGGCCATCAGCATCGCACCGAAGCACAGGTAGGGGTTGGCGGTCGGGTCCGGGAAACGAAGCTCGACACGCTTGCCCTTGGGGCTCGCGGTGTAGGGAATACGGATCGACGCTGAGCGATTGCGGGCGCTGTAAGCCAACATCACCGGCGCTTCGAAGCCGGGTACCAAACGCTTGTAAGAGTTAGTCGAGGCGTTGGTGAAGGCGTTCAGGGCGCGCGCGTGCTTGATGACGCCGCCGATGTAGTAGAGCGCCATTTCGGACAAGCCCGCGTACTCGTCACCGGCGAACTGGTTGGTGCCATCCTTCCAGAACGACTGGTGGACGTGCATGCCCGAACCATTGTCGCCGACCAGCGGCTTGGGCATGAAGGTAGCGGTCTTGCCATAGGCGTGGGCCACATTGTGGATCACGTACTTCATTTCCTGAACTTCGTCGGCCTTCTTGACCAGAGTGTTGAACTTTACACCGATTTCGTTCTGGCCAGCGTTGGAGACCTCGTGATGATGCACCTCGACGCTCTGACCGATGGCCTCCAGGGTGTTACACATGGCGCCACGGATGTCGTGGAAGCTATCGACCGGAGGCACCGGGAAGTAGCCGCCTTTCACCCGTGGACGGTGGCCCAGGTTGCCGCCTTCGACCTGACGATCGGTTGACCAGGCACCCTCTTCGGAGGTGATCTTGTACATGGCGCCTTCGATGTCGGCCTTCCAGTGCACTTCATCAAAGATGAAGAACTCGGGCTCAGGGCCGAAGAAGGCGGTGTCGCCCAGGCCGGTGGACTGCAGATACGCCTCGGCACGCTTGGCGATCGAGCGCGGGTCACGCTCGTAGCCCTGCATGGTGGCCGGCTCGATGATGTCGCAGCGCAAGACCAGGGTCGCGTCTTCGGTGAAGGGGTCGAGGAAGGCGGTGCCATCTTCCGGACGCAGGATCATGTCCGACTCGTTGATGCCCTTCCAGCCATTGATGGAAGAACCATCGAACATCTGGCCGTTCTCGAAAAATTCCTCGTCGACATCGCGGGCAGGAATCGTGACGTGCTGCTCCTTGCCGCGGGTATCGGTAAAGCGCAGGTCAACCCATTTGATGTCGTGTTCTTCAATCAGGGCAAGAGTCTTGGCAGACATGAAGTCCTCCACAGTGAGCTTGGCTCGATCGACGACGGGTCGACCGACGGGATGATTAATGGGAGCCGATGATATCGGCTGTCTTTTGTAGCATGCCGCAGACCTGCTGCCCACGGTCGCCATGAATGTGCATGGCATTGTCCAGAATAATGCAGGCAACATGCCAACTCTGCACCAGCATAGCGTGAAATGCTTTTAATATGTTGAATATAATGCACTTTCCAGACGAGGCATTTCAGGAAGCATAGGGTTTAGTAGGGCTCACAAACGTTGAGTATAGAGTTAAACTGCCTGATTGCACTTATTTGGTGCAGTTAAACACCTCAATGCACTAAATTTGCGCAGAACCAGTTGGCATCTAGCGTGTCACCATCATGATGGCCTGGCTCATCATGATCTAGGGATACCTCCCCTTGCCATTTGTCAGGAAAATCAATCCAAGAGCTTATTGAAACAATTGACAACTAATAGATACTCTTTATTACATTAAAGCGCCGGTCGACTAGCTCACCAATTTCGTCCCCAGCGTCTCGGCATGCTGACCGACCTAGCGGAGCCCTCTCGTACATGTTCATCTGCAGCATTTTTCTCGATGCACGTTCCTCCGGCGCGGGAATTCCGCAACGGCTGGCGGCATTGAAGGAAATCTTGCAGCGTCTCGACAATCGTCTCGAGTTACTGGTGGTAGATGACACCGGGGATCGCCGTCTGGCGGTTCTGACAAAACATCATAGGGCGATACTGATTCACGCCGAAGGCACGCCACTCGGCGATCGCCTCAACCTGGCCGTAACGCACAGCCAAGGAGAAGTGCTGCTCTTCCCGGTACAGAGCACCACTTTGACCGCAGACTGGCTCATCCGGACAATCGAAAGCATAGAGCATCATGAGCGCGATGCAGTGGTCATAACAAGGCAACCCTCAAGTCGTCTGGCACGCCTGTGGCGACGACTGCATTCTCATCCGTTCAGTGACACCCTGTGTGTTTCGCGCGTGTGGTTCGACCGCATCGGCGGCTGCGACCCGTCGCTGGATGCCGACGCCCTCCCCGACCTGATCGAGCGGCTCCGCGCCTGCCAGGCTCGCGTGGATAACGACCCCGGCTGAATGGTCCCGCCGCCTAAGGTAGTCACCCGCATGGTTGTGGGCAATTCTTGGCCATGCATAACCGGGCGAATTACGCATCACCGCTTGAATATCGCCCGCCGATAGCGTAGCGCCTTGCCGCGCTTGGCTGTACAATCCTCACACTTCTCACCAGCACCGTGCCAGGCAGCCACATCACCTGCTGTAACGCACTGCGTACATGATTCGGAACATCGTCAATGAGTAACGCTCAAAACCTCAGCGATATCAACGCGCTGAGGAATATCGCCATTATCGCCCACGTCGACCACGGCAAGACCACCCTGGTCGACAAGCTCCTCAGCCAGTCCGGCACCCTGGACCGCAAGGCCGAGGGGCAGGAGCGCATCATGGACTCCAATGACCAGGAAAAGGAACGTGGCATCACCATCCTGGCCAAGAACACGGCGATACGCTGGCAGGCCCCGAGCGGCGAGTATTACCACATCAACATCGTCGACACGCCAGGACACGCCGACTTCGGTGGCGAGGTCGAGCGAGTCATGTCGATGGTCGACTCCGTGCTGCTGCTGGTTGATGCCGTCGACGGCCCGATGCCGCAGACGCGCTTCGTCACCCAGAAGGCGTTCGACAAGGGCCTCAAGCCCATCGTGGTAGTCAACAAGATCGACCGTCCCGGCGCGCGCCCCGACTGGGTCATCGACCAGATCTTCGATCTCTTCGACAATCTCGGCGCGTCCGACGAGCAGCTCGACTTTCCGATCATCTACTGCTCGGCGCTCAACGGCGTCGCCGGCCCCGACCCCGACGAACTGGCCGAGGACATGACCCCCATGTTCCAGTCGATCGTCGATATCGTCGAGCCGCCCAAGGTCGAGCTCGATGGCACCTTCCAGATGCAGATCTCGGCCCTCGATTACTCCAGCTACGTAGGCGTCATCGGCCTGGGGCGTATCAGCCGCGGCTCGGTGAAGCCCAATCAGCAGGTCAGCATCATCAGCAAGGAAGGCAATGTCCGCAAGGGCAAGATCGGCCAAGTGATGACGCACATGGGCCTGGAGCGCGTGCAGACCGACGAGGCCACCGCCGGCGATATCGTCTGCATCACCGGCATCGATAACCTGGCGATCTCCGACACCCTCTGCGACACCAACAACGTCGAGGCGCTGCCGCCGTTGTCGGTGGATGAACCAACCGTTTCCATGAGCTTTCAGGTCAACGACTCACCGTTCGCTGGCAAGGACGGCAAGTTCGTCACCAGCCGCAACATCAAGGAGCGCCTGGAGCAGGAGCTGATCCACAACGTCGCGCTGCGTGTCGAGCAAGGCGAAACCCCGGAGAAGTTCAAGGTCTCCGGCCGCGGCGAGCTGCACCTCTCGGTGCTGATCGAAAGTATGCGTCGCGAAGGTTTCGAGCTGGCCGTGGGTCGTCCCGAGGTAATCATCCGCGAGATCGACGGCGTCAAGCAGGAGCCGTACGAGGAAGTGATCATCGACTGCGAAGAGCAGCACCAGGGCGCCATCATGGAGGAGATCGGCTATCGCAAGGGCGAGCTCTCCAACATGAACCCCGACGGCAAGGGCCGCGTGCGCCTGGACTTCATCATCCCCGCCCGTGGGCTAATCGGCTTTCGCGGCCAGTTCCTGACTCTGACCTCCGGCACCGGCATTCTTACCAGCCGCTTCGATCACTATGGCCCGCTCAAACCGGACGCCGCGGTCGAGCGTCGCAACGGCGTGCTGGTCTCCATGGTCGGCGGCAAGGCCCTGGCCTATGCGCTGTTCGCCCTTCAGGAGCGCGGCAAGCTGATCATCGACCATGCCACCGAAGTCTATGAAGGCATGCTGATCGGCATCAACAACCGCGCCAACGACATGGTGGTCAACCCCACCAAGGGCAAGAAACTCGACAACATGCGCTCCACGGGCAATGACGAGAACATCGTGTTGACCCCGCCGGTGAAGTTCTCGCTGGAACAAGCCATCGAGTTTCTCGATGACGACGAACTGGTCGAGATCACGCCGTATCACATTCGTCTGCGCAAGAAGCACCTCACCGAGAACGAGCGCAAGCGCGCCAGCAAGAAGTAACCCACGCGCTGCACCGCCTGTCCGAGCCCACTCCCGGTGGGCTCGCGGGTTTACCATGGCGTTTGGGAATCGGGCAGCTATGCTGGAGGCTGTCCGATCACGTTAAGCCCATCATGTTAAGGGAGCGAGACTATGCACAAGCACGTGGACTGGGATGACCCCGGCGCCAACAGTGTCCTTCAGCACTTCGCGAATAATCCCGTCGGCTTCGACGAGCCGGGACCCGGCGACATTCTCTCGGCCCGCCATGAAGGCGCCATCGTGCGCGTCAAGGTCGAGGCCTATATCGATGGCACCAGCATCGGCGAGGTGGTGGCGTTGATCTCGGCCGACAATGGCCGCCGGCTGAAATCCCATGGCAAGCTCGTCCTGGGCGATACCGTGCGCCTACCCGATGCCAGCCGCGCGCTAGAGCCACAACACGATGCCAGCAACGACGAGGACTGATCGCGCCAGACGAGGCCATTAGTCGCCCTAAACGCGCGCTAAACGCTTGCCCACTAGCCATGGCGGGGCTGATATCGCAAAGTTGCACGTCTGGCCCACAAGGCTGACATACATCATCACCCGGAAACTCCATGAGCACGCACAACGTCTGGACACACAAGGGCACCTTCCTGCTGGCCGCCGTGGGCTCGGCGGTCGGGCTGGGCAATCTTTGGCGCTTTCCTTACCTGGCCGGCGAGAACGGCGGTGGCGCCTTCATCCTGATCTATGCCCTGACCATCTTCGCCGTCGGCATCCCCATCCTGATCGCCGAAACCATGCTGGGACGCGCCAGTCGGCTAAGCCCGATCATGGGCATGCGCCATCTGACCCGGACGCACAACACCTCGCGCGCCTGGGAAACCATCGGCTGGCTGGGTGCCGCCTCGGCCTTCCTGATTCTGAGTTTCTATTCGGTGATCGCCGGCTGGGCGCTGCATTACACCTGGCAGATGTTCACGGGCAGCCTGGTGGGTGCCGATGCCGAAACCATCAGTGCCGGCTTCGATGCGCTGCTGGCCTCGCCGGGCCTGCTGACGCTCTATCACACCCTGTTCATCATCGCCTCGGGGCTGATCGTCGGCATGGGCATCCACAAGGGTATCGAGAGTGGCCTGCGCATCATGATGCCAGCGCTGTTCGTGATCCTGCTGGTGGTGCTCTTCTACAGCATCGCCAATGGCGACATCGGCGCGGCGGCGAGTTTCCTGTTCACCTTCAACCTTGCTGACCTGAGCCTGGAAGGCTGGCTCGAGGCCATGGGCCAGTCGTTCTTTACGCTAAGCCTCGGCATGGGCGCGATCATGGCCTACGGCGCCTACATGTCCAGCGCGGCCTCGCTGACCCGCACCGCCATCGCCGTGGCGTTTGTCGACACCGCCGTGGCGATGGTCGCCGGCCTGGCGATCTTTGCGCTGGTATTCGGCGCCGACCTCGACGCCGGACAGGGCCCGGGGCTGATGTTCGTCACCCTGCCGCTGGCCTTCGCCGAGATGCCGTTCGGTGCCCTGGTGGGCGGCGTGTTCTTCATCCTGGTGCTGGGTGCGGCCATCAGCTCCTCGATCTCGTTGATCGAACCGGTGGCGGCCTATCTCGTCGAGCGCTTCGACATGACCCGCCCCCAGGCGGTCGCGCTCATGGTCGTGGCCAGTTGGGCGATGGGGCTGCTCACCGTGCTCAGCTTTAACCTCTGGGCCGAGGGCACGCTGTTCCACACCCTGTTCGGGCGCAGCGCCTTCGAGTTCATCGAACTGCTGACCAACATCTTCATGCCGCTGGGCGGCCTGCTGATCGCGCTGTTCGCCGGCTGGGCACTGACGCAGAGCGAGGTCATGATGGAGCTTCGCACCAACCAGCGCTGGTTCAGCCTCTGGCGCTTCCTGGTGCGCTTCGTCGGCCCGGCCGCCGTCTCCTTCGTCTTCCTGCGTACCATCCCTCAGGTCGAGGGCTACCTGATCCCGACCATCGGCGCCATTGTGATCGTTGGCGCCTTCGCTGCCGGCCGCACCTTCGTGGTGGAATCCAGCCAAGAGAAGTGACCCCTCTTGCCGCCGCCCAAGGCGGCGGTCTGGGGCTCGCCCCGCGGAGAGGGATTGATGACGAAAAGACAACCTGGCGGAACAGACCATGGCAGCCATCATCGACGTGCAGCACGTCAACAAGGCCTTCGGCGGCCTCAAGGTCATCAATGATTGCTCGATTCAGGTGGAACAGGGATCGATCACCGGCTTGATCGGCCCCAACGGTGCCGGCAAGTCCACTTTGTTCAACATCGTCGCCGGCGCCCTGCCGCTGGACAGCGGCCGAGTGCTGCTCGACGGCGAGGACATCACCAACCGTCCCGCCAACGAGCTCTTCCACAAGGGGCTGCTGCGCACCTTCCAGATCGCTCACGAGTTCTCAGAGATGACCGCCCTGGAGAACCTGATGATGGTCCCCCCCCACCAGCCCGGCGAGAGCCTGTTCAATGCCTGGTTCAAGCCCTCACTGGTGGGCATGCTGGAGACCGAAGTGCGTAGACGAGCGCTGGAAGTGATTGACTTCATCGGCCTCGATCATGTGCGCAACGAACTGGCCGGCAACCTCTCCGGCGGCCAGAAGAAGCTGCTGGAACTCGGCCGCACCATGATGACCGACGCCCGTGTCGTGCTGCTCGACGAGATCGCCGCCGGGGTCAACCGCACCCTGCTGGGTGATCTGGTCAACAACATCGAACGCCTCAACCGCGAGATGGGCTACACCTTCCTGGTCATCGAACACGACATGGACATGATCGCGCGGCTCTGCGACCCGGTAATCGTGCTCGCTCAAGGTAGTGTGATGGTCGAGGGCAGCATCGAGGACATCCAGAACAACCCCGAGGTCATCGAAGCCTATTTCGGCACGGCCTGACGCACCCGCCAACAAATCGCCAAGATAATACCGACAACATAAAGAGAACGCAGAGACATGCCATTACTCGACGCACGCGACGTGCATGGCGGCTATGGCGGCATGAACATCCTCAACGGGGTGAACATGACCATCGAAGCCGACGACATCGGGGTCATCGTCGGGCCCAACGGTGCCGGCAAGTCAACCATGCTCAAGGCCGTGTTCGGCCTGCTGTTCGTCAATCAGGGCCAGATCCTGCTGCGCGGCGAGCCGATCCACAACCTGCCACCCAACCAGCTGGTGGAACGGGGCATGGGCTTCGTCCCCCAGGAGAACAATGTCTTCCCGAGCCTGACGGTGAAGGAAAACCTGGAGATGGGCGCTTATCTCAAGCCCGGCAATGTCAAGCGCATGCTCGACAAGGTCTACGGCTTTTTCCCGCCACTCTTTGAAAAGCGCCATCAGCCGGCGGGTGAGCTTTCCGGCGGCCAACGTCAGATGGTCGCCATGGGCCGGGCACTGATGGCCGAGCCCGACGTGCTGCTGCTCGACGAGCCCACGGCCGGGCTCTCGCCGCTGTACATGAACGAGATATTGGAGCGAGTGAAGGAGATAAACGCCGCCGGCGTTGGCATCCTCATGGTCGAGCAGAACGCCAAGCAGGCGCTGGCCATCGCCGACAAGGGCTTCGTGCTGGCCGCCGGCCAGAACCGTTTCACCGATACCGGCGCCGCCTTGCTGGCCGACCCGGAAGTCGCCAAGAGCTTCCTCGGTGGCTAGTCCTCGACGCCAGTACTGGAGATCCATCTCGTGAATGAACTCGTCTTTTTCATCAACAATGTGCTGGTCTCCGGCAGCGTATCGGGCTCGATCTATGCCATCGGCGCGGTCGGGGTGACCCTGGTGTTCAGCATCATGCGCTTCGCCCACTTCGCCCATGCTGACATGATGACTTTCGGCGCCTTCATGGTGCTGTTGCTGACCAGCGTGTTTCCCGGCGCGGGGGCGGCATTCGGCGTGCCGACGGCGCTGGTCATGCTGCCCCTGGCCATGGCACTGACGGCGCTGCTCGCCGTGGGCATCGACCGCGCCTTCTACAAGCCGCTGAGGGCCCACGGGGTCAAGCCGATCGTGCTGGTGATCGGCTCTCTCGGCGTGACGCTGATGCTCCAGGGCCTCATCCGGCTGTTTTCCGGCACCGGTGGCCAGAGTCTTTACGTGGATGACCGCAAGGAGATCTTTCGGCTCGCCCTGCCCATCGAGGGCGTGCGAGTCCCGGTGGTGATCACCGAGCCGCAGTTCTACCTGTTCGTACTGACCATCGTCGCCGTGGTGGCGCTGCATCTCTTCCTCAGCCGCTCGCGATTGGGCAAGGCGATGCGCGCCATGTCTGACAACCCCGACCTGGCACAAGCCTCGGGCATCAACACCAACACCATTGTCGCCGTGACCTGGGTAATCGTCGGGGGGCTCGCTGCCATCGCCGGCACGCTGCTGTCGCTCGATGTCACCTTCAAGCCCGACCTGAGCTTCTTCCTGCTGTTGCCGATCTTCGCCGCGGCCATCGTCGGCGGCGTCGGCCGGCCCTACGGCGCCATCGCCGGCGGCTTCGTGGTCGGCTTCGCCGAGACCCTGGCGGTATTCAACTGGAGCGTGATGCTGCGGCCCTTCCGCGACAGCCTGCCGGAATGGCTGCTGCAATCCGGTAACCTGGCCTTCGTCGGCACCGAGTACAAGATCGTGGTGCCCTTCTTTATCCTGGTCGCCATCCTGATCTGGCGTCCCACCGGCATCTTCAAGGGCAAGGTGATCTGATGGAAACGAAACGCGCCGATACCGTCACCGCTCCACGCCGCTTCCCCATGCGCGAGGTGGTGTTGTTCGCCGCGGTGCTGGTGGCCGTGCTGGGCGTCTATGCCGTGATGGGCAGCGCCTACGGCACCCGCATGCTGGTGGAGGCGGCCTGCTATGCCATCCTGGCGCTGGGCCTGACCATTCAGTGGGGCTATGCGGGCCAGTTCAACGCCGGGGTCATGGGCTTCGTGGCCCTGGGTGGCTTCTGTGCCATGTTCTTCAGCATTCCGGTCAACCCGGCGTTCTGGGACTCCGAACTGCCCGGCGAACTGGGCCTGGCGCTGCTCTACATGATCGGGGCGGTGCTGCTGGTGTTCGGTGCCACGCGTCTCGACCGGGTGGGGGTGCCGAAAGTTCTGCGCACCGTCATCGCCGTGTTGCTGGCAGTGGTGCTCTACCTGGTGGTGATCAATGTGTTCCGCGACGTCACCGGCCAGATCGAGTCGCGCGCGGGCTTCATCGGCGGCCTAGGCCTGCCGGTCGGGGTCGGCTGGGTGGTCGGCGGGGCGCTGGCCGGCGGCGTCGGCTACTTCATCGGTCGAATCTGCCTGGGGCTGCGCAGCGATTATCTGGCCATCGCCACCCTGGGCATCGCCGAGATCATCAAGGCCTTCCTCAAGAATTCCGACTGGCTGACCCGCGGCACCGCCACCGTGTCGCCGCTGCCATGGCCAGTCCCCGGGCCAGGCGAGGTAGGCTTCACCCTGGCGCGGGCCCTGTATTTCTCGATCACGGCGGTGATGATCGCGGTGATCTTCTTCCTGCTGACGCGCGCCTATCATGCCCCCTGGGGCCGCATGATCCGCGCCATCCGCGACAACGAGGTGTCCGCCGCCGCGATGGGCAAGGACATCAACAAGCGGCGACTGGAGATTTTCGTCCTGGGCTGCATCCTGATGGGCATCGGCGGTGCGGCGCTGGCGAGCTTCAACAGCATCTTCGACCCCCAGGGCTATCTGCCGCTCAACCACACCTTCCTGGTGCTGGTCATGGTGATTCTCGGCGGGCCCGGCAACAATCTGGGCACCATCTTCGGCGCTGTGGCGGTCTATATCATCTGGATCATGTCGGCGCCCATGGCGCTGTTCCTGATGGACATGGCGATGGCCCTCGGCGCCGGCCTTGGCTGGGACACCCCGACCAACATGGACAGCCGCGCCCTGCAGGCCCGAGTGTTCGTGATCGGCCTGTTGATCACCCTGGTGCTGCGCTTCGCGCCCAAGGGACTGCTACCCGAGAAGGTCAAGCACCACGGCTGAGCCCGGCTGAGTCGTAGACGAGAAAACCCCTAGCGGGCAACCGCCAGGGGTTTTCCAGGTTCTCTCAGGCCTTGCCTGGGACATTGCCGGTTCTGACGTTACAGGTCCACTTCACCCTTGCTGACGAAGCTACCGTCCTCCACGACCATTTCGACCACCACGCCCGGCACGTCGCCGTTCTCGTCGAACTCGTGGGTGCCGGAAGCGCCCTCATAGTTGATCTCGGTGCCAGCAGCGATCAGCTCCTTCGCCTTCTCCCACTCGCCGGGCAGGATCACCTCACCGGGCTCCATCGCCACGCTGCGCAGCGCCTCGGACAGACCCTCGCGCTCGGCGCTGCCGTTCTGCTCGATGGCCAGAGCCAGCAGGAAGGCGGCATCGTAGGCCTGAGCGGCAAACACCGCGCTGGGGTCGATACCCGCCGCCTCGGCCTGCTCGATGAACATGTCGGTGCCGGGAAGGTCCGGGCTTCCCGGACGAGTGGCGATCATGCCCTCCAGCACGTCTGCGCCGATGGCCTCGACCAGGCTGTCGCCGACCATGCCGTCGGCGCCCACGTACTGGGTGAACATGCCGCTCTCGTAGGCCTGTCGCAGGACCGTCTGACCGGATGTGTCGGCATAGGCCAGCACTACCAGGTTCGGCACCCCCGTGGCAGACAGCGTGCCGAGCTCGGAACGGTAATCGGCGCGATTGTCCTCGTGGGCAAGGTTCTCGGCCACCATGCCACCGCCATCCTCGTATGCCGCGGTGAAGGCATCCGACAGGCCGCGGCCGTAGTCATTGTTGACGTAGGTGACGGCCACTTCCTCGATGCCCTTTTCGAGCAGCAGCTTGGCCAGCATCTCACCCTGGAAGGCATCCGAGGGTACGGTGCGAAACACCAGGTCGTTGTCGTCCAATTCGCTGACCGCCGGCGCCGTGGAGGCCGGCGATACCATTGTCACACCGCCGGGAATCGCCGCGTTGTTGGCCGCCGCGATGGTAGCGCCGGTGCACAGGGCACCGACGATGGCCGTCACTTCTTCGCTATTGACCATACGGTCGGCGGCGTTCGAGGCGGCCGAGGAATCGCTGCAGGTGGTGTCACCGGTAGGCATCTCGATTTGCTGGCCATCCAGGAGTCCGCCCTGCTCGTTGATCTGGCTCACCGCCAACTGCGCACCGTCGAAGATAGGCGGGGTCAGGCTCTCGATCCCGCCGGTGAATCCCCCCAGGAAGCCGATTTTCACCTCGGCCTGGGCCATGCCTGACAGTGCCATGGTGGAGGCGGTAACTGCCATCGCCAATACGCGTTTTTTCATGGTTCTTGTCTCGCTTTAGTGACAGGGAATACACACCTTCCTAATCTGGAAGTCTTGTCAGTAAAACACAAGCGATCAACGCCAACGCTTCGGCCACGAGGCCTATACTGTCGATGACGGACTGACTCAGGAGACACCATGATTCTTTCAACTCGCGCTTCCCTGGCGCTGGCGGCCACCCTCGGTGCCTTGGCCCTGAATGCCCACGCGGCAAGCCCCGCCGGCGATGACATCACCTACGACGTCGACGACGAGACCTTCGAGGGCTATTTTTCCAGCGCCGAGGGCGAGGCCAAGGGCACCGTGCTGATTGTTCACGACTGGGCCGGCTTGACCGACTACGAGCGCCGCCGCGCCGACATGCTCGCCGAACTGGGCTTTGATGCCTTCGTCGTGGACCTCTATGGTCAGGGCAATCGTCCCGATGCGGCTGAGGATCGCAAGGCCGAGACCGCCCGGCTCTACGAAAACCGCGAACGCATGCGCGAGCTGACGCTGGCCGGGCTGGCCGAGGCCCGCGCCCAGGGCGCCGCCGAGCCGACCGTGGTAATGGGCTACTGCTTCGGAGGCGCCGTGGTGCTCGAGATCGCGCGTTCCGAAGAGGCCGACGAAGTGGTCGGTTACGCCAGCTTCCATGGTGGCCTGTCCACGCCCGACGGCCAGGAATGGCCCGATGACGTCGGTCCGATCCTGATCGCCCATGGCGGTGCCGACGAGTCCATTCCCATGAGTCAGGTCGCCACCCTGAGCGAGGAACTCGAGGCAGCGGACGCCACCTACGAGATCGAGGTCTATTCCGGAGCACCCCACGCCTTCACCGTCTTCGGCAACGACAGCTACCAGGAACGCGCCGACGATAAATCCTGGGCGGCCTTCCTCGACCTGCTCGACGAGGCCCTATGACTCAGCCCACGACGGCCCTTCGCGTGACCGAGCTTTCCGGTTCTCGGCGGGAAATGGGCGAGGCCCACGGCCTCGCCCATGCCGGTCTCATACAACGCAGCATCGAGGTCTACGATCGGCTGTTTTTCGACTTCGTCGGCCTGGACTGGGCCCAGGCGCGGGGTGAGGTCGGGCGCTTCGAGCGTATGATCGAGCGCGGCTTTCCCGCGATTCTCGACGAGATGGACGGCATCGCCCGCGGTGCCGGGGTCGAGCTGGCGGATGTCCTCACCCTCAACTGTCGTAGCGAAATCTCGTTGACCCGGGCGAGCGGCGGCTGTTCGGCCTTCGCCTTGGCCCGCGGTGGCACCCAGTGGCTGGCCCAGAACTGGGACTGGCGAGCCGACCAGCTACATAACGTGGTGGCCCTCGACATCCGCGGCGAGCAGGCCGCACCGCTGATCAGCATCGGCGAGGCCGGCATGGTCGCCAAGATCGGCATGAACGCCGCCGGCGTCGGCGTCTGCCTCAATGCCATCCGCTCGCGCACCTGTGGCGAAGGCCTGCCGATTCACGTCGCCCTGCGCAAGATCCTCGAATGCCACGACATGGAAGGCGCGGTGGCGGTGGCCACCCGCGATCGCGTCTGCGCCCCGGCCCATTTCCTGATCGCCAGCGCCCCAGTTGACAGTGAAAAGGGCCAGGCCGTGGGGCTCGAGGTCCATCCTGGCGAGCCAGGCCGCCTGGCACCCGAGCGCGACGTGCTCACCCACACCAACCACCTCTTCGCCCGCGGCGAGGCCTGCCAGGTCGAGGATTTCCCGCGACCCGACTCGCGACCCCGGCTGGCCCGGCTCGACCACTTGCTTCGAGAGCGGCTTCCGGCTGAGGACGCCGTGGTGGAATCGCGACTGTTCGATATCCTCAGCGACCACCGGGGCGCCCCGCTGTCGATCTGTCGTCATTACGACCCCGACCAGCCGCCGGAAGAACGCATGGAAACCCTCTTCTCGGTGGTCATGAATCTCGGGGCGCGCCGCCTCACTCTGCGCCATGGCAAGCCCTGCGAAACCGACACCAGTCTCGCCGTGACCCTGCCGGCGGCCTGACTCGGCGGGGCGCAACATATACCAAATGAAACGCAGGCGCAAACGATAAAGCTTGTTATCAAGCGAGCAAGGCGCTAGAGTTCTTTCTGTAAACGATTCTCACCTACAGCGAGGACGCCTCATGAAAAAGCTGCTGTTCACCGCCCTGTGCTTCGGCCTGCTGGGTACCGCCGCCAACGCCGAAGAACAAGAGCGCCCCGACCACTTCGAAGGCGAGGCAGCCGTCACCCTTGGCGAGGCCGTGGCCAACTTCTCCGAAACCAACCAACAACTGGCCGAATTGCTCGCTCAGGACGAGCTGAGCGATGCGGAGTTCGGCACCATCCACGAGCTCACCTACACCCTGGAGAACGCCCTGGCCAAGATCGACGAGGAACTCGATGCCATGGCCGTCGATCTGGAGGAGGTACACCTAGGCTCCGAGACAATGGATGCAGAACGCGTTCACACCCACGGCAGTGCCTACCTCGAGGCCGCCCGGACCCTGATCGAATGATCCCTCGCCCGGCCCACTACTCTCTCGGACCAGTCTCGGGCCAGGCATCAACCCGCCAGCGCCTCTTCGACCAGCCCGCGCGCCTCGTCACTCATCGGCAGCCCCAGCGCCAGCTCATGGGCGCGCGGCGACATCTTTTTCCAGGTCATCTGCACGATGCGCACCAGATGATCGTGCTCGATGGTCTTCGCGAAGTCGCCGAAATAGTTCTCAAGAAACATCAGGCAGGCGCAATCCTCCACCGCCTGGGTGCCCGCGTCGCGACCCAGCCCCTGCTTGCGGATCATGCCTGACACCCGGTCGGCCTCATCGGGCGCGTAGCCGGCCTCCTGCATGAGTCTTGCCGTCGTTTCACCGGCACGCTTGCCCTGATCGCGCCGCCAGGTGAGATAGCCCACCCGGCCTTCGGGGTACTCGTGGCGCGATACCTGCCATCGCTGCAGGTGCTGCCCGCGGACCGCCAACTGCGTGAGCTCATCCGGCGAGGCGTGCAACCGCTCGAGCCAGGCGCTCATGCGCCACCCGTGCCATAACTCCTGGGGAAGGCGCTCGCCGTCCACCTCGACCTTTCGCGGGTCTTCGGCGTGGAGAGCGTCCAGGGCGGCTAGGGTCTTGTCGAAGGGCGTCGCTGATTCGATGTCCGAAACCGTGTCGGAAGCCATATCAAAGTTCCTCGAGTCGCATGGATCGCAGGGGGTGGGGAGCCAACCTATCTTGTTGATAAGTTGCGAAGCTTGCAATATGGCATGAATCTCTTGATTCACATCAATGCATGATTCACATCCATGTACTGCAGCGGTCACATTACTAGGCTAGCCTATGCTGCAATGCAACGAATCGTGGAGCCACTCATGACGCATCCTTTCTCTCTGCAAGGCAAGGTCGGCATCGTCACCGGCCTGGCCAACCAGGACAGTATCGCCTACGGTTGCGCCCAGGCCCTGCACGAGGCAGGCGCCGAAATGCTGGTCACCTACGCCAGCCCCAAGGCCGAGCGCTTCGTCACCCCGCTGAGTGGCGAGATGGGCCACCCTGAACTGCGGCTCTGCGATGTGCAGGACGACGACCAACTTAACGCCCTCTTCGACCGAGCCCACGAGCGCTGGGGGCGTCTGGACTTCGTGGTGCACTCGATTGCCTTTGCCCCACTGGATGACCTGCATGGCCGGGTGGTGGACTGCTCGCGGGATGGTTTCAAGTTGGCGATGGACGTCTCCTGCCACTCCTTCCTGCGCATGGCGAAACGCGCCGAGTCACTGATGCCACATGGCGGCACCTTGGTGTGCATGTCCTACTACGGTGCCGAGCGGGTCGTGGACAACTATAACCTGATGGGCCCGGTGAAGGCCGCACTGGAGTCCGCCACCCGTTACCTGGCCGCCGAGCTGGGTCCCCAGGGCATTCGCGTGCATGCCGTCTCCCCCGGGCCGATACGCACCCGCGCGGCCTCTGGCCTCAAGGATTTCGAGGCACTGGCCCAGGAAAGCGAAGAACATGCCCCGCTGCGCCGGCTGGCCACGGTGCGCGACGTCGGCAACGCGGTCGTCTACCTGGCCTCCCCGGCCGGCGCCGCGACGACAGGCTCGTTGCACTATGTCGATGCCGGCGACCACATCCGTTACTAAAGCGGGTGTTGCAGCGAACTAAGCGATCAAGGAGAGACCGATGGACGCAACACACGACGATGGCTATATCGAGAACCGCACCTTCGACGAGATCCAGGTCGGCGACCAGGCATGTCTCGAGAAGCGCCTGACCATGGACGACATCAAGCTGTTTGCCATCATGTCCGGCGACATCAACCCCGCGCATGTCGACGACGACTTCGCCCGTAGTACGCGCTTCCAGGAGGTGATCGCCCACGGCATGTGGGGCGGCGCGCTGATCTCCACGGTGCTCGGCACCCGGCTGCCCGGGCCCGGCACCATCTACTTGGGGCAGACGTTGACGTTTCACGCGCCGGTCAATCTCGGCGACGTGCTCAAGGTGTGTGTCAGGGTCACGGCGAAGGACGAGGCGAAAAAGCAGCTCGACCTGGATTGCCGCTGTGAAAATCAGAAGGGCAAAGCGGTCATCGAGGGCCAGGCCCACGTGCTCGCCCCAACCGAGAAGATCCGGCGGCCGCGCACCGCCATGCCCGAGGTGCGTCTCGCCGAGCGCGGCCGCCTGCACGAGATCCTCACCGCCGCCGATCACCCCGAGCCCATCAGCATGGCCGTGGTCCACCCGGTGGATCGCGAATCGCTGCTGGGTGCCGTCGCCGCCACCGAGCACGGGCTGATCAAACCCCTGCTGGTGGGGCCTGCCGCCAAGATCCAGGCGGCCGCCGACGCCGCCGAGGTCGATATCCGTGACGTCGAGGTGATCGACACGCCGCACAGCCACGCCGCGGCGGAAAAGGCCGTGGCCCTGGTCCGCGAAGGTCGCGCCGCCTCGCTGATGAAGGGTGCCCTGCATACCGACGAGCTGATGCGCGAGGTCTTCAAGCGCGAGAGCGGCCTGCGCACCGAACGCTGCATCAGCCACGTGATGGCCTTCGACGTGCCGACCTATCCGCGTCCGCTATTCATTACCGATGCCGCCATCAACATTTACCCCACTCTGGCCCACAAGCGCGACATCGTGCAGAACGTCATCGAACTCGCCCATGCGCTGGGCAACGACGATCCCAAGGTGGCGATCCTCTCGGCGGTCGAAACCGTCAACCCCAAGATCACCTCCACCCTGGACGCCGCCGCGCTGTGCAAGATGGCCGAGCGCGGCCAGATCACCGGCGGCACTCTCGATGGCCCGCTGGCCTTCGACAACGCCGTCTCCGAGGCCGCCGCCGAGGCCAAGCACATCGTCTCGCCGGTGGCCGGGCGCGCCGACATCCTGGTCGCCCCGGACCTCGAGGCGGCCAATATGTTGATGAAGCAGCTCACCTACCTCGCCGACGCCACCGGCGCCGGCATCGTGCTGGGCGCCAGGGTACCGATCGTGCTGACCAGCCGCGCCGACGAAGCCATCACGCGCATGGCCTCCTGCGCCCTGGCATTGCTGCTGGCCGACTACCAGCAACACCAGGGCAGCGCACGGAAACAGGAGAAATGACATGGGCGACATTCTGGTCATCAACAGCGGCTCGTCTAGCCTCAAGTTCGCCCTGTTTACCCCGCCCAGCGCGGACAAAGACGACCTCGACAGCCTTGTGCTGCGTTATCAAGGCAAGCTCACCGGGCTGGGCGAGGGGCTAGGCGAAGGCCAGTCAGCCTCCGCCGCTCGCCTGAAAGACGCTGAAAGCCAGACGGTGCAGGCCGGTCACTTCAGTGACCTGCCCCCCACACTGGATCACCACGATGCGCTGATGCGTCTGCTCGACTGGATCGGCGAGCGTCCCGATCTCGACGATATCGCCGTGGTCGGCCATCGCGTGGTGCACGGCGGTCGCCGCTTCCACGACCCGGTGGTCCTCGACGCGGACATCGTCGATGAACTGCAGACCCTCGAGCCCCTGGCCCCGCTGCACCAGCCCTATGGCCTCGAGCCGATCCGGCGCTTGGCCAAGCGCCTCCCCGAGGTCACCCAGGTCGCCTGTTTCGACACCGCCTTTCACACCACCCAGCCGGCCGTGGCCAGGCACTTCGCCCTGCCCCGCGAACTGACGGAAAGAGGCCTGATTCGCTATGGCTTTCACGGGCTCTCCTACGACTACATCAATCGCATGTTGCCGCGTCACTTGAACGGCCAATCCGCCGGGCGCGTCGTGGTCGCCCACCTGGGCAACGGTGCCAGCCTGTGCGCCATACACAACGGCCGGAGCATGGCCTCGACCATGGGCTTCACCGCACTCGACGGCCTGCCCATGGGCACCCGCTGCGGCAGCCTGGATGCCGGCCTGGTCCTGCACCTGCTCGGCGAAGAAGGCATGAGCGTCGACGAGGTCAGCGAGCTGCTCTACTCACGCTCCGGCCTGCTCGGTGTTTCCGGCATCAGCAGCGACATGCGCCAACTGCTGGAAAGCGATACCGCCGAGGCCCGGGAGGCGATCGACCTGTTCGTGTATCGCATCGTCCGCGAGATCGGCAGCCTCGCCGCTGCCATGGGTGGGCTGGATCATCTGGTGTTCACCGCCGGCATCGGCGAGCGGGCGGCGCCGGTGCGCCAGGCCATCGGCCAGGGTTGCGCCTGGCTCGGCGTCGAGCTGGATGATGACGCCAATCATCGCGATGCGGCCTGCATTTCCCGCACCGACAGCCGCGTCGGCGCCTGGGTCATCCCCACCGACGAGGAACGCATGATCGCCTGGCATGCCAATCAATTGATAGCGTCAGCCGACTGATGGCGGTAACCAACGGGTCATCCTGAAGACGCTACGATTGAGCCCGCGACTGCGTAAGACCAGGCGCCGAGCTCCCCGCCATAGCGAGGCGTCTTCTCGTGGTCCGACGGCGCCACGGCGCTTATCATGTTCAAAGGACATCACCGATGAGTCCTCAGTGACCTTCCCCCTGGTTTAGGTCCGCTAACAATGTGAGAAACCGCTCCTTTATGCGCGCTGCTCGGCATAGGCTACCGGTGGTAAATAGCCCAGCGAGCTGTGCGGTCTGACGTGGTTGTAGTGGGTTCTCCATTGCGTGATTTCGTGTCGTGCATCCGCCAGGCTCAGGAACCAGTGCTGATTGAGACAGCCGTCCCTGAACTTGCCGTTGAAGCTTTCGATGAATGCATTCTGCGTCGGCTTGCCCGGCTGGATGAAGGCCAGCGTCACCTTCCGCTCATGCGCCCAGAAGAACAGTGCCTTGCTGGTCAACTCCGGCCCGTTATCGCAGATAATCGAGGCCGGCAGTGAGCGCTGTTGAGCAATCTCGTCCAGAAACCGGGCCAGGCGCCGTCCTGAAATCGACGTATCCGCCAGTTGCCCGACACACTCCCGGCTGAAGTCGTCCACGATGTTCAGCACGCGAAACCGGCGTCCCGAGGCCAATTGATCCGACACGAAGTCCATCGACCAGCGCTGGTTGGGGCGGTCCGGCAGTGGCATCGGTGTCCTCGGCCGGATCAGCCGCTTGCGCCGCCGGGTCCGAACCTGAAGGCCATGCTCGCAGTACAGCCGGTAGGTACGCTTGCGATTGATCACCAGCTCCTCCTGACGCAACAAGGCATGCAGCAGCAAGTAGCCGTAGCGGGGATAACAGGTCGCCAAGGTCTGGAGATGTGCCCGAAGCGGCTCATCGTCACGCGGCATGGCCTGGTACCGAGCCACGGATCTCGCCAGGCCCAGCAATCGGCAGGCGCCTCGCTGGCTGAGCCAGCCGCCTGTCACCAGGTGCTTCACCGCACGCCGCTTCGCTTCGGGCGTCACCACTTTCCCGCAACGATCTCCTTGAGCGCGGCATTGTCGAGGGCGCTTTCGGCCAGCAGCTTCTTGAGCCGGGCGTTCTCGGCCTCCAGCTCACGCAGACGTTTGGCCTCCGAGACTTCCATACCGCTGTACTTGGCCTTCCAGCGGTAAAGGGTCTGCTCGGTCACGCCGTTCTGTCGGGCCAGCTCGGCGACCGAGACGCCGCGCTCGTTGGCCTTGAGGATGCTGATTATCTGCTCTTCGGTATGTCGGTTACGCTTCATCGCGAGATTTCCTGCTATCAGGGTAAACGTAGCGGAAATCTCACATTGGCGGTGGACCATCTTCTGGGGGAAAGGTCTGCATAAACCATCGTTGCCAACTACTTCCACGCACTTGGCTATATACCGTTCGAGTTCGCACGAAACCTGAATTGACAAGTACTCGGCATCCTTTCGAGTCTTTCGAGGTTGGAACCATCATTCTCTGGCAACAGTCAGCAATGCACCGAGATCGACACCCACAAGTCCGAAGATGGCAGATTCCATGAGCTATTCCTTAGACGCCCAACGCTGAACGCAGTGGTGCGCGTTAGCACGTCCGCTGGCGTGACTGGTTATGTCTCTTTATCAGGCAGCAGACAACTTTTTGACACGCAACTCATGGCGATGCTGTTCGGCATGCCAAAGCTCGTATTGGGACTGCTGATTGAGCCAGCTTTCCGCCGAAGTATCAAAGGCGATGGATAGCCGAATAGCCATTTCAGGACTGATACCCGTGTTGTCATTGAGAACAGCGCTAAGCGTCTTTCGGCTCACGCCGTATGTGCGCTTTATTACGGTTGGTAAGGCTAATTTGTAGGCACAGGATAATGCCAGACCTGTGCTATCTGCTCAGCATAGCCTTTCCAACAAAAAGAATTATCTGCCTGAAGATGCTGTTTCAGTTTGTCCAGTGCATCCGGCTGCCCTACCACCGAGACTGGTAAGTACACGAGACTTTGCAACAGCTGCTGTCGAATACTCGCCGGCAAACTGTGATCCGAATCAGCATTCTCGATAAGATCAGCATGAACCATCCCCAGGTTTGCTTGCTTCCCAAGGTTTGCTTGCTTACCAAGGTTTGCTTGCTTACCAAGGTTTGCTTGCTTACCAAGGCTGACCGTTTTAGCCGATGCCCGGAAATCGGCAAAGCTATGTTGCCAAGCTTTTTCCCCAGGCCAGTGGTACGACATCGTTCCACTCAATGGTTTGTAGACAGCAGTGTAAACCGTCCCGAACTGTTGCGGATAGTTGCCAGAAAGCAATGGCGCGGCTAAAAATGCGTTGCGAAGTTGCTGCTCATTCATTTTGCCGCTTGCTAGCGATTCATCCAGAAACTGTTTGCGCTCAAGCGTTTTTGAAAACACTGCCTGCTGTGGCCAGGTTACTCGTGCCTGATGATTGGTAATACAACGTTCGCGGGTAACGATCGAGGGCTGACCAGGGGCTAACATCACGGTCGCCAAATCCCCCTGCTTGTCGACAAGGGTGACATTGTATGCCATGTGTGAAGGTACCCGTTGCAGTGCCTTTATAGCTTGCTTGACGTTCTCGCAGGTCTGCAGCACATAGCGCATTATGAATGGGATGCCGAAACCCTTTCCCACCTTGTTGCTTCCGCCAAAGGTCAGCGAAGCGACAAGCCCTGACTTGTTCATGCCATCATTCAGCCCCCAAAGGCACTCATTGGTACCGATAATCTCTTTCCCCAACCAATTCGATTGCGTCAGCAGGTTCTCGGACAAATCTGGACTAAGGTCATAATTACGTATTAGTAACGGTTCTTCATTCAGTAACACCGCTTGTGAACAGCTCACCAGATATGCCGGTGGCTGATATCCCGTCAAAAACTGGGCCGCGACAGGGCAATCATTACTTGCCTCCAAAAAACTTTCGTAGAGCGGCCGCATTTCCGGCATAATCGCCACAAGCTGTCGATGCCCCTGTTTGAGTGCACTCGGGTTAATATCATCACGCTTTTTTTGACCATACCAAGCTTTATAAGCTGGCCAGTAGTCATCAAAAACAGCATGCCATTGCGTATCGATCGTCTCGATTTTACGTGCGCGAAAAGTAGTGGGTAGCATTTTCTTCTCCTGGTATTTGCGTAACAGGTTGGCTGTCACTATGATGCATACTGTAGGTGCTTATGGGGAGACTGTCAACACTATGGATCATATTGATTTTCAGGGCCCGCCACAACGACGCGTAAAATCGACTGATATTCCTGGCCTATTCAGTTTGTGGCGCATCCAGAACACCGCCACGGTTTACCGCACCGAACGTGAGCACCAGAGCGGCGGCTTCGGTAACCCGGAAAAACATCCCTATGTCTGGGCCGTGGCCTTACTGGTCGATGGCCTTTGGGCGCGCGTGCACAACGCGCGTGGCCAGGGTCGTGAATGGAGTAATCTGGACCGGCTGGAAATATGGTTGCGTGAGCAGGGCATCTCGCGCTGGCAAGTCGTCAATGATCTGGAAGAAGTAGGCGTCAGAAGGCTGGGGGAAGCTTATTACAAACTGTAATCCGTGAAGCTGGCACCCTGAAAGCCTTCTAACCCGCTGATCTTCATGGCAATATAGCCAATATCTCCTTCACCAGCCATGCCGGGCTGTCAATCATCGGGCAGTGCTTCGAAATTGCCGGCGTCGACAGCATCGACGGCCGCTTTCCCACCACGCTGGGCGATAGAAAAGCGTGAAAAAACGGGCCATCCGGAGCGATGGGCCCAGGCATTGTCGGTGACATCAGGCTCGCGTATTTCGCGATATGCGGGTCGAGTGATCAAAAAATGCTCGCTGTCGGTGATAGGGAGAGTGCCAGCGCCGACTTCACGGATTCAGGTAAAGCTGCAACTGAACTGCCCTGGTCCCCTGGTACTCTATGCACTGCGCGAATTGGGCGTTAACCCGCATCATGCGGAAGCAGAACCTCGTGCCCAGCAAATTGAGATCGCCAACCGCGACGCGGTGACGCCTTGGGTTCTGTGGAGCTGAGAGTTCTCTTTTATCAGGCTTGGCAGCAAGAGCGGGAAGCCACCTTTACCGTCATATTGCGTCTCCTGCATTCACCTCGGCATGATGGCTCGACCCTTTGCCGGCCGGCCGGCAAAATTATCTGCCCCCCCTGACGAGGATCACCATGTCGACTCTCTTTGCCCGCCTCAAGGATGTTTCCTCGCCCACCATCGGCCTGGGCTGCATGAACCTCTCCCATGGCTACGGAACCCCCGTTCCCGAGCCCGAGGCGCTGCGCGCCCTCGATGCGGCCTTCGACATGGGCTATCGCCACTTCGATACCGCGACCCTCTTCGGGGCCACCGCCAACGAGCAACTGCTGGGCCGGGCGCTCCAGGGCAAGCGTGACCAGGCCCTGCTGGCCAGCAAGTGCGGCATGGCTATCGACCCTGAGCTCGGCAAGAAGGTGACCGACGGGCGACCCGACACGATTCGACGCCAGTGCGAAGCCAGCCTTCAGCGCCTGCGCACCGATCATCTGGACCTCTATTACCTTCACCGCCTGGATCGCCGGGTACCCATCGAGGAAATCGTCGGCGCGCTGGGTCATCCCCACCGACGAGGAACGCATGATCGCTTGGCATGCCAATCAACTGATGGCGTCAGCCGACTGATGGCGGCAGCCAGCGGGTCATCCTGACACCGAGTACGATGAAGCCCGCGGGCGGGGATCGGGTGTTGTGCTCCTCGCGATCGCAAGATGTCTTCTCGTGGTCCGACGGCGCCACGGCGCTTACCATGGGTCAATGGACATCACCGATGAGTCCTCGGGAGCCGAGAGATGCCGACGGACTACGATGACGCCAGGAGAGCAGCCGCCATTGAGGCTGAAATCGATCTGAGCGACTTTCCCGAAAGATGCCTATATAGCTTTGACGAGGCAATGGCCTTCGTCCCTGAGGCGAATTGAACCCCCAACGACCCAAAGGACCCCCTATGAAAGATGTCATCCAAGTGCCGGTCTCCTTCGGCGAAGTGCTTGATAAAATGACCATTCTGGA
Organism: Halomonas jincaotanensis; assembly: GCF_018448785.1. GTDB lineage: Bacteria > Pseudomonadota > Gammaproteobacteria > Pseudomonadales > Halomonadaceae > Halomonas > Halomonas jincaotanensis. Next base: position 7,291 of record NZ_JAHCLU010000019.1, on the reverse strand, counting down.
AATCAAATCCGAGCGCATCGCTGACCCAGCCAAGGTCAGGAACGTGCGGCTGGAACTGGAAGAGTTGAGCCGCACCTGGGATGAAGCGGTTCAAGACCCATCGGCAATTGCCGAGTTGCGCGCCCGACTCAAGGCCGTCAATGAAGAGCTGTGGGTGATCGAGGACGACATCCGCGACCAGGAAGCGGCGCAGGATTTCGGCCCCCGCTTTATCGAACTGGCGCGTGCCGTCTATGTCACCAATGATCAACGGGCCGCCATCAAGAAAGCAGTGAACCTGGCCCTTGGCTCGCGGTTCGTGGAAGAAAAGTCCTATCAGGATTACACCGCAAGGAAATGACGGCTCGCCAGGGGAGTCGCGGCAATTTACCGTTAACGTCTTGCCGTCACCCACCGATCCAGCATGTCGGTCGCATCGTTGATCGAAATCATTTCCATCGCCCCTTCGAACTCAGCTTTTGCCCCCCAGCGAGCCTGTGAAACGGTTTTGCCGGTGAAGGTCTCCAACGCCTCCGGGTAGCGGTTCACACACCAGGGCAGTGATTGATAAGGTCCCGAGCGATCGGGATTACTGGCGGCATAAAGCCCGAGTACATCCGTGCCCATGGCACTGGCGATGTGGGCCGGGCCAGTGTCTGGTGAAACCAGCAAATCCGCACCGGCCAGCAGGGCCGCGAGCTGTTTGAGGGTGTCCTGGCCACAGAGATTGACGACATCCTCGCTCATCTGGTTTTCGATCTCCTGGCAGACGGTTTTTTCAAACGCCGCCGGGCTACCTACCAGAATCACGTTAGCGTTATGCGCTGCCTTGGCATGGTCGGCCAGCGCGGCATAGCGCTCCGATGGCCAGTTGCGCAAGGTGTGGCTGGCACAGGGGCTGATCACCAGGTTCATCCGGTCCTGCGCCAGGTGTTGGCGAGCGAACGCATGGTCGGCATCTGTCAGAGGTATCTGCCATGCCGGCGGCGCCGGCGCCAGGCCGAGGGGTTCAAGAAAACTCGCCAGGCAATCGCGAACATGCTGTTGCGGCTGCGCCGGGATACGGCGATTGATAAACAGGCTGTGCAGGTCCTTGCTGCGGGCCTTGTCGTAGCCGACCTTGATCGCCGCCGGAATCAGGGCAGCGGCCAGATTGGCACGCATCGACACCTGCATATGCAGCAAGGCATCGAAATGCCGGCCCTTCATGGCACGGCGTAAATCCCGATAGCCTTCGCGGCCGGCTTTCTTGTCAAAAACGACGAACTCTACCCCGGGCAAATCGCCAATCAGCTTGGCTTCCAATTTGCCAATTACCCAGGTGATCTCGATGCCCGGCACTTGTTCCTGCAGGCTCAGCACGACCGGCACCACGTGGGTGACATCGCCGATGGCGGAGAGTCGCATAATGCAGATGGAATGGATCACATCAACTCCGTTTCGCTTTCCCAACCGGCGTTGGTGGAACTCTGCCGATAGTCGTTCGTTGGCACGCGGGGAAACACTCTAACGCACTCACCCAGTGACGTCCTTGCTCTTGCAACATATTGGCCCGCCTCGGCATGATGGCAAGATACGCACACCGCCCTCCCGGTGTGTCTCTTGTCTGCCGCCTTACAGGGATTGCCATGTCGACACTCTTTGCTCGTCTCAAGGACGTTGCCTCACCCACCATCGGCCTGGGCTGCATGAACCTCTCCCATGGCTACGGTACGCCCGTCCCCGAGCCTGAGGCGCTGCGCGCCCTCGATGCCGCCTTCGAGATGGGCTATCGCCACTTCGATACCGCGACCCTTTATGGCGCCACCGCCAACGAACGCCTAGTGGGCCGGGCGTTCCAGGGCAAGCGTCACCAGGTGTTGCTGGCCAGCAAGTGCGGCATGGCCATCGATCCCGAGATCGGCAAGAAAGTCGTCGACGGTCGTCCCGACACGATCCGACACCAGTGCGAGGCAAGCCTGCAGCGCCTGCGCACCGACCATCTAGACGTGTATTACCTCCACCGCCTGGACCGCCAGGTGCCCATCGAGGAGAGCGTCGGGGCACTGGGGCGCCTGGTGCAGGAAGGCAAGATACGCGCCGTCGGGCTATCCGAAGTGTCAGCGACTACCCTGCGCCGCGCCAATGCCGAGCATCCCGTTGCGGTGGTGCAGTCCGAATACTCCCTATGGACACGCAACCCCGAGATCGCGCTGATCGACGCCTGCCGAACGTTAGGCATCGCGCTGGTCGCTTTCAGCCCGTTGGGCAGAGGTTTCCTTACTGGTACCGTCAAGGAGCCGGCAAGCCTCGAGGAGAGCGACATGCGCCGCAACATGCCGCGCTTCAGTGATGAGAACTATCCCCGTAACCTGAGCCTGCTGACGGACTTCACAGCCATCGCGCAGGAACTCGGCGTGACGCCGGGGCAACTGGCGCTGGCCTGGCTCAAGGCGCAGGGAGACGACATCATTCCGATTCCCGGCTCGCGCTCCAGCGCGCATATGCGCGAGAACCTGGCGGCGGAGGATATCCGCCTGGCGCCAGAGACCGTTGTCCGCCTGAACACCATGATGACACCAGACCAGGTGGCCGGCGGCCGCTACAGTGATGCCCAGCAAGCGGAGATCGATACCGAGGAGTTTGCGGCGTCAGAAACATCAACAGGATAATGGCTTTATCTCATCTGCTTGCGCGATGGCAATATGTCGCCCCACTAATTTGCTCCGTCTGAGCCCTCACTCTCCAGCGGCTTGTTAGCAGCTTCGGCCTGTAGGCGCTCCACCAACCAGACTTTGATGATTGATTGCCGAGTAACCCCTATACGAGCGGCTTCACGATCCAGAGACTCGACGACCCAAGTCGGAAAGTCGACATTGATACGCTTTTGGACTTGGTTGACGCGACGGCCGCTCGAAAGCTCAAGGTCATCAACAATGTCTTCGTTGCCTTCATCAAATTTTTTATCGAAGTCCTTAGCTTTCATATAGCTCTACCTCTTTCTTGCGGGAGCGTCTGACAGAGATCAGGCGAACTCTCTGGTTCCTGTAAGTGATCACGGCAGACCAGTGTTTTTTAGCAATACAGCCGATGACAAGAAACCGGGGTTCATCGTCAAAGTTAGCCTTGAACTCCAGAAGATCAGGATCTTTCCAGAGTTCCTGAGCCGTATGGAAGTCAATCCCATGCTTTTCCAGATTGGCCTGGCTCTTGGCGTCGTCGAATTCGAAATCGCTCATGAGTATAAAGTATTCCTTTTTTACTCATTCTAGCAAGGCGAATGAAGAGCGTCATTGGCCGCGGACACGGATGTCTGAGCTGCCTGGGCGGCAGCGAACTGCAGCCCGCAAGGGTCGCGACCCGGACCCCTTGGCCGTCTCGACATAGGCGACACGGTTTCTATCCGCGCGACCCGTGCGGGCCGCGACGCGGGGCGTCGTTCGATGTTCTCCGGTATGACAGTTTCTATCCGCGCGACCCGTGCGGGCCGCGACGGTTTGATATCCTGCAATGGTTATCTGAGGGCCGTGTTTCTATCCGCACGACCCGTGCGGGCCGCGACATGTCTAAACGTGTAATTTTAGCCGCCGCACGACGTTTCTATCCGCGCGACCCGTGCGGGCCGCGACGAGGACAGCGCAATATCGAAACCCGCGAGTTGCACGTTTCTATCCGCGCGACCCGTGCGGGCCGCGACCTCGCCGATGGTGCGGATCAGCGGGCCGACGGCGTTTCTATCCGCGCGACCCGTGCGGGCCGCGACATGCAGTTATCCGCATAACATTAAGGATGCCGATATGTTTCTATCCGCGCGACCCGTGCGGGCCGCGACTCGGATTGCTTCCAGGCGCTCTCGACCATGGCGTCGTTTCTATCCGCGCGACCCGTGCGGGCCGCGACCAGTACAGCAACCTTAAGAACAAGAAGCGCAGAGCGTTTCTATCCGCGCGACCCGTGCGGGCCGCGACCGCCGCTGACGATCTCGACCTCGGCTTGCCGGGCGTTTCTATCCGCGCGACCCGTGCGGGCCGCGACAACGCATCAGTCGTGCCGTACAGCACGGGCGTGTTGTTTCTATCCGCGCGACCCGTGCGGGCCGCGACTCGCTGCCTACCTTTGCTCGCAGATCGTGCTGCGTGTTTCTATCCGCGCGACCCGTGCGGGCCGCGACAATCTGGATATCTATCTTCCCGAGTTGATCGGCCCGTTTCTATCCGCGCGACCCGTGCGGGCCGCGACCTGTATAAAGATGCGCTAGAAGACAATGCTGTAAAAGTTTCTATCCGCGCGACCCGTGCGGGCCGCGACGCTGGTCGGGTCTGTGGCGCCTTTGGTGTCTGAGGTTTCTATCCGCGCGACCCGTGCGGGCCGCGACCAGTACGGAGCGCTGGTGTATTGCGTCTACCACGGCGTTTCTATCCGCGCGACCCGTGCGGGCCGCGACTCGATGTGGTGCAGGTGGCCCATGTGGGCGTATGCGTTTCTATCCGCGCGACCCGTGCGGGCCGCGACAGCTTGAGCAGGAGATGCGCTCGCTGGTCCGCGCCGTTTCTATCCGCGCGACCCGTGCGGGCCGCGACCCGTTATCATTTGCCCGCTGAAATACAGGAGAGCCAGTTTCTATCCGCGCGACCCGTGCGGGCCGCGACCCGAGATCGAGACCGCGACGGCGGCGAGGGCGATGTTTCTATCCGCGCGACCCGTGCGGGCCGCGACACAGCCATAGTTAGAACCTCATTATTTTGAGAACGTTTCTATCCGCGCGACCCGTGCGGGCCGCGACCTGTTCGTCAGATCGGACAGGTCAACGTACAGGTGTTTCTATCCGCGCGACCCGTGCGGGCCGCGACGGCTGTGCAGCTCCAATTCGTAACGCGTCCAGGGAGTTTCTATCCGCGCGACCCGTGCGGGCCGCGACCCAGCGCCGTGAGATGTCACGAAGACTACGCACCAGTTTCTATCCGCGCGACCCGTGCGGGCCGCGACTCCCATGTAGTAGCAGTGCGAACTAAATCAGGAAGTTTCTATCCGCGCGACCCGTGCGGGCCGCGACGGCGCGCTATCAGCGTAGCCGTTGAGCTTGCGGCCCGTTTCTATCCGCGCGACCCGTGCGGGCCGCGACCCGTGGCGGAGCGCAAAGGACACGGAGAGTAGTGGTTTCTATCCGCGCGACCCGTGCGGGCCGCGACGGCAACGGCCGTCACATCGAAGCCGGCACCGTTTAGGTTTCTATCCGCGCGACCCGTGCGGGCCGCGACGGCTGGGCTTTCACGACAGCAAAGAGCAGGCAAAGTTTCTATCCGCGCGACCCGTGCGGGCCGCGACGCGTCACACGGCGTCATCCCGCAAAGCGAGCAGGGTTTCTATCCGCGCGACCCGTGCGGGCCGCGACTTGATCTCGTGGGATTCGGCGCCCTGCGGATCGGCGTTTCTATCCGCGCGACCCGTGCGGGCCGCGACCTGAGCTGCTGTGGCATAATTGCCTCCGTAAGTCCTGTTTCTATCCGCGCGACCCGTGCGGGCCGCGACTCGGCGGTTCTGGCGATCTAATTGCACAACTAGACGTTTCTATCCGCGCGACCCGTGCGGGCCGCGACTATTTCTGTTCAGGATGCGGCGCCGGTGACGGCATGTTTCTATCCGCGCGACCCGTGCGGGCCGCGACATCCTGGCATCGCGTTTACGAGGTTCCTGTGAAGTTTCTATCCGCGCGACCCGTGCGGGCCGCGACTTGCCCCGATGCCGTCATTGGTAAAGACCTGTACGTTTCTATCCGCGCGACCCGTGCGGGCCGCGACCCCATCGAGCGCGTCATGACAGGCATGGCAGGCGTTTCTATCCGCGCGACCCGTGCGGGCCGCGACTTTCACGCAGCGTGGATGGCTTGGTGCTGATCTCGGCGTTTCTATCCGCGCGACCCGTGCGGGCCGCGACCACCCTGCCGACCGGGGGATGGTTACGCGCATCGCGAAGGTTTCTATCCGCGCGACCCGTGCGGGCCGCGACCGCTCGGCGAGACATGGGAAGACGAGCTGGGCGAGTTTCTATCCGCGCGACCCGTGCGGGCCGCGACCTGGCGCGCTGTCCATCGCCCGCATCGACGAGGCGTTTCTATCCGCGCGACCCGTGCGGGCCGCGACCGGGATTACCGTCGGTATCGATGCCATCCAGGTCAAGTTTCTATCCGCGCGACCCGTGCGGGCCGCGACGCGTTTTCCTGGCTCAGCCAGATAGAGGGGTCCTCGTTTCTATCCGCGCGACCCGTGCGGGCCGCGACACTGCTGAACTTGCTGTAAACATCGTCCTCGCTGTCAGTTTCTATCCGCGCGACCCGTGCGGGCCGCGACCTGCAAGCTACTGGTCAGCCGGCCCTGCTCGATCCCGTTTCTATCCGCGCGACCCGTGCGGGCCGCGACTCGGTGTGACTGCATTTGACTCCGAGGGTGATGGCGTTTCTATCCGCGCGACCCGTGCGGGCCGCGACTCCAGCGCCGCGTGAGCTGCCCCGTCTCCTCGTTGTAGTTTCTATCCGCGCGACCCGTGCGGGCCGCGACAGGAGAGCGGTGGTAATCAGTTCGACTCAGCCGGCGTTTCTATCCGCGCGACCCGTGCGGGCCGCGACTTGATGCTGCGGTAGATCGCGACCAACCACGCCTTGTTTCTATCCGCGCGACCCGTGCGGGCCGCGACGCGGTGACCGATAAGGCCGGCGAGCCTGTGATGACCGTTTCTATCCGCGCGACCCGTGCGGGCCGCGACCTTCATGTATGATGTTTGAAACAACATGAGGAGGTTTCTATCCGCGCGACCCGTGCGGGCCGCGACGACTCGGGTTTAAAGTCACGCCGATCAGGGTAGATGTTTCTATCCGCGCGACCCGTGCGGGCCGCGACCGCTTGCCTATGTAGAGGGTGCGGCCCTGGCCATGTTTCTATCCGCGCGACCCGTGCGGGCCGCGACATCATTCATGGGACACCTCAACAGCAAGATTAACGTTTCTATCCGCGCGACCCGTGCGGGCCGCGACGGTAGGTCAAGGCCGAGCGCATGTCACCGGCAAAGTTTCTATCCGCGCGACCCGTGCGGGCCGCGACTCCAACTCCTCGAGGATCGGCCCGAGCTGCGAACGTTTCTATCCGCGCGACCCGTGCGGGCCGCGACCTCAGATGTGGCAAGAGCACCAAACCGCCGAGGCAGTTTCTATCCGCGCGACCCGTGCGGGCCGCGACCCGATGTTGTGGTGGTGGACGTGCCCGTGTCGACGCCGGCGCTATAAGTCCGTAAATCATCACAACAGATTGTCCCCCCGACCCGCATGACCTTTCCTTGTTGG
>NZ_JAHCLU010000018.1 GCF_018448785.1 Halomonas jincaotanensis | reverse complement strand
AGGTCATCGTCAGGCACCTCTCCCGGCCCCCCAGCATCACGCGATGCTGGGGGGCTCTCGTGTGCGGAAAAGAAAAAGAGTCCATGGTTACTATCGGCCTTCTCTAAATGGCGCATTTCCGGCACTGGCATCGTTCAGCTAGAATGTGGGCTTTTCCGGTCTGGGGCATGCGCATGACCATCGGTGACTTGATTCGTCTGCTGAGTGATGGAAAGTTCCATTCCGGCCAACAGCTAGGCGAACACCTCGGGGTCTCTCGGGCTGCCGTCTGGAAACAAATGAAGAAGCTCGAAGCGCTGGGCATACCCATGGAGGTGGTAAAGGGCCATGGGTATCGCCTGTCGCAGCCTCTCGAGTTGCTCGATGGCAATCAGATAGTTGCAGGAATATCGAGACAGGCCCGTCTGCATTTAGTGCGTCTCTTCGTTGAGGAGACATTGCCGTCGACCAACGTCTATATCCGCGAACGTTTCGAGCAGGGTGCCGGGCATGGCGAGGTCTGTCTGGTGGAGCAGCAGAGCGCCGGGCGTGGTCGTCGTGGGCGAGTCTGGACGACGCTTTGGGGGCGAACGCTGATGTTTTCGGTGGGCTGGCGATTTGATGCAGGTGTCGCTGCGCTGGAGGGGCTGAGTCTGGCGGTTGGCGTCGTCGTTGCGCAGGTGCTAGAGCGTTATGGAGCGCGACCCCTGCTTAAGTGGCCCAACGATGTTCTTCTGGCCTCACCAGACGGTGAGCTGGGTAAGCTCGCCGGTATTCTTGTGGAGATCAGCGGTGACGCTGCCGGGCCTTGTGAGGCCGTTGTCGGCGTGGGGATCAACGTCGACCTGCCTGCCGCGTTCCGTACCGGATTCGCTCAGCCAATCGCCGCCGTGCACGATCAGGCGCCCGGGCTTGCTCGCAATACTCTGGCAGTGGAGCTGTTGGAGGGGCTGATGCCACTGTTGGCCGAGTTCGAGCGCCAGGGATTCAGCTGCTGGCGGGAGGAATGGAATACTCGCCATGCGTTTGCAGGTCATCAAATTGATATCCTCAGGGGCGACGAGCGTGAAACAGGCATCGCAGAGGACGTTGATAGCTCGGGCAATCTCTGGGTACGCCAGGGTGATCGGCGTCGGCGTATTGCGGGAGGAGAGATCAGCGTGCGTGGATACTCATGATCCTGGATCTCGACATCGGCAACACGCTGTCAAAATGGCGATTGAAGGATGCTGATAGCAGTGAGATTCGTTCTCGTGGGGCGGTCTGGACGCGGGAGGAATGGCGCCCCGGCTCGGACATCCCCGACCTGGACGTGGTGGAGGCGGTGCGCATCTCCAGCGTAGCGCGCCGAGCCGTGCTCGAGGAAACGGTAAGCCTGTTGCGCAGACAAGTCGGTGTGGTTCACGTTGCCCGGTCGACACCCGAGGCACTAGGTGTCGTCAATGGTTACGAAGAGCCAGCCCGGCTGGGGGTTGATCGCTGGATGGGGGCGTTGGCAAGTTACCAGCTGGCGGGTGGCTGTTGCAGCGTTGATTGCGGCAGCGCCATTACCATCGACTTTGTGCTGCCGGGAGGTCGCCATCTAGGTGGCTACATATTACCGGGCCTGAGGTTGATGAAGGAGAGTCTAAAGCTTGGTACCCGCAATGTCGCCATTGATCCCGACAGTGAGGCGGAAGCCCTGTTGCTGCCGGGAAAGCGCACGGTAGAAGCGGTTAACCATGGTATCTATATGGCGGCTGTGAGTGCCGTGAATCGTATTTACAGTGAGGTCTGCGACCGGGAGGACGTCGCCTTGCCGGTGTTGCTTACCGGCGGCGATGCTCGAGTGGTATCGCGAGGCATCCAAGTGCCTCATTCGGTGTGGCCGGACATGGTCTATGGAGGGCTCGAGGCCTGCTTTCCCCTGACAGCGGCAGAGCGTGCTGGCAAGATGTCGGGCGCGCCGCGCATTCCGTCACCGGTTTCACTGGAAAAGATCCGTGCAGCGCTTGCATTCTCCATGCTGCTTTGACAAAATGCGCCGCGTTCCGAGGTGACGGGGTTGAACCAAGCTCTTTACCTTCACATGCGAGAAGCTTTGAGAAACAGCAACTTGACATCGGAAGCGAAGGTGGTACAGTGCATGGCCGTCTGGAGGGGTTCCCGAGTGGCCAAAGGGAGCAGACTGTAAATCTGCCGCGAAAGCTTCGAAGGTTCGAATCCTTCCCCCTCCACCAGATTGCGTCGTCGCCCAGATCGTCGGGTGAGTCAAGTTGAGTGGGTTTGCGGGCATAGTTTAATGGTAGAACCTCAGCCTTCCAAGCTGATGATGCGGGTTCGATTCCCGCTGCCCGCTCCATCTGTTGCATCAAAAGTTTGTGGTGTGACACGTCAGAGCAGTTACGCTCATGTAGCTCAGGGGTAGAGCACACCCTTGGTAAGGGTGAGGTCGACGGTTCAAATCCGTCCATGAGCTCCACATCGAAAAGGCGAGCCCAGGCTCGCCTTTTCTTTTTCTTGGTGGGTTATGTGGAGTCGTCGGGGGTTGCCAGGCGAGGCTGGTTTCGCTATAATTGCGCCCGCTGTCATGAAAGTCATTCGCAAAGAGTGGTTGCAAGGCAGATACAGGCCAGTAGCTCAATTGGCAGAGCAGCGGTCTCCAAAACCGCAGGTTGGGGGTTCGATTCCCTCCTGGCCTGCCAGTCTTCCCCAGGCTGGAGATATCTCTTATACTTTCACGTTTCGATTGCTGCGCCCTGAGGAGTCTCGTTTTCATGAAGCATAGCGCCGAGGTGCAGGAGTCGCGCCACGACGGGCTTAAATGGGCGGTTGTCGTTACGCTGCTGGTTCTTGCCGTGGTCGGCAATACCTACTTCGCCGATCAGGCAATCATCTATCGCGTGCTGGGTGTGGTGGTCGTCAGTATTGCGGCTGCCGCGGTGGCGTTGACGACCACGAAAGGTCGAGAGCTCACCGAGTTGGCCAGAAGCGCCAAGAAGGAAATTCAGCGTGTCGTGTGGCCAACGCGTCCCGAAACCATACAGACGACCGCTATCGTGCTGGTCGCGGTGCTGGTTGTCGGTCTGATGCTTTGGCTTATCGACACCCTACTTGGCTGGGCGATGTCCGGCGTCATTGGTTAGGAGCTTTCATGTCCAAGCGTTGGTATGTCGTTCACGCTTACTCCGGCTTCGAGAAGCATGTCATGCGCTCGCTGATAGAGCGCGTGAAGATGTATGGCATGGAGGATCGCTTCGGCGAAATTCTCGTGCCTACCGAAGAAGTCGTCGAGATGCGCGACGGCAAGCGCCGCAAGAGTGAAAGGAAATTTTATCCCGGCTATGTTTTGGTCGAGATGGAAATGGATGACGGGACCTGGCACCTGGTCAACGAGACGCCCCGCGTGATGGGCTTTATTGGCGGTACCAAAGAAAAGCCGGCACCGATCAGCCAGAAAGAGGCAGATGCTATCCTGCGTCGCGTCAAGGACGGGACAGAGAAGCCTCGTCCCAAGACGCTTTTCGAGCCAGGACAGGCGGTGCGCGTGGTGGATGGCCCATTTGCCGATTTCAACGGTGTCGTCGAAGAGGTCAACTACGACAAGAGTCGAGTGCAGGTCAGCGTGCTGATCTTTGGGCGCTCCACGCCTGTCGAGCTGGAATTTGCGCAGGTCGAGAAAGAGTGATCGCTCGACCTGGCGCCAGAAGGGCGATCGCACGGTCGATCGCATAACCCGGGGAGCCGCGAGGCGCTATTACCCAACTGGAGTTCAACATGGCCAAGAAAGTACAGGCTTACATCAAGCTGCAGGTAGCGGCTGGTAAGGCCAATCCGAGTCCCCCCGTGGGCCCCGCGCTGGGTCAGCACGGTGTCAATATCATGGAGTTCTGCAAGTCGTTCAATGCGGCGACTCAGGACATCGAGCCGGGCTTGCCGACGCCCGTTGTCATCACGGTCTACTCCGACCGCAGCTTCACCTTTGTCACCAAGACCCCGCCAGCGGCTGTACTGCTGAAAAAAGCGGCCGGTATCAAGTCCGGCTCCGGTGAGCCGAACAAGAAGAAGGTCGGCACCGTGACCCGCGAGCAGCTCGAAGAAATCGCCAAGACCAAAGAACCGGACATGACGGCTGGCGACCTCGACGCCGCGGTGCGTACCATCGCCGGTAGTGCCCGCAGCATGGGCCTGAATGTGGAGGGACTCTGATCATGGCCAAGCTTAGCAAGCGTGCACAGCAAATTAGCGAAAAGGTCGACGCGAACAAAGCCTACTCCCTTGAAGAGGCCGTGGCCCTGCTTTCTGAACTGTCTACCGTCAAGTTCAAGGAATCGCTGGACGTCGCCATCAACCTTGGCGTCGATCCACGCAAATCGGACCAAGTCGTGCGTGGCGCCACCGTCATGCCCAATGGTACTGGCAAGGACGTGCGCGTCGCCGTCTTTACCCAGGGTGCGAATGCCGATGCCGCCAAGGAAGCCGGTGCCGACCTGGTCGGCATGGAAGATCTGGCCGAGCAGGTGAAGAAGGGCGTCATGGATTTCGATGTCGTTGTCGCCTCGCCGGACGCCATGCGCGTTGTCGGTCAGCTGGGTCAGATTCTGGGGCCGCGTGGCCTGATGCCGAACCCCAAGGTCGGCACGGTAACGCCGGACGTCGCCACTGCCGTGAGGAATGCCAAGGCCGGTCAGGTGCGTTTTCGTACTGACAAGAATGGCATCATCCACACGACGCTGGGCAAGGTCGATTTCGACGCTGCCGCTATCCAGGGCAACCTGGAGGCATTGGTCGCCGACTTGAAGAAGCTCAAGCCGAGCACGTCCAAAGGCATCTATCTGAAGAAGGTAACCCTGTCCAGCACCATGGGTCCGGGACTTACCGTCGATCACTCCGCGCTGGTCTGAACACCAGCAAAGTGTAGGTCGTGATGGCTCATGATAGCCGTCGAGCAATTTGCAGTAACTTTGCGGTCCCCGTTCCGGCAATCGTCACTTGTCGGCGGGGCGCCGTCAAAGACCGCAGGCGCCGCCTCTCGTCTTGGGAGGTGACTTAATCTTCCTTTCGGGAAGCCTGCGCAGATGGTGTGGCCGCCAGTTCTCTGGTGAGCACCATCACCCAGGACTCCCGGCCCGCGGCATGCTCGTGTGGCCTGGGAGAGATGGTAACCACCGGAGTCCTCATTGCGAGGTTCCGGCACGAAGGAGTGACCACTGTGCCACTAGCACTCGAAGGCAAGAAGGCAATCGTTGCCGAGGTCAGTGAAGCGGCCAAGGATGCGCTCTCCGTCGTCGTTGCCGATTCTCGTGGCGTCGCGGTCAGTGCAATGACCGACCTGCGTAAGCAGGCCCGCGAGAATGGCGTGCAGATTCGTGTTGTGCGCAACACCCTGGCACGTCGCGCCCTATCCGGAACTCCTTGGGAGATTCTGGAAGAGACCTTTTCAGGTCCGACCATGCTGGCTTTCTCCTATGAGCATCCGGGCGCTGCCGCCCGCCTGTTCAAGGAGTTTGGCAAGCATCAGAAGGACTTTGAGGTCAAGGCGCTGGCCTACGAAGGCGAGCTGATCCCGGCAGCCGATCTCGATCGTCTGGCAACCTTGCCGACCTACGATGAGGCGATCGCCAAGCTGATGTCCGTCATGAAAGAAGCCTCGGCAGGCAAGCTGGTTCGTACCCTCGCGGCGCTGCGTGATCAAAAGCAGGAAGAGGCCGCCTGATCGCAGGCCGCCTGATCGGCGAACTCGTTCGCGAAGCCCGAATCGAAGACTGAATCCTCGAGCCACCGCTTCATCGGGGCTCCCGCAAAGTTAGGAACTGTGACAATGGCACTGACCAAAGAAGATATCATCAACGCTGTCGCCGACATGACCGTAATGGAAGTCGCCGAGTTGATCGAAGCAATGGAAGAGAAGTTTGGCGTCTCTGCCGCAGCGGCCGTCGTGGCTGGCGCCGGTGGCGGTGAAGCTGACGTCGAGGAAGAGCAGACAGAATTCGATGTTGTGCTGACTGCTGCCGGCGACAAGAAGGTCAATGTGATCAAGGCCGTTCGTGAGATCACTGGCCTCGGCCTCAAGGAAGCCAAGGGCGCCGTCGACGGTGCTCCGGCTACCATCAAGGAAGGCCTGTCCAAGGACGACGCCGAAGCGGCCAAGAAGAAACTGGAAGAGGCCGGCGCGAGCGTGGAGCTCAAGTAACTCTTGTGCCCATGGCTTCACGCGCTGCGTAAGCTTCCATGGCTGGTGGCGGGACACCCGCTGCCGGCCTTTTTCTGTTGTCACTGGCCTTTGCATGTGCAGAGCTGCCAGCCGAATTCCGAAGGCGAGCGACTCGACGAGGCGCTTGCCTTCATCGCCTGACGGAGCCGCTCCCGTCGGGTGGCGCCGACCACGCATCGGTCACCCATGGTGAACAAGCTGGGGAATACAGATGGCTTACTCATACACTGAGAAAAAACGCATCCGCAAGGATTTCGGCAAACTGCCCCAAGTGATGGATGTGCCTTACCTGCTGGCCATCCAGCTTGATTCCTACTACGACTTTCTCCAGCAGGACCGCTCCCCGGAGGAGCGTCTGGAAGTCGGCCTGCATGCGGCCTTTAAGTCCGTATTCCCGATCGAGAGCTTCTCCGGCAACGCGGCTCTCGAGTATGTCAGCTACCGCTTCGGCACGCCGGCCTTCGACGTCAAGGAATGCCAGCTGCGCGGTGTCACCTATTCGGCTCCGTTGCGTGTCAAGGTTCGCCTGATCATCTACGACAAGGAGTCGTCGAACAAGGCGATCAAGGACATCAAGGAGCAGGAAGTCTACATGGGGGAAATCCCCCTGATGACAGAGAACGGTACCTTCGTCGTCAATGGTACCGAACGTGTCATCGTGTCCCAGCTTCACCGCTCACCGGGCGTGTTCTTCGATCACGACAAGGGCAAGAGTCACTCGTCCGGTAAGCTTTTGTACTCCGCGCGGGTCATTCCTTACCGCGGCTCATGGCTGGACTTCGAGTTCGACCCGAAGGACAGCGTCTTCGTACGTATCGACCGTCGTCGCAAGCTGCCGGCCACAGTGCTGATGCGGGCGTTGGGCATGACCGCCGAGCAAGTGCTCGAGGAGTTCTTCGCGACCAGCACCTTCCACGTCGAGAAGTCCGGCTTCTCCGTGGAACTGGTGCCGTCGCGTCTGCGTGGTGAGACCGCCACCTTCGATATCAAGGATGCCGACGGCACCATGATCGTCGAGGAGGGGCGTCGTATCACCCAGAAGCACATCCGTCAGCTCGAGAAAGCCGGGCTGGAGCGTCTCGATGTGCCCATGGAGTACCTGTTCGGCAAGACGCTGGCCAAGGATCAGGTCGATCCTAATACCGGCGAACTGATCTGCCCCTGCAACACCGAGCTCACGCCGGACCTGCTGGAGAAGCTCGGCCAGGCCGGCATCACCACTCTCGAGACGCTTTATACCAACGATCTCGACTGTGGGCCTTTCATCTCCGACACCCTCAAGCTCGACACCACCGGGTCGCAGCTCGAGGCGCTGGTCGAGATCTACCGCATGATGCGTCCCGGCGAGCCGCCCACCAAGGAGGCCGCCGAGACCCTGTTCAACAACCTGTTCTTCAGCGAGGACCGCTACGATCTCTCGGGCGTCGGTCGCATGAAGTTCAACCGTCGGTTGCGTCGCGACAGCGATACCGGCTCGGGCATCCTCGATCGTCGCGACATCCTTGATGTGCTCAAGGAGCTGATCAACATCCGCAACGGCTTCGGCGAAGTGGATGATATCGACCACCTGGGTAACCGTCGTATCCGTTGCGTCGGTGAGATGTCCGAGAACCAGTTCCGTGTCGGTCTGGTGCGCGTCGAGCGTGCGGTCAAGGAACGGCTCTCCATGGCCGAGAGCGAAGGCTTGATGCCGCAGGACCTGATCAATGCCAAGCCGGTAGCGGCAGCAGTCAAGGAGTTCTTCGGTTCCAGCCAGCTTTCGCAGTTCATGGACCAGAACAACCCGCTCTCCGAAGTTACCCACAAGCGGCGTATTTCGGCACTCGGCCCGGGTGGTCTGACGCGCGAGCGCGCCGGTTTCGAGGTGCGTGACGTTCACGCCACCCACTACGGTCGTCTGTGCCCCATCGAGACGCCGGAAGGCCCCAATATCGGCCTGATCAACTCGCTCGCTACCTACAGCCACACCAATAGCTATGGCTTTCTTGAGACGCCGTACCGCAAGGTGGTGAATCGTCAGGTGACCGACGATGTGGTGCATCTCTCGGCGATCGAGGAGGGCGACTTCATCATCGCCCAGGCCTCGGCCACCGTGGATGAATCCAACAAGCTGGTCGACGACCTGGTGCAGGTGCGCCACAAGGGTGAAACCACCTTCATGCGTCCCGATCAGGTGACGCTGATGGACGTGTCGCCACGTCAGGTGGTGTCCGTCGCCGCGGCGCTGATTCCGTTCCTCGAGCACGACGATGCCAACCGCGCCCTGATGGGCTCGAACATGCAGCGTCAGGCGGTGCCAACCCTGCGTGCCGAAAAGCCTCTGGTGGGTACCGGCATGGAGCGCTTCGTGGCGCGTGATTCGGGCGTCTGTGCCGTGGCACGACGCGGCGGGGTGATCGATTCTGTCGATGCCCGGCGCATCGTGGTGCGCATCAATGAGGACGAGATCATCGGCGGCGAGGCCGGCGTCGATATCTACAACCTCACCAAGTACACCCGTTCCAACCAGAATACCTGCATGAACCAGCGGCCGATCGTGCGCCCTGGCGATACTGTCGCGCGCGACGATATCCTTGCCGACGGCCCGTCCGTCGACATGGGCGATCTCGCGTTGGGTCAGAACATGCGCATCGCCTTCATGCCCTGGAATGGCTACAACTTCGAGGACTCGATCCTGCTCTCGGAGCGGGCGGTCCAGGAGGATCGTTTCACCACCATCCATATCCAGGAACTGACCTGCGTGTGCCGCGACACCAAACTGGGCTCCGAGGAGATTACCTCGGACATCCCCAACGTCGGTGAGTCGGCACTGGCCAAGCTGGATGAGGCCGGGGTGGTCTATATCGGCGCCGAGGTCGGGCCAGGCGACATCCTGGTGGGTAAGGTGACGCCCAAGGGCGAAACCCAGCTGACGCCAGAAGAGAAGCTCCTGCGTGCCATTTTTGGTGAGAAGGCCAGCGACGTGAAAGACACCTCGCTGCGCGCGCCGACCGGCATGAAAGGCACCGTCATCGACGTGCAGGTCTTCACCCGCGACGGCGTGGAGAAGGATTCCCGCGCGCTCTCCATCGAGCAGATGCAGCTCGATGAGGTGCGCAAGGACCTTCAGGAGACCTACCGCATCGCCGAGGATGCCACCTTCGAGCGTCTCAAGCGCACCCTTAGCGGCCAGGCCGTCAACGGCGGGCCGAAGCTCAAGAAGGATGACGTGCTCTCCGAGAGCTACCTTGAGGAGTTGCCACGCCAGCAGTGGTTCAAGCTGCGCCTTCAGGACGAGACGCTCAATGAGCTCCTGGCACAGTCCGACGAGCAGCTCGAGAATCGTCGCAAGGAGATGGATGAACGCTTTGAGGACAAGAAGCGCAAGCTTACTCAGGGCGATGATCTCGCACCGGGCGTGCTGAAGATCGTCAAGGTCTACATGGCGGTGAAGCGTCGCCTGGAACCGGGCGACAAGATGGCCGGTCGCCACGGTAACAAGGGCGTCATCTCGGCGATCATGCCGATCGAGGACATGCCGTTCGACGACAACGGCGAGCCGATCGATGTGGTGCTCAACCCGCTGGGTGTGCCGTCGCGCATGAACGTCGGTCAGATACTGGAGACTCACCTCGGGATGGCTGCACGCGGCCTCGGCGTGAAGATCGAGCAGATGTTGCGTGAGGCCCGCGACCAGCAGGTCGGTCAGATCCGTGAGTTCCTGGGTGAGATCTACAATTCGACCTCCGGCACCCGGGTCGAGGATCTGGATTCGTTGAACGACGAAGAGGTCATCACCCTGGCGAAGAATCTAAAAGCCGGTGTGCCGATGTCGACGCCGGTCTTCGACGGGGCCAAGGAGGGCGAGATCAAGCATCTGCTGAAGCTCGCCGACCTGCCCGAGTCCGGCCAGATGACGCTCTATGATGGGCGTAGCGGCGATGCCTTCGATCGTTCGGTGACCGTCGGCTACATGTACATGCTCAAGCTGAACCACCTGGTGAATGACAAGATGCACGCGCGTTCCACCGGCTCCTACTCGCTGGTGACCCAGCAGCCCCTCGGCGGCAAGGCGCAGTTCGGTGGCCAGCGCTTCGGGGAGATGGAGGTCTGGGCCCTGGAAGCCTATGGCGCCGCCTACACCCTCCAGGAAATGCTCACCGTCAAGTCCGACGACGTGGAGGGTCGCACCAAGATGTACAAGAACATCGTGGATGGCGACCACGCCATGCAGGCGGGCATGCCGGAATCCTTCAACGTATTGGTGAAGGAAATCCGCTCGCTGGGCATCGACATCGAGCTGGAGAGCTGAGGCGACCGACGCTTCGCAGAATGACGGTCCGCGGGGGCACGGTTGCCCCCGCCCATGACAACTCCGCAACGGAGCCGACCTATGAAAGATTTGGTGAAAGTCCTCAAATCGCAGTCACAATCCGACGAATTTGACGCGATCAAGATTACCCTGGCGTCGCCGGACATGATTCGGTCCTGGTCCTTTGGCGAAGTCAAGAAGCCAGAGACCATCAATTACCGGACCTTCAAGCCGGAGCGCGACGGCCTGTTCTGCGCCAAGGTTTTCGGCCCGGTGAAGGACTACGAGTGTCTGTGCGGCAAGTACAAGCGCATGAAGCATCGCGGCATCATCTGCGAGAAGTGTGGTGTCGAGGTGACCAAGGCCGCGGTACGCCGCGAGCGCATGGGGCACATCGAACTGGCAAGCCCGGTCGCCCACATCTGGTTCCTGAAATCGCTGCCGTCACGCATTGGCATGTTCCTGGACATGACCCTGCGCGATATCGAGCGCGTGCTGTATTTCGAGAGCTTCGTGGTCATCGACCCGGGCATGACCACGCTGGAGCGTGGCCAGTTGCTCAACGATGAACAGTACTTCGAGGCGCTCGAGGAGTTCGGTGACGACTTCGACGCGCGGATGGGCGCCGAGGCCGTTCAGGCATTGCTCAAGGATATCGATCTCGAGGAGGAGATCGATCGGCTGCGCGAAGAGATTCCGCAGACCAACTCCGAGACCAAGATCAAGAAGCTCTCCAAGCGCTTGAAGCTGCTGGAGGCGTTCTACGGCTCCGGCAACAATCCCGCCTGGATGGTCATGGAAGTGCTGCCGGTGCTGCCGCCGGACCTGCGTCCGCTGGTGCCGCTGGATGGCGGTCGCTTCGCGACCTCGGATCTCAACGACCTGTATCGCCGGGTGATCAACCGCAACAATCGCCTGAAGCGGCTGCTCGATCTCAATGCGCCCGACATCATCGTGCGCAACGAGAAGCGCATGCTGCAGGAGGCGGTGGACGCCCTGCTGGACAACGGCCGTCGCGGCCGTGCCATTACCGGCTCCAACAAGCGTCCGCTCAAGTCGCTGGCCGACATGATCAAGGGCAAGCAGGGTCGCTTCCGTCAGAACCTGCTGGGCAAGCGCGTCGACTACTCGGGGCGTTCGGTGATTACCGTAGGTCCGACGCTGCGCCTGCACCAGTGCGGTTTGCCCAAGAAGATGGCGCTCGAGCTGTTCAAGCCGTTCATCTATTCCAAGCTGCAGTTGCTGGGGCACGCCTCGACGATCAAGGCGGCCAAGAAAATGGTCGAGCGCGAGCTACCCGAGGTGTGGGACATTCTCGCCGATGTCATCCGCGAGCACCCGGTGCTGCTCAACCGTGCGCCGACGCTGCACCGTCTAGGCATCCAGGCCTTCGAGCCGCTGTTGATCGAAGGCAAGGCGATTCAGCTGCACCCGCTGGTGTGTGCCGCCTACAACGCCGACTTCGACGGTGACCAGATGGCGGTTCACGTCCCGCTGACCCTGGAAGCCCAGCTCGAAGCCCGTGCGCTGATGATGGCCACCAACAATGTGCTGTCACCCAGCAACGGTGAGCCGATCATCGTGCCGTCCCAGGACGTGGTGCTGGGGCTTTATTACATGACGCGTGAGCGCATCAACGACAAGGGCGAAGGCATGATCTTCGCCAACCTCGATGAAGTCGATCGCGCCTTCGGCACGCAGAGCGTTTCGCTGCACGCCCGCGTCAAGGTGCGACTGACCGAGGTGGAATTCGACGAAGAGACCGGCGAAAGGCGCGAACAACGCCGTCTGTTCGATACCACCGTGGGTCGCGCGCTGCTGTCGCGCATCCTGCCGGAGGGCGTGCCCTTCGAGCTGGTCGACAAGCCGATGAAGAAGAAGGCCATCTCGCATCTACTCAACGAGGTGTATCGTCGTGCGGGTCTCAAGCCGACGGTAATCTTCGCCGACCAGCTGATGTACACCGGTTTTCGTCTGGCGACCTGGTCCGGGGTCTCCATCGGGGTCAACGATTTCGTCATCCCCGATAGCAAGTATGCCAGCGTGCAGGCCGCGGAGGACGAGGTAAAGGAGATCGAGGATCAGTTCTCCTCCGGCCTCGTGACCGCCGGCGAGAAGTACAACAAGGTGATCGACATCTGGTCCAAGGCCAACGACAAGGTGGCCAAGGCGATGATGGCCGGCATCTCTCGGGAGACCGTTGTCGACCGCCATGGTGACGAGGTCGAGCAGGATTCCTTCAACAGCGTCTTTATCATGGCCGACTCCGGCGCCCGGGGTAGCCCCGCGCAGATTCGTCAGCTAGCGGGTATGCGCGGCCTGATGGCCAAGCCGGATGGCTCGATCATCGAGACACCGATCGTCGCCAACTTCCGTGAAGGCCTGAATGTCCTGCAGTATTTCATCTCGACGCACGGCGCACGGAAAGGTCTTGCAGATACGGCACTCAAGACCGCCAACTCCGGCTACCTGACCCGTCGCCTGGTCGATGTGGCGCAGGACATGGTGATCACCGAGCTAGATTGTGGCACCGAGCGTGGCCTGACCGTTCACCCCGTCATCGAGGGTGGCGATATTATCGTCTCCTTGGCTCAGCGCGTGCTGGGGCGAGTGGTGGCTCAGGACGTCATTGACCCCGCCACCGACGAGGTGCTCATCGCGAGTGGCACCATGCTGGATGAGGCCTGGTGCGCCCAGCTTGACACCATGGGGGTCGACGAGATCGTGGTGCGCAGTGCCATCACTTGTCAGACCTCGCATGGCGTCTGCGCCGCGTGTTACGGGCGCGACCTGGCCCGGGGTCATCAGGTCAACATCGGCGAATCCGTGGGGGTTATCGCCGCGCAGTCGATCGGTGAGCCGGGTACACAGCTGACCATGCGGACCTTCCACATCGGCGGTGCGGCGTCGCGTGCCTCTGCAGTAGACAGTGTCCAGGCCAAGCACGGCGGCAAGGTGCGTCTGCATAATATCAAGCACGTCGAGCGCGCCGACGGCAAGCTGGTGGTGGTGTCTCGCTCCAGCGCCGTGGCGGTGGCCGATGATCATGGTCGCGAACGCGAGTACTACAAGTTGCCTTATGGCGCCGAGCTGTCGATCAAGGACGGCGATACCGTCGACGCCGGCCAGGCCATGGCCAAGTGGGACCCGCACACTCACCCGATCATCGCCGAGGCGGAAGGTCAGGTGCAGTACGCCGACATGGACGAAGGTCTGACGATCCACCGTAGTGTTGACGAGATGACCGGCCTGTCGTCGATCGAGGTGATCGAAGCGGCAGCCCGGCCCATCACCGGTCGCGACAAGCGTCCAATGATCCTGCTGACCGACGAAGCCGGCAAGCCGGTGACGCTAACGGGGACCGAAACGCCGGTGCAGTATCTGCTGCCGGGCAAGGCGATTGTCACCGCCGACAATGGCTCAAAGATTGGGGTCGGCGAAGTCGTCGCACGCATTCCGGTGGAGGCGTCCGCCAACAAGGACATCACCGGTGGTCTGCCACGTGTCGCCGATCTTTTCGAAGCTCGCAAGCCTAAGGAGCCGGCGATTCTCGCCGAGATCGGTGGCGTGATCAGCTTCGGCAAGGAAACCAAGGGCAAGCGTCGCCTGACCATCACGCCCCAGGACGGCGACCCGTTCGAGATGCTGATCCCCAAGTGGCGCCAAATCGCTGTCTTCGAAGGCGAGAGCGTCGAAAAGGGCGAGGTGATCTCAGACGGACCGAGCAATCCGCACGATATCCTGCGGCTGCTGGGCACGGCAGAGCTGGCCAAGTACATCACCGTGGAGGTCCAGGATGTTTATCGCCTGCAGGGCGTGGGCATCAACGACAAGCACATTGAGGTGATCGTGCGGCAGATGCTGCGCAAGGTGGAAATCACCGATGCCGGCGACAGTGATTTCATCACCGGCGATCAGGTCGAGCTGGTGCGTGTGCTTGACCAGAATGCCCGCCTGGAAAAGGAAGAGAAGTTTCCGGCGAAATATCAGCGCCTGCTGCTGGGCATCACCAAGGCCAGCCTGGCCACCGAGTCGTTCATCTCCGCGGCCTCCTTCCAGGAGACGACGCGGGTGTTGACCGAAGCGGCGGTCACCGGCAAGCGCGATTACCTGCGCGGCCTGAAGGAGAACGTGGTGGTGGGTCGTCTGATCCCGGCCGGCACCGGTCTGACTCACCATGCGGAGCGTCGCCGCAGGCGCGAGGATGCCGAGCGGCTGCTTCACCCGTCGGCTCAAGAGGTCGAGCAGGAGCTGGGCGCCCAGCTCACCGCGCTCGATTCAGACGACGACGAGATCTGACGCCGTCGGCCGCAAGTTCGCCCGTCGCCCCGCATCGATGGGGTGACGGACTTGACGGCGAACAGCGTCAGCCATTAGAATGCGCAGCCTTTGACAGTGGGGTGGGTACGCCCGCGCCCGCTGTAACGGCAAGGCAACCCATTGGAGTCAGCGACACAACATGGCAACGATTAATCAGCTCGTGCGCAAGCCGCGCAAGCGCCCCGTCAGCAAGAGTGACGTGCCGGCGCTGCAGGCCTGCCCGCAGAAGCGCGGCGTTTGCACCCGCGTCTATACCACCACCCCAAAGAAGCCCAACTCGGCCCTGCGCAAGGTTTGCCGCGTGCGCCTGACCAACGGCTTCGAAGTGTCCTCGTACATTGGCGGTGAAGGCCACAATCTTCAGGAGCACTCCGTGGTTCTGATCCGTGGCGGCCGCGTCAAGGACCTTCCCGGTGTGCGTTATCACACCGTGCGTGGTGCCCTGGACACCTCCGGCGTGCAGAACCGCAAGCAGGGCCGTTCCAAGTACGGTACCAAGCGTCCGAAGGTCTGAGACCGGGTGGCGTGACTCGGCTGGCTTTCGGGCCGGCCCGAAAGAAACATGGCATCGGTCTGATAAGAGTAAGGTCGAGCACTGTCCACGGCAGTCGTCTCGGGTTTACCTGAAGGACCCTTTACAGAGGGCTTATCATGCCTAGAAGAAGAGTTGCAGCGAAGCGCGAGATCCTTCCGGATCCCAAATTCGGCAGCGAGCGTCTCGCGAAATTTATGAACCACCTGATGTACGGCGGCAAGAAATCCGTCGCCGAACGGATCGTCTATGGTGCGCTGGACAGGGTTGCCGAGCGCAGCAAGGAAGAGCCGCTGGAGATCTTCGAGAAGGCGCTGGAAGCCATCCAGCCCATGGTCGAAGTGAAGTCCCGCCGCGTTGGTGGTGCGACCTACCAGGTGCCGGTGGAAGTTCGCCCCTCGCGTCGCCATGCACTGGCCATGCGCTGGCTAGTGGATGCAGCACGTCGCCGTGGCGAGAAGACGATGGTACTGCGTCTGGCCGGCGAAATGCTGGACGCCGCTGAAGGTAAGGGCTCGGCTGTCAAGAAGCGTGAAGACGTGCATCGCATGGCAGAAGCCAACAAGGCATTCTCCCACTATCGCTTCTAAGTGCTTGGTTTTTTGAGCATACCGCTGCGCAAGGCACGACGCTCAGCGGTGCCGAATCAAAGCGCATCGCCAACTAACGGGGAGTTACAACGTGGCTCGCAAGACTCCGCTCAAGCGTTACCGCAATATTGGTATCGTGGCACACGTCGACGCCGGAAAGACTACCACTACCGAACGCGTCCTGTTCTACACCGGCCTCTCCCACAAGGTCGGCGAAGTCCATGATGGTGCTGCCACCATGGACTGGATGGAGCAGGAGCAAGAGCGCGGTATTACCATTACCTCGGCGGCGACCACCTGCTTCTGGCAGGGCATGAACAAGCAGTTCGATGAACACCGCGTGAATATCATCGACACCCCTGGACACGTCGATTTCACTATCGAGGTGGAGCGTTCGCTGCGTGTCCTCGACGGTGCCGTGGTCGTGCTATGTGGTTCTTCCGGTGTTCAGCCGCAGACTGAAACCGTCTGGCGCCAGGCGAACAAGTATGAAGTGCCGCGCATGGTGTTCGTCAACAAGATGGACCGTGCAGGTGCCGACTTCTTCATGGTCGTCGACCAGCTCAAGACCCGTCTGGGCGCCAATGTGGTGCCGATCCAGATCAACTGGGGTTCCGAGGACGAATTCAAGGGCGTCATCGATCTGGTCCAGATGAAGGGAATTCTCTGGCACGAAGACAACTTCGGCATGAGCTACGACCTGGTGGATATTCCTGCGGAACTGCAGGAAGCCGCCGAGAAGTATCGTGAGGAAATGGTCGAGGCGGCTGCCGAAGGCTCAGAAGAGCTAATGGACAAGTACCTCGAGGGCGGTGAGCTGACGATCGAAGAGATCAAGGCCGGCCTGCGTGCGCGCACCCTGGCCAATGAGATCGTCTTGGTCACCTGTGGCTCGGCGTTCAAGAACAAGGGCGTGCAGGCGGTGCTGGATGGCGTGATTGAATACATGCCGTCGCCCACCGAGGTCAAGGCCATCGAAGGTGAGCTGGACGACAAGGATGGCACCATCGCTACCCGTGAGGCGGACGATAGTGCCCCCTTCTCGGCCCTGGCGTTCAAGATCGCCACCGATCCCTTCGTCGGCACCCTGACCTTCATCCGCGTCTATTCGGGCGTGTT
This sequence comes from Halomonas jincaotanensis, assembly GCF_018448785.1. Lineage (GTDB taxonomy): Bacteria > Pseudomonadota > Gammaproteobacteria > Pseudomonadales > Halomonadaceae > Halomonas > Halomonas jincaotanensis. The sequence goes on along the minus strand of NZ_JAHCLU010000018.1, from coordinate 88,291 downwards.
GAAGTCGGGCGACAGCGTCTTCAACTCCGTCAAGGAGAAGAAGGAGCGCGTCGGCCGTATCGTGCAGATGCACGCCAACTCGCGTGAAGAGATCAAGGAGGTGCTGGCCGGCGATATTGCCGCCTGCATCGGCCTCAAGGACGTCACCACCGGTGATACCCTTTGCGATCTGAATGACAAGATCGTGCTCGAGCGCATGGAGTTCCCGGATCCGGTGATTTCCGTGGCCGTCGAGCCTAAGTCCAAGGCCGACCAGGAAAAGATGGGTGTGGCATTGGGCAAGCTGGCCCAGGAAGACCCCTCGTTCCAGGTCAAGACCGACGAAGAGACCGGTCAGACCATCATCTCGGGCATGGGTGAGCTGCACCTCGACATTCTCGTCGACCGCATGCGCCGCGAGTTCAAGGTCGAGGCCAACATCGGCAAGCCCCAGGTGGCCTATCGCGAAACCATTCGCGGCAAAGTCGAACAGGAAGGCAAGTTCGTTCGTCAGTCAGGCGGTCGCGGTCAGTACGGTCATGTCTACCTGCGCATCGAGCCGCTCACCGCGGAAGACAAGGGCGACGACGAAGACATGCATTTCAAGTTTGCCTCCGAAATCGTTGGCGGGGCGGTTCCCAAGGAATACGTGCCGGCCGTCGAGAAAGGGGCCTACGAGCAGCTGCAAAATGGCGTCATTGCGGGCTATCCGATGATCGACGTCAAGGTTACGCTGTACGACGGTTCCTACCATGACGTGGACTCCAACGAGACTGCGTTCAAGGTCGCCTCCTCCATGGCGGTCAAGGAAGGGGCCAAGAAGGCCAAGGCCGTGCTGCTGGAGCCGGTGATGAAGGTCGAGGTGGTGACGCCCGAAGATTTCATGGGCGACGTCATGGGCGATCTCAACCGCCGCCGCGGCCTGGTGCAGGGTATGGATGACTCCTCAACCGGGAAGATCATCCGCGCCACGGTCCCGCTGGCTGAGATGTTCGGTTATGCGACCGATCTGCGTTCTCAGACTCAGGGCCGCGCAAGCTACGTCATGGAGTTTGCGGATTATGAAGAGGCGCCCTCCAGCGTCGTTGAAGCCGTCATCAACCAGAACGGTTAACCGTTTAGCTAACGTAAAGAGGTTATAGCAGTGGCTAAGGCAAAATTTGAACGTACCAAACCGCATATCAACGTCGGTACCATCGGTCACGTCGACCACGGCAAGACCACGCTGACTGCGGCCCTGACCCGTGTTTCCGCCGAAGTGTTCGGTGGTGACTGGAGCGAATTCGACGCCATCGACAATGCGCCGGAAGAGCGTGAGCGCGGCATCACCATCGCTACCTCGCACGTCGAGTACCAGTCCGAAACGCGTCACTACGCCCACGTCGACTGCCCGGGGCACGCCGACTACGTTAAGAACATGATCACCGGTGCCGCCCAGATGGACGGTGCTATCCTGGTCTGTTCCGCTGCCGACGGTCCCATGCCGCAGACGCGTGAGCACATCCTGCTGTCGCGTCAGGTCGGCGTTCCGTACATCGTCGTGTTCCTGAACAAGGCCGACATGGTCGACGACGAAGAGCTGCTCGAGCTGGTCGAAATGGAAGTTCGCGAACTCCTCGATCAATACGATTTCCCGGGTGACGACACGCCGATCATCACCGGTTCCGCGCTGATGGCGCTGGAAGGCAAGGATGACAACGGTATGGGCACCACCGCCGTTGCCAACCTGATCAAGGCCCTGGATGACTTCATCCCGGAGCCCGAGCGTGCCATCGATCAGCCGTTCCTGATGCCGATCGAGGATGTCTTCTCGATTTCGGGTCGTGGTACGGTCGTGACCGGCCGCGTCGAGCGTGGTGTCGTCAAGGCGGGAGAGGAAGTCGAGATCGTCGGTATCAAGGACACTGTCAAGACTGTCGTGACCGGCGTGGAAATGTTCCGCAAGCTGCTCGACGAAGGGCGTGCCGGTGAGAACGTCGGCGCCTTGCTGCGCGGTACCAAGCGTGATGACGTCGAGCGTGGGCAGGTCCTGGCCAAGCCGGGCACCATCACCCCGCACACCACCTTCGAAGCTGAAGTCTACGTGCTGTCCAAGGAAGAGGGTGGCCGTCACACGCCGTTCTTCAAGGGCTATCGTCCGCAGTTCTACTTCCGTACCACCGACATCACCGGTACTTGTGAACTGCCGGAAGGCGTCGAGATGGTGATGCCGGGCGACAACGTGCAGATGGTTGTCACCCTGATCGCCCCGATCGCTATGGACGACGGCCTGCGCTTCGCCATCCGCGAAGGCGGCCGTACCGTCGGCGCCGGCGTCGTGGCCAAGATCATCAAGTAAGTCGTTCGACGGCTGTTTGATCGAAGGGGGTCCCAAGGGACCCCCTTTCTACGCACTGTCGCGATCTGTTGACACTCGCTGACGACGTGCCTATAATGCGCATCCTTTGAATGCGTGGGTGGACGGCTCGCGCCGTCGATGTCCATTGGAGTTTAGGAATGCAGAACCAGAAGATTCGCATTCGGTTGAAGGCTTTCGACCATCGCCTGATCGATCAGTCCGCCGCGGAGATCGTGGAAACCGCCAAGCGTACCGGCGCCCAGGTGCGCGGGCCGATCCCGCTGCCGACCAATCGTGAACGCTATACCATTCTGATCTCGCCTCACGTCAACAAGGACGCGCGCGACCAGTATGAGATTCGTACCCACAAGCGTGTTCTCGATATCGTCGAGCCCACAGAAAAGACCGTTGATGCCCTGATGAAGCTCGACCTCGCCGCCGGCGTCGACGTGCAAATCAAGCTCGACTAAGACCACACTAGACACTCGCGGCCCAGCGTTCGCCCGACCTCAGAACTTGAGGCGTTCAGCAGCCGCCACGCCGAGACGGCGTCATACAACGTGCTAGTGGAATGCTCTGGAAAGGGCAGCCATAGCGGGTGATAGCCCCGTACACTATAGGAGACTGAGAATGACTATCGGTTTAGTCGGTAAGAAGGCCGGGATGACCCGCGTCTTCACCGAAGACGGTGCATCCGTGCCCGTGACCGTGATCGAGGTTGATCCGAATCGCGTGACTCGTGTCAAGACCGTCGAGAACGACGGTTATGCTGCGATTCAGGTGACAACCGGCTCCCGCAAGGCCAAACACCTGACGAAAGCCCAGGCTGGGCAATTCGCCAAGGCAGGTGTCGAGGCCGGCCGTTCGCTGATGGAGTTTCGCCTTCCCGAAGGTGCCGAGGCTCCCGAAGTTGGCGGCCTACTCACCGTATCCCTCTTTGAAGCTGGTCAAATGATCGATGTGACCGGCACCTCCAAGGGCAAGGGCTTCCAGGGCGCCGTCAAGCGCTGGAATTTCCGTACCCAAGACAACACACACGGTAACTCCCTGTCGCATCGTGCGCCGGGCTCCATCGGTATGTGCCAGACCCCTGGGCGTGTGTTCAAGGGTAAGAAAATGGCCGGCCAGATGGGCAACGTGCGTTGCACCGTCCAGAGTCTCGAAGTCGTGCGTGTCGACACCGAACGTAACCTGTTGCTGGTCAAGGGCGCCGTGCCCGGTGCCACCGGCAGTGACGTTGTCGTGCACAGCGCCGTGAAAGCTCGCTGAAGGGGATAGAGACCGATGAATCTGAATCTTGCAGGTGCAGGCGCCGGAACCGTCGAAGTGTCCGATGCCACCTTTGGCAAAGAATTCAACGAGGCACTCGTGCACCAGGTCGTCACCGCCTATCTGGCCGGTGCTCGTCAGGGAACTCGCGCACAGAAGAATCGCTCCGACGTGCGCGGCGGCGGCAAGAAGCCGTGGCGCCAGAAGGGCACTGGCCGTGCGCGTGCTGGTACCATCCGTTCGCCGATCTGGCGTGGCGGTGGTGTGACCTTTGCGGCACGTCCGCAGGACCACTCCCAGAAGGTCAACCGCAAGATGTACCGTGCGGCGATGCGCTCCATTCTCTCTGAATTGGTGCGCCAAGAGCGCCTGGTAGTCGTCGATGAGTTCGCCGTTGAAGCGCCCAAGACCAAGCAGCTAGTCGCCAAGCTCGAAGATCTGGGCCTGGAGAGGGTGTTGATCGTCACTGAAGAGCTCGACGAGAAGCTCTACCTGGCCGCTCGCAACATCCCCAATGTGGATGTGGTCGACGCCGCGGCCGCCGATCCTGTGAGCCTGGTGGCTTTCGACAAGGTGCTGGTCACCGTCTCCGCTCTGCGTAAATTCGAGGAGAAGCTGGCATGAACCAGGAACGTGTATTCAAGGTTCTGCTTGGTCCGCACGTGACCGAGAAGGCCGCGATGGCCGCCGAACGCAACCAGTACGTGTTCAAGGTGGCCAGCGACGCGACCAAGCCCGAGATCAAGAAAGCCGTCCAGGCACTGTTCGGCAAGCAGGTCAAAAGCGTTCAGGTATTGAACGTCAAGGGCAAGACCAAGCGCACCGCGCAGGGTCTGGGTCATCGCAAGGGATATCGCAAGGCGTACGTCACACTGGCCGCCGGCGAAACCCTTGAAGACTTCTCTGGCGCCGAATAAGGGCAGGAGTACGGATCATGGCAATCGTCAAGACTAAACCCACATCCGCCGGTCGTCGCCACGTCGTCAAGGTCGTCGGCGAGGAACTGTACAAGGGCCGCGCGTACGCGCCGCTGCTCGAGAAGCAGTCAAAGTCCGGTGGGCGTAACAATAACGGTCGTATCACCACCCGTCACGTGGGTGGTGGCCACCGTCATCATTACCGTTTGATCGACTTCAAGCGCAACAAGGATGGCGTTGCCGCCATCGTCGAGCGCCTGGAGCACGATCCGAACCGCAGTGCGCACATTGCATTGCTCAAGTATCTCGATGGCGAGCGCCGTTACATTATCGCGCCGAAGGGCGTGAGTGTCGGTGACCGTCTCGAGTCGGGTGTCAACGCGGCAATCAAGAAAGGCAACGCCTTGCCGCTGCGCAACATTCCGCTGGGTTCCACCGTGCATTGTGTCGAGCTCAAGCCCGGCAAGGGCGCTCAGATCGCTCGCAGTGCCGGCACCAGCGCCCAGCTGGTCGCCCGTGAAGGTAACTACGCCACCGTGCGTCTGCGCTCCGGCGAGATGCGCAAGGTGTTGGCGGAGTGCCGTGCGACCCTGGGAGAAGTGAGCAACTCCGAGCACAGCCTGCGTCAGCTTGGCAAGGCCGGTGCGAAGCGCTGGAGAGGTGTGCGTCCGACTGTTCGCGGTGTCGCCATGAATCCGGTGGACCACCCACACGGCGGCGGTGAAGGCCGCAGCAGTGGGGGTCGTCACCCGGTCAGCCCATGGGGTATCCCCACCAAGGGCCACAAGACCCGCAAGAACAAGCGCACCGACAAGCTGATCATCCGTCGCCGCAAGGCCCGGAAATAAGATCCAACGCCAAGACATCAAGAGGTAACGGCTGTGCCACGTTCACTGAAGAAAGGTCCCTTTATTGACCTTCATCTTTTGAAGAAGGTTGAGACTGCAGTGGAGAAGAGCGACCGCAAACCGATCAAGACCTGGTCGCGTCGCTCGATGATCCTGCCCAACATGGTCGGGCTCACCATTGCGGTCCATAACGGTCGCCAACACGTCCCGGTGCATGTCTCCGAGGAAATGGTTGGCCACAAGCTGGGCGAATTCGCTGCTACCCGCACCTATCGCGGTCATGCGGCGGACAGAAAAGCCAAACGGTAAGCCAGAGAGGATTCAGAGATGGAAGTCACAGCTAAGTTGCGTGGCGCTCGGTTATCCGCCCAGAAGGCCCGTTTGGTGGCTGACCAGGTGCGCGGTAAACCGGTCGCCGAGGCGCTCGACCTGCTGACCTTCTCACCGAAGAAGGCTGCCAAGCTGGTTCATAAAGTGCTGCAGTCCGCCATTGCGAATGCGGAAGAAAACAACGGCATGGATATCGACGAGCTGCGTGTCTCGACCGTCTGCGTCGATGAGGGCATGACGCTCAAGCGTATCAAGCCGCGCGCCAAGGGCCGTGCGGATCGTATCTTGAAGCGCACCTGCCACATCACCGTCAAGGTAGCCGAGAAGTAGGAGTCGACCAGATGGGTCAAAAAGTCAATCCAATAGGCATTCGGCTGGGTATCGTCAAAGACCATACGTCAGTCTGGTATGCCGAGCGCGGCGCCTATGCCGATAAGCTCAACAGCGATCTCGAAGTGCGTAGCTTCCTCGAGAAGCGCTTGAAGAATGCGTCTGTGAGTCGCATCCACATCGAGCGTCCGGCCAACAACGCCCGTATCACCATTCACACTGCCCGTCCGGGCATCGTGATCGGCAAGAAGGGTGAGGACGTCGATCGGCTGCGCCGCGAAGTCACGGCAATGATGGGCGTGCCCGTGCACGTCAACATTGAAGAAATTCGCAAGCCCGAGCTGGATGCCATGCTCGTGGCCCAGAACATTGCCGGCCAGCTCGAGCGCCGTGTCATGTTCCGTCGCGCCATGAAGCGTGCCGTGCAGAATTCCATGCGCCTCGGCGCAGGCGGTATCAAGGTGATGCTGTCAGGTCGTCTCGGCGGTGCGGAAATCGCGCGTACCGAGTGGTATCGGGAAGGTCGTGTTCCATTGCATACGCTGCGTGCGGACATCGACTACGCCGCCTACGAAGCCAAGACCACCTACGGCATCATCGGTGTCAAGGTCTGGGTCTTCAAGGGTGAAATCCTCGGGGGCATCGAGGAGGTCCGCGCCAAGGCGAAGCAGCCGCAGGCAGCGCCCTCCAAGAAGAAAGGTTCCAGATAAGGGGAGAGCGAGTCGATGTTACAACCCAAGCGTATGAAGTTCCGCAAGATGCAGAAGGGCCGCAATCGTGGCCTGGCGCATCGCGGAAGCAAGGTGAGTTTCGGTGAGTACGGTCTCAAGGCTACTGGCCGTGGCCGCGTCACCGCTCGCCAGATCGAGGCGGGGCGTCGTGCGATCACTCGTCACGTCAAGCGTGGTGGCAAGATCTGGATTCGGGTGTTCCCGGACAAGCCGATCTCCAAGAAGCCGCTCGAAGTCCGTATGGGTAAGGGCAAGGGCTCGGTCGAGTACTGGGTTGCCCAGATTCAGCCGGGTCGGGTCCTGTACGAGATCGAAGGCGTGTCCGAGGAGCTGGCCCGTGAGGCGTTCGCTCTCGCGGCGCAGAAGTTCCCGGTCTCCACCACCTTTGTGAAACGGACGGTGATGTGATGAAAGCCCAGGAAATTCGTGAAAAGTCAGCAGAGCAGCTCCAGGAGCAGCTCTTCGAACTCCTCCGCGAGCAGTTCAACCTGCGCATGCAGAAGGCCACCGGCCAGCTCAGCCAGACACACCTGCTCAAGCAGGTTCGTCGGGACATCGCCCGGGTGAAGACTGTGCTCAACGAGAAGGCAGGTGACTGAGATGGCTGAAGAAAAGAAAGCCCGTACGCTCACCGGCAAGGTGGTGAGCGACAAGATGGACAAGTCCATCGTGGTAATGATCGAGCGCCGTGAGCGTCACCCGATCTATGGCAAGTACATGAAGCGCTCCACCAAGCTGCACGCCCACGACGAGGCTAACCAGGCGAAGGCCGGTGATACGGTCTCCATCCAGGAGTGTCGCCCACTGTCCAGAAAGAAAGCCTGGACGCTGGTCGAGGTGGTCGAGCAGGCCAAGGGCTGATCGGCTCACGCCTGTCAAACCAGTGCAGTCAGATTAGGTTTGGAGAAAACCGATGATTCAGACTCAGACAATGCTGGATGTCGCCGACAACAGCGGAGCGCGCCGGGTGCAATGCATCAAGGTGCTCGGCGGTTCACACCGCCGTTATGCCCGTGTCGGTGACGTCATCAAGGTCACAGTGAAAGAAGCCATACCGCGTGGCAAGGTCAAGAAAGGCCAGGTGCTCAAGGCGGTGGTGGTTCGTACCCGTAGTGGCGTCCGTCGTAGCGACGGTTCGCTGATCCGCTTCGATGGAAATGCGGCCGTTTTGTTGAATAACACCAACGAACAGCCGATCGGTACCCGTATCTTCGGGCCGGTGACTCGTGAACTTCGCAACGAGAAGTTCATGAAGATCATTTCCCTGGCGCCCGAAGTGCTGTAAGGAGCGAGGCGGATATGCAAAAGATAAAACGTGACGATGAAGTGGTCGTCATTGCCGGCAAGGACAAGGGCAAGCGCGGCACCGTGAAGCGTGTTCTCGGTGAGGAGCGTTTTGTGGTGTCCGGTGTGAACATGATAAAGCGTCACACCAAGCCCAATCCCATGGCGGGCCAACAGGGCGGTATCGTCGAGCGCGAGGCTCCGATTCACGCGTCCAACGTTGCCATCTTCAATCAGGAGACCGGTAAGGCGGATCGCGTCGGGTTCCAGGTGAACGAAGACGGTACCAAGGTTCGTATCTACAAGTCGACGCAGACGCAGATCGACGCCTAACGCGAGTCGGGTAGCAAAATGGCGAACTTGAAAGAACGTTATCAGAACGAGGTAGTAGCTCAGCTCCAAGAGCAGTTCAGCTACGCCAATGTAATGCAGGTGCCGCGTGTCACCAAGGTGACGCTCAACATGGGCATCGGCGAAGCGACCAGCGATAAAAAGCTGATTGACAACGCCATCGGTGATCTGGAGATGCTCTCCGGTCAGAAGCCGGTGGTCACCAAGGCGCGCAAGTCCATCGCGGGCTTCAAGGTGCGTGAAGGCTGGCCGATCGGAATCAAGGTCACATTGCGCAGTGCGCGGATGTGGGACTTCCTCGATCGCCTGGTGAATATCGCGATCCCCCGCGTGCGTGACTTCCGTGGTCTCAACCCGAAGTCCTTCGACGGTCGTGGCAACTACTCGATGGGGGTGCGTGAGCAGATCATTTTTCCGGAGATCGAATATGATAAAATCGATCGAATCCGTGGTCTGGATGTCACCATCACCACCACCGCCAACAACGATGAAGAAGGGCGTGCGTTGCTAAGCGCGCTGAACTTCCCGTTCAAAAAGTAAGGGTGGGATCATGGCAAAGAAAAGCATGGTAGAACGCGAGCTCAAGCGCACCAAGCTGGTGGAGAAGTATGCCGCCAAGCGTGCCGAGCTCAAGGCGGTCATCCAGGACGTCAACGCCTCTGACGAGGAGCGCTTCGAGGCGCAGCTGAAGCTGCAGCAACTGCCGCGCGATTCCAGCCCGGTGCGTCAGCGCAACCGTTGCCGGATCACCGGCCGTCCGCACGGCTTCTACAACAAGTTCGGCCTCGGCCGCAACAAGCTGCGTGAAGCCGCCATGCGTGGCGACGTGCCCGGACTCAAGAAGTCCAGCTGGTAACGCCACGCAGAATCATCAGGAGCGCAACGTAAATGAGCATGCAAGACACTCTAGCGGATATGTTGACCCGTATCCGCAATGCGCAGATGGCCACCAAGGAGACGGTTTCCATGCCGTCCTCCAAATTGAAGGTCCAGGTGGCCCGCGTGCTGAAAGAAGAGGGCTTTATCACTGACTTCGCCGTCAGCGAAAGTGCCAAGCCCGAGCTGACCGTCACTCTCAAGTACTTCGAGGGCAAGCCGGTTATTGAGCACCTTCAGCGGGTCTCCAAGCCGTCCCTGCGCTCTTACAAGGGCAAGGACGCGCTTCCCAAGGTCGCCGAAGGCCTGGGCATCGCGATCGTCACGACCTCCAACGGGGTAATGACCGATCGTGCGGCGCGCCAGGCGGGTATCGGTGGCGAAGTCATCTGCACCGTATTCTAGGAGTTTGGAATGTCCCGCGTAGCCAAATATCCGGTCAAGGTGCCCAGCGGCGTCGACATCAAGGTCGACGGCGATCAGCTGACCGTCAAGGGCGGCCAGGGCACCTTGTCCATGACCGTCCACTCTGATGTGGAACTCGGCCAGGAGGAAGGTCAACTGACATTCCAGCCCAGCGAGTCCGCCAAGAGCTGGGCCATGGTCGGAACTACCCGTGCCTTGGTGCAAAACCTGGTCACGGGTGTAAGCGAGGGCTTTACCAAGTCTCTCGAGATCAACGGCGTCGGCTATCGTGCCCAGGCAAAAGGCCAGACGCTCAACCTGACACTGGGCTTCTCCCACCCGGTCGAGTACACACTGCCTGACGGTGTCGCGGTGGAAACACCGAAGAACACCACAATCGTGCTGAAAAGCGCGGACAAGCAGATGCTCGGCCAGGTTGCCGCGGAAATCCGCGCCTTCCGTCCGCCCGAGCCCTACAAGGGCAAGGGTATCCGGTACGGCGACGAACAAGTCCGCCGCAAAGAAGCCAAGAAGAAGTAAGGCAGGGTTATGAACGCGAAGAAAGAATCTCGTCTCCGTCGTGCCCGCCGTGCTCGCGCCAAGATCCGCGAGCTGGGCGTGTATCGCCTGTGCGTCAATCGTACCCCGCGCCACATCTATGCGCAGATCATCTCGCCAGATGGTGGTAAGGTCCTGGCCAGCGCCTCGACGCTGGACAAGGCGCTGCGTGAAGGAGCGACCGGTAACTCGGACGCCGCAGCCAAGGTGGGTGCATTGATTGCCGAACGTGCCAAGCAGGCTGGCATCACTCAGGTAGCCTTCGATCGTGCCGGTTTCAAGTATCACGGTCGCGTCAAGGCCCTGGCCGACGCCGCTCGTGAAGGCGGCCTGGAATTCTAAAGGGTTTTACGATGGCGAAGAACGAACAGAACACCGGCGATCTGCAAGAGAAACTTGTGCAGGTCAACCGTGTCGCCAAGGTGGTCAAGGGGGGGCGTATTTTCGGCTTCACCGCCTTGACCGTCGTCGGCGATGGCAAGGGCCGCGTAGGCTTCGGTCGTGGCAAGGCGCGTGAAGTGCCGGTCGCGATCCAGAAGGCCATGGATCAGGCCCGTCGCAACATGGTCAAGGTCAACCTCAAGGGTGGCACCCTGCAGTACCCGGTCAAGGCCCGTCACGGTGCCTCGAAGGTGTACATGCAGCCCGCCTCGGAAGGTACCGGCATCATCGCGGGCGGCGCCATGCGCTCCGTTCTCGAGCTGGCCGGCGTCCACGACGTGCTGGCCAAGTGCTATGGCTCCACCAATCCGGTGAACGTCGTGCGCGCGACGGTGAATGGTCTGGCCTCCATCCAATCGCCGGACGATATCGCCGCCAAGCGCGGACTGTCCGTCGAAGCGATCACGGGGTAAATGCCATGACAGCTACACTCAAGGTCACCCAGACCCGCAGTACCATCGGCATCCTGCCCAAGCACAAGGCCACCATGAGTGGTCTGGGCCTGCGCCGAATTGGTCATACGGTTCAACTGGAAGACACCCCTGCCGTGCGCGGCATGATCCACAAGGTTAACTACCTTGTGCGTGTTGAGGGAGAGTAATCCATGAAACTCAATAGCCTGAGCCCGGCTCCGGGTTCCAAGCACGCTGCGAAGCGCGTTGGTCGTGGCATCGGTTCCGGTCTGGGTAAGACCGGCGGCCGTGGCCACAAGGGTCTCAAGTCGCGCAGTGGCGGTAGCGTCAAGCCCGGCTTTGAAGGCGGCCAGATGCCGCTGCAGCGTCGTCTGCCGAAGTTCGGCTTCACCTCGGCGAAGTCCCTGATTTCCGAAGAGGTACGGCTGGGCGAGCTGACTAAGGTCGAAGGTGGCGATGTCACCCTGGAAAGCCTCAAGAAGGCCAACGTGCTGAAGGATGCCACGCAACATGCCAAGGTGATCCTGTCTGGCGAACTGAACAAGGCGGTCACGGTCCGCGGCATCAAGGTCACCCAGGGTGCCCGTGCCGCAATCGAAGTCGCCGGTGGCAAGGTAGAGGACTAAATGGCCAAGTCAGGAAACATGCCGGCGATGGGCAGCGGATTGAGTGAACTATGGGCGCGTCTGCGCTTCGTGCTCCTCGCCATCGTGGTGTACCGCATCGGTGCCCATATCCCCGTGCCCGGTATCAATCCTGACCAGCTTGCTGCCTTGTTTCGGGAGCAGCAGGGTACCATCCTGGGCATGTTCAACATGTTCTCGGGTGGCGCTCTGGAGCGCATGAGCATCATGGCGCTGGGGATCATGCCGTACATCTCGGCGTCGATCATCATGCAGTTGATGACGGCCGTCTCACCGCACCTCGAGCAGTTGAAAAAGGAAGGGGAGGCCGGTCGACGCAAGATCAGTCAGTACACCCGGTATGGCACCGTGGTGCTGGCCTTCATCCAGGCGACCGGCATGTCCGTGGGTCTGGCGAGTCAGGGTATCGCCTATACCGCCGACTTCAGCTTCTATTTCACCGCCATCGTAACCTTCGTCACCGGTGCGGTGTTCCTGATGTGGCTGGGTGAGCAGATCACCGAGAAGGGCATCGGCAACGGTATTTCGCTGCTGATCTTCGCCGGGATCGTCGCCGGGCTGCCGGGCGCGGTGGGTCAGGCGTTTGTTCTGGCGCGTAACGAAGGCGCCTGGAACGTATTGCCGCTGCTGGGGTTGACCGTATTGGGTGTCGCGACCGTGGCGTTCGTGGTGTTCATCGAGCGTGGCCAGCGTCGCATCACCGTGAACTATCCGCGTCGGCAGGTCGGCAACAAGATGTACGCCGGTCAGAGCAGCTATCTGCCTCTCAAGGTCAACATGGCGGGTGTGATTCCGGCGATCTTCGCCTCGAGCATCCTGCTGTTTCCGGCCTCGCTGGGTCAGTGGGTCGGGGCCGGCGACGGCATGGAGTGGTTGCAGCGTGCTTCCCAGGCGCTTGGGCCGGGCCAGCCGCTGTATATCTTGCTTTTCGGTGCGGCGGTGGTATTCTTCTGCTTCTTTTACACAGCGCTGGTCTTCAATCCCAAGGACGTCGCCGATAATCTCAAGAAGTCGGGGGCTTTCCTGCCGGGCATTCGCCCTGGCGAGCAGACCGCTCGCTATATCGACAAGGTCATGACGCGTCTGACCCTGTTCGGTGCCTTGTACATCACTGCGGTTTCCTTGATGCCCCAGTTTCTGATCGTGGCCTGGAACGTACCATTCTTCTTCGGCGGTACGTCGCTGTTGATCGTGGTGGTGGTGATCATGGACTTCATGGCCCAGGTGCAATCACATCTCATGTCGCATCAGTACGAGTCAGTGATGAAGAAGTCCAACCTGAAAGGCTACGGCAGCGGCGGCATGATGTAGCCGTGAGGCCTTCGATGTGGCGCTCCGCGAGTCGATTTTGGAGAAAGAACGATGAAAGTTCGAGCTTCAGTGAAGAAAATGTGCCGTAACTGCAAGATTATTCGTCGCAATGGCGCCGTGCGCGTCATCTGCAGCGAACCGCGGCACAAGCAACGCCAGGGCTGAATCCTGACGTAGTAATGAACCGGGCGCCGGCATACCCCTTGCCCTTCCAAGGGTAAAGGGGTATGCTGTTGCGCCTTTTGTAGTTGATCCAACGAGCAAGCCGCTCAAATTTCGGAGTAAGCTGATGGCCCGTATTGCAGGCGTCAATATCCCGGACAACAAGCATGCGGCGATCTCGCTGACCTATATCTTCGGGATTGGCCGTACTCGCGCACGTCATATCTGTGACGCGACCGGCATCGCGCCGACCACCAAGGTGCAGGATCTGTCGTCGGAAGACGTTGACACCCTGCGTACCGAGGTCGGCAAGTACACCGTGGAAGGCGACCTTCGCCGTGATGTCACGCTTAATATCAAGCGTCTCATGGACCTGGGTTGCTATCGTGGTCTGCGTCATCGTCGTGGTCTTCCGCTGCGTGGTCAGCGTACCAAGACCAATGCGCGTACCCGCAAGGGCCCGCGCAAGCCGATTCGCAAATAACACGCACGTTCTGGCGTAAAGACAGGAAACGACATCAACATGGCTAACCCGCGTAGCAACCGAAAAAAGGTTAAAAAGCAGGTAGTGGATGCCATCGCGCATATCCACGCCTCTTTTAACAACACGATCATTACGATCACAGACCGCCAGGGCAACGCTCTGTCATGGGCGACTGCCGGTGGTTCGGGTTTTCGTGGTTCTCGCAAGAGCACCCCGTTCGCTGCTCAAGTGGCAAGCGAGCGTGCAGCGACTGCTGCAGCCGAGTATGGTGTGAAAAACGTCGACGTGCTGGTCAAAGGCCCCGGTCCTGGCCGTGAATCCGCCGTGCGGGCACTCAATGCCGCCGGCTTCCGCGTGCAAAGTATCACCGACGCGACGCCCATTCCCCATAATGGCTGCCGTCCGCCGAAGAAACGCCGCGTTTAAGGAGACAGATTCATGGCTCGTTACATTGGACCGAAGTGCAAACTGTCTCGTCGTGAGGGGACCGACCTCTTTCTGAAGAGCGGTGTCACTCCCTTCGAGAAGAAGTGCAAATCCGAACAGATTCCGGGTGTGCATGGCCAGCGCCGTCAGCGTCTTTCAGACTACGGCTTGCAGCTTCGCGAGAAGCAGAAAGTACGTCGCATGTATGGCGTACTCGAAAAGCAGTTTCGCAACTACTACAAGGAAGCGGCCCGTCTCAAGGGCGCGACCGGTGAGGTGTTGCTACAACTGCTCGAATCCCGACTGGACAACGTCGTCTATCGCATGGGCTTTGGCTCGACACGCTCCGAGGCGCGCCAATTGGTCAGCCACAAGGCCGTGGCTGTGAATGGCCGCAGCGTCAACGTGGCGTCCTACCAGGTCAAGCCCGGTGATGTGGTGTCGGTTCGTGAAAAGGCGAAGAACCAGGCGCGCATCCAGAGTGCGCTGTCAATTGCCGCCAACCGCGGCGATGTGGCCTGGATCGAGATCGATGCCAAGAAGATGGAAGGCACTTTCAAGGCTCTGCCTGAACGCGGTGACCTGACTGCCGACATCAACGAAAACCTGATCGTCGAGCTGTACTCGAAGTAAACGACATCAAGCGTCGTTCCGGCCTCCGTGAGCGGGGGTCGGTCAGAGTACCGAGTATCCGTTTGGCAGCCTGATAGGTGTTCATATGCAGCGTTCAGTGACAGAGTTTCTCCGTCCTCGCGACATCAAGGTCGAAGAAATCAGCGCACACCACGCAAAGATCGTGCTCGAGCCCTTCGAGCGTGGCTTCGGCCATACCCTGGGCAATGCACTGCGTCGTATCCTGCTCTCGTCCATGCCCGGCTGTGCCGTGGTGGAAGTCGAGATTGCTGGCGTCGATCACGAGTACAGCGCGATCGAGGGTGTTCAGGAAGATGTCATCGAGATCCTCCTGAACCTCAAGGACGTGGCGATCAAGATGCACACTCGCGACGAGGCGGTGCTCTCGCTGAACAAGCAGGGCCCGGCCGTCGTAACCGCGGGTGATATTGCGCTCGACCATGATGTCGATATCGTCAATCCCGATCACATCATTGCCCACGTCAACGAGGGTTGCGAGCTCAAGATGCAGCTCAAGGTGGCCAGAGGTCGTGGCTACGAGCCCGCCGACGTTCGCAGCGAAGCCGATGACGAGTCACGTACCATCGGCCGTCTGCAGCTGGATGCGACCTTCAGCCCTGTGCGTCGTGTCTCCTACTCCGTCGAGGCGGCACGTGTGGAACAGCGCACCGATCTCGACAAGCTGATCATCAGCCTGGAGACCGACGGCACCCTGGATCCTGAAGAGGCAATCCGTCGTAGCGCCACCATCCTGCAGGATCAGTTGGGTGCGTTCGTCGACCTGGAAGCCGACAAGGAACAGGAAGTGGAGGAGGAGCAGGATCATATCGATCCCATCCTGCTGCGCCCCGTAGACGATCTCGAGTTGACCGTTCGTAGCGCTAACTGTCTGAAAGCCGAGAATATCTACTATATCGGCGATCTCATCCAGCGTACCGAGGTGGAGCTCCTCAAGACGCCCAACCTCGGCAAGAAGTCTCTGAACGAGATCAAGGACGTTCTGGCAGCCCGCGGTCTTTCCCTTGGCATGCGGCTGGAAAACTGGCCGCCGGCAAGCCTGAAGGACGATAAGGCCTCCGCGTGAGCGTCATCTCGAGTCCAAGTTTGGTAAGGAATTACAACCATGCGTCATCGTAAGAGTGGTCGTCACCTCAATCGCACGAGCTCGCATCGTCAGGCCATGTTCAAGAACATGAGCGTGTCGCTGATCGAGCACGAAGTGATCAAGACAACCCTGCCCAAGGCCAAGGAACTGCGTCGCGTCATCGAGCCGCTGATCACCCTGGCCAAGCAGGACAGCGTCGCTAACCGTCGTTTAGCCTTCAGCCGTACTCGCTCGAAGGAAGCGGTCGGCAAGCTCTTCAGTGAGCTGGGTCCGCGTTACGTCGAGCGTCCGGGCGGTTACGTCCGTATTCTCAAGTGTGGCTTCCGCACCGGCGACAACGCGCCCATGGCCTTCGTCGAACTGGTCGATCGTCCGATCGTCGAGGACGAGGAAGTCGCCGTCGAGGAGTAACGCTCGACAGTGGGCTCCGGCCTGGCAGCGCAACAGCAAAACCGGCTCCTCTCGAGGAGCCGGTTTTTTTATTAGCTGAAAGCTCGAAGAGCGGTGCTGCGCGCCTGGAGGCGGGTTCTGGCTCGGTCAGGTCTCTGCCGTGCTCGTGGCCCGTGTCGCATGGCTCGCTACTTGACGTTCCAGCAGCGGCTTGAGGAAGCGCCCGGTATGCGATGCCTCCATGCGCG
Source organism: Halomonas jincaotanensis (assembly GCF_018448785.1). GTDB lineage: Bacteria > Pseudomonadota > Gammaproteobacteria > Pseudomonadales > Halomonadaceae > Halomonas > Halomonas jincaotanensis. The sequence continues at coordinate 71,818 of NZ_JAHCLU010000018.1, read as the reverse complement.
CCACCTGCTCGGGGGTTCCTTCGGCAATGATGCGCCCGCCACCGGAGCCGCCCTCCGGGCCGAGGTCGATCAGCCAGTCGGCGGTCTTGATCACGTCGAGGTTGTGCTCGATGACCACGATGGTGTTGCCATGATCGCGCAGACGGTGCAGGACGGTGAGCAGCTGGCGAATGTCCTCGAAATGCAGGCCGGTAGTCGGCTCGTCGAGGATATAGAGGGTCTTGCCGGTGTCGCGCTTGGCCAGTTCTCGAGCCAGCTTGACGCGCTGCGCCTCGCCACCGGATAGGGTAGTGGCGCTTTGGCCCAGACGAATATAGGAAAGCCCCACGTCGAGCAGGGTCTGGAGTCGCCGTGCGATGGCCGGCACCGGGCTGAAGAAGTCGAGAGCCTCCTCCACGGTCATCTCCAGCACCTCGTGGATGCTCTTGCCCTTGTAGTGAATCTCCAGGGTCTCGCGGTTGTAACGCTTGCCCTGACAGACATCGCAGGGCACGTAGATGTCGGGCAGAAAGTGCATCTCGACCTTGATCATCCCCTCGCCCTGGCAGGCCTCGCAACGCCCGCCCTTGACGTTGAAGCTGAAGCGGCCCGGTTTGTAGCCGCGCGAACGCGCCTCCTGGGTCCCAGCGAAGAGTTCGCGGATGGGTGTGAAGATGCCGGTGTAGGTGGCCGGATTGGAACGCGGCGTGCGCCCGATCGGGCTCTGGTCGATGTCGATGACCTTGTCGAGCTGGTCGAGTCCCTCGATGCCGGTGTGCGCCGCGGGCGTCAGGCTAGTGGCCTTGTTGAGCTCGCGGGCGGCGATGGGCATCAGGGTGCCGTTGATCAGCGTCGACTTGCCGGAGCCGGAGACGCCAGTGATGCAGACGAACAGCCCCAGCGGCAGGCTCAGGCTCACGTCCTGCAGGTTGTTGCCGCTGGCGCCGGTGAGGTGCAATACCTTCTCCGGATTGCCGGGGATGCGCCAGGGCGGTACCTCGATGCGCCGAGTGCCGGAAAGGTACTGGCCGGTGAGCGAGTCGGGCGCGGCCATGATGTCCTCGGGCGTGCCCTGGGCGACGATATGACCGCCATGCACACCGGCGCCGGGGCCGATGTCGATGACATGATCGGCGGCGCGAATGGCCTCCTCGTCGTGTTCGACCACGATGACAGTATTGCCGAGGTCGCGCAGACGTTCGAGGGTCTGCAGCAGACGGTTGTTGTCGCGCTGATGCAGGCCGATGGAGGGCTCGTCGAGGATATACATGACGCCAACCAGGCCGGCGCCGATCTGGCTGGCCAGGCGGATACGCTGGGCTTCGCCGCCTGAGAGCGTCTCGGCGCTGCGTTCCAGGTTCAGGTAGTCGAGGCCGACGTTGACCAGAAATTCCAGGCGTGCATGGATTTCATTGACGATCTTCGCGGCGATCTCGCCGCGGCGACCGGGCAGCGCGAGCTCACCGAAATAGTCCCACGCCTCGCCGATGGGCAGATGGACGATCTCCGGCAGGGTATGGTCGTCGATGAAGACGTTGCGCGACTCCTTGCGCAGCCGCGAGCCCTGGCAGGTCGGACAGGGCTGCACGGCGATGAAGCGGGCGAGTTCCTCACGGACCATGGTCGACTCGGTCTCACGATAGCGCCGCTGCATGTTGGGCAGTACCCCTTCGAAAGGGTGCTCGCGGGACACCTTGCGCCCACGGTCGTTGACGTAATGGAAGGCGATGTCATCGCTGCCGCTACCGCGTAGGATGACCTCGCGCTCGTGGCGTGCCAGGTCCTGCCAGGGCGTTTCCAGCGTGAAGCGGTAATGGTCGGCCACCGATTGCAGCTGATTGAAATAGTAGACGCTTCGCCGGTCCCAGCCCTTGATCACGCCCTCGGCCAGCGACAATGCCGGATGGCTGATCAGCTTGTCCGGGTCGAAGACCTGCTGCACGCCCAGGCCGTCGCAGGTGGGGCAAGCGCCGGCCGGGTTGTTGAACGAGAACATGCGCGGTTCGAGTTCTGCGATGGAGTAGCCACATATCGGGCAGGCGAAGCGTGCCGAAAACGCCATGTCGGCCTGTTCGCCGTCCATGAAGTGGATCATGGCGACCCCATCGGCCAGGTTAAGCGAGGTCTCGAAGGACTCGGCCAGGCGCTGCTGCAGCCCTTCGCGTACCTTGAGGCGGTCGACCACCACGCTGATGTCATGCTTCTTGTTCTTGTCCAGCGGGGCAATATCGTCGAGCTCGAGCACCTGGTCGTCGATCATGGCGCGCACGAAGCCTTGGGCGCGCAGTTCGGCGAGCAGCTGCAGGTGCTCGCCCTTGCGTCCCTTGACGACGGGGGCGAGCAGCATCAGCTTGGTCCCCTCGGGAAGGGCGAGTACCTGGTCGACCATCTGCGAGACGGTCTGGGCCTCGAGATCCTCGCCGTGCTCGGGGCAGCGCGGTGTCCCTGCCCGGGCGAACAGCAGGCGCAGGTAGTCGTAGATCTCGGTGATGGTGCCCACGGTGGAACGCGGGTTGTGAGAGGTCGACTTCTGCTCGATGGAGATCGCCGGCGACAGCCCCTCGATGTGATCGACGTCGGGCTTCTCCATCATCGACAGGAACTGGCGGGCATAGGTGGAGAGGGACTCCACGTAGCGCCGCTGCCCTTCGGCGTAGAGCGTATCGAAGGCCAGCGATGACTTGCCCGAGCCGGAAAGGCCGGTGACCACGATCAGCCGATTGCGGGGCAACTCCACGTCGATCTGCTTGAGGTTATGGGTGCGGGCACCCCTGACCAGAATCTTGTCCATTCTCACCTCGAGACGCGCGGCAAAGGATCGATTATACGTGTCTCGCCACCCGACCGGCAAAGCGCATCCCGGCTGTCGGCTTTCCCTGCCGGGTGGCGAGCCGCTAGAATAGTTGGTCCATCTTCGGTCGCCATGCGTCTGCCTACGGAATCCCGGAACGTTTATGCGAAAGGTCTCAGGACTGCTGTTAGTGTCAGAGCGGCGCGCCATCACCGGCCTCGCGGGTCTCTATGCCACCCGCATGCTGGGCCTGTTCATGGTGTTGCCGGTACTGGCGCTCTACGCCGACGACCTTGCCGGGGCAACGCCGCTTTTGGTGGGGCTGGCGCTGGGGGTGTATGGACTGACACAGGCCATTCTGCAGATCCCTTTCGGTCTGCTCTCTGACCGTCTGGGGCGCAAGCCGGTGATTGCGGCCGGTCTGGGGCTGTTTCTGATCGGTAGCGTGGTGGCCGCTGCCGCCGACACCATCGGTGGGGTGCTCCTGGGCCGCTGTCTACAGGGTAGTGGCGCCGTGGCTGCCGCGATCATGGCACTGCTTGCCGACCAGACTCGCGAGCAGGTGCGTACCGCCGCCATGGCCACCATCGGGCTGTCCATCGGGGTCGCCTTCGCCGTGGCCATGGTGCTGGGTCCTTGGCTTGCCTCAAGCTTCGGCCTTGGCGGGGTCTTCTGGTTTACGGCTGGGCTGGCGGTGCTGGGTCTCGTCGTGCTGTGGAAGCTGGTGCCGCCGGCTCCGCGCCGGTTACGCCATCGCGACGTCGGTCTCGACCGCGAGCAGTTGCGCTCGATCCTGAGGCGCGGCGACCTGTGGCGGTTGGATCTGTCGATCTTCTCGTTGCATTTGATTCTGATGGCAATCTTCGTCGCCGTGCCTTTCCGGCTCGTCGAGGCGGGCGTCGCCGTCGAGCGCCACGGTCTCACCTATCTGGGCGTCATGGCCCTGGCCTTTCTCGCCATGGTGCCGCTGGTGATTGTCGCGGAGAAATGGCGCCGCATGAAGGCTATATGCCTGCTGGCGATTGGGGCGATTACGCTCAGCCTCGCCGGGCTGGCTGGCTTGGCCTCTGGATGGTGGGGGTTGTTCGGCTGGCTGCTGCTGTTCTTCACTGGCTTCAATCTGCTCGAGGCGACCCTACCTTCGATGCTCAGCAAGTTGGCCCCGGCAGGGGCCAAGGGGACGGCGATGGGCATTTACTCCACCAGTCAGTTTCTCGGCGCCTTTCTAGGCGGCCTGTTGGGCGGTTTGCTGGCCCAGCAATGGGGGCTTTCGGCAGTGTTCGCCGGTTGTGCGTTGCTGGGCATGGTGTGGCTGGCACTGATGGTCGGCATGTCAGCACCGCCTAATCTGGCCAGCGAGGTGGTGGCCCTCGACGCCGACACTCCCGAGGCGGCGATGGACACCTTGATGGCGCGCTTTGCCGAGGTGGCCGGTGTCGAGGACGTGCTCGTGGTGCCCGAGGAACGGTTGGCCTATCTCAAGGTCGATCGCCGGCGACTCGATGAGCAGGCCTTGGCGCAATTGATCGCCTCACGGGACCCGAGCGCCTGAGCCGCGTATGATTTGACGCATGGTGCGGGGGCGTCACCCCTCATTTTTATCTCCATCAGTACCAAGACCCTACCCACTCAATCAACAGAGCAAGGAGTTCACCATGGCCCGCGGCGTCAATAAGGTTATTCTCATCGGCAATCTCGGCCAGGATCCGGAGGTGCGCTTCCTGCCTTCCGGTAATCCGGTTGCCAATCTGCGGCTTGCCACCACCGATACCTGGATGGATAAGCAATCTGGTCAGCGCCAGGAGCGCACCGAGTGGCATACCTTGGTGATGTTCAACAAGCTCGCCGAGATCGGCCAGCAGTACCTGAAGAAGGGCTCGAAAATCTATGTCGAGGGCCGCCTGCAGACGCGCAAGTGGCAGGGGCAGGACGGACAGGATCGCTACAGCACCGAAATCGTTGTCAACGATATGCAGATGCTCGACTCTCGCGGCGGCGGCGATATGGCACAGTCCGGCAATCAGGGTGGCGGCTACCAGGGCCAGGGCGGGCAGTCTCAGGGAGGCTACGGCAACGCGCTGCAGCAGGGGGGCGGCCAACCCCAGCGACCCACCCCTCAGCCGGCGCCAGCGCAGAGTGGCCAGCAGGGCGGCCAGCAGCAGGGCAACTATGGCGCTCCCGATCCGGGCAGTTTCGACGACTTCGATGACGAGATCCCATTTTGAATCGACGCCAAGGAATGCGTTGCACTGCCGCTTGCGGAGACGCCTGAGTGAAGCTGTTGATACTGGATGCCGGGCATTGCCTGAGCCTGGCTTTGGCACGCGAGGCCAATCGGCGCACCGATACCGAACTAATGATCGAGGCCGAGGTGTCGACTACGCCTGAGCGCCTCGCTGAGGTTTCGCCGGAGGCACTGGTCATACCTCCGCTGTCACGGCCGATCATTGCCGAGCCAGCAGCCGTCACGGCCCATGCCGAGTCGGTGGAGGCGTGCATGGAGGCCTGCGTGGCCTGTGATGTGCCGCTGGTGTGGTGCGTCTCCGACCAGCTCTACGAGGACGGCTTCGCGGGGCCGATCGGTGAACACGTCGTCCCCAGGCCGCGTGACGAGAGTCTGCGGCGACTGGTGATGACCGGGGATCGCATTCGTGCCGAGGCGCCACGACACCTGATCGTCCGATTGGGGCCCCTGTTCGCCCTGGAAGGCAGCCATGCCTGGCTCGGCGAGCTGATTGATACGCTGGTGACCGGCGGCGAGTGTCGAGGGGAATCCGATGTGGTCTTCTGCCCGACATCAGCCGATGCCGTGGCCATGGCACTGATCGGTATGTTGCAGCAGCAGGCCTGTGGGGCCGGTGCCTGGGGCAGCTATCATCTGGCCGGCACCGAACCGGTCAGCGCTTATACGTTCATTTCCATGGTACGTACCCAACTGGTCACGCGTTTGGAAGGTCGTGGTGAACGGCTTGAACTGGGCACCGTGAAGGCTCTCAAGCAACACCACGACCAGCCGCTTCGCCGCGTGCTCAATTGTCGTCGGGTGCTTGAGGTGTTCGGCGTTCACCAGAAGCCCTGGCGCCTGGAGGTGGGGCGCATGCTCGATTGCTGGTGTTACGTCAACGAGCCGCTGATACCGGGCAGCAAGGCCGGGGAGAACTCATGAATGCGCTGCGAAGCCTGCTCTTTTACGCGGGCTACTTCCTGGCAATGCTGGTGTGTGGGTTGCTCTTCGTGCCGGTGTCGCCATTGTTGCCGTTGCGAGATCGCTATCGCCTGCTTAATCTCTACAACCACTTCATCATCGCCTGGTTCCGCCTCGTGTGCGGCGTACGCTACGACATTCGTGGCCTGGATCGCTTGCCATCCGGCCCCTGTGTGATCCTGGCCAATCACCAGTGCGAGTGGGAAACCGTCTATCTTCAGTTGCTCAAGCCCCCGGTGTGCACGGTCCTCAAGAAGGAGTTACTGAACTTTCCGATCTTCGGTTGGGGGCTGCGCCTGCTGCACCCGATCGCCTTGGATCGCTCGAAGCCCGCACGTGCCATCAAGCAGGTGTTGGTACAGGGTAAATCGCGTCTGGATGAAGGCCTATCGGTGCTTATCTTTCCGGAAGGTACCCGGATGGAACCCGGGCAGCGCAAGCGTTACACCAAGAGCGGCGCAGTAATTGCCTGTCGGGCGGGGGTGCCGGTGGTTCCGGTCGCGCACAATGCCGGTGAGCGTTGGCCGGCTCGGCACTGGGTCAAGAATCCAGGGCGACTGTCGCTGGTAGTGGGCGAGCCGATCGAGACGGCCGGTCGGACGGCAGAGGAGGTGTTGATCGAGACAGAGGCATGGATCGAGGCACGACTCGCCGAGATCTCCGAGGTGCCGCGTCCGGCGACCCCCGAACCGGCGATCGCAGAGAAGCCGCCGCTCTGATTGCGAGACACCCGTCGAGCCGGGTTAAAGCTCGAACGCAAGAGGCGCCCCGCGGGGGCGCCTCTTGCGTATTGGCTCACTGAAAGCGGGCGGTTCAGTGGCGGAGCTTTTCCAGCACGAGACAAGCGTTGGTGCCGCCGAAGCCGAAGCTGTTGGACAGCACGCGCTCGACCTTCACGCCGTCGCGACGCTCGGTGACGATATCGAACCCTTCCGCCTGGTCATCGCGTTGATTCACGTTCGCCGAGGCGGCGATGAAATCGTTCTCCATCATCAGCAGCGAATAGACCGCTTCCTGCACGCCCGTGGCCCCCAGCGAATGGCCGGTCAGCGACTTGGTAGAGCTCATGGCCGGGGTGGTGTCGCCGAAGACCTCGCGGATCGCCTTGAGCTCGGCCACATCACCCACCGGCGTCGAGGTGCCGTGGGTGTTGATGTAGTCGATCTTGCCATCGAGGCCCGTCATGGCCTGGCGCATGCAGCGCATGGCCCCCTCGCCGGAGGGGGCGACCATGTCGTGGCCATCGGAGGTGGCGCCATAGCCGACCACCTCGGCGTAGATCTTCGCCCCCCGCGCCCTGGCGTGTTCGAGTTCCTCTAGCACCAGCATACCGCCACCGCCGGCGATGACGAAGCCGTCGCGCGTCTGGTCATAGGGGCGTGAGGCCGTTTGTGGGGCATCGTTGTAGTGGGTCGACAGGGCGCCCATGGCATCGAACAGGCACGAGAGCGTCCAGTGCTCCTCTTCACCGCCACCGGCGAATACCACGTCCTGCTTGCCCATCTGGATCTGCTCCACGGCGCTGCCGATACAGTGTGCCGAGGTGGCACAGGCCGAGGATATCGAGTAGTTGACGCCCTTGATCTTGAACGGCGTCGCCAGGCAGGCGGAAACGGTGCTGCCCATGGTGCGCGTCACGCGGTAGGGGCCGACGCGACGCAGCCCCTTCTCGCGCAGCAGGTCGGCGGCCTCCACCTGATTGGCGCTGGAGGCGCCGCCGGAGCCAGCGATCAGGCCGGTACGCTCGTTGGACACCTGCTCCTCGGTCAGCCCCGAATCCTCGATGGCCTGGGCCATGGAGATATAGGCATAGGCCGCGGCATCGCCCATGAAGCGAAGCAGCTTGCGGTCGACGAGCGCTTCAAGGTCGATATCCACCACCCCGGCAACCTGACTGCGGAAGCCACGTTCGGCGTATTCCTCCTTGAAACGAATACCAGAGCGCCCGTTCCTGAGCGCCTCGAGGACCTGTTGTGCATCGTTGCCGAGGCAGGACACGATGCCCAGGCCGGTGACTACCACTCTTCGCATGGGAGCCTCCTGATCAGAAATTCGCGGTGGAGGTGAATAGGCCGACACGCAGGTCATTGGCCTGATAGATATCGCGCCCGTCAACGGCCACGGTGCCGTCGGCCATCCCCAGGATCAGACGCCGGGTGATGATGCGCTTGATATTGATCCGGTAGGTGACCTGGCCGGCATCGGGCAGGATCTGTCCGGTGAACTTGACGTCGCCACAACCGAGGGCACGACCGCGGCCGGGATAACCCAGCCAGCCAAGATAGAAGCCCACCAGCTGCCACATGGCATCCAGGCCCAGGCAGCCAGGCATCACCGGGTCGCCGGGGAAGTGACAGTCGAAGAACCAAAGGTCGGGATGGATGTCGAGTTCGGCGAGCAGCTCGCCCTTGCCGTGGTCTCCGCCCGCTTCATGGATGTGCGTGATACGGTCGAGCATCAGCATGTTGGGCGCCGGTAACTGGGCGTTCCCGGGGCCGAATAGCTCGCCACGTGAGCAGGCCATTAGTTGGTCGCGATCGAAGGAGTGTTGCTTGGTCACTGAATCATTCCGATTGTCGAGCTTTATTGTACCGAGGGCGGCATGCCGCCGCCGGGCGGCCCAACCTAGTCTACTGTTCGTGGCTGGCAAATGCACGTCGCCGGCCGCCTCCTCGATAGCCTCCCAGGCATCGGCTTAATGCCAGGCAGATCAGCGCCCAGGCCAGCGCCTCGAGGGGCAATAACCAAGCTGCGAGTTCCACGCCCGACAGGCGGGCACCGGCGAAATAGGACAGCGGGCCGCTAGTCGCCCCGCCGAGCATCGCCAGCCACGGATACCGCCACAGCCATGCCAGGGAATGATGCAGGAGGCTGGCGAACAGCGGCCAAAGCAGCCATAGCCAGAGCGGCAGAACGCCCAGCAGGCGAGGTTGATCGCCCAGATCGAAACCGCCGGCCAGTGACAGGCCGCCGTCGATCACCAACCCCAGCACCGCGAAACCGGCCAGCCAGCGCCACTCCCTTGGGTAGGCAAGAAAACGCAGGTGCAGCGCAAGGATCACCCCGACCACCATGGCGCCCACCAGCGAGCCACCGACCACGCAGGCAAACCAGCCGAGCTGGAAGGCCGCCAGGTTGAGCAAGGTGGCCGCGAGGCCCTCGGGTCGATTCACGGCTCGCCCGCCAGGGTCGCCGGCCGAGCGCCGGGACGTGCCAGTAGCATATGGCTGGTGCCGATGGTGCGCTCGAGAAAGCCCCCTTCGCAGTAGCATAGATAGTAGCGCCACATGCGGATGAAACGCTCCTCGTAACCGAGTTTCCTGACGGTTTCCAGGTTGGCCTCGAAGCGATGGCGCCACTCGCGCAGGGTACGGGCGTAGTGGGGGCCGATCTCGTCGAGCGACAGCAGGTTCAGGGAGGTGCGCCGCGACAGGCCGTCGAGGATGGCGCGATGCGACGGCAAAAAGCCACCGGGGAAGATGTAGCGCTTGATGAAGTCCATCTCGCGTTTGGCCTCCTCGTAGCGCTGGTCGCGAATGGTGATCGCCTGGAGCATGGCCATGCCGTCGTCGGTCAGCAACCGGTCGAGGGTGGCCAGGTAGGTATCAAGATACTGATAGCCGACCGCTTCGATCATCTCCACCGAGATCAGTCGATCGTAACGGCCCTCGAGTTCCCGGTAATCCCGCTTGAGCAGGGTGATGCGCTCGCCCAGACCCTCCTCCTCGATACGCCGGGCGGTGTGCGCGTACTGCTCCTCGGAGATCGTGGTGGTGGTGACGCGGCAACCGCGGGTTCGGGCGGCATGAATGGCGAGCCCACCCCAGCCGGTGCCGATCTCCAGCAAGTGATGCTCGGGGCGCACATCGAGCCGGTCGAGCATCAGGTCGAGCTTGTGGGTGGAGGCTTCCTCCAGGCTCGCTGCGGCGTGGGGGAAGACCGCGCTGGAGTACATCCGGTGCTCCCTGTCGAGGAACAGGGCGAAAAGGTCATTGCCGATATCATAGTGGGCGGCGATGTTGCGCTTCGAGCCCTCCCGGCTGTTGCGTTGCAGTCGATAAAGCGCGGTGAGCAACCAGCGGCCCAAGCGGGCGCTGCCGTTCTCCATCTCGCCGTTGACCCGCTCGAGGTTGGCAGCGAAAAGGCGCACCAGCGAGACCAGGTCATCGACGTCCCAGTCGCCATCCATGTAGGACTCGGCGGCGCCTACCGTGCCGCCGAGCGCCATACGCTTCCATGCTCGGCCGTCGCGCAGGACCAAATTGACTTGCAGCGGCCCTCCCTGGCCTAGATGGTGGCGCTGGTGGCCAACGATCAAGGTGATGTTGCCCCCCTCCAGGCGATCGAGCTGGGCGATCAGCCGTGGCTTGAGCCAGCGGGTCAACAGGTCGGGTTCTGATGCCAGGGGGCGGGTCGTGCCGGAGCGAAGCGTGTTCACGACGAGGATTCCTCACGGGGCGGGTGATCGTGGATAGGCACGCGCTTGGCCCATAGCCGCAGCGCCTCGAAATGGATGCCGGCCAGCGTCTTCAGGCTCATCCAGGGCTGGCGTGCCAGGGTGGCGAGCAACACACCGCGGGTAGCCGGACGGGCCTGCAGCGTCAGGGTGGCTTCGAAATGCCGACTGCCGTCCTTCCAGTTCTCCATGTGCATGGCAAGTTGTTCGCCGGGGGTGTTGAAGCGCCAGCGGTAAGTCATGTCCATGGGGTTGAAGGGCGAGACATGCATCGCCTTGGCAAACTCGGCGGCGTGGCTGTGGCGGCGCGGCTCGACAGCGCAGGCGTAGCGGGTACGCTCGCCCCAGGGCGTGTTGGACACCTCGCCAAGCACCGCGCGCAGCTCGCCCCGCGAATCGAAGCAGTAGTAGAGCGAGAGCGGGTTGAAGCCCATGCCGAGGGTGCGTAGCTGCGTCAAGAGGCAGACGCGACCGTCCGGGGCGAAGCCGAGCTGGCGAGTGAGTTCCTCGTGGACCGCCTGCTTGAGGGGGCGGTCGTGAGGGGTGAGATAGTCCTTGCGGCGAAAGCGCGCCAGGGCGGGCCGTCGGGCGCTGAACCCTGGCACACCGTCGAACAGCTCAGGCAGCTCGTCGAGGTCGAGCCAGGCCATCCAAACGCGGTACTCGAAAGCATGCTGGCGCGGCTGGAAGCGGCGATGGCGCAGCCGGCCTCGGTAGATCCGTGAGCGGGGGGCGGCGATCATTCGCTGAGCTCCAGGTCGCTTATCCGGACAAGGGACGGTGCGTCGGGATGTGCATCGTCCTCGTCGCAGCCCAGCGACCGGGCGACCCGCAGGGCACTCCAGACGCCATCCTCATGAAAGCCGTTGCGCCAGTAGGCGCCGCAGAAATGGGTGCGCCGCGTTGGGCCGGAAATGTCCGCGTGTCGCGCCTGGGCGGCCTGGCCGGCGAGGCTGAACTGGGGGTGGGCGTAGCGGAAGCGGCCGAGCACCTGGGGCGGGTCGATGGCGTCGCTGTCGTTGAGGGTCACGCAGAAGGTATGCGGGGCCTCGAGCCGCTGCAGGATGTTCATGTCATAGGTCACCGACACTCGGGCGTCGTCGCCGCGGCCGTCCAGGCGGTAGTTCCAGCTTGCCCAGGCACGACGGCGGCGAGGCAGCAGGCGGGTGTCGGTATGCAGCACGACCTCGTTGTCGCGGTAGGGCATGGCGGCAAGAACGTCCCGTTCGGCCGCGCTCGGATCATCGAGCAGAGCCAGCGCCTGGTCGGCGTGGCAGGCCAGCACTACCTGATCGAAGGCCTCGACGCCGCCATCCGTGCGAACCTCGACGCGGTCGACATGGCGGCGGATGCCACGCACCGGTGTCGACAGGCGGATGCCCTCGGCATAGGGTGAGGTCAGCGCCGGAATATAGGCCCGCGAGCCTCCCACCAGGGTGTGCCACTGGGGCCGCTCGTTGACCGAGAGCAAGCCGTGATTGTGGAAGAAGCGCACGAAGAAGGTCAGCGGAAAATGGCGCAGGTCCTCGACGCTTGCCGACCAGATCGCCGCCCCCATGGGCAGCAGGTAGCGGCGCTGGAAATCGCCGCCGTAACCATGGGCGTCGAGATAGTCGCCGAGGGTCATGGCCGGGTCTAGCCGGCCGTCTTCCAGCTCGCGGGTCGCCTCGCGATTGAAGCGCAGGATATCGTGCAGCAGACGGTAGAAGCGGGGCTTGAAAAGATTGCGGCGCTGGGCGAACAGTGTCGCCAGCGTATGCCCGTTGTATTCGAAGTCTTCGGCCGTCTCGTGGACCGAGAAACTCATCTCGGTGGCCTGACTGGCCACGCCGAGCCGCGCCATCAGGTGCTGGAAATGCGGGTAGGTCCAGTCGTTGAAGACGATGAAACCGGTGTCGATGGCGTAGTCGCGACCATCGAGTGTCACATCGATCGTGGCAGTATGGCCGCCCAGGCGGTCATCGGCCTCGAAGAGCGTGACCTCGTAGCGGCTCGACAGGTACCAGGCGGCGGCCATGCCGCCGATGCCGCTACCGATGACCGCGATGCGCGGGGCGGTGGTCATGAGCGTGACTCCGGCGAATCGTCGGCGGACTGGCTGCGTGCCATGCGGCGCCCGACACGGAAGCGCAGCCCCGGCGGCAGGATGCCCAGCAGTTTGACCAGCAACGTGAAGCGACGCGGAAAGTGGATGTCCAGCTTGCGCTTGGCCAGGCCACTCAGGATGGCCTCGGCGGCCTCGTCGACCCCGACGCGCATGGGCATGGGAAAGTCGTTGCGGTCGGTCAGGGGTGTCTTGACGAAGCCGGGGTGGATAACGCTGACGTCGATGCCCTCGGCGTAAAGGTCGAGCCGCAGCGATTCGAGAAAATAACTCAATGCCGCCTTGGAGGCGCCATAGGCTTCGGCACGCGGCAGGGGCAGGTAGGCCGAGGCGCTGGAAGTGGCGGCGATCAGCGGTCGATGCCCTGCCGCACGGGCGCGGCGCAGCAAGGGCAGGGCGGCCTCGAGACAGTTAATCGCACCGTGGAAGTTGGGGGCGAAGACTCGCTCTATCATATCGACGTCAAAGTCGCGGGCATCCAGATACTCACAGGTCCCGGCATTGAGGATGACGAGATCCAGGCCGCCGAAGTGCGTGTCGATCTGTTCACCGGCACGGCGCACCGCCTCGCGGTCGGCGACATCCAGCGGCACCCGCAGGGCGTTGTCACGCTCGCCTGCCAGTTCGGCCAGGGCGTCTGCACTGCGGGCACTGAGGGCCACCCGGTGGCCCTGATCCAGCAGTCGCATCGCCAGGGCACGACCGATGCCGGACGTGGCGCCAGTTAGCCAGATGCGCTGCGTATTGCTCGATGCGGTCATTCAATGCTCTCTCTGCAAGGCTCTTCGGAGGCGTCCGTCAAGATGACTTGGCGTTGGCGTACGGCGTTCGTTGGTGCATTAAGATGTACGCAATTCGATGCCATCCGGATTCACCGGCCCAGTCGCTGTTTGATGCCCTTCACCATCCGGCCCAGTAGTGGCAAGCGTTCGTAGATCATGGCGCCGACGTCGAAGTAATCGCGTTGCTGGGCGACGCGGCCGTCGGCAGCGAAGCGCAGGTGCGAGCAGCCTTCCACCTCGATTGGCTTTCCACTATCGAGTCGCGGGTGGACCAGTTTCATGGTCCAGGTAACGAAGGCGTCGTCGCCCTGACGTTGCGACTGGTGAAAGATGAAATGGCATGATGTCACGTTGTTGTACAGGGACTGGTAATAGGCTTCCAGCGCCGTTATGCCTTCGAAGTGATGAATTGGGTCGTCGAAGGTAACGTCTGCAGAGTATACCTTGTCCAGATTTTTTGTACAGGTTTTGTCGAGCTTATTGAAAAAGGCGCAAAACACTTGCAGGTCCGAGTCCTGGATCATGAGAGTGCTCTCCGAAGAATGAGAGGGTGTCAGCTCGTCGTCAGTCCGACGTCAAACCCTTGAAGGCATCCAGGGCGCGGGCCCGAGCCGCCTTGTGGTCGACGATGGGGGGTGGATAATCGACGTCCGCCAGCAGGTCGCGAGGCGGGTCGTGGCGTGCCTTGGCCGGCAGCTCGGCGAGCTCGGGTAGCCACTCGGCGAGAAAAGTGCCGTTGGGGTCGAAGCGCTGCGACTGGGTGGTGGGATTGAAGATACGAAAGTAGGGCGCGGCGTCGGTACCGGTGGACGCGGCCCATTGCCAGCCGCCATTGTTGGCGGCGAATTCGCCATCGACCAGGTGGCGCAGGAAGAAGGCTTCGCCGAGGCGCCAATCGATCAGCAGATGCTTGGAAAGAAACATGGCGGTGATCATGCGCAGGCGGTTATGCATCCAGCCGGTGGCCACCAGCTGGCGCATGGCGGCGTCGACGATGGGGTAACCGGTCTGACCCGCACACCAGGCCGCAAACCCGGCCTCATCGTCACGCCACGGAAGCTGCTCGGTGTGCGCCTGGAAGGCCCGGTGACGACACACCTGCGGGAAGCCATGCGCGACATGCTGATAAAACTCTCGCCACACCAGCTCGTTGACCCAGGCGACCAGCCCGGCATCGCCCTCGGCGAGGGCGCCGTCGTTTTCGGTCAGCGCCGCCTGCAGGCATTGCCGGTGAGAGATCATGCCGAGCGCTAGATAGGGGGAGAGCTCACTGGTGCCGCGGATCGCCGGGAAATCCCGCTGGCGCTGGTAGTAGCGGCCGCGAAAGCGCAGGAAGCGTTCCAGGCGGTCGGCGGCTGCCGCCTCGCCCGCGGGCCAGAATCGCGCCGGGACAGGCGTATCGGCCGTCTTGTCAGAGAGTTCCGGCGGGGGTGGTAGCGGATCGGCATTGATCGAGAGAGGAGCCTGCGGTGCGGGTGTCTCGCGCAGCGCCAGGCGCTCTGCGGTCAGCTGGCGATGCCAGGACTTCGCAAAAGGGGTGAAGACGCCATAGTAATCCCCCTTGCCGGTGCGCAGTTCGCCGGGGGCGAAGGCCACTGCATCGTGGTGGCCGGTAGCGGTCAGGTCGGTTGCATCGAAAGCGGCGGCCACAGCTTGGTCGCGGCGCTGCTCGTCCAGCGGATACTCATGATTGAAGTGTAGGGCCCTGGCCCCGGTTTCCCGGGCGATGGCCAGCAGCGCCTGCGGCGCCTCGGCAAAGTCGTCGAGTTCGCGATGCAGCAAGGGGATGCCGAGTCCTTCGAGTGCCTCATGCAGGGCGGCGACGCCGCGCGCCCGAAAGTCGAGCTTGTTGGCGCCGTGCCCATGGCGCTGCCAGTGTGGCAGGCAACGCAGATATACCGCGACCACAGGGCCTTGGCGGGCGGCCGCAGCCAGCGCCGTATTGTCGTGAATCCGCAGGTCGCTGCGAAACCACATCAGGACGGGAGAGGACATGGGGTCGCTCCGGCAAGTGGCGGGTCGGTTCAGGCGTCCTTGAGCAGCGAGCCCAGGCGGATGATGGCCTGGGTCAGGTCGTCACCCAGCACCTCGACCCGGGTGGGATCCAGATCATTGGCGCGAATGCGCGCGACCGGGCCGCACAGGGCGAGAGGCACCGCCAGTTGTTCGGCCAGCCGCGGCAGCTGGCGGCGGATCAGGTCCGAGCGTTCCGCCTGACCGCTGGCGAGCAGCAGTGCCGCGGCCTTGAAACGCTCCACGGCCAGGGGCAGCTCGTTGAAGGGCAGCGGGGCGTCGAAGAACTGAACGCGGTAGCCTTGATCGCTGGCGGCGAGTGCCACCATCAGCACCCAGAGATTGCCCGGATCATCCGGCAGCGGCTCGATCAGCACCAATGGCCCGCGATGTAGAAGGTCGGCATGGTAGAGCCGGGTGCCGATGCGGGTGCGCAGGAAGGATTCCAGCGTACGGCGTTGCAACAGCGCGCCGAGCTGATCGTCCCAGCCTTCTTCGAGCTCACTGAGCACCGGTTGCCAAAGCTCGGCCAGACAGGTCGCCACCGGATACAGTGCCAACGACTGGTTGAAGAGCGTTTCCAGGCACGTGAGATCCAGCGCCTCGACGGCGGCGATCAGTTGTCGCCGCTGGGTCGGCCAGTCGCCCGCGGTGGGCGCCGGGGCATCTACCGTCTCGGGTTGTTCGAGCAGCTCGCGCACTTGGCTGACCGGCACGCCTCGGGTCAACCATTGCAGTATTCGCTCGACGCGTTCGATGTCCTCACGGCAATACAGGCGATGGCCCTTGGGGGTGCGTTGCGGGCGAATCAGGCCATAGCGCCGCTCCCAGGCCCGCAGCGTGACCGAATTCACACCGGTCAGCCGCGACACCTCGCGAATCGGATAAAGCGGCGTATCGGCCGGATGGGTCGCCTTGTCACTCATGGGCGGCTGTACCTCGTGTGGTCGTGTATCCCGCCGGATAGAGGTGGCTGGAGTTCTGGGAGTGATTTTGTACAACTTGGGGGTGATGTACAACATCCAGGGCGACTGTTGCGTTCAAGGATAGCGTCGACGACAGGCGTTGTGGGCGTCAGTCATGGAAGCTTCCTTACCGTGAAGCGCTATCTGACGACGGTGTGGCAGCATCGCGCAGGGCCTCGCCGAGATGACGTCCCGAGAGCCAGGCGTCCTCGACCCGAGGGCCGCGCCAGCCGTCACCGCATAGCGCGAGGCCGTCGCGGGACAGCCGATAATCGCGATTGACGGCCTCACCCCGGGCGAAGACATCGGGCTGAGCGTATCGCCAGCGGTGGGCGCCAAGCGAGCTCGGCTTCGGCAGGTGGGTTCCGCTTGGCAAGGCGTCGCGGAACGCCGCGAGCAACTGGGAGGCGATATCGTCGGGCTCGGCCTCCAGGTTCGCCTCGCTCCACGCCAGGTGCGCCAGCAAGCTCAGGCTCTCGCCTTGTGAGCCGCGCCCCGGCTTGTGGTCGTTGCGGCTGACGAAACGCAGCGGGCCCGGGGGCAATCGCACGGCCTGCCAGTCCTCAGCAACGCCGGGCAGGGTCGGTAGCGGCGTCTCGAATCGTGCCCATGCGGCCCAGCAGGGTCGCTGGATGACGGCCTCGCAGGCCTCGGCAAGCGCGGTGTCGTGGGGCGCGGTGAGCGCCCGGGCTTGAGGCGACGGCGTCGAGATCACCACCCGGTCGAAAGGGCCGTGGCGCTCGCCCCGGGCATCGCTGAGCCACCAGCGCTCGGCGTCGCGGTCGAGCCGCTCGATACGAGTGCTGGACGCGAGGTCAAGGCCCCGGGCCAGGTGACGTGCGACGCTGCTCATGCGTGGGGTGCCGATAAAGCGTTCGAGGGTATCGCGGTGCGGTTGCCAGCCCGCCTCATCTGCCTGCCAAAGGGTCTGCGGCCAGGGCGCTACACAGCCAGATTCCTGCCACTCATTCACTTGCTGGCGGAAGGTGGTATCGCGCACGCTGAAGAACTGGGCGCCGAGATCCACGACCGCGCCCGGCAGATGACGACTGGACATCCGTCCCCCTGGCCCGCGACCCTTGTCGAATAGCACGACCGGGCAGCCGGCGTCGTGCAGGGTTCTGGCGCAGGCGAGCCCGGCGATGCCGGCGCCGATGATTGCGGTGGTAGCGGAAGTGGGAGGCATTCGAGGCTCGCGCAGTCGGTGGGCTTTTCCGCTAGACTAGCAGAAGCGTACAACGGCTGTATAACGCATTGAGGCGAGGGAGATTCACCATGCGCGTGTTGGTCACCGGAGGAAGCGGGTTCGTCGGGCAGCGTCTGTGTCGACGGCTCAAGGAAGCGGGGCATCGCCTGCTGGTGGTGTCACGGGAGCCCGAGCAGGTGCGCGATCGGCTTCCCGACGGGGCCGACATCCGCCGCTCGGTCCTGGATTTCGTCGATACGCCGCCCCAGGCGATCGTCAACCTGGCCGGTGAGCCCATCGCGGCGCACCGCTGGAGCGATGATCAGAAAGAGCGGCTGATCGACTCGCGCGTCAACATCACCCGCGACCTGGTGATGCTCTGCGAGCAGCTGAACTCGAGCGGCGGGCATGCGCCGCGGGTGATGGTGTCGGCCTCGGCCATGGGCTTTTACGGCGACCAAGGCGATCGAATAGTCACCGAGGACTCTGTGCCGCATGACGAGTTCGCCCATCGCCTCTGCAAGCGCTGGGAAGAGGCTGCCAACGAAGCGGCAGACTTCGGCACGCGGGTGGCGATCCTGCGCCTTGGGCTGGTGCTCGATGCCGGCGGCGGTAGCCTGCAGAAGATGTTGCCGCCCTTCAAGCTGGGGCTCGGCGGTCGTTTCGGTGACGGCAAGCAGTTCATGCCTTGGGTGCACCGCGAGGATCTGGTGCGGGCGATCCTCTTTCTGATCGACAACGAGGCACTTGATGGCGCCTTCAACGGCAGCGCGCCGCATCCGGTGACCAACGCCGAGTTCACCCGCACGTTGGCCAAGCAGCTCGGCCGCCCGGCCCGCATTCCGGTGCCGGCGATCGTGCTCGAGACGGCCTTCGGCGAGATGTCGCGCCTGTTGCTGACCGGCGCCGACATGCGCCCGAAGCGGCTGCTCGACGCCGGCTTCGAGTTCCGCTTCCCGACCCTCGACAAGGCGCTCGCAGATATTCTCGGTTAGCCGCCTCGGCTAGTCGTCCTCGCCCACCGTCACGATCACCCGGACGGCATCGAGCCGCAACCGGGTGCTGTCGATGGCGGTGTCCAGCGCGGTGCGCTCCTCGCGCAGGGCCTCTAGCTCATCATCGCGCACGGCCGGATTGTGGCGAGCCAGCGCCTCCAAACGACTCAGTTCGGTGTCCAGTTCACCGCGCATGCGGCCGTGCGCGGCCTCGATGATGCTCGGCAGTTCGCGTTCCGCTTCCGCCTCACCCTGATCGAGCAGGTCGCGCAGCTGGTCGTGACGGCTGCGGATCAGGTCGCGAGCGGTGGCTTTCCTGACCTTCTTCAAGGCCTTCGACAGGCCGGTGAACGAGACCTTGCCACTCAGGTTGGCGCCGGACTCATCGAGGAGCACGCGCACGGCGGTGGGCGGCATGAAACGGTTGAGGTGCAGATGCCGGGGGGCGGGACAGTGGGTGCTGAAGATCAGCTCCACCATCAGCCGACCACCGGGAATCGCGGGGTGCTTGAGCAGGGCCAGGGCAGTGTTGCCCATGGGTCCGTCGAGAATCCGGCCCATTATCTCGCGCACCAGCGGATGTTCCCAGGAAAGCCGCTGGACGTCGTCGCGGGCCAGCGCGCGGGAGCGTGAGTAGGTCGCCGAGAAGCCCTCCTCGCCTTGGACCAGACCCGGCAGGCCGTCGAGCATGTGCGAACCCGGCTGCAGATGCAGAATGCCTCTGCCCAGCTCCTGGCTGTCGACACCGAAGATATCCAGGGCCTGGTCGAGATAGCGAGGCAGGGCACGGTCCTCGTCGAGCTCGCGAATCGCGTCGATCACCGCCTCGGCGCGATCAAAGCGACAGGCGTTGAGTTCGAGCAGGCGGTTGCGACCGGCGTTGCGCTCGGTCTGGCGCGCCTCGAACAGCCCCCGGGTTTCCGCGATGACGTCCGCGAGGCTCGTCTCGTCGAGCAGGCTCTCGGCCAGCGCATCGCCGAAGGCGGTGAAGATCTCGCTGCCGATCCCGTGCGGCGCGCTGAAGGCGTCCATGCCCTGCCGGTACCAGTGCAGCAGCCGCTCACCGGGGCTGTCGGCAAAGACCGGGACATGGATCTCGATGGCGTGGCGCTGGCCGATGCGATCCAGGCGGCCGATGCGCTGCTCGAGCTGGTCGGGGTGCAGCGGCAGGTCGAACATCACCAGGTGGCGACAGAACTGGAAGTTGCGGCCTTCCGAGCCGATTTCCGAACACACCAGCACCTGGCAACCTTCGTCTTCATCGGCGAAGGCGGCCGCGGCGCGGTCGCGTTCCACCAGCGACAGGCCCTCGTGGAACACCGGCGCATGCAGGCCGCCGAGCACTCTCAGCCCTTCCGCGAGCCCCAGGGCGGTCTCTCGATCATGGGCGATCAGCAGCGCCTTGCCATCGGCGAATCCGTCCTCACCGGTATCGGCCAGGCGCTCGAGCAGCCAGGCGACGCGCGGGTCGAACTGCCACCATGGCTCGGTATTCAAGGGGTCATGGGGGAGGGCGCGGTACGTGACGTCGGGGTAGACGAGCACCTCCGGGTGGTCGAGGCCGGTCTCGATCAAGAGCTCGTCGAGGTAATCCTCGTCGCGTTCGAGGCGTCGCAGCACACGACGATAGGAATCGGGCAGCTCGAGGCGGCTGACATGCAGGCGTCGCTCGGGAAAACCGCCCACATGACGGCGGCTGTTGCGAAACATCACCCGGCCGGTGCCGTGGCGGTCGAGCAATTGATCGCGTAGCTGGTCGCGGGCGGCGACGTGCTGTTCCGGGCTGGCGTGAGGGTCGGCGAGGGTGTCGAGCAGTGCCAGGCTGTCGGGCTCATCGATCACCGCGGCGACCGGCGTGCGCTCGGCGGCGGCCTGCGGCAGGCGCTCGAGCGCGTCGATCGCTTCGGCCACCGCGACGTAATGCTGCTCTTCCTCGCGGAAGCGCTCGAGGCTGTGATAGCGGTCCGGGTCGAGCAGGCGCAGGCGGGCGAAGTGGCTCGTCAACCCCATCTGTTCCGGCGTGGCGGTCAACAGCAGCATGCCGGGAACGCGACCGGCGAGGCGTTCCACGCAACGATAGCCGGGGCCGCTCTGCTCGGGGTGCCAGTCGAGATGGTGGGCCTCGTCGACGATCAACAGATCCCACTCGCAGGCCTCGACCTGGGCCTGGCGCTCGGGGTTGGCGAACAGCCAGTCCTGGCTTGCCAGCACCAGCTGGCCGGACTCGAAGGGGTTGGTCTCGCCGTGCGCCAGGCTCTGCTGCTCGTCGAGCAGGGTGACGTCGAGGGCAAAGCGGCGCAGCAGTTCGACCAGCCATTGATGAGTGAGGCTCGCCGGCACCAGGATCAGCGCCCGCTCGGCGCGCCCGGTGAGCAGCAACCGGTGCAGGATCAGCCCGGCCTCGATGGTCTTGCCCAGGCCGACCTCGTCGGCCAGCAGCACTCGTGGGGCGTGGCGGCGCGCCACTTCATCGGCGATGTAGAGCTGGTGGGGGATCAGGTCGATGCGGGGTCCGCTGAGCCCGAGGGCCGGATTCTGTTCGACGCGATGGTAATGGTGCAAGGTGCGAAAGCGCAGGTCGAACCAGTCGTTGCGATCGACCTGGCCGCTGAGCAGCCGGTCACGCGCCTGGTCGAACTGCATGCTGTCGGCGAGCCGCGCTTCGGGCAGCTCGCGTCGCTCGCCCTGGTCATCCTCGCCGAGATAGACGATCAGCCCCGCGACCTCCTTGCTGTCATCGACGGTCAGATGCCAGCCATCGGCGGCTTCCAGGCGGTCGCCGATGCTGAAGATAACCCGGGTGAGCGGCGCTTGACGGTTGCTGTAGGTGCGCGTTTCCTGACTGGCGCCGAACAACACGGTGACGCTGCGGGGGTCGACGTTGAGGATGGTGCCCAGGCCGAGTTCGGTTTCGCCGTCACTGATCCAGCGTTGGCCGGGTGAAAAGTCGCTCATGATGCCTCGGAGGATGCGGATTACGTGGCGCCGGGTCGCCAGACTTGGCGATGACGGGGCGACGTATCTTACCGCAAAGGCGGCCGCGGCTTAAGCCTGGCGGCAGCGATTCGACTGGCGTTCCGATCCGCGCTTGCGGGTGGCGTCAGGGTCGCCCCAGCCAGTCGTCAAGCTGGGCGCGGGAGAGCTCGCCGACGTGGCGCTCCACGGGGCGACCCTCGGCATCGAAGAGCATGGTCGTCGGCAGGCCCGGTGATTCGAGCAAGGCCATGAGCCGCTGCTTGGGGTCGAGCAGGGCATGGCGAAACGACAGGCCCTGTTCGTCCAGGTAGCGCACCACCGGCAACAGGTCTTCGCCTTGATTGACGACGACTACCGTGACGCCATCGCGTGCGTCGGCCTCGGCGAGTAGTGGCATCTCGCGCAGGCAGGGCGGGCACCAGGTGGCCCAGAGATTGAGCACCACCCGCTCGCCTTGCAACGAGCGAAGCGCCACACGTTCGCCGTCGAGATTCTCGAGCGCAAGATCAGGAAGCGCCTGGACCGGCATGCCTCCGCCGAAGGGCGCCAGCGTCACCAGCACCAGCCAAAGAGTCGAGGCGCCGATCACCAGCGTCGCGCCGCCGATCAGGCGCAGCAGGTGAGCCCGTAACGCCCAGCCGGTCCAGATCAGCGCGGCCAGCATGCCCCACAGGCCATGAAAGCCGGGCTGCCAGAACTTGAGAACATCCAGCGGCGCGTCGGTGTAGGCGTCGAGGTTGAGGGCCACGTGACCCAAGCGGGCGCCCACCAGCCACACGATGACCAGGCCATTGAACCAGCGGGCGTGTTCGCCGCGCGGCAGGCTGAGCAGCCAGGCGCTGGCGGCAAGCAGCAGCAGGGCTGCGCCAATGGCATAGAGGCGCGGTAGGGAAATCAATACGGGGCCGAGGGCGATGGCATCCATGACGGGGGGTGGCTCCAGCAGGGGTGGGGGTCGGCGTCAGCGAGTGGCCGCGCTACACTGACGGCTCGACGGCTAGCCTACTGCCCGCGTGCGAGGCTGTCACTTACCCCGGCGGGAGCCCGCATGGCCAGATCAACCTTCGATACCCTGCGCGCCCTGGCCATCGCCAGCCAGGCGCTGGGCTTCATCCTTATACTCACCCTGGAAACCCTGATGGGAGATGCTGCCAGGCCCTGGCAGGGCTGGACGCTCGCCGCGATGGTAGCGGCGGCGCTGTGGATCGCCCTGGTGCGTCTCTACCGGCGCAATCGGGCGCGCAAGGCACTCGACCGGCGCCGGGCCGATCTCGATGACGGCGACTGAACGATCATCGGACCTGTGGCGGGTGCTTCTCTGTTGCCTGCTCGCGCTGACCGCCGGGTGCACGACGCACCCGGTGACGCGTGAGCATACCACTGCGCTGCGCCCGGCCGAGATCGAGGCGACTGCCCTGGGGAGCTGGACCCGCGAGGCGTCACGCGGGGAAGGTGGCGACAGCGGCTTCGCTCTGCTGGCCGATGGCGAGGATGCCTTTGCGGTGCGGGCTCGTCTGGCCGATGAGGCCGAGCGGCGCCTGGATATCCAGGCCTACCTGATCGACGAGGGCCAGACCACCCGTGCCTTGTTGCGACGCATGCTTGCCGCCGCCGAGCGTGGCGTCGAAGTGCGTCTGCTGCTGGACGATCTCAGTGCTGTCGGTCAGAACGAGCGCCTGGCCGCCTTGGACAGCCATCCCCGAATCCAGGTGCGGGTATTCAATACGGTCGCCATCGGGCGCGGGCACCTGGCGAGTTGGGTGCTGGCCGCAGCACCCGAGGTGCGCCGTACGCATCGGCGAATGCACAACAAGCTATGGATCACCGACAACGCGGTGGCGATTACCGGCGGACGTAACCTGGCCGATGAGTACTTCAACGCCGGTGAAACGCGTAACTTCGCCGACCTCGACCTGCTGGCGGTGGGCCCGGTGGTGGACGCGCTGTCGCTGAGCTTCGATCTCTACTGGAATCACGGCCTGGCACAGCCGATCGGGCGCTATCATCGGGCCGAGGCCGGCGTCTGGCGGCACCTGCACGATACGGTTGGCGCCTGGCAGGCCGAGTTGCTCACTTCCGAGACACGACTTGCAGACCAAAAAGTCGCGGCGAAAGAGGTCCTCTCGGCCGTGCTGCATTGGGGAAAAGGCGAGGCGTTTTGGGACCCACCGAGGAAGATCAGGACGCCGGGACGTCCCCCTATCGAAATGACCCTGGTGGGTGCCTTGCGCGAGCGAGTGATGCCTCTGGACTCACGACTGGTGATCATGACCGCCTACTTCCTGCCGATGGAACGCGGGACCCAGCTGCTGGTAGGGCTGGCCGAGTCCGGCATCCAGATCGACGTCATCACCAACGCTTTGTCGGCCTCTGACATGCCCTGGGTCCATGGCGACTATGCGGCGCGTCGACCCATCCTCCTGGCTAGCGGGGTTCGGCTTTTCGAGATGCGTGCCGTGCAGGACGAGCCCCACCACGGCCCTGCAGGCCTATCGGGCTCACCCGCGGCGGCATTGCACATCAAGGCGTTGGGCTTCGATGACGATCAGGTGTTCGTCGGCTCCTTCAATGTCGACCCGCGCTCGCTTTGGTGGAATACCGAAACGGGCGTGCTCGTCGAAAGCGAGAGCCTTTCCGCTGACTTTCACGCATTGGCCGAGATCGGCAGAACACCGGCACTTAGCTATGAAGTGCGACTGGATGATAGCGATGAGCTCGTCTGGGAGACGCAGATCGACGGCGAGCGGGTACGTATCGAGCGTGAGCCGGGCAGCCGCTGGCAGCACTTCAGTGCTTGGCTGAGTCGCCTGTTGGGGCTGGCGCCCTGGCTCTAATGCCCGTGTATGCTGAGGGCAAGCCGACGATAGGGAGGCGCCATGAACGACTCGACGTCCTTGGATACCCCGAAGACATCGCCATCGCGCCTGGCGCGCCTCAAGGTTCCCCTGGGGCTGGCGCTGGGGCCGCTCGCCTTCCTGCTGCTGGCGCTGATGGAGGCGCCAGCGGACATGCCGTCGACGGCCTGGCAGGTGGTGGCGCTGACTGCGTGGATGGCCTTCTGGTGGGTGCTGGAGCCGGTACCCATCGCAGTTACCGCCCTGCTGCCGGTGGCCGTGCTGCCGCTCATGGGCGTGGCCCCGATCGATCAGGTCGCGGCGCCCTACGCCAATCCGCTGATCTTCCTCTTCCTTGGTGGCTTCCTGCTGGCCGAGGCGATCCAGCGCTGGAGCCTGCATCGGCGCATCGCCATGGTGGTGCTGCGTTTCGCCGGGCTGCGTCCGGATCGGCTGGTGGGCGGCTTCATGGTCGCCACGGCGGCGTTGAGCATGTGGGTGAGCAATACCGCCACCGCGGCACTGATGGTGCCCATTGGCCTCTCGGTGCTGACCATGCTGGAGCGCGAGGGTGGCGAGGGTGCCAGCCACCACATGGCCCTGACGCTATTACTGGGGATCGCCCTGGCCGCCAACATCGGCGGCATGGGTACCCTGATCGGCACCCCGCCCAATGCCCTGCTGGCCGGCTTCATGGCCGATAGCTACGACATCGAGATCGGCTTCGCCCAGTGGATGCTGGTGGCCGTGCCCCCGGCGCTGTTGCTGCTGGCTCTTGCTTGGTGGCTGCTGACCCGCTGGGTCTACCCGGTGAGCCACGACGAGCTGCCGGGGGTAGCAGAGATGCTCCGCGAGCAGGCCGAGGACCTTGGCCGCATGAGCCGTCCCGAGCAGCGGGTGACGGTGGTCTTCGCCTTGGTCGCGCTGGCCTGGATCACCCGGCCGCTGCTCGAGTCCTGGCTGGAGGTGTCGCTAAGCGATGCCGGCATTGCGGTGATCGGGGCGCTGTTGTTGTTCGTGGTGCCTGCCCGCTGGCGACAACGCCAGTTCCTGATGGACTGGGACAGCGCCCGTCTGCTGCCCTGGGGGGTGCTTATCATGGTGGGCGGCGGGCTCAGCCTAGGCTCGGCTATCGAGGGCAGCGGCCTGGCCGCCGCGGTGACCGAGGGACTGGGCGCCTTCGGCACCTGGCCGAGCTGGGCCCTGGTGGCAATGGTCGTGATGGTGGTGATGCTGATGAGTCACGTGACCAGCAATACCGCTACCGCGGCGGCGATTCTGCCGTTGACTGCTTCGCTGACGGTGAGCCTGGGCGCCAGCCCACTGCTGCTCTCGGTGCCGGTCGCCATGGCGGCGAGCTGCGCCTTCATGCTGCCGGTGGCTACCCCGCCCAATGCGGTGGTGTTCGGCAGCGGTCGGCTCAGTGTGGCGGAGATGATGCGTGCGGGCGCCTTGGTGAGCCTGGCGGCGATCCTGGTCATCACCCTGGTGGTGTTCGGCCTGGCCATGCCGATCTTGGGCTTCGGCTGGGCGGCGTGATCCAAGTCATTGCCGGATGCCCGTCAGCGTTTAATCCTGGAGGCAGGAGGGGTGCCTCGGGGCAACCCGATATGTCACTGAAAGGGCAGCCATCATGTGCCCGGGGCATCGACACGCACCTGGACGTAGGAACCCGGCGCCTCCTCGATGGGGGATAAGCGGCCGCCGCCGGGCTCGCGAGCCGCCACCTGTCCTCCGCTGTGGCGCTTGAGCCAGTTGCGCCATTCCGGCCACCAGGACCCCGGGTGGTGACTGGCGGAGGACAGCCAGCGTTCAGGGTTGCGGGGCAGGTGACCATAGCTCCAGTAGCCATATTTCGTCGAGTCGGCCGGATTGATGACGCCCGCGATATGACCGGATCCACCGAGGATGAAACGTGGGCGCCGGCCCAGCAAGTGCGCGCCGCGGTAGCTGGATTGCCAGGGTGCGATATGATCCTTCTCGGTCGCCACGAAAAACGCCGGAGTACGCACCTTGCCCAGGTCGATGGCCTCCCCCGCCAGGGAAATTCCCCCTGGTTCGGCGAGGCGGTTTTCCAGGTACATGTTGCGCAGATAGAAGCTCTGCATGCGCCGGGGCATGCGGGTGGAGTCGGAGTTCCAATAGAGTAGATCGAAGGCCTGGGGGTCGCGGCCGAGCAGATAATTGTTGATCACGAAGCTCCAGACCAGATCGGCGGACTGCATGTAATTGAAGGCATTGGCCAGATGCGTGCCTTCCAGATAGCCGCGCTGGGCCATGTGCTGCTCTATGTGGCCAATCTGTTCCTCGTCGATGAACACCTCCAGTGGCCCTACCTCGCTGAAATCGAGCAGGGTGGTGAAGAAGGTGGCACTGCAGACCCGTTCATCCCCCCGAGCGGCCTGATGCGCCAGGGTGCAGGACAGAAGGGTGCCGCCGATGCAGTAGCCGATGGTGTTGAGAGACGCTTCGCCGGTCACCTCCTCCACTACCTCCATGGCCTTGAGGGTGCCCTGAGTGAGGTAGTCGTCGAAGGGCACCTCGGCATAGCGCTCGTCCGGGTTGACCCACGAGATGATGAAGACCGTGATTCCCTGTTCGACGGCCCAGCGAATGAAAGAGCGCTGCGGGGTCAGATCCAGGATGTAGTACTTGTTGATCCAGGGTGGGACGATCAGCAAGGGTCGGCGGTCGACCTCCTCGGTGGTCGGCGCGTATTGAATGAGTTGCATCAGCTCATTCTGGTAGATGACCTTGCCAGGGGTCACTGCGATGTCCTTGCCCAGCTCCAGCCCGGCAGCATCGCTCTGCTTGATACGCAATAGCCCCTCGCCCCGGGCCATGTCGTCCATCAGGTTGGCCATGCCCTGCAACAGGTTAGCGCCGCCGGTTCGGACGGTGGCTTCGATCACTTCGGGGTTGGTGCTGGCGAAGTTGCTGGGGGCGAGCGCGTCCATCAGTTGACGGGCATAGAACTCGATCTTCACCCGCTCTTCCCTGTCCAGATCGTCGGAGACATCATGCACCGCACTCAGCCACTGCTCGGCGGTCAACTGGTAGGCCTGTCTGAGCGCATCGAAGAAGAGGTTCTCCTCCCAGCCCTTCCCCTTGAAGCGTCGGTCTCTCGGTCCGGTCTGGACGGCCGGCGGTGGGGCCTGGCCGCATAATCGCTGCGCCGTGTCCTGCCAGAGTGCCGCGTAGCCCTGGTACAACTGCATCTGGACGTCCAGCGCGCGCTGCGGATGCCGCAGAAACTGCTGGCCCAGGCTGGCGAGCGACTTGGCGGCGACCGCGGGGTCGGGCAGGGTAAAGAAATCCCCGCGCGCCTGCCGCTCAAGCAAGCCCTGCAGAGCCCGGGACGACTCGGTCGACAAGCGCGCGAGGGTCTCGGCGTAACGTTGTGCCAGCACGTCGTGCGGCGCCTCGGGTGGCGTCTTCCGATCACCCGCCTGCGGCGATGAATGCCGTGAGTCATTCATGATTTGTGCCTCGCTGAGTCCACTACCCAGTAGCTGCGCCCAACCCCAGGTCGGGCGCGGGCATTTCGTAGATTGAAGCCTCAGAGTGGATGTTCACGATCCTGTCTGCTGCAACCTACTGTTTCAGTATCGTCAGAATCGCGCGAGACGCAACCGGGCAAATATTAAGGCTATTCCACGTTGGGTGTGGAATTCGCCCCCTGAGCTGGGCCAGGACATGACCCCCACAACGACAGGAGGTATGGTATGGACGGCACCCAGACATCACCTTGCTGGAAAAGTGATCACACCCAGCGATTTTGGACACCAGCTTATGCGATTGTTGTGGAATCCGGCACCTGAGGAAGAAGTGAACCCAAAACAGCCACCCGGCATGACTCGCAAGTGACTGTTTTTGCTTTGTTCTCTGGTCGGAGTGGAACAGATCAGCAGCGATGCCCCCTGAGTCGCTGACGGTCTTCTTCGTCCCGACAGCCGGTGTAGTGCTGGATACCGCTGACTGATCCGAGGTAGTGACTGAACCTTTCGGCATGGAGTGTCCGATTCAGCTACCCAAACGGCGCTGCTCCTCGTAGATACCATGCTCGCGCGGATATTCATCGAGGGATTCTTCGTAGCAGTGAATCATCGCTCCCCAACCATGGCGCGCCATCGGTTGACTGGTGGCAGGCGTGGTATCGCCTTCACTTTTCTCGCCTTCAGGCATACGAATACCGTATTGGTCGCGTGTCTCGCGTTCCACCATACGGACAAGGTCTTCGCCCAGCTCTAGCCCTTCCAGCAGCCGCTGTTTGACATTAGTTGTCAAGTATTCGCGAGCTTCCTGATGCTGATCTGCCTCGAACAGTTCTTGGGCATGCTGTTCGACACTCCGACGTTCCTCAAGAAGGTCTTGCTCAAAGGCCTCGATCTCCCCGGTCACCGGGCGAAGGAAATCCGTCGGATGCTCACAGGTGTGGTAGAGCAGCCGCTTGAACGTGCGAGTGGCGTAGCGCGTCGCCTCCAGAGGGCCATAGTCGGGATCGATGAAGTGAGAATCCGCATTTTTTGTCATGTAACGGTGCTGTTTAAACTCCGGCGGCACGTCTTCTGCCCCGACGGGAATTCCCACGAATGGCGTGGTGATCCCGCTGGTGACGGCCAACCAAAGCGTATGAAGCTCCGGATGGCTCTCCGATCGCAGCTCTGCTACCTGACCATAGCCGGTGAAGTCGGTCGACCATCGTGGATCGCGAACGTAAGCTAACATGTCTTCCAGGCTCAGCGGCGCCATCTCGTTCAGCTCTTCTTCACGAGCGGGCGGATTGCGACCCGCCGTGTAAAAGGCTGGGTAGAAGTCCCCCGGATCTTCGGCGGGGAAAGGCTGGCCATAGACATCCTGTACATTGAAGCTCTCTCCTTCGCCGTCCCACCAACCCTGCTCGCGGGCATAATCGATGAAATTGTCGGAGGCCATGACGTCATCATGCTCCTGGTGATTCACCGGAAAGTCGTGGATATAGCCCGGGTACATCACGCGAATTTCATCCGCTCCCAACCGTTCGGCCACCCACAATCCCTGGGCGCCGGCATAGTTGATAAAAGCCCAGCCCTCATTGGCATCGGCGATGAGGTGTGAGTTGCCGCCATAGGTCGAGAACCCATGCTCGTCAATCAGCGCACCGATGATCTCAACGGCTTCGCGCGCCGTGGTGGCTCTTTCCATGATGGCCTTTGCCAAGTCACTATACTGTGGACCGGTCTGCGGTGATTCCTCGGCGGCCTTTTCCGACATCTCCACCAGTTCAGGCCGCGATGGAGACCAGATGTCGCGTGCGGCCACACCATGTTCGTTAAGGCCACCGTTGGTTAACGGGGGCGGAAAACCGGCAAATTCAGAATAATTGGAGGATATATATTTGTAGGTGACCTCAGCCTGGGGAATCTCGATCAACTCGCCGGGAATACGTGCCTGGTTGGTCACCCCTACTTTCCAGGTGGCGCCCTGAGGATGCGACTGGCGCGGGACGATCTCGATCCAGTGGCTCGAGGGTTCATGGCCGAACCCTGCAAGGAAGGTTTCTCCGTTCTCGGTCAACTCGCTGCCGATGTAAATGCCGATGCTCTTTTCATTAGGATGCCCAAGAGTGGAAGATGAGAGAACATCGGCATAGGCCTGCCCCACAATCGTAGACGACACCAGTAGTGGCATCACCGGCACTAGAAAATTCCCGATGTATTTACGTTTTTCCTTCATTAGAAAACATCCTTTTATTCTAGTATCAGGATAATGTGGTTTTGGTAAAAAAACTGTTTAGCCTATTACTAAAGTCAGCAAGGGTTGCGAAATTGTCAACCTGAAGCCATAGGCCCGGCGCTGATGCTCATGGCGAAATCCCGGCCTAGCAACGATTACAACGTCTGCTCTATGTCGAAAAAGTTGCACCACAAGCAACGGTCAATACAGGCCAGTGCCAGCATCGCCCAGAAACTGCTTGGCAGTTCGTCATAGCGAGAACAGAGGTATGTATCCGGTCAGCGTCCGCTATAACGGTCAGGAGGGCTACGTTGAGGCAGTGCGGGCTGCGGCAGAGGATCTTGTTGACGAAAACCTGATGTTAGCCGAGGACGTCGAGCTTGTTATCGACGCAGCACCTACATTCCCGACGGAAAACCCGACTGAGAAACAGTAGAGGCGTACGGGTCCGCTTCAACTGGTCGAGCACCGGTTGGGCGGTACGTGCGTTGGACTTGATTTCCCTGGGTAGCCGAGGCGAGCGTCCTATGAGCTACTGCACTACTGAAAGTAAGCAAATAGGAGCTTCGACCCGAAACGAGATGGCGCTCTACGCAGCATGTGCCAATGGTCGTCTCCTGCGTCCAGCGGGGAGCATATATTTCCTTTTTTCGGGTCTGCTCGCTTACATAGCGGTTGGCCTATTGGAATCGCGTTCTTGTCGGAACTGATTGATTTCTTTAAAGATTGCCATCCGC
Organism: Halomonas jincaotanensis; assembly: GCF_018448785.1. GTDB lineage: Bacteria > Pseudomonadota > Gammaproteobacteria > Pseudomonadales > Halomonadaceae > Halomonas > Halomonas jincaotanensis. The sequence goes on along the minus strand of NZ_JAHCLU010000018.1, from coordinate 41,080 downwards.
TATCTTTTTTTCAGTCCTTTTTCATGGCTATCCCGGGTTGATGTCGATGTGCACGTACCCCGGCTCATACTCCTTGGGGTATTGTGGCGGGGCGTCTCGTCACCGCCGGCATCCTGCCGAACCAGCGCCGCCAGTGTCGGCACCTGAATCCCGAGCGGGAGCCAGTATGCCAGGCAGCAGGATTTTAAAGAGCCAGAACGATTTCATGTGTCATCTATGTTGACAGGCTCCGCTCGCGGTCTCAAAGCTGATGGCGCATTCGGATATCCAGACCACGATCACCCACTATGCCCACCTGCGGTCCGATCATACCCGGGAAGCCGTGGAGGCGTTCGCTATTGCCACACCAATGCTAGATGGCGGCACGGCCGATCGGAGCCACAAGACGTTGACCGTAATCCATGGCACCAGCGAAGAGGTAGTTCTGCATGGATGAAGAGCTGAAGTCTATCCAGTTTGATTTGAATGATGTATTGAATCGATTGGCTGATTATATGGGCGGCGACAAACTTCCAACTAATGGTGTGGACTGGGATGGTGCAACCTTAGAGGATGCAGCGAGCGTCATATTTAGCTATGCAGGCGCAAATTGCAGAGCAGACATCCCAATGAATCTCGACAAAGAGATAGTTTTTTAGACTTTCTAGAGCTGAAGCAGGCCGGCTAGAAGCTAAATATCTGGCTGATTACGGGGAAAGTGTTGGAGCAATGGTGGCGGCAATCGCTGCGCTGACTAACCCGTCTAATATCCCCGAAACGCACCACCTCGAGGCCTTGCAAGTTGCTGCACATGAATTCATTGAAGGCGGTTCAAAATGGTTTGGGCAAAGGCAAGGTATGCCTCTAGTAAGATCGCAAAATAAAAAGGTTGGCGAGCTGGCGAGCCCGCCCTTAGTCATTGGTGGATATTTGAAAAAAGATCGTCACGAAAGGTGGATGGCCACTATGGAGGTGTATTACCAAAATAAGAGAATGGGTAAGCCAATGGGCGATGGGTTGTTTGAAGAAGTGGCTGAGAAGTTTGAGATGAAGAAGAAGACTACTCTGAGCAACGAATACTATAGTGACCCGGTGAAATTTAGGCGAATGTCTTATGAGTTTATGGAAGAAATTACCGGGCAAAAAGTTAATATCTTCCGCTGGAAGTGATGGCGGCGTCCCGAAATATCGGCAATGCCCGCTCGATCATCTTGGCGTTGGCCGTCAGGCTGATCCGAAAGTGGCGTGGCCGCTCGAAGAGAGTGCCGGGCATCACGAACACGGACCGCGCGGCCAGGGTCTCGACAAAGCGCAGCGCGTCGCCCCCCGGCGCCTCTCCCCACAGGTAGAATGTCCCTTCCGGAGGAACCATTTGATAGCCCCACTGCTCAAGCGAGTGGAGCATTCGATCCCGCTTCGCGGCGAGGGCAACCAGATCGATCGACACATTCTCCAGGGAAGCAACCGAGTACTGCATGAGCGCGTTCGGGAAGGTCCAGCCCATCGCCATCTGGACGGGGAAGGTCGCACCGCGCAGTTCCGCACGCTGCTCTGTCGGCAGACGCGGTGAGATCGCCAGGTACCCGAGCCGCTGGCCGGGGGCAAGGAGCACCTTGCCGTAGCTGTAGTCGATCAGCGTCCATGGGTAGAGCGCGGCGGGGCTCACGAAGGGCGCATTGTCGAAACGGATGCGTCGGTAGGGTTCGTCCGAGAGCAGCCAGATACGTGCACCAATGCGGTGGGACGCAGCGTCGAGTAGATCGGCGAGCGATTGAAGCTGCTTTCGCGAATACACCCGGCCGGTAGGATTGTGCGGGCTGTTGACGACGACCATGCGCGTGCGCGGCGTGATGGCCGCTTCGATCGCTTCCAGGTCAAGGTCGAAGGCGGGTTCACTCAGGCCGACCTTGACCGGGACGAGATCCGCGACCCGCAGCATCGACGCGTAGCAGAACCAGCCGGGGACCGGGATGATCACCTCGTCACCCGCGTCGAGCACTAGGCGAAAGGAGAGCGCAATGGCGGCGAAGGCGCCTTGCGTCAGCGCGATATCCTCAGGTTCGAAATCAAGTCCGAGTTCGCGAGAAAGTGCCTCGGCAATGAAGGCCCGCGGCTCGGGCTCACTCGTCTTGTAGGCAAACCACTCGGGGTTCTGCGGGTGAAGGTTCCGTGAAAGGGCCTCCAAAAGACCGGCAAGTGGCATCTCGTGGGGATTCCCGAAGGTGAAATCGCAAGCCCCCGCGGCGCTCCTCGCGTCCCCGTAGATTGAAAGGAGGAAAAAATCCTCCACCGGGGCGAACTCTGCTGCCGCATCCCGGCTGCGCTGTGAGAGCACCTCCATAAAAGCACCTCTTTCGCGAGGGGTATAAAGAGGATAGCCAAGGTGTGGCACTTGGTCATTGAGATCGCCGGTGATTCATTAACGACTTCCATTTTTCGAGATGAAATCTGGCAATACACCATCCGCTTTGTCAGCGAGCCTTGAAGCGTCAACCCACACAAGCAACGTGGAGGCGCTTCGATGCCCACCAAGACGCAAGATCCCAGCGACATCCTTGCCAATGCGCTGGCCAAGTACCGTGATGGCCTCGACCCAGAACTCATCGAGCTGCCCGAGGCGGCGGTATTCCCTAATTTGATCCCCGCCCAACCAACGACCGCACGCAAGGCTCGTTGCACCGGCACCCTGTTAGGAAAACCGGCGCCGCGCTTCGTCAAGCGCGGTCGGGCAATCCGCTATCGCCTCAAGGATGTGCTCGACTGGCTCGCTGATGCCGACGACTACGGAAGCACCGCCGAGGTGGCCGTGGCAGGGAGGGTATCGTGATGTTCGAGCTTGCTTTTTCGTTGATCGGTGCTTGGCATCACCTGAGTGGCTTTCTCGGACAAAACGGACAGGGTACATGCACTGACCTCGGGTGATGGTGCCCTGGGAGGTAGCCAATGATCGATTATAAGAAAGCGCCCGGCTGTGGGGGCCGGGCGCGATTAGATAGCGTTATCGAGATGGATCAACGCCATCATACCATCGACAGTGCTCTGCTGCTGGCGGTGAGGGAACTGTACGGCATAGGTATTTCGCTGCAAGGCCGAGGGCAGTGGCAGCGATTCAAGCCGCCCGGCAAGCGGGATCTTGACGGCTATGCGGCGATACTCGGCCATGAAGCCGCCATGCTTGGCCGCTGGGATACCGGAGAGCAGCATCTCGTCGTGCTGGCCGATGAGCAGGCAACCGATGAGGAGCGCGCCAATGCGCGGCGCGAGGCGCAGCAGCAGGTCCAAGTGGCTCGTGAGCGCCAACAGGCAGCGCTTTCCCAGCAACATAGCGAGGCCGCCGAGCGTGCCCGTGCGCTGTGGGGAAGGGCGTTGCCTGCTCAGGAGCACCCCTATCTGCTACGCAAGGACGTAGCACCTGGCTGGGCGCGCCAGCTCGGACACCTGTTGTTAGTGCCACTGACTGATGGCACTCAACTGGTGAATGTGCAGACCATCGCCACCGATGGCACCAAGCGATTTCTGACAGGCGGCCGCAAGAAGGGCTGCTATCACCCTATCGGGCAGTTCGACACCGGCCGGCCGCTGTTGATCTGCGAGGGGTGGGCGACCGGCATGACGCTGCACGCGGCGACCGGCTCGGCCGTGGCCTGCGCAATGGATGCCGGCAACCTGCTGCCCGTCGCTCGCTACCTTCACCGTCGCTACCCCGATGCGAGGATCATCATCGCAGCCGACTACGACTACGACCACGGCACCGAGGGCAATCCCGGCATCATGGCAGGCCAGGCTGCTGGCGCTGCCGTGGGTGGTCGCTGCATCTGGCCAACGTTCTCCGAGGGTGCCGAGGGGACAGATTTCAATGACCTGGCTGCCATGGGCGGGGAGGTGTCTGTATGAGCATTACCACCATTGCTCGCCAGGTCGAGGAAGCTACCCATGCCATGAAGCCCAAGGCGTTGCCGCCCAGCCTCCCCCCAGTGATCGGCTTCACCCCAGAGATGCTGCCCGATGAGCTGCGCGATTATGTGCTCGACGTGGCCCGGCGTCTCCAATGTCCCCCTGAGTATTGCGCCGTGGTCGCCCTAGTACTGCTGGCGAGCCTGGTAGGACACAAGGTCCGTATGAGGCCAAAGCAGTATGACGACTGGGAAATTACAGTGATTCTGTGGGCAGTGCTGGTCGGTGGGCATTCTGCGATGAAGACGCCTGCGATCAAGACCATCCGCTTTCCCATCGACGTTATCGAGGTTGATGCACTGAAGCGGCACGAGGCTTCCATTGCCGAGTACAAGGAGGATAGCGAGCTGGCAGAGATCGCCAAGGCTGCCGCCAAGAAGAAGGCCAAGGGCCAGGAAGAGAAGGGCGACATGGATGGCGCAAAGAAGACCTTGCAGTCTGTAGCGGCTCCCAGAGAGCCAGGCTCCACCGAACGCTTTATCCTCAACGACAGCACGGTCGAGAAGGCGGGAGAGCTGATGAACGAGAACGACCATCACCTCACTATCCTGCGTGATGAGCTGTCTGGTCTTCTCGCCAAGATGCAGCAAGAGGAGCACTCCGGGGAGCGGGCGTTCTACCTCGAAGCCTACAACGGCGATTCATGCTTCACCTATGACCGGATCGGCAGGGGGACCGTGGCCATCGAACACTGTGCCCTGAACATCGTAGGCGGTATCCAGCCCAGTAAGCTGGCCCCCTTGGTGCAGAGCGCTTCGAAGGGATCGGTGAATGATGGTTTGGTGCAGCGCTTCCAATTGGCTGTATGGCCTGACCCGGTGAGGGGCTGGGAGTGGATCGACAGAACGCCGGATCCTAGGGCCAAGGAGCGCTTCGCCCAGACATTTTCCGGCTACACAGCCTCGACCTTGGCGTTGATGAAGATGGCAACCCACCGGCCTGGCGGTTCACGCCGGAAGCTCAGAAGCTGTTTGTCGAGTGGATCACAGAAATCAATCTCGAGTGCCGGTCTGACTCCCTCTCACCTCTCTTGGCCGAGCATCTGCTGAAGATGCCAAAAACGGTCGGCAGCTTGGCCTTGCTGTTTGCGCTAATCGACGGCGACAACGAGGCCGTTGGCAAGATAGCCACTGCTCGCGCCCTCGAATGGGCGGACTATCTGCGCAGCCACGCGGAACGTCTATACAGCGCCGCCACGAACCGCGACGTGGATGGGGCGAAGCTGATCCTGAAGCGCCGTAACAAACTGCCCAATCCCTTCAAGGCTAAGCAAGTCCAACAGCGCGGCTGGTCTGCCCTTGACACTACGGCGGCAGCTCAGGGGGCTATTGATCTGCTGTTGGAGTACGGCTATCTGACGGAAGTCGAGACGCCAACGGCAGGCAGACCTCGCCTTGACTACTGGTGGCATTCGGACTTCGTGCCAGAGGAGGACGATTAATGGGTCGCTGGCCTGGCGCTGACGTGGAGGTGCTGACCGATGATGGATGACGCGATCCACGAGGCCAGCCGTCTGCTGTCCAGCCTGCGAAGCATGAGGACCGAAGATGCAGTGGGCGAGGCCGAGCTGCTGCTGTGTACCCTGGAACACGATCCCGTCACCAACGTCCTAGAGTTCGCAAGTGACGCTCTTGAGCACATCGAGGCTCATCTGCCGGACGGTACATTGGCTGAGCTGGTCAGGAACCGACTGAAAAGCCTGGTAGGTATGGTGCTGGCGATCAGGGATAAAACCGATGAAGCGGGTACCGCTGACAGGGCAATCCCGGTTTAAGTTGAGACACCTTTCATGCCATCTGGGAGGTTCGTACCACGAGAAAGTACGGCAGGGAGGCCATCGAACGCGATTGCCGCGGGTCAATTCTCCATCCGCCACCTCGCTTTCACGCATGAAGTTCCCGAGTCCACCGTGCGCAGCAAGGCCAGGACAATGGGCCGGCAGCGGTTTCTCACATTGATAGCGGACCTAAACCAGGGGAAGGTCAACTGCACTCACAGCTGAACGAGCTGACCAAGAAATTGGGCTACGTGAAGCGCGACGGTTAAAGGAGAAGCGAAGGCCCCGGCAGCCGGGGCCTTTGGCTCTCAGAGCCGACTCTGAATGTGGTTATGTAAGCTTCGTTCCAGCTCACCGGTTGAGACACAACGATCGACTCGAATTGATTTCAACAGTTTGTGATCAAACGAGTTGCGGAAAGTGAAGAGACCTTTCCCAAATACATTTGGCTGTACCGATACCTGGTCAGAACGGTCGCGCACCAATACGTTAATGTTAGCCATTACGTTTTGGTCGATGAGCATATGCACCTCGCCTGGATCGACGGCACCACAATCGATCTGGCTAAAGCCAGCGCCAAGCGAGTAATCGGAGCTAATGATTCCCGAGTCGCGCTCGATATTCTTGATCGGTATATTTTTCATTGCAAATCAGTCGACGGTATCCTCCCAAATATCTGAAAAGTCGCCGCCGTATGATCTTTCCTGATTACCGACTCCTGCAGACGGCGGTGTGACGGATGGCGCTGCACATCCTGCGAGAAGCGCGGAGAGCGCTGCCGTCGTTGCTATTGCTGCAATCGTTTTCATTTTTTCTTCTCTATATTCCCTGGAATGTAAGCTGGTATCGCCTGCCAGCTTAGTCGAGTTTGCCCTGCGTTATGCTATGAGCCAAGTCTAATCGAAGAATTGTTAATGCATTCCGGCTCCACCTTCCCCCCTCATTCCGCTTCGCTGTGTATGATGGTTCGCACACTCATCACGGCTTCTTTTCCGCGGGGACGCATCTTGAATACGGAGAATCACTCCTAGACAGCCGCCTTCATCTAGTCTGTCGCCGACCTGCTGCGTGTCGATTTCAAACAGTCCCAGTACGGCCGCATCATTCTTCCCTTCACTCTGCTGCGCCGCCTGGAGAGTGTGCTGGAGTTCACCAAGGCCGCGATGCTGGCCGCCGCTCAGGAGCACCAGGCAAAGCCCAATGGGGGTCTAAAAGATCCTGGACGATTCGCTCCTGGCATCACCGGCAAGCCCCGTGTACGTGGCTGGCTGCCTCCGGTAGGAGTGTCTGTCGCCAACGAGGCAACCCAAACGGAGGCGGTATGAGTCAGGGACGCAGCATCCGGCTCTTTCTGGTGGACGGCACACCCAATGGCTTGCTTACCGCTGAGATCATGAACTGGACGGGGCATGTGCTCACCGGGCCGCGCAGTAAGCTCAGCGAGTTGGTGCAGCGCCCAGAGTGTGGGCGTACCGGGATCTATTTCCTGGTCGGCCCCGACCCCGAGAACAGCCTTCGCCCGCTGGTCTATATCGACGATAGTGACGATGTCGGCACCCGCCTCAAGCAGCACAACCGCCCCGAAGCTGTTTCGGGTTCTGGGGACGGCAAGGACTTCTGGGAGAAAGTCTGCCTGATCACCAGCAAGGACCAGAACCTCACCAAGGCCCATGTGAAGTATCTGGAGAGCCTGCTGATTCAGAATGCCGGCCAGGTCGGCCGCTGCAAGCTGATTAACGGCACCGCCCACGACTACATCAACCTGCCCGAGTCGGATCGCGCCGACATGGCCTTCTTCGTGGAGCAGATCCGCACCGTGCTGCCAGTGCTTGGCCTCGACTTCCTTCGCGAGACCTCCCGCCCCTCCCGGCTACCCCGGGTGTGCAGGAGGCGTCCCTCGTCACCCCCGGATCTCGGCGATGACCTCGCCGGTTTCCTCGCTCAGCGCCGTCTCCTGGAAGCCGAGACTGGAGTAGAAGTCCCGGGCGACCTGGTTGGTGGACACATAGCAGATCGCGATCCTCTCGAAGGGGCCCTGTGCCCTAATCTCGTCCAGCACGCACTGCATGGCCCTGTGCCCGATGCCTCTTCCCTGATGGCGTCTATCGACCATGAGACGGAAGATGTTGTAGGCAGGCGGCCGGTCGTCGTGGTGGAAGGATTCGTACATGAGAAAGCCGACCGCTTCCCCGTCGCAATAGATGGCGCGAGACTGATAGGTCGGATGGAAGCTCGATTCGGCAATGGAGTACAGATTGTCAGCGACATAGTCACGCTGTGATGTCGCTACCTCCAGCGCAATGACGTCCTCGAAGTTCTCGCGGGTGATGTTCTTCAGTGTTACGCCCATCACATGCTCCTCCCTAATGGGAACATCACCCACCGCCCGAGCAGCCTGGACGCCATATCTCGGCATCGGGCTTTATTGCCCCTCCTGACCGGCGTCGGGCGGAGCAGCCGACGCTTCCGGTTCGGTGACGAAGGCACCGCGATAGAAGGCCTGCGCGGCCTCCACCTCGGCAAGGCCGCGCAGGCCGGGTTCCGGTGGCTCGTCGCCGGCCAGCACCTGGAGCACCGACCTGACGCCGTGCGACAGCGATATCAAGTTGTAGCCGCCTTCCAGCACGAAGACCAGCCTGCCCCCGCACTGCTGGCGTGCCAGGCGCTGCAGGATGCCAGTCATGGCGGCAAAGCCGTCATAGGAGACATTTAGCGCCAGGTCATGGGTGTGGGGATCGAATCCTGTCGAGACCAGGATAAGATCGGGGCGGAACCACTGGGCCGCCGGTACCAGGATCTCGCGGAATGCCTTGAGATAGGCGGCGTCGTCGGCATCGGCAGGCAGGGGAACATTGACGATGGCGCCATCCCCGAGGCCCACCCCGACCTCCGCGAGACTCCCTGTGCCGGGATAGAAGGGAGCGGCACGGTGTATATCGAAGAACAGCACATCCGGATCCGCCCAGAAGATGTCCTGGGTGCCGTTGCCGTGATGGGCATCCCAATCGACGATCATGACCCGCTGGCAGCCCAGCGCCGCCTGGGCATGGGCGGCAGCCACCGCCACGTTGTTGAACAAGCAGAAGCCGCGGGCGCGCACCGGTTCGGCGTGGTGGCCGGGGGGCCTTACCAGCGCGAAGCTGCTCTCGGCTCGCCCCTCTACCACCGCCTCGACGGCGGCGATCGCCGTGCCGGCGGCCACTTCGGCGGCATCGACGCTACCGGGTGATACTGCCGTGGTATCTTCGTCCAGCCAGGCGTTCTCTCCGCGCAGCTGGTAAATGCTGTCCAGGTAGGAGTTGGTGTGGACGCGCCCTAGCTGCTCGCGAGTTGCCGGCCTGCCGGTCTCGAAGGTCACCCCGGGGACCGGTTCGAGTTCCAGCAGGTGCCGGATGGCGGTGAGCCGGGCGGGGTGTTCGGGATACGTCCAGGGCACCCCCAGCCCAGACAGAAGCGAGCGGATTCGCTTGTCCATGCGCCCCGGCAGGAAGGGCACCTCGATATCCGGTTCATGGGCCAGCATTCGTTCGTCATAGAAGGCGATCACGCTGTTCTGTTCGGCCACTGTGAAGGCTCCACGTTGCTAAGGGTCAAGGGGTCGTCGCAATACTGGCTTATAGTGCCAAGGATAGTCGTTCATCGAGCGCTTCAGCAGGTACTTTCCGGCCAAGCGTTTTACGGCGCCTGCTGTTGGGAGCGCGAGAACACCGACGATGCCATGCCCTACCGGCTTTTGAAGTTAGCTGAACCACACGCGTAATCGAGTCATTTGTTTTCACTACCCGTTTGCGTTCACCAACAAACTGTTTCCCCACAACAAGGGCCGCCGATCAATGATCGGCGGCCCTTGGGTTTACCCTGTCAGTGCTCCGGCATGGCCGGCGCCTGGATCAGGCAGACTTGGCAGTCTTGGCGCTGGTATCAGTCGCCTGCTTGGCCTTGCTCTCGGCAGCCTTCTGGGTCTTCTCGACGTTTTCTTCGACAAGCTTCTGGCTCTGCTTGACGTTCTCTTCGGTCAGCCTCTGGCTGTCCTTGGCGAAGTCCTGCTGCAGGGCCACGACCTTCTCGGCATCGCCTTTCAGGCGCTCGGTCAGGTCCTTGGCGACTTGCTGCTGGCCTTCCATGTAGTCGCAGAGGCCTTCGGCATCCTTGACGTTCATGAGGTTGCGCAGCTGCGCCAGGCTGGTGTCGGAGTACGCCTTGCCAGCGTCGAGCTGGGCGTTGACCAGCTTCTCGGTGTAGTCCACGGAAAGCTCAGCGTAGGCACGAGCCGGCGCGAAGAACATGGATTCAAACTGCTCGGTGATCTGCTTGGTATCAAATGCGTTGGTCATGGTGAGAACCTCCAAGGTTCTGAACGAACGGGAGATCCCCGCCCTGATGACGTGCACACTACCAGGAAAATTTGTGCAGTGCAACATTCCAGGAGCCGGGGTATGAGGAAAGCGCTGCGCCTTCGATGGGGGTGAGACGACACTTAAGCCGCGGCACCCCGAAGGGGGGATGGCGACACCTCACCGAAGATGCCCCGGCAGGAACTCCAATGAAGGATCCGAAACTGCTTCAAGGCGGCTTAACCTGGCGATCACCATGGCGGGCCGTCAAGGGCTTGCGGCGGCGACACGCTGTCTTTGATGAGAGACCAGCCGTTGTCAGTATCCTGTAGCGTCCTGCTGTAGTCCCTCTATGCTGGTAAGGCAACAGCCCAGTGACGTCTTGAGGTCAGGCCTTGCTACCCTGACACAGGCGACCAGCAAGGCGGCTGGATCTAATGACACAGGTCAGAACGTGCGCCCGCCCGCTCAGGCATTGGCGGAAGTCCAAATTGCCGAGTTTGTCTCCCTCTCAGGAGAAATCTCGTATCGAAGGCGCCGCTGGTGATGGATGAGCAGTGGTGGGGCTATCGGCCGCACTGGGTGAGGGAGAAGGCGCTGCAGCCGATCAACGCCACCGTGGAAAAAGTGGCCACCTCCCGCTGGTATGGATTGACCTGTCAAGGGTTCGGTTGGCTCGGGTGCATGCGGTTGTCCTCAATACCTACGGGCCAGGAAGCGAGGGGCGATCAGCGACGGTGGATCTCTCTGGTATTCGTGGGTTGGGTACCGACCTGTCATCACTTCGTCGCGGAGCTGCCCTGGTCTATAAGCGAGGGTTACCCTGCCTTGCAAGGCAGGGACCTCATCGGGAGGTCAGGGGTTCTCCCACCGGCCCAACGCTCCCTGACCCGTAGGCACTGGGACGCCACTGTCATGCGGTTGCCCGGCTGCCGTGCGGTTTGCCCATGGCCTCGCAGGCAATCGCCCACAGGAAGCCGGCCGACTCCCGCGCCACGGCCGTGATGACCTGTTGCTTGACCTTGCCGGTGGCGGCCAGTCGGCGGTAACGCCCGCACAGGCGCTTCTGGGCCTCCCAGGCGATGGCCTGCACCGCTGGCGAGGTCTTCTCCGCCCGCCGCTGAATGGTGCGCGTCTTGCGCGCCGGGAAGCGGTAGCGCCAGGCGGCCTCCACCAGCACGCGTCGCACATGGGCGTTGCCGGTCCTGGTGATGCCACCCTGGCGTCTGTAGCGCGTCAATCTGGATGAGAAGCCAGCGACAATCAGAATGAGAACCGGGGGTGTCGAAGCGGACGGTCTCCAGCCAGCGGAAGTGAGCCTGGCCCCACTTGCTCTTGCCGCCATGGACCTTGCCATGTCGCATCAAGAAGGCGCTCAGCCGCTGTCGCGCCTTGAGCTCGATGGCCTTCATGTCCTCACGGGCCCGTGTCAGGTCGCGGATCGCCTCCTGCTCCGGGGTAGGCACCCACACCGGCGTCAGCTCGCCGGAACGCAACAGACGGGCCAGCCTCTGCGCATCACGGCGGTCGGTCTTGACGCGATCCCCGGCCCGCTGGGGGATCAAGGTGGGGGCGACGACCTCACAATCATGGCCACCGGCCTGGACCTGGTGATAGACCCCATAACCGCAGGGGCCCGCCTCGTAGTTGAACAGCAGAGGCTGCCCGTCGAAGCGCTCGCTCAGTTGGCGAATCAGCGTGTCGATGGCCTTGGGCGCGTTGGGGATCTCGCCACGGAACTCGGGCTCATGCCGCCCCGCCTCGGCGATGGAGACGGAGATGCTCGCCTTGTGGACATCTAGCCCGATATAGGCGGCATGGAACGTCGCTGGCGGCGTTGAGCCGCTCGGCGACAGTGCGTTCCACAATGGTTTGCTGAGTTGCGTTAGACTGTTTCATGACCTGCCTCCCTCAATAGTGGCTCTGTGTTGGTGCCTCAACCTCAACGTAACCCACGACGTTGAGGAGGGGCAGGTCAATCCATCATGTCTATTCTGCGAGGATCGCGAGCCGCTCTGGCTGGCGGGGATCTGGGCCGAGCGGGCGGATGGCACGCCGGGCTGCGCGATCATCACCGAGCCGGCGCGGGTCTGCCAAGGAGGTCCACTCGCGCATGCCGCTGGCTTTGGATGCTGAGAGCCTCGAGCCGTGGCTCGACCCCGACCTGACCGACCGCGAGACAATACGCAGCGTGGTGCATCATCTGGATGCCGGGCTGATCACGCACTGGCCGGTAAGCACTCGCGTGAACCGGTCGGGGAATGACGAGGATGCGGCGCTGATCAATCCTGCATGAGCCTCTGGTATGGCCAATGACTCCATCTTTCTATCGGCAATTTCCTACACGCGTAATTAATGTGCATTAATTATGAATCTTTTGAGAGCTGTTACGTTGAATCCATAGAGCCATGGAGGGCTCATCAGGGAAGATCGAGCACGGACGCTCACTGCACACAAGGACGCGCGGACAGGATGTTCGTGAGAAGCCATCATGGAAGAGAAGGCAAAAGCCCAACCTGTGAAGGTTGGGCTTTCTCGTTTCTATTTTGCTCTCCTGTTGCTATCGCGCTTTGACGTTGGCTAGCTCACTCCACCGCGTCGTCCAGCGTGGCGTGCGGTTCGCGCAGCGCAGGTGCCAGGCGGCACGGGGGCTGGGCCGACCCAGCGTGACGGTACCGCGTCCCATCTTCTGATTCAGGTCGTCCATCGCGGCCATCAGCTTGGCGCTGCGCTCGCGCTCAGCCTCGCTTTGTGCCGAATCGAGCAGCGAGAGCTGCTGCCGGTTGGCGTCGACGAGGTCGATCAGCATCACGCCGGCTTTCATGAAGCGATACTTAGGCCGATAGATGGCCTGCAGGGTGCGGCTGGCGGCGTGGAGGATCTCGCGGCTGTCATCGGTGGGGCGTTCCAGCTCGACCACGGCGCTAGGGGAGTATTGCAGCAGGTCGGGGCGGTGCGGGTTGGTCTTGAGGAACACGTAGACCGCTCGGGTCAGGCTGTCTTGCTGGCGGAGCTTTTCGGCACTGCGTTGGGCGTGCTGACGGATCGCTTCGCCGATCTCGACCAGGTCGCCGGTGAGCTTGCCGAACGATCGACTGGTCATGATGCGCTGGCGGGGTGCGTCGTTATCGTTCATGTCGATGGCGGCGATGCCCTGGAGCTCAAGCACGGTGCGCTCGAGCGTGGTGCTGAATCGCCGCTTGATCTGTTTATGATCCTGCTGGGCGAGATCCCACGCCGTGCGGACATCCCTCAGGGCGAGCTTTTCGACCAGGCGACGACCGACGCCCCAGACATCGCCCAACGCGGTGCGCTGCAGGAGGCTGTGGGTCTCCGGGCTACCGGGGTGGAGCACGCAGACGCCCTGGTAGCCGGGGATTTTCTTCGCGGCGCGATTAGCGAGCTTGGCCAGGGTGCGCGTGGGGGCCACCACCACGCAGACCGGAATGCCGGTGTACTGGCGCACCTGGTGATGCAGCGCGCGGGCGTGCTCGAGCAGCGGGCCGGCCTCAAAGCCATCGAAGCGCACGAACATCTCATCGATGGACAAGCTCAACGACCTCTACGGCGCCGAAGTCAGCGACGGTGACAAGCTGCACTTCGCCAACGGCATCGCCGACCGGATCCAGCGCGACGAGGCGGTAATGGCCCAGGTCCAAAGCCACAACGAGGATCAGGTGATGCACGGCCTGTGCCCCAAGCGGGTCACCGACGCCGTGCTCGACGCCATGAGCGACCACGAGAAGCTCTCCATGCCATTGCTGGAGGACGAGGAGACGGGAAGGCAGTTTGCGCTGTTGATACTGAAATTGTTGGCGGGGAGGGAGCGCTTCCAGGCTAAGGTATCAGGAAAGTAACCACCGACAGGAAGCATCCTAATAGTCACTAAGGTCGAACTTTCCGAGAGCGGGGAACGGGTATGGGCCTTCCCCGTTCACGCTTTTCTCCCTCACTGCGCTTGTTCACCGAAAAAATGTGCATCCTGCGCCTGTCTGAGCCTGAGAAGCTCTGAGCCCGGATCGATCTCGAGGTCGGCGAGAACGATGAAGTCGCCTTTTCCGACCGGACGGACGAGTTTGCGATGCGCGGCGAGGTAGAACGGTACCGGCGACTCTGGCGCGATCGGACCCGCGGGCACCATCCTGGTCGAAACGCCAGGGATCTCGTGGTGGTGACCACCCATCTGGAGAATGGTGCCGGCTTCGAGGTCGATGTCGGCGCAGGCGACGAGATCGGTGTGATGCCGCGGCTCGGTGGCCCCGGTCGAGACGCCGTGTAGAGCGGCCTCGAGAATGCTCGTCGCCGCCTCCAGCCCTAGGAGATGGCGCGGCAGGTAGAGCATCGCCGTCCTGCCGTTGCGGCTCAGCACATGGCCCTTGCCCTGCAGCATCGCCCAGGTGGCCTGGTCGTTGCAGCGCACGACCACGAAAACGCCGCCGGCGAAGCTGATCTCGTCCTTGCCGCGCAGACAGTGGAAGACGTCGAGCACCGGCGTCGAGGACAGCAGCCCTCCGTCGGATTTCGGGGAGAGGAAGCTCGGCACTTCGTCGATCCGAGCGATCGGCGCGTGCAGCATCGGCTTGTCGGCACCGAATCCAACGCCGTTGGCGGAGAGCGTCAATTCGCAGGCATCTGGTGGAATGCGCTGGGAGAGGGCCGAAGCGATCTCCGATCGCCGGGCGGCGATCTCGGCGGCGTCGCGGTCCCCGAGCCTATCAATGGCTGAGAAGCCGGTCACGTCATAGTCGCGACCGTTGCTGGCGATGGTCTCGGTCGCGGGATCGTAGACGTAGTCGTATTCGCTGGACTTGCCGGCCGAGAGGATCTCGAGGCCGAGCGTCTCGGCCCAGGTGACGAGGCCGATCAACAGGCTCGGCTGATCGCCGTCGACGGGCGTGACGACACGGCCGTGGCGGCGCGCCATGGCGTCGAGACCAGGCCCCACGACGCTGTCTACCTCTTTGGAGACTAGCGCGACGTGACGCCCCGCCTCGATCGCCATGCGGCAGTAGCGCGCGCCGCCCTCGGGGTGGCCGGTCGCCTCCACCAGCACCTGGAAAGGGAGGTTGATCACGGTGGCGAGATCGTCGGCGGCAATGTAGGCACCTTCTTTCCAGGCGGCTTTCGCTTCCGAGGAATCGGCGCAGATGCGGATCTGCGTCTCGTCGATGCCGACGGCGTGCATCGTGGCCGCTGCACGCGAGGCGTCGAGATCGATCGCGATCCGGCAGCGCATCAGCGGCACTCGCCGCCCCTGCGCGAGGAAGCTGCGTCCGAAGTCCCCGGTCCCGACGATGCAGGTGTCGACTGGCTCCCGCCCAGCGGAAAAATAAGTGTGGTGGTTCATCAGAAACCCTTGATTCTTAGGTTATAGCGTCTGGACGGTCGGGGAGACCTCACCGGACCTTCGGGCGGAACCTCCCATAGGCGAAACGCACCAGAGGCACTGTCCAGACAAGGATGGTGAGCACACCGAGAAAGGCTGAGAGCGGACGCTCGAAGAATGCGAACACGTCGCCCTGCGTGCTGATGAGCGACTGAATCAGGTTCTTCTCAACGATCTGGCCGAGCACGATGCCGAGCACCGTAGGCGCGAGCGGCAATCCGGCGCCATTCATTAGGAACGCGAGGACTCCCAGCGCCAGCATGACGAGCAGGCCAAACATGTCGTTGTTGATCGCGAAGGCACCGATCGAGGCCATGACCAGGAGTGTCGGCGCGATCAGGCCCTGGGGGATGCGCAGAATGGTCCCGGCCACGCGCATCGCGGCCCAGCCGAACGGAACCAGCAGCAAGTTCGCGATGAGGAAGACAATGAACACCGCATAGACCATGTCCGCATTGTTGATGAAGATGGTCGGGCCGGGGTTCATGCCCTGCATGTAAAGCACACCGATCGCGATGGCGGTGATCGTGTCGCCGGGAATCGCGAAAACGAGGGCGGGAATCCACGCGCTCGCCAGTGCCGCATTGTTGGACGCGCCGGCGCTGACGATGCCCTCGATGTGGCCTGTGCCCCATTTCTTCGGCTCCTTGGAGAAGCGCTTCGCAACGGCGAAGGAGATCCACGAGGCGATGTCGGCGCCGGCCCCCGGCAGTGCACCGATCACCGTGCCGAGCGAGCTGCCGCGCAAGGCGCCGGTCCAGTACTTGCGGAGGGCGACGCGCACCTTGCTCCAGGACTCCTTGCTGCCGAGTTGCGGAACGTCATCGATCGTCTTCGTCGAGGAGAGGGACCGCACGATCTCCGGCAGCGCGAACATGCCGATCAGCGCCGGGATGAACGACACGCCGTCCATCAGCTCGTTGCTGCCGAAGGTGAAGCGCGGATAGGCGGTACCGTAGTCCATGCCGACGGTCGAGATCAGGAGGCCGATCAGCAGCGCGATCAAGCCCTTGGGCACGTCGTCTCCGGACACGAAGACGGCACAGCTAAGGCCAAGGCAACCGAGCCAGAAGAACTCGAAGCTCGAGAACTGAAGCGCCATGTCAGCGAGCGCGGGCGAAGCGAGGATCAGCGCGGCCGTGCCGAAGATCCCGCCGATCGCTGCCGTCGTTGCGCTCGTAGCGATGACAAATCCTGCCTCGCCCTTGCGCGTCAGCGCATAGGCTTCCTCCATGTAAGCGGCCGAGGCCGGCGTGCCGGGCATACGAAGGAGGGCGCCGGGAATGTCGCCCGCGAAGATTGACATAGCCGAGGCCGAGACGATCGAGGCGATCGCGGCGACCGGGTGAAGCAGAAAGGTGACCGGGACCAGAAGCGCCACCGCCATGGTGGCCGTAAGGCCGGGCAACGCGCCGACCACGAAGCCGAACATCGCGCTGGCGATGATGGTCAGGAGGACGCTCGGCTCGGCAACGATGGCGAGCCCGGCGAGGAGATCTGCGCCCATCAGTAGATCAGCTCAATAAGCGGCCCGGACGGCACTGGAACCTTCAGCATCACCCGGAATATCAGGTCGAAAGCGACCGTCAGCCCCAGTGCCAGCGATGCACAGAAGACGAGGCCGCCCCGCGTCCAGATGAAGGCAATGAGCAAGGTGGCGAAGGTGATGATCTGGAAGCCCAGCGCCTCACCCAGGAAGACGAAGGCCAGTATGGCCGCCAGGACCAGGCCGATCGCGGGTGCAGCGCGCGGTTGGTCGAAGGGGTAGTCGAGGCTGAACCCGAAGGATCCAGCCTCGCGGGCGCAAAGCCCGCGAAGCGTAAGGATCACGCCACAGATCACCAGACCGATGCCGATGATCTGCGGAACAAATGCCGGCCCGTAATAACTGCCGGAGGTGTTCGGAAAACCGCTCGCGTACCAGAAAATGGCGATTCCCAATGCGGTCACCAGGATACCCATCAATCCGTCGCCTATACGCATGCCGGTTTTCCATCCGTCAGCTCAGTTGTCGCCGAAGATCTTCTGCGCGGCTTCGTAATCGGACTTCATAAAGTCGCGGAACTCGTCGCCCGGGCGCCACACGATGGTAAAGCCACGCTCCGTCAGCGTGTTGCGGAAAGACTCGCTGTTGACCGCATTCTCCACGGCATCGAGTAGGATCTGGCGCTCCTCGTCTGGCAGGCCGGCCGGTGCGACGACTCCGTGCCACAGGCCGAACGTGTAGTCGATACCCTCCTGCTTCAGCGTCGGGACGTCGGGGAAGATGCCGATTGGCTCGTCTGCCATCACCGCGAGGGCGCGCAGCTTGCCGCTCTCGATCAGCGCCCGCGCCTCGGCAAGCGAGGCGGTAGAGAAGGTCGAGTTGCCGGCCGCGACGTCGAGATGGCCGGCAGTGCCGCCCTGAGTCGGAACCCAGATCACGGTGTTCGGGTCGATACCCTGGTCCATCATCAGGCCGAGGAAGCCGACATGCCAGTTGGCATTCTGCGGCGCGCCGGTGCCCTTCAGCTCGCCCGGGTTCTCCTTGATCGCGGTCAGTAGGTCGCCGACCGTCTGGTATGGAGAATCCGCGATGACCGTGATGCTGGAGGCGAGCGCGTTGGTCTGGCCGATCGCTGTGAGGTCCTCGTAGCTGATGTCGGCGAGGCCCTGCGGCTCGTAGAGGCTGATGTCGCTCGCCACGAGGCCGATTGTGTAACCGTCAGGCTGTGCGCGTGCGATCGCGTTCGAACCGACGATGCCGCCGCCACCGCCGCGATTGATGACGTTGATGGGAGTGTCGAGCTCCTTCTCTATCTCCGCGGCCAGCGTGCGCGCGACGATGTCGGTGCCTCCACCGGCGGGATAGGGCACGATCACCTGGATCGGACGGTCGGGATAGGCAAAGGCCGGCGATGCCGACCCGACTGCCACGATGCAGGCAAGCACTGCGCCTGCGAGGAACGTCCTGCGCGCGTTCATGTCTAACAACCTCTCGGGAGCTTATGAATACATAATTAAAGTAGGTGCCCTCTTTACTCATGTCCAGCGGTTTTTCCTGGGTGATGGACTGCACCGCAGCGCGTTGGAAACCATGGGATCCAGTCTAAATTCGGCTCCAGGCGCGCAACATCGGAGTCACATCTTTCTGAAATACCGCCCTGCCTGACCGTGCCGCCGAACGCCACTTTCTCCGCTTGACCATCCTTCTCTGGCATTCCTCACCGGCCGACGGCCCCCGGCTAACGCCGGCAGGTGCGTTGCTGCCCACAACCTATTCCGAGGCGCTGTCGTCCGTCGTGCCGGGCTGGATGAAAAATAAGCACCCCGAGGGGAAGTGAGGTGCGTCCTTCGTCCAGGTCGGCATCGACCGCCAGCACCGCGAATTGAAGCTGGCCATGACCGCGCCGCACTCGGTGTCGCCCTCAAGACGTCTGCTGCACTTCAAGCGCTTATGCCGGGGCTGGTTGACTGTCGAGGTGGAGATGGAAGGCCCATGGGAAACCATCCGGCTTACGCCCGGCTTCTGGAGCCAGTGCACCGAATTCTGCGACAGCGGATCGCCCAGGATTCGGCGCTGGCTGGAGCGATATTTCAACATCGACTGGCCAAGAGGTAGGCCCCTCGTTTCGAGCTGATCCCGATAGGCGGGAGAAGATTCCGGCTAGAGCCTACATTAGATGGCTGTGTGAAGTAGGCTCACCGAATCTGCGTTTCAGGTCAGTTCGACCCGCGATACCGGCGCCATATCACAGAGGACCCATTGTCATAATGCTAGCTGATTGAATTATAATCGAAGAAATGCCATCCGAGAGGATCGCCTTATGCCCAATGAATCACTCCCGCCGAAGCAGTCCCGTTTTGTCGAGGAGTACATCCTTGACCTAAATGCCACCCAAGCCGCTATCCGTGCCGGATACAGTCCCAAGACGGCATATCGCACCGGGGCTGATCTCCTCAAGAAACCTCAGGTTCGCCAACTGATAGATCAGTACAAGGTGGAGCGTAGTCAGCGGGTTCAGATGGACGCTGATCGCGTGCTACAGCGCCTGGCTGAAATTGATGCAATGGATGTAGCTGACATCCTCAACGATGACGGTAGCGTTAAGCCGCTGCGGAAGTGGCCGAGGATCTGGCGGACCTATATTACTAGCTTTGATATAACCGAATTGGCAGAAGGCTCTGGCGATGAGCGTCAGGTCGTTGGCCTCCTCAAGAAGATCAAGTGGCCCGATAAACTGAAGAACCTGGAGATGATCGGGCGGCACGTCTCTGTCCAAGCATGGAAGGAGCAGCGTGAGCTGTCCGGCAACCTATCGCTCAGCCATGAAGAGGCCCTGGAGCTACTGAGCTGACGCCCCTCCCTGGGTGCATGATCGCTAACCGAAGTTCGTCACCATTAGGCTACATGATCTTCTCCAGCGATTGGCCTCGATGCCCGGGAACAGATGAAGTTTCAGCCCCGAGCCAGGAAGCGCTGGTCCTTGAAGCTGTGACGATGGTGGAACTGCTCCATTCACCATCGAGACTGGGTTCTGTCAGTTGTGTCAGCGACCTATAAGTGGGTTTTTCGCATTCCACTCGAGCAGGTCTCTAGGCGGTAACAGGCCACGAGCGCTGGTTGGCTCGACTCCTGGATAGGGGAGAGCGGGTAGCCTAACGTTTCTGCCTGTTCTCGACGCGTGGAACCTATTTGGAACCTAGAATCCGGACAACGCAAAACGGCCACCGCTGCGATGAGCTAAGTGACCGTTTTTTCAGTGTTTTCTGGTCGGAGTAGCAGGATTCGAACCTACGACCTCTGCCTCCCGAAGGCAGCGCTCTACCAAGCTGAGCTATACTCCGACGCGTTGGGCTGGCGCCTCAACGGGGCTGAATTATACCCGGCGTGACCGGCTTTGCAAGCCTTTCGCCGAGCGGCTCAGGCTTCGCGATCGACTGCCATGCGGGTGAGTTCGGCCATGCTGTCGCGGTAAGGGCTGGGGGGCAGGGCGTCGAGCTGGCTCAGCGCCTTGCCGGACATTTCCTCGGCCTTGGCGCGCGTGTAGTCCAGAGCGCCGGTCGCGTGGACGATCGCCAGAACGTCATCAAGACGATCGAGGCCGCCTTGGCGAATCGCCTGACGCACAAGTTCTGCCTGGTCGGGGGTGCCGGTGGCGATGGCATGGATCAGCGGCAGGGTCGGTTTTCCCTCGGCGAGATCATCGCCGACGTTCTTGCCCATGGCGTTGGCATCGCCCTCGTAGTCGAGCAGATCATCGATCAACTGGAACGCCAGGCCCAGGTAACGCCCGTAGCATTGCAAGGCGGATTCCTGTGTCGGGCTGGCTTCCGCGAGGATAGCGCCGCTGTGTGATGCCGCCTCGAAGAGCATGGCGGTCTTGCCCTGAATGGTCTGGAAGTAATCGGCTTCGCCGATCTCGGCATTACCGACATTGGTCAGCTGCTGCACTTCGCCCTCGGCGATGGTGCAGGTGGCGGTGGAGAGCACTTCCATGATCCGCATCGAGCCGATGTCGACCATCATCTGAAACGAACGCGAATACAGGAAATCTCCTACCAGCACCGAGGGCGCATTGCCCCAGGCGTCATTGGCGGTGGATTTGCCCCGGCGCATATGCGATTCGTCGACCACATCGTCGTGCAGCAGGGTCGAGGTGTGCATGAACTCGATCAGCGTAGCCAGGGTGATGTGGCGGTCGCCCTCGTAACCCAGCGCGCGCGCGGCCAGAAGTACCAACAGCGGGCGCAACCGCTTGCCGCCCCCGGCGATGATGTAGTGGCCGATGGTTTCGACGAGTGGGATTCGTGATGCGAGTCGATCGGCAATGGTCCGATTGACGGCATCGAAGTCCTCGGCAACTACCGCATGGATAGGCAGGGACGTAGTGGCTTTCGGCGGAGCATTGGCGGGCATGGAGGCGATATCGACTGGGAATAAGGAAGGCCATGAATTGCCGGTCATGCTATGGGGCGCCCATGTGGGCGTCAAGGCAAGGTGGCGGAAGGGGGCGTTTCATGGCGTGTTTCAGCCTCATGTGACACTCAGTCGCCGTTGTTGGGAGTAAGCAAGTCAACGCTATTTAAATACTAGATATTGATGTAATTCTTGGATAACCTACCAGATATAGATTCAAGACGAGAAGTGACGTGATTGGCCAGATGCGCCATGCCACCCCGGAAAGCGCTTCTCTACAGCCCCCGAGCGAGGATCAATCATGCCCATCGAAATCTACAGCAAGCCCGCCTGTGTGCAGTGCACGGCGACCTACCGCGCGCTGGAAAAGCAGGGCCTCGACTATACGGTTGTCGATGTCGCTGCTGATGCGGTGGCCCGCGAGTTTGTCGAGCGCCTCGGCTATCGCCAGCTGCCGGTGGTAGTGGCAGGAGAGGATCACTGGTCGGGATTCCGGCCGGATCGTATCCGAGCGCTGGGATGAGTCAAGCGGCGACATTGCCCACACCCGGTAGCGCGGGTGTCGGGCTGGTCTACTTCTCGACCCGTTCCGGCAATACCCATCGTTTCATGCAGGCGCTGGGGTTGCCGGCCAGCCGGATCCCGTTGAGCCGCGATGCGTCCGGCCTGGTGGTCGACAGCCCATTTGTGCTGGTCACGCCGACCTATGGTGGCGGTGGCGTGAAAGGCGCAGTGCCCGGCCCGGTCATTCGCTTTCTCAACGACAAGCAAAATCGTCAGCGGTTGCGAGGGGTCATCGCCGCTGGCAATACCAACTTCGGTGCAGGCTATTGCCTTGCAGGCCGAATCATCGCCGAGAAATGCCACGTGCCGTTGCTGCACCGATTCGAGCTCTTCGGTACGCCCGACGACGTGGCCACTGTTTATCAGGGAGTGACTAAATGCTGGATACCCCACGCCTGACGGCGACACCTCACGGAAATGGCGCCAAGACGCTGGATTATCATGCGCTCAACGCCATGCTCAACCTTTACGGACCCGAGGGTGAGCTTCAGCTCGACAAGGATCGCGAGGCGGCGCGTCAGTACTTCCTCCAGCACGTCAACCAGAACACGGTCTTCTTCCATTCGCTGGAGGAGAAGCTCGACTATCTGGTGGCGGAGGGGTATTACGAGGCCGAGGTCCTGGCGCAGTACGCCCCGGACTTCCTCAAGTCGCTTTTCGAGCAGGCCTACGCCGCCAAGTTTCGCTTTCCGAGCTTTCTCGGGGCCTTCAAGTATTACACCAGCTATACGCTCAAGACCTTCGATGCCAAGCGCTATCTGGAGCGCTACGAGGATCGCGTCTGCATGGTGGCGCTGAATCTGGCCCGGGGCAACGAAACCCTGGCACGTGCACTGGTCGACGAGATCATCAGTGGTCGTTTTCAACCCGCCACCCCGACCTTCCTCAACTGCGGCAAGCGCCAGCGTGGCGAGTTGGTGTCGTGCTTCCTGCTGCGTATCGAGGACAACATGGAGTCGATCGGGCGGTCGATCAATTCGGCACTGCAGCTCTCCAAGCGCGGCGGCGGGGTAGCCTTCCTGCTCAGCAACATCCGCGAGGCCGGGGCGCCGATCAAGCGCATCGAGAACCAGTCGTCGGGCATCATCCCGATCATGAAGCTGCTCGAGGATGCCTTCTCGTATGCCAACCAACTGGGTGCACGGCAGGGCGCCGGTGCGGTATATCTCAATGCCCACCACCCCGATATCCTGCGTTTTCTCGATACCAAGCGCGAGAACGCCGACGAGAAGATCCGCATCAAGACCCTCTCGCTGGGCGTGACGATTCCCGACATCACCTTCAAGCTGGCCAAGCGCAACGAGGACATGTATCTGTTTTCGCCCTACGACGTCGAGCGCGTTTACGGAATGCCCTTCGGCGACATCAGCGTGACCGAGAAATACGCCGAGATGGTCGACGATGGGCGGATCCGCAAGGCCAAGATCAAGGCCCGCGAGTTCTTCCAGACCCTGGCCGAGTTGCAGTTCGAGTCCGGCTACCCATACCTGATGTTCGAGGACACCGTGAACCGCGCCAATCCCATCGCCGGGCGCATCAACATGAGCAACCTGTGCTCGGAGATCCTGCAGGTCAACACGCCGACCACGTATGAGGAAGACCTCGGCTATCGTCATATCGGCCAGGATATTTCCTGCAACCTGGGGTCGATGAACATCGCCAAGGTAATGGATGCCGGCGATATCGGCACCAGTGTGGAGATCGCCGTGCGCGGGCTCACTGCCGTCTCGGAGATGAGCAACCTGAGCTCGGTGCCCTCCATCGCCGCGGGCAATGCCCAGTCGCGGGCCATCGGTCTGGGACAGATGAACCTGCACGGATTTCTGGCCCGCGAACACATTTTCTACGGTTCCGAGGAAGGGCTGGATTTCACCAATCTGTACTTCTATTGCGTGGCCTATCATGCGCTGCGTGCTTCGAACCGCCTGGCCATCGAGCGCGACGAGAGCTTTGCCGGTTTCGGCGATTCCACCTACGCCAGTGGGACGTTCTTCGATCAATACACCGAGCAGGCGTGGACACCGCGGACCGACAAGGTGCGTGGCCTCTTTGAGCGCGCCGGCATCGCCATTCCCGATCAGGACGACTGGCGTGCCCTGAAGGCTTCGGTGATGGCTCATGGCCTCTACAACCGCAACCTGCAGGCGGTGCCGCCCACCGGCTCGATCTCCTATATCAACCACTCCACCTCGAGCATCCACCCGGTGGCGGCCAAGATCGAGATCCGCAAGGAGGGCAAGCTTGGTCGTGTCTACTATCCCGCGCCGTACCTGAACGACGATAACCTCGCGTACTACCAGGATGCCTACGAGATCGGCCCGGAGAAGATCATCGACACCTATGCCGAGGCCTCGCGACACGTCGACCAGGGGTTGTCGCTGACGCTGTTCTTCCCCGACACCGCCACCACGCGAGACATCAATCGTGCGCAGATCTACGCCTGGCGCAAGGGCATCAAGACGCTCTATTACATCCGCCTGCGTCAGGCGGCCCTGGAGGGCACCGAGGTCGAAGGCTGCGTGTCCTGCTCGCTATGAGAGCAAATCGCTGCATCCCGCTCGCAGATTTGCTGGCTACCCAAGGAATTCGTCGAAAATGACCACTACCACTCGCCGTCTATCACACGTCGCCGCCATCAACTGGAATCGCCTACAGGACGACAAGGACCTGGAGGTATGGAATCGCCTCACCAGTAATTTCTGGCTGCCGGAAAAGGTGCCGCTGTCCAACGATATTCCCTCCTGGAACACGTTGACGCCCCAGGAGCAGCGGCTGACCATTCGTGTGTTCACCGGCCTCACGCTACTCGATACCATCCAGGGCAGCATCGGCGCCCCCGTGCTGATCGAGGATGCCCGGACCCAGCATGAAGAGGCGGTTTACACCAATATCGCCTTCATGGAATCGGTGCACGCCCGCTCCTACAGTTCGATCTTCTCGACGCTGTGCACGACCCGCGACGTGGACGATGCCTTTCGCTGGAGCGAGGAGAACGCGCCGCTGCAGGCCAAGGCCGAGCTGATCCTCGACCGCTACCATGCCGACGACCCGCTGATGCGCAAGGTCGCCAGCGTGTTTCTCGAGTCGTTCCTGTTCTACTCGGGCTTCTATCTGCCGATGCACTGGGCGAGTCACGCCAAGCTGACCAATACCGCCGACCTGATTCGTCTGATCATCCGCGATGAGGCGGTGCATGGTTACTACATTGGTTACAAGTTCCAGCTGGCGCTGGCCGAGGCATCGCCGGAGCGTCAGCAGGCGGTCAAGAACTATGCTTTTGACCTGATGCTCGAGCTCTACGACAACGAGGTGAAATACGCCGAGTCGCTCTATGACGCGCTGGGAATGACCGAGGACGTCAAGGCGTTCCTGCACTACAACGCCAACAAGGCGCTGATGAATCTCGGCTACGAGCCGCTCTTTCCGAGCAGCGTCACTGACGTCGATCCGACGATTCTTGCCGCGCTTTCGCCGGGCGCCGACGAAAACCACGATTTCTTTTCGGGTTCCGGCTCGTCCTATGTGATCGGCAAGGCGGTGGCCACCGAGGATGAGGACTGGGCCTTCTGAGCGCGTAGTCATCCTGGCCTTTTGAGGTTGAAGGCGCGCGCGGCGGCGGTTATAATCCGCGACCCACTCATCACGCTCCCTGTCAGATGGTTGCCGAAAGGGGCGCCACTCGCAGCAGGCCGATGAAGAGCCAATCTCGATGAGTTCTGGAGAGACCGATGTACGCAATTATCAAGAGCGGTGGCAAGCAGTACCGCGTTCAGGAAGGCCAGACGCTCAAGCTCGAGAAGCTGGAAATCCCGACCGGTGAAAGCGTCGAGTTCGACCAGGTATTGCTGGTCGGTAACGACGACGACATCAAGATCGGCGCGCCGCTGGTCGACGGTGCCAAGGTGGCGGCTGACGTCGTCTCCCATGGCCGTGGCGACAAGGTGACCATCATCAAGTTTCGTCGCCGCAAGCACCACATGAAGCGTCAGGGCCACCGTCAGTGGTTCACTGAAGTCAAGATCACCGGGATCTCTGCGTAAGCGCTGCGCCGCTGGCGTCAGTGACAAAGAGACAGTTCCCCTGAACGAGCGAGGACTTAGCAATGGCTCACAAGAAGGCAGCGGGCTCTACCCGTAACGGTCGCGATTCCGAATCCAAACGCCTTGGCGTCAAGCTCTTTGGTGGCCAGGCAGCCGTGCCGGGCAATATAATCGTGCGCCAGCGTGGCACCAAGTTCCACCCCGGCACCGGCGTTGGCCTCGGCCGCGACCACACCTTGTTCGCGCTGAACGAAGGCGTGATCAAGTTCGAGACCAAGGGTCCGAAGAATCGCAAGTTCGTCAGCGTCGTCTCTGCCTGAGACCGCCCGAGCTTGTCCAGGAGGGCCCCGCCACGGCGGGGCCTTCTTGTATCATGACGGTGGAAATGGCCGTCGGGAGAGTGACAGATGCAATTCGTGGATGAAGCCTCGATCATCGTGGAGGCAGGCAACGGCGGCAACGGCTGCCTGAGCTTCCGCCGCGAGAAGTACGTGCCCAAGGGTGGCCCCGATGGCGGCGATGGCGGTCATGGCGGCTGCGTCTACCTGATCGGTGACGACGCCCTCAACACCTTGATCGACTTCAAATACCAGCGCTTCTACAAGGCCCGGAACGGCCAGCCCGGCATGGGCCGCCAGATGAGCGGCAGGGCCGGCGAAGACCTACTCGTCAAGGTGCCGGTGGGCACCACGGTGATCGACGAGGACACCCTCGAGGTAATCGCCGACGTCACCGAGATCGGCCAGGAAGTGCTGGTCGCCCAGGGCGGCCGCCGCGGGCTTGGCAACATCCATTTCAAGTCGTCCACCAATCGGGCGCCGCGTCGCACCACCTCGGGTACCGAGGGCGAGCGCCGCAACCTGCGCTTCGAGATGAAGGTCATGGCCGACGTGGGCCTGCTGGGCATGCCCAATGCGGGCAAGTCGACGCTGATCCGCTCCGTCTCCGCGGCCAAGCCCAAGGTCGCCAACTACCCCTTCACGACCCTGGTGCCCAACCTGGGGGTAGTAAAGCTCGGCATGCACGAGCACTTCGTGATGGCCGACGTGCCGGGGCTGATCGAGGGCGCCTCCGATGGCGCCGGCCTGGGGTTGCGCTTTCTCAAGCACCTGACCCGCACGCGGTTGCTCTTTCATGTCGTCGACGTGGCGCCCTTCGATGAGTCCGATCCCGTCGAGGCCGCCGAGGCGATCGCCCACGAGTTGGGCGAGTTCTCGCCGACCCTGGCCGAACTGCCACGCTGGCTGGTGCTCAATAAGCTCGATCTGCTGCCCGAGGACGAGCGCCTGGCGCGCACCGACGCCATCGTCTCCCGGCTTGGCTGGGAGGGGCCGGTGTTTCGTATCTCGGCGATCGGAAACGAGGGTACCGACGCCCTGGTGCAGGCCGCCTACCGCTGGCTGACCGAGCAGCGCCGGTTGGAGAACGAGGACGAGGAAGCCGCCGAGCGTGCTCGCGAAATGCGCGCCCGCATGGAAGACGAAGCGGTGGCGCGCACCGAGGCGCGTCTCGGCCGCAAGCGCAAGCGCGATGATTTCGATGACGACGACTTCGACGATGATGATTATGATGTCGAGGTCGAATACTCTCCTTAGTCAATCCATACCAGAAGCCTGTCGACTTTGACCGATAATTTCGCGAACGCTTGAGCAGAGGGTGAGGATAGTGAGCAGCGAGCAGGTGGTCGGTCGCGATGCGCTCAAGAGGGCGCGTCGTGTGGTGGTGAAGATCGGCAGTGCATTGCTGACCAACGATGGCCGTGGGCTCGATGACGTCGCCATCGGCGACTGGGTCGATCAGATTGCCGAGTTGCATCGGCGCGGTATCGAGGTGGTGCTGGTCTCGTCCGGTGCCGTGGCTGCCGGCATGGTGCGCCTGGGCTGGCAGCGGCGCCCCTCGGCGGTGCACGAGCTGCAGGCCGCCGCCGCGGTGGGGCAGAACAGCCTGACCGAATGCTACGAAGGCCATTTCGCACGGCACGGTATTCTCACCGCCCAGGTGCTGCTGACCCACGACGATCTCTCCAACCGCAAGCGCTACCTCAACGCACGCTCGGCGTTACGCACCCTGGTCGACCTGCGTGTCGTGCCGGTGATCAACGAGAACGACACCGTGGTCACCGACGAGATCCGCTTCGGCGACAACGATACCCTGGGCGCCCTGGTCGCCAACCTGCTGGAGGCCGACGCGCTGGTGATCCTTACCGATCAGGAGGGCCTCTTCGATGCCGACCCGCGCGTCAATCCAGAGGCTCGCCTGATCCGGCAAGGCCGTGCCGACGACCCGTCGCTCGCCGCGGTGGCCGGCGAAGGCGGGTCACTGGGGCGTGGCGGCATGGCCACCAAGGTGCGGGCCGCCCAGCTCGCGGCCCGGTCCGGTGCGGTCACGGTCATCGCCAGCGGTCATCAGTCGGCCGTGCTCGCGCGCCTGGCGGCTGGCGAGTCGCTGGGTACGCTGCTGCTGCCCGAGCAGGCGCCGATGGCGGCACGCAAGCGCTGGCTGGCCGGCCAGCTGCAGGTGCGCGGCACCCTGACGCTGGACGATGGTGCCGTGGGAATGCTGCGCCGTCAGGGCTCCAGTCTCTTGCCGGTGGGTGTCAGGCAGGCGGCGGGCACCTTCGTGAGGGGTGACATGGTGCTCTGCGTGGATGAGCAAGGGCATCGTGTCGCCAAGGGCCTGGTCAATTACGGGGTCGATGATGCGAGGCAGATTCTGGGTAAGCCGAGCCACCGTATCGAGGCCATCCTCGGCTACATGGAATCCCCGGAGCTGATCCATCGCGACAATCTGATCATCCTGTAGGCCACACGCCCGGCTATGGCAAGCACACGGGTGCTGTGATAGGATGCGCCATCCTCTCAGACACGGCCCATAATCGACTGCCTTGAATCATGCAGTCGGCGAGATGGCCAGGCCGACGGGGAGTGTTGCATTTCCCTGTTGGATCAAAACGTTATCAAAAAGCCGCCTGATGCCGGCGGCGACAACTTTCTCCAAGGAGACAGTCAGTGGCAAATAGCAAGCAAGCGCGCAAGCGCGCCCGTCAGTCAGAAGGCCGTCGTGTCCTGAAGGCGAGCCAGCGCAGCATGGTCCGTACTTACGTCAAGCGTGTGCTCAAGGCCATCGAGGGCGGTGACCACGCCGTGGCAATGACCTCTTTCCAGAAGGCTCAGCCGATCATTGACCGCATGGCCGACAAGGACGTGCTGTCCAAGCGTAAGGCGGCGCGGTTGAAGAGCCGCCTGAATGCGCGGGTCAAGGCGCTGGCTGCCTGAGCACGCCGGACGCCTCGAGTTTCCCTGAGCCGAATGTTCAGGGCATCTCGCAAAAGACCGGCTAAGGCCGGTTTTTTTGTGCCTGACCAGCATGGTGGCCCTGAACGGGGCGTCGTGGCTGGGGAGAAGGAAGAGCGTCGTGACCGATCATCCCGTGACTCCACAACCCGACCCCGTCGATGATGGCCGCGCCGTCGCGCTCAAGCGCGGCGGCCTGATGCGCTCGGGGCTGGTGGTGG
Organism: Halomonas jincaotanensis; assembly: GCF_018448785.1. Classification (GTDB taxonomy): domain Bacteria; phylum Pseudomonadota; class Gammaproteobacteria; order Pseudomonadales; family Halomonadaceae; genus Halomonas; species Halomonas jincaotanensis. The sequence goes on along the minus strand of NZ_JAHCLU010000018.1, from coordinate 11,633 downwards.
GCGCCATGACCATGCTCTCGCGGGTCATGGGTCTCGCCCGTGATGTCGTGATAGCGGCCTTGCTGGGGGCCGGCAACGGGGCGGATGCCTTCTTCGTTGCCTTCAAGATTCCCAACTTCCTGCGCCGACTCTTCGCCGAGGGCGCCTTCAACCAGGCCTTCGTGCCGGTGCTCTCGGAATATGCCACCCGCGGCTCGAAACGTGAGGTGCGTGAGCTGCTAGATGCGGTAGCCGGCAGCCTGACAGCGGTGCTGGCGCTGATCACCGCGCTCGCCATGCTCGCCTCGCCCTGGCTGGTGTGGGCCTTCGCGCCGGGCTTCGGGCGCGACCCCGAAAAGCTGGCGATGACCGCCGACATGCTGCGGCTGACCTTTCCCTATCTGCTGCTGATCTCGCTGACCGCCTTCGCCGGCAGCACGCTCAATACCTGGAATCGCTTCGCCGTGCCGGCCTTCACGCCCGTACTGCTCAACCTGTCGTTGATTGGTGCCGCAGTACTGCTGACGCCACTGATGAGCGAGCCGGCCATGGGCCTAGCCTGGGGCGTGTTGATCGCCGGGGTCGCCCAGCTGGCCTTTCAGGTGCCGTTTCTGGCGCGGCTCGGGCTGTTGCCGCGGCCCTGGCCCGATTTCGCCAACGCGGGCGTGCGACGCATTCTGCGCTTGATGGTGCCGGCATTGTTCGGCGTCTCGGTCTCCCAGATCAACCTGCTGCTCGATACGGTGCTGGCCTCACTGCTGGCCGCGGGCAGCGTATCCTGGCTGTATTATTCCGACCGTCTCGTGGAGCTGCCGCTGGGGGTGTTCGGCATCGCCATCGCCACGGTGATCCTGCCCGCGCTCTCCCGGTGTCACGCCGAGCAGTCACGCGAGCACTTCGCCGCCATGCTCGACTGGGCGATTCGCACCGTGCTGCTGCTGGGCCTGCCGGCGGCGCTGGCGCTGGCCGTGCTGGCCGAGCCATTGTTGATCAGCCTGTTCCACTATGGCGCGATGACCGATCACGACATCGCCATGGCCGCCATGAGCCTGCGTGCCTATGCCCTGGGCCTGGTCGCCTTCATGCTGATCAAGGTGCTGGCGCCGGGCTTTTTCGCTCGCCAGGACACCGCCACCCCGGTCAAGGTCGGCATCATCGCCATGGTCGCCAACATGGTGTTCAACCTGATTCTGATCTGGCCGCTGGCCCATGCCGGGCTGGCGCTGGCCACGGCACTTTCCGCCTTCCTGAATGCCGGCCTGCTGGGCTGGCTGCTGAAAAAGCAGGGCATCCTGGTCTTCCAACCCGGCTGGGGGCGCTATGCCATACAGCTCGGTGGTGGCTGCACGGTGATGAGCCTGGGGCTGTGGTGGCTGGCCCCCGGCTGGCAGGCGTGGCTCGGCTGGGAGGTCGGGCCTCGCGTCGCTTGGCTTTCGGCGTTGGTCGTGGGAGGGGCGCTAGTCTATTTCGCCTGGCTGGCGGCCTTCGGGGTGCGCCTGCGGCACTTTCGAATGAAAGGCTGAGGTGATTGGATGACGAATAGGCCACCATCGGGGAATGACCACGCCGCGTCGGCTGTCAAGGGGCCCTGGGTCCGTTATAATCGACGATTTACCATCGGCCAGGCAGCGAGCGCATGCGATTGATTCGAGGACTGCACAACCTGCGCGACGAGCATCGTGACTGTGTGGCGACCATCGGCAACTTCGATGGCGTCCATCGCGGTCACCAGGCGATCCTCGAGCAGTGCCGGGAGCAGTCCGCGGCGCTCCATCTGCCGGTCACGGTAGTGGTGTTCGAACCGCAACCCCGCGAATACTTCGCCGGCGACCAGGCGCCGCCCCGGCTGACGCGACTGCGCGAGAAGGTGCGCCTGCTCGGCGAGGCCGGCGTCGACTGCGTGCTCTGCCTGCCTTTCAACGAGGCATTGCGAAGCCTGACGGCGCTGGAGTTCATCGAACGGGTGCTGATCGACGGCCTGGGCGTACGGCATCTCGTCGTGGGCGACGACTTCCGCTTTGGCTGCGACCGCCGCGGGGATTTCCACCTGCTCACCGAGGTGGGCGAGGCGCGCGGATTTCACGTCGAGCACACCCGCACCTTTACGCTGGACGACGAGCGCGTATCGAGCAGCCGTGTGCGTACCATGCTGGCGAGCGGCAACTTCGCCGCCGCGTCACGTCTGCTGGGTCGCCCTTACCGGCTGGATGGCCGTGTGGTACCGGACCAGCAGCTTGGTCGCACCATCGGCGTGCCTACCGCCAACCTGCCGCAGCCGGCCCTGTCGCTGGCCCTGCAGGGCGTCTATGCGGTGGTCACCGAACTCCCCGATGGGCGCTGCCTGCCTGGCGTGGCCAACATCGGCTGGCGCCCCACGGTAGGCAGCGAGCGGCCGGTGCTCGAGGTGCACCTCTTCGATTTCGACGGTGACCTCTACGGTGAGCGCCTCACGGTGTTCCCCTGCGCCAAGCTGCGCGGCGAGGTTAAGTTCGCTCAATTCGACGAGCTCAAGGCGCAGATCCGCGCCGACCAGGCACGCGCCCGAGCCTACTTTCTACAGCACCCCGCTGCCGGTGCACATTATGCGGCACACCCTGTCGCGGTAGATCAGGCGGGCGACGGTACCGACTATTCTCTTCCTCTGGCATCGGCGCCGTTGGCGCGCGAGGCCGTGACTTTCGATTCCTCGGCGGGCAAGCCCGCCGACCACGACGACGGCTGACCCCAGGATATGAGCGACTACAAGCACACTCTGAACCTGCCAGATACCGATTTCCCGATGCGCGGCATGCTGCCCAAGCGCGAGCCCGAGCGCGTGGCCCAGTGGCAGCAGCTGGACCTCTACCACCGTCTGCGTGAAGAGCGCCGTGGTCGGGAGCTGTTCGTGCTGCACGACGGCCCTCCCTATGCCAATGGCAGCATTCATATCGGTCATGCCGTCAACAAGATCCTCAAGGACATCATCGTCAAGTCGAAGAACCTGGCCGGCTTCGACGCGCCCTACGTTCCCGGCTGGGATTGCCACGGCCTGCCCATCGAACACAAGGTCGAGACCACTCACGGCAAGCATCTGGCGCCGCAGAAGGCCCGCGAGCTGTGCCGGGAATACGCCGGCGAGCAGATCCAGGCGCAGCTGTCCGACTTCGTGCGCCTGGGCGTGATCGGTGACTGGGGCAATCCCTACCGTTCCATGGACTTCGATAACGAAGCCGGCGAGATCCGCGCGCTCGCCGACATGGCCGAGGCGGGGTATGTCTTCAAGGGCCTGAAGCCGGTCAACTGGTGCTTCGATTGCGGCTCGGCCCTGGCCGAGGCCGAGGTGGAGTATGCCGACAAGAAGTCCGATGCCATCGATGTCGCCTTCCCGGCGGCCGATGAAAACAAGCTGGCCGCCGCCTTTGGTCTTGCCGAGCTCAGCAAGCCTGCCGCCATCGTCATCTGGACCACCACGCCCTGGACCATCCCGGCCAACCAGGCGCTCAACGTCCACCCCGAGTTCACCTACGCGCTGGTCGACACCGGCGAGCGGTGGCTGGTGCTCGCCGAGGAGCTGGTCGAGAGCTGCCTCGAGCGCTACGGCCTGCAGGGCGAGGTGATCGCCACCGCCCAGGGCGAGGCGCTGAACCTGATCGAATTCCGCCATCCGTTTTATGATCGCCGCTCGCCGGTGTATCTCGCCGACTACGTGGAATCCGAGGTCGGCAGCACCGGCATCGTCCACTCTGCGCCGGCCTACGGCGTCGACGACTTCGTGACCTGCCGCGCCCACGGCATGAGCTTCGACGAGATCCTGAGCCCCGTGCAGGGCAACGGCGTCTACGCCGAGGAGCTGCCGTTCTTCGGTGGTCAGATGATCTGGAAGGCCAATCCCCAGATCGTCGACAAGCTGCGCGAGGTTGGGGCGCTGATGGTCCATCAGCCCATCACCCACAGTTACATGCACTGCTGGCGCCACAAGACGCCGGTGATCTACCGCGCCACTGCTCAATGGTTCGTGGGCATGGACCTCAAGGACAAGGACGGGCGCACCCTGCGCGAGCGGGCTCTCGAGGGCATCGAGGCCACCCGATTCACCCCCGCTTGGGGCAAGGCGCGGCTGCACAGCATGATCGCCAACCGCCCCGACTGGTGCATCTCGCGCCAGCGTAACTGGGGCGTGCCAATTCCCTTCTTCCTGCACAAGACCAGCGGTGAGCTGCACCCGCGCACCCTCGAGCTGATTGAAGAGGCCGCCAAGCTTGTCGAGAAAGCGGGCATCGACGCCTGGTTCCGCCTCGACCCGGCCGAGCTGCTGGGCGAGGAGGCCGCCGATTACGACAAGGTCACCGATACCCTGGACGTCTGGTTCGACTCCGGCACCACGCACCGCCACGTGCTGCGCGGCTCACATCCTCATGGTCATGACCAGGGGCCGGTCGCGGATCTCTACCTGGAAGGCTCCGACCAGCACCGTGGCTGGTTTCATTCCTCGCTGCTGACCGGCTGCGCCATCGACGGCCATCCGCCGTATCGCGACCTGCTGACGCACGGCTTCACCGTCGACGCCCAGGGTCGCAAGATGTCCAAGTCGGTGGGCAACGTGGTGGCGCCACAGGAAGTGATGGACAAGCTCGGCGCCGACATCCTGCGCCTGTGGGCGGCTTCTACCGACTACTCCGGCGAGATGGCGGTGTCCGACGAGATCCTCAAGCGCACCGCCGACGTCTACCGGCGTATCCGCAACACCTCGCGCTTCTTGCTCGCCAACCTGACCGGCTTCGATCCGGACCGCGACCGGGTAGCCTTCGACGACATGCTCGCCCTCGACCAGTGGGTGGTCGATCGTGCTGCGCAGCTGCAGGCGCGCATCGAGACGGCGTATGACGAGTATCGTTTCCTCGACGTCTACCAGCAGGTGCATGGCTTCTGTGCCCGCGAGCTGGGTGGCTTCTATCTGGATGTGATCAAGGATCGCCAGTACACCACCCAGGCCGATTCCCTGGCACGACGCAGCGCCCAGACCGCGCTCTATCACGTGGTCGAGGCGCTTAGCCGCTGGGTGGCGCCGATCCTCTCCTTTACCGCCGAGGAAATTTACGAACACATTCCCGGCACGCGCCGCGACAGCGTGCTGCTCGAGACCTACTACCCCGGGCTTGCCACCCTGGCGGATGACGCCGCGATGGGGCGTGACTTCTGGGAGCAGGTGCTGGAGGTCAAGCAGGCCGTCAACAAGTGCCTGGAAGATGCCCGCAATGCCAAGACCATCAAGGGCAGTCTGGCCGCCGAGGTTACCCTCTTCGTCAGTGGCGACCTGCGTGCCACCCTGGCCAAGCTGGGTGACGAGCTGCGCTTCGTGATGCTGACCAGCGAGGTGCACCTGGCACCCCTGTCCGATAGCAAACAGCCCGGTGCCACTAACGCCGAGCCGACCGAGCTCGAGGGGCTGAAGGTAGCCGTGGCGGAAAGCCCGAACCAAAAGTGCGAGCGCTGCTGGCATCACCGCGAGGACGTGGGAACCCACCCCGAGCACGATGACCTCTGCGGCCGCTGTATCAGCAACCTGCCGGACGGCCCGGGCGAGACGCGTCACTATGCATGAGGAAAGGGGCAGCCAGCAGAGCGCGCGTGAGGCCAAGCGCCGTGACGCGGGCGGGCACGACTCGGCCTCGTCTGCCGTGCCGCCCATGCAGCGCCCGCTTCGCTGGTTGTGGCTGGCCGTGGCGATCGTCGTGCTCGACCTGGCCACCAAATACGCCGCCAGTGCCTGGCTCAGCTACGCCCGCCCGGTGGAAGTGCTGCCGTTCTTCAACCTGACGCTGCTGCACAACACCGGCGCGGCCTTCAGCTTCCTGGCCGGTCACCCCGGCTGGCAGCGCTGGTTCTTCGCCACGGTTGCCGTGGGCGCGAGCATTGGTTTGACGATCTGGATGCACCGCCTCAAGCGTGACGAGACGCTGCTGGCCGTGTCGCTGGCGCTGATCATCGGCGGGGCGCTGGGCAATCTCTACGATCGCCTGGTGCATGGCTATGTCGTGGACTTCCTGTCGTTCCACGCCGCCGGCTGGTACTACCCGGCGTTCAATGTGGCGGATATCGGCATTACCCTGGGCGCCGCCGGTTTGATCTGGGAATCGGTGATCGGCGAGAAGCGCCGGGCCCGGCGACGCGTGTAAGGAACGGCGCAATAAGGAACCGGCAGTGCCTGGAGATATCCAAGCAAACATCTCGCCTGATGCCACGCGGCCAGCGCCAACACACGATCAAGACGATCAAGGACACACGATGAGCGATTCCAACCATCAAGCCTTACGCATCGACGAGGGCATGGATATCACCCTGCATTTCACCCTCAAGCTGGAAGACGGCACCGTGGTGGACTCCACCCGTGACAAGAAGCCCGCCAGCTTTCAACTGGGCGACGGCAACTTGCCGCCTGGCTTCGAACACCCGCTCAAGGGGCTGGAGGCTGGCTATGCCGGCAGCTTCGAGATTGCCCCCGAGCACGCCTTCGGCCAGCACAACCCTCAAAACATCCAACTGCTCAAGCGCGACGACTTCGAGAGCGAAGCGCCCGAGGTCGGCATGATGATGTCGTTCGCCGATGCCGGCGGTGGCGAGCTGCCGGGCGTGATCAAGCGTATCGACGGTGAGCAGGTGGAAGTGGACTTCAACCATCCGCTCGCAGGGCGTACCCTGACCTTCGAGGTGGAAGTGCTGGACGTGAAGCCGGCAACGACGCACTGAGCCGATCCCGATTCTTCGAACGCACCGATGCGCCGGCATCAAGGCAAGGCCCTCATGAAACCTGACACCACGCAGTCCGAGCCCATGCAAGCTGACCCCATACAAATCAAGCTGGCCAACCCGCGGGGCTTCTGCGCCGGGGTCGATCGCGCCATCGAGATCGTCAATCGCGCGCTGGATGTCTTCGGCCCGCCGATCTACGTGCGCCATGAGGTGGTCCACAACCGCTTCGTGGTCGATACCCTGCGCGAGCGCGGCGCGGTCTTCGTCGAGGAGCTTCACGAAGTGCCCGACGACGTGATCGTGATCTTCTCCGCCCACGGCGTCTCGCGGGCCGTGCAGGAGGAGGCCGACCAGCGCGGCCTGCGCGTGTTCGACGCCACCTGCCCGCTGGTCACCAAGGTGCACATGGAGGTGCTGCGCTACGCGCGGCGCGGCCAGGAATGCATCCTGATCGGCCATGAAGGTCATCCCGAGGTTGAAGGCACCATGGGCCGCTACGACACGTCCTACGGGGGGCAGATCTACCTGGTGGAAGACGAGGCCGACGTGGCGCGTCTGGAGGTCAACAATCCCGACCTGCTGGCCTTTGTCACCCAGACCACGCTGTCGATGGACGATACCGCCCGGGTGATCGACGCCCTGCGCGCCAAGTTCCCCGCGATCGACGGGCCGCGCAAGGACGATATCTGCTACGCCACGCAGAACCGTCAGGACGCCGTGCGCGAGCTGGCCGCGGGCAGCGACTTGCTGCTGGTCGTCGGCAGCCCCAACAGCTCCAACTCCAACCGCCTGCGTGAACTCTCCGAGCGTGTCGGCACGGCCGCGTATCTGATCGACAATGCCGAGCAGATCGATCCCGCCTGGCTCGACAAGGTGAACGCCATCGGCGTGACGGCCGGCGCCAGCGCCCCCGAGGTGCTTGTGCAAGGCGTGATCGAACGTCTGCAACAGCTGGGCGCCACCGCACCTGAAGAGCTCGCTGGCCGAGCCGAGACGATCACCTTCTCGATGCCGCGCGAACTGCGCGAGCGTGTGATTGCTAGCGAGTAACCGCCAGCGACTAACCGTACGGGGCTGACAGCGTCTCAGCCCGTAAGGCGGGCATCGCTCATCAGGACGTAGTCAGAAAATGCCGGGCATGTGCTCGGCATTTTTCGGTCTTGACACTGGCAGCTAATACAAAATTACCACATACTGAGCATTAGAATTCTACGACAGGAGAGGCGCTGCGTGACTCTCACGAGCCCCCGACATCGACGGCAAGGCAACCAGGGCGGCCCTCGGCGCACCGCCGGCTTTACGCTGATCGAGCTGATGATCGCCGTGGCTATCATTGGCATTCTGGCGTCGATTGCCTATCCGAGTTATACGCGGTACGTGGAGCGGTCGCTTCGGTCGGATGCGCATGCCGGGCTTAATATCGCCGCGGGTGAGCTGGAGCGCTGTTATACACGCACCTACAGCTACAAGAAAAAAAAAGACGGTGATGACGGCTGCTCTATTACATCACTCTCACCCGATGGAAGTTACACTATTTCCTATTCAGTAGACGGCACGGTTGGATACATAATCAGCGCAACTACAAGCCGTGATGATGGCTGCTCTGGCGATATAACGCTCAATGGTCAGGGCGTCAGGGGGCCATCGGGATGTTGGTGATGCCATGAAAAAAAAAGGCTTTACGCTTATCGAGCTTCTGGTCACCATTGCTGTAGCCGTTATCTTGATGACCACCGCCATTCCAAGTTTCCAGCGCATGATGGCTGTGAGTCGAGTAGCCGCTGATTACAATGAAGTACTTTCAGGCCTTAATTATGCTAGAAGCGAGGCCATCAAAAAACGCACCGATGTGACGTTTACAGTGAATCAATCCGAACCCTGGATATATCAAGTGTCGGACGGTAGTGTACTTCGCAACCGTAGCGGTAGAGATGCTCGTACCTCATTATCTGAAGGGTTTTCTGTTACCTTTGGTTCTCTTGGTAAGCCTACAGGTTCCTGTGCCACTGGGTGTAATCTTTCACTTGGTAATACGTATTCAGAATTGAGTAGTCGCACTATCGATATTAGCTCCCTAGGGCGAGTCCGAGGAGGTTCATAATGACTTTTGGGCTCTCAAGGCAGCGTGGCTTTACCTTAATTGAGGCACTGGTTGCTTTACTGGTGCTCTCCATCGGCCTGTTGGGCGTGGCGGCTATGCAACTCGAGGCCCTTCAGGGCGCCCATGCGGCTTATCAGCGCTCGATTGCTTCCTTGGCTGCACAGGATGCGCAGGAGAGGGTATGGGCTAAAGCAGCCACGGACACCGCAGGAGCCCTTGCTTGCCCATCAAGCGACATTGCTTCAGTTCAAGCTCAGTGGCATGGCGAATGGTTAGTTTATCTCCCCGGTTTCAGTGATGCTTCTATAATTACACAGCCGGATTCTTTAGTTTGTGAGTTTCAGATATCCGTAATATGGACAGAAAGAAGATTTGGAGATACGACTGAAAAATTCTCATATACCGTCAGGCTACCAGAGGAATGATGATGAAGCGTAACAGCGGCTTCTCACTTATCGAGCTAATGGTGGCGATGGTAATTGGCCTGATTATCATTTTAGGTGCGGGCCAGCTTTTTCTTACCGTTTTTCAAACGAATAGGCAAGTCGAGACACTTAGCGAAAAGCAGACGGCAGTGAACTTTGCCGTTGATATTCTGCTTCGGGATATCAGGCGTGCCAAGTGGGATGAAACAATCCCTAGTTCCGGTTCGAGTTATGACTTGACACTTGTTGTTACTAATCGTGGAGATTGTGCCTCAATAGATCCAGGTGATGATGTTGATAAGACCTATAGTCTTGGTGGAAGAACTTTAGCAGATGGAGATACTGAATATTACCTTCAGCTTGATAGTAATTGTACGACCGGGGCGCAGGAGTTAGTGGGAGGTTTCATCAATAATGGTTTCGAGGTAACGGCTGAAGGCGACTATGGATTGTTGGTCACTTTTAGTCTTGTTCCAACCGATGGCAGTGGCACAGCAGATATTCTGGAATTCTTTGCCGTCAACCGCACGGCAGCCGTAACAAATTAATCATGGTTGCTGGTGGCCTTGGTTAGCCGCCCAGCTTCCCGGGAGCGAAAGATGAAACGTCAACAAGGTGCTGTGCTGGTCGTGGTTCTTTCTCTATTGACCGTTTCGCTAATGGTTGGTCTGTCAAGCATGCAGACTTCGCAGATTGATGAGCGGCTGGCTGGAAATTATAAAGCAGCAGTTGAAGCTCAGATGGCAGCAGAGGAAGCAGCTTCCTATGGTGCAACTAGAATAGCCTCATCAGATAGCAATGTTACCTATATCGACATCTCAGGAAGTCTCAATGAATCCGAGTGGGTTGCAAATTGGGAAAAATTCTATGCTTTTGCCTCGACGACTCATGGTGTAAGTAGTGAAGATAGTGCCAAAGGGGGCTTGTCAGTATCCAGCGTCTCCGATGAGCTAAGTTGGGGATATGTTTTTGTAGAAGACGAAAGCAATACACGGTATGTCGTCGGTATGGGCGCACAATTTCGCGATGGTGTTGTTTCAGTTCAGGGCGACCCTGTGATTGTGGAATACTTTCGTCCTTTTAGTTTTAATCGTGCGCTTAGCGTTTTTGGTGGAATTCAAGATGTAAATGGTAATTCCTGGTTTCCCAAGTCGGCTAATGCAGGGATTAATGGGGGTATAAATGGGGAGGGGCTTTTTTACGAGGGGGATCCTAACGATTGTGAATATTCTTCTGATAAAAGTCAGTGCTACGAAAATCTTCATTTATATGGTGGAGTTACCTACGGAGGTCTAGAGAATACTGAAGCAAGAGATAAATTTGAGTTGCTTTATAATTCCATTTCTGGTTCTACAGGCACGGTTGTAACAGATGATTCAAATATTGAGTGGATTGATCGAAGTGCTAACTGTACCGACCAGGGTGTGAGCCAGGTCGCGGTTCTGGAGACATTTAGTGCAGCCAATAACAAAAAATTCTGTGGTGTTTTGATTGTTTGGGGTGGGTACGTGAACATCGATGATAATGCCTTGGATACTACTCTGAGTGGAAATGAGAATGTTGATGGAACTCTTATTGTAGGCAATTATGCAAGTAAATCTGATGATAGCAATAACTCTGTTCCTGACTTTTCCAAGCAAATTAATGAAGTTGATTTAACTATTAATGGAGGCGGGGCCAACGGCTCTGTTTACTTTAATATTGATGTGGTTAGGGACTCACTGATTGGTATAAACATGAATTCTGAAGCGCGCGAAGAGTTATTCCCAACCGACACTGAAAATGTCTACAGTAGAGTTCCTTCCCTGTGGCGATAGCATTAGTTATGAGATGTTTTCTTAGCGAGCATGGAAGGTATCCGTAGTTCACATGTGATGTTTTGAGGAGGAGCCGACTCTCGCAGGCGGCTACGCAGTTCCTTTAGAGAAGTGTGTGTGACCTGCGCTTATGTAGCACTTAACTTAGCACTCTGGACGTTCAGACTCTACGCGTACCCGTCCAACATTGTTGACGATCACGCTGGCACCTTCATCCTGTCGCCCGCATAGTTGGAATGTGCCGTTGTGGCCGCCTGAGCGTCCTAGTGCCTCGTAACGTACCGGTCGGTCGTCGTTGCGGTAGGTCAGCGATGGCAGTTGGCTTTCACCAAAGCTGCGCAGCAGCTCGTCGCCAGGCTCACCTTGGCCTTCGAAAACTGCCAGGGTGGCTAGCCAGGCTTCTCCACCGGCATTGTTGTTGATCTGGCATTGGGTCATATCGACGGTTGGGCATAGCGTCACGACGGTGCGGCGAGTAATGGCCGCACTGCGAGTCACGGCTAATTGTCGACGCCGGCGCTATAAGTCCGTAAATCATCACAACAGATTGTCCCCCCGACCCGCATGACCTTTCCTTGTTGG
>NZ_JAHCLU010000017.1 GCF_018448785.1 Halomonas jincaotanensis | reverse complement strand
CACTCCTTGTCGACCCATGTAAATCCAGTATAGCCCTCAGGTTGGCGCGATGGCTGATCAACATGAGTAATCAGGAATCTTTTTGTTCAGCCTTGCAGACGTTCGAGCAACCGCAACGTGGCGAAGCCATCGGGCGTCTCACCGATGGAGCGCTGGTAGGCCCTGAGGCCACGGCGAGTATTGGGTCCCATGATGCCATCGGGCTGCCCCACCTCGAAGCCACGCTCGTTGAGCAGGCGCTGCAGCTCGCGCACCTGGCGACGCATCAAGGGCTGCTCGTCGCGTGGCCAATCACCGAGAATGCCGGCGCGCCCGGCAATTTCATTGGCCAGACTCCCCACCGCCAGGGCATAGCTGGTCGCATTATTGTAGCGCAGGATAGCGCGGAAGTTTTTCCCCACCAGGAAAGCCGGCCCCCGGGCCCCTGCCGGCAAGATCACCGAGGCACTCTCGAACTCGGGCAACGCCTTACCGGCCAGTGGACGAACCCCCCGCTCGGCCCAAGCCTGGCTGGCCCGACGCGTCTCCAGCTCGGCCTGGGAATAGTCAAAGTCGTCGGTGAGCGCCACCTCGACGCCCCAGGGTTGGCCGGGCTGCCAGCCGGCACGGGCCAGATAGTTGGCGGTAGATGCCATCACATCGGGGATGCTGCCCCAGATATCACGACGCCCATCGTCGTCGCCGTCCACTGCGTAGGCCTCGAAGCTCGAAGGAATGAACTGGGTATGCCCCATCGCCCCGGCCCAGGAGCCGATCATTCGCCCGGGGCTGATATCGCCCGCCTCGAGGATGCGCAGGGCTGCCAGCAGCTCAGCACGCGCGAAATCGCGACGCCTCCCGTCGAATGCCAGGGTGGCCAGCGCCTCCAGGGTTGAGAAGTCGCCGAAGTTGCTGCCGTAATTACTCTCGATGCCCCAGATCGCCACGATGATCTCCGGCGACACCCCGAAGCGCTGCTCCATTTGCCGGGCAGTATCACGGTGAGCCGCTAGCCGTCTTTGCCCGGTGTCGATCCGTGTCGCCGAGACTGCGGTGTCGAGATATTGCCAGATGGGGCGGACGAACTCCGGCTGTGAACGGTCAAGCTCGATGACACGGGGACGGTAGCGTACATCGTCCAGGGCGCGGTCCAGGGTGGTCTCTTTGATCCCCTGCGCCTGGGCGTCGCGGCGGAAGGCCGCCAGCCATGCCGCGAAGTCTTCTGGCGTCGCCTCCGGCTCTGCCACCTCGGCATCCTCACCATTGGTTTGCTGGCCGGCCTCGGACTCTGAGCTCACCGCGGTGTCCGCGGCGCTGGCCTCATTGGTCGGGGCGGCCTGGCAACCGGCGAGCAACGCCAGCAACAGGGGGGTCGTCAGCATCTGTTTCATCGTCGCTAGGGCACTCCGTAAGGTTAGTCGGGCATGATCATCGCCGATATCGAGCATGACGGCCAGCCCGATCAATGGCCGGAGAGCCGCCAGATCAACACGCCATGGCACACCAGCACCACTAGCGTCAGCAGCGTCCGCATGCCTTGGTACCAGCTCGGCAACATCGAACGGCCTTCCCGACTGAGTTCATGCAAGCGCACCAGCACGAAGCCCGCCGCCAGCACCCAGGCGGTATCGGCTGGATGCAGCAGCAACGCCGGCCAGGCGATCAGGCTCGGCACCATCGCCAGCAGCATTCGCGTGCGGTAAGACGAAGCCTCGGGCGAGTCGCCAGTCATCGCCACGCCCCACTGCACTCCACCGAGAAAGGAGAGAATCACGGCGCTATAGTAGACAAACGCCTTGATCGCGATGACCTGCCAGACCATCGGCGCCAGCCAGGCAGCCGCCGAGCTGACAATAAAAGGCAGCAGACCGGCCAGGCCCAGCACCACAGGCAGGCGGGGAAAGGAAGAAAGCGACATCTTGTCTCCTGCTCAATCGGACAGTGGGCGATACAGGCGCAGACCCGCATTCAATCTTCGATGTCGCGGGTCTCGTCGCCGGTAAGCAGCCTGTCTTGCCAGGCGGCGGGCACGACCTGCGGCACGGGAAAGCACTGGGGCGCTACCCGCCAGGGTTGGTGTCTTCCGCGCCCTGGCGGAAGCTCGCGCAGCGCCGGTTGCCAGTGTGCCACGTAGTCGCCTTCGCGATCGTACTGCTCGGCCTGTCGGAGGACATGAAACCAGCGATCGCGAGTGTCGCGTCCCACGCCGGCCACATAGCGCCAATTTCCCCAATTGCTCGCCGCATCGAAGTCGACCAGGCAATGCTCGAACCAGATTGCGCCCAGACGCCAGTCCACACCAAGGTCCTTGACCAGGAAGCTCGCCACGTTCTGTCGCGCACGGTTGGAGAGCCAGCCAGTCAATGCCAGTTCCAGCATCGCGGCATCGATGAACGGCACTCCTGTGCGAGCCTGACACCAGGCGGTAAAGGCGGGACCGGACGAAGGGAGCACACAGCGGCCGAACAGCGCTGGGCCTTCCTGACGACCCGCCCAGTGGAAATACTCGCGCCACAACAACTCGAATATGACCCAGTAGCTGGATTCACAGGCGCCCTGCTCGGCTTCCCAGCCGCGCACGGCATCATGAACCTGACGCGCCGACAGGCAGCCATGAGCAAGCCACGGCGAAAGTCGAGTGGAAAAGTCGGCCCCCCGTAGTCCATTGCGGGTCATCTTGTAGCGTGCCACGGCGCCGGTCTGCCAAAGATAGTGGTCCAGACGCGCTAGACCGGCCACTTCGCCGCCTTCGAAATCAAATTGCCCACGCGGATCGGACCGCCAGGCTGAGCTCGATGCACAGACCTCATGCAATGGCGGAAGCCCTCGCGCAGCGCCCCGCGGCCAAAGCGGCAGGGTGAGTGGCGCCGGCTCGGCGGCTGGCAACGCCCACTGTCGCTCCGCCCGACGACGAAACGCAGAAAAGCTCGACGGCAGCGCCGCCACCGAGGTGGGCAGGTCCACCTCGTCGAACAGCAGCCCCGCATCGAAGCTCACCACATCGGCATGCCCTGCCAGACGTTCGATGAGCCTCTCGACCGCCCGAGCCTCCTCGTCTCCAGCATCGCGGCGAACGCGTACGGTATTCGCGCCGAGGGTAACGGCCAACTCGGCAACCACTTCCGGCGGATTACCGATACGCACCAGCAAGTCATTTCCCCGCTTAAGCAGCTCACCACGCAATTCGATCAGGCATTCCCAAAGAAATCGCAGCCGGGCAGGCCCTATGCGTGGTTTACCGGTGGCGGCGATCGTCGTCAACCAACACTCATCAAGAACGTAGATACAGAGCAGCTGTTCCGGTGGCGTCGCGAAACGTACCAAGGGGTTATCAGCCAGCCGCAGGTCGGACCGGAACCAGGCAATCTGTGTGCTCATCCCGCTCTCCGAGCACGGCGGACCTCACGGCGACAGCGCTCGCTGCAGAAACGAACCTCATCCCAGCAGCGAGCCCACTTGCGGCGCCAGACGAAATCTCGCTCACACTCGAGGCAGATCTTGCTCGGGAGTTCAGACTTGCGGTGCATCGGGTACCTCGCCGGCAGGTATCATCCATGGACAATACTTTATTTAGGTACAAGTATTGTACATTAATTTTTACCCGCTGCATCGTGTCTGGCGAAGTATCAACGCAGCAGGACCGCCCGAAGGCGGCCCGGTAAGAGACGGCGATAATCACAAGTGCTTGCCGATAGGCGTCACTCTCCTCGAGAGACGGGAGGCGATTCGGCCTTGGGTTCCGGGACTTCCTGACCGCTCTTGAGCTCGTGGGTCAAGGGGTCGTAGTTGGGACGCAACTCGTCCTTTACGGTCCCGTCCCAGAGACGCGACCCGACAAAATAGCCTGCACGACCGATGACATGCGCCGCCACCGGGGCCGTGACCATGATGAACAAAATGACGCCCAGGGCACGGGCCACGACGGCTACCTGCGGAAAATGCAGGGCTACCGCCAGCATGATCAGACTGGCACCCAGCGTCGCTGCCTTGGTCGTAGCGTGCATGCGGGTCAGCAGGTCGGGTAGGCGCAGTACACCCAGTGACGCCAGCAGCATGAAAATAGCCCCTGAGAGAATCAACCCTCCCTTGATGACATCAATCATCTCGCGGCCCCCCCCGCTCCAGAAACCGCGCGAAGCCGATGGCGGCCATGAAGGCCATCAGCGCCATGACGATTGCCACGTCCAGCAGGCTAGGCACGTCGGAGACGATAGCCACCACGCCGATAAAACCGACCAGAATCGAGGAAAATAGCTCCAGCGCCACTACGCGATCCGGCAGACTCGGACCACGAAACAACCTCACGAAGGTCAGGCACAAGGCCAGGGACATAAGCACCAAACTCAGCATGATCACGGTCGACACGAATCGACTCCTCTCAAAGAAACAGTTCGAGCGCCCGCCGCTCCAGCTCTGCCAGGTTGCGGCGTAGTTCCGGTTCATCGTCCAGGAACATGGCATGGATATACAGCACACGACGATCATCGGAGACATCCAGGCTCAGGGTGCCCGGTGTCAGGGAAATTAGGTTAGCGACAAAGGTAATCTCGAATTCGGTGCGGGCCTTGAGCGGCATGGCGATTACACCGGGTTTCATGTACCAGGGCGGCGTAATGATATCGAAGGCCACCTTGAGATTGGCAAGCAACAGCTCCTTGAGGAAGAAACCGATGAAACCGATCAAGCGTGGCAAACGCTGCGCATGGCCGGCCAGGGCGGGCACCTGCGATTGGATAAGCGCCAGCACCAGATAGCCGAACACCACACCGGCCAGCAGGTTACGGCCACTGAAGTCGCCGGTCAGGACCACCCAAGCGAAGCCCAGCAGCAGATTCCAGGCGGCTCCGATCATGGCGAAACCTCCTCTTGCCTGCCAAGCACGGCTTCAATATAGCGCTCGGGGTCGAGCAACTCACTGGCCGAAGCCTCGGCCAGGGCATAGATGGGCTCGGCATTGAGGCCGATCAGCAAGGTGCAAAGCGCCAGGCCGACCACCGGCGTGGTCATCAGCCACAGCTCGGACTGACTGACCGCCGGATAGGGGTCGGTCTTGCCTTCCTCCGGCGCCGCCTTCCAGAACACCTCGGCCCAGATCTTGACCATCGAATAGAGCGTCAGCAGCCCCACCAGCAAGGCAATAAAGGTGACGCCATAGGCCTCGGCCTCGATGCCGGCGCGGATCACGATAAACTTGGCGAAGAACCCCGAAAGGGGCGGCATCCCCGCCAGCGACAGCGCCGGAATCAGGAACAGCACGGCAAGCCAGGGATGGCTGCGATAGAAGCCGCCCAGATGCTTGAGTTCATAGCTGCCGCGCAGGCGATTCACAATGCCGCTGATCAGGAACAGGTTCGTCTTCACGATGATGTGATGCATGATGTAGAAAACCCCGCCGATGATCGCCAGGGGTGTGAACAGCGCAAGCCCCAGAATCATGTAACCGATCTGGCTGACGATGTGAAACGACAGGATTCGGCGAAACTCGAACTGTGCCGCCGCCCCCAGCACGCCGGAGAGCATGGTCAGACCCGCTCCCCACAACAGGATCTCGTGGGTATAGCCGGGGCTGTGGTAGAAGATCAGGGTAAAGACCCGATAAAGCGCATAGACGCCAACCTTGGTCAGCAGGCCGGCAAACAGCGCCGATACCGCCACCGGCGGGGTGTGATAGGACGCCGGCAGCCAGAAGAACAGCGGAAAGGCCGCCGCCTTGATGCCGAAGGCCACCATGAACATCATCGCCAGCACGTCGACCATGCCTTGGTCTTCCAGGGTCGCCATGCGACGGGCGATATCGGCCATGTTGAGCGTCCCCACCATGCCGTAAAGCAGCCCCACCGCCACAAGAAAGATGACCGAGGAAACCAGGTTCAGCGTCACATACTTGATGGCGCCTTCCATCTGCGCCTTCTCGCTACCCAGGATGAGCAGCGCAAAGGACGCCACCAGCATGACCTCGAACCAGACGTAGAGGTTGAAGATATCGCCGGTGAGAAAGGCGCCGGCAACCCCCGCCAGCAGCAGGTGCATCAATGGAAAATAGCCGTAGGCCTCGTGGCCGCGCCCAGTAGTGGCTAGCGAATACAGCGCCACGGCAAAGCCGATAATGCCGGTGAGCAGGACCATGATGGCGCCCAGCAGGTCGGCCACCAGGCTGATACCGAAGGGGGCGGGCCAGTTACCCATCTGCATCACCAGGATGCCGTCACTGACGACCGACACTAACAACCAGATACTGGTCAACAATAGCGCCGCAGTGCCGGCTACGGCGACGGCTCGCTGCATGCCCCGCGAACGCCAGAAGACCAGCGAAATGGCCCCCGACAGCAGCGGAATCAGAATGGGCAGCGCGATCTGAGGATTCACGTGTCGGTATCCTTCATCTTGTCGAGGTCATCGGCACGCACGATCTCCCAGGCGCGGCGTACCAGCACCACCGCAAAGGACAGCACGCCGAAGGCGATGACAATGGCGGTCAATACCAGCGCCTGGGGTAGCGGGTCGGCTACCACACCTTCGGGCGCCGAGAGGCCTGCGGGCACCAGTGGTGGTGCTCCGCGCACCAGACCAGCTGTGACGAAGATCAGCAGATTGGCGGCATTGGAGAGCAGCATCAGGCCAATGACCAGCTTGACGATCGACCGGCGCAGCATCATGTAGATGGCGGCGGCAAACAGGACGCCGATAGCGACGGCCAGCAGGGGTTCCATGAAGCCTCCTCAGCCTCGGGCGTTGTCTTCGTGGTCGGTCTTCACCAGCGCGGTGATCGCGGTCAGTACTGAGCCCAGCACGACCAGATAAACGCCGATATCAAAGATCAGCGGCGTCGAGGCCTTGAGGTCGATGATCGGAATGGTCCACCACTGGGCGGTGAAGAAGGGATCGCCATTCCACCAGGCCGGCAGGGTCGAGACCACGCCGAGCAACAATCCCATGCCCACCAGGTCGCGGGGCGAGACCATGAGCATCTCACTCATGGCTCGCCTGCCGTGAGCAAAGAGATACAGGGTAAAGGCCCCCGCCGCCACCAAGCCGGCGATGAAGCCACCGCCCGGTTCGTCATGGCCGCGCAGCAGCAGAAACAGCGAGAACAGCAATTGCAACGGCAGCAGCAGGCGCGCCGCAACGTTGAGGATCAGCGTGCCCGATCTAACCATCGTGTTTCTCCGGTGAGGCGGAGGAACGCCGAGCATCGTACTCCTCCGCATGAAAGCGCAGCATGGCGTAGACCCCGATAGCCGCCAGGGCGAGCACGAACATCTCGCCCAGCGTATCCAGGGCTCGGAAGTCGACCAGGATCACGTTGACGATATTGTGGCCGTGCCCCAGCGGCTGGCTGTTGGCGATCATGTAATCGGAAATGCGCGACAGCCGCTCACCGCCCAGCACCGAAAGCATCAGCAGCGTGATCATCCCACCGGTCAGGGTGGCGACCACCAGGTCACGCAGGCGCTCCACCGGAGTGGACAGCATGGCGAAGCGCGGAAGACGGAATAGCACCAGCACCAGCAGGATCACCGTCAGGGTCTCGACCAGCAACTGGGTGATCGCCAGGTCCGGGGCACTGAACAGCACGAAGGTCAGGGCAATAGAGAACCCCATGACCCCTAACGCGGCCACCGCCGCGAGCCGCGAGCGCATGACGCAGGCAGCCACGGCTCCAGCAACCATCAAGCCGGCTGCGACCGCCTCATGGAAGTAGACATCCAGGGCGATATCGAAGCGCGGCGAATGGCGGAAAAATAGGGCGTGTCCCACCAATCCCAGCAACACCAGCAGGGTCATCACCAGGTAATTGCGAATATAGCCGTTCTGCAACATGCGGGTCTGCCAGCCGGCCACGCTCACCAGCCCACGCATCATTGCCTCGTACCCCGCCTCGGGCCCCCGCGCCATGACCGGCTCGAGCCTTGCCAGTCTTGCCCGCAGACGGTCCCAATGACGAAATGCCAGGGTGCCCAGGGCGAGACTCAGCAGCGACAGCAGCAGCGGAAGATTGAACCCGTGCCACAGTGCCAGATGGACGTTCGAGTCCGTCGCCCCAAGGCTTGCGGCGGTAGCACCCACCAGGCCGTCGAGCAGCCCCGGCGCCAGGCCCGCGAGCAAGGACAGGGCCGCGAGCAGTGCCGGCCCGACCAACATGCCGCGTGGGGCTTCGTGGGGCGTCTTCGGTGTCTCGCGAAGCGTCCCCAGGAACGGGCGCAGGGCGACGATCGCCGCTACGGCCAGCGTCAGGAAGGCGGCTGTGAAGGCCAGCAGCAGGATGATGGGACGATAGTGGCTCGCGTCCAGTACCGACTCGAACATCAATTCCTTACCCAAAAAGCCGAGCATCGGCGGCAAGCCGGCCAACGACAGGGCGGCCACAAAGGCCACCACGGCGGTCACCGGCATCACCCGACGCAGCCCCCCCATGGCCGTCACATCCTTGGTGCCGGTCTCGTGATCGAGAATCCCGGCGATCATGAACAGCGCCCCCTTGTACAGTGAGTGCGCCAGCAGGAAGGCCGCGAAGGCGACCAATGCCCCGTCGGTGCCGATCCCCAGCAGCATGGTCAGGGTGCCTAGCGCCATGATCGTCGAATAGGCCAGCAGCTTCTTGATGTTGGTGTGCTGTATCGCCAGGAAGGCCCCCGTGGCCATGGTCAGCGCACCGATCAGCGACAGCGTGATCACCCAGGTCTCGGTCCCGCCCAGGGACGGATGAAGCCTCGCCAGCAAGTAGACCCCGGCCTTGACCATGGTCGCTGAGTGCAGGTAGGCCGACACCGGCGTGGGTGCCGCCATGGCATTGGGCAACCAGAAGTGAAAGGGAAATTGTGCCGACTTGGTGAAGGCGCCGAGCAACACACAGATCAGCAAGGGCGTATAGAGTTCGTGATTGCGCAGCAGATCGCCCTGCGAATTCAGCTCGACCAGCGACCAGCTATCCCCGGCGACCCCCAGCATGGCAAAGCCCGCGAGTAGCGCCAGACCACCGCCGGCGGTAACCAGCAGCCCCTGAAGCGCCGCCTTGCGAGCGGCGAGGTTGGTGTGGTCGAAGCCGATCAGCAGATAGGAGGTGATGCTGGTGAGCTCCCAGAACACGAACAGCGTCACCAGGTTGTCGGCCAGCACCAGGCCGAGCATCGACATCATGAAAGCGGTGATGATTACCAGAAAGCGTGGCAGGTCGCGGTGTCCTCGCAGATACTCCCCGGCGTAAATCAACACCAGCGCGCCGATCACCGTGATCAGCAGCGCAAAGAGAAGTGCCAGCCCATCGATCAGGAAGGTCAGGGTGATATCCAGTCCCGGTACCCAGGCCCATTCCAGCAGCAGCACCTCGCCGGCCACAATCGCCGGCCACTGGCCAAGCAACCAGACCGCGATGCCGACAGGAAGTAGTGCCATTACCAGCGGAGCGCGGGCGCCGAACCAGTGATGCAATAACGGCGCAAAGGCCGCCAGCACAAAGCCTCCCAGCACGGCAAGTTGCATGATGCCCCTCCGCTTGGTTTTCAAGGGCGACGCCACGTCGCTCCGCTTGGTTAGAACGACCAACTCTATAGAAACAAAGTGTTGAAAGGCAAGGAGGCAGCGAGATTGTCCACTTTGCGTTAGAGTGGAGAAACCCATGCCATTGATGGACATGCCCACCTGCGAGGGGAGCGACGCTAAACGCCAGCTTCTCTTTCCTACAGGCGGACAGCCTCCTCTCGCTTACCGAAACTGTGCAGGAAGACCGATCGATGACATTGTTCTGGATAGCCCTGTTGCCGCTTTTCGGTTCCCTGGTGCCGGCTCTCACTGCCAGGCGTGGTCGCCGCGAATGTTCTCTGGCAACCGCCGTGCTACCCGCCGTTGCTCTGCTATTGATGCTGTTCCAGGTGCCGAGTCTGGCCGCCGGGGAGGTGTTGCGTTTCTCCGTTGACTGGCTACCCAGCCTGGGGCTGGACCTGGCCTTTCGTCTGGACGGCCTGTCGTTGCTGTTCAATTTGCTGATCCTGGGCATCGGGCTGCTGATTCTGCTTTACGCGCACTTCTATCTGTCGCCCGAGGAGCCTTTCGGGCGTTTCTACGCCTTCCTGATCCTGTTCATGGCCTCCATGGTCGGCATCGCCATGTCCGACAACCTGATCCTTCTATGGCTGTTCTGGGAACTCACCAGCCTCTCCTCCTTCCTGTTGATCGGCTTCTGGTCGCATCGCAGCGATGCGCGCAAGGGCGCCCGCATGGCGTTGACGGTGACCGGCACGGGCGGCCTCGCGCTACTGGCCGGCTTGCTGCTGCTCGGTGACATGGTCGGCAGCTTCGACATGAACGTGGTCCTCGACAGCGGCGAGGCGATCCGGGCCGACTCACGCTATCCGTTGATGCTGGCGCTCGTGCTGCTGGGCGCCTTCACCAAGTCGGCGCAGTTCCCCTTTCACTTCTGGCTGCCACACGCCATGGCGGCACCCACGCCGGTGTCGGCCTACCTGCACTCGGCAACCATGGTCAAGGCCGGTATCTTCCTGATGGCGAGGCTGCATCCGGCCATCGCCGGTAGCGAACTGTGGTCCGCGGTCGTCGCACTGGTCGGCACGGCCACCTTGCTTTACGGCGCCTGGTTCGCCCTGCTGAAGACTGACCTCAAGGCCATCCTGGCGTTTTCCACGGTGAGCCACCTGGGGCTGATCACCGCATTGCTGGGTATCGGCAGCCCCATGGCGGTGCTCGCCGCTCTCTTCCATATCCTCAATCACGCCGCCTTCAAGGCGGCGCTGTTCATGGGAGCGGGGATCATCGACCACGAGACTGGCACCCGTGAGCTCGGCAAGCTGGGCGGTCTGCGTCGGGCAATGCCGATCACCGCCTTGCTCATGTCCCTGGCCGGTGCCGCGATGGCGGGCGTGCCGCTGTTCAATGGCTTCCTCTCCAAGGAAATGTTCTTCACCGAAACCCTCGCCACACCGGTGCTGGGTGGGCTCAGCTGGCTGCTGCCGCTACTGGCAACGCTGGGCGGCATCCTCTCCGTCGGCTACTCATTGCGCCTGGTGCATGCCGTGTTCTTCAAGCCGCCACGCCAGACGCCCCCCAAGCCGCCTCACGAACCGCCGCGACTGATGCATGCGCCTGTAGCGGTCCTGGTCGCCCTCTGCGTGCTGGTGGGACTCTTCCCCGCCGCACTGGCCACCGGCCTTCTCGCGCTGGCCACCGAAGCCGTGCTCGGCGAGCCGCTGGATTTCCATCTGGCCATCTGGCATGGCGTCAACCTACCGCTAATGATGAGCCTAGTGGCATTGGGTGCCGGTATCGCAAGCTATCTGCTGCATCCGCAGCTTCGCCGCCTGATTCGGTCCTTTCGCCCGGTGGATGCACGCCTGGTGTTCGAAGGCGCCCTGCAACAACTGGCCCGCAGCTCGGAGACCACCCTCAAACAACTGGATGGCAGTTCGCTGCAACGCTACATGAGCTATCTATTGCTGGCGGCGCTGGTCACCGGTGGCCTAGGGCTTGCCGGGATGCCGGTGCTGACCGGGGAACTAGGCAATCAGCCCGTCGATGCCATCCTCTTGCTTGGCGCTGGCCTGCTGATCTTCGGTGGCCTGGGCACCGTGCTCACCCACCGCCACCGCCTGGTATCGCTGCTGATGCTGTCGGTGGTAGGGCTGGTCGTGGCCTTGACCTTTGCCCGCTTCTCAGCGCCCGACCTGGCCCTGACCCAGCTCTCGGTGGAAGTGGTGACCATGATCCTGCTGATGCTGGCGCTGTTCTTCCTGCCACAGAAGACCGCTCGCGAGTCGTCGCCGATGCGCAATCTTCGCGACATTCTGCTGGCCGGCGCGCTGGGGGCCGTGGTCGCCAGCCTCAACTATGCGGTGCTCACTCGCGACAACGCCCCCATCTCGCGTTTTTTCATCGACAACAGCGTACCCGGTGGCGGCGGCCACAACGTGGTTAACGTGATCCTGGTGGACTTTCGCGGCTTCGATACCCTGGGTGAAATCACCGTTCTCGCGCTGGCCGGACTGGCCATCTTCAAGCTGCTCAACCGTCTGCGCCTGTTCATGCCGCACAGCGATGGTGAAGGCCGCGTCTGGTCGCCGGACCGCTACCCGATGATCCTGACGACGATTTCCCAAGCCATCCTGCCGTTGGCACTGCTTGTCTCGGCGTTCATCTTCCTGCGCGGGCACAACCTACCCGGAGGTGGCTTCATTGCCGGCCTGATCACCGCCGTGGCGCTGATCATGGTGTACATGTCCCGCGGCGTGGAGTGGGTCCAGCAGCGTCTCGACTTTCCCTATCAGCCGGTGGCGATTGCTGGCGTGGCAGTCGCCACGTTGACCGGGCTGGGCAGCTGGCTGTTCGGCTACCCCTTCCTGACTTCGAGTTTCGGCTATTTCAAGCTGCCGCTGGTGGGGGAGTTCGAACTGGCCACCGCCATGCTCTTCGATCTCGGTGTCTTTCTCGCTGTCGTCGGGGCCACCCTGATGATCCTCGCCAACCTCGGCAGGCTGACGACGCCGCATCGCCCAACAAAACGGCTACCCCCTGCCAATGTGGATCCTGCCAGCAAGGAGAAACACTGATGGAAAGCCTGTACGCCATCACCACCGGCCTGCTTTCCGCCTGTGGGCTCTACCTGACCCTGCGCGGACGTACCTTCCCGGTGGTCGTCGGCCTCACATTGCTGTCCTACGCGGTGAACCTGTTTCTGTTCTCCATGGGCGGGCTGACCACCGACGGCGCAGCCATCGTCAATGGCCCAACAGCCTATGCCGACCCGCTACCGCAAGCACTGGTACTGACGGCCATCGTCATCGGCTTCGCCATGACTGCTTTCGTGGTGATCCTGGCGATGCGGGCCCGGGGCGAAATGGGCAACGACCATGTCGATGGCCGCAAACATGACGACGGGGAGGAGCGTCGATGATGGGGCATCTGATCGTCCTGCCCGTAGTACTGCCGCTGGTCGCCGGTATTGTGCTGCTCTACGACCGTCATGGCCGCACGCGCTCCAAGCGGTTGATCGGCGTTGGCGCCACGGCACTGCTGGTGATCGTAGGCATCGCGCTGGTCGCGCGCGCCAGCACTGGAGAAGTGTCCTTCTATGCCTTGGGTGATTGGCAGCCGCCTTTCGGTATCGTGCTGGTACTCGACCGCCTCTCCGCGCTGATGGTGCTGCTAACAGCCTTGCTGGCATTGGGTGCGGTGGTCTTCGCCTGCGCCGGCGACGACGAACAGGGCAGCAACTTTCATGGCCTGTTCCAGTGGCAGTTGCTGGGCATCAACGGGGCCTTTCTCACCGGCGACCTGTTCAACCTCTTCGTGTTCTTCGAAGTGCTGCTGCTGGCCTCCTACGCCCTGCTGATGCATGGCGGCGGCAAGGCGCGTATTCAGGCCGGCGTGCACTATGTGGTGCTCAATCTGGCCGGTTCGTCCTTGTTCCTGATCGCTGTCGGGGTACTGTATGGTGCCACCGGCACCCTCAACATGGCCGACATGGCGGCGCGCCTGGCGGAGCTGCCCGCCGAGCGCGCCGGCCTGGTCAGCGCCGGCGCCCTGATGCTGCTGGTGGTCTTTGGCTTGAAGGCAGCGATCCTGCCCCTGTATTTCTGGTTGCCAAGGGCCTATTCGGCGGCTCCCGCGCCGGTAGCCGCCTTGTTCGCCATCATGACCAAGGTCGGCATCTACGCCATCCTGCGGGTCTATTCGCTGATCTTCGGCGAACAGGCCGGCACCCTCGCCGGCCTCGAGCAGTCCTGGGTCTGGTGGCTGTCGCTGGCCACCCTGGTGGCGGCTGGCATCGGTGTGCTGGCGGCGCGCGACCTGCGCCTGCTGGTCGCCTATCTGGTGCTGGTGTCGGTGGGGACCCTACTGGCCGGGATCGGCATGGGCTCGCCGGCGGCGGTATCGGCACTACTCTACTATCTGATCCATACCACTCTGGTCACCGGCGGGCTGTTCCTGCTTGCCGAACTGATCGGCCTCCAACGCGGCAAGGCGGGCACCCGGCTGGTCATGGGTCGCCCCCTGCAAAAGGGTGGCTGGCTGGCGGGTCTCTTCCTGCTGGGCGCGGTATCAGTGGCGGGAATGCCGCCGCTTTCCGGCGCACTAGGTAAAGCGCTGATGCTCGAGGCGGCCGAGGCAGGCCAGCGCCCCTGGCTATGGCCGATGCTGCTGGGTACCAGCCTTTGTGCGCTGATCGCCCTGTCGCGTGCCGGCTCAACGCTATTCTGGCGAAGCCAGGGCGAAGCGGCCGGACAACCCTTGTCGCGCCGGCGCTGGTTCGGAGTGGCCTGGTTGCTGGGCGCGTCACCGCTGCTGGTGATCCTGGCCGGCCCGGTCAGCGAGTACACACTGGCCACCGCCAACCAGCTGGCCAATCCCGCCATCGTCATCGATGCGCTGCTGAACGACGCCGGAGATGCCCCATGATCAAGCCCCGTGCCTGGCTTCCGACGCCATTGATGTCGATCCTGCTGCTCGTGGTCTGGCTGCTTCTGGTGCGCAGCCTGGCATTCGGTCATTTCCTGCTGGGTGGTGCGCTGGCCGTCGCGATTCCGCTGGCCACCTATCGCTTCTGGGACCTTGAGCCCCATGTCAGCAACCCCTGGCTGCTGCTGCGCTTCGCGCTTCGTGTATTCGGCGACATTATCATTGCTAACTTCGAGGTGGCCTGGCTGATCATCAATCCCTGGCGACGTCTACAGCCTCACTTCATCGAATACCCGCTGATGGTGGAGAAACGCTTCACCATTACCCTACTGGCCAACACCATCAGCCTGACGCCGGGTACGGTATCGGCCAACCTGCGCATGGACGGCAAGACGCTGCTGATTCACGCCCTGCACGTCGATGACGAGGAGGCGCTGATCGCACAGATCCGCGAGCGGTACGAACGTCCTCTCAAGGAGATCTACGAATGCTCGACATCGCCCTGACCTTCAGCCTCGCCACGGTGGTCCTGGCCTTGCTGCTCAACGTCTATCGCCTCGCCAAGGGGCCCGACATGCCGGACCGACTGCTGGCGCTGGACACCATGTATGTCAACGCGATCGCGCTGATCGTGCTGATGGGGCTCTGGCTCAACACCAAGACCTACTTCGAGTCGGCACTGTTGATCGCCATGCTCGGGTTCATCAGCACCGTGGCGGTCTGCAAGTACCTTTTGCGCGGCGATATCATCGAATGAGGACGAACGAATGACCCACTACGTGATCCTTGAAGGCGTGATCGCCTTCCTGCTGGTAGCCGGCGGCGCCTTCGTGCTGATCGGCTCGCTGGGCATGGCCCACCTGCGCGACTTCTACATGCGCCTGCATGGCCCCACCAAGGCCACCACCCTGGGCATCGGCTGCATGCTGATGGCCTCGATGCTGTATTTCTGGGTCGTGGACGGCAGGCCCGACGCCCAGGAAGTGCTGATTACGTTGTTCCTGTTCATCACCGCACCGGTCAGTGCCCACCTGATGGCCAAGACAGGGCTTCACATGCAGCTTCGCCACGTCGACAAGACACAAGGGCGCCCTTCCGAGCTGCGCGAGGAGGAAATCGGCGAGAAGCCGGTGCCGCACCCTGACCGCGGCCACGGCTGAGGGCGGCTAAAGCCAGCCGCCCAGCTCGTTGCGGATGATCGTCAGCAAGGCGGCGATATGATCGTCGCGGTCGTTGAGGCAGGGAACATAAGTGAATGTTTCGCCCCCAGCGGCTTCGAAGCTCTCCTTGATCTCTTCGTTGATCTCCTCGAGCGTCTCCACGCAGTCCGACGAGAACGCCGGAGACACCACCGCGATGTGCTTCTTGCCCTGCCGGGCCAGCTCGGCGACGTGATCAACAGTCGCTGGGCCTACCCACTCTTCTGGGCCGAACTTCGACTGGAAGGTCGTGACGATATCCTCATCGCGCCAGCCCAACCGCTCCTTGAGCAACCGCGTGGTCTTTTGGCACTGGCAATGGTAGGGATCGCCTTCCATCAGGTAGCGCTTGGGGACGCCATGATAGGAGGCCACCAGCACGTCGGGGGTCGACTCGGCGGCCGCGTAGGCCTCGCGGACCGAGTTGCTGAGGGCCTCGAGGTAGTCCGGGTGCTCGAAGTAGGCGGGCACCGTGCGCAGCGACGGCTGCCACTTGAGCGTCATCAGGGTGCGAAAGACCTGGTCGTTGGCCGTGGCGGTCGTCGGACCGGCATATTGCGGGTAGAGCGGAAAGAACAGGATCTTCTCGCAGCCCTGCGCCTGCAAGCGTCGCAGCACGCTGTCGGTGGAGGGGTTACCGTAGCGCATGCAGAAATCCACCACCACGTCCTCGCCATAGGCCTCGTGAAGGCCCTCGGCGATCTTGAGCGTCTGGTCGCGTGTCGTCGTCAGCAGCGGGCTCTCGTCTTTTTCGGTGTTCCAGATTCCCCGATAGGCCTCGCCGGACTTGAAGGGCCGCCGGGTCAGTATCACCAGCTGCAGCAGGGGTTGCCAGAGCCAGGCGGAATAGTCGACGACTCGCTTGTCGGAGAGAAACTCGCTGAGGTAACGGCGCATCGACCAATAATCGGTGGCATCCGGGGTACCCAGGTTGGCCAGCAGCACCCCGACCTTCTTGCGCGGCACCGCCGGGTGGTCGGCCGGGGCGTGAGCCAGGCGGCCACTGCCAGGTGGATCAATTTCCGTAGTCTCTGAACGCATGCGCTGGGTTCCTCCGGTCGCTATCGGGTGTGGAACAATAGTCTATCAGGCAGATCGCCACGAGACAGGATGAAGTTGTACTATGGGGCTTATTTGTACAGCTTGAGGTACAAAATGTCGCATCCCCTGGTACTGGTGCTCGGCGACCAGCTGAGCCTGGATCTGCCGAGCCTTGCCGAGCTGCCCGAGGGTGGCGTGGTGACGATGTGCGAGGTCGCCGCCGAGGGCCGCTACGTCGCCCACCATCCGCAGAAGATCGCGCTGTTCCTGACGGCCATGCGCCACTTCGCCGAGTCGCTGAAACAGCGTGGTATCAGGGTGCACTACAGCGCGCTGGACGATCCCGACAATACCCAAGACCTTCTCGACGAGGCCGAACGAGTCGCCAGGCTCTACCACTGCGACGAGATTCGCGTGGTACGCCCGGGAGAGTGGCGGCTATGGGAGGCGATGCAGGCACGCCGCCAGGCGTCGCTGCCCTGGCGGCTTATCGAGGATAACCGCTTCTTCACCACGCCCGCGGACTTCGCCGACTGGGCGCGAGGCAGAAAGCAGCCGCGGCTCGAGTACTTCTACCGAGAGCAGCGCAAGCGCACAGGCCTGCTGATGGAGGGCGAGCACCCTGCTGGCGGGCGCTGGAACTTCGATCGTGACAATCGCGAACCGCTGCCGAAAGATGTCACGTTCCCCACACTCCCCAGGCATGCGCATGACGCCATCACTCGGGACGTCCTGACGCTGGTGGCCGAACACTTCGGTGACCACTTCGGCAGCCTGGAAGGCTTCAACTGGCCGGTGACCCGCCGCCAGGCGCTGGTTGACCTGCGCCACTTCATCCGCCACTCGCTGCCCGACTTCGGCCGCTTCCAGGATGCCATCAGCGATGCCGAGCCTGTGCTCTACCATTCACGCCTTTCGGCAGCGCTCAATCTCGGGCTACTCTCGCCCCGGGAAGTCTGCGAGGCCGCCGAGGGTGCCTGGTATCGTGGTGAGGCACCGCTAAACAGTGTCGAAGGATTCATTCGGCAGATCCTTGGCTGGCGCGAATACGTGCGCGGGCTCTACTGGACCCGGATGCCCGACTACAAGCGTGGCAACCGGCTCGCGGCCGAGCGTGGCCTGCCGGCCTTTTTCTGGAGCGGCGACACCGAATTGCGCTGTCTGCGGCGCGCCATCGAGATGACCCGTGACAATGCCCATGCCCACCACATCCAGCGATTGATGGTCACCGGAAACTTTGCGCTGCTGTGCGGCGTGGCACCCGAGGCGCTCTGCGACTGGTATCTCGCGGTCTACGCGGATGCCAGCGAATGGGTAGAGCTGCCCAATACTCTGGGCATGGTGCTGCACGCCGATGGCGGCCTGATGGGCTCCAAGCCCTACTCTGCCTCCGGCAAGTATATCGACCGAATGTCGGACCATTGTGGTCGCTGCCGCTACGACCCCAAGCAGGTCACCGGCGCCAGGGCCTGCCCATTCAACAGCCTCTACTGGCGTTTCCTCGAGCGACACGCCGATACGCTGTCGAGCAACCCACGCATGAAGCTGATCTACGGCTCGCTTGCGCGCATGAGCGACGACAAGCGCGATGCCATGCGCCAGCAGGCCGAGGCCTTCCTGGCCGGGCTGGATGCCGCCCCCGCCTATGGCCAGGGTCACCAGCACCGCCTGCACCGTCACGGTTATCATCCACCCGAGGAGAACGCACAATGAACCGATCCGCCACCCTGCATGCCCAGGCGCCGGTCACCCTCTATCACGACGGCCAGTGTCCGCTGTGCCAGCGAGAGGTCGCTTGGCTGACGCGTCATCCGCGTCGAGAGCGCGTGGCGCTGGTGGATATTCAGGCGCCCGGCTTCGATGCCGGCGCACTCGGCACTAGCTTCGAATCGATGATGGGCAGGTTGCACCTACGCGACGCGCAGGGGGGCTGGTTTATCGGCATGGACGCCAGCCGCGCACTCTATGCCGTGCTGGGCTATCGGCGACTGGTATGGCTAAGCTGTCTACCGGGATTGGCAGGCATGCTAAACGCCGGATATGGTTGGTTTGCCCGGCGCCGGGTGTGCTTCGGGCATTGGCTTAAACAACGATAACGCCAGCGTTGAGATGGGATCAGAAAACCAGCGGCATGCGCGATGTCAGCGGATCGTTGTAGTGCGCCTCACGACCGATCATCTCGTCGTGGGGCACCTGCTGGACCAGATAGGCACGATGAATGCCAGCCCGTTTGAGTTCTAGATAGACGTCGTCGAGCGAACGAAACAGCCCGGGCTTGCCACGTCGGGTGATCATGTGGCGCCGGCCTTCCCCATCCTCGAGTTCGACCTGATAGAAATGACTGCCGGCGTGGGTGATGACGCGGACTTCAATATTGTCATGCCGTGCCACGAAGTCCTTGAGTTCCTGAAATTCCATGGCTAATGCCTCCTTGGTGGGCAGGTCGTTGATGTCATGGCACATCGGTCGAGCAAAAGAGGGTATTGAGAAGCCCCGATGCCCAGCCTGGCAGCGCCTGATGACAATCCTATGTCATTGACATGTAACCCTTACGACCCTGACCAACCCGTCAGGTTCCTGACCTACTGCCCACCTTCCCGCCCTATTAATAATCAGCGGGGTCGATCGCTTTGCCCAGCGACCGGCGGTCCACCCACTTGCCCGCGCGAGTCTCCTTGTAGCGGAACACCACCCTGTCGCCGACTGCGACCGGAACTTCCGAATCTTCAGTCTGATAGCTGTATGCCTCGCCATCCACCACCAGGTGGTAGCGGTAGAGGTCGGGCATGCCCAACCACTCCTTGAAGGGACCTTCGCGTTCGAGTGACTGCAACTCGCCTCGTCCTTCCAATTTCGGGGTCCGCTGCCGGTTATTGCGCCGGAATCCACCTGCCATGATGCCTCCTTCACGTGGGAACAAGCCGCGGATTATACGGGGCACGCCCCCGGGCTCAAGGGAGAATTAGTCGCCGAACGCCTGTCCATAGCTGTCGGGCGCGAGATCCTCGAAACGCGTGTACTTACCAATGAAGGCCATGTGCACAGTACCGATAGGCCCGTTACGCTGCTTGCCGATGATCAGCTCGGCGATCCCCTGGTTATCGGGATTGTCGGGGTTGTACACCTCGTCACGATAGACGAAGGCGATGATGTCGGCATCCTGCTCGATGGCCCCGGACTCGCGCAAGTCGGACATCACCGGGCGCTTGTTGGGGCGCTGTTCAAGCGAACGGTTGAGCTGGGAGAGCGCGACCACCGGGCAGCCAAACTCCTTTGCCAGTCCCTTGAGCGAGCGCGAGATTTCCGAGATCTCGCCGGTTCGGTTCTCCGAAAAGCCGGGGATTTGCATCAGCTGAAGATAGTCGATCATGATCAGCGACATGTTGCCGTGCTCGCGCATCAGGCGACGCACCCGCGAGCGCATCTCGTTGGGTGAGAGGGCCGCGGTATCATCGATGAACAGCTGCTTGTCCTTGAGCAGATTGACCGCTGAAGTCAGCCGGGGCCAGTCCTCGTCCTCGAGCTGTCCGGTACGCACCCGGGTCTGGTCGATGCGCCCCAGCGAGGAGAGCATGCGCAGCATCAGCGAATCGGCGGGCATTTCCATCGAAAACACCATCACTGGCTTGTCGCTGGCGATCACCGCGTGCTCGACCATGTTCATCGCAAAAGTCGTCTTGCCCATTGAGGGTCGACCGGCAATGATCACCAGATCCGAGGGCTGCAAACCCGACGTCATTTCGTCGAAATCGCGAAAGCCGGTGGACAGTCCGGTCATCTCGCCCTGCATGTTGAACAGCTCGTCAATGCGGTCGACCGCCTTGGCCAGCAGCTCACTCATGCCGATGGGGCCGCCCGACTTGGGACGCTCTTCGCTGATCTGGAAGACCAGTCTTTCGGCCTCGTCGACCAGTTCGTCCGCCGGGCGGCCCTGGGGGCTGAAGGCACCCTCGGCGATCTGACTCGCAGCACGGATCAGCTTACGCAGGGTGGCGCGTTCGCGAACGATGTCGCAGTAAGCGCGAATATTGCTCGCCGATGGCGTATTGCGCGCCAGCTCGGCCAGATAGGCCAGCCCACCGACCGTATCCAGCTGGTCTCGGCCTTCCAGGGACTCGGAGAGCGTTACGACATCCAGGGGGCGGGCGCCTTCGGCCAGGCTGACCATGACATTGAAGATCAGTCGATGCTCGTAGCGATAAAAGTCGTCTGCCACCAGGCGCTCGGAGACGTTGTCCCAGGCCAGGTTATCGAGCATCAGGCCACCCAGTACCGACTGCTCGGCTTCAAGCGAATGCGGCGGCACCTTGAGGGCGGCGGTTTCCTGATCGAACTCGAGAGTGTCGTTCATGATAGAGCAGTTCTCGGATGAGACGGCTGGAATAGTTTACTTCAACGTCATGCCCTTCCACAGGACAGCATGACGCAAGCGCTACGACAGACACCTTGGCTCGCGATGTCGCGCCACGCCTTCAGCCGAGCAAAAGAAAGAGGCGCAGGGACTCGGTCCCCACGCCTCCTGAGCATACTTTCTACCAGGCCAATTTACTCGGCCACCACCACGACGCGCACGGTAGCGTTGACTTCGGCATGCAGATGCAGGGCGATGTCGTATTCGCCGGTCTGACGGATCGGACCTTCCGGCATGCGCACTTCGCTCTTGGCGACGTCGATGCCGGCGGAGGCGATGGCCTCGGCCAGATCACGCGGCCCGATGGACCCGAAGAGCTTGCCTTCGTCACCAGCCTTGGACACCAACGACAGTTCGATCTCGTTCAGCTGGGCGGCACGACCTTCGGCCTCGGCCTTGCGGTCGGCGGCCTGGGCTTCAAGCTCATTACGCTGAGCCTCGAACGCGGCGACGTTCTCCTTGGTTGCCGGCACGGCCAAGCCGTAGGGCACCAGGTAATTGCGGCCGTAGCCAGGCTTGACAGTGACTTGGTCGCCCAGCCCCCCCAGCTTGCCAATCTTGTCTAGCAGAATGACGTTCATCTCGTAAACCTCTTGTCAGTGGCGACTGGCCAGACGCCCGCGAAAATCCGCGAAGACATCAATGAAGGCCAGCAGCAGCACGATGAGAATCGTGGGCCAGGTGGTGATCAACAACGCATAGAAGGCGACCAGCCACAACCCATTCATTCCCTTTAAACCAATAACCCCATGAACCAGCGCGATCCCCCCGACCAACAAGGGCACCCACAGCAGCATGCCCAGCCCCGGAAGCCCCAACAGCATGCCAATCACCACGAGAGCCACCAGCACGGCGAGCTCTTTGACGGTCAAACGCAGGCCGTGAAATTCCTCGCGAAACCCGCCAGGGTTGTAAAGCCCCGCCTGCCAACTGCGTGCCAGCGCCAGACAACCCACTGCGGCGAGCAGTACGATCAGGCCGGTGATGCCGCTGATCAGAAGTGAAGCCAACTGCTCGGTGTCCATCCCCTGCCGGGTTAGCTCGGTGAGCATGGACTCGATTTCCGGCGACCCCTGGCGCAACTGCTCCAGCATTGGGCCCGCGCCTCCCGGCGGCAGGAATATCCCTAACTGGATCATGCCTGCACCGACCAGGGCGCCAGCGATCAAGGCTTCGCTCCAGCGCATTCGGGAGCGAAGCACCACGGCCATCAGCGTGACCAGCAGAATGCTGGCCAGCGGAATGGCATCACCCCGCGTCCACCACCAGCCTGCCGGCAACGCGGCAGCCACGATCACCGGCAGCGCCGGGGCCATGCCACGCCTCAGGGTGACCAGTGCGGTGATCGCGGCCCCCAGCCAGAATAGCCATGGGATGAGCGTCGCGATGACCACTCCCCCAATGGCATAGGGCGTACCACGCATCGTCCATCGGGCGATCGGCAGCATCTTGCCAGTGCTTACTGGTGGCTATCGGTGTAGGGCAATAGCGCCAGGAAGCGTGCCCGCTTGATCGCGGAGGACAGCTGGCGCTGATAACGAGCCTTGGTCCCGGTGATGCGGCTGGGAACGATCTTGCCGGTCTCGGTAACGTAGGCCTTGAGCGTGTCCAGATCCTTGTAATCGATCTGCTTCACGCCTTCAGCGGTAAAACGACAGAACTTGCGGCGACGGAAAAAACGTGCCATGAAAAGACTCCTTCAACGTGCGATGGGTGGGCTTAAGCGGTTTCAGCGCTGCGTGGCTTGTCTTCGCGACGCGGGCGCTTCTCTTCCGCCGGCTTCATCATCGGCGACGCCTCGGTGATCGCCTCTTTCTCGCGCACCACCAGGCTACGAATGATGGCATCGTTGAAGCGGAAGATGTTCTCGATTTCGTCGAGGGTCTCGCCGCTGCACTCGATGTTCATCAACACGTAGTGAGCCTTGTGAATCTTGTTGATTGGGTAAGCCATGTGGCGGCGGCCCCAATCTTCCAGGCGATGCACAGTACCGCCATTCTCGGTGACGAGGCCGGTGTAGCGCTCGACCATGGCAGGAACCTGCTCGCTCTGGTCCGGATGGACCATGAAGACGATTTCGTAATGACGCATTGAATCTCCTTGCGGTTTGGCAGCTTCCGCATTGAGGATGTCGATCGCTCATGGGAAGCAAGGAGTGATTGTCAAGAATTCTTGACAGCAAGCGAAGTGACTTGCCATACACCACACCCGCTCGAGAGATGAACGGGCGCAGGTATTCTATTGAGCTCAGCCTTCGGATGCAAGAAAGCGCTGGCGAACCGCTTCGAAAAGGCAAATACCCGTGGCCACCGACACATTCAGGCTGGAGACACTGCCAGCCATGGGAAGCTTGACCAGGGTGTCGCAAGCCTCGCGAGTCAGCCGACGCATACCTTTGCCTTCCGCGCCCATCACGAGCGCTACCGGGCCGGTAAAATCGGTCTCAAACAGGGTTGCTTCGGCTTCACCTGCAGTACCCGTGATCCAGACGCCACCGGCCTTCAACCTGGCCATGGCCCTGGCCAGGTTGGTGACCTGATACACCGGCACGCTCTCTGCCGCCCCACAAGCCACCTTACGTACCGACGCATTGAGGGGGGCAGCCTTGTCCTTGGGCACGATCACACCGTGAGCTCCGGCGGCATCGGCGCTACGCAGGCAAGCACCGAAGTTGTGCACATCGGTGATGCCATCCAGCACCAGCAGCAAGGGAGGCGCCGCTTGGGTCCAGCTGTCGAGACGCCACCAAAGCGTCGTCTCGGACTCGAAGGCCAGCGGCGTGGTGAAGGCCACAACTCCTTGGTGAGCAGTCCCCTGAGCCAAACGCTCGAGGTCATCCCGAGGTCGGGCCTTGATGCGAGCACCGCTCCGGCGGGCCGACTCGACCAGCTCGGCGAGCCGCGCGCCCGCATCGCCTTCCTGAATCCAGAGCTCGCGCGGTATTTCGTTACGCTCCAGTAAGGCACGTACTGCATGCACACCGAACACGGCCTCGAGGCCGCCGGGGGCGCTTCCGCCCCGCCGGGAACTGCGTTTCTTCATGCCCATGGAATCACTTTGCCGGCCTCACGATGACGAGGAAATTCGGCAAGAAGCGCTCCTGCCGAGACGAACGACGCGCTCATCGCTTGCCGCTACGCCGGGGCCCCCGTCGCTTGCCCTTCGGCTTGGTGTCACCCTTGGCATCCACCTTGGCTTCGCCCTGTTCAGCCTTGGGCGGCTTACCGCCAGCTTTAGCCCGACCCTTGCTTGGTGCTGCATCCACGGCACGCCGACGGCGCGGCTGGCGCTTGGGTCGTGGCTTGTCATCGGCCAGTTCGAAGTCGATCTTGCGATCGTTGAGATCGACACGCGCCACCTGCACGGTGACGCCATCGCCCAGGCGGTAGCTCATGCCGCTGCGCTCGCCCTTGAGACGATGCTTTTCCGGCTCGTAATGATAGTAGTCGGAGGGCAGCGAGGTGACGTGCACCAGGCCCTCAACATAGAAGTCGTCGAGGCGGACGAAAATACCGAACTGGGTCACCGAGGCTATGGTGCCGTCGAAGATTTCTCCCAGCTTGTCCGACATGAACTCGCACTTGAGCCAATCGTCCACGTCACGGGTGGCGTCATCGGCTCGCCGCTCGGTCATCGAGCAGTGCTCGCCCAGCTCAAGCATCTGCTCGAAGGTATAGGGCGCCCATTTGCTCGGTGGCTCCACCGGCGCCCCCTCGGCACGCAGCACGGTATTGGTCTTGCGTGGACCGCGGATCACCGAGCGGATCGCCCGATGCACGAGCAGATCAGGATAGCGCCGGATCGGTGACGTGAAGTGGGCGTAGGCCGGATAAGCCAATCCGAAGTGGCCATCGTTCTGCGGCGAATAGACGGCACGGCTCATGGAGCGCAGCATCACCGTCTGGATAACGTCGAAGTCGGGACGTTCCTTGATCGCCTCGGCCAGATCGCGATAATCCTGCGGTGTCGGCTCGTCGCCGCCCCCCAGCGACAGGCCCAGTTCATTGAGAAACAGCCGCAGCTTGTCGAGTCGTTCAGGCGAGGGCCGTTCGTGGATACGATAGAGCGCCGGGAGATCATGCTTGTCGAGGAAGCGAGCGGTCGCGACGTTGGCCGCCAGCATGCATTCCTCGATGATCTTATGCGCGTCGTTGCGCGAGCGCGGCACGATCTTCTCGATCTTGCGCTCGTCATTGAAGACGATTTCCGTCTCGGTGGTCTCGAAATCGATGGCGCCACGCTCGACTCGCGCCTGGCGCAGCACGGTATAAAGCTCATGAAGGTTCTTCATCGACGGGACCAGCTCGCGATACTGCTCGCGCAGCGCCTCGCCCGCTTCGCCTTCATCGTGCAGGACGGCCGCCACCTTGTTGTAAGTCAGTCGGGCGTGGGAGCGGAACACCGCCTCATAGAAGCGATAACGGCTGATGGCTCCCGTCTTGGCGATGTTCAGCTCACAGACCAGCGCCAGGCGGTCGACCGCCGGGTTAAGCGAGCACAGCCCGTTGGAGAGCAACTCCGGCAACATCGGGACGACCTGACCGGGGAAATACACCGAATTGCCACGACGGATCGCCTCGTGATCCAGGGCGCTGCCGGGGCGCACATAGTGCGAAACGTCGGCAATCGCCACCAGCAGCTTCCAGCCACCGGACTTGGTCTTCCAGGCGCAGACAGCATCGTCGAAGTCCTTGGCGGATTCATCGTCGATGGTCACCAGCGGCACATCGCGCAGGTCGACGCGATGATGCTTGTCGTCTTCGGCCACCTCAGCAGACATCTCGGCAATCTGGTCATGGACCTCCGGTGGAAACTCGGCCGGAATCTCGTAGCTGCGGATGGCGATATCGATTTCCATCCCCGGGTCCATGCGCTCGCCGAGCACTTCGATCACCTCGCCCACCGGCTGCACCCGGGTTTCGGGTTGCTTGACGATGCGCGCCGAAATCACTTGTCCATCCTTTGCTCCACCACAGGCGCTATGGGGAATAATCACTTCCAGAGGGATACGCGGGTTCTCAGGAATCAACACCCCGAACTCGGGCGTATTCTCACGATAGACACCGACGATCGTCTGGGTATTGCGCGACAACACCTCGGCGATAGTGGCCTCATCTCGACCGCGACGATCACGGCCACTGATGCGCACGAGAACGTAATCGCCATGAAAGACGCGACGCATCTGCCGCGGCGATATCACCAGATCGGGCTTCTTGCCGTCGTCACGCAACAGAAAGCCGAACCCATCACGATGCCCCAGCACCTTGCCCTTGATGAGGTCGAGCTTGTCGATCAGCGCATAGGCATTGCGGCGATTGCGCAAGACCTGCCCGTCACGCTCCATGGCCGCCAGGCGGCGACGCACGGCTTCCTGAAGATCCTCGTCTTCCAGGCCCAGCAGTTGGCTCATTGCCTCGTGGGTGATCGGCTTGCCGACCTGCTCGAGACGGGACAGGAGGTATTCGCGGCTGGGAGCGGGTTTGTCGTACTTATGGGCCTCGCGGCTGGCATGCGGATCGTCGCTGAGCGTCCAATGGGTCATGCGGAGAGCATCCTTGGCTGAGTCTGTGACGACATGAAAAAGGCGGCGTCTGAGCGCCGCGAGCCTGAGGCCTGATATTGCGGATAGTTTGTCATGCGCGCAGTATAGCGCCGCCGTCGCCGCGACCCAACCTTGGCGCGTCGCATGACGGTACAAGAGGGCGAAAAAATCCCCTTTGAGTGGTGGCAGGCCTATTGCAATAACGGCCGGATCCGGTAACATGCGCATCGCCTGCCCAGGTGGCGGAATTGGTAGACGCGCTAGCTTCAGGTGCTAGTGTCCGTATGGACGTGGAGGTTCAAGTCCTCTCCTGGGCACCATCGCTTTCAAGACGATGACTGTACTGTCAATGGCGACAGCAAGGCTGTTACAGGCTAAAGGCTTTTCAGAAGACAGATCGCTCGATCTTGCATGATGCGCCCAGGTGGCGGAATTGGTAGACGCGCTAGCTTCAGGTGCTAGTATCCGTAAGGATGTGGAGGTTCAAGTCCTCT
This sequence comes from Halomonas jincaotanensis, assembly GCF_018448785.1. Taxonomy (GTDB): domain Bacteria; phylum Pseudomonadota; class Gammaproteobacteria; order Pseudomonadales; family Halomonadaceae; genus Halomonas; species Halomonas jincaotanensis. The sequence goes on along the minus strand of NZ_JAHCLU010000017.1, from coordinate 9,440 downwards.
CCTGGGCACCATCTCTTTGCCGCCTCATGCACACGCCCTGTTGGACGCTTTAGTCACTAACATCAAACCGCGTTTCAGTCGCGGTTTTTTTGTGCCTGCCATATAGGTCTGCACTATAAACAGTGTCATGAGATAGTGTGATGCGCCTCAGAAACGCGCCGGCAGGTCAGCCACGTCATCGAGTTGCCAACCCGCCGTGATCACCTCCGCTTCCAACGCGTCGGCCGCCTCGACACTCAGCCCGGGAAAGAAATCCAGACCGGTACGTGCCTCGATGGCGTCGATGCTGACCAGAAAATCGTCCAGCGGCTCGTTGCCGCTGACCTCTTGCGGCATGAGAAACGCGAGCGCGCGTGGCTCCTCGCCCGGCACTACCAGAATCTTGTAGAACGCTTGTGGCACCTCAACCAGGCCGACACGCCGGGTGACGTTATCAAGAAAGCGTTCAGGAAAAACTGGCCCTGTAATCACCTGAACGATGCCGAAATGAGGAACAAAGTGATCCATCACCACTTCTTCCAAGCGCTGCCAGAGACGCCGATTCAGATCGGGCCGCTGGGGCACCATGTTGCTCATCAGGAAAGTCTGCTCTTGTGCATCGGCGCCATGCACCGCGGCAATGGCGTAATTCGGTGCCAGATGACCCCGGTCGTAGCCGCTGCCGGCGTAGCTGTCAGTGCCCACGGGCCAAAGCGTTCGCCAGTCGCGGCGAAAGCTGGGGCGTGGCCCGGCACGCGGGTCCTCGACGGCATTGAGCAGGTAACTGACCCACAGGGCGTTGACCCGCACGTCCGACCAGCCCAGCAAGTAGCCATCATTGCGCAGCACGCGATGAAAGCTGGTAGGGGTCAGTTGCTGCCACTCCGGCACGCCCATCCAACTGAGCCGGTCGCGGTAGTCGCGCTCCTGGGCATACCAGAGCCCAGAGCCCACCACGACGAACAGCAGGGTAATGCCGAAACGACGCGCCTTGCGGCGCCAGCGAAAGGTCATGCGTCAGCGTGTCCTTGCAGAAGGGATCGTGTCGGTGGGTTACCACCCTAACGAAAACATGGTTTCCAGGTCGTGCCGGGAGTGCACCTGCATGGCATTGAGGGTCTCGGTATCGCGAATGCCTTCGACGGTGTTGAGTCGCTCGGTGACCAGATCCGCCAGGCTCTCGAAGTCGCGGGTGCGGGCAATCGCCACTAGGTCATAGCGCCCACAGGTGGAATAGACTTCGCTGATTCCCTCGACATCGGCAAGGCGTTCGGCGACCGCCTTGACCTGCCCCTTGTCAGTATTAATCAGTATTACGGCATTCTGCATTGAGCATCTCTCCTTTTCAGGAATGAGGACACGGTCGTCCAAGGCGTCACCGGCACTGGCGCGAGTATAGCAATGCCTGGCCCTGCCCGGCATCCATGGCCGGCGAGATCCAATTGGGCCATCGCGACCGATTGCCGCATTAGCGCAGGTTAGATCGCGAAGCGGCGGTCACTCGACTAAGCTGAAGTGAGTCTGCGTTAAAGCATTGATCATTCACAATCGCTTCAACCGTGGACGCAAGCCGGCAGTCGTCCGCAGAGACGATACCCGGCAGTAAAGCATACGGGCAAGATGTCATGCCCGACCGTGGCAAGTCGCCAAACCGTGATGAGGAGATACCATGGCTGATAATAGCCGGCGTGATTTCATGCGCAATAGCTTGCTGGGCCTCGCCGCCCTACCGCTAGGCGCAGGCATCATATCCAAGACTGCGTTTGCCCAGGAGCTGCCTCGACTCGATCCTGAATCGGATCAGGCTCAGGCGCTCAACTACGTCGAAGCTGCCGAGGACGCCAGCGATCACCCCGCCTACGAGGAAGGCGAGGTATGCGATAACTGCATGTTCTGGCAACCGGATACCGAAGGCTGCCAGCTATTCCCGCAACATAGTGTTGAGCCCAAGGGCTGGTGCCAGTCCTGGACAGCCGCCGGCTGAACGCTCGCGACTGACAGTACGCAAACCACGACACCCGCGCCGATGGCGCGGGTGTCGTGGTCTCGCGCATATGCCCCGTTCGGCTGCCTTGACCCGACGGGCCCGCCCAGAGTGGGCTTATTCCTGCTTGATCTCGTCGGGAAGGGGCCACTGATAGCGCCTTACCACTTCGTCGCTCTCTAGCGACTCCAGCCTGACCGGGAATCCCCAGAGCTGATGCAGGTGTCGTATCACCGGGTACACGCTACGGGCCAGCGGTCGGCGACTGTCCTGGACATGACGCAGCGTGAGTGAGCGATCCCCGCGGATATCTGCCGAATAGATCTGGATATTTGGCTCGCGCACCGAAAGGGCATATTGCGTGGCGAGCGCCTCACGCACGCGTCGGTAGCCACGCTCGTCGTGAATCGCCGCGACCTCGAGCATTTCCTCCTGGTCGTCGTCGACCACCATGAACAGTTTGAGGTCGCGAATGACGCGGGGCGACAAGAACTGCTGAATGAAAGACTCATCCTTGAAGTTGCGCATGGCGAATTCCAGCGTCTCCCGCCAATCGCTGCCAGCGATGTCGGGAAACCATTCCCGATCCTCGTCGGTAGGCGATTGGCAGACCCGCTTGAGGTCGGTGAAAATCGCGAATCCCAGCGCGTAGGGGTTGATACCGCTGAAGTAGGGGCTATCGAAGGCAGGCTGGTTGACCACCGCGGTATGTGACTGCAGAAACTCCAGGATCAATCCTTCATCGACCAGCCCTTCATCGAAGAGCCGGTTCATGAGGGTGTAATGCCAGAAGGTCGCCCAGCCTTCGTTCATTACCTGTGTCTGGCGCTGCGGGTAGAAATACTGGGCGAGCTTGCGCACGATACGCACGACCTCGCGCTGCCAGGGCGCCAGCAATGGTGCATTCTTCTCGATGAAATAGAGCAAGTTTTCTTGAGGCTCGACGGGATAGCGCCCTCCGTCATGGAGGCCCAGCGGATCTTCCTCACCCCGGCCGGCGGCCAGGATCTCCGATGCCGAGGACGTGGGAATGGTGCGCCACAGGGTGTTGACCTGGGCTTGCAGATACGCCTCACGCTCCTCCTGTCGCTGCGACTCCTCGGCGGCCGAGATCGGCGAAGGCCGCTTGTAGCGGTCGACCCCGTAATTCTGCAACGCGTGGCAGGCGTCGAGCAGTTGCTCGACGGCCGTGACGCCGTGGCGCTCCTCGCACTCGGCGATGTACTTGCGGGCAAATACCAGGTAATCGATGATCGAGGAGGCGTCGGTCCAGGTGCGAAACAGATAGTTGCCCTTGAAGAAGGAGTTGTGGCCGTAGCAGGCGTGGGCCATCACCAGCACCTGCATCATCAGGGTGTTTTCCTCCATCAGGTAGGCAATGCAGGGGTCTGAATTGATGACCAACTCGTAGGCCAGGCCCATCTGCCCACGGCGGTAGGCCTGTTCCACAGCAAGGAATTGCTTACCGAAGGACCAGTGGGAGTAACCCACCGGCATGCCCACACTGGCGTAGGCATCCATCATCTGTTCGGTGGTGATGATCTCGATCTGATTGGGGTAGGTGTCCAGTCGATACTCGTCGGCGAGACGGGCGATCTCATCCTCGAACTCGGTGAGAATGGCAAAATTCCAGTCGGAGCCCGTGGCGATTGGCTTGCGTCGGGTCATCAATGCCTCCTTGGTCGCTTGCCCTCGTTGTCAAGGGCTGGCGACGCGGCGCTTGAACAACTCTCGGAACACCGGGTAGATATCACCGGCCTCGACGATCTGGCGCATGGCAAAGCGCGCCGGAAACTCGGCGGCCACGTTCTGGTATTCCTCCCATAAAGCTTGGTGGGCATGGGGCGTAATTTCCACATAGGTGAAATACTGCAGGCGTGACATCAAGCGCTCGACCAGCAGATCCCGGCAGGTAGCGGAATCGTCGTCCCAGTTGTCGCCATCCGATGCCTGGGCAACGTAAAGATTCCACTGCCCCGGTGGGTAACGGTCGGCGATGATCTCGTCGACCAGCGTCAGGGCACTGGACACGATGGTGCCGCCGGTTTCGCGCGAATAGAAGAATTCCTCTTCGTCGACCTCCTTGGCCGCCGTATGGTGGCGCACGAACACCAGTTCGACCTTCTCGTAATTACGCTCCAGAAACAGATAGAGCAGCAGGAAGAATCGCTTGGCGATGTCCTTGTGTGACTGGGTCATCGAGCCCGAGACATCCATCACGCAGAACATCACCGCCTTGCTAGAAGGCTGTGGCTGATTGGTCAGATTGTTGTAGCGCAGGTCGTAGGTATCGATGAAAGGCACAGCTTCCATTCGCTTCTCGAGACGCGCAATCTCCTCCTTGAGTTCGCTGATACGTGCAGGGTTACGCAGCACCGGATCCTTGCGCTCCTCGGCTTCAAGGGCCTCATTCGCTTCGCGCAGCGCTCGTCGAATGGGGGCCCGCATGGCAATTCGCCGTGCATGCGCCTCACGCATCGAACGCACGATATTCATGCGAGCCGGCACCCCTTGACGGGAAATGCCTGCCCGAACCGGCCTCACCTCATCGAGATCGACCAGCGCCTTGCGTTCCAGATGAGGCAACTCCAACCCATCGAAGACGAAGTCGAGAAACTCCTCGCGACTCAGCGTGAAGGCGAACTCATCCACTCCCTCACCCTGATTGGAGGCGCTCCCCTCACCTGCCCCGCCACCGCCGCCCCCACCGGGGCGGCGCAGCCGGTCACCCTCGGTGAACTCACGGTTACCAGGAGTGACGACGGTACGCTTGCCACCCGAGCCATGCTGGAAGACCGGCTCGGAGATGTCACGGGCCGGAATCGACACCTTTTCGCCACGCTCCATGTCGGTGATGGAGCGTCGATTGACTGCCTCCTCGACCGATCGCTTGATATGCTTTCGGTAGCGATCGAGAAAGCGCTGGCGATTGACAGCACTCTTGTGCTTGGCATTGGCGCGTCGATCGATGAAATAGCTCATGCAGACCTCCCTGCCGGTGGTCGTCGCCTGATCATTGCGATTTGCGGACTCGCAGGTACCACTCGGAAAGCAGGCGTACCTGTTTCTCGGTATACCCTCGATCCACCATTCGCGCCACGAAGTCCTCATGCTTGCGCTGGTCGGATGCCGAGGCCTTGGCGTTGAAGGAAATGACCGGCAACAGTTCCTCGGTATTGGCAAACATCTTGTGTTCGATAACGCCGCGCAGCTTCTCGTAGGACTGCCAACTGGGATTCATGCCATTGTTCTGGGCACGTGCCCGCAACACAAAGTTAACCACCTCGTGGCGGAAATCCTTGGGGTTGGAAATCCCTGCCGGCTTCTCGATCTTCTCCAGTTCCTCGTTAAGTGACTGACGGTTGAGGAACTCGCCGGTTTCAGGATCGCGGTATTCTTGATCCTGAATCCAGAAGTCCGCGTAGGTGACGTAGCGATCGAAGATGTTCTGGCCATATTCGGAATAGGACTCCAGATAGGCCGTCTGGATTTCCTTGCCGATGAAATCCACATAGCGCGGCGCCAGAAACTCCTTGATGAAGCGCAGATAGCGCTCGAAGGTCTCGCGCGGCAGCTGCTCCTGCTCGAGGCGCTGTTCGAGCACATACAAGAGGTGTACCGGGTTGGCGGCAATCTCATGATTGTCGAAGTTGAATACCTTGGAGAGAATCTTGAAGGCAAAACGCGTGGAGAGGCCATCCATGCCCTCGTCGACCCCGGCGGCGTCACGATATTCCTGTATCGACTTGGCCTTGGGGTCGGTGTCCTTGAGATTCTCGCCGTCGTAGACACGCATCTTGGAATAGATACTCGAGTTCTCGGGTTCCTTGAGTCGCGAGAGTACCGAGAACTGCGCCAGCATGCGCAGAGTGTCCGGGGCACAGGGTGCCTCGGCCAGCGACGAGTGCTCGAGGAGCTTCCTGTAGATGTTGATCTCCTCGGTGACCCTCAGGCAGTAGGGCACCTTGACCATGTAGACACGATCGAGAAAGGCCTCGTTATTGCGATTGTTGCGAAAGGTTTGCCATTCGCTTTCATTGGAATGGGCCAGGACGATGCCGTCGAAGGGAATTGCCCCCATGCCCTCGGTCGGGTTGTAGTTGCCCTCCTGAGTCGCGGTCAAGAGGGGATGCAGCACCTTGATCGGCGCCTTGAACATCTCGACGAACTCCATCAGGCCCTGGTTGGCTCGACACAGTCCTCCCGAGAAGCTGTAGGCATCGGGGTCATCCTGCGAATAGAGTTCCAGTTGGCGGATGTCGACCTTACCCACCAGGGAGGAAATGTCCTGGTTGTTCTCGTCTCCGGGCTCAGTCTTGGAGATGGCGATCTGATTCAGCCGCGACGGATACAGACGCACCACCCGAAACTTTGCCACGTCGCCACCGTATTCCTTGAGGCGCTTGGCCGCCCAGGGCGACATCACGCTCTTCATATAACGCGCGGGGATGCCGTATTCCTTCTCGAGCAGCTCGCCGTCCTCTTCGGGTGAAAAAAGACCCAGCGGAGACTCGTAGACCGGTGACCCCTTGATGGCATAGAACGGCACATGCTCCATAAGAAGCTTGAGGCGCTCCGCAAGCGACGACTTGCCGCCGCCTACCGGCCCAAGCAGGTAAAGAATCTGCTTACGCTCCTCGAGCCCTTGGGCGGCATGACGGAAATAGGCCACGATCTGCTCGATCGCCTCTTCCATGCCGTAGAATTCGGCGAATGCCGGATAGCGGCGAATCACCTTGTTGGAAAATATCCGCGACAACCGCGAATCCTTCGCGGTATCGATCACTTCGGGCTCGCCGATGGCCTCCAGCATCCGCTCGGCCGCGCTGGCGTAAGCCACTGGCTCCTGGCGACAGAGTTCCAGATATTCCTGCAGGCTCATTTCTTCCTGCTGAACACGAGCGAAGCGGTTCTGCACATGATCGAAGATGCTCATCGATACCTCCTGTATGCCCATTTCCCCCGACCTCCCCATTGTATAGGGATCAATCGCGGTGGGGTCTCAACAGCGTAGACAGCATCAGCGGATAAGGGGTTGCCGAGCAAATCAACGCACGAGCCCTCACTGGTGAGAACCCGAGTGTGCACAGGCAGTTCATGGAAAAACTGTGCAGTGTTAAACGCTACAAGGACGCTAGCGCCACATGACGTGCCAGAAGATAGGCGATGTTATAACGACGATGCGAGCCGCGTCCCCTGATCGATGGCGCGCTTGGCGTCGAGCTCGGCGGCTTTTTCGGCACCGCCGATCAGGTGCACCACCACGCCGGCTGCCTGCAATGGCATGAAGAGTTCGCGCACCGGTTCCTGCCCAGCACAGATCACGATGCTGTCCACGTCAAGGCATCGCGATTCGCCCTCGAGGCGTATATGCAAGCCCTCGTCGTCAATTCGCAGATACTCGCAGCCGGTGAGTGTCTCCACGCCATGCTGCCTGAGCGAGGCGCGATGGACCCAGCCTGTCGTCTTGCCCAACCCCTTGCCAGGCTTGCTGGACTTGCGCTGCAACAACATGACCTGGCGGCCAATCGGCGGGGAAACCGGCGTCGCAAGGCCACCTTGCTCGGCCACGGTAATATCCACGCCCCATTCGGCACGCCAGGCCGCTGCATCCAGGCTGGGCTGGCCAGAGTGACTCAGTAATTCAGCGACATCGAAGCCGACCCCCCCTGCCCCGATAATCGCGACCCGCCTGCCCACTCTCTCGGGGTGGGTGATGGCCTCGGGATAACTGATCACCGAGGAATGTTCGATCCCGGGAATGGTCAGGGGACGCGGTCGCACGCCACTGGCCAGCACCACGGCATCGAATCCGCGCAGCGTGTCCATCGTTGCTTCGCGGTCGAGCTTAATTACCACGCCGTGTTTTTCCAGCATGACCCGGTAATAACGCAATGTCTCGGCAAACTCTTCCTTGCCGGGAATGCGTCGCGCGTAGTTGAACTGCCCGCCCAGCGCGGAGCCGCGCTCGAAAAGCGTAACGCGATGACCGCGCTGTGCCGCCGTCAACGCCGCCGCCATCCCCGCCGGACCACCGCCGACAACGGCGATGTCGCGAACTGTTTCAGTTGCCTCGATAAGCAGCTCGGTCTCGTGGCAGGCGCGCGGATTAACCAGGCAAGAGGTCAGCAGTCCCTGGAAGGTATGATCCAGGCAGGCCTGGTTGCAGGCGATACAGGTGTTGATCTCGTCGTCGCGACCGGCGGCCGCCTTGCGGATCCAGGCCGGGTCCGCGAGAAAGGGACGCGCCATGGACACCATGTCGGCGTGCCCCTCGGCGAGCACCCTCTCGGCCACCTCGGGCATGTTGATGCGATTGGTGGTAATCAACGGTATTGTCACCTCCGCCCGCATACGCCGTGACACCTCGGTGAAGGCGGCACGCGGCACGCTGGTGACGATGGTCGGCACGCGGGCCTCATGCCAGCCGATGCCGGTATTGATGACATCGGCGCCAGCCGCCTCGATGGCACGACCTAGTGCCACGACCTCGTCCCAAGTGCCGCCCTCTTCCACCAGATCGATCATCGACAAGCGGAAGATGAGCAGGAAGTCGCTCCCCACTGCTTGACGGATTCGCCTAACGATCTCGACGGCTAAGCGCAGGCGGTTCTCGAGACACCCTCCCCACTGGTCCGTTCGGCGGTTGGTACGAGGACACAGGAACTGATTGATCAGATAGCCCTCCGAGCCCATTACCTCGACACCGTCGTAGCCGGCGGCCTGTGCAAGGGAGGCGCAGCGCACGTAGTCATCGATCTGGCGAGCCACTTCATCGGTAGAAAGTTCACGAGGCATGAAGAGGTTGATGGGTGCCTGGATGGCCGATGGTGCCACCAGATCGGGGGAATAAGCGTAACGACCGGCGTGCAGGATCTGCAGGCAGATATGGGCACCCTCTGCATGGACTGCCTCGACGACGGGGCGATGCCGCTCGGCCTCGTCCCGTGTGGTCAGCATGGCAGCCCCCTGGAAGACGGAGCCCTCGACATTGGGCGCGATACCTCCGGTCACGATCAGACCCACGCCCTCACGGGCCCTTTCGGCATAAAACGCCGCCAGGCGTGCAAAACCGTTCGGCGCCTCTTCAAGATTGGTGTGCATGGAGCCCATCAGCACCCGGTTGGGCAGCGTCAGCGGGCCAACCCTCAAGGGGCGAAACAGATGGGGAGTGTCGCTCACGGCCGAGATCCTCGCAGTCGTCATCGCCGGTATTCAAACAACTGTATGACAGTCGGCAGGGAGACGCAAAAAATGACCAAGGGTAGGCCTGGCCGGTCCGGCCTTGGAGAGATAGTCGGAATAGAACAGATGGACAGCGCCAGCGAAGCGCACTCAGGCGAGAAACGTTTCGCACACGAAAACCCCGAGGCCAGGGAACCTCGGGGTCAGGAATTCAAGATGGCGGACCGGACGGGACTCGAACCCGCGACCTCCGGCGTGACAGGCCGGCATTCTAACCGACTGAACTACCGGT